>JACAFH010000009.1 GCA_013538715.1 Candidatus Nitrosothermus koennekei | reverse complement strand
AGAAATCTTCAAGTTTTGTTGCACCTAGTAATGTATCAAACTCATAACCTAAAGCAGCTAGTATCTGATCAAATGTACTTCTCATAGCTTCAAGATACTTATCTACATCTATCTCATTCTCTTTTGCTAGTTCTATAGGTTTTACTCCTGGGGGCGTTATAGTCTTTATGTACGAGATTATTTCTCCTGCTTTGATCTCTCTATGTTTCTCTAATAATTGTGCCGCCCTTATATGTTGTGGTATGGTCTTTTTATATTCATGTGGTGCTTTACTAATCATAACGTTAAATGTAAGTTCTTCTAATGGTATGGATCTTTCCTTTAATCTCTTAACATCATCTCTTATTATCTTCATTATCTCATTTCTAGCAATCTCGAAATCTTTTTCATTTGTTACTTTACCAAGTTTATCTATAACGTCATAAAATGCATTCCTTATGAATGGCGGTGTATGGCTTTTTTTACCTGTTAACCCTTTAACATCTACACTCCCATCATTCATAACTCCAAAATAATTCTTCTTTTTCCCACTAAATACAACGTATCTATAAGTTTTATCTATATCCAAATCTACACCCATCTCATTCTTAACCCATGACGAGATTATCTCTATATCTTCTTTCTTTACACCCTTCAAGAAGAGAGAGTCTGTATCACCATAAACAACCTCTAACCCCAGTTCTTTGCACTTTTCAATAGTTCTTGTTATTGTATATCTTCCAATAGATGCTGTAGCCTCTGCTACAGGAAGGTAGTAGAGAGGGAATATTTCTGCACCCATAACTCCATAACTAGCATTAAGTATAACTTTTAATGCTTGACTAACAATTTTGTATAAAGCTCTCTCTTCTTCATGTAAAGTATTATCTTTTGATATATGTTTATAATAGTTAACTCTTAAATCTCTTAATGAACCTATAAGTAATGATTCTAATCCCTTTCTCTTTTTACATACCCAATGCTCTGTTTCAGGTATAGAGTTTATCTTACATTCTTCATGCACGCATCTTACAGTCTCATATGAGAGATTGTTAACTTTGATTATGCTCGGATATAGACTAGCGAAATCTAATACAACTACATTAAAGTGTACACCAGCACGTGGTTCAACTACAAATCCACCTTTATACTTCTTATCCTTGATTATTGCTGTTGTAGTAGCGATGCTCTTTGCATCAAGTTCATCTTTCCTTGGTATAAGTAAATTCTTCTTTCTATGTTCAAAATAAAGCATACTCCTTATCCATTGTGATACGCCCATCCGAGATATATCCTCGATAGGCATTCTAGCAACTCTAGAGATTATTATTAATAATTTTATAAGTAGATTATCATTAAATGTAGTTAATTTATATGTTAGTCTTGCATCATTATAACAATATTTTGCAAGTTCATATAATGGCAGATCATTTATAGAACCATCAAACTCTATCTTTGATTCATTAATAAGAGCTTCACTTACAGCATTAAGTGTATGTTCTGTATACTTATTGCTGAATGCATAGATTTGCAAAGATCTATTTGTGAAGGTTTTGTATAGATCTATATGAACTCCATGTTTTAGAGTTGCTGAACCATGTCTACCTCCTTCCCTTTGCAGTCGTATAGGTATTTCATTACTCTCTATACCCTTGTTCTTTGCTCTATGATACAGATATGGTAGATCAAAATCATCTCCATTGAAAGTTATTAACATAGGATAATCTAACATTCTGTCAAATACCCTTAATAACAACTCTTTCTCACTATTAACTATTATAATATCTATATCTTCTGGTTTATTATCACCTTTAGAATTTTTATTATTCAATACGTATACTTCTTTAATATCATCACCTACAAACGATACTGCTATAACCTCGTTCTCTGCTCTCTTAGCATCAGGTATTCTTCCCTCTTCTGTAGCAACCTCTATGTCCATCGCTACTCGTCTAATATCTATTGTAGGTTGATTAAGTAATCTAGCCCATTCCATGATATAATTTCTCTCTTCATCGAAGATCTTACTGTCCTTGATCTTATCCCATAAAAGACTCTTTAATGCTAGATCTACTTGATCTGGTACTTTATACGAATATGGTATGATAGTATCATCCTTTATGCTATAATATGCACCTGGAATCAATTGTCTATCATAAAGATAATTCTCATAATATTTTATATCGGCTTCCCATACATTCTTTATCTCTTCTCTGATACTATCTTCTCTACCGCCTATAACTAATGGATTATCTGCTATTATCTTATCAACTATGATTTCCCTGTCTCTTAATGCATCAAACTTTTTTATCTTCTCTATGTTTAATACACCTTTCTTATTCCTTATCTTATCAAACTCTTCTTCATCCAACATAGCATAACAATAAGGTTTATGAGCAGTATTATCATACCAATGATAGATCCTCTTATCTCGATGATTATAGAATTTTAACAACGCTAAATTCTTCTCGCCATCATAAGTTGCTGAGAGAAGTAAAGATGGCTCTAGAGAGAGCGTATGTATAGATGACGATTCTATCTTTGTCTTTAAGTTAATGCTTTGCATTACAGATACTCTACATAATGAATATAAAAATTATCCTTTACATTAGAGAATAATCATTCCTTAACTCATTCATTCTAATACTCCTTATTCTTCTAAGTGATTCAAGGTTTATATCACTTACAAGTATCTGTTCTGCATTAGTAGATGCTTGAACTATATCAGTCTCTGCTATATCTAATCTTTCATTATAAGATAATCTTACTATCATACTTCTACCTCCAAATCCATCATTACATATATTTGGTGCAACTATTGCTAACCTATTCTCTAATGCCCTTGCTTGTAAATATATATGCCATGGATATATTCCATTATCATATATCTTCGATGGAGAGAAGATTACATCTACACCTTTTAATGCTAGTCTTCGTGAGATCTCCGGAAATACTATATCATGACATATAACTATACCGAATTTTATATTATTATACTCAAATACAGCAAGTTTATTACCACTCTTTACATAACCTTTCTCACTTATAAAAGGATGTATCTTTAATTGTTTTCCTATTATCTCACCATTACATATAACTGGTGACGATATATAATATTCGCCTTCTATATTTTCTATAAAAGATCCAGGTATTATACAGATATTTTTTGAGAATTCAATAAATATGGATAATTCTGTAGAAGTTATCTCTCTTTTATACCATTTCTCTGGTAAGCATATAAATTCTGCCTCCATATTAATTGCTTTTTCTATCTGTCCTATAGCATGTTCTAACGCACGCTCTCTTTCTTCATACTCTTCTAATTGTACAAGAGCAAATCTAGTCATTTATATCTCTAATAAAGATATCATAATTAAGTATTGCTATAAAGAGATATATCAAGATGTATACTAATTACTTTATGCTAAAATTATTAGTGTGCGGTTCAATAAATTGGGATACAATAATATTTGTAGACGAATTTCCAAAGAGTGGAGAAGAGGTTAAAGCAAATAATGTTATGAGTTTAGCAGGTGGAAAAGGAGGAAATACAGCAGTAGCAGCTGCAAAGATCATCAATGGTGTAGGAATTATTGGAGTTCTTGGATATGACGAAATTGCAGATAAACATCTCTCAACTTTCACTAAAGATGGCATAGATACATCATTGATATTTAGAAAGGACACTCAATCTGGTCAAGCATATATAATTATTGATAAAAATGGTGAGAATATAATTTATACATACAAGAGAGCAAATTTCATGTTAGATATAAATGATATAGAGAGGATAAGTGATAGAATTAATGATGCAGAGATAGTGATAGTGATAGATCCATTACTTGAAGTAGCAGAGAGATTGATAGATTTAGCATATGAGAGAGGAAAGAAAGTGATATTTATGCCAGCGTTATTAACAAAACATGGTTTAGATAAGCTAGAGGATAGTCTAATGAGGGCTGATTTTGTGATATTAAATGAACATGAGGCGATGAACCTAACAAATAATAACGCTATCGTATCTTCAAAGATATTATCTAATAAATTTGGTAAAATCATTGTAACTCGTGGTAATAAAGGGTGTATATTTGCTCATAACGATAAACAGATATTTGTACCAACAATGGACCTTTCTCTCTTTAATATGAAGAGTATAAGTAGTGTAGGAGCTGGAGATACTTTTACTGGAGTATTTAGTGCCCTACTGTTAAAGGGGTATAGTGAAATAGAATCTATATTTGCAGCAAATATAGCAGCTGCGTTAAAAACTACAAGATATGGAGCAAGAGATAGTCCTACATATGATGAGATAAGAAGATATCTAACAGATCATAGAGTAAAGAGCATCTATAAGGAGATAAAGTTTACTTGAGCAACTCTAATAATAACTTCTTAAATGCTTCAGTATCTATAGATATACATACTTTAACATTGCCACCTTCTTCAATAAGACATTTACCTCTTTTTGTATTATCCATTCTAACTTTAAGCCTCTTATACTCAAAGATATCTTCTGCTATATACGCAAATAATGCAAATACATCGTGCAAATGAAATAAACCAAACTTATTTATTGGATATTTTAAGATCTTATATGCCAATCTAGCAGATGGTGTGTTTATAGCATACAATATATCCATAAAGTCGTGATCAATAACGCATTTAGGTTCAAGTGTTAGATCTAACCCACATGCAACTACATCTTTCTTTAATACAAGATCTGCAGCCTCTGGATCAGAATAAAAGTTAAACTCGGCATCACATGTAATATTGCCTTTCTGTTTATGATTATAAATACCGCCCATTATATAGAATCTAGCATTACTATTAATTAGATTGGTTAGTGGTCCAGTTGCTATTATAGTGTGATTATCTAGTTTTATCATCTTTATTGGTAATGGTACTCTATTTGTATATAGATTAGATTCTCCAATTCCATCATAACCATGTATCTCCTTTGCATATACTGCTTCTCTAATCAATGGTTTACTAGCTCCTTTATACACTGGTATATCATAATTTAATGCATCGAGTATCTTTAGTGCATTAATACTACTCTGCTCAACCTCAACATTTCCATAAACTGTAGTTATAGCATCTACTTTACCTGCTCGTAACGCTAGTATCAATGCTATAGCGTCATCTATCCCTGGATCCATATCCATTATAATCATAATCTAAAACAACAATAATCATCTTAAATATCATACTAGATTAGTATATACATGATTACTGAGGTAATATATTAGGTATTTAATAGGGATTTTAGTGATGCTAATATATGAAGATAAGTGTTGGACATACACCAGATGCAGATGATGCGTTTATGTTCTATGCAATGAGCATGAATAAAATCGATCATGACTTTGAGATTGAACATGTTATAGAAGATATAGACACTCTTAATAAACGTGCATTAAATCACGAATTAGATGTTACAGCTGTCTCTGTTCATGCTTATGCTTATACTCATGACTATATCATATTAAGAGCAGGCGCTAGTTTTGGATTGGGTTATGGACCAATAGTAATAGCAAAGAATAAGATAGATTTAAAAAAAGCGAAGATAGCAATACCTGGTTCTCTAACAAGTGCTACATTACTACTAAAACTTGCAATTAGTGAATTTAATGGAATAGAGATGAGATTTGATAAGATCATTGATGCTGTTATAAATGATGAAGTAGATGCTGGTTTAATTATACATGAATTACAGATAACTTATAATAAATATAATTTGATCAAAGTATTAGATCTTGCAGAATTCTGGAATAGTATAACAGCACTTCCTCTACCTTTAGGTATAAACATTGCAAGTAAAAGATTGGGTATAGATGTTATAAGAAGGATAGATTATACGTTAAAGAGATCTATTCTTTATGCTTTAGAGAATCAAGATGAAGCAATAGAATATGCTAGTAAATATGGAAGAGGAGTAGATAAGATTACTCTTAAAAGGTTTGTTAATATGTATGTTAATAATCTAACAATAGATATTGGTAATGGAGAATATTCAATAAGAAAGATGCTAGAGCTAGCGTATAACAAAGGTCTAATAAAGAATACAAATATACTAGTAAATTATTTATGAATATATAGAATAGATAATAATATATGGATTGGAGATTTACGTTAATTGGAGTTAGTATGATAGCAGTAGGTGCAGCTCTTAGTCTAACATTCACAAATCTATCAAACATAGGACCATTAGAAACATTCTCTCAATGGAGAATGGCTTCACAACTAGGAGGTATATTAGCAGCATTAGGAGTTTTGGTATTAATTGTAAGTTTTGGGTTAAGAAGGAAGAAAAGATTATGATTATTCTACACAGATCATAGTCTCTGTGTTTGCTATTCCCCTTATTGCATGTATCTTTTGTGTTATAATCTCTGCAAGTGTAGATAGATCTGTTGAATCTATACTCATAAGTATATCTGTATGTCCGGTAACTGCATATACATCTTTAACTCCTTCTATGTTCTTTAAAGCATTAACTATATTTACGATGTTACTTCCTGCTTCTATCTTTATCTCTATATATGCTCTCATTGAATCTTGATGAGAATTTATCTTATAAATACTATTAGGTATGATATATATAATTTATGAATATAAATCAAAAAATAAGAGTTTGTAGATTTTATCCCTCGGCCCAACCTTTGGTGAATCTACCAAACTTGTGTAATGGTAGAGGTTGTCCTGGTGTATATTCCATTGGTCTCATCCAGAATATTGCTTTTGTTGGACAAACACCGACGCATGCTCCGTCAGAGATGCATCTCTCTGGGTAGAAGACAAAGGCTTTACCTCTCTTCCAACCCTCAACTGGTTTTACTCTTAATACATCTGGTCCTAATGCGGTGCAGATCTCTACACATAGTGCACAACCTATGCATGTCTGCTCGTCTACATCTGGTAATATTGCTACTGGCATCTATTTCACCACTTAATATTAGTAAATTAAAATATTTAAACTGTATGCTAACTATATAACACTGTTTTAGAATTAGTTAACCCTAATTATTATAATATCTATATTATGGTGTTATACCTAGATACTCACCTATCAAATCTCCAAAAATATATAATGCTAATGTTGCTCCAAATATTATTGCACTAGTCTCTCCTAATTCTCTAAAAAAATTTCTATTATAAAGTATATATGAGTAGAGAGAGATGTATGCAAGAATACCTATAGATACTATTAATGACGCTAATAACGCTTCTATAATATCATGTATTACAAAATAAGGAAATGCTAATAGTAAAGCTGTTAAGATATATGCTATGCCAGTATACATTGCAGCTGTAACTGGTTTGCCTATAACTTCATTCTGCTTAGCCTGATTATATGCTGCTGATGCCATTGCTATGCTTGCAGCAACACCAGCTATTAATCCAGCTAACCCAGCTTTAAACGTATCAGTATAAGCACCTAAAGTACCAGCATGTATACCAGCTATCTCTATTAAAGCATCTGACAAACCTAATACTATAAATCCTAAATACTTTACTCTTGCTTCATTAAGATCTTTTGTAAATTCATCCTCATGCTTCTCTTCCTCATCTATTATTATCTCAAGTTTATGCTTCTCTTCCTCATCTAAAAGATGCATTACATGCTTATATTCATTTATTATATTAGATTCATGTTTCTCTAAAATCTTTATGATGAATGTTGCTCCCATGAAGAGTATTAATAGTTTTATAAAGAATATCTTTACATATGATATCTTTGGTTCATATCCTCTAACATATCTACTCCAAAAGAGGTAATGTTCATACTCTTGTTCAGCCATTATCTTAAATCTACTTCTAATATTTGAAGGCGTAAAGATAGATTGTGAAAGAATAAGATATATTTTATGAGAGTTATACTCCTCTTTACATGAATATAATGCTATCTTCTCTATATTATCCATCTTATTACTATACCACAACTAATATATCATGCAATAAATATATTCTTTACATAGGGAGATATTTATAACGGTGTTTTATTATTATAATCATGAATATATTCATAATTATAATACCCTCAATAATTGTAATAGCATCTATAATCTTTACATCTCTACAAGAAGATGAGAAGATAGTAAGAATAGGATATTTCCCTAATGTTAATCATGCTCCAGCAATAGTTGCAATATATAATAAATCATTTGCTAAAGCCTTAAACGAGATAGGATATAAAGTAGAATATGTAAGATTTAACTCTGGAACAGAAGCTATTCAATCTCTAATGGGAAAGAATGTAGATATTACTTATACTGGCTCTGTTCCAGCAATAATAGGTCATATTAAGAGTGAGAAGATGATCAAGATAATAGCTGGAGCATCAAGTGGCGGTTCATTGTTTATAGTTAGAAATGATTTAGAGATAGATGATGTTAAAGATCTAGCAAACAAAAAGATAGTAGCTCCTGATTACGGAAACACTCAAGACGTATCATTACGCTCTTATCTTATAGAGAATGGTTTAAAGACAAAAGCACAAGGAGGTAATGTTGATGTATTATATGCACATGGAAGTGAGACATTAATACTTCTATCAAAGAATAGTATAGATGGTGCATGGGTAGCAGAACCATGGGCTACAATATTATTGAAGAATAGTAATAGTAAAGTGTTTATTGACGAAAGAGAGTTATGGAACGGAAGTAAATTTGCAACTACAGTAATAGCAAGTAGAGATGATTTTATTACTAAAGAGAGAGAGGCTGTAGAAAGGATATTACAGGTTCATGTAGATACAATTAGGTGGATAAACGAGCATAAAGTTGATACTGCAATAATAGTAGAAAGGCACATAGAAGATGTTACTAAAAAAGAGATAGCAAGTGATATTATTGCTGATTCGTTAACCAAGTTAGATTTTACATATGAACCAATGCTAGATTCATTATCAACATTTGCTAGAAAGATGTATTTAATAGGTATATTTAATAATGAACCAGATATTACAGATATTTATTATCAACCTTTGCTAGAAAGTATATTGGAGGATGATAGAAATGGCCAAACTTGAATTGAGGAATGTTTCGAAATTCTTTAATCACCATAATAATAGTATTAAGACTCTTAATAACATAAATCTACAAATTGAGGATGGTGAGTTTGTATGTCTAGTTGGACCATCAGGATGTGGCAAAAGTACATTATTGAATATAGTAGCGGGATTAGAGAAACCAGATGAGGGTGAAGTAATACTCGATGGGAAGACTGTCAATGGTACAAATCCAGATAGACTAGTTGTATTTCAAGAAGGCGCTTTATTCCCATGGTTGAATGTGATAGATAATGTTGAATTTGGATTAAAGATTGCTGGTATAGATAAAGAGAAGAGAAGAGAAAGGGCTCTTCACTATCTAAGATTAATGCAATTAGATAAGTTTGCAGATTCTTATATATACCAATTATCTATTGGTATGAGACAGAGGGTAGCTATAGCAAGAGCATTAGTAATGGATCCGGAGGTATTACTTATGGATGAACCATTTGCAGCTTTGGATGCTCAAACGAGAGATCTTCTAGTAGTTGAATTACAATTACTGTGGCAAAAGACTAGAAAGACAATAATCTTTGTGACACATTCAATAGCAGAGTCTGTATGCTTAGGGGATAGAGTAATAATATTTACTCATAGACCAGCAAGTATTAAAAAAGAGTTCAAGATTGATTATAGAAGGCCTAGACTTATGGAAGATCCTGAGATCAATAAATATGCAAGCAATATTTTAGATGCATTGAAGAGCGAAGTTATAGCAGCAATGAAGGAAGAGAATAAATGATTAACGCTCATCTAATACTCAAGAAGGTTGTATTCTATGTTCTAATACTTATCACATGGCAATTAATATATTTGAGTAATCTCCTTCCAGAATTAGTCTTACCATCTCCGTCACAAGTAGGAGAGAGTATGATTATTATGATAACGAATGGTTCTTTAGCATATGCTTTAGGAACTAGTTTTATGCGTTTAGCAATAGGATTAGTAATATCTGTAACAATAGGGTTTACATTAGGCTATTACATGACAAAACATAGGATATTATATGATACATTTGGCTCTTTGGTCTTAGGTTTACAATCTATTCCAAGTATTGCATGGGTTCCCTTATCTATAATTTGGTTTGGTATAAATGACATGAGCATAATATTTGTTATAATAGCAAGTACTATATTCTCTGTAATAATAACAACATATACTGGTATAAGAAATGTTCCTACTCTATACATAAAAGCAGCAACTAACATGGGGGCAAAAGGTTTTGTATTGATGTATGAGGTTATAATACCAGCAGCATTACCATATCTTATAAGTGGTTTAAGACAAGCATGGTCATTTGCATGGCGAGGCTTAATAAGTGCTGAGATGCTTATAACTATACTAGGCTTAGGATTCTTACTCATAACTGCAAGGAATGTATACGATATGCCTCAAGTAATCTCTGTAATGATTATTATAATGACAATAGGATTAGTCGTTGATGGTTTTATATTCTCTAGAATAGAGAATAAGGTAGCAACTAGATATGGAATAAGATAGAGATAAATATAATTACTCATCTTAAGAAGATAATGAGATTAGCAAAAAAGGTTGCATTAGTAACTGGTGCTACAGGAGCAATAGGTAGTAGTATTACTCGTCTATTTGCTAGAGAAGGAGCAGCAATAATATTGTTAGGTAGAGATAAAAACAAATTAGAGAGTTTATCGAACGAGATAAGTAAGAATTACTCTGTTGATGCTCTTCCTATCAAGACAAATATAACTGTCGAAGAAGAGATTCAAGCAGCAATAAATCTAGCATTAAATAGGTTTGATAGAATAGATATTTTAATCAATAATGCAGGTTTTACAAACGATCCTATAGAGTTTCATAAGACTACAGATGATCTCTGGAATGAATTAATAAATACTAATCTTATTGGTACATTCAGAGTAACTAGGAGTGTATTACCATTTATGATGGAAAGGAGATATGGTTCAATAGTAAATGTTTCATCGGTTGCAGGCATGAGGGCTATAGAGAAGGTTCCACTTGCTGTGTATAACTCTACAAAAGCTGGTATTATAATGTTTAGTAAGAGTATAGCATTGGAATATGCTGAATATAATATAAGGTGTAATGTAGTATGTCCTGGCACTGTTAGGAGTAAGTTCTTAGAACCATATTTAGAGGATGAGGAAGCAAGAAAAATCTTAAATTCAACACAACCATTGGGAAGGATTGGAGAACCAGAGGATGTAGCAAATGCTATATTGTATCTTGCATCAGACGAAGCGAATTGGGTTACAGGATCAGTTCTAGTTATAGATGGTGGATTGTCAACTAAATAATTTTTTAGCGGGGGTCGCCAAGCCTGGTCAACGGCGTGAGGCTCAGATGCTAGAGAGACCTCATCCCTTAGGGGTTCGTGGGTTCAAATCCCACCCCCCGCACTATTAACTAATATATAAAGAATTTAATATATTCTGTCACAAACAAAAAAGATAAAATTATTTAATTTCTTCTCTTGAATGCCATGAATGCTCCTAATGCTGCTATGCTAGAACCTACGATTGCTACTGCACCTATTGGGCTTTGTGGCACTACAAAGAACGATACATCAAAGTCAACCTTATAGTTTACACTGCCAATTGTTGTTCTTGCATCTACGTCTACTTCATATTCACCAGTTACATTTGTAGTACATTGTAAGTCTCCACCGTTAGAATATGTTGTATCAAGCTCAAAGTGAGTGGGATATGTTAATGTTAGAGAATTTCCAACAGTTATAGTATATGGGAATGATATTAATGCATCATTAGGTACACATCTATCACCGTCTGGTTCATATACCTTGTACCAGCGTTGATTAGGTATTGTTAGAGGATAATCACCTGCTACTAGTTTTATCTTTACTGTATTACCTACTGATATTACTCCATCATTAACTGCTATACCTTCTACTGCATAACTCTTTGTAGGTTGTGCTATTACTGCGCTCATTGCTAGTATCGCTGCTATTGCTAGATATGTTATTCTAGCCATGGGATATCAATTCTTGAACAATGTAAATAAAGTTTGTGTATCATGTAGTATATATTATATGATACATACTTATTATTACTTTAATCTCTTCTTGAGTTTATTGCCACATATATTACATATATCATAAACACTAGAGTATGATACATTACATGCGGTGCAATGTCTTACCCACTTACCTATTCTTATATTCTTACCTATTACATTACTATTAACATTCCTTAATACATTTATTATGGCATAATCATTAGTTATCACTTCAGCATTAAGAAATAGCGCTAATGCTATTATCGAGAGATCGGCATTAGATAAACTCTTAATATCTCCACTTGTAAATGATAACTCTCTAGCTCTCTGCAAATATTCATCATTTGGCTCAATAACTTCTAACCTTTTTGTCTCTATTAAGAGATCAATAAAACCATATCTACTCTTTATATGTTTAACCTCATCTATAACTTGGGGAGTTGTATAAAATTTTATAGGTAAGGATGGTAAACCAGCATAGAATGCAGTAGAATCTAGTATATATTTAGTATCCAAGTTT
Organism: Candidatus Nitrosothermus koennekei; assembly: GCA_013538715.1. Taxonomy (GTDB): domain Archaea; phylum Thermoproteota; class Nitrososphaeria; order Nitrososphaerales; family Nitrosocaldaceae; genus Nitrosothermus; species Nitrosothermus koenneki. Next base: position 15,209 of record JACAFH010000009.1, on the reverse strand, counting down.
TTCAAGATGAGTTAAACCTCGTTTCCTTATCCTTAAGAATCTAGCATTCTTGTGATACCTTCTCACGATTATTGGTTTTGTGGTATTAAAGATATGTTGACCATCAACAAATATAGCGCACTCACTATCTGTCCTTACATTTATACTACAGTCTGGGATTATTATTGTTGGTAACCTATTAAGAGATGCTATAGGTGTCATTATTAGATCATTGCTCTTCTCATGTAATATTGGTCCTCCAAATGAGTAAGAGTAACCACTAGATCCAGTGGCAGTTGCAAGTATTAAACCATCCATCTTGCTTCTTATTATATGCTCATCGATCTCAATCTCATATATAGGTGTAAAATTCATACTTGATTTAGTTATCATTATCTCATTTACAGCAGCGATGGAAGATTTTTCATCACTAATAGCATATATTCTCATCCTTTCATCTATATAAAATTTATTAGAATATATAATCTCTATAGATTCATGTATGCTATCTGTATTAACATCAGCTAATACACCTCTACTACCTTTGATTCTAATACTAAAGACTGGTATATCTCCATCAACCCATCTTATTGCCCTTAATGTTGTTCCGTCTCCTCCTATGGCGATGATGAGATCTATATCATTCTCCATCAACTTATCTCCTTCATCCAACACGATTGAATTATATAGGGATAATGGCTTTATAGTATAAACTCGAGAATTTCTTGCTATTAATAATTCAGCTACTATGTTAGCTATATCCCTTGCTAGTTTACTACCATATCTTGTAACTATAGCTACTCTCTTAAACTCCATGCATATATATCTTAATAATTTGAATAAAATTATTTCTTTCTATACATATAACTCTGCTGAAGAGTAAGATATATTGCTAAGATTTTGAGACATAAAAGTATTTAAATAGAATAGAAGAGCATTTAACATCATGTATGCACATCCTGAAGTGTTAGTAAATACGTCATGGGTTGAAGAGAATATAGATAATAAAGATGTAAGGATATTAGAGGTAGATTATGACCCAGAGAACGCATATGAGGAAGGACATATAAAGAATGCTGCTTTAATATGGTGGAGAAAGGATATCAATGATCAATTGAGAAGGGATATACTCACAAAAGAAGAGTTTGAGAAGTTAATGAGTAAGCTTGGTGTAAAGAGAGATACAACAATCATACTTTATGGTGATTTTAATAATTGGTTTGCTGCATTTGCATTTTGGGTATTCAAATATTATGGACATGAAGATGTTAGAATAATGAATGGTGGAAGAAAGAGGTGGGAAATGGATAAGAAGAGTTATACTAAAGATATACCAACATTTGAACCAACTAACTATAAAGTAAGTACTATACATGAAGAGTATAGAGCATATTATGAAGAAGTTAAGAGGATAGTAGATACCAATCCCAAAGATTACGTCTTGATAGATGTCAGATCACCTAAGGAGTATAGTGGAGAGATAACAGCACCGCCAGAATATCCAATGGAGCATGCACAGAGAGGAGGACATATTCCTAAAGCAAAGAACATTCCGTGGGCTCAAGCAGTTAACGATGATGGGACATTCAAACCTATAGAAGAATTAAAGAGGATATACGAGAGCCAGGGTATTACGAAAGATAAGAAGGTTATAGCTTACTGTAGAATAGGTGAGAGATCTTCTCATACCTGGTTTGTACTTAAATATCTCTTAGGATACGAGAATGTAAAGAATTATGATGGATCATGGACTGAATGGGGAAATATGATAAGAAATCCAATAGAGAAGTAATTATTTTTTTAAATATTTTATAAAACCTCTCAAGTCAGATCTTAATAACATGCTTATAAATTCATCCTTCAATAATTCATCATATCCAAACTCTTTGTTTATTAATGTGAGAATCTCTTGTTCATCCTTACCATCGTTCAATCCTTGTTTTATTATCTCTTCCCATCTTTTATACACTAAAATATTTTCATCAAGGAAGTTATCCACATCATCAACTATACCAAAATGAGGAGTGTATAACCTCTTAACTCTTAATCCTTTGATCTTTTTAATTGATTGAAGAGCTAGATCTAATCTAAATGATGGTAATGGACTTGCTGGCCTCAATCTATCTTTAACTTTAATACCTACAGCATCTCCAGTAAATAATACATCGTCAAGTAGCGCACTGAAATGGTATGGTGCATGACCAGGAGTCTCTATAAATCTTATACTACTACCATCTATATCAAGGGTATAATTATCATCAATCCCTATTATCTTCTCGCTCTCTATAGCTCTAACTTCACCCCATCTATCTACTATAGAACCTAAGACGCTTCTACTAGATGCTATTAATTGAGTTGGATCTATTAGATACTTTGCTCCTTTTGAACTTATTATAACTTTAGCGTTTGGTATATGTTTTAGCATATACCACGTATTGCCGCTATGATCTAGATGAAGGTGTGTCAATATTATATACCTTATATCATCAAAATGAACATGATTACTCTTTATGGCATGTAATACATCCTCTGCAATAGAGTATGTGCCTGGATCTATTAACACCCTCTTATTGATTAGATAGACTGATATTATATTTTGGAAGTCACCAATATGTGTTACGCTCATGATATCAACATAGAGACATTATTATTTAATTGATACGATCTTTTATAAGAAAACCAGTTCTTCTCTTTTGGTTTGAAGTTAAGAAGGCAGTATCTACCATTTAACTTTTTGCCATTGATTATGAATGCTATCTTATTTGCCTTATATGACTCTAGGCTAAATGTTCCATTATCCCAGATCTTTACCAGACCTGCTCCATAATTTCCTTCTGGTATATAACCTTCAAATAAGGCATATTCTATTGGATGATCCTCAACCTATATTGTTAGTCTCTTATCCTTATCATTAGGTTCTTTTGGTATAGACAAGCTCTTTAAAGCATTATCTATCTACAATCTTAGATCCCAATGCAATCTCTTTGCATGATGCTCATGTATAACATATATAGGATGAGTAATCTTTGCATCTTTATAGCGTTTTACTATCATATTACAAAATCCCTGTCTATCTCACTCATATTATATCTCATATATTCTGATTAAAAAATTTAATGATGAGAATATACATAAATAAATTTATAATACCATAACTGAAAGATAATAACGTGTCAACAGGGTTAATAGATGAGAGCAGACTTGTAAAGAAAGGACAATTTTATAAGATATATGAGCTTGATGATGAGTTTATGCTTCTAGATAAGACTAAGAGAGGATTAACTATAAGTGAAAGATCGTATGATCCGAAGTACGAATGTGATGTTGATAAAGGGTTTATATTTGATATGGATGGTAAGAGACATAAAGTAAGTATATGCTGGCACTTCCCTAAAAGTAAATTTACATTAGATAGAGTATTAGAATCTGCTATAGAGATGGAAGAGTATTATAAAAAGTTGAGAGAAGAGACATGTCCAGATAAATATTTAGGTTAACCTAATTTAGGAAAGATATTTATGTAAAATGTTTATATTTTAAAAGTAATGTCAGCATTACTAGAGGATAAGGTATATGTAGTTCTATCAGAGACTACTAAGAGAGGAGTATATCCTTTACATGGTTATAAATATGGGTTATATAGGTTGCCTGTAGAGTTAACAAAGAAGGAAGAGATAGATCAAGTTATTAATGCATTAAAATCAAGTTTTACAGTTGAGAAGTTTGCCGATAGAATACTAGTAACATACAAATGGAAAGAGAGAGATGTAATATCATCAAAGAAGGAAGAATGGAAAGAGGCTGAATTGGAAATTACCGTAGAGATAGTTACAGGTGAGGTTATAGATATTATATACCAGATTAAACCATTAGAGAACTTTCCAGAAGCATATTGGGTTAAGAACTATAGACAAAAGGCTGATCATAATGCAAAGATGACTATAGATGTTATACTAAGGAATACTATAATTGGTCAGAAGTTAATAGAAGTATGGAAGAAGAAGTTAGGCGAAGACGATGCAAGAGTAAGATTAGAGGGTCTTACACCATTAGCAAGAACATCAGTAGCTATTACACAGACGCAAACACAAGCAGCAGCTACTCAAGCAAGTGCAGCAAAAGTACAAACACAAGCAGCAGCTACTCAAGCAAGTGCAAAGGGTATAGATCCAGAGTTTATGAAGAAGTTACAAGTAGTAACAAAATCTCAACATGGTTATAAGATTTGGGGTGTTTATGAACCACCAACCAAACTAGGTATACATGGAACTGCAGTTGCGGTAGATTTCGATATATGTATAGGAGATGGAGCATGTATAGAAGCATGTCCTGTTAATGTATATGAGTGGGTAGAGACACCTAATCATCCATTATCGTCAAAAAAAGCAGCACCTGCTAGAGAACCTGATTGTATAGCATGTTTAGCATGTGAGAATGTTTGTCCTCCGAAAGCTATAAAGATAACTCCAGGAGCTCCAAGATAATAATTAAATTATTTTATACTTTATATCACGCTTTTTAAATTCATCCGGCGCTAAATCTCTTAATAACCTATTAACATTCTCTCTTAGCATAATTGCTTGTTCTATACAAAGTACTAGATCTTCTCTCTCAAATCTCTTATCTGGAAATATTATCTTTAGAAGTCCAGCTCCTAACTTAACAATAGACTTCTCATCTCTAATTGTTAGATCATCGAATCTAACATTCTCTCTAATTATATAATCATAATCCTCTAAATATAGCTGATGGAATATTTGAGAAAGATAATCTGCAACTATACCATAACCTTTTGCCAAATGTTCACTGCTTTGCTTTATCTTTGGCAGATTCCATCCATATATAAAGCCATTAATCCTATCTAACAATGCTGAATCTCTCATAAAATCTGGCAACGCATCCAACGAATCTTCTTCGACATTACCTATGAACACTAATGAACATGTAGAATACGCCTTTTTTGGTCCACGTTCAAAGAACCCATCAACCATGTAATCTTTAAGTTTGCCAATAATCTCATCATTCACAAACCTCATCCTATTTATCTCATCAAATATTAAAGCATCCCTTAAGGCTATCTCTCCCGCACTTTTGCTATTTATATTGTAAAAGAGCATTGGAGCACTTATCTTCCCACCAGCTATTACTCTTGTGTGATGAGATATATTTCTATATAGATATGTCTTACCAGTAGCCTTTGGTCCAAGTTCTAATATATTACAGTTAGGTTCAACTAATGGTATTAGTCTAGAGAGTAAAAGCAACCTCTGCTTCTCATCATAAACATCTGGATTCAAACCTATACTTCTTATCATTAACTCAATCCATTCCTCTCTACTAAACATTGATCTCTTTGAATTATACTCATTAAGATCAACATTTGTGACTTGAAAAGGTGTAAATCTCGAGATAAGTACATCTGGTTTATCATTACCACGAGTATATTGCAAAGTAGCCATGCCCCATAGACCGGATCTTAAAAGCTCTATATTATCATCAAGTAAAGAAGGAATTATCCTAGCATTATATATACCAAGTCTAGGTATTATAACATTATATCGCTCTTTGTATATCATAGTCTCTACTTTAAACTCATCAATTAATGTATAACTCCCTTTGTTCATCAACTCATGTAGCACTTTATCCTTATCCTTCATCTCTGGAAAATGTACATTTATAAAATCTGATAGCTGTTTACTATTAGATATATCATTAACATAAAATTTTGATATAAGATATTCAGCAATGAACCTAGGTATTCTGCTTATTCCTAACATATTCACAAGTTCCTTCTTTACGGAATACTCACCAAATATATTTGAGATCTTCTCATCAGATAATCTCATTTCGCCCTACCAACTCCGTTATAATATCATCCCAGCTTCTTACAACTTTATCATTCTTATTTATAGTTTCATCGCTTGATCTAATCTTTCCTATTATTTTATTAATATTATCTCCTATACTCTCATTTATCAGCCTTAATGCTTCTATATCATACTTCTTATCTATTGCTGAGATTATATTTAATGACATTAATGCTATAAGATGCTGTAATATTTTACTATCATTATTTAATATTAAAGAATGCAAAATCTGTAAAAGTTCTATATCGTCTTTAATCTCATTCTCTTTTATCATTTCAAGTATATCTTTATAATGATTTATTATGTAAGATAATTCAGAATTTATATCATATAAAAATGATTCTTGTTCTCTCTCGTATGCTATTAAAGTAGCTATTATATGCTTACATATGCCATTATTACACTCGCATATATATCTTGATATCATTCCATCTCTAAATATTATCTTAACATTCTTTCCATCGGTTATGGAGCTTATACTATCTTTCTCTCTCTTCCTTTCTATAACCTTCTTACGTATAAAGAGATCTAAAGCATGTATATATTCTAACCTATTAGTAATTAACTCTTCTATATTAAATGATATGTTTATCTTCTTATAACTAATCCTTCTTAATTTTTTATCTATACTCTTTAGATACCTTTGACTATCCATACTTTATTATCTATCAAGTTCTAAATAAACCAAGTAGTTTATAATCTTTGAATATGAGTATAATTTCTTTACAATACTTTATAGATAATCATATACCATCTAAATAGATTTCAATATTATAATATTCTATATTCTAATGATTCCCCTTTTGAATTATAAACAAATAGATCATCATCATCATAAGGATATCTAACTATAATACTTATTAAGCCTATAAAGTGATGGAGATCTGTTATAGATGGTGTTGAATCACCACTAGGATGAGAGTGAGCAGTTCCAACTATAGATCTATCATACGGAAGCATGTTGATAGGAAAACCAGAGTAATATGGACCATATTCTGACAATGGAGGTATCATAAGTCTATCTACAGTAAGTTTATCCCTCTTATTACTTCCACATACTACTAATATAGCCTCGTTAGGATGATGTATCTTACAGAATGTTAGTATGCTATCTATAACATTGCTCTTAAAGATTATCTCTTTCATAAACATAATATAGACAATACACTATTAAATTCTTTGATGATAAGATTAAATTGTACTAATAAGGAGATGATAACATGAGTGTTGATGTGGAAGGAACAGAAAAGATTCTATTGTCTACTGGTATAAGAGTAGGTACACCTGTCAAGACTAAGAGTATGGAGAAGTTCATTGTTAAAGCTAATCCTGAAGGACTGTATATATTGGATATAGTTAAGACTTTGGAGAGGATAGAAGTAGCAGCAAGTTTCATAAGTAGAATAGATACGAAGAGATTTATTGTATGTTCTGCTCGAGAGTATGGTAAAGTACCGGTTGAGAAGTTTTGTGAATTAATAAACGCTACACCTTTAATAGGAAGGTTTATGCCAGGCACATTCACAAATTCTCTACTTCCAAACTATATGGAACCATTATTGATTATGGTTACAGATCCTCAGTTTGATCAGCAAGCAATAGTAGAGGCTAGTAAAGCAGGCGTGCCAGTAATTGCTATCTCTAATAGCGATAACATAATTAGTAAAATTGATCTTGTAATACCAGCAAATAATAGAGGGAGAAAATCATTAGCAACTGTATATTGGCTTCTCACGAAAGCTGTATTATTAAAGACTGGAAGGTTAAGAGCTGAGAATGTTAGTATAAACTCATTCATATATGATGGTAAAGAGTATAGAATAGATGATTTTGAAACTAAACTTGAAGAGGGAGAGGAGTAATGCAGGTTAGGAAGCCTGCTGTTGCAGGAATGTTTTATCCTGCTGATAGAGAATCACTATTATCTTTATTAAAAGACTCTTTTCTTCATACCTTTGGGCCTCGTAGATTACCACCATTAAAAGAGGGTAATAAATTTATAGCAATGGTAGTACCTCATGCTGGATATATATATTCCGGCTCTATAGCAGCACATGCTTATTATTACGCCTCTGCACTAAAACCAGAGCTTATAATACTTGTAGGTCCAAACCATTATGCGATAGGTAGTGCTGTAGCAAGCGCTAGAGATACCGTATTCGAGACGCCATTAGGAAGTATTGAAGTAGATAATGATAGTTTGGATCAATGTATAAAGATATCTGGAATTATTGATATAGATCTTTATGCTCATACCAAAGAGCATAGTCTTGAGGTTCAATTACCTATGTTACAATTCATTTATACTCATAAATTTAAGATATTACCAATCATACTATGGATGCAGGATAAATATACTGCAATAGATGTTGGTAATGCTATAGCAGAGGTATCAAAAGGTAAGAATGTGTTGCTTATAGCATCATCAGACTTTACACATTATGAACCTAATGAGATTGCATATAAGAAAGATAAGGAGCTTATAAATACGATTTTAGAATTAGATATAAACCATTTTTATACTGTATTGGAGAGGTATAATGTTACAGCATGTGGCTATGGAGCAATAGCATCAATAATTCACGCATCGCTTATCTTAAATGCTAGTAATGTTAAATTGCTCAAGTATGCTACTAGTGGAGATATCACTAATAATAAAGATTCAGTAGTAGGATACGCGTCGATGATAATCTCATGAAACTATTAAAAGTATATAGCAGAGCATCTGCACCAACAAAGATAATACTTTTTGGAGAGCATTTTGTAGTATATGAGAAACCAGCTATACTAGCAGCTATAGAGAAAAGAATCTATAGTAGTATTAATATTAGAAATGATAATAATATAAATCTAAATATCAATAACATTCATGAAGAGATCGATATAGATAACATATCATTATTAAAGGATCAAGGTTTTACTAATCTTACTCATCCACTCTTTATAGTTATTTATGATACATTAATGAGATTCAATGCAAGGTTTGGGCTTAATGTTAAGATAGATTCAGAGGTCCCATTTGGGTCTGGATTAGGAACATCAGCAGCAGTTAGTGCCTCTCTTATTACTACTATCTTTAATTTATTTGGAATGTTTGATAAAGAAGAGATATTCTCATTAACATTAAATGCTGAAAAGCTCATACATAATAATCCTTCAGGTGCTGATCCAGCTATATCTATATCAGGAGGCTTAATAATATTTAGAAAATATAATGATAATAAGATGATCATCCCATTAGAGTATGATAAAGAACTAGAATTTATGATAGTATACTCTGGCGAAGAGCGTATAACTGGTAAGATAGTAGATAATGTAAGATCTATGAAGGATAAGAACCCTCAATTATTTGAGATATTTGCGAATAAGAGCGAAGAGATAACACAAGACGCTATACAAGCATTAAAGAATAAAGATTATTCATTAGTTGGTAAATTAATGACAAAGAATCACGAACTGTTGAATAGATTAGGAGTATCAAGTCAAACCTTGAACAGATTAGTAGAACATGCACTGAATAATGGTGCTCTTGGAGCAAAACTAACTGGTGCTGGAGGAGGAGGCTCTATAATAGTATTGTTTAATGCTGATGATAGGAATAGATTATTAGAAGCGTTTAAAGGAAATAAAATATTCGTAACCAAGATAAGTAATAATGGTATAAGAATAGAATAATTAATATTTATAAATAAAGAGTAAGAGAGTATGGTATCGCTCTTAAAATTAGGAGGATCAGTTATCACATATAAAGAGAAACCTTTAACTCTTAATATAGATGCTATAGATACTATCTGCAGAAATCTAAAGCATGTTAAGAAGCCTCTAATAATAGTTCATGGTGGCGGTTCATTTGGTCATTATTACTCTCTTAAATATAATATGCATTCAAAACCAGATAGATATGATATACATGGAGTATCAGTGGTTAGATGCTCAATGATAGAGCTTAATAATTATATTACAAGTATAATGGTAAGACATAATCTTAACCCTTATACTATCCATCCTTTAACATTTATGGATAAAGATAAACCTATAATAGATAAGGTTAAAGAAGTAGCAAGGTTATCTGAAGAGGGTCTCATTCCTATAACACATGGTGACATCTTACCAACTGTTGATAAGAATTATTATATATTATCTGGAGATGAGATCATGAGCATATTCGCTAATATTATTAAACCAGATAAAGTAATCTTTGCATTAAATGTGGATGGTGTATATAATAATATGAATGAGAAGAGATTAATAAGAGAGATATCTGCAGAAGAGAGTATTGAGATTACAGATGTGCATGCTGATGTAACAGGAGGAATGAAAAGGAAGTTAAGAGAAGCATTCAAGATAGCAAGTAATGGTTTACCTGTGATGTTTGTAAACGGTTTAAAATCGGAAAGAATAGTGAAAGCATTAAATGATGAAGCGGTTATATGCACTATGGTGAGATGATGGATGATATAGAGATTATAAAACAGAGGAAGAGAGATGCAATTAATATACCTTTAAGTAAGGAGGTTCATCATAAAGAATCTACTACATATCTAGAGTATGTAACATTAATTCATAATGCATTACCAGAGGTTAATCTTGATGAGATAGATACATCTACAACATTTCTAAATCATAAATTTAAATCACCTATAATAATAGACTCTATGACAGGAGGAGCTGAAGAAGCTAGGGAGATTAATTCTAGGCTTGCTGAGACTGCTCAAGAGTTTGGTATAGGCATGGGCGTAGGTAGTCAAAGAGCTGGTTTATTGAATAAAGAGCTAGAGTATACATACTCTATTGCTAGAGAAAAAGCTCCAGATATATTCCTAATAGCAAACATAGGAGCAGCACAATTAGCAAAAGGGCTAAGTATTGATGAAATAAAGAGGATTATTGACATGATCAAGGCCAACGCATTAGCGATACATCTTAATCCATTACAAGAGCTAATACAGCCTGAAGGCGAGCCGTCGTTTAAATGTGTTTATGATAAGATCAAGGAAGTAGTAAAGAGTGTTAACATACCAGTTATAGTTAAAGAGGTAGGTTCTGGGATATCAAGAGAGGTAGCAGTAAAGTTGGAGATGATAAATGTAAAGGCTATTAATATTGCTGGTGCAGGAGGTACTAGTTGGGCTGGTGTTGAAAGGTATAGAGCTGAGAATGCTAGTATAGATTATAATACACATTTAGGAGACCTCTTCTGGGATTGGGGTATACCAACAGCAGCAAGTCTACTTGAGGTAAAGAATTCTACTAAATTACCAATAATAGCCTCAGGAGGATTAAGGAGTGGATTGGATATAGCAAAATGTATAGTATTAGGGGCAGATCTTACAGCCTTTGCTTATCCATTCTTGAAAGCAGCTTCGGAATCAGTTGAGAGTAGTAAGAAATTAGCATCTTTGCTTATAGGTGAGTTAAAGAGTAGTATGTTTCTTGTTGGAGCAACTAATATAGCATCATTAAGAAAAGTTAGGTATATTATAAAGGGTGCATTAGCTGAATGGTTCAGATAAGTATTATTGAAGAGATTAAGAGGGTAGCAAAGATAGTAGATGATTATATTATCGCAAATGTAAAGAGTGATTCTGATATATTGGAGAAAGCATCTTTACATTATATAGTTAATGGTGGTAAGAGATTAAGACCATTTCTAACAATAACAAGTAATGCATTATTTAATGGAAAGATGGATATAATATTACCATTAGCTGCAGCATTAGAGATTACTCATAACTTCACATTAATACACGATGATATAATGGATAATGATGAGTCTAGACATGGAGTTGTTACAGTTCATAAAGCATATGGTTTACCAGCAGCTATACTTGCTGGAGATTTATTGATAGTTAAAGCATTTCATCTTATAGTAGAGAGTAACAAGGCTGGATTAGATGAAAATAAAGCTTTAAGGATAATAGAGAATCTAGCTAAGACATGTATAGATATTAGCGAAGGGCAAATGGAAGATATTTCACTTGCTAATGATAAAACATTTTCATCAATGAATTATTATATTAAGATGATAAGTAAGAAGACTGGAGTATTATTCAAGGCTGCATGTGAAATAGGAGCACTAGCTGGAGATGCTAATGAAGATGATATTAAGAATCTAGCAGATTATGGTATGAATATAGGTATAGCATTTCAATTAATTGATGATTTGATAGGGGTTGCTGGAGATCCATCGTTAACAAAAAAACCAGTTGGAAATGATATAAGAGAAGGTAAAAAAACATTGCCTATTCTCCTAGCCATGAATAAGGTTAATGAGAACGAAAGGAGAGAGATACTTCAGGTCTTTGGTAAGAAAGATGCTAAGAACGAAGAGATAAATAATGTAGTTAATATAATAGTCAATTCTGGAATCGATACTCAGGTTAGAAAAGAAGCAAGAAGGTATATGGATATAGCTCTGCATAGTATAAGTAAATATGATTCAAGAGCTTATCCATTAAGAGTACTTGCAGAGTTTGTAGTGGAGAGAAAACTTTGAATGATATAGACGAGATAATAAGAAGTATAACATTAAAGAATGCTATTGAACACCAAGGAAAGGCTAGAATAGATTCTGTAATATCCAAATTAATTGGAATAAAACCAGAGATTAGAAATGATATAAAGAATATAATCGGGAATGTAAAGACGATTGTAAATGATGTAAACAACTTAACAATAGAAGAGCAGAGGAGGCAATTTGAAAAGCTCAATAAATTATATGAAGAGAAGAAAGAAGAAAAAGGATATATCTTACCACCATTACCAAACGTTAAGGATAGTGTGATTACAAGATTTCCTCCAGAACCTAATGGTTATCCACATATTGGTCATGCAAAAGCTGCTATAATTAATGAAGAATACGCAAAAATGTATAAAGGTAAACTTATCTTAAGATTTGATGATACTAACCCTCTAAAAGAGAGAATTGAGTATTATGATGCTATACTTAGTGGATTAAATTGGTTAGAAGTAAAACCTGATTTAATAAAGAACACATCAGATGATATGAAGATGTTGTATGATTATGCAAAAATATTGATCAAGAATGATGGTGCATACGTATGTAAATGTAAGCAAGAAGAGATCAAAGAGAATAGAAGATTAGGTATAGCATGTAAATGTAGGGGTAGAGATATTGATAGAACCATGATTGAATGGGATAAGATGTTTAACGAGTATAAAGAGAATCAAGCAATATTAAGATTCAAGGGAGATCTATCATCTGATAATACAACCATGAGAGATCCTACATTATTTAGGATAATAGATGCTGAACATCCAAAACAAGGTAAAAGATATAGGGTATGGCCTACATACGATTTTGCTGCACCAATAGAAGATAGTATTGATAATGTTACACATGCTATGAGATCTAAAGAATATGAGCTAAGGAATGATCTATACTATGCAATATTAGATAGATTAGGTTTAAGGAAGCCACTAGTAATAGAGTTCTCTAGATTAGAGTTTGATGGTATGCCTGTATCAAAGAGAATGCTCAAACCATTGATAGAAGCAAAGAAAGTACAAGGTTGGGATGATCCTAGACTACCAACATTACTAGCGTTAAAGAGGAGAGGTATATTACCGTCATCTATTAGAGAGTTTGTGTTATCGCTTGGATTTACAAAAGCTGATACAAAACCACCATTTACTAAACTAGAAGCAATAAATAGGAAGATACTAGACCCAATATCTATAAGATTATTCTTTGTAAAAGATCCTATAAAGATGAAAATAGATGATATGCCAAGTATGATATCGATTAGATTAAAGAACCATCCAGATAAAGATCTAGGTTATAGAGAGATTAAATTAGATAATGAACTATATATATCGTCTGATGATCTATGCAATCTAAAGATAGGAGATGAGATTAGATTATTAGAACTTTTTAACGTAAAGATAGACTCTATAGATGGAATTATTCATGCTAAATATACTGGTAATGAGTTAAAGCAGATACCTAGGATCCAATGGGTAAGTAAAGGAGTAGAGATAAATGTACTTGTAGCAAAACAACTTTATCTAGACAATAAATTTAACGAGAATAGTTTAGAAGTAATTAAAGGTTACGCAGAAGAGTATGTAGATAGATTAGAGAATGGTTCGAGAGTACAATTTGTAAGGTTTGGTTTCTGTATTTTGGACGAAGCACGTAAATTCATACTAACTCATAAGTGAGATATGAAGATAGCTAGACTATTAGTAGATGGTAAAGAGAGTTATGGATTTTTTAATAAAAGAATAATAGTCAAAGAAGAGGTAGAAAATATGCTGGATATAAAACTTCCTAATAATATGGATGAATTTCTGTTAGATATAAAGGATATATCAATTCCTTCTGATGCTAAATATTTAACAGATTATAAACTCTTACCACCTATCACAAAACCTTCAAAGATAATATGCTTAGGGTTCAACTATTTAGATCATTCTAAAGAACAGAATATTAAACCACCAGACGAGCCTGTAATATTCATGAAACCTAGAACTACACTAATTGGAGCGTTTGATGATATAATTGCTCCAAGATTAGTAAAAGAGTTAGATTATGAAGCAGAGATGGCGTTTGTAATAAGTAAAAGATGTAAAAATGTAAATAAAAGAGAAGCAATGAAGTATGTTCTAGGCTATATGGTATTTAATGATGTATCTGCTAGAGATATACAGTTTAAGGATAAACAATGGACTAGAGGGAAGAGTTTTGACACATTTGCTCCATGTGGTCCATACCTTACTACAAAAGATGAGATTGACGATCCATATAATCTTCGTATTATAACAAAAATTAATGGAGAAGTTAGACAGAATTCTTATACAAGCAAGATGAATCTAAAGATAGAGGATATAATAGAGAGTTTAAGTAAGGTTATGACTCTAGAACCTCTTGATATAATTGCTACTGGTACACCTGCTGGGACTGCCATGTTCAGTAATAAAAGATTTTTGAATGATAATGATCTAGTAGAGATAGAAATAGATAAGTTAGGGCAATTGGCTAATAGGGTAAGGTTTGTATAATAAAATTTTTATAAAATATAAAGAGAGATATATTCATGGAGAATATTAAAGTAGGAAGAATAGATGATATAAAGAAGAAGAGAATAATCCATCTAACTCACAATAATAAAGAGATAATGGTTGTAGATGTAAATGGAAATATCTATGCAATAAGCGATATATGTACACATGCAGGAGCTAACCTTCATGAAGGTAGATTAGACGGCAATAAAGTTATATGCCCATGGCATTCAGCAGTATGGGATGTTACAAATGGTAAGTTAATAGAATTTCCAGTTAAATTAAAAGAATTAGAATCTTACAAAGTTAGTATAAGAGACGGCGTTGTATATATTTCGA
>JACAFH010000008.1 GCA_013538715.1 Candidatus Nitrosothermus koennekei | reverse complement strand
CTATAGTAACTATTCTCTTCTGTTCTAGATTATTTTGTATAATATCTTGATTAGTATTTGCTTGTGTAGATGCTATATAACCTATTCCTATTCCTACTGCTAATACTATAGGGATCAATATGTATAGACTTCTCATGTTAAAGAGTTAATACATATGATATTTAAACATTAGGTTCACCTAATTAGTTTAGGCTAATGCTATTACTTTATATCAAATTATGTAATGCCATATACTAGAATATTCTAATCGCATTTAACAGTTTGTAGATAAACCTGCTGCTGCTTTTACAAATGCTAAGAATGCCTCTTCTGGCTTACCAAACTTACTTGAGAATTCAGCATGATACTGAACAGCAAAGTAGTATGGATGATTCTTTAACTCTAATATCTCTGCCCTTCTTCCATTATCACTAAATGCAGAGAAGATCATACCATTCTTCTCAAATAATCTCTTATATTCTTGATTAAACTCATACCTATGTCTATGTCTTCTAATGATAATATCAGTATTGTATAGTTTATGTGCAAATGTATCTTTTATGATAGATATCTCATGAGCTCCTAGTCTCATTGTGCCGCCCAATTTATTAATAGCTTTCTGATCAGGTAAAAGGTCTACTACTGGGTCTTTAGGATTATCCAACTCCGTAGAATTTGCATGCTCTAAATTACACACATTTCTAGCAAATGCTACTATAGCTAATTGAAATCCAAAGCATATACCAAGATATGGTATATCATGTTCTCTAGCATAATCTGCAGCAGATATTATGCCTTCACTTCCTCTCTTCCCAAATCCTCCTGGCACTAATATTCCATCATAATTATTTAACAAACTAAGATCCTTATCTCTCTCTAACTTTTCTGCATCTATCCTATCTATCTTCACTTTATAATCTATATCTAGTGCTGCATGTTCTAATGCATGATTTATACTAACATAACTATCACTTAGCTTTACATAT
Source organism: Candidatus Nitrosothermus koennekei (assembly GCA_013538715.1). Classification (GTDB taxonomy): domain Archaea; phylum Thermoproteota; class Nitrososphaeria; order Nitrososphaerales; family Nitrosocaldaceae; genus Nitrosothermus; species Nitrosothermus koenneki. Next base: position 30,599 of record JACAFH010000008.1, on the reverse strand, counting down.
TTCCCTACCATTGCTATCTTTAACTCTTTATCAATCTTATCAAATCTATCAGTAATATCTTTCCAATAACCCCAATTAAATTGTAGATTATTAAACCTCTTAGCAAATATATTAATTATATTTTGTTCATATAATATCTCTGGCACTTTGTAGATTGAAGGAGCATCATGACTAGAGATTACAGCAGAATTATCCACATTTGCAAATAACGCTATCTTTCGCTTTACATTATCATCAAGTGCTATCTTACTCCTAACTGCTATTATATCTGGCTGTATGCCTATCCTCCTCAGTTCTTGTACGCTATGTTGCGTCGGTTTAGTCTTTACTTCTCCAACAACATCTAGTATAGGAGCTAATGTTACATGTATAAAAAGAGTATCATGTCCCTCAAATTTTATCTGCCTCATAGCTTCTAAAAATGGAAGACTCTCCATATCACCAACCGTTCCTCCACACTCAACTACTAGTACATCTAATGCTTCTTTATTTGCAAGATTGATTATTCTATTCTTTATCTCATTTGTTATATGAGGTATTATCTGCACACATTCTCCTAAATACTCACCCTTCCTCTCCTTCTCTATTACACTAGCATATATCTGTCCTGTAGTTATATTATTCTCCTTACTTAGATCAATTCCTAGAAAACGTTCATAATTTCCTATATCCATGTCACATTCACCTCCATCATTAGTAACAAATACCTCACCATGTATCAATGGATTCATAGTTCCAGCATCGACATTTAGATATGGATCAATCTTCATGCATGATACTTTTAGATTGCATAATTGTAAGAGCTTTGCTATAGATGAAGTTATTACACCCTTCCCTAATCCAGACATTACTCCTCCAGTAACGAATATGAATTTGGGTTTGTGCATGTAAGTAAGACATATGTTAGGTATTTATTAGTTTCATTAATTAAATACATTATCATTTATATATTTTTTAATGCAATAAAAGAGTATGACATATGTAAATGAGTTAATGAGTAAGGATGTAGTAACTATCAATGAGGATAGTACAGCATATGATGTAGCAAAGATAATGGATGAGAAGAATATAGGCACGATAGTTATAGTCAAGAACGAAGAGCCTATAGGCATAGTTACAGAGAGAGATCTAGTAAAGAGGATATGCTCAAAAGACCTTAAATCAAGTAGTGTAAAGGTTAAGGATATAATGTCATCCCCATTGATTACCGTTCAACCTAATGCTCCTATAGGATTAGCTGCTAGTTTAATGGTTGAACATAATATTAGAAGATTACCAGTTATTAAGAATAATAAGTTGGTTGGAATAATAACAAGTAGAAATATAATCAGGGAGCTTGAAGGGTGGATAGAAGCACCTTAATTATTTTTATTGTTTCTTATAGGCTAACCTAATTTTACCAATATTTATATAATATTCTATCCCTCTTTAATATAATGATTACAGTAGAGCAAATCATGAATGCATTAAAGAGCATATTAGATCCAGAACTAAAAAAGGATATAGTAAGTATGGGTATGATAAGAGATCTAGTCATTGAAGGTAATAATGTGAAATTTACATTAGAATTAACAACTCCAGCATGTCCATATAATAGCGAGATAGAGCAAGAGGTAAGGAATAAGATGCAACAGTTAGGTGTTAATCTAGATATGAAGATAACTGCTAGGGTTATGGAAGGGAGGAGCATAGATATCTCAGAGATATTATCTGGTGTAAAGAATGTTATTGCTGTTGCTAGCGGGAAGGGAGGAGTTGGAAAGAGTACAGTAGCAGTAAATCTAGCAGTAGGTTTGTCAAAGAGTGGTGCAAAGGTAGGATTATTAGATGCAGATATTTATGGACCAAGTATACCATTAATGTTAGGATTAACTCCTGGTTTGATAGCAGATGAGAATGGGAAGATTATACCACAAGAGATCTATGGAATTAAGGTTATGTCTATGGGCTTAGCCCCACAGCAAAGTGATAATGTTGGTATATGGAGAGGGCCTATAATATCTGGTATAATAAAGCAGTTTTTAACAGATGTTAATTGGGGCGAGTTGGATTATCTCATAGTAGATCTCCCTCCAGGAACTGGTGATGCACCGCTAACCTTAGCACAGACTATACCTATAACTGGAGTAGTTGTAGTTACAACTCCTCAAACAGCAGCAATGAATATAGCATTAAAGGCAGCATTAATGTTTAAAAAATTAGGTATACCCATAATAGGTGTCATAGAGAACATGAGTTATTTTGAGTGTCCTCATTGTAATAATATAACTAACATATTTGGTATAGCAGATGAGCAGAAGATAGTTGAGAAGTTTGGAGCACCACTAGTAGGAAGAATACCATTGAATGCAAAGATAGTTGAAGATAGCGATGAAGGCAAACCAGTAGCATTGGCTGATACAGATTATGCAAAAGTATTTGAGAGGGTAGCAAGAAATGTTGCTGGGAGAGTTAGTGTAATAGCAGTTGAGATGCAACAACATCTTATTCAATAATGAGGAATTAGCACTACTTAAGAGGCCAGTAGGTATACTGATAAAGGATGATGAGGTAAACAAAGATAGAATTATGCAATATATAGATAATAATCTAGTTATAAGTATAGGAGATGCTACAACTGATAGACTCATCTTATTAAATATCATACCAGATATACAGATAGTTGATGGAAGAGAGAGGAGGAATATTAGAGAAGCTGCTGGAAGATATTATAAATCAGAGGTTAGTTGCATTAATCCTGCTGGGAGCATAACATATGATGCTATTCAAGCATTCAACTCTGCATTAATCTTAAATAAACCTGTAAGGGTCTTAGTCAATGGTGAAGAGGATCTTTTTGGTTTAATAGCATTAGCATTTGCACCTATTAATAGTATGATCTTTTATGGGCAACCATTTGAAGGGATTGTTGCATTAAGAGTTAACGAAGAGAATAGAGCTAGATTCAAAAGTATGATTGAACCAATAATTAAATTAGGGAATGATGATGTGGCGGCTGTTTGAATTATGATGAGAAGCAAGTATCTGACCCTACTTGTTATATGATTTGATATGAACGAAGCATTAAGGTTACATCAAAGATTAAGAGGGAAGATATCGTTAAGAAGTAAGATAGATGTAGCTGATATGAAGACGCTTAGTCTTGTATATACACCATATGTTGCAGATGTATCTAGAGCAATTTATAATAAAAGGGATTTGGTTTATACACTAACCTCAAAATGGAATAACATTGCTATTATAAGTGATGGATCTAGGATACTTGGATTAGGGGATTTAGGTGCAGAAGCTGCATTACCAGTTATGGAAGGTAAATCACTTCTTTATAAACAGTTTGGTGATATAGATGCATATCCTCTTTGTCTATCTACCAAAGATAAGGATGAGATAATTACTATCATCAAGGGTATAACAGGTTCATTTGCCGCTATTAATATAGAGGATATAGAATCACCTAAATGTCTAGAGATAGTGGATGCTTTAAATCTTCCAATACCAGTATTTCATGATGATCAGCATGGAACAGCAGCTGTTGTATTGGCAGCATTAATTAACGCATTGGATATTGTTAAGAAGGATATAAGAGATGCATTGATAGTTATTGCTGGAGCAGGTGCTGCTGGATATGGCATAGTAAATCTTTTGTATTATGCAGGAGCGAGGAATATGATAGTAATAGACTCTAAAGGTATAATAACAAGGCATAATAGGGAAGAAAAGCATAAGAAGCGTATAGGAGAGTTGACAAACCTTTCATCTATTGAAGGTTCATTAATAGATGCTATTGATGGTGCGGATGTCTTTATAGGTGTATCAGGCAAAGCAAATCTAATAGATAGAAGCATCTTAAAGAAGATGAACGAGCCTATAATATTTGCATTATCTAATCCAGATCCAGAGATTATGCCAGAGGATGCAAAGGAGGCTAGAATAGTAGCTACTGGAAGATCAGACTATCCAAATCAGATAAATAATCTGTTAGTATTTCCATTTCTGATGAGGTTAGTATTAGACTATAGATTAAGGATAGATAGTGAGCTACTATTAAGATATGCACATGCACTTGCAGATATAAAGGTTGAAGGGAGTATACTCCCATCTATAAGAGATATAGATCTAAATCGTATAAAAGATGTATTAGTAGGTTAAGCATATATATTGTTAAACTCTTCATTAAATTAATGACTATAATAGGCTTTGATTCTATAATATCTATAATTGCATCATTAGCATCATTAGGATTAGCAGGTTTTATGGCAACATGGGTTTCAAAGCAGTATAGTGGAACAGATGCTATGAGGGATATAAGTGAAGCTGTAAAGACTGGTGCATCAGCATTTCTAAGAAGAGAGTTTAAGGTTATTGCACCTATTGCTATAGGTTTAGTATTTGCTATAACTGCAACATCTGGAGTATCAAATGGTATATCATTTGCTATAGGTGCGGCATTATCTGGAATTGCAGGATTGATTGCTATGAAGATCACAGTTAAAGCAGCTGTGAGAACTGCTCAAGCAACTACTAAAGGTTTAGGATATACCTTAGTAACAGCCTTTAGAGGAGGAGCTACTGTAGGATTATCCATACCAGCAATGGCTCTTATTGGTGTAACTGTATTATACATAATATTTCAGGAGCCAATAATGATTGCTGGAGTTGGTATAGGAGCTAGTTTGATAGCATTATTCATAAGAGCAGGTGGAGGTATATTTACAAAAGCTGCAGATCTTGGTGCAGACCTAGTAGGTAAAGTAGAAGCAAGAATACCGGAAGATGATCCTAGAAATCCAGCAACTATAGCAGATAACGTTGGTGATAACGTTGGCGATGCAGCCGGTATGGGCTCAGATGTTTATGAATCATATATAGTAACATTACTAGCAGCAATGCTTCTAGGAGCATTAATTACCCCATCTAATATCAATGGATTTAACACATCAAATCTTATAATATATCCTATAGTGATAGGTGCATCTGGCCTATTTGCATCAATAGTTGGAGCACTAACAATAACTCCAAGAAAGATTGATGATCCCATGAAACCATTAAATATATCATTTATAGTGAGCACTATAGTAGCAATAATACTTAATGGTATACTAACAATAACTCTCTTTGGTTCTAACATATTAGCATACTCATTATATGGGTCAAGTATAATTGGAGTAATACTTGTTCCAGTAATACAGAGGATAACAGATTACTATACCAATTATAAATATAAACCAGTTAAAGAGATAGGAGAGTCTACCAAGTGGGGGTATGCTGCTAACATGCTTCAAGGTATAATAAGCGGATTGAGATCTACAATGCCATTCATGATATCTATAATAGTAACATTATCAATCTCATATACAATAACATATACTGTAACTAATGATCCTTTAGTTGGTATATATGGAACAGCGATAGCTGCAATGGCTATGCTAAGCCTTGCTGGTATAGTATTAAGTATTGACTCATTTGGTCCAATCAGTGATAATGCTGGAGGAATTGTTGAGATGACCAATATGCCAGAAGAGAATAGAAAGATAACAGATAAGATAGATGCTATTGGTAATACAACAAAAGCAGTTACAAAGGGTTTTGCTATAGCAAGCGCTGCTCTAGCAGCTCTCGCAATGATACAAGCATTTCAGCATGAGGCAGCAAATATCTTTGAAAAGGCGTTTGATTATAGTTTATCAAATCCTAATATAATAATAGGTTTGCTAGTAGGTGGATTGTTACCTTTCTTTATCTCAAGCCAGCTTATTGCTGGTGTTAACAAGGCTGCAGGCAGATTAGTTGATGAGGTAAGAAGACAGTTTAGAGAGAAGCCAGAGATATTGGATGGAAAGACGAAACCAGATTATGCTAGATGCATAGATATAGTTACAAGTGCTAGTATTAAGCAGTTATTTGCACCAGCAATAATAACTGTAATAAGTCCAATAATATTAGGTGTAATATTTGGTCCTACTGCAGTTGCGGGATTATTAATGGGAGCTGTTGTTAGTGGTATATTCTTAGCATATCATATGGCTAATAGTGGTGGCGCATGGGATAATGCCAAGAAATACATCGAGCTTGAAGGTAAGAAAGGAAGCGATGAGCATGCAGTTGCTGTTGTTGGAGATCTAATTGGCGATCCTTACAAAGATACTGCAGGACCAGCATTAAATACTGTTATTAAACTCTTAAACACAGTAGCAATAGTATTCGTATCTATCTTCATAGGATTATTAAGCATCTAAGTCTATTTATCATATCTATTTAATATTGTAATCTTTATAGTTGTGTAGAAATATATAAAAGCAAGAGGAATAGTATAGAAGTGAGATTAATAGTTTGTATAACAGGTATGCCAGGATCTGGTAAAAGCACAGTTGCTAAAGCATTAAACTCCTCTTTTAGGATATTAAGTATGGGGGATGTTGTTAGAAGAGAAGCAGAGAGGCGTGGTTTAGAACCATCTGATGTAAATCTAGGTGCTATAATGCAAGAGCTTAGAAAGAGATATGGGTTAGGAGCGATTGCCTATCTATTAGTTAATGAGATAAAGGATGGTAAGGATGATATAATAATAGATGGTTTAAGGAGCATAAGAGAGGCAGAGATATTAAAAGGATACGGAAATGTTAAGATTCTCGCTATTCACACACCAAAAGATAAGAGGCTTAAGTTTCTAGTAGATAGAAATAGGAGTGATGCACCAACAAGTAAAGAAGAATTTGAGATAAGAGATAAGAGAGAGTTAGATGTAGGAGTAGGAGAGGCTATAGCATATGCTGATGCAATTATAACCAATGATGGTAGTATAGAAGAATTACAAGAAAAGGCAAGGAAGATAATAAGGAAATGGAAAGAGGAATGTTAGAGATTATAGTAAGTGCAAGACTTAACTACTCTGAAGATGCTTCTAAGGTGATTCATGCAATAAAGAATATTATAGATGCAGAAGTGAATATAGAAGATAATAGAGTTATAGCAATGGCAAATAAAAAAGAGGCGTTAAGAATTATCTACAAACAAGCTAGAGCAAGAGAAATATTAGGTGTATTAAAGAAGGTATTGTTAGATAACCTTAGGGATGATAAGACATGGTTATATCTTAATAGACAAGCAGCATATGCTGGCGTTATAGTTGTTTGTGATGATGAAAAAGAGTCTCCCCTAGGACCGATAAAGGTAGAGATAAGGAGTGACTCTCTTCATTCATTTATAGATTGGCTTACTAGATATTAATGCTAAGGATTATAATTTTCTTAATTAGAATACATTACTATGTTTGATATAAATTCCCTAACCTTTGCTCTTTTAGCAGCAGTGGGTTGGGGAACATATTTCGTTCCAGTTAAGAAGCAGAATAATTCTTATGAAATACAGGCGGGAATAGGAATAGGCGCAATTATCTTCTCACTTATCTCATTACTCTTCTATGCATCATTAAGTATAAACATCTATGGAATAGTAGCAGGGATAATATGGACTACTGCAAACTTGTCTATGATAGTTGCTGTTAGGGAGATTGGATTAGCAAGAGCTACGCCTCTCACTGGCTCCATAGTAATAATAACTTCTTTTCTATGGGGGTTATTATATTTTAATGAAGAGTTATCATCGTTATTCTATGCTTTAGCAGGTATAATAGCGTTAATAATAGCGATGCAGATGATAGTGGTAAGAAAGAAAGAGAAGAGTCTTTACGGCTATCTATTTATGACAATCGCTGGCATACTCTGGGGGAGTGTATTTGTACCATTAAAATTTACCTCGTTTAACGATTCATACTTCTCTATGTCCCTAACTATATTCATTACTAGTATTGTATTCATCTTCAAATCTAATCTAAAGATTATACTATATGGAAGTATATCAGGTGTTATATGGAACATGGCTAATCTTGCAGGTTTCATTGCTATAGAATCTCTTGGCCTTACTATAGGTTATCCATTAACACAATCAGCAATACTTATCTCAGCATTATGGGGCGTTCTGTATTTTAAAGAGATTAATGATAATAAGCAGAAGCAAAGGATATTCATTGGAGCAATCATCATCATCATAAGCGCTATACTTCTTGCATTGGCATTGTGAATTATTTCTTCACTTATAAAAAATTCATATATTATTTATTATTATCTTAAATCATATAAATAAACATGGAATATGTATATTATATAAAAATGTATTAATATGATAAGATTTTTATTTGAAATATACGAAGATCATAGTATGAAACAGTATCTAATGCAGAAAAGGCTAGCAAATAAAGATATGCATACGCTTTATGAACATGCATCTATCTCTCTAGAGAGATTATCACTAACTAAACTAATAGAACTGGAGCATAAAAGGGATGTTAGTGAGGAATTGAGAAGAGAAGCACGTTCAATACTCTGGAAGAGACTAGACCCAAAAGATAAAGATGCTGTTGAGGTGTAACAAATATTTTTTGATGGAAAGGTTTTAAAGATGCTTTTAAACAAGTAGGAGTATGCCAGAAGCTAAACTATCAAAGATAACTTTGATAATGCCAAGGAACGAAGCATCTGAGGCTATAAGCAAGGTAAGCGCTTTGGAATGGTTTCATCCTATTAAGCAAGATTCAAAATATCATAATCCTGATATTGCAGATCTGTTACTTAGAGCTCAAAAGATCTTCCAATCAATAGATGATATAATTAGAACTTTACCAATCTCACCAGATGTTGGAATAATGGAAACCATGTTCAAGAATGTGCCAAAGTTTGATACTACATTTACTGTAGAGAGTATAGAAGATCTAGTCAATAAATTAGAGGTAGAATCCAAGCCTATAATAGATGAAATATCTAACCTAATAAAAGAGTATGATGAATGCACAAAGTCATTAGATGAGAATGTAACATTAATGGAAGCGATTAAGGTTGTATCTAATATAAATCTACAACTTGATAAACTAAATAGTCTAAAACATTTCTATGCTTCTATGTTTATAGTTGAGAATAATAATCTTGAAGAGATTGTAAGGAGCCTTGAGGGTATAACAACTATAAAGATACAATTAAACGAGGTTAATACAGCATTAATAGTAATAGGTATCAAGTCTGAGAGTGAGAGGATAATCAAGATATTAAGGAGTTTTGATAAACAACCTTTTAGTATACCCTCTAACCTTCCTCAAGTTCCTAGTGAAGCATATACAATACTAAACAATAGGGTAGAAGAGTTAAAGAGGAAGAAACTAGAACTTGAGGAGAGTATATCAAAGATCAAGGCAAATACAAGAGCTAAACTAATCTCACTTCATGAAGCTAGTAGAGTAACAAAAGATATACTAGATGTTATGCGTAAACCATCTGGAACAAAGAACTTTGCTATTATACAGGGTTATATACCATCATCCATGGAGCATGAGTTCAGAAAGCTATCAAATAAATGGATATTTATAAGTGAAGAGATAGGTAAAGAAGAACATGATATCCCTATTCTATTAAACAATTCTAAATATATAAATACATTTGAGGTAGTTACCGAGACTCAAGGTATACCTAACCATAAAGAGATGGATCCTACACCATTTATAGCATTTGTATGGCCCGTCTTTTATGGCTTAATGTTTGGAGATTTAGGGCATGGTTTATTGCTATTCTTACTCGGTATGTTATTTAAGGTAAAAGGTTTAGGAAATCTTAAGAGATGGGGTGTTTTAGTTGCTGCAAGTGGTATAGGTGCCTCAGTAGCAGGATTAGGAACTGGTGAATTCTTTGGGTTCCATATAGAAGAGGTTGCTATATTGCACTCTATATTCTTGCCATTGATTGACGCACATATAATTGGCATAATGAGTGTATCAGAGCTTACATTTGAACAAGTAGCAAAAGTTTTAGAGATATCAATTGCAGTAGGTATAGGACATATAAGTTTAGCCTTCATACTTAAGATAATTAAAGAGTTTAGAGAAGGTAACAAAATAGGAGCTGGCATGATAGCTATCCCTACTCTTATAATGTATGGTTCAGTTGTATCTTTAATATTGGCTGCAATAGGTGCAGGATACGATGTCATTGGTATGTTTGGGGTAACTGAGAGGGTGCATAATGAACCAGTACCATGGATAACTCCTATAGCCGGTTCATGGGCTACAGTTGAGGTTGTAGCAAAGGCATCAGTTCCAGTATTAGTTGCTTGTATGGCTATAATGATAATTGGTCATATGAAAGAAGAGAAGAGGCTAGAGAGAGAAGGTAAACACGAAGCAGGTGCAGGGATGATAGGGGTAATAATGGAAGTAGTGCTTATAAAACTTACAGAGATGCTATCAAATACCATAAGTTATAGTAGAATTGCTATAATGTTATTAGTGCATGTAATATTACTTATTACAGTCAATCATGGTTTTGAAGGCTTAATGGAAGGAGGTAATGCGGGAGGCGCTATTGCTATGATAGTTGGTGGTAACATTGGTATAATGATGATTGAAGGTTTGATAGTATATATCCAGACAATTAGGCTTCATCTATATGAATGGTTCCCTAAATGGTATCATGGGGAAGGGATGCAATTTAGGAAGATATTACCAAAGATGATATATTCAAGTATAATATGGAAGAATAAAGAATAGATTTATTTTAATTTTACAATCTTTTGCATTATAGTATCAGCTGGGATCTTTTGCTCAACACCAGTTGCTATTGCTGATATATTCCTTATCTCTATACTCTTCACTTTTATTGCTGCTAATATGTTTGCCTCTTTAAATGGTTTTAGATATGTTGCAAGACACTCTTTAAGTAAAGCAGCTTCTAATGCCTGCTCTATAGCGCTTATAGTTGCTATCTCATCTGTTAGGTACTGCGATATCATATTCCTATATGATGTATTAGCCAATATAGAGATGGCATCTTGTAAGTTATATGCAACAATCATCTTCTGCATTGTATCCCTACTTAGTGATGGTGTCTTACCTACAATCAATTCATTTATCTGCTCTTCCTTTAACTTCCAGAATTTACTTCTTAATATACTAAGCATGTTATATGCATCTATCTCATCCATAACTAGACCCTTTACTTCATTCTCTGCTTCAAGTATTGAATTATATAATTTATTATAGAATACATGGTCTAGATATGTATCAAATACTTGGATATCATTCCTCTCTCTATAGATCCTTACTGCTTCTTGCAAATCTCTTCCATACTCTGTCTGTGAAAGACTTGCCACTGCTTCATCCAAATCTTTACCAACGAGGGCTCTTACTATTACATCCCTCTTACCCATTATCTCTTCTGCTCTAAGGTTTAGTTTAGACCTAATCTCTTCTTCTTGTTTGTTTAACGCCTTCCCTTTTAATATGAGTTTAAGATTCCATACCATATATCTATTAAAATATGCAGATATTATGTCAGATTTCATAGCTATTCTATTCATCATTGCATGATAATCTATTAGATCACTCTTTAATGCCAATTCTATAGTACTAGCGGTAAAAGGTTTCTGAATCTGTGATACCGCCTCTAAATATTTAGTATTCTTTAATCTAGTTAGAAACTCATCTAGATCTCTTGACTCTGCTAACGTTCTATAATCATCTGTTGTTAGTAATATTCCTTTAAGAGTAAAGGCTTTTACTGTACCAAATATCCTATTCTGTAAACTTATCTTAGCCAATATGCTAGAACATACAAAATGGAAATTTTAATCTTATGTTGTATCTATATAATTATTCTCTTCTCATAATACACATGCTATAGATGAGTATATTCAAACAATTATTTGAAATACTAGTGCATTAATATTAAATATCATGCAATATGATGAGATACTAAGGAGGAAAGTATCATATTACATGAAGAGAGATATACTGCTTTTAGATGCTAATACAAGCATACTATCTGCAATTAAGAATATGAAACGAGGAAATGAACATGTTGCTATAGTAGTTAGGGATAAGGTTCCAATAGGAATAGTAACTAATGAGAATATCTTCGATAGTATAACAAAAGATAATATAGATTTAAGTATAGATAAGATAATCTCTCCTTTAATTAGTGTAGAAAGAAGTATTACTATTAAAGAAGCACTAGATATTATGAAGAAGAATAATGTTAGAGTATTAGTAGTAATTGATAAAGGAATAGTTTATGGTATAATTACAAAGCAGATGATATCAAATGTAATTGGCGATTATTTAAATAAGAGAGAATTCTCTAGTATCAAGCCTATTATGGGTAATTTAGGTTTTATACTTCAATTTGCTGGGACATTATTTGTAATACCAGCATTACTCTCTACATTCTTAAATGAGTACATTATAGCTACAGGAATTTATCTTATGATAATAACAATGGTTACTATTGGTTTCTTCATGAATACATATGGTAAGAAATCGTATCTAAACATTAAAGAGTCATCGATTCTAACCATAACAAGTTTTATAATACTTGGTTTGATTGGAAGCATTCCATATGTTTACATAAACCCGTATAACATATCAGAGCCGATAGAATTATTTGTAGATAGCTTCTTTACTAGTATCTCTGGCTTTACAACTACTGGTTTGCTCCTATTTAATCCAGATAATATACCCACTAGCTTAAAGTTTTACTATAGCTATACTCAATGGATAGGAGGCTTAAATTTCATATATCTTATCATGAGTGCATTCTACCCAGAGAGTAGACTAGTTAATATGAGAAGTATACTTACTGGTAAATCGTTACGCCTAAAAGAGTTATTCCTAACTATAGTTCTTGTCTTTAGTATGTATACTACAATACTAAGTAGCGTGTTATATCTCCTAGGTTATGACCTAATTGAGAGTTTAACTATTATCATGAGTGCTTTATCTACTGGAGGGTTCTTACCAAATAATACAATTTTAGTAGAGAGTAATCCATATCAACTTACTATAATAACAATAGCGATGATAGTTGGTGCACTGCCATTTGCCTTGCATTATACAATAATCAAGGGTAAACTATCATATAAGCATATAACAAAGGAGATTTTAGTATATATGTTTGTGATTGGAATTACTATCATGATTGGATTGACAGTAACAGAATTAGATGCAGCATCAATAATATTTCATGTAATATCAGCATCTACAACTACTGGCTATCAATTCATAAAGGATATTGATGAAGGATTTAAGATATTATTAATAATACTATTCTTTATAGGCGGTTGTACATTCTCAACTGCAGGTGGCATAAAGATTGCTAGATTTATCACGTTAGCATATATGATACGTAAGAAGAGGTTAGAGAGGAATGAGTTTAGAGAGTTCATCTCTATTATCCTATTAATAATACTCTTCCCTTTACTAACATATCTATCATCACTTTATTTAGTTAATAGTGGATATACCATGTTAGATTCTTTCTTTCAGTCTGCAGCAGTTATTACTAATAGTGGTTTTTCTTTAGGCTTAGAATTAGATAATATAGCAAAGATGATCCTATCAATAATGATGGTAATTGGAAGGTTTGAGATAATAGGTTTGATCTATATACTACTTCCTAAATTAGCAGAGCGTCATTAAAGCATTCATTATAGCCGCTGCTACTGTGCTTCCTCCCTTTCTTCCAATATTAGTTATATACGGTATATCATAATTCATTAGCATATCCTTAGACTCTTTAGCGTTAACAAACCCTACGGGCGTTGCTATAATTAAGGAAGGTCTAATACCTTCATCTATTAATTGTAATACAGCAAGTAATGCAGTTGGTGCATTTCCAATGATAACTATATTATTCTTAATCTCATTTATCGATGCTCTCATAGAGACCTCTGCTCTGGTCCTATTACTCTTCCTTGCATCATCTATAACATCTGCATCATTTATCTTGCATATGCATTTTAATCCTAATCTATTAAGATTCCTCTTATTCAATGCAGCATATATTATATCTGTATCACACACTATATAACATCTATTAGCAATAGCATTCAATGCAGCATCTATTGCATTATGAAATATTACTCTATTATTGCTTGCAAAGTCATAATCGGCTGTAGTATGTATTACCCTTCTTACTATTAACCATTCTCTCTTATCATACCTATCCTTAAGTGAGCCTATCTCCTCCTCTATTATCCTCATACTCTCCTCTTCTATCTCCTCACCTTTCATATAATTCCTCTCGTCTTATCCATTATTATCTTAACCATCTCTCTTGTTAAACCTATATGTTCTGTCATTATTACTTTGCATCTTGCATCTTTACTAGCATCTCTTACCTCTTTAATCACATCATACTTTATATGAGTCCCATGATGAAGAAAATATGGCATAATTATCAATATCTCTGGTTCTTTTGAGAGAAGATCATGCATACCATCACTTATATTAGGCTTATCTAGTTCAAGAAATGCATATGATGCATTTCTATAATCATCCCTCACCTCTTCATATATTTGCTCAAATGCCAATCTTGCATCTATATCACTACTACCATGACCTACTAATAATAGATCACATTCTTTGTTAGAGAGCCCTATACCATTAATAGATTTTGCTTCTTCCACTCTTTTATTTATAATCTTTGGGAGTAATGGATGATAATGCAAACAATCTATTACTCTATACTTTATACTTAGCTCTTTAGCAATCCTCTCACTCTCTAATATTGCTGACTTTAGCTTTAGTCCTGGATAGAGGAAGTAAGGCATGATTATCAATTCATCTGCTGAACAACTCTGTATGCCATCTTTAATATATGGAGGTGTGACTTCTAAGAAACAATATTTAACTTGAGAATAATAACCCTCAGCACTTATCATTAAGCATAACTCACTCATCTCCTTCTTTACATCCTCCTCTTTACTTCCTCTATCTATCAATAACAACGCTTTACTCATATCTTATCCTTGCAACTGCTACTGTTAGATTTGGTGGATATTTTTGTTTTTCAACTATAATAGCGCCTTTTGATGATAACAACGCAGTAGCCTCTGCTACACTATATACATTCTCATACTTTGCAACTATCTCAGATGGATTTGGTACACTAATATTAGATAGTTCTTCACGTGAGTAATACTCTATAGGGAGATTATTATCATTAGCATACTCTTCTAAACCTTTGATCCTTGTTCCACGATCTAATGTTGATATGCATCTTATAGACTTTAGAGACAATCCATGCATATTAAATGTTTGTTCTATACCATATCTTATCTCATCTTTGCTAGTATTATGATGCAAGCCAACACCAACTACTAGACTCTTCGGTCTATAAATAACTGCTTTACTTGCTATAGACTCATCTATAACCTTATCACTTATTATTATGTATGATTTAGCATTAGAACTCCTCAACTCTTCTAATTTATTAACGAGAATAACATTTTTTGGCAGTTTATCATACCACCCTTTCTCTCCTGCATCTTGATAAATAGCTATAGGTTCTTCATTGACCATATCTGCACTAATGCTGGTAACATTCTTATCATCATCTATGACCCATCCAAACTCTCTCCCTAATAGATCAATAGATATTGTATTGTTTACATCTGCTGCAGTTGTTATAACAGGTGTTGCATTTAACTTCTCAGCAATTGTTCTAGCAAGAATATTAGCACCACCTAAATGTCCAGATAATACACTAATTACAAAGTTTGCCTTATCGTCTATTACTAAAACTGCAGGATCCCTCTTCTTATCTTGTAGATATTTTGCTAGCATTCTAACAACTGCCCCTAAACTAAATATACATATAAGAGCATTATATGAGTTGAATATCTTACCTATCATTAATGGAGTAGGCTCATCATAGAATATTATATTGCTATCATCAGCAAACTTTCTAGGCATGTAGATCTCACATTCAAAATTATTTCTTATCCTCTTTGCTATCTCCTTACCATTCTTTGTTATTGCTATGACTGCTATCTTCATACTAACATCAACTCCATCTATACTTATATTTTATTACCTTTTAATTTAGGAAAACTACCTATAACTTTACCATCAAAATCAAACATTACTACGATTAACTCTATATCCTTCTCTGCATAACTCTTCATATTGTTATAAGCATATCTGCATAATAGATCAAAATATCCCTCTAACGCATGTTTCATAACTATCTCAGATACATGTCTTGCTGTATTAGCACTTCTTATCTCCTCAATTATCTTACTATCAGCATTAACCTCTCCTGCTATTGCTGCTAAGAACTCCATGTCTACATTGGAACCTTTTACATGAGTCTGTTTTATACCCATTGCAATTTTTGATAGTTTGCCTATGAATCCAGCTATTATAACCCTCTTCATACCCTTTATTGCTGCTTGTCTTATAGAATAAGCTGCAAAATCTCCCATCTGGATATAACAATGTTCTGGTAATGAGATCAATACTCTAATGAAATCTTCACTCCTTCCTCCAGTTGTTAATACTATAGTATCATCATTCATTGCATATGCTACATCTATAGCTTGTCTTATACTTGCCGCAAATGATGCTGTTGAATATGGTATCACTATACCAGTAGTGCCTAGAATTGATATGCCTCCTATTATGCCCAATCTAGGATTATCTGTCTTCTTCGCTATCTCTTCTCCATTAGTTACAGATATTATCACTTTAACTCCTCTCTCATTCAACTGATCAGATAAAACTTCTCTTACGCTATTTCTTATCATACTCATTGGAACTGGATTTATAGCAGCCTTACCAATCTCTAATCCTAAGCCAGGTTTTGTTACCCTTCCAACACCTTTACCACCATCTATCTCTATTATTGATGCATGATCTGTTAGTGTAACATTTGAGATTATCTCTGCACCATGAGTTACATCTGGATCATCTCCAGCATCCTTTATAACACTAGCCTCTGCTGTGTTACTATTAATGATATTACATCTATGAACACTAATCTCTGCTAGCCCTCCTTTAGGTAGAGTTACTGTAACCTTATCCTTAATACCATTAACTAATGCTAATAGAGCAGCCTTTGTTGCAGCAGCAGCACATGTACCAGTAGTATAACCAGTTCTAAGTGTAACTTTCTTCTCTCCAACCTCTTCCATTATTAATGGATAATCTAATATTATATTATAGTTTATAGCCTCTATTAAAGAACTTATCATATGTCATCTGCAGAGGTTGCTGCACGAATAGTTAAAGAACTTACATATGAAGAGGTAAACGTATTAAAGAGCTTCTCCATGCTTATCCCTAACTATGAGACAATAGACGAGGATATTCTAGCAACCAAGGGTAAGATGCATATAGACAGGGTTAGATTTGCATTGGATAGATTAAATGAGAAGAATCTTATTGCTAGATATAAAGGAGGATATGTATTATTATCTTCTGGTTTGGACGCAATTGTATTAAAGATATTAGCAGAGAACGATGTACTTTATGGATTAGGAAGAGCCATAGGGATAGGGAAAGAGGCAGATGTATTTGAAGGTATATACAAAGATGAGAGATTAGCGATAAAATTCTTTAGGATAGGAAGGATAAGCTTCAGAGATGTAAGGAAGAGGAGTTATGATGCCCATAGTTGGCTTATGATGAATATAAATGCTGCAAGACAAGAATTTGAGATCCTAAAGATGCTTTATGGTGAGGTTAGAGTTCCAAAGCCAATAATAAATGTTAAGCATGTTATAGTAATGCAATTGATTGATGGTGATAGATTAACAAATATTAGATTAGAAGAACCAGAAAAGGTATTGTTATCTTTGCTTGAGGAGATAAGGAAGGTTTACAAGAAGGGGATAATAAGTGCAGATCTAAGTGAGTATAATGTATTGTATGATGGCAATGATGTATGGTTGATAGACTTTCCTCAAGCAATTAGATTGGAGCATCCAAATGCTTTACAACTTCTAAGGCGTGATATAAAGAATATACTTGCATATTTTGAAAGAAAATATAAAGTAAAGTATAGCTTAGAGAATGCTCTATCTTATATTACTTCTACCGCTTAGATCCTAAATACACTACTCATGTCTGTCTTTTCCCACGTAAATTCTGCTTCATTCCTTCCAAAGTGTCCATATACTGCAGTCTTTTTATATATTGGTCTTCTTAGATTGAGTTTATTTATTATTGCTTGTGGCCTTAGATCAAAGTTCTTAAGTATAAGGGCTTCTATCTCATCATCTTGTATCTTTCCACTTCCGAATGTGTTTACCATTAGCGATACAGGTTCCGCTACACCTATAGCATATGCTATCTGCAATTCACACTTTGCTGCTAACCCTGCTTCTACTATATTCTTTGCAATATATCTTGCCATGTATGATGCAGATCTATCAACCTTCGAGGGATCCTTACCAGAGAATGCACCACCGCCATGACTACCAACGCCACCATATGTATCTACTATTATCTTTCTACCCGTTAAACCAGAATCACCTGCTGGTCCTCCTATTACAAAACGCCCTGTTGGATTTATATAGTATTTAGTCTCACTAGTTATATAATCAGCACATACAGGTTCTATTACATCCTTTATGATATGCTCCTTTATAGTGTTATAATCCACGTCAAGAGTATGCTGTGTTGATACAACTACACTTGTTACCTTTTCTGGTTTATTGCTATTGTATTGAACACTGACTTGCGATTTGCCATCAGGTCTAACCCAGTCAAGGATCTTCTTCTTTCTAACCTCACTTAATCTCATTGTAAGTTTATGTGCAAGCGTTATAGGCAGAGGCATCATACTTTCAGTCTCATTAGTAGCATATCCAAACATTGAACCTTGATCTCCAGCTCCTTTTACCTCTCTATCCCAAACACCTCTTGCTATATCAGCACTCTGCTCATGTATAGAAGTTATTATCTTACAATTGTCACAATCTATACCTATATCAGCACTGGTGTAACCTATTTCTCTTAGAGTTTTCCTTACTATAGATTGCACATCTACACTCCCTTCACTGGTTACCTCTCCAACGGTAACTACTAGATCCTTTGTGATTAAGCATTCTACTGCTACTCTAGAATGAGCGTCTTGCTTTAAATACTCATCAAGTATAGCATCAGCTATCTGATCACATACCTTATCTGGATGTCCCTCAGTTACGGATTCGGAAGTAAATATCCTCTTGCCCATGCTCTCATCTCATATCTCACTCGCTATCTGTATGAAGAGAACATTATTACCACGTATCACGACTTTACCATAATTGGCTAGATGTGTTTCGCCATTAAACTCTTCTGCATCTTCTAAGATAAGATTCATGTAAGAATCTACATTGTTCATCCTTCCTCTGTACTCGATATCATTCTTTAGCTTCACTATCACATTCTTGTTCAGTGATTTTTGTAATACAATTAATGGTCTTTTTGGTTGTTGTGTCGACAAACGCTTCACTAACACTAACATAAATAGGGAGATAAAAATCTTCCTTTTAAGATAATTATAAAGAGTATAATTTATTTAATGTATCAGATTCATAATACTATATGAAATTATATAAATAAATTTACACTTACAAATTATTTTATAGAAATATTAAATCTTTTATTAAGTATATCTATTAAATCTGGATCTATTGAGCACGATGCCATTGCTTCAAAACCATTATGTAATATTATAGGAAGTCTTAATACATAGCTTACCTCGATCCAATCAACATCATCGCTCTCTACTATCTTTCTCCACTCTTTACCTTTTATATGGAATCCATGAATCTTCTTAAATCTTCTTGAACCAAATCCCGCACTTCTACCGCCAGCAGCTTTACTCTCTGCATCTATCTCTAATATGTAAAGTATGTTATTATAATCTAGATTAGGCTCAGTACTTGCTATTATTAGCGTCAAATTCATCTCAGATCTTTTTATTAGCTCTATAAATTCGTCCATTTGTATCTAAATAATAGTATGATACTAGTTAATATGGTTGTTATTAACAATGGGAGTGGGAACTCTGGAACTATTCTAGTAGCAGTAAGTGTTATCTCACTATCATTATCATAGAGTATAATAAATATATCTTCCATCTCTGAATCAAATTCAAATACATTCTGATTAATAGTTAGGGTTTGTAATCCTTTAAATATATCTTCCTTTATCTTTATTATGTTATTATCGCTAGGACTTACTTTGAGCCTTAACATCTTATAATCTTCATCTATGCTTATATCCTTAAGATTAGTATTGTTAGTAATACCTATCTTATATTTATCAAGTTCAATCTCTTTTACGTCTAGATGGGCTTGTAATCTTTTAATATATCCTAATTTATTATCCATCTCTTCTATTATTGAGTCAAAATTAGTAAGATAGATATCATCATGAAGGTTGCTTATATAAGAGAGAGTATTACCCTCTAGATAGATTATTTGAAGAGATAGATCGTTACATGATAATTCATAACCAGATATGTATCTATCATATATTATATAGTGTATATTTGTAATATTGCATACCTCTTCTATCCCATATATCCTCAATAGATAATCTATATCTGCTATCTCATCTATAAGATATATAGCAGTATAATTATTTGTTATATTAGTTCCATTTGGAGTTATCTGTATAATAGTGGAATTGTTTATTTTTCTCTCAAATATATTCCAATTTGTTGGTATGGTTATGTTATACTTTAGCTCTTCTACACTTATCCTCTTACTTAATGTATAATTTAGATACTTGCTTATAGTAGAATTTACATGTGAGTTATATATAGCATCGTTAAACTCTTTAATATATTTAACATAATCATCTTTCGCTGCAAATTCTGATACTATCAATCTTTCATCAGTAGAGAAGATGAATGTCTTCATTCTATAATCACACACCTTCTCTATCTCAATTGCTTCACTTCCATTGATATTTACAAGATTAAATGTTATAATATCACATTCATTATCCAACTCTTCTAGTCTATTAAATAATTCTAGAGATGTTATATTTGTTATAAGTATATGCAATCTAGCATCAGATTTAATAGAAGGGGCTACTCTAATCTCAACATCGCCAGTATCAGAGTATAGTCCATGCCATCCTACTGGTAACACTAACTCTATTCCATCATCAGAATATCTATCAGAGATTGGTTTGGGTTTTATACTATTATCTATTCTAAACGAATCTATCATATGCTTAAAGATATCTTTAATCTCATCATATCTTGATTCTTCTGTTGCAGATATTATTGTATATGCAGTTTTGTTAGATATTGTATATATTATATCCCCTTTAATAGCAATAGTATTATCTACCCCCTTATAATTGATTAATCTAGCATCATTTCCTGCTAATGTATAATTACTCTCATTAATAATTGTGAAATTAGTTAATCCTCTAATATGTTGACGTAGGATGAGAGTCTTATATTCACTAAGTGTAAAGTTCTTATTCAACTCTTCTACTCCTATCATTGTTAATGATCTATATCCAACATTCATCTCTTCAAATGTTACTTTTATATAACTATATGACACACTACTCTCTTGAACACTCCAATCATATGGATAATCTATTATAAAACCATCTACTATTCCTTTATATGAATTATATTCTATTGCATATACATCACATAAACTAATCGTGAACACTATAGATAAATAAATTATCCATTTTAGCAATGTATATCAATTTTATAATTTGGATTATAAACCTTTCTTTATTCTCATCTAACCACTAAGACAGGACATGTTGCATAAGTAACTACCCCTGATGTAACACTCCCCAATAATAATCTCTTGATCATAGATTTACCTCTAGGACTTATTATTATTAGATCATACTTACCCTCTTCCGCTACTTGTACTATCCCCTCTACTATTGATAACGCTGTGGTATTAACAACCTCTTCTATCTCTACATCCTTTGCTTCTTCAAATCTCTTTATAGTATTAAACCATTCACTTGCTTCTCTCCTAATCTCTGCTTCATATCTCTCTAATGATTCAAAGTATCTAGGAAATTGAGGAATAATGCTAACATACAATAGTGTTATCTTAGCATTATTTAATTTTGCTACATTTAATGCATATCTTGCTGCCTCAAATGATGATTTAGAACCATCTACTGGAACGAGTATCTTCTTTATATTTAATATCATATGTTTACTATCACATATTTCTATATAAAGTATAGCTTCTATCTAATGACATGTATCTATTATGAAAATATTTATATATCAGTTAAGGTTAAATAATAGAGGCTTAATAAAAGAGGTGAAATAAGGGTAAATGATAAAAGATGTATCCATAAATGGTAATCGTTGTCCAAGATGTGGAAGAGGTCCAATGGTAACTGATAATGCAAGTGGTGAGATGTTTTGTGGAATATGTGGTTATGTATTAAACGAGAGGATAGAAGAGCAAGGACCAGAATGGAGAGCATTCTCAAAGGAGGAGCATGAGGATAGAAGTAGAACAGGTATACCTACATCGTTAGCGATGCATGATATGGGATTAGCAACTATAATAGGACCGGTAGATAAAGATGCGTCGGGTAAACCATTATCTGCATCTATGAGAAACACTATAGAGAGATTAAGAACATGGGATAGTAGAAGTCAAGTTCATGAACCAGTTGATAGAAACTTTAGACAAGCATTTAGTGAATTAGATAGATTAAAGGATAAACTAGCAGTTAGTGATACTGTTATAGAAAAATCTGCTTATATATATAGGAAGGCATTAGAGAAGGGATTGGTCAGAGGAAGATCAATCTCAGCCTTAGTAGCAGCAAGTCTTTATGCTGCATGTAGAGATACAGAAACTCCACGAACTTTAAAGGATATCGCTTTAATCAGCAATATAAAGAAGAAGGATATTGCAAGATGTTATAGATTATTATTAAGAGAATTGGATCTAAAGATGCCTGTTGTAAATCCAATAAGATGTATTGCTAGAATTGCCAGTAAGGCTCAACTATCAGAGAAGACTAGAAGATTAGCCTTAAAGATATTAGAAGAGGCTGAAAAGAACAAGATATCTGCAGGAAAGGATCCTATGGGCCTTGCTGCAGCTGCATTATACGTAGCATGTGTTACAAACGGTGAGAACAAGACTCAGAAGGATGTTGCTGAGGCTGCTGGCGTTACTGAAGTTACCATTAGGAATAGATACAAAGGTTTAAAAACTGCACTAAAAATCTAAAACCTTTTTTTATGAATTTAATCTCTTTAGACTTGCATTTATCTCTCTTGTTAAGAGATTATCTTTTCGTATATGTTCGTTATAATCTTTTGTTATCGCATATGCCCAATAAATACTAAAAAAACCTAATGTTATTATTGATAATATTATATAGATAAATGTACTCCTATCTTTTATCTCATGATGATCTAATATACTCTTTGTAAAGTAAGGATCTCTATTTTTAATGGAATCTATCATCTCTATTAATAATAACCTCTCCTTCTCACTATGCCTAATCATATCCTTATTCATAAAATGATATATATAAAGAAAATAAAATGGTATCAATGCTGCTAAGACTATATTTACACCTACACTCTTAGTATTACTATCCAATGTTAGTTCGTTTAATCTGCTCTTTATTATATATGCTCTTTCTAACTTCATTATCTCTATTATCTCTGTTGAGAGTGTATAAAATTTAGAGACTCTATTAAAATGCATATTCCTTCCATTAATCCATTTATAATAAAGATATAATGGTATAAGATATGTAATAAATAATATAGGAAATGATATAAACGACTTCTCAAGTCCAACAATCCTAAAGTATGGTGTATTCGATGGCGACAAAACTATCAAGATAATGATCTGGAGCACTATTGTTATAATAGGTATGAATGGCAGAAATGAAGATATATATTTATCTTCACCTAACGTTTGGCTCTCTTCTAATAATGCATTAACTCTTTGCTGTAAATCACTCATTTATTAATTATTATTGAGATATTTATATAAAGTTTTGTATATCACATATATTTAATCTTAAGAGTAGGTATAAAAAATATAATAAACTACATTTAATCAACTCTATAGATTAGATTTAGAAATATTCGTTAGAAGAGATTTATATAACAAACCTTGTTTGGTATGGATTCCATAGTGTAGAGATGATTTATTATAAGATTGAATAAGATAAACCATTTATATTTATGGGAGTAGAAGATGTTTTATGGAATATGAAGTAGAGATCATAATAGAGACCAAACCTTATTTAAGTGATCCAGAAGGGGATACTATACTTAAAGATCTAGTGTTGAAAGGAGGTTACGATTCTGTAAAAAGAGTCAAGAGTGCAAAACTCTTAAGAATGACAGTAGATGCTAAAGACGCTAAAGAAGCAGAAGATATTGTTAGAAAAATATGTGACGAATTAAGGATATATAATCCTGTAGTTAGTGATTGTAAAGTGATATCTAAATCTATAAATAAATAGATATTAGTATACATCTTCGCTATTCTCTCAATCACATTAATTTAATTCCCTTATCGGAACTTTTTCGATTGCAACTGTAAATATCACATAAATCGGTTAACGCTTACCAGCGTCTCTCAATTCCCTTATCGGAACTTTTTCGATTGCAACATTATATAATCATTCACTATCTTTTCAAGATCTTACTATAGTCTCTCAATTCCCTTATCGGAACTTTTTCGATTGCAACCTTTTCTATCTTATCAAAAGCATCATTTAATGACATCCTCTCAATTCCCTTATCGGAACTTTTTCGATTGCAACGCGGTACTTTGAACACTATAACGAATTTATCGAGTACGCAAACTCTCAATTCCCTTATCGGAACTTTTTCGATTGCAACCAACTAAGAGATCTTATGACAGATATAATGATAGTGGAAGAGATCTCTCAATTCCCTTATCGGAACTTTTTCGATTGCAACAGTGACAAAATAAAAGAAGCACACCATGGCATCCACTTGGGTACTCTCAATTCCCTTATCGGAACTTTTTCGATTGCAACGGGCTCTATATGGAAGGTAAAGGGTGGAGCAAGACTATAAATCTCTCAATTCCCTTATCGGAACTTTTTCGATTGCAACATATACTAGTGCAGATATTTGAGAGCACAAGAATTAATCATCTCTCAATTCCCTTATCGGAACTTTTTCGATTGCAACGTAAACGAAAAGCTAGAAGATATGAGTTATGAAGAGTTAGAGACTCTCAATTCCCTTATCGGAACTTTTTCGATTGCAACAAAGGTAATTTAGTAAGTGAAATAGGCATGGGGGACTTTGAAACTCTCAATTCCCTTATCGGAACTTTTTCGATTGCAACGCAATTCTATTGCACGAGCTCAGGCAAGTAGAGAGGTGGGAGGCTCTCAATTCCCTTATCGGAACTTTTTCGATTGCAACGGGCTCAACAATAGATGTTGCTATAAGAGTAAAGAATGATGTCTCTCAATTCCCTTATCGGAACTTTTTCGATTGCAACGTACGCTAATGCAATGTCAGTCTTAAACAAGACTGACAAGGCTCTCAATTCCCTTATCGGAACTTTTTCGATTGCAACCAGATATGGGAAAGGGTATGGGATACGCATCTCAAAACCTATATTCTCTCAATTCCCTTATCGGAACTTTTTCGATTGCAACATGAATTAAACGGATTTAAGGATATAAAACAATGGGAAGATGTCTCTCAATTCCCTTATCGGAACTTTTTCGATTGCAACTCTGCGTATCTGGAAACTGCAGAGGGCGCTAATCTAGATGTATTGATTGACTCTCAATTCCCTTATCGGAACTTTTTCGATTGCAACACGATAAGGAGTGCATGAAGTACTTTGAAAGTTATAATGACTCTCAATTCCCTTATCGGAACTTTTTCGATTGCAACAGATAAAAAACCGAATGAGCGATATTATAGATTTATTCTCTCTCAATTCCCTTATCGGAACTTTTTCGATTGCAACGAAGGCTATCGTTTGATAGCCTTAACAGACATGAAGACGACTCTCAATTCCCTTATCGGAACTTTTTCGATTGCAACCGATACGATATACGTTACCGTATCATGTTTTTCCCCAATGCCCTTAAGGCAAACCACGAATTATACCCCGTGCAAGGTCATCGGTGCCGATATTCAGTTCCCTAATGGAAATTGGCCCTCGGAACCTATAATCTGCAGAGTGCCTTATAAAGGTTCCAATGATCTGAGAGTAAGATATATAAGTATGAAAAAAGAGAAGTATATAAATTTATTGGTAAAATCATTGGAACCTCACCCTTTCAATCAAATATATAAATATTTGCCATAGGTTCCAACGAAATATTTATATGATTAAAATCAAGGAGAGATATAAAGTTTATTATAATGCAAGTATAATAATATTAAAACAATAGCAAGTTTATATGATAAATGATATGGATAAACGTTTAACCAATCTTAGATAGCATATTTACTAATGTAAGAATATAAAGAGATATTTGTATACAGATTTGATATAGATAAGACAATGGTATAGAGTATTCAATATAACCATTAAATTGGTGTATATGTTACTATTCATATGCGTGCGTTTATAGCAATGGAGATTAAGAATGAAAGTGTGAAGGATAATATAATCAAGATACAAGAGGAATTAATAAAGCAATATACATTTGTTAAGCCTGTTAAAAGAGATCAGTTACATTTTACATTACTCTTCTTGGGAGAGATAGATGAGAGTATGCTAATAAAGATTAAAGAGAGTCTGAAAGCTCTAACATTTAAACCTGTAGAGGTAATCTATAAAGGCATAGGTGCTTTCCCAAACACTAGATCTGCTAGAGTAATATGGATAGGTGTTGATGAGAACTCATCTAATGAGTTAAGAAAGATAGCAAAGATGGTTGAAGATAAACTGGCACCATTAGGGTTTGAGAATGATAAAGAATTTACTGCCCATATAACCATTCTAAGAGCAAAGGATAGAGTTTCTATTAGAGAAAGTAATGATGTAATTGGTAAAGAGTTGCTAGATGAGATAAAGGTTAAGAAGAGTGAATTAAAACCTGATGGTCCTATCTATACTGATCTATTTACGATTCATGCATGTTGATCATTATGAAGATAGACGAGCTTATTAGATTAGCAGAACCTAGCGAGGAAGAACATAAAAGAGTAGATTTAATAGCAATGACATCAATAGAGCTTGTTAGGAATGCAGCAAAAGAGTTTAGTGAAGTAAAAGAAGTTATTTTTGGCGGTTCATATGCAAAGGATACATGGATAAGAAATGATAACGATATAGATATTTTTGTAAAGATAGATAAGGATACCGATAAGCAACGTTTTGAGTATATAGGTAAGAGGATAGGTTTACTAGCGTTAAGGAATCACTCGCCGTATCTAAGATATGCTCAACATCCATATGTAGAAGCAGTAATAGATGGAGTAAAAGTAAATATAGTTCCATGTTATGATGTTGAGAAAGGTGCATGGAAAAGTGCTGCTGATAGATCCATCTATCATACACTCTTCATTAATAAACACTTGACATTAGAGATGAAGAGGGAGGTAAGAATACTTAAGCAGTTTATGAAGATGATAGGAGTTTATGGTGCTGAGATAAGCATTAATGGATTTAGTGGGTATGTATGTGAAGTGCTTATACTAAAGTATGGTTCATTCGTAAATCTGCTAGAAAATGCTAGAAGATTCAAGGATAGAGAAGTCATAAGTATAGTGGAGTATGATAAGAGTATTATAGATGCATTCAATAGTAGATTGATAATATTAGATCCAGTA
Source organism: Candidatus Nitrosothermus koennekei (assembly GCA_013538715.1). Lineage (GTDB taxonomy): Archaea > Thermoproteota > Nitrososphaeria > Nitrososphaerales > Nitrosocaldaceae > Nitrosothermus > Nitrosothermus koenneki. Next base: position 2,964 of record JACAFH010000008.1, on the reverse strand, counting down.
GATGTAAGGAGAAATCTTGGTGCAGCAATCTCTGATACTAATGTAGCAAAGTTCATACTAGCTTCAAGGATATTCTTAAGAGACCCAAACTTGTTATTAAGGAAGAGATTAGTAAATAGAGATCTAAACAATTTAATAGTTATAATGTTTGGATATGAAAAGAGAAGTGAGGATATAATATGGGGACAAGTAAAGCATACTCTAAACGCTATTATTAAACAATTAGAGAGTAACGACTTTAAGGTTATAAGATCTGCTTGTTATATCAATACTCATATAACATTTGTATTACTCTTAGACTCTCTTCTCTTATCAAAATATAATGTAAGGAAAGGACCAGAGGTGTTTAATGAAGATCATCTAAATAGATTTCTTGCTTCTAACAAGGATGCTGAGATGCTTTGGATAGATGGAGTAAGAGTGTATTGTTTAAGGAGGAGAATTTATGATAACGCTCTAACATTCCTTAACGATCTATTAACTAAGAATATAGAGAAGAGTGGCATATCAAGAGGTTTAATTGATGATATAAAGAAAGGTTTCAAAATATATTCTTATAACGAACTTTATAATTTAGAGATAGTAGATGATGTCAGAAGCACAGATATCCTTCTCTGATTTAAAGCGTATACTCTGCTACCCTCTCTATGAAGAAGAAGAGTTCAAGAAGAGAATAAATACACTAAATTCTTATGGTATAAAACTCTTAAACTTTGGCAAGAGTAAGATAAATAACATCAATATACTTGGGAAGGGGCATGCTGCTGTTGTATTAAAAGGGCTAATTAATGATAGAGAAGTAGCCGTTAAGTTAAGGAGAATAGATTCAAAAAGAGATACCATGCTAAAAGAGGCTTATAATTTAAAGATAGCAAATAGTATACGGATAGCACCAAAACTCTTCTATGCTAATGATGAGATGCTTATTATGGAGTATATAGAGGGTAATACTATAAGAGAGCTGATAGAAGAAGGGGCTATTGATATCATTAGGGTTGCATCAAGATATATACTTGAAAAATGCTTTATGTTAGATCTTATAGGCTTGGATCATGGAGAACTTAGTAGGATGGATAAGCATATAATAATTAAAGATAGAGTAGAGATAATAGATTTTGATAGTGCATCATTTAGAAGTGTTTCAAATCTTACATCTGCAATACAGTATCTCATTAAGAATAAGATATATAGTATCGAGGGGTTTGAACTATTAAGAGAGTATAAAGCATGTATATGTAAAGAGTGTTTTAAGAATATACTATCTGCATTAAAGGTTATATAAGTGCAGAAATGGAATGAATGTTAAGGGGCCGTCGTCTACAGTATTAATTACTGGCGGAAAGCATGGATCAGGATGCCAGAAGATATGGCGAACCTGGGGATTCAGCTAGAACGCTGGTGCTCAGGGGTTCAAATCCCCTCGGCCCCATTATTATATTCTGATATGTGCATAACTATAAGTGAATAAGAATATTGGTTGAAGAGGGTAAAGGAAGCAGGATATTACTACAAGCAAATTCATTAATGTGTTAAGGTTAGTAGGTATATGAGATAATAAACTCCAATAATACACTCAATTCACATACTCATGCATTTAGAGGTGGTTAAGCATATAGAGTAGAACTAACTAGTAGAGGCAATATTCCATGATGAGAGAAGAAGATAATAATTATTGATGATAGATCAATAATTGCTTATGATATCATAAGATTTGTTGGCTCATATGCTATATGTATCAGCAAAATCTAAATCAGCATTATCTATCTATAGATGAGGCACAACTAATCAATACATTTGCTATCAGAGAGGTATTGAATGCTATGAGAAAGTTTAATGTTAATGTTACTTTAGCAACACAAAGCATGAATAGATTTAACATCATTATGTAGAACTTTTATAAGAGTTATCTATTTAATGCATGGTATATCTTCCATTATATTTTTATCAACAAGCTATAAGAGGATTAACAAAGAGTTATCCTATATAGTTTAAAAGTTTGTAAGAATATTATATGTAGTATATTATATGCTTAGTAATATCTTAACACTACTAGTAGGAAAGAAGATTGAGTGCTAGTATTGAATAACATTACTATAACAACTAAATAACCCTCACGCTTGTTCAAAAAAATTTTTCCTAATCTATATTTGTTTATATCTTATATTTTACTCTCCTATCCCCAAATAAATTACGCCTGGTGTTATTAAGTTATTTAGTGTTATTATTTAGAGAGATTTTTTTGTTCATGCGTGATGCTATTTAGTTATTAAGTAAAGTGATACTCTAGTAAAGAGGGGAGAATCAAAGGTGATAGTTATTAATTTTTGATATAATTCTTAATAATACATATAAATCTTTCTATCAATAAAGGATAGCTTACGCTAGATACTTATTTGCTAGCACTCTTCTCTAGTTCACATATAGCAGAGTGATATACAAGCTCTTTCATTCTCTTTATCAAATCATCCTCTTCACTTACTATCAACTCTGGTTCTTCTTTTACTAGTGTTAGCATATCACTTATCATGATCTTCTTATTACAGAAGAATGCAGGTGTATGTAACTCATTGCATCTCTTACACATTATATGATTATCATAATCTACAAAGTATCTCTCAATGTAATTGATGATATTTATAAGTTCACTTATTTTATATGACTTACTACTAGTAGTGTTTATACTACTATCATGAGAGTTCACTAATTCTATCACTGTTTTAATCGTATTATTGTAATAACATAACATTATTTCAATTCTACTACACTTCGATTCAGACTAATGAACTTTTTCATACTATTCCAAAATATATTAGACTACCTATGAGGGCTTAAAACTAATGCTGTATAAACCTCTATACCTAATCTATTACATGCATCCCTAGCATCATCATCTATGAATGGTGTAACAAACATCATCTTACTTATCTCCTTACCCTCCTTCTTCTTATACAATTCTACCTTCTT
>JACAFH010000007.1 GCA_013538715.1 Candidatus Nitrosothermus koennekei | reverse complement strand
AGGAAGAGGAGAAGGCGATTGTTTATACTATAGAAGAATGCACTAAATGCAAGCACAAACTAAAGAGAGACTTTAATGTTGGCGACTATGTTTATAAACATGGTAATAAGTGTAAGAAATGTGGTAGTGATACCATTATCTCTATGGTATATGCAGAATATGTTAAGGTTTAAAGTAATAGTTGGATTTTAACTCCCTGTATTTTCCGCTATTTCTTTAATTACATAAGCTTAATCATAAACGATATTTATAAATGTGTTATAGTATTATCCTTGCGCTTTGTTATCCGCCATTGCATTTTTTGTTATGTATCTCTTTAGCAGACATACAAGGATGTATTGCATCCATAACAACTTCAGATAACTCTTCTCCAAGAGAAGAATAGTCCTCACCAGTCGCTATAGAGTTCCTCTGCATATCTGCTTTGGATCCTATGACAAACCCAATTCTACCACCAGCATTTATGCTGGCTTGCAGAGGGACAACAGCACATGTCAGTCATTGTACTATTACCTTCCCTGTATGCTATTGCTAGTATTGTTGTTTACAGTATTATTACCACTATATCTTATCTTAATACCTAGTTCCTTAGCATACCTTAATACTATGTTCAGAGAAGCATTAATAATCAGTATTCATTTTCCAATGACATTTTTCACACTTGAACCTTCTCTGTGTTGTCTGTTCATTTTTAGAGCCGCATCTTACACATATTTGTGAGGTGTATGCTGGGTTTACATTCTCTACGATTATATTATTCCACAACGCTTCTGTTTGAGTTCTTCTCTGAACTTGTTGTATGCTAGAAATGATAATATGAGTTGTTGCTTCTCTATCCTTCTTCTATGTTTAGTTATAAGCCTTAATGCCTTATCGGCGTTGTTGCCTAATTCATTTTAACTGCTAATAAACGGTGTTTCATAGAATCAGCTTTAGCATGAAGGGATGCACTCCCCATGACGTGCAAGCACAAGAGGAAGGACGGGTACTGACTGTAAGGACAACCAGCAAGCAGACGCATGATTCACTGATACTTCGATGCTAAATAAACTAAGTACGGAGTAGACCTTGCAGGCTCGATATTCAAGCTGACAGAGGCTATGACGCTCAGGACAACTGCAAATCTGTGTTTGGCATGAACATGCTTCCAAACGTCAAGCAGAAGATAAACGCCAGAAACAGAGAACGCATGAAGTATCTTAGAAAGGCTTCCAAGTTGTTCAATGTGTCAGTGTACCACTACATAGTATTGATAGAGGGAATATTCGGTGCCGAAGAAGCAGAACACCACCAGCTCTACTGCAGGTTCCTGTTAAAGAACAACCAGAAAAGATTTGGGATAATCAAGGACATCGGGTGGAACATGGAAGTGCTAAACCGGATACAATGTGCAAACAAACTGGGATTCAAGGTGGAATAGTATGCGATATCGAATTAGGCAACAACCCCTGCCTTATCTTTATTGTTGTTTGCTGATTCTTCGTTTAACTTCTTTGTATCTACATTCTTGCTTATTGATATATGTAGGAAGTATCTATTGTTCTTTCTAACTATGCATGGATCTCCTATAGTTATACCATTTCTACCTTCTATTGCATCAATAAGCATATCAAATCTCGTCTTATAATTTAATGCCTTTTATAACGAATTTAGCGTTACCATTCCTACTCTTCTCTCTATCAAAGTTATTGTCATTATGAGTATTTTAGTCTCCCTCTCGTAACATTTACTTTCACTCTTTGTATTCCTGCCAAAGGTCTCTTGCTCATCCTTATCAATACTGTATTCTCTAAACCCTCAGGATTAGGTAGAGAACGCTTCTCTAATTCTCATAAGCGATATCTGCAAGCCCTCTCTGAGCATATAATGGCTTTATGTTGTAATATTCGATGCTTTATTGCATCGTTATGCAATAAAGAAGTATTATTAAAAACTGATGCTAATATATAATTATCTCGTAGTATATATTCAATATCACTCCATACAACAACTCATCCTCTTAACATCTCTAATGAATGATTGTGCTACTATCTTTATTGATTCTGCGAGTGTTGGAAATGCGTGTACTGTATTAATTATATCATCTACTGTTAATCCTAGCTTTATCGCAAGAGAACCTTCAATTATGTACTCGGATGCATTATATGCTGCAATATGCAAACCAACTATCCTTCTGTTACTAGGATCTATAACCATCTTCACCAACCCTTCATCTTCATTTAGTATAATGGCCTTTGGTATGTTATCGAGTTTAATAATCCTACATGAACATGAACCGTATTTGTTAACATATTCTTCTTCCCCAAAGCCTACCGATGCTATCTGTGGAGTTGTAAACACTACTGAAGGAATATGTAAATAATCCATATTTGCTCTAATACCAAATATGTTATCTGCTGCTATTACTCCTTCTCTTGCAGCAACTGTCTCTAACATGAATCTCTTTGCTATACAATCACCAGCAGCATATACATGAGGATTACTGGTTTGCATCATATCATCGGTTATTATAAAACCTTGCTTATTTACTTCTATATCTGCTCTATCTAATCTAAGAGCATCTGTATTGGGTAACCTGCCAGTTGCAACTAATACCTGATCAACCTCTAGATGCTCTTTACCATTAGAGGTTATAATATCTAAAACTTTCTTACCATCGGCTCTCTTTATGCTGCTTATCCTAGCCTTCATATACAGATTCATGCCTTCCCTTACAAGCCTCTCCTGCAATAGCAATGATAACTCTGGCTCCATATTTGCTATGACCCTGTTAGCAACATCTATAACAGTGACAACTGAGCCAAAATGAAGTAATGCTTGTCCTATCTCAAGCCCTACTGCACCTGCACCTATAACTGCTATACTATTAGGTAATTCATCTACTTCCCATATAGTATTACTTGTTAGATAATCTATATCATTCAATCCTTCTATATTTGGTACGCTTGGTCTAGAACCTGTTGCTACGATGATAGCATCTCCTTTGAATACTCTATCGTTTACCTCTACCTCGTTAAATGACGAGAATCTTGCTTTGCCTTCTATATACTCTATGTTTGTATACGATTTGAGTATATCAGCATATTTGCTTTCTCTTAGTTCAGAGACCAATGATCTTAAACCATGCATTACATCCTTGAATCTTATATTGGGCTTAACTGGTTCTATACCTTTGAACCTAGGATGCTGAATATTAAAGTATGTATTTGATGCAGCGAGTAAGTACTTTGATGGTACACAGCCTACATTTACACATGTTCCCCCTAATTCTCCAGAGCCTATCATGAGTATGTTTGCTTTACCATCGGTTATCTCAGTAGCCTTTATTGCAGCAGAGAATGCAGCAGCACCGTTACCCAAAATAATAAGATTGTAGTTATTTGCCATCTTTATCACCTCTAGTGTTAGAATCTAAAGCGCTTCGTTATACCTCTCTTTGTCTTTACCTTCTGTGTATACTCATTACTGCCTTGTCCATCCTCTTTAGTCCATTCTTCCCATTCTTTCTTATCCTTGTCACTCATACCACAGCAGTTACACATTCTACAATTCACCTCTGCCTTTACTATCGAAACTATAGTATTTAAACTATAAAGTTTATAATTAGATAGTAGATATCCATTAGCATAGCTACTAGTTATGTTAGGCAAGTCTACATCTGAATCTACTCTCTGCTCCTTATTAATGTGCACGAACAGTGTGCAATAGCAGCATCGTCTCTTTCTATAGCCCATCTTAAAAGTGGAATTATCGCTTCCCTTAGACTCTTACCCTCATCGGTTAATGTATACTCTACCCTAGGAGGTATCTCATTATATACACGTCTATCTATCAATCCTGCATTATGCAACTCCTTAAGCATATCTGCTAATGTCTTTGGGCTTACGGGTCTAAGCTCCCTCATAAGATGGTTGAACCTTAGTTTGCCATGATTACCTATCTCATTTATTATAAGCAATGACCACTTTTTGCTTATGATATCTATTATCCCCTCTAATGGACAGAGGCAGATTACATTGTCGTTACCACTGCTACTATCATCATTCTTACTATCCTTACTCATACTTACTATCTAACTATATACTTCATAGTTTAAATACTATTCGATATATAGTTAATATGGTGTAAATATATGGCTGAGATGACTAATAGTCTTCGTGTATTACTCAAGACTGTTATAGCAGAGAGATTTAAGATGATAATAGTAATAACAATAGCATATTCAATTGCCTATATGTTTATAGTGGGTATAGTATCATACTATCCAACAGTAGATCTAGCAAAGATATTCCCAATAATACCAACCATAAGATTCACAAACATAGGTATAATTGCAGCATTATCTAATCATGTTTACTTTTTTGCATTCTATCATGCTATTGCTTTCATTATAATAACAGCATTCCTAGTAGGGTTAAATGTTGCATTATTAATACATGGAAGAAGGGTTAGATGCTGTAGTATTAACATGACGAATAGAACGTTCTTATCATTTATACCTGCCTTCTTTACAAGTTTTGCATGTTGTAGTGGTGGCATATTGGTTTATGCTATAGGTTCATTGGCATTTAGTTATCTTGCTGTGTATAGTATTCAGTTTGCCTCGATAACCATAGCATTGTTGATAGCATCTCTTTACCTTACAGCAAAGAACATCGTAAATACTAGTATTAATAGAAGGCATAAGGTGGTATAGTATGAAGTCAAGAAAGCGTTATATGATAGTTATAGGAGTAGGATGCTGTATAGGTATAGCTTTGATAGTTATAATATTGATGGTAAACTCACAAAACTTACAGCCTACGCCTACTACAGCGCCTACTACAGCAAACAGTGCAAGTATTGGAGGCTTACCCATCAACACAACTGCCCCAGACTTTAAACTCTTTGATATTGAGAAGGGAGAGATAAGTAAAGAGCTATTAAAAGGCAAGCCATTATTCATATTCTTCACAACAACATGGTGCACTCCATGTCAAGTCGGCGCAAAGCAGCTTGCAAAGTACTATGACGAAACAAACGCTGGTTTTAATGTGCTTATAATATTCGTTGATCCGACGGAAGATTATAAAGAGTTGGTTAAATGGAGACAACAGTATGGAAGGGACTCGTGGTATATAGTGAAGGATAATGAGCAGAGAGCGGTGAAGGATTATAATATAAGATACTTAGATAGCAAGTATGTACTGGATAAGGATGGAATAGTAAGGTACTTCGATATAAGGCCATTAAGTTATATTACAGCAAAGAATGTGCTGGAACCCTTATTAAGGTGAATATATGAGTTATTTGATTATTCATGCAATAAGAACTAGACCAATTATAACAATAATTGCTTCTCTAGGAATATTCCTCTTAATACCTTTAATACAGAGCATAAACACACCTTTAGCATGGGAGATCTGGTTTGTTGATCTACTAAACAAGCCTTTTAATGCAACGCTTTACATAATGTTTTCTATACTATTTGGAATTTATATCACACTCTACATTTATACAAAGAGCATATCTTGTTGTAATATTAATAGAAAGAAATATCTACAAAGTGGTACTATAGGTTCTATACTTGGTTTTATAGTTGGTGTATGTCCAGCGTGTTTCTCATTTATAGCATTTCTTTTACCATTGGGCGCAAGTCTAACATTAACAGCCTATTCACCTTTACTTACAGTATTATCCATTGTAATAATAACATTCTCCATCTATAAACTTGGAGGATTAAGAGTCTATAGGGAGCAATAATAAAATTGACCTATAGGGAGCAGGCGGTAATATGTTATTGAATAGGGGCAGAAAACAGATAGATGTGATCTCGAGCTTGATTACTCAAATTGATAATCTATATCTCCTTATGATGAAGTGATAAGAGAAGTACCATCACTTATTAGTATTGCTATACCACTTGTTATTATATAGAATTGTAGCAGATAGGAGGATGGCAAGGGTGAAGCAAAGGACACAACTGAATATACCACTCAAACCATACTCAACAAGCAAAGGATTTCGTGGATGCAATCGAGAAGGTTGAGAGGTTTGTAGAGGAAAGCCAGAACCATAACATGTTTCAGATCAGATATACTACAAAAGCATTGCCTAACTCTTTAATGTGAAAGAAGAGCAGATATACACATTGCCATTGCATTATTTCTACTCATGCAGAGTAATGAATTGAAGAGGAAGTTATTAGATATGTTAGGAGAGGATAAGGAGTTTAGATATGCAGTAGCAGGATATAAAGAGATGATAAGTTTGCTGATTTAGAGGCTAGAATGGATGAGAGATTAGAGATCTTAGAGAAGAAAGCAATAGGTTAAGACAAGATATGCAGGAATACTTAGACATGATAAGCTTAGGCATGATATGCATATGGAGTTGAGGGTTAGTATATGCTCTCTAGGAAGGAGGATGGGTAGAGATATGGAGAAGATGATACTCAACATATATAGAGATCAGCTTATGTAATTGGGCATAGACAAGGATAAGACATTAAGATTTAAAGGGTTATAACTAGAGCAGAATTCTCTTTCGGTATGACAGTATGCTCAGCTTGAGCAACATACTTTTTATTAGCCTCCACTAAGATTGGATAAGATCTTATTGCTTTCTTCTTTAATAACAACTCTAAAAGCAAATTAAGATGTTTTATATCATAATCTTTGGTAAGCCATCTGGTAGTGAATGGAAGCATCTTAAATCTATTCCATATATACTCTTTTAAAGCATCTGCATCTTTATTGCCTATATTCTTCCTACTAACTAGAGAGAAGATATTTCTTATGTTACCATTAACCACTAAACCATTCCCATCTTTTGTTGTTAAGAATGGTTCTATTGCATATGCTTCATTTTCTAATAATAAGAATCCAGTATAAGTTCTTATATTTGGTATAGACTTTCCTGCATGTACTATATATTGTGACAGAGAGTGCCCAGTTAGATTATGTATAGGTATAAAACCATGACGTTTTACAGTGTCTTCTATAACTTTACCTATATCACTTGCATTTACTCCACTCCTTACTATCTTTATAGCTTCCTGTAATGCTATCTCTGTAGCGTTAACTAGAGACTCATATCTCGTATCATAACATACTGTAACAGCTGTATCAGCTATGTAGCCATTTACATGCACACCAATATCTATCTTTAGTAGATCGCCATCTTTTACTATCCTCTCATCATTTGGTTCTGCTGTATAGTGCGCTGCTATCTCGTTAAGACTAACATTACATGGAAAGGCTGGTTTAGCACCTTTAGAGATTATCATTTGTTCTAACTCTTCACATATATCTAACAATGTTCTTCCAACGTGATATTTCTTCCTTGCATATTCTCTAACCTCTGATGCTATCTTACCTGCTCTTATATACTCCTCCACATCATTAATTAATCTAAAGTCTTTAATATAGGATACTATGTTAAATGATTCTAAAGGGGTCGTGGGCTAGCTTGGTTATGCTTCGAGCCTTGGGCGCTCGAGGTCGCCGGTTCAAATCCGGCCGACCCCACCATTATATTCTGATATGTGTATAACTAGAGGATAATAGAGTATTAAGAAGGGTAAAGGAAGCAGGGTATGACTATGAACTAGCAAACAGGTTCATTAATGCATTGAGATTAGCAGGTATAGGAGAGGGTAAGATCCAATCATATGCTCAATTCACATATAGGATAATGGAGATAATACATGAGTTATTTGCAGGTAAGCATGCAGATCATATGACTAATACAGGTAAGCATGTAAATATAACAAACCTAACAAGGGAGGATATAGATAGGATAGCAAGTGCAATAGTGAATAGGAAGGGTTGGAGTCTATCAACTATTACTATAGCATTGAGGACATTGAAGAGATTAGTCCATTATGCTAAACACAAAGAGATAGCAGAGGGTGAGGGTAACTACTGTGAAGAGGTTGCTCATATCAAACCAGATCGCTATAAGAGAAAGGCAATGAGGGAGGATAAGGTAAGAGCAACTGACCTTCTTACTAGAGAGGAGTTCCTTAAACTCATTGAAGCAGTACCTAGAATTAGTAGGTATCCAGCAAGGGATAGAGCATTACTATATGTTATGAGTTGCTTAATATGCGTATATTCCATGATAAGAGAAGAAGATAATGATTATTGATCTATCATCAATAATTGCTGATGATATCATAAGATTTGTTGACTCATATGCTATATGTTTCAACAAAATCTAAATCAGCATTATCTAATAAATATTATCTCTATATAGATGAGGCACAACTAATCAATACATTTGCTATTAGGGAAGTATTGAATGCATTAATGTTACCTTAGCAACTCAAAGCATGAATAGATTTAATGATAGTATGAGTTAACATCATTATGTAGAACTTTTATCTTTAGATAAGGATACTGCTAAAGAGTTATGCTATCTATTTAATGTAAGTGAATCAAGAATATATAATCTGCCATTACTTTTCTCAAGAAGAAGAGGATTAGCAAAGAGTTATCCTATATGATATCTATTATTTATCAATTAAATAAATATAAGATGTATTTTATCTTCTTCTAGCATAAAGCATCATTACAGCAAGTGATGTTCCTATTATACCTATTGCTCCTACAATAACTTCTGGTACAACGTTAAATGATGCATTGAACTCTGTTATGATAGGATCTCCAACCTCTGTAGTCAGTATTACTGTGTATGTTCCAGCAGTACTTGTATCACAACCTACTCCTGTAAAATCATCAGGATATGTTGCTGTGAATGAGCCATTTGGAGGTATTGTTACTGGTAGTATATTGTATGTGCATGTATTGCTTAGAGGTGTTGTTACTTGTAAACCTGTAATAGTAACTGGATTATCAACACTTGATGTGAATACAAGGTTTATGCTCTGACCTAGGTTTATCGTATCATCTACATCTACAGGATCTTCTGCCTTGAATGTTACTAGTGCTGATATATCATCATACTCACAGTTTGTTTCAGTATCTCCTGTATCACTTGCACATATATCTTGATCTCCTAGAGTTACTGTTTCTATATCTGCAAATATAGAATCACCATTTATATTATCATTATTAACTATACCATCTTGAGCATCGATTACATCACTGCCTCCATATCCTGTATCATTGCCAACATATCCAGATATACCATCTCCATAAAGCCAATCATTGCCATCTCCTCCATTTAATGTATCATTGCCTCCAGTTAGTGTATCATCACCATCATCTGCAGGTACCTCATTGTCATATCCTAATATATCATCTCCATAAAGATCATCATTGCCATCTCCTCCCTTTAATGTATCATTACCTCCAGTTAGTGTATCATTGCCAGTATGTCCATATATATGATCTCCAAGAAGCGTATCATAGCCATCTCCTCCATTTAATGTATCATTGCCTCCAGTTATTGTATCATTACCATCATATCCTAATATATAATCTCCATAAAGATAATCATAGCCATCTCCTCCATTTAATGTATCATTGCCTCCAGTTATTGTATCATCACCATCTTCTCCATATATATCATCTCCATGAAGATCATTATAGCCATCTCCTCCATTTAATGTATCATTGCCTCCAGTTATTGTATCATTGTCATATCCTCCACTTATAACATCTCCATAAAGATTATCACCATATTCTCCCTTTAATGTATCATCCCCTCCAGTTATTGTATCATTGCCAGCACCTCCAAATATCCAATCTCCATAAAGATTATCACCATATTCTCCTCCATCTAGTGCATCATTGCCTCCAGTTATTGTATCATTGCCAGCATCTCCAAATATCCAATCTCCATAAAGATAATCAAAACGAGCATTACCACACAATATATCATCCCCTCCCTCTAGTATATCATCATTAGAAGTTCCTTCTATATAATCTCCATAAAGATAATCATCGCCATCCAATCCAACTATAAAATCATCTCCTTCCTTACCATATATCACATCATTGCTATTGGTACCAACTATCAAGTCATTGCTATTAGTGCCATTGAATGGACTAGAAGAGGATGAAGAACCAGCAATCATTACAGTATATGTCTTACCATCTAATATAATGATATCTCCATTGTTATATAGATTAAGATCTACTCTAACCTCATCATCAGCATCACTATCAAAGTTACCTCTCTCTATTGTATGATTATTACAATCTACTGCTTGAGCATATACCATTCTAACATCTGTTATAGTCATTGATAACACTATTAGAAGTGTAGTAGCAATTATTACACTCAGTTTTTTACTAGCCATACAACGTATACATTTTTATATTTTATAATCTTTTCTATATATGGATGTAAGTTATGTAACATCTATTATATAACTCATGTTATAGATTATTATTATCTAGTTATGCTATAGTAATTCATCATTGTAACTCATACATCAAGATTATCTTCATTCATTATATACTTCTATGCAAGAGTTATCCTATATAGTTTAAAAGTTTGTAAGAATATTATATGAAGAGAAGATAGTATATTATAGAGTAATATCTTAACAATACTAACATTCAATCAAGGTTGAGTGCTAGCATAAGTAATAACATTAGAAATAGAGTCAAGAATCATCTTATCATAGAAAGTTGTAATACTCTGCTTCTACATGCTTACAATTACCTTTATTCTGAAACTCTACAAGTGTTGTGTGTTATATATCTTGTCTCCTTCTTGCAGTTAAAGACTTTGCTTCTTCTAGCAAGGTCTCATATATATTATCTCATTAATAACTAGCCTCTTCATCATAAGATAATGAAGAATTTAGAACTTATCTTTAGAGCATAAAGTTACTGATTCTTTATATTGATTATGTTTGAATTACATAGTAGGATTGAAATTTATACATCTGCTGTCAGTAATGCATAGATAATAATTGCAGCATACATAAGTATGAAGGCTAATGTGCTAAGCCTTCCAATCTTCCATATATTGTACTTTGCAACAAATGCAGAATCTATAATCTTATATCCTGCCTATGTTTCTTTCTGCGCAAAAAGAGAATAACTGTAGAGATCACTAGAAGAAAGGCAAAAGATACAATATAACCTATCATATATTTGAAGAACGGCTCGGTATCACCTCTCGGTCTTTCTGGAGTTGGAATAGAAGAACCTTGAACATCACTCAAGTCATTATATACAAATTCTTCAATGATTCCTGAATCAAGTTTCAACATTACTTTTCCAGTGGTGTAGTTCAAGCGTTCGAATGACACACTTTCTATTCTAGACCCAGAGAGTTCATCGCTGTATTTTGCAACAGTCTCAATGCCAAGATTATGTAGAGTAGTTACCCAAACACTGAACTCCTTCGAAGGAGCAGATACTGGGAATATCCTACAATCTGATTCTAAATATACAATACTCTGAAGTGGGTTCATGCTCAAATGTGCTAATTTTACAGCACTTGTCTTCAAGAATACGTTCTTTAGGTCTTGCCTAAACTGCCTCTCTTCTCCATAATAATAGATCTGGAGATCGTATTGCTCTTCATTCAATGACCACTCTGCCTCTACATAATACGGTATAAGGTTAGTAACCTTTCCAATATTGTCTCTAACAATTTCTGAGACATCTGAAATAAAGGAACCTCTAACGATGTCAAATGCTTGGCGTATATCATCCTGTAATAATGAGGGATTGTCTACTTCTCCTTGTATTGTCAATTCAAGTAGGAATGATGGTCTGTTCGTTACATCTGGCCTAGGCATCAGAGTACATCCAAAAGTTACCTCGTTTACCATTGTCATGGTAATTGTGCCCGTTATAAGGAACAAAAATAAAGCTCCTTTGATCTGCTCATGTTTTATCATATAAAAATATACGAAAAGAGTAAATTTATAGTTTTTTGACTCTTGATTCATTTAATCAATACCAGCTTGCCTGTGAATGGGAAGTTTAAGGATATAGCCAGAGTAGATAGTGCATTCCAATCTGTCACTAGTAATATCACATACAAAGATATCTTCGAATTCATTGAGGTCATAAGATGTTCAAATGCAATGATGAAATATACTCCTTACACTACTGATCTCCCCAAATCATACTCTATTAACAAGAGATATTCACAATGATGACATCTTAAAAGTTACATAGACACTTATTGGGACTACATTTTATGCTTAGGAGTTCAACAACATCCTCATAGATTTTGAAATGTAGGGTCTTGATGGCCTTAGCATTCATAACCCTACTACCATCTTCATCAATTCATCCTTCTTAACTCTTCATCTATCCAATTTAAAGAAAAAGAGTATCTCATCACAACTATTATACACATGCCAATTCATACAATAGTCAAGGATATATTAAAACATCTTGCTATGTAACAAAGCATTATTTAATACATTAAAAATAATTAATAATAGTATTGATAATATTTACTACACATCTATTTTGTATAATATATTCTTGCGCAATGAACTTATAGTATTTGGTTTATTCATTTATATTTTGTAAAGAATTATTATCCCAATATGCTACTAGTAAATATAACTCTTATTAACATTATACTCTTCAAGAGTCTTTAGAACTTGCATTAAATTAGTTGCATAATTAAGTTTATGAAAATTATTCACATTCATTAGAGAGTAACGATAAGAGATATGTTATTAACTCGTTAAACTAGAACATACAAGATTATATTCATATATTGAATCTATGGTATGGTTAATAATTACAATAGATCTCATTGGTATGAGAGATAGCTCGTATAGAACATTAATAGCAATAATAATCTATTTTGGATGGCTTTGTATTAGATCGTTGCAAGAAACATAAATTGTAAGTAGAAACAAATCTAATATTTAATCATATTCAATATGTTTAACCATATGTTTTCTTAATTCATTATCAGAACTAAACATAATATTACATTTGCTACAGAAATATTCAGCATGTTCTATAGGTTTGTAAGTAGCATCTATCATTATAACTCCTTCTCTTCCTCTAATAATTGCTATGCTCCCTCCAGCAATTCCTATTAATGTAATTATGATTGATACTACATGTATTAAACCCATTCCAACTAGACTTACTACTGAGACTATGATAGTCATTATACCATAATGTCTTAGATCTCTTGGATGTCTCTCCATCATAGTTGCTAGCACTATAAGCATAATACCACTAAGTAAAGATGATGTTATGATCCTTATTTGAGCAAGTCTAAAACCTTCTTCGCCTAATTCTAATCTAAATCTATCAAATATGATATCTGATGGTAATTGAATAAATAGAGATGCTATGAATGGTATACTATTAACTAACATTATTATCCCTGCTATCATGGTAAGTATGTATTCTACACTATGCCTCTTCTTAATCATGATATGAGATACTCATAAATGGTATAAAGTTTTATTGTTTAGGTACCTTCATAGTAGCAAACATAAAATTACTACTCTTTGATACTCTCTCATATCTCTCATTATAATACTCGAACTCATCTATATTCATTATATGTCTATCCCATTGTTCATGAATAGCATCATAATACTTCTTCCTCTCCTCTTTTCGCATATTTCTTGCTACTTCATGAAGTATTATATGTGATACTTTTGAACAATTCTCTTCTGCCAAAAATTTAACTAGATCATTATTCCCTTCGTAATATCTCCATTTCACTAAACCTATTCTATCTAGATAATATCCTACACTACAATCTGAGAGGAGAGGTTTAAAGTATGAGAGATATATATGATAATTATTCTCACCTTTCTCTTTATGATCCTTTATGATATCTTGCATGCCAAATCTCCAACGTGTTAATCTACTAGCATCTACTACCATTACGCTACACTTAACATCATAATGTAATCTAAGACTCTTCTTTAACCAATACTGATAGAATTTTGCCATCCTATATACATATAACCATTCATATCTAAGATGATCTTTCCATCTATCACTAACAAGGTATATGAAGTGTAGCATAAGTTAGATCACTAGAGTCTATTTATAATTCTAATTAAAAAAGTAAGAATAAAAGAGTTTTATTTACTTATAACTATCTCTATCGTGCTTACGTTTCTTGTTCTTCCATTCTGTGATTGCATCTGCTCTGAACCTAGTTTTACATTACCTACCTTATAGCCAAGAGAATCCATTCTCTGAGCTATGATCTGTGCTACGTCTATTGCTCTAGTAATACTTAAACCTCTTGCTTTGATGGTTATGCTTGGTTCATTTGCCAACTGCACTAGTGCTGCTGTTACATAGGTCATGAGTGGTTTCTTACCTATGAATATCTCGTTTGATGCCTTTGTTGCAGACATGTCACTCCTATTCTCTTATGTGTTATATAATAGTATTGTTTAAGATCTCAACTATAGAAGAGATATCCCAATATCTATCTCTTGTATTACTTATCCTGATAATTCCTCTCCTCTCTAGTAACATACATACATAAATAGCAAACGGCAATGCTCCAGTGGCTCCTGGAGAGTTATAATTAAGTATATGTAATGATGCATCATTCATCCTTATAGATGGCTCTGATAAGAATTTTCCATTCTTATCTATTGATAATGACCTTATACCAGATATTCCTCTCTCATTAAAGTATTCTTCTCTCACTCTTGGTAAAAATCTCTTTACCCTCTCTATCATATGCTTCTTTGATAACGATGATAACCATTCCTCTTTTGCAAGTCTTAGAAATTCTTTGTCAAATAACATATTTCTTATATTTGAAGTTAGCATTTCTATAAGCTTAGAGGAGGATTTTAAGTTCTCTATCATATCATATCCATAAGGACTTAAGACAGGTACTGCATTTGGACCAACTTCGCAGCTTCCATCAACCTTTACTAACCAATGAGGATCTAAGAATGGATATTCTACAAATTTTGGGACAGAGTATACACTAGAGCGTGTTATATTACTATATACTTTATCTGCTTTCCAATACTCTCCTCTAAAATACATCTCTTTTAGGTCAGTTGCTATATTCATATCATGTGCTATCTTCATAGATGCTCCTCCTGCAGCATTTATCAAGAAATCCACTTCTATATTCTCTTTACACCTTATTACATTATTATGTATGCTCTTAACCTTATTATTGAATAGAAATGTAACTCCATTCCTTTTAGCGTCATTAACCAATTCTAGTGTTAATAATTTATAATTAGTAGAAGCATCTCTTTTACAATATAGGGCTTTTACACATCTTACCTCTGGTTCAAACTCTCTTACATCATCCAATACTATAAGATCCTCTTTTAAACCATTTATCTCCCCCCATTTTATATATCTCTCTAACATATCTATATCAGAATCATCAACAGCTACTTCTAACACTCCATCTATCTTAAATGGGATATTCTTATAATTTGCATATCTCTTCCACATATCAAAACCTAGATATGCTATCTTTGCTACTAGCCCTTTCTTCACTGGATCATAAAGGAATGGTGCGTGAACCTTACCACTGTTTCTTGATGATGTATGATAAGCAGCATTACTCTCCTGCTCTATAACAACAATCTTATTCTTTGTAATAAGTGATAGAATATATGCTAAAGACGCTCCTAATATACCAGAACCAATGATTGCTATATTAAATAATTTACTCAATTTAGTAATTATATGCTAAACTGTTATAAATTTGATATGTATAAGTTGTTATAAACAAAAAGATATGTAGATGGTGATTCTTATATTGTTAATGTAGACTTTAAATATAATTATTTAATAAGGTCAAGCATGAGTAAATTGGAGATCAATGAAAAGAATATACCATATTATGATGTTAGTAAATACTCATGGATGCCTTATACTGCAAGAATAATACTTGAATCTATAATTAGGAATCTCGATAATAAGAGTATAACACAAGATGATCTCTCTAATATGATTGATTGGAATCCAAATAATCCTAAGGCTGTTTCTTTTAAGGTTGCACGAGTAATAATGCAAGATTATACTGGCGTGCCAGCATTGATAGATCTCGCATTGATGAGAGATATTATAATTAAATATGGTTTGGATGCTAAAACAATAAATCCTTTGGTTGAGACAGATCTTGTAATAGATCATAGTATTCAAGTTGACTATTGGAATAGAATAGATGCTTTTGATATGAATCTAAAATTAGAGATTGAGAGGAATAAAGAGCGGTATAAGTTTTTGAAATGGGCAGAGAGATCATTTAACAACTTTAGATTATTCCCTCCTGGGAGTGGAATAATTCATCAGATAAATCTTGAACATATAGCAAAGGTTGTAATATTAAACAATAATGCTTATTTTGATACAGTTCTAGGAATGGATTCTCATACTACTATGATAAATGCTTTAGGAATATTAGGTTGGGGTGTTGGAGGTATAGAAGCAGAAGCTGCTATGCTAGGAGAAGCAATTAATATAATACCACGAATAATAGGGGTAAAGTTATATAATAAACCAAGAGAAGGTGTTACTGCAACTGATATAGTGCTAACTCTAACCAAAGTTCTTAGAGAGCATAATGTAGTTGATAATTTTATAGAGTATTTTGGTGAAGTAGATTCATTAACAGTGGCAGATCGTGCTACAATATCAAACATGGCACCAGAGTATGGTGCTACAGCAGCCCTATTTCCTGTAGATGATCAAACGATAAATTATCTAAGATTAACAGGAAGAGATTATGAACATATAGAGTTAGTTAAAGCATACTTTAAAGCACAAGGTATGTATGGTGCTGCAAAAGATGTGTATTATAGCAAAGTCATAGAGTTTGATTTAGCATCAGTAGAAGCAAGTATAGCAGGACCATCACTACCATGGCAGAAACAAAGTTTAGATACGATAAAGAGTAGTATGGATGAGTTAATAAAAAAGAAAGGAAGCAGAGTTGATAATGAAGTAGGGGATGGTTCTATAGTACTAGCAGCAATAACAAGTTGCACTAATACTAGCAATCCTTCATTATTAATAGCTGCGGGTTTGGTAGCAAAGAAGGCTTATGAATTAGGCTTAAAGGTTCCTAAGTATGTAAAAGCAAGTTTCGCTCCAGGCTCTAGAGTAGTTAAAGATTATCTTCAAAAGACTGGTTTGTTAGAATATCTAGAGAAGGAAGGATTTGGGATAGTTGGATATGGTTGCACAACTTGTATAGGCAATAGCGGTCCATTAGATGAGGAGATAAGCAAGATTATACATAACAATAATCTAATAGTAGCATCAGTCTTATCTGGTAATAGAAACTTTGAAGGAAGGATACATCCAGACATCAAGGCAAATTTCCTAATGTCACCTCCATTGGTAGTTGCATTTGCTTTAACTGGTGCAATAAAGGATCTTACAAAAGAGCCTATAGGTTATAGTGATAAGCCTATTTATCTTAAAGATATATGGCCAAGCGTTGATGAAGTTGAGAAGTTAGCAAGTCTTATCACTCCTCAAGATTTTAAGAACATATATAGTAAGATTAGAGTCAATAAGGAATGGGAGAGTATAGAAGCAACTTCAAGCACTTTATATAGATGGAGTGATGATACATATATAAAGAAACCACCATACATGTCATCCTTCTCATTAAATCCACAAAATAGTAAAGACATACTAGATGCTAGAGCATTATTGATAGTAGGAGATAATATCACTACAGATCATATATCTCCAGCAGGACCTATAAAGCCAGATTCAGAGGCTGGAAAGTATCTATTGAACCTAGGAGTTAATATAGCACAACTAAATACGTTTGGTGCTAGAAGAGGTAATTGGGAAGTTATGGTTAGAGGAACCTTTACTGGTAAATTTGAGAATAAGATGCTTAAGATACAAAGACAAGGTTATACTATTCATTATCCAAGCAAAAGGATAGTTAGTATATACGAAGCATCTAATCTATATAAAGAATCAAACACAAATCTGATAATAATAGCTGGAAAGAATTATGGAGCTGGAAGCTCGAGAGATTGGGCTGCAAAAGGACCAAAATTATTAGGTATAAAGGCAGTTATTGCAGAGAGTTTCGAGAGGATACATAGAAGTAATCTTATAGGTATGGGTATATTGCCGTTAGAGTTTATAGATGCTAATGCTTCAACTTTAGAGTTAGATGGTAGCGAGAAGTTTGATATAAAAGGCTTAGAAGATCTTAAACCAAACAAGATAGTAGATCTATTTGTGTATAAAGACAACAATATTAAAAAGTGTAAATTAAAGGTTAGGATAGATACTGAGATAGAATTAGAATATTACTTACATGATGGTATACTAAATTATGTACTTAAATCTATAATAGAAAATGAAAAGAGATCTAACATATAACATTATAACTTTTACAACATGATATCCATATAGTTTTATCAATATATTCTATTATAGTTTTTTGATTTTAGTTAGATTTATTATCTAGATAGTAGGAAAATTAATAATATGTACGCTATATTCTTAACAGGTACAGCTGGATCAGGTAAATCCTTGCTTGCATCAAGATTAAGAGAATGGTATGAGAAGATAGAAGCATACCCTATAATCTTGAATCTAGATCCAGGTGCTATAAGCCTACCATATGAGCCAGATGTAGATGTTAGAGCATATATAGATATAGAAGAGATAATGAATAGATACTCTCTTGGTCCTAATGGTGCATTGATAATGGCAAGTGACATGATAAGTTCGAAGTTAGATGAGTTACAAAAGGAGATAGATGAACTAAATCCAGATTATCTGATAGTTGATACACCAGGGCAAGTTGAATTGTTTGCTTATAGAGCGAGTGGGTTATATTTCGTACAAGAATTAAATGCAGATATAAAAGCAAATATCTTCTTATTCGATAGTTCATTGATATCTATACCATCAAATTATGTATCTATAATGCTATTATCAATAAGCATAATGTTAAGATTAAAAATCGCACAGATTAATGTACTATCAAAATATGATCTCATTGATAAGAAGTTTGCATGGATTAGTAATTATGCATCGCTTGAGAATGAACTTATTAGAAAGGATGATGAGTTACATCTACTAGCATTAGATCTATTTAAGACACTAAAGAGTAACAGAATCTCAACACCATTACCAGTATCTAGTGTTACATATGAAGGTTTGATGAATATAGCAGCATTACTCTCAAGAATATTTAAGGGAGGAGAGGAGCTAGAGTATTGATGAGAATCAAAGCGCCATCATCAACAGCAAACTTAGGACCTGGGTTTGATATATTTGGCTTAGCGTTAGATGCCTATTATGATGAGGTAGAGGTTAGTATAATAGATCATGATATAATTATAGAGAGTTATGATAATATACCATTGGATGTAAAATCCAATTCTGCAGGTTTAGCAGCAACAAAACTCTTGAATGACTTTAAGATAAGTGATGGGTTAAAGATAAAGATAAAGAAGGGTATACCAACAGGATATGGTTTAGGCTCTAGTGCAGCAAGTGCCGCTGCTGTAATAAGAGCTTTAGATAAATTATATGAATTAGAACTTACAAATGAGGAACTAGTTAAGTATGCAGCAATAGGTGAGCAGGCATCTGCGGGTTCTATACATTATGATAATGTAGCAGCATCAATGCTTGGTGGTTTTGTAATAGTTAGAAGTGAACCATTTAGGGTAGTAAGGATAGAACCACCTGAGATGAGATTCTGTATAGCAATACCTAAGATTGATGTGCCTAACATGAAGACACAAGTAGCAAGAAGTGTAATCCCTAACGATATTCCTCTAAAGAGTATGGTATCCAATCTCTCAAACGCTAGTATGATAGTTGCTGGATTTAGTATGAAAGATATAAGATTGATAACTGAATCCATAAGAGATGTTATAATAGAACCTGCAAGAGCAAGATTAATCAAGGGCTATGAAAAAGTAAAGAAGAATGCTTTAGAAGCTGGAGCGTTAGCAGTAACTATAAGTGGTGCTGGTCCATCATTAATAGCATTCCTTGATGGAAGGGAAGAAGCAGTTAGAAGAGCAATGTTAGATGGTTTTAAGGAGGATGGAATAGATGCTCATACTATACTTTGTAACATAGATAGAAAAGGAACATCTATAATCTAATATTACTTGCAAGTATTCTCAAATAATTTTTTGCTGCTATACTGCTCTTTTGTGATGAATACCATACACAACCTAAAGTGTTACATTCTTTACACCCTTTTATATCCTGCCAATATGACATGCTATATATCTCATCTATCTCATACTTTAGAAGGCTAACTTTATAGTTAGAGAATTTCCAACAGGGAGCTACTCCTCCATCTGGTTCTATAACTATACTCTTCCATACACCACATTCATCAAATATACCTCTGCCATATCTTAGTATCTGTTCCCAATATGCTTCTGGCATTAATATGGTTGGATCCCTATGCCTTTTCATATAATCTAATATACTGATACACACCTCTTCCATACTCTTCTTATCTGGTAGCAAGTCTACTCCTCCAACTCTGTTCTGTACGAATGTCATACTTATGGTATGTACATCTAACTCATTCTTTACATAATCAAAATACTCTTGTGTTATGAACTCTTCAGTATTCCATTTGGTTATTACAGAATTTATATAGCGATTTATCTTATGTCTGCTTAATAATCTTACATTATCCATGACTCTATAGTATAGTTCTTCATTAACACCTCTTATCTTACAATATGCATCCTTCTTTACAGAATCTATGCTACAGCATATAGAATATAATCCTCTCAGTCTATCAAGATCTATTGTATGTAATAGTGAACCATTAGTTATCATGATTACTGGTATCTTTGCATTTGCATACAATAACAATTCTATCATATCCTTTCTAGTTAATGGTTCTCCACCTTCTATTATAATAGCAATACATTCTTCTGCAATCTTATCTATGATCCTCTTCCATTCTTGAGTAGATAGATCATGTTCTCTAGCATACTTTACTTGTTGTTCTTTATTAGCGTCACCATATGGGCACATAGGGCAATAATAGTTACAGAAATGAGTTATTCCTATAACCGCTATTAGTGGCTTCCTCTTACCAATCATATTATTAGCTGCCCATTTACTTAAAATCTTTAATGTCTTTATCTTATTCATCAAGTATAAATAAGAGCAGTAAGTAGGATAAAAGCCTTTATAATAGTAATACTTTAGTAATAGAGATTTGTATCCATAACATGCCAAAAAGGATAGATGCTATAGTAAGGATAGAGAAGATGAATCAAGTTAAAGAGAAGTTAGTTAGTATTGGAGTAGGTGGTATGACTATATATCAAGCAACAGGTTGGGGTAAAGAGCGTGCAGTTCAATTACTTGGAAGAACTGGAAAGATAATGGAGGTAGATCTCTTACCTAAGGTAAAATTTGAGATAGTAGCAGAAGATTCTAAAGTTAATCAAATAGTAAATGCTATAATAGAATCAGCAAAGACGGGTTCAGTTGGTGATGGTATAATAATGGTAAGTAATATAGATACATGCATAAATATACGCACTGAAAAGGAATTAGAGCTTTAAAAATATATTTTTTATAATTGTCTGTTTTCAAGTATAGTGCTATGGCGTTTTATATCATTTTCTAGAAGAGGTATGTAAGATACTACACAATAGTTTATGAAATCACTGAATGATCTAATTCTATATTCAGTTCTCAGTATATCTCTATACGAATCATAAAATTTCTCTGCTCTAAGCATACTATATTTTTGTAATGGAACTAATCTACTCCTCTTTGTATCTACTTTCTCTAAATCTCTCTTACTCTCAAATGTCCTTGCATCTATTATCTCATCTAGATCTGATACAAAGATCTTCCCATCCTCAACAACAAACCTCGCTATCATATTAGCTATCTTATTACTATCTTTATCTCCAGTAATTATCTCTACTTTACTTAGAAATACACCCTTTTTATTACTACTCTTGTTAGGCATCATTGAACTTCCAATATCATGTTTGCTAAGGCTATACACATTTTTATCTTCCAACATACTTCTAAGCTCTGGAAATGATTCTGTATTTATTATTGCCTCAATCTTTCTCATATATATAAATGATAATCTAATGAATATATATATATTATCACTTGAAGTTATGAAATATTAAATTAATTAATATTTACTGCATCAAGTTGATATATTATAATTAATTAAGATCATTCAATAAGTGATATATATTTTAGCATATAAATTAGGATATATTAATATAAATTTAAGTAATACTAATTTGCACTTAACATTTTAATTACTCTTGTTAAGTATATTACATATGAATAGTGCAAGGTTATTTGCAAAAGCTAAGAAGTTAATTCCAAAAGGTGTTAACAGTCCTGTGAGATATTATGAACCATACCCATTCTTTGTTAAAGACGCTAAAGGATGTAAGATAAACGATGTTGAAGGTAAATCGTATATAGATTATTGTATGGGTTATGGTTCTATATTGTTAGGACATGCATATAAAGATGTAATAGATGAAGTAAAATCACAATTAAAGCTAGGCACGTTATACTGTGCCCCTACAGAGAGTGAGATTGAGCTTGCTGAGATGTTAAGTAAGAGCATACCATCAGCAGAGATGGTTAGATTAATGAATACTGGAGCAGAGGCTACTATGCATGCTATAAGATTAGCAAGAGCATATACAAAGAAGGATAAGATAGTAAAGTTTGAAGGATGCTATCATGGTGCTTATGATTATGTTCTAGTAAAGGCTGGTTCTGGTGCATTAGAAGAGAGGATACCATTATCAGAGGGTATGTTAAACTCAGTTATAGATAACACTCTAGTCTTACCGTATAATAACATAGAGGCTGTAGAAGAGCTATTTAAGAGGCATAATGATATAGCGTGTATAATACTCGAGCCAGTAATAGCAAATATGGGTTTAATCTTACCAAAAGATGGTTATCTTCATAAACTAGCAGAGATAGTAAAGAAAAACGATGCATTATTAATATTTGATGAAGTTGTAACTGGATTTAGATTAGCACTAGGAGGAGCTCAAGAGTATTATGGTATTAAAGCAGATCTTGCAACATTTGGTAAAGCATTATCTAATGGATTTGTTATATCAGCACTTACAGGAAGAAGGGATATAATGAGTTGCCTAGCTCCAGAAGGCAAAGTCTATCAAGCAAGTACTTTTGCTGGTAATCCTCTCTCTGTAAGAGCAAGTATAGCTACTTTAAAGATGCTTAAGAGAACTATATATAAAGAGTTAGAGAAGAATTCTTCATATCTAACAAAAGCAATAAAAGATCTTATAATCGATCATGGTATAGAAGCAAGAGTGAATAATATAGCATCTATGTTTCAGATCTTCTTTAGTAAGATGGATATAATAGATTATGAGAGTGTGATAAGTTCAAATACCGATATGTTCAAAACATATTTCCAGCAATTATTAAGAAACGGTGTATTTATACCGCCTTCACAGTTTGAGACGTGTTTCCTTTCATACTCTCATACAAGAGAAGCAATAGATAAGAGTATAGAGGCTATAGATAGTTCTTTGAGGAAGTTAGGATGAGAGTAGGAAGTAGAGGAAGTAAGCTAGCATTAAAACAATGCGAATATGTGCTAGAGAGATTAAGAGAAGTAAGTAAAGAAGATTTTATTATCAAAGTAATAAAGACAAAAGGAGATGAGGATGCTAGACCATTATATGATATAGGTTCAAAGGGAATATTTGAGAAGGAGATAGATCTGGCTTTATTAAATAATGAGATTGATCTAGCAGTTCATAGTATGAAGGATCTACCATCAGAACTACCTAATGGATTAACTATAGCAGCAGTGCCCAAAAGGGAGGAGCCTAATGATGTACTTATAAGTAAAGGCTTACTACTAAATGAATTAAAGAGCGGTTCAATAATTGGGACTAGTAGCTTAAGAAGAATGGCAGAGATTAGATATTTAAGAAAAGATCTCAATATAAAAGCAATTAGAGGAAATGTAGAGACTAGGATAAATAAGATGCTTAATGGAGATTACGATGCTATAATACTAGCAGAGGCTGGATTAAAGAGATTAGGAATAGATAATTATATAACTCAAAGATTTGATATAAAAGAGTTTGTACCTGCACCATGTCAAGGTTCATTAGCTGTAGTTGCTAGAGATGATGATAAAAGGTTAATAACAATATTAAGAAGTATAGAAGATGCCAATTCTAGATTAGAGAGTATTGCGGAAAGAAGTTTGTTAGCAGAGATGAATGCTGGATGCAAATTTCCATTAGGTGCAGTTGCTAGAGTTATAGGCAATAAGATTATGCTATATTCCAGTATATCTTCATTAGATGCAAGTAAGAGGATATATGCAGAGATGTATGATGATAAGTATAATGCTGATATACTTGGTAAAAAGGTTGCTAAAGAACTTATAAGTAAAGGTGCTATAGAGATAGCAAAGGAATGGCGCTATGAGTGAAGGGATTGTATATATAGTAGGTGCAGGACCAGGAGATCCAGATCTCATAACTATAAAGGGGATGAAGATATTAGAAGAGGCAGATGTGATACTTTACGATAGACTAGTTAGAAAGGAATTATTGGATAAGATAAGAGATAAAGAGAAGATCTATGTAGGTAGAGAAGTTGGAGATGACTATAAGCATCAAGAATATACAAACCAATTAATGCTCAAATATGCTAGAGAAAATAAGAAGGTTGTTAGGTTAAAGAGTGGAGATCCTTTTATATTTGGTAGAGGAGGAGAAGAGGCAGAATTCTTAAAGAAGAATGGTATAAGATTTGAGATAGTGCCAGGAGTATCTTCAGTATTAGCAGCAGCTGCTTCAGCATTAATACCATTAACACATAGAGAATATTCATCGTCGTTAGCAATAGTAACTGGGCATGAAGATGCAATGAAAGGGAAAGAGAGTATAAAATGGGAAGAGTTAGCAAAAGCTGTAGATACATTAGTAGTATTCATGGGAATAAGCAATTTAGAGAAGATATTAAAGCGTTTAATAGACGCTGGTATAAGCAAGGATACTAGTATTGCAGTAATAGAGAGCGCATCTTTTAATGAGAAGATAATTTATGGAAGGATTGATGATATAATTGATAAGATTAAAGAGCATAACATAAAACCACCATCAATAATAATAATAGGGAAGAGTGTAGAAGTTTCAAAGAGGTTGAGAGAGTGATAGCCATAACTCGGGGAGAAGAGGCAGCATCTAACTTTATAGAGATGGCTAAAGAAGTAGGAATTAATGTGCTAGCATTAGAACTCATTAGATTAATACCTAATACAAAAGAGATAGAGAGGTTAAAGAGTATCTTAAAAGATAAAAGGTATGATTATCTCTTGTTTATGAGTGCAAATACTATAGAAATCTTAGATCAGTCAATACTTCCTTTATTAAAGGAGAGCAAAATAATTGCTATAGGACCAAAGACAAGAGCAAGTCTTGAGAATCACGATTTAAGAGTATCTTTAATGCCGGCAAAGTATTCATCATATGGGATAGTAGATCTCTTCAAATCTATTGATGTTAAGGGAAAGAGAATACTCATACCCCGTAGTAGTGCATCTGATAATTATCTAAGAGATAATCTTACTAGATTAGGATTAGAGGTTAAAGAGGTTTATGTATATGATATAAAGTATAATATAGATAAGAATCTTGATGAATTTATAAAATTATTAATGAATAACATGATAACATGTATTATATTTACAAGTGCATCAAACGTAGATGCATTCTTCACATTAATAAAAGATCTCAAGTTAGTAGAGAAGGTTCATAAGATCTCCATAGGACCATTTACCGCCAATAGATTAAAAACATATGGAATGGATTCTATTATTGCTAATGAACATACACTTGAAGGTATATTTAAAGAACTTAGTTATCTTATGAAATAGTATCAATTATTAACATTTATAAAATATATTATGAATGAATTTTAGATGGAATATGTTGATATTATATCATTATTTGTAGTTATGGATCCATTAGATTAGTTCATTTATTAGCATCATTAACAAAGAGGTAATAAAGCATCGACTAGTATTCTCTATAGGAGGCTCTTGATATATTTTGTATATTGCTTAGTATTTGAATTATTGTTAACAGCATCATTTGAAGCGATAACGACTATATTAAGAGGATGATATTTTAATGACTGTTATAATAGAACTTGTTGAGGCTATACTCTCATACGCTATAAATAGATTATTAGGAGAACTAGGTTCATTAATAATCTCGAGTAATGACTAATATTAATAGCAGATATAGCGATTGAATTGATAATAACTTTTAATCCATAAAAGCTAATCTTTTTATTATGTAGATAGAGAGTAAGTACTATGACACATTTAAAGGTAGGAGATAAAGCACCTGATTTTATTGCTAAAAGTACAAAAGGAGATATAGCGTTATCGAACTTTAAAGGGAAAAAAGTTATCCTTTATTTCTATGTTAAAGATCAAACTCCTGGCTGTACTATGCAATCGATAGATCTACAACAAGGTTTGGATAGACTAAATAATGTAAATGCTATTGTTATAGGTATAAGCGTAGACACACTAGATTCACATTACAAATTTGCAAAGAAACATAATCTAGATTTCCCATTAATATCAGATGAGGATGGCTCTATAAGTAGATTGTATGGTGTATTAAACGAGAATAATAGGTCAAGAAGAGTAACATTTGTTATTGATGAGAATGGTATTATAAAACATATCTTTACTAAGGTTAATGTTAAAGACCATACTAATGAGATCTTACAAGTGATAGGATGAGCGTAATAATCATAGGCTCTGGCGGAAGAGAACATGCTTTAGGATGGAAGATCAGAAAGGATAACGATATAGAACTATATTATTCTCCCGGTAATGGTGGAACAAGCAAAAATCTTACATATCGCTATGACGATGAGGCTTTAATATCATTTGCTAAAGAGAAGAAGGCATTTACAATAGTTGGCCCAGAAGAACCTCTTGCTAAAGGTGTAGTTGATAAGTTTAAGGAGCATGATTTACCTATATTTGGTCCTACAAAGGATGCTGCGATATTAGAGTATAGTAAAGTTTGGGCAAAAGAGTTTATGAAGAGTAACTTTATAGATACTGCAGAATTTAAAATATTTTCAGATCCTTCTGATGCCAAAGAATATGTAAAGGATAAAGAAGAGATAGTAATAAAGGCTGATGGATTAGCAGCCGGGAAGGGTGTATTTGTATGTAAGAGCAATAGAGAAGCGATAGATGCTATAGATAGAATAATGATAAAACGAGAATTTGGTTACGCTGGTGATAAGATCGTTGTAGAAGAGTTATTGAAAGGTAAAGAACTATCATTCATAGTTATTAGCGATGGAAAGAAGATAATGCCTTTAGCAACAAGTAAAGATCATAAGAAGGCATATGATAATGATCAAGGACCAAATACTGGAGGTATGGGTGCTTATTCTCCAGCAATAATTAATAATGAAGTATACAATAAAGCATTATCAATAATGCAAAAGGCTATAGATGGTATGAGGAGAATAAATAGAGAGTTTAGAGGTTTTCTTTATGGCGGGATGATGATAGTAGATAATAAACCATATATATTAGAATTTAATGTTAGATTAGGAGATCCAGAAACCCAAGTCATACTTCCAAGAATGGAATCTAATCTATTAGAGTATATAAAATATGCATATGAAGGTAGATTAGATGAATTGGAACCTATAAAGCATAGTAATAATTCTGCTGTATGTGTTATATTATCATCTAAAGGTTATCCTGGTAGTTATGAAAAGGGTAAAGTTATACATGGATTGGATAAGATAAACAATGCAATAGTATTTCATGCTGGGACTACAAGGATTGGAAATGATGTGATAACAAATGGGGGGAGAGTATTAGGAGTTACAGCATTAGGTAAAGATTTAGAATCCGCAAGAAAGATAGCATATGATGCTATTAGTATGATAGATTTTGATGGAATGTATTATAGAAGGGATATAGGAAAGATTTAGATACAAATTTAGAATAGATTATAATACTCAACATGGTAGTCAAGTTATGGGATTTATTGAAGAGTTGAACAAATTAGCAAAGGAGTATGATATGACTGTTAAGAACGGCGAAGTAATTAAAGTATATAAAACTAATATAGATGTTATAAAAATGGCTAATGTTGGTTTAGAAGATGCACTAGAAGTAGCGTATACAACTGCTGAGCATCATCCATACTGGGGTTTACTCTATCATACTTTAGAGATATCTAAGAGGATATTAGAGAGATGGGATACTAACCTTGACGAAGAAGATCTAGATGAGATAGCATGGAGAATAGAAGAGTTAAAGCATACTCTAAATAGATTAAGAGGGTAAGTCTGGCTCATGTATGTACTCAAGAGTATTTGGATTAAAACCCATAAGCATAATACACTCTTTTGCAGCAGGATCTTTCTCTAATATCTTTGCCGCTATATATCTTCTATACTCTCTTGACCATTGTTGTCCTAATTTATATTTACCAGTCATGATTATAGGTTTGATCTTAATAACAGTAACTTCTCTAACACTCTCCATCTCTTTTGTCAGACGCTCATAATATCCTTCGCTTTGATACTTCTCCATTAAACTATTCAAGGCATTAGCCTTTTCATCTAGATCGTTAACAAACTCTGCTATACCTTTTATAACTATGCTAATATAGAGTGTGTCAGCTCTAGATGCATCATACGGATCAAAGAAGTAAGATGGTAAGAATTCAACATGTTTATGAGCTTCAAACCCAACTTTATTATTCCTCTTTATATTATCTATCTTCTCTCCCATATGATAAGAATGCATGTATATTGCATCATAAGCATAGACAAAGTTCATTGGTATCAATTGAGGAAAACCATTCTCATCTATACTTCCTAAAGTCCCAGAAGGTATGACATTAAGAAATTTTATCATCTTCTCTCTTGATTTTATTCTATAAATCTCTATTAATTTCATAGATGCTTATATTTTGACATGATAGATAAATCTTTTCCTAGAGCTAGAAATAGAATAATATTAGTATATTCACAAGCATACGAATAGAATAGTGTAAATTCACTAAATAAACAAATTACGGTTAGATGATAGTTATAATTATCTTGAAGTTTATTATAGCAAAGATTTTTAGATGGGGTTATGAATAGTAGGATATATGAGTATAATAAAGAGGATAGATGAAGAGATAGAGAGGTATAGTCTATTAAAACATCCATTTTATCAAATGTGGAGTGAAGGGAGATTAACCATTGAGGATTTACAAGGATATGCTAATGAGTATTTCCATCTAGTGAAAGCTGTGCCAGATATGGTAAGTAATATAGCATTGCATGTTAATGATAAGGAGATAATTGAGAATTTAAAAGAAGAGAGAGAGCATATAGAGTTATGGAGAAGATTTGCTAAGGGGATTGGTGTAGACATGAAGAAGTTTGAGAATTATGATGTATCTGATAAAGTTAGAGATGCGGTTAACATAATGCTACAATTAAGTAAAAGCAAATATGGTATAGCATCAATGTATGCTTATGAAGCACAATTACCAGAGATAAGCAAAAGGAAGTTAGATGGTTTGATAAGATTATATTGTATAACAGATGACGATGCTACTGAATACCAGAGAGTACATGCTATAGTTGATATAAAACATGCAGCTACATGGAAGAGATTAATGGAAGGCAGTAAAGATAATAGACTAATAGATACTGCTATAGAATCATTAAAGGCACAAAATATGATACTCGATGGAGTATATGAAAGATATGTAGCATAAATAAATTTATTTTATAATGTTATAGAATATTCTTAAAATAATCACTAAGTCCATAATTACAAATCTTTGTAAATTAGAATGATATGTAAATCTAGAATCACCTTGCTCTTGTATTACGATTAGATTAGATAAATTTTTGTATCATCTAGTATTTAGCATGATATTAATAAGGAATCGATAGAGCAAATCTTATGAAGATTGGTGTAGCATCTCATACAGCAATAGATAATATTGTAAATAATGATCTAGAGAGAATATCAATAGGGGGACCTACTTATTATGCAGGATTAATGATAAAAGAATTGAATTTAAAACCAGTGTTAATAACAAAAGTAGGTTATGACTTTCCATTTGAGATGGATAAATATAACATGATAGAGAGAAGTTATGCAGTAGCAAGTCCAACAACTAGATTTAAACTTGTTATTCAAGGGTATAAGAGAAGGTTATTTCTATTAGCTAGATGTGAAGATCTAAGTAGTAATGATATCATAGATC
Organism: Candidatus Nitrosothermus koennekei; assembly: GCA_013538715.1. Lineage (GTDB taxonomy): Archaea > Thermoproteota > Nitrososphaeria > Nitrososphaerales > Nitrosocaldaceae > Nitrosothermus > Nitrosothermus koenneki. Next base: position 30,549 of record JACAFH010000007.1, on the reverse strand, counting down.
TTGATGGATATGTAATAAGCCCTATAACAAATGAGATAAGTAATGAGATGGTTAGAGATATTATAAAACATTCTAATTTTATATTTCTTGATCCTCAAGGATTTGTTAGGAGGTTTAAAGATAAAGAATGCTATATAGCAAGAACAGATTTATTAACTGATAATATAGATGTTATTAAGGTCGATGAAGAAGAAGCTTATGCTTTAACCGGTTTATATGGTTTAGATGCTGTAAGAAGTTTGAAGAGCAAAATAATAATACTAACTACAAAGGATAGCACGAGGATGGTATATAACGATAAATTATATATCATTAGGTTTAATCCTATAGACTCTATAGATTCTACTGGAATAGGTGATATATTTGCTGCTACATATACATGCTCATATATGAAGGATAAAGATCCGGTATGGGCTTTATCATTAGCAGTAGCATCATCTATAGCCTCTCTTAAGAAGAATAATTTTGGTATAGATAAGATACCAGATAGCAGAACTGTTGAGGAAGAGGGAGAGAGAATATTCAAGAGTATTGAGGTTAAAGCATTTTAAACACATGTACGATTATTTATAAAGCCAACATCTGACATACCCGTCATTACTTTTTATTAATGGAGGAGTTTTCTTACATACATCCATTACATATGGACATTTATCTCTAAATCTACATCCTTCCAAAGGTTCTATAAGGTTTGGTTGAGAACCTTTAATGTATGATAATTTCTTCTCCCCTCTAAGTCTTGGTATAGCCTTTATCAAGGCTTGAGTATATGGATGCATAGGTTTAGTGTATATATCCTTTGCTCTACCAAACTCTGCAATCTCTCCTGCATACATTATGCATATCTTCTCTGCAATCTCTGATATTATCGCTAGATCATGAGTTATAAGCATTATACTCATACCTTCTCTCTTCAATCTTTTAAGAAGATTTATTATCTCTGCTTGAACCAATACATCTAATGCAGTAGTAGGCTCATCAGCTATCAATAGATTAGGTTTTAAGAGTAGAGAACTTGCTATAACTACCCTCTGTTTCATGCCTCCACTAAGTTCATGTGGATATCTATTCAATACGGAACTTTCTAACTCTACCTCTTCTAAAACCTCTTTAGCTCTATCCTCAAATCTATCTTTATAATTATGATATTTTAGTATCTCATACAATTGATCTCTTATATTATATACTGGATCTAAAGCATTCATCGCACCTTGAAATATCATTGATATCTTCTTCCATCTAAAACTCTTATTGAAATCCTTCTCTGAGATGGAAAGTATATCTATACTATCAAGAAGTATCCTACCAGATACTATCTTTGCAAAAGAAGGTAAGATTCGCATTATAGATAAGGCTAACGTACTCTTACCTGAACCAGACTCTCCTGCTAAACCAAGTGATTCTCCTTTCTTTAGTTCAAATGTTACACCATCTACTGCCCTTACAACACCACTATTAGTAAAATAATAAGTCTTTAAATTATCAACTAGAAGCGATTGCATCATCTCTGTAAATGTTGCTAATGTTATATTATTCTTAGGATGAAAAGAATAAATGTTAAGATAGATTTAATTGCATGCATGGATATACATCGAGGATATTATAGTAAAGATATAAATGAAGATATGATTGGAAAGAGAGTACGAGTAGCAGGATGGATTTCTGATATTAGAGAATTAAGCACTATAACATTCTTAATAATAAATGATATTTATGGTCCTATACAGATCATATCCTCAAACATAAATAAGATACCAAAACAAAGTATAATAGCTGTAGATGGTATTGTACAGAGAAGTAGATCAAAGACCATGCCTTTAGAGATCAAAGCCGAAAGAATAGATCTATTAGCAGAAGCTGTGCATCCGTTACCACTAGATCCTAGTGGGAGGATAGATTCTTCATTGGATGTTAGATTGGATGCAAGAGCGTTAGATTTAAGAAATATTAACACACGAGCCATATTCAAGATAAGACATCATGCGTTACAATCTATTAGAACTACTCTAATTAAGCATAATTTCATAGAGGTTAACACGCCAAAGATAATAGGTAGTGCAAGTGAGGGAGGAGCAAATCTCTTTGCATTCAAATATTTTAATAAACAAGCATATCTTGCACAGAGTCCACAATTATATAAGGAGCAATTAACATTAGCATTAGATAGAGTATTTGAGATAGCAGCATATTATAGAGCAGAGAAGTCACATACAATAAGGCATCTTAATGAGTTCATAAGCATTGATATAGAGGCAGCATTCATGGATGCTGAAGACGTTATGAATATAGCAGAGGAAGTTATAATAGATGTATTCGCTTACATAACAAGATATGCTTCCAAAGAGTTAGAGGTATTGAACATAAATCATGAGATACCAAAGATTCCATTTGAACGTTTAACATATGCTAGGATTATAGATGAGTTAAAACGTGATATTAAGATAGAGTATGGAGACGATCTACCAGATCATGGTTTAAGGCTTTTAGGAGAACGTCATAAAGGATTTTACTTCATTACAGATTGGCCTCTAGAACTAAAACCATTCTACATACATGCAAAAGATGATGAACCAAATCTCTCTTGCTCATTCGATCTGCAACATGGATATCTAGAATTAGCATCAGGAGGTAGAAGAGAACATAATCCTAACATATTAAAGAAAAGATTAGTAGAACAAGGATTAAAGCCAGAAGACTTTGCTGATCATCTAAAAGTATTTGAATGGGGTATGCCACCTCATTCTGGCTGGGGGCTAGGATTTGATAGACTTATGATGATACTTACAAACACTAATAATATAAGAGAAGTTGTACTTTATCCAAGAGATACAGAGAGATTAACCCCATAAAAGCAAGTATATAACTATCTAGATGTTTTTCAATATACACTTGCTCGTCATATCAATTGATATGTATATAATAAATTGGTTAGAGATATGAAATACTCCTTTGAGTAGATGATATAGATATTGATAGAATAAAGGTAATAAAAAAGATTTTTATATTTTAGAACTATTGTGGTTTACGATTATAAACAATATAGATATTTAACATATTGAGCATTATCTAAACATATAATACTAATAATTGGTAAGTTCATTAATAATAGCGCTTGTAACTTCATGAGTATTATTATTACCGCTAATATCTGGTGTCTTTATGCCTTTTCTTAACACATTGTTTATTGCATTATCAATCATCTCAGCTGCAATTTTACATCTACGATCCTTTGATGATAACCATTCAAACATCATCTCAGCTGATAATATCAACGATAATGGGTTTGCTATTCCTTTACCAGCTATATCTGGCGCTGAACCATGAACTGGTTCAAATATGGCAAACTTATCTCCGATATTTGCTGATGGTGCTATACCTAGACTTCCTACTACCTGTGCAGCCTCATCAGAGAGTATGTCACCATACATATTCATAGTCACAATAATACTAAACTCTCTAGGCTCTCTTATAAGCTGCATAGAACATGCATCTATTAGCATCTCTCCATACTCTACCTCAGGATATCTATTAGCAACTTCTCTACAGCATAATGCAAATAATCCATCACTTTTTCTAAGTAAATTTGCCTTATGAACAGCATGAACTATCTTCCTTTCTCTCATCATTGCCATTTTAAATGCAAACTCTGCAATTCTTAGCGATGCCCTTCTTGTTATAACTTTAATTGCTATTGCTGAATCGTCTAACTCATACTCTAATCCAGAGTATAGATCCTCAGTATTTTCTCTAACTATGATTATATCTATATCATCCTTTAAAGCTTTGATTGTTGGGTATGTTTTTGCAGGTCTTACATTTGCATATAGATCGAGCATTCTTCTAAGTGTGACTATAACGTCGGCAGCACTAGAGCCTATCGGTGCTTTTAGACATGCATCACATCTCTTGATCTTTTCTATACTCTCATCTGGTAACGCTTTTCCATATTTAATAAGAGCGCTATCACCAGCCTCTATCTCTTCAAACTCTAGATTTATATCCAATATATCATCAATCTTATATAATATACTCCTTGCTGATTCCATCTGCTCTGGTCCTATACCATCGCCATTTATCAATGCAATCTTCATTATTTATCAATCCACTTCTTACAATATTTATAAGTTTAAACTACTTTATAATCTCTATATCGCCTTCAATAAGCATCCTTTGTGCTTTTATTATAACCTCTTCTGGATTATAACCAAGTTCCTCAAGTCTTCTCTCTTCCTTCTTGCTCAATTTTATATTCACATTATGACCTCCAATTCTGCCAAATGCTATGCCATTAAACTTGATCTTCTCTTCATTAATCAGCAAATAACCTTTAATTATACTTGTTATCTCACTTGCCTTAATATGTGTTATACATACCTTCAATCTATTATAACCTCCTTATTTATATACTCCTCTGGGAAGAAGATGAGATGATTATTATCAATCTTATCATTCAAACCTAATTCTAGTATATTATTTACACATTCATGTTTTATCTTGCTACCATTCTTTACCTTGAATAATCTCCATCTACCTTTCATATCATTTAACTTACATACTAGCACAGCCCATCTCTCATCATCCTTTATACTTGGCATGCCTACTTCTGATGCTAATTCTAAAACTCCTAATTGTTTCTCTTCTGCAAATATCTTCTTACATTTGACACATCTCCAATGATCTACAGCTCCTATAGTTCTCCCTTTATGGATGATATTTGTAACACCAAAATATACTATACTATGCTTACATTCCATAATCATTAACAACTCCAAGTCTTATTTAGTTCTTCTCTCCATAAGACCTTCTATTACAGTTGCTAGCCTATCTATGTTATTATTCTTATGTACAACTCTATTATCTCTCATCATCTTCATCCTATACATATTTGTTATAGCAAATTTTGGATTTAATGCTTGATACTTACCATTTATCTCTATACATGCTCCATCTCTAACTAATATATCAATAATATTCTTATCTATCGATAATTGGTTTATATCCATCGCACCATGAAGAAGTAGTTTGAGATATGTATCTATTATTATAGGCTCAATATCTAATTCATTGGCAAGTGATTTTATGATCTTATCAACATCCATGATAATAGGAAGGTATTAAATATATTTAAGGATAATCAATAGTATGAGATTAGTAATAGGAATATCGGGAGGTTCTGGTTCAATCTATGCTTTACGATTACTTGAAGTATTGCATACACTAAAGATCGAGACTCATCTTATAGTAAGTAAGTGGGCAAAAGAGTGTATACGGATAGAATGTGATAAAGATATAGACTATTTGATAAGTTTAGTAGATACTATTCATGATAATAATAACCTAACATCTGCACCAGCGAGTGGTTCATTCAAGACTAATGGTATGATAATAATACCATGTAGTATGAAGACGTTGGCAAGTATAGCGAATGGATATGATAATAATCTAATTGCAAGGGCTGCTAGTGTTACTATTAAGGAGGGTAGAAAATTGGTGCTAGTTCCAAGAGAGACTCCATTAACAGCAATACATCTTGAGAATATGCTTAGACTTGCTAGGTTAGGAGTAACTATACTTCCAGCTATGCCTGGATTTTATCATAAGCCTAAGAGTATAGATGAGTTATTAAATCATATAGTAGGAAAAATTTTAGATCAATTTAATATAGAACATGAGATCTTTAAGAGATGGAAAGGGGAAGAGATGATATAATAAACATTCATAAATATCTGATTATTGAAATATATTATAAATAAATTATATCACTTATTTAATACTCTTTTTGCTAATTTTATAGAGAAACCTATAGCAATTACAAATATAATACTACTTACAACTATTGCAATTAGATTATCATTTGTTATACTCTTAACTATAAAGAAAGTAGCTAAGGATGGTATACTATTAACCACAGCTATGATTACACTTGCCAGGTATCCTCTAGACCATTTTGCATTCATATACTGCTATGCTCTTAAACTAAATTTAATCCTTGAGCAACGTAAGAATTTATAAATATGATATGAGAAAATTAGATGAGGCGCATAGTAAGTGTATGCTAAGAGATATTCTTACGAGAGTTCAACTGCATTTGTAATTGCTATAATTACGTTAATGTTTATTGGAATTATGTATGTCTTTTTTGCAAAGAATGGTTATACTTTTGCAAGTTTCGTGCTTGTAAGTCTTGCCTCTCTAACTGTCATATATTGGGCTATTTATTTGAAGAGGACAACGAGAAATGAGATAAAGTTCAAGTATGACCAAAAGGAGGTTCAAGAATCAAAGAACTGGGTATATGATCTAATAAAGAGTGATAATGAGGTTGTCTTTGTTGCTGAAGTTCCTGGACCAGAAGATGCTGTAAATGTTAGATTAGTTAATAGTGTATTATATATAAGGGGCGGACAAGGGTTTGTTAGAGAAGTGCCGCTAGATATTAGTGAAGAGATGGGAATAGCTGAGTTTAGATATAGAAATGGTATCTTAACATTAAAGATAAGGAGATTATAGACTATTAGCAATCTTTAACTTCTCTGGTAGATAATCATCTGTTATCTTTGTTAATCCATACTTTGCAAAAGCCTCAAGTTCACTTTTCCTCTTCATCTTTATGAATAGATCCAATTCTTTCTGCCATATATCTAATTGATATCTAGGATCATTCTTCAATTCATAACAGCGTTTAATATCAGCCTCTGTCATTGGATCAGTTGGGAGTTTATACTTTTGTATGTCACTAGCCCATACACCAATCCATTTAGCATCAGATACTGTTAACTCTCTAAGATGAGCAGCATTTGCAGAACCAGATTTTATAACCATAGCAATATGTTCACCATACACATCACCATCAGCAAGAATATATACATCAAGTGAGAGTTCATCATGTAACCTCTTAAGTAGATACCTAGTTGCTCGTGGAGGTTGTCCCGCAGTATCTACAATTAACGCTTTAAATTTCTTATGAACATTCTCTTCAACAAATCTAGTAAATATACCTCCTTTCTCAACAGCCAAAACCATCTCGGCACTGGTCTCTATAAATTCAGCACTACTAAGACTTGGTCCTATCAAATACCCATCTGGATGATCTGCTAGATTTAATCTCCTTCCTTCATATCCTCTAACAGTATACTCTATTGTTAGATCACCAAATATACTACTCCTCTCTTCTGGGTATATGTTAAAGTCTTCTCTTGCAAATGATATTAATGCCTCTAGATCAGTAATTATATGATCAGACTCTGGTTGATCCTCGAAATCCATGTTAAATGCTTGTGAAGAGTAGTAGATATCTCTTAAAGTTGAGGTTTTTCCTTCATTAACTAATTTATTTACAAAGAATGCTAGCCATACTAATTGTGTAAACGAACGTAAATGTCTCATATTTGAACTTGACCTCTTTATAATAGCATCACCAAGAATGTATTGCTTTAGTCTTTTATCATATACTATATTACTAACAGATCTACTTGGGATCTCTAATTCAGGAAAGATCTGATTATCTAAATCATTATATATCTTTATACCTAGGCTTGTTAATAATTCCTTAACCCTCTCTTTCCTTATCTTTGTACTCTCTCTATCTTTACTCTTGCTCTTCTTCATACCTCTTACCATATCTTATTAATTTCTCATATTTAGGCAATCTGCTTGCATTTGCAAGTTCCTTACTAAATTGTGCAAGTAATGGAAGATACCTACTATATATATTCGCTCTTTTACTTGCCATCTCTGCATGCTTCTTCTTTGAAAGATGCAGAAATAATTTTCTTGCTAAGAATCTTAAACCATTCTTTAGCTCATACTCTATCTCTGGTCTATCTGCTATATACTCTTTGCCAACAGTCTTATAAGGCACTTTAGTTGAGCATATATGTGTCACTATTATTAAAGGCATATCAAATGAGATCTTATATCTCTTCCAATCAATCTCCTTGATTACCTTCCACGAGATATCTGAACCTTCATCATATAGTAATGGTATTCTATTTGCAAATCTGTAAAGTTTTATACCCTCTTCCTTAATCTCTCCACCATATGCTACTCCTATCTCAACTATGAATGGGAATCCAGAGTATGCTGATGCTGGCCTCTGTATAGCTTCCACAAATTCTGGTTTAAACATAGATTCCATACTTGCTTCTAAAAACTTGGCACTAAGGGGTGATAAACAATTGGCATCTGGCGGTAAGAACTCTGAATATTTCTGCATAGCCTCTGTAAGTCTTACTATCTCATCGTTTGTTAAAGTACCTATCCTCTTATCTTCGTCAAACTTTACATATTCTAAAAACTTTCTTGCTGTGCTTTCTCCTACTCTTTGAAAATTCTTTACTAAGAAGGATAGCAATGTATCACCTTCGACTATAGATAATAGATATTTATAGAAAGGTTCAATCTTTTGTAATTTTACTGTTAGATATCGTTCATCGAATGTTATATATGATGCTTCGTCAGTATTAGGATTGATCTTATCTATCCTTATCTTATCTATCTCATCAAGATTTATTGATAGTAATACTGCTAATGATGTTATTAACTTTACATCTCTTGATAATCTATCCCATTTCTCTCTTGCTAATTCTGCTAACGTATCAGCACTTTGATTTGTTCTAGCATTTAGTTCCTTCTTTACCTTATCTCTTACATCTGAGAATGAGATCAATGTTAACTCTTTATTTATTAGCCTTCTTAATGTCTCAACATCTATTCCTGCTGGATGAGGTTGTACTTCTATAGGTGGTGATGGTATCTCATCCGTTATCCTTTTATACTCAATCTTATTATTAAAAGGATCATCAAAAGTTATATTAGCATAAGGAGTTATTAAGGCAGTTTGTGCTACATACTCCTTGATCTTCTGCTGCGCTTTGCTATAATCACCCTCTAGAGTTATCTCTATATCTAAACCACTACTATTATTAGAAACCTTTTCATTTTTGCTTAAAATCACTGGTCTATTATGCTGTATATCTAACATCATTGTATATTCATAGCTCTTACTATCATAAGCACTAACTATCTTTACTGGTTTATTAGTAGTTATCTGTCCATAAAGTATAGCCATTGTTGCACCTAAACCAAACATTCCTCTAGCCTGTTTTAGTGTAAATTTAGTGCCGTAAAGAACTTTTCCTAGCGCTTTTGGTATATATTCTGCTGCTATAGATGGACCATTATCTTTTACACTAACAACGTAATGTTTTGGATCCTGACCTTCACTTAATGCTTTTATAGATATGTATATATCAGGAAGTATCCTTTCAGCGTCACATGCATCTAGAGAGTTCTCTACAAGCTCTCTAACAGTCATATATAATGATCTCGTTGGGTTCGTAAATCCCGCTAGATCTCTATTCCTATAAAAGAACTCTGATGGCGAGATCTCACTAAATGCTTTGCTCAAATTCTACCCTCCCATAACCTCATCTTATCTTCTTTCATCTTTCTTCTAGCATCTTGAAGCATATTATATACAGATTTATGTTCGCTTCCATGAAGTAGCATAGATACAGCATTATTAGCAATCCTTATCTCTTCTTCCTTACCTATTATTGCTACATAGTGTCCATAGATAGATATATCAGCACCAGATAACTCTTCTATTAATCTTCTTGATTTTCCTTTACTTCCAATTATCCTTCCTTTTATCCTCTCTAATGATTCTCTAGATTTTGTATATTCTTTTAAATCAATTACTTGAAGTATGGTATCTTCATCAAATAACCTCTTAGCTCTATCTGGCGAGAAGCCTTTGGCTATTGCTGTTACTACCTCAACAGCTTTGAACGGGTTCATCTCTTCTACAGAAGCATTACTCCTAATTATTATGTCGCCATTCTCACCATCTATATCAAGCCTAACTTTGCAACTCTTCTCTATCATCTCTTTTACCTTTCCATCCTTTCCTACTAATACACCAACTCTATCTAATGGTATCTTTATATTATGGATAAAACTCATTTTATTAACCTCTCAATCTTTAATCATATCTCTTCTCTCTAAAAAATCTATTGACATATCACCAAATTTATGAAATGATGATTTGCTCAAAAATCTTCTGGTAGATATTTGTTATTTTTTAACCAATCTACTTGTGCTAATGTATATCTCCATACTATATCTGCCTTTTCATCACTCTTAAAATCCCATGGTGCCGTTAACACTACATCATTATCTCTAACCCAAATCTTCCTCTTTAGCTTACCTCTTATTCTACATAATCTAGTCTTGCCATCTACACATTTAACAAGTATATGATCACTTCCCAATAATTTTATAACTCTACCAAGTATCTCTCCTGCTTCTGGTAATACAAGTTCTTTTAATTCTGCCTCACTAAGTACCTTCCTTTTACCCATAGTATATTTATTAATATATTACATATTAATATTTCTAACTATCAAAAATATTCTTACTAAAATCTATATAGCTTTTTGTATATAATATAGAAGATATTATGTTTGACAATCGAGATTAGCGCTATAAAAAATTACTAAAGATGATTATAATATCAAATTTGGATAGGTTTTCTTTACCTTCTCCCAATCTGAGTTAAATGTATCCAATCCTTTATCTGTTAGTGGATGCTTGAGCATCTTTGCTAAAACATCTGGTGGTAGAGTAACTATATCAGCACCTATTCTCGCTGCAGAGATAACATGTAGGGGATGTCTAACACTTGCAACTATCACTTCTGTATCAAAATTATAATTCTTGAATATTTCTACTATCTCTTTGATTAGATTCATACCCTTATGACCTGCATCATCTAACCTCCCTATGAATGGACTTACATAACGAGCTCCTGATTTTGCTGCAAGTATTGCTTGATTGGAAGAGAATACTAGAGTACAGTTTGTATCTATGTGATCTTCCTTTAACCTTCTTATTGCTTTTAGTCCATTAGAAGTCATTGGTATCTTTACTACAACATTTTCTCCGAACTTTTTTAACCTATGAGCTTCATCTATCATTCCTTCATAATCTTGACTTACAACCTCTAAACTAACAGGACCCTTTACAAGCCTTACTATCTCTTTCATTATCTCTATAGGATCATTATTCTCTTTTGCAAGTAAAGTAGGATTTGTAGTTATTCCATCCACTAAACCCATCTCATTGTACTCTTTTATCAATTGCAGATTGGCAGTATCAAGGAATATCTTCATATTATTTCATTAAATCCTTTGCTTTATTAACTATATGCTTTGCTTTTAAACCATATTTATCTAATAACTCATCTGCTTCTCCCGATTCTCCAAATCTATCATCTACACCAATTCTCTTAATTCTTACAGGTTTATATTCTGATGTAACCTCTGCAACTGCAGAGCCTAATCCTCCATATATATTATGCTCTTCTACAGTAACTATACCATTAGTCTTTGCAGCATCTATAATAGTATCCTTATCAATAGGCTTAATACTAAATAGGTCTATTACTCTCGCAGAAATACCTTCATTCTTTAAAATCTCTGCAGCTTCTAGAGCTTCTGGAACCATTAAGCCACATGCTATTATTGATATATCATTCCCATCTCTTAGAATGTTTGCCTTACCTATCTCAAACTTACCATCTTCATAAACTATAGGAGATGATGGTCTTGCTAGTCTCATGTAGAATGGACCATCTGTAGATGCTACAATATGTGTTAATCTCTTTACTGCCGTTGCATCTGCTGGAACTATTACTCTCATATTTGGTATAGCTCTCATTATAGCTATATCCTCTATCTGTTGATGAGAAGCACCATCTGGTCCTACACTTAAACCTCCATGTGATACTACAATCTTTACATTTATGTTTGGATATGCTATAGCATTTCTTATCTGATCTACACATTTACCTGGTATAAATGCAGCATATGTGCTAACAAATGCAATCTTTCCTGCTAATGCTAATCCAGCAGCAATTGAGATAGCATTGCTCTCTGCTATACCTATATTAAATAATCTATTAGGGTATTTGCTTCCAAACATAGCACTCTTTACAGATTGTGTAGTATCTGCTCCAACAACTACTATATCATTATTTATTGCTCCTAGCTCTACTAGTGCCTCCCCATAACTAGTCCTCATATCTCCTTGTTTCATTTATGCAGCCTCCTTCAATGCTAATTGTGCATTAAATCTTAGATCCCTTATAGCCTTAGGTATATCGTTCTTTGAATAGATAGCATTTCCTGCAACTATTATCTCTGCACCAGCTCTAATCACTTCAGCAATATTATTCTCTTCAACTCCACCATCAGCCTCTATTACAGTCTTTAGACCTAACTCTTTAATCATCTCATGTACACGCTTCATCTTAATTAGTGTCTCTGGTATAAGTTTTTGACCAGAGAATCCAGGATAGACTGACATTATATTTAACAAATATACAGCATCTAACATCTCTATAACCCACTCTGGAAAATCCGTATTAGGATTTAGCGCTATCCCTGCCTTCTTTCCTTTATCATTTATCTTATCTATAATCTCTCTTAATGTTTCGGCATTACAAACCTCTATATGAACAGTTATAATATCTGAACCAGCATTAATAAAATTATCTACATATTTTAAGGGATTAGAGATCATTAAATGTGTATCAAATAGTATATTAGTGTATTTTCTTAATGCCTTTATAGTAGAGAATCCAAAAGTTATATTTGGTACAAAGTTACCATCCATTACATCGAGATGGATTAGATCTGCATTACCCTTTTCTGCCATAATTACTGCATTCTTTAGATCTGCTAGATCTGCAGCTATTATAGATGGGGCAATTAATATCAATAACCTAACTCCTCCTTTATTATCTTTGGTAATACCTCCTTCTTTGGAGCCTTCCCATGCCATTCTGGAGCCCATTCCATGAATGATACACCTTTACCTTTGGTAGTATGTGCTATTATAACCGTAGGCCTATTGATAGTCTCTTCTGCTCTATCTAATGCTCTTATTATATGATTAAAATTATAGCCATCTATCTCTATAACATTCCAATTAAACGATTTCCATTTAGCATTCAATGGTTCTAATGGCATTATATTCTCTGTAAATCCATCTTGTTGTATTCCATTCCTATCAATTATTACTGTTAGATTATCAAGTTTATATTTTACAGCAGCCATAGCTGCCTCCCAGACCTGCCCTTCTTGTAACTCTCCATCTCCTAATAATGCATATACTCTCCATTGTTTATTATCTAACTTCGATGCAAGAGCCATCCCAACTGCTACAGATAACCCTATACCTTCAGAACCACCACAATACTCTATCCCTGGTGTTCTAAGATCTGGATGCCCCTGGAGCATACTACCTAACTTCCTTAAGGTCTTTAACTCCTCAATAGGGAAGTATCCAGCTTGTGCTAGAATAGAATATAATAAAGGTGCAGCATGACCCTTTGATAAGATAAATCTATCTCTATCATTCCATCGTGGATTCTTTGGGTCATGCCTCATCTTGTAAAAATATAACGCTACTAATAATTCAACAGCAGATAGTGAACCCCCTGGATGTCCAGAACCTGCTTCAGCTACAGCTTCTAATATCAATCTTCTAGTATTCTTTGCTATCTCATTCAATCTTAATAAACTCTCCATATACTCACCTATGTAAAGGTACTTTAGTTATCATCTTCTTATCAAATCTATCAATATAAGACTTGAGACGTTCTTTCTCTATAACAGCTGTAGTTATAGAAGGAGTTAATGTAGCAGCAACCATATTTGATAATAAAGACGCTTCTACTATATCAGCGCCAGCAAGCAATGCTAACGATAACATAGCTGTCATAGCATCTCTTACACCTATAACTTTTCTAAATGATTCTGATGCTATGAATGATGGTATATTAATAATATTATTCTCTTCAAATGTAGTTAACCCCTTCTTCCCAGTTGTTAAGATTATATATTTTGCAGATAATCTAGTTAGAAGGTTTATTCCTAGATTATGAAGACTAGACTCATTAAGTATAGAGATACCAGTAGCAGTACTTGCTTCTTTTATATTAGACTTTACTAGTGTACAGCCTATAAAATCTAAGTAATGTCTAATCATAGGTTGCCCATATACTGGTATGCCCTTATCATTTGCAAGCATGATTATATATCTTAATAATCGAGGAGTTATACAACCTTTATCATAATCCGATATACAGATACAATCTATATCATCTTTTATTATAGATTTTATATTATCAAATAGTTTCTCAGTATTAGTTCTATCTAGATCTTTTGTAACATCCTTATCTATTCTAAGGTGTAGACTCTTATCTACATAATACCTAGTATGAAGAGACGTCTCTCTGTCTATCTTTAATATACATGTCGTATCTATCTTATGTCTAGTAAATATGTTAAGAAGTATTTCTCCCTCATAATCATTGCCAATAACACCTGCTACTAAAGCATCCCCTCCTAATGATGTTATATTAGTAGCAAGATTACCTGCACCACCTGCACACGAATGTTCATTGATTATTCTACTTATAGGTATAGGAGCCTCTCTTGCAAGTCTTGTAGGTATAGTCTCAACATACCGGTCTAATATAAGATCTCCTATTACTAGGACCTTCTTCTTCATATCTCTTAATATATCATGTAATCTATTCTTTGTATCTATATTGAATGTATCCATACCTATAGAATCACTCTTCCAAAGTAGAATAAAAGTCTTTGGCAAGAAGAAATATATAGATATTTAATCATATAATATTAATTATAGATAGATTAGTTATAGAAATAATCATTATTATCGTTTTATTTATAATTGATCTCTTGCTTCTTTTACTAATGATTTTAGTAAAGATATATGGCTTTCTTCATCCATACATAAATATTTTAATAAAGATTCCAGTAAAGGATCATCACTCTCTTTAATCATCTTCTCTAACTCATGTAAAGCCTCTTCCTCTTTGTTTATATTTTTCTTTAACCTCTCTATGTTATCTTTTATATAATTTACGCACTCGTTACGTGCTCTATCTATGCTATTACTGTTTAATAAAAGTATTAGGTCATTAATTATCTCAAAATGGAGTATAGAGTCATAAAGTAATACTTTGAATATTATTCTAGGTAAAGATGCTCTACATGATTGTGCTAGTTGAATATATTCCTCTGACTCTTTAGCCTCTGTAGGCAGATATAGTTTTAACGAATCTACTATATTCATATAAATATATTGTTATATCTTTTAATTAAATCATTCTCTAATCATGCTTTTTATACCTTAAATAAACTCTCGTCTATATATTATAATTTTTAAAATATAACAACATCAAAACATTCTCATATCATATTCTCTTAAGCATAGTTATAAAAAATATCCTTAGCACTTTACCATATATTACACTAAGCCATCTACATTTTATGATATATCAAAATACATTTCTACGTAGATATAGAAAGGAGAATTTGAAAACTAATTGTTTAGTGATATATTTTTATAAATGTTTGACATCTTGCTATAGCTACATTTAACAGAAGTATCTCTACCAGTTATATACATATAACTAGAAATTCAAATGTAATACTACAATGATTAATGAGAAATGAGTTTTTGGTATTATTATTGTAGCAATAATATTATGAATAGTATATCATATTATAACTTGGATATGAAAGAGACAAATGAATAAATATTTAATAATAATCACAAAATATAGGCGTGAATGAATTAAGCAAGGCATTATTAGAGGGTAAGAGAAACGCTATCGCTAAAGCATTATCAATAGTCGAGAATGAGCAAGAAGGAGCAAGGGAATTAATCAAATCCATAATGAATAAGGTAGGTGAAGCAAGAACTATAGGAATAACAGGACCAGCAGGAGCAGGTAAAAGCACATTAATAGATAAGATAGTGCAAGAGTATAGAAGCAGAGATTTTAAGGTAGCCATACTAGCGATAGACCCAACAAGTGTAATTAGTGGAGGGGCTATATTAGGCGATAGAGTTAGAATGATGCAACATACTCTAGACGAAAATATATTTATAAGAAGTATGGCATCGAGAGGTGAAGTAGGGGGTATATCAAAGGCCGTTACAAATGCTATTAGAGTGCTTGATGCAGCTGGCTTTAGGAGAATAATAATAGAGAGTGTAGGTGCTGGGCAATTAGATGCTGGGATAATAAAGGTAGCAGATGTTGTAATTGTTGTATTTAATCCTCAAACAGGAGATAGTGTACAAGCTATAAAGGCTGGTTTAACAGAGATAGGCGATATCTATGTTGTTAATAAGGCAGATTTAGATGGTGCAGAGAAGCTTTACTATGATATAAAAGATCTTATTGTAGACAAGAGTGAGAAGATAGTATTAAAGACTATAGCCCTTACAGGCGAAGGCATAAAAGAGTTGATAGATAATATAGAGAATGTAATCAATAAAAAGCATAGTAATTATAAGGAGGTAGAGAAGAGAAGAATAGAGATGGAGATAATAGATAGGACAGAGAGAATAGTTAACGAGAGGTTAAAGAGGATAATACAATCTAAATATGGCAAATATATAGAACTTATAGCAGATGGCAAGATGGATCCTTACACAGTATCAGAGATTATAGCAGAAGAGATATTAAGGTGATATCATGAGTGAGAAATTTCTTACAGATTCTAATATAGAAGTAGAGAGGATATATAAGAAGCATAGAGAGGTAAAGGAAGATGCTGGAGAGTATCCATTTACTAGAGGGATCTATAATGAGATGTATAGGAGTAGATTATGGACAATGCGACAATATACAGGTTTTGCAAGTGCTGAAGAGACTAATAAGCGTTTTAAGTATTTATTAAAACAAGGACAGACAGGATTAAGTCTGGCTTTTGATCTTCCTACTCAAACAGGTTATGATTCAGATCATGTTAGGAGTGAAGGAGAGGTAGGAAGGGTAGGAGTAGCAATAAGTTCACTGAAGGATATGATGACATGTTTTGATGGCATACCATTAGAACAAGTAAGCACATCAATGACTATAAACTCTACTGCAAATATACTCTTATCATTCTACATAGCAGTAGCAGAGCACCAAAATGTTTCTCAACAAGAACTAAGAGGAACTATACAGAATGATATATTAAAAGAGTACATTGCTAGAAATACATATATCTATCCTCCAGAACAATCTATGAGATTATTTGTAGATTCTGTTGAATATTGTAGTAAATATATTCCCAAATGGTATCCAGTTAGTATCTCTGGCTATCATATGAGAGAAGCAGGTGCAACAGCTATACAAGAACTAGCATTTACGTTTGCTAATGCTATAGCATATATAGATGCATGTCTTGCTCGTGGTTTAGATATAGACGATTTTGCACCCCGTCTCTCATTCTTCTGGTGCTGCACTATAGATATACTTGAAGAGGTAGCAAAGTTTAGAGCAGCAAGAAGGATCTGGGCAAAGATAATGAAGGAGAGATTTAATGCAAAAGATCCTAAATCTATGCATCTAAGATTTCATGTTCAGACTAGTGGAGAGTCTTTAACAGCACAACAACCAGACAATAATATCATAAGAGTTACTCTACAAGCATTGGCAGCAGTGTTAGGAGGATGTCAATCATTACATACAAATTCTAAAGATGAGGCATTGTCATTACCCACAGAGCATGCAGTAAAGATAGCCTTAAGAACACAACAGATAATAGCATATGAGAGTGGAGTAACTAGAGTTGTAGATCCATTAGGTGGTTCTTATTATATAGAGTATCTAACTGATACAATAGAGGAGAAGGTTAACGAGTATTTAGCAAAGATAGATAAGATGGGAGGATCATTAAAGGCTATAGAGAGAGGTTATTTCCAAGATGAGATAAGAAAGAATGCCTATAGATTAAAGAAAGAGGTAGATGAGAATAAGAGAATTATAGTTGGGGTTAATAAATTTATTGAGGAGGAAGAGAGAGAACCAGAGATATATGTCATAGATCCAGCATCAGAGAAGAAACAGATAGAAAGATTAAGAGAGTTAAAGAATAGTAGAGATAAAAGTAAGGTAGAGAGTACATTATCAAGGCTTAGAAGAGCTGCAGATAGTAATGAAAATACTATGCCATTTATAATAGAGGCAGTTAAGAGCTATGCTACATTAGGAGAGATAAGTGATATATTTAGAGAAGTATTTGGTATCTATAAACCAAAGATCTCATTTTAATTTTTATGGCTAACTTCATATATATGAGTAACACCTTTACTTCTCTATGGAAGATGTAAGGTTAGAAGATATTATAAATGCTAGAAGAGTATTGAATAATATAATCCATTATACACCATTATACAGATCTAATACATTTAGCAAGTTATGTGATGCTGATGTTTATTTAAAGGCAGAATCGTTACAAAAGACTGGTTCATTTAAGGTTAGAGGAGCATATGTAAAGATAGCATCTCTTACAGAAGAACAGAAAAGAAATGGTGTTATAGCAGCCTCTGCTGGAAATCATGGGCAAGGTGTAGCATATGCATCTAAAATACATGGAATAGATTGTACCATAGTCATGCCAGTAAATGCTTCACCAGCAAAAGTATCTGCTATAAGAGGTTATAATGCAAATATTATATTATATGGTTCATTATACGATCAATCTTGGCAAAAGGCTCTAGAGATTGCTAAAGAAAATAATCTTATACTTATACATGCGTTTGACGATCCACATGTTATTGCTGGGCAAGGAACTATAGCATTAGAGCTTATTGAGCAGATCAAAGATTTTGATGTTATAACCCTTCCTATTGGCGGAGGAGGACTTGCTGCAGGTATAAGTATTGTATTAAGAGCATTAAAACCGGATGTAGAGATCATAGGTGTACAATCAAATGCATTTGATGCTATGAAGCGTTCTATTGAGGATGGTAGGATAGTAGAGGTAAGTAAAGGTTCAACTATAGCTGATGGAATTGCAGTAAAACATCCTGGGGAATTAACATATAAAATACTCTCTCGTAATATAGATGAGATAGTAACAATAGATGATGACGAGATAATAAAATCTATCTTCTTGCTCATGGAGAGGAGTAAATTAGTAGTAGAACCTGCAGGTGCTGTAGGATTAGCGTATATGCTCTCTAATCCAGATAGGTTTCGTAGAAAGAAGGCAATAACTATTCTAAGCGGAGGCAATATAGATATGTATCTACTTGGGCAGATAGTATCTAAAGGATTAGTAAAGACAGGAAGAATGCTGAAGATAGCTATACAATTAGTTGATAGGCCAGGAGAATTGAAACGGGTTATAGATACCATAGTTGCTAATAGAGTTAACATAGTAGAAGTATTACATGATAGATTAAGTCAAGATGTTGCAGTAGGTAGTGCAAAAGTTACTCTTAGTCTAGAGACAGAAGATGCAGAGCATACTCAACGACTTATGAACTCACTTAGAGAGAATAATATAGAGTTTAGTATATTGTCATAAAGTATTTAATATAAGATTTACTGAATTCTTTGTAATATATCCTTATCATTTTCACATATATATCCATTTATTTGTGTATTTATCAATTCTTCTTGCCAATGAGCATTATATAGTCTACACATCTTATTATTGCAGAAAGGATAACCAATTATATGATATTTTAATATCTGAAGTATCAACCCCTCGATAACATTGTTTATTCTCGTATCATAACCTATTATTCTATCTTTAAATAACTCTTCTAATCCATCTATACTCTTACCTTCTTGTATGTATTTATAAGCCATTATATAATATTCTCTAGGTTTTGCTGGAGCTTCTACAATCCCTCTTATACTTATTATATCTGGATAACCAAATATTACACTCCTAAGATGGTATCTATAATCATTATCATCAAATGTACATAATAATCTATCAGTTAATATTATATGTATAACATAATCTTTTAGTAGAGAATTCATGATTAATTGAAATAGAAACCCATCATATGTGTTATTACTATACTGCATTCTTAATTCAGATAATATATCATCCTTACTAATCACAGGTTCTTTGAAAGGCTTTTTATAATCTGTTACTCTCGTCTTTGCAATCTTTTCTGCAATTATCTCATCTATATTAACATATTCAGAAAATTCTTCATATCTATCTATCTCCACATTAGTTATACTCTTAATAAAATCTATAATCTTCTCTATATTCAGATATGTAAGCGAAGGCGAATATATATTAATCTTCATAAGAGAATGTATCAATGCTAAGATTAAAATTCATCGTATACAAATTATCTAGTGCGCTGGGATAAAGGAGCCGGGGTTTATGACCGGAATCTCCTAGCCTGGTATGGAGCAGGCCTGCTAAGTCTGTGACCCTTGTGGTCGCACGGGTTCAAATCCCGTCCCCGGCGCCATTATATATTTGATATGTGTATAATCATAAGAGGATAAGAATATTGACTAGGATAAAGCAGGATATGACTAAATGCAGAGGTAGCAGGTATAGGAGAGGATAAACTCTAATCATATACTCAATTCACATTATCATGGAGATGGCTAAGAATAGTAGAACTAACAAGAGATTATATAGATAGGATAGCAAATGCGCTAGTCAATGGCAAGAGTTATCCTATATAGCAACTGATTTATTCATTAAATAAATAATGATATTAATACTATCATTACAGCAAGTGATGTTTCTATTATACCTATTGCTCCTACAATAACTTATGATACAACGTTGAATGATGCATTGAATGTTGTTATGATAGGATCTACTGCTATTGATATGTTAGGTTTGTATCACATATTCCATAGTAATACATTGCTGAATTGGCTATTTGCACTTTCTGCAGATATAGTTTGAATCTATAATAGGATTGAAATAATATATTTTCTATAACATATAAAATGTATACTAAAGGGTGGACCATACATCTATGAAGTTATTGACTATATCTATATACTTCTTAATTATATCGCTTATCAAAGACTCATTTATTATATTATATTCATTCATTCCTATAGTATTATTAACACTTATTATACCAGCATCTATCATCTTATCTAAATGCCATGTTAGTGTCGAGAAAGATTTTTTGATTACTTTTTGTAGCTCTGGATATGTAGCATATTTCTTCTTTAATAGATATTTAACAATCTTTAATCTAGATTCATCTCTTAATATACTTATTATATTGATAGTATTCTCATCCATTGTAATTGGGTATAATCTAGTAGCTCCAGCATCTCTTTTTATTTTAAGAGCACCATTTTTCTCTAATATATCTATATTATAACTTAATGTCCCATTAGCCATCTTTGTAATTCTTTGTAATTCTTTGTATCTTATGCCAGGCATTATATTTATTATATTTATCAATTCTGTATTGTTCATATCATACACCTCTTAACGTAGCTATTGCTAATAATAGTAATGCATATACGCCGAATAGATGAGTAATCTCTATATTTAAAAGATTTAACTCTGGAGTAAAGATAGATAATCCATAAGACGCTAGATTCATTCCTTCAGTTACAGCAAATCCTACGAAACCTAATATCAATAAGAGAAACCTTAATGATCTAGTTCTTCTATACGCAGATATTGCTATTGTTACTAGGAAGATCGATAATCCTATCCCAATCGTATGTATAATTGTATGAGGTAGTGCATTATAAGTGAATTTTATTACGCTATTAATTAAGAATACGAACATTATAGTGCCAGCAAGTATTATTATCAATGTTTCACGTTTATTTACTTGCATCATCATATTACTCTACATAAATTGTATATTAATATTCTATGGTACAGAGATAGAAATGGGATAGAATACGCATTAAGCATGATATATAACTATTGAAACTCTTTCTCTAATTCTTTAATGAGTCTCTTCTGCTGTTCTGTGAGATTTACTGGGATCTTTACATTAATCTTAACTAACTGATCGCCTCTACCATATCCATCATATCTAGGTAAGCCCTTACCATTTAATCTTAATACTGTATTTACTTGAGTCCCTGCTGGTATCTTTAATTTTTCATTCCCTTCAAGTGTAGGAACTCTAACCTCTGTGCCAAGAGCAAGTTGAGGAAATGTAAGGCTCAATTCATAAAGTATATCATCGTCTATCCTCTTAAAGTACTTATGTTCTTCTACATTAATCCTAACATATACATCTTTATTATCATAATCGAATCTTAACATATTTCCATTCTCAACACCTTTAGGTATACTTATACTAACCTTTTTATTCTCAATAACTATACCTTTGCCATTACATTTATTGCAAGGTTTCTCTACTACTTTTCCTTTTGCAGAGCACGCTCTACAAGGTTCTATGCTAACAAACATACCAAATGCTTGGTTCGTAACTCTCTTAATCTGTCCACTTCCTTTGCATACAGAGCATGTAACTATCTTCGTTCCAGGATACGCTCCACTTCCATTACATACTTCGCATCTTACATTTGTTGGAATATCAAGATCAACCTTCTTGCCTCTTAGAACATCCTCTAATGTTATAGTTACATCGATAACCTCTCTCTCTCTCCTCTTAAACTCTCTTCTAAAGAGGTTATCAAATATATTTCCAAAACCAAACCCAAGATCCTTAAATATCTCTTCTAGATCAAACTCTACATTCTTGAATATATCCTCTTGTGTATATCTTCCAGATAACCCTTCGTATCCATATGTATCGTATATCTTTCTCTTCTCGTCATCAGATAATACTGCATAGGCTTCAGAGATCTCTTTAAATCTCTCCGCAGCATCAGGAGATTTATTCCTATCTGGGTGATATTTTAATGCTAACTTTCTATACGCTTGTTTTATCTCATCTTTACTAGCATTCCTATCTACTCCAAGAATTTCATAATAATCTCTCATTTTAGATCAAAAAAAAATTATTGCTTCTGCTCTGTAGTAGCAGTAGTTGATTTATAAACTTCTGCACTAACTTCTCCTAGAATATTCTTTAACGCTTCTAACTTTGATTTTATCTCTGCATTATTTTTCAACGCATCTTTAAGAGCCTCTATACCTTTATTTATCTTATCTATCTGCTCTTGCTTTAATTTATCTTTAAGATCCTGTTTTACCATCTTCTCTGCAGTATAGATTAGAGCATCCGCTTCATTCTTTAACTCAGCCTCTTCTTTCTTCTTCTTGTCTTGTTCTGCAAACTCTTCTGCCTGTTTTCTTAACCTCTCAACCTCTTCTTTTGATAACTTTGTAGTAGCAGTTATAGTAATACTCTGCTGTTTATTTGTTGCTAGATCCTTTGCACTCACTTGTAATATACCATTAGCATCTATATCAAATGTTACTTCTATCTGTGGTATACCTCTAGGCGCTGGAGGTATTCCTTCTAGATTAAATCTTCCTAGAGATACATTATCGCTTGCCATAGGCCTTTCTCCTTGTAATATGTGAATCGTTACTGCTGTTTGATAATCCGCAGCAGTGGTAAAGATCTTGCTTTTCTTTGTTGGTATTGTCGTATTTCTCTCTATTATCTTCTCAACCAATCCTCCAACTACCTCAACTCCTAAACTTAATGGTGTTACATCAAGTAATACTATATCCCTCGTTATATCACCAGCAATTATAGCACCTTGTATAGCAGCACCTATTGCAACAGCCTCCATGGGATCTACGCCACCCTCAGGTTCTTTATTCATAATATTCTTTACAAACTCTTTAACCATTGGCATTCTAGTTGGTCCCCCAACGAGTATTATCTTATCAATATCTTGCGGTGTTAATTTCGCATCTTGCAATGCTTGAAGCATTGGTGCTTTACACCTCTCAATTATAGGTTTTAGTAACTCTTCTAACTTTGCCCTCGTTAAAGTCATCTCAAGGTTTAATGGCATATTCTTCTCTTTATCAAAGGCTATAAATGGTAAGTTGATATCTGTAGTTAAGAGCGTAGATAATTCTATCTTTGCCTTCTCTGCCGCTTCTCTTATCCTAATAAGAGCATTCTTATCATTTCTTAGATCTACACCCTTCTCTTCTTTAAATCTATTAAGTATGTATTCAATTAGAGTATTATCCATATCAGTTCCTCCCAATTGTGTATCTCCACTTGTACTCTTTACCTCGAATACTCCTCCACCCATCTCCATGATAGTAACATCTAAAGTTCCTCCTCCAAGATCAAAGACCATGATCTTTAGATCCTTCTCTGCTTTATCTAATCCATATGCTAGAGATGCAGCTGTAGGTTCGTTTATTATCCTTACCACATCTAGCCCCGCAATAGTTCCCGCATCTTTTGTTGCCTGTCTCTGATTATCATTAAAATATGCAGGAACAGTTATTACAGCTTTAGTTACCGGCTCTCCAAGAAAGGCTTCAGCATCACGCTTTATCTTCTGTAATATGAATGCTGAGATCTGTTGAGGAGTATACTCTTTACCATATACCTTGAATTTAAAATCAGTACCCATCTTTCTTTTTGCTGCTATGATTGTGCCTTCTGGGTTAGTTACTGCTTGTCTCTTAGCCGGTTCTCCAACTAGTAATTGATTATCTTTTGTAAATGCTACTACAGAGGGAAATGCTTTTCCTGCTATAGTAGTACCTTCTGCTGCTGGTATTATAGTAGGCTTACCTCCTATAATAACTGCGGCTGCAGAATTACTCGTTCCAAGATCTATTCCAATTATCTTGCTCATTCTAGAGAGTGATTATCTATTTATTAATATTAACATTACTTTTCTTTACGTCTTGATACTTCAACAAGACTAGGCCTAATAACTCTATCGTTTAATTTATAACCTCTTCTCAACTCATTCACTATTGTATGCTCTGGTAATTCATCATTATCAATCAAAGAGATAATTTCATGTAGATTTGGATCAAACTTTTTATCTTTAGTATCTATTACATGCACTCCTTCATCTGATAATATATCATCTATATGCTTTATTATGGAATCTAATCCTTCTAATAATGTATTAATATCATTACTCTTCTTGCAAATATTTATAGCTCTCTCTAGATCATCTCTAATATTTATAATCTTAAGTAAGATTCTTGATTTAGCATCAAGAATTCTAATCTCTGCATCCTTCTCTACCCTTTTTCTATAGTTGTCATACTCTGCTAATAGATATTTGTATTTTGCTTCATAATCTAGTGGCTCTTCCATGTCTCATATTACTATCATGCCATTTATCAATCTTTTAGCATTTCACAAAATGGATTTGCTTTTATATTTATAGCGTCGTTAATACCCTTCTCTTTTAGATTGTTATAATCATATCTTGAACATGAGATAACTAAAGGTATCTTATCATCCAATCTGTTTATGTATTCTCTTTTTACTTCTGTTATATTCTCCTCTATTTTGCTCTTTAAAATCTCACTCATAAATATTCTATCTCCTCTCATCTCATATTTGTCCATACTCCAAATCAAGTATATCTTGATATTATTGCTCCTTAACTCTAATCGCCTAATGATCTTCTTTATTTTATCTATTAAATATTTAGTATAATTCTCAACACTCTTTATGCTACCATTAATAAGATAAGCTAATGGAGTAGAAGATTGCATAGAGAGTGATATCATTCTTAGATCAAATAAACTTGAAGCTATATCATCAATATAGAGTTCTCTAGCCTCTTCTATCTTAATTATTTGATTAGAATTTTTATATGCTTCAAAAGAACTTATTAATGATAAATAATGCGATAGTATCTTTGAAATATATACTATCTCTGCAGATTCTACGTCTAACACTTGTAATTTGTTATCAACATTATTAAGCAACTTAAGTAATCTTTCATCAACCTTATTAGAACCAATTAGACTTGAGTATAATCCTAGTGGCATGTAATGATAATTTATTTCTGAACCAGTAAAACGTTCTAGAATCTCTATAAACTCTTGATTCATTCCAAAACCTAAAGGCAGATTAAAGATTATACTGGTATTTTTATTTATATTCATTATGGCATTCTTGAATTTATTTGTCATCTCATCCTTTGCTTCTTGTCCAATCTTCCTTATTTTAGGTGCAAAAAATATGTAATCTGCATTTTGAATAGTCTTTGCTTGATGCTCCAACTTTAGGAGCGTGTCCTCTTCTATTAATGTCTCTACGTTTGGATAACTCATTGTAATAGAGGGAGGCACATTAATAGCCATCATCTTTAACTCATCTATTATTGATACATTAGCACCATTAGACGATAAGATAGATGCTAGATAATATCCTTCAGTGCTTAAACCATATATGCTTACATTAACCTTCAATGCATCAACTAGATTAGATAAACTCTCATATAAGATTATAAGATGTATTAATGATAATTATCAAAGCCCGGAGTAGCCCGGTGGAGAGTAATCACCGAATGTAGCGGCCAAGCATAGGGGCCTTTGGAGCCCTTGACCCCAGTTCGAATCTGGGCCGGGCTATTAGTTGTATTATTAATTTTCCATTAAGAATAGTATAAAGAGATTTTTAATGTCTTATAGCTATTCCCCATATAGTATTGTTATGTAAATAATATTATATAACTTGTATTACATATTAATTTTATGTATCATAAATACCATATTAAACTTTTATACTAATATCTTTATAATATTGATTTTATATTGGATATTTATTATAATTTATTTATTAAATTAATAATAAACACGAATATTTTATATAAGAGAGAGTTGTGTATATATGTATGTCAAATCAGAATCTTACAGAGTATAACATATTATTCAGAGAAGATAGCGAAGTATCTGTAAATTATATTCTTAAAG
Source organism: Candidatus Nitrosothermus koennekei (assembly GCA_013538715.1). Lineage (GTDB taxonomy): Archaea > Thermoproteota > Nitrososphaeria > Nitrososphaerales > Nitrosocaldaceae > Nitrosothermus > Nitrosothermus koenneki. The sequence goes on along the minus strand of JACAFH010000007.1, from coordinate 3,859 downwards.
GGCTTGTAGAGTTAGGACTAACACAGAACGAAGCAAAACTATATATGTATCTTGCAAAGAGCGGTGCAAAAAAGGCTATAGATATATCAAAAGCATTGAATATACCAAGGACGGAGACATATCATCTATTAACAAAATTACAGAATAAAGGACTTGTGATTACGAGTATGCAACATCCAATAAAGTATATTGCTATATCTTTTGAAGAAGCCATAGATATACTAATAGGAGTATTTGAGGAGAAGGTTAAAAGTTTCACAAATAGAAAGAGTGAACTATTAAATAAATGGGCAGAGCTACCTCAGTTTGCATATGATGAAGTGGAAGAGCGTAATAAAATGCAGATATTAGAAGGTAAGAATAGTATATACTCAAAAGCTAAAGAATTATGTAGTAATGCAATGGAGAGGTTACGCATAATTGCAGATGAGAAAGAGATGCTTCATCTCTATCATTATGAAGTGCTTGATTGTATTAAGAGCGATATAGATGTAAAAATAATAACAGATTTATCAAACAAATTCATGAGTATATTAGGAGACACTAGTATACAGATCTGTAGCGACTATGATTATGATTCACCATGCTTTATAATGAAGGATTACGATGAGATCCTACTCTTTATGAATGATGAAGATAATATAGCAGCATTATGGACAGATTGTAAATCTATCATCCAACCAATAGATCTACTCTTCAAGAAACTATGGCATTAAGCCGTTAATATGCTGTATATGTTTATCCCTACAACTATGCTAGAGAATACTATGAAGGATAATAACACCTTCTTTACCATATATCTTGTATTAATATTTCTCTTTAAGATAACCATAGTTACTATTAAGAGAAGTAAGAACATAATGAGTTTCACAACTAGTAAACTATTCATGCCATAATTTTTATATAATGTAACAGCAATAGGATTAATCTCTCCATTTATACCTAAAGGAGATACATCTATAGCAATTACTGTGGTAAAATAATCTCCTATAACATAAAGTAAGAAGATTGTTGTTAGGAGTATAGGTATCTCTTTATATTTTATCATGTTCATAATTATCTTATAATATTAAAAATTATAAAACTATTGTGGAGTCACCATTATATATCATATACTACTTAAGAGTAGTACTTATAAATATTATGAATTTATACATCTATATTATTTAGCAAATTGCTTCAATATAATCTAGGATATAATGAATAGTTCTTGTTATGTTCCTAAGATTACGAGTAGTTCTTATCATTGTTACCATTCAAAAATAGATGCTAGTTTAACTTCAAAAATAATTATAAACTATTCTAATTCTTATTTTTGAGTAAATATATATTATTTTAACTAGGTAGATCAATGTTTTTTATCTTTAGTTAATGATATAAACTCTACAATATTTATATTACAGGTAAGATAAATTAGTTAGTGGATGATAAGATAGAAGGTTCGCATAAAGCTCTCTTACTAGCAGCAAGTATTATAATTAAATCATTTACAATGGTTATGGCTACAAGCTATGTATTTTGTAACACTATAGAACCTTCTGCATTCTTATTACAAAACTGCTCTAATTATGGATATATTGCTGTAAGTTTAGGAGCAGTAATAGCATTAGGTAGTGGTTTTGGATTCTTTATAATAAAAATGAACTCGTTTAACTCTATATTCCCTAGAATTATGAAGACAGACTTCTTAATCACTGCTATGTATTTTAGTATGATGTTTATAGATCCATCAAATGTAGCAGATAAGGTCATGATTTGGTTATTTGGTTTATGGATATTTGGCATGCTTTCTGCACCATTTAATAAAGAACGTACTTTATTGAAGAAGATTGCAGAGTATGGAGGGTTAATATCATTAGGAATTCTTTTAAGTATAAATCTAATCGTTGAAGAGAATTTAGGTAATTCGTTAACTGTAGGTATGATGATTAGTAGTATCATGAGCATCTTTGGTGCAGGTAGGACTTGATATATGTTAATCAACTATGATAGGCATATATTATAAATTAATAAAAATAGATCATGGAATATACACTAGAAGAGATTAGAAGAAAGATAATAAATGCCTTAAGAGAGGAAGAAGCCGGTTTATCAGGCGTAGAATTAGCAAAGAAGACCGGTATAAATAGGATTACATTAATCAAATATCTTAAACTCTTAGAGTCTATGTCAATAGTAAAGAGGAAGAGTATTGGTATTGGTAATATTTGGTATATAGATCAAACTACAGCAGATGTACTTAATCTGCATGATATACTCGATGTAAGAAGATATTACATAGATGCAATCATTAACCATCGCGATATCAAGAATATACTTAATAACTCCTTACAAATCACAGAACCTATAAAACTATTACTAGAAGTTATAATTCCTTCAATTAATACTATTAGCGAATTATATAATAAAGGTAACATAAGCGCTTCAGAGCATATGGCTATAAACAGTATTATCCTAGAGTCTATAATACTTATCAAGTTAAACTCTCCTAGAAATAATTTAAAGAGAGGAGCAACATGCATACTATTAGATACCGCTTCCAATAACATGAGTAAGATACTTGATGCTATATTCTATATCTATGGATGGAATACTTATTTTATAGGCTCTCAATCCAAGATAGATCCGTTATTTGATATAGAACTTATGCGATTTATTAATAAGATTTGGAGAGAAGATGAGCTGATCCTGATTGGAGTCTATGCTGATAAGATAGAGAATATACAAGTAATAAAAGAGATTATCGATGATATAAGAGGAAGAATGCACGCTGTATACATGTTTGCTTATAGAGTTAATAAAGAATCTAATGAATATTATCTATATACAGATGATCTATATCAACTAATTAAATGGAGTGAGGCATTATATATAAAGTCCAAGAGATAATCAATCACTACAATCGATTTTAAAACCGCAATTAGGGCATATAAATAAACAATTACCACCTTTTAACTTTATCATCTTCTTAAAGCAGACGATACATTCTTCCATCTTGATTATTCCTCTATGTACCTTCTTATGATGCCATCCAGTTCATTCTCGCCTTTTAGACCTATTACTCTTTCTACTATTCTTCCATCTATCAATAGTAGAAGTGTAGGTATAGCAGCAATCTCATACTTTGCAGCAAGTAATTGGTTCTCATCAACATTAATTCTTGCAAATCGTATCTTATCTCCATATCTTGAAGCAAGCCTCTCAAAGATAGAATGCATATATTTACAAGGTGCACACCATGGAGCCCAAAAATCTACTATTATGGGCTTCTCACTTAATAAGAGATGCATATTATCTCCATTTATATCTACTATTCTAATATTACTTTGCATTAGTTTCTTCATCTTCTCTCTCATAATCCTTTCTATCTCTGGATCATTCATAGATTATATTCTGCTCATTTATTTTATATAGCTTACTATAGTCAAATATTTATATTTTTAATCTAAATTCAATAATTATATCTTTATATGATTTAATCATATTAGGAAATTAGTCTTATTATCACAGCTGAAGATATGCTTGTCTCATACAAGATGCTAATGAGCGATAACTAATGTCAAATATTGTTTCTCATTAGAATGAATAATTTGTTCATAATTCTTATATAATACAATTATGATATGCCAGCTAGAGCAGATATGAAGAATAGAGTGATGAGTCTAGCAATAGCAGCATTGCTTGTAACTAGCACATTTGCTGCTGTTATGCCTATTCAGAAGAGCTATGCTGAGGTTAGTATTGAATTAAGCAATGATACATTCTTTGGTCCATCAATGGTAAGAGCATTAATAACTGATACTGCATTAAGAGGAGATCCTAGTGATACTATAACAGTTAATGTAGACGCAGCAGGTGA
>JACAFH010000006.1 GCA_013538715.1 Candidatus Nitrosothermus koennekei | reverse complement strand
AACACTATACCCTTGATTAATTGAGTATCACTTATTGCTCCTCCAGCCTTCTTCTCTACCTTTATATCGTCAATATCCACTTTTCCATTCTTAGCTACTGATAATACAGCATCTATAACTATATTTGATAAATGCGATGCTACCCCCGCTACGAGTTTGGATCTCATAGATGTTATTGCTATATTTTTAAGAACCTCTTTATCTGTAGTATTGATCTTTGTTGATACTTCATGTAAAATATCTACTGCCTTTGCTAATGCTTTCTTATATCCATCTACTATTATAGTAGGATGTACATTCTTCTCAATTAGGTCTTCAGCCTTTTCTAATAAAGCACCTGCTAATACTACTGATGATGTAGTTCCATCACCCACTTCATTATCTACAGTCTTTGCTATCTCAACCATCATCTTTGCTGCTGGATGTTGTACATCCATCTCTTTTAATATCGTAGCACCATCATTTGTTATAGTAACATCTCCTAGGGTATCTACAAGCATCTTATCCATGCCTCTAGGACCTAAACTACTTCTTACAATCTCAGCAACTATTTTTGCAGCTGTTATGTTATTCTTTTGAGCATCTTTACCCTTAGTTTGTGATGTTCCCTCTTTCAAAATTAATACTGGAACTTGTTGCTGTTGCATTGCCACTCAAATCACCTTCCATATATAATAATAACTCGGTTATTTTATGTTTTCGAAATCAATTTATATATTAGTTACCTTTAATAAAGATATATACATATTCCATGTTAATATATTATAGATATTTTATATAATAAATGATTTCAACTAAATTATTACATCATATATAGTAATGGTAAAACTATAAAGAAACCTGATCGTTTTGTTTAATATCTATACATGGAAGTATCCTAGTAGATGTTATACCTCTAATTATACGTATCTTTCTCATAACAACTTCAAATATATCTTTAAAGTCTTTACCATCTATAAGCGCAATTATATCGCAATGTTCTGATACAGCATATGCCTCAATCACTCCGTCTATACTTCTTATGTATCTTGCAGATGCAAGAAGATCCCTCCCCGCCTCTATAAATATCTCTACAAAAGCTCTCATAATAGTTATTAGCGCTTATCAATAAAAGATCATATGTTTGAAAAATTGATTAGATATTGTTTATAGTTCTAGACCAAATGAGTTTGTTATCTCTTTGAATCTTTGATATTTATCTAGATACTCCCTTCCACGCTGAGTTATAAGATATAGATGCTTACCATCTTCATTCTTCTCTTCAATTAGTCCAGCAGTTATTAACTGCCTTGATAATTGTGATAGTCTATTATATGACATGTTAGCCTTTCTCAATAATTGAGTTATATTGATACCTTCTGAACCAAAGTCATTAATTATAAATAAGATGTCACCTATAATCCTAACACCATTTCGGTAAGGGATTTTCATATTTAGCTATATGCATCTGCACATAATAAATTTTATGCCAAATACTTTTCAAAAGTATTATCAATTAATAATATCTTTATAATGTATGGAGCTATATGAATCATAATATTGTAATTATATTGTACATATTATCTCTTTCTGCTGCCCTAAGATTGAGTGCTTTAATAGCATCTATTATGTTACTAGCATTTAATGTAGTAGATCTGGCGCCAGTGGCACTTACTACTTCTTCTCCATATAAGGTTCCTCCAAAATCATCTGCTCCGTATAGTAATGCCAGTTGAGCCATTCTAATTCCATTTGTAAGCCATGATGATTGTATATGATTGATCAAACCATAAAGCATTATTCTTGATACAGATACCATTCTTAATAGATCTAAACCACCTGATGAATACTTTACCTCGTCTTTTAGAAGAGTATTATTAGGTTCAAAACTCCAGGGTATAAATGCTATAAATCCTCCTGTCTTCTCTTGTAACTCTATTATCTTCATTAATGAAGTTACTCTATCGTTTAAAGATTCTACATGACCATACATCATAGTTGCAGAAGATGGTATACCTAACTTATGAGCCTCTTCCATTATCCTAATCCATTCGTCACTTTTTATCTTTAATGGACTTATCTTCTCTCTAACCTCATCTACTAGAATCTCTGCACCCGCACCAGCGAGTGAATCCAAACCAGCAGATCTTAACCTTGCTAGAACCTCTCTAACAGATGTTTTTTCTACCTTAGAGATCATATCTACCTCTGATGGTGATAAACCATGTATAGCAACTTTACTATTCTTCTTTATGGCTTTAAATAGCTCTTCATAAAATTCTAACTTTAATGATGGGTTATGTCCTCCTTGTAATAATACTTGTTTTATTCTATAATTCTCTTCTGCCATCTTTATTCTCTTTAAACATTCATCAATAGATAAGGTATAACCTTCTTCATGATTAGGAGGTCTATAAAACGCACAAAATTTACAATATGTTACACATACATTTGTATAATTTAATATAAGATTATTGATGAATGTGACAGTATTACCATTAATATCTCTATTAAGCATGTTTGCTATGTAACCTAGTGTATGGATATCAATATTCATAAGTCTAAGACAATCATCATAACCAAGTCTCTCTTTCTTCTTTATCTTCTCAAATATATCATCTATATCTAGCCTTAGAAGCATATCTGTAATTAGACAAGAATGTTATTTAATTCATTCTAGATTATACTCTTTCCATCTCCTATCTACTAACTCTTTAGTAACATTATCTACAACTGATAGCTCTTGTGGTTCTCTCTCATATCCTTCTTCTTTCCATTTCTGAGTTGCATCTATACCAAGTTTTGAACCTAGGTTAAGTAATGGTGATGCTGGATCTAGTGTATCTGTTGGTGCATTATCTATAATTATTATATCCCTTCTTGCGTCTACTCTAGTTGTTATAGCCCATATAACATCATTCATATCATGAATATTGATATCATGATCTACAACAATTATGATTTTAGTTAGTGATAATTGTCCTAACCCCCATAAACCTAGCATTACTTTCTTCGCTTGTCCAGCATATATCTTTTTTATTGATACTATTGCTAAACCTTGAAACCATCCTGCTGCTGGCATAGCAAAATCTATAACTTCTGGATGAAACATTTGTATCAATGGAAGAAATGATCTTTCTATAACCTTCCCAATGTAAGCATCTTCTACAATTGGTTTCCCTACTACTGTAGTATGATAGATAGGATCGTCTCTATGCATGATACTATTTAAATGAAAGGTTGGATATGGTTCTGGTGGTGTATAATATCCAGTATGGTCTCCAAAAGGTCCTTCTATTCTAATATCATTAGGATCTACGTATCCTTCTAATACAATCTCTGCATCTGCTGGAACCTCGAGATCTATTGTATTACATTTCACTAATCTTAAACCCTTCTTTCTTACTATGCCAGCAAATAGATACTTATCAAGACCTTCTGGTACTGGTGCAACTGCTGCAAATATAGTTGCTGGGTCTGCTCCTATTATAACTCCAACCTCAATCTTCTCGTTCTTTTCTTTTTTCATAAGATAATGTTGTGCACCACGTTTATGTATCTGCCAATGCATTATAGCCTTCTTTTCATCTATTATCTGCATCCTATAAACCCCTAGATTTCTAACATTATTTTCAGGATGTTTTGTTAATACTAATCCAAATGTTATGAATCTTCCTGCATCATTTGGCCATGACCTTAATGCTGGTAAATCCAATAAGTTTGCTTTACCTATATTCTCCATTACAGTACCTTTATTAACTGTCTTTGGAGCATATTCAGTAATTTCAGATAGTTTGGGGAGCATCTTTATCTTATCAATCATACTAGTTGGTATCTCCATTCTTGTCAATCCTACAATTCTTTCACCTATCTCTTCAAACCTCTTCATCTCTAATGCTATCTCCATCCTCTTTATACTCCCAAATGCATTCCCTAATACTTTCATCTTATAATTATCTACATTCTCAAACAATACACTAGGTCCTTGTTTATAAACAAGTCTTCTTAATATCTCGCCTATCTCAAGATCACTACTAACCTTACTCTTAACATGTCTAAGTTGACCTATATCTTCTAATCTATCAATATACTCTCTTATACTCTCAAAAGGCATATAATTTAATATCAACTAAATAATAATAAGATTACGCTGTAACAATAGTCACAAAATAATATTAATGTTATGATACTAATCTATCATAAAATAAATGTCATTTATTGTATGTAGAATAATATGTAACAAAGCATATAAAAATCATTATTATAACTGAGCAATTTCGTATGACTTATCACTTTTTAGTTATTATATCAGCAAGTGATGTATCTTTTCTATATTTAATCTGAACTTCATCTCCTAAATTATATTCTTTACAATTCCAAACATTAAGTATAAACTTGGTTTTAGTCTCAACTACACAAGAACCATCGTCATATATTTTTACTATCTCTCCATCTTCAATTATCTCAGGTCTTATCCATGGTAGATTTGGCAATGCTATCAAAAAGCCTCCTATACATATAGTTATACCTAAGATCCATCCTTTCTTCCTTCTTATTATATCTGACATTATATAGTTTCAAATAAACTTAAATATAAATTAAACTATATATTTATAAAATATTATTATATAAATATCTCATTTATAGATTTATAATACATAATATGAGATCTGATATGCAGATAAGATCTAGAGAAATGATAATACTAATATAATTGTAATATGTAGATTTCTGCATGATAAAATTTGGCATACAGCAAGGATTGAATGTTGCAAGATTAGGGTTTAATGAGGAGCAGCAGATGATGGCTGTTATGATCGCTGATAGATTCGGTTATGATTCTGCATGGGCTATGGATCATACAAATGTGCCTCAATGGCCCAAAGCTATAGTTAATGATGCATGGATATTCTTAGCCGCTGCTACACAAGTAACTAAAAGACTTGAGCTTGGTACGTGTGTAACAGATGCCGTAAGAAGACATCCTTCAACTGTAGCATTACAAACTATAACAATGGATAGATTATCTAATGGTAGAGCTATACTCGGAATAGGTGCAGGAGAGGCTCAGAATATAAACGAGTTTGGTATAGAGTGGGATAAACCTGTATCGAGGTTTGAAGAACAATTGCAAGTTATAAGATTATTACTCCAATCTTCACCAGAAAATAGAGTATCGTTTACTGGTAAATTCTATAGGCTTAATAATGCTTGCTTACAGGCTAGTAGTATAAGAAAACCGTTTCCACCAATCTATATTGCTGCTGGTGCTTCTAGGACATTATCTATAACCGCTAGATATGGAGATGGTTGGCTTCCAATAGCATATACGCCAGAGTTATATGAGTATCATGCATCTATAATACGAGATGAAGCAAAAAAGGTTGGAAGAGATTTAGACGGTTTTAGCTTTGCACTTGATATAGATGTATACTTTACAGATGAACCAGAAGAAGCATGGTTAAAACTAAGAAGTGCAGTAAAGGTTGGTCTATACAAACCTGAATTGTTAAAAGTATATAATATACAACAACGCTCGGATTTTGATTTTAGAAAATATTTTACCGAGTATTCTATGACAAACCCAGAATTGATGCAAAAGATGAGAGAAGCTGCACAGGACATACCAGATAACATAGCAAGGTCATCTATAGGCATAGGAAATCATGACGATATAATTCCAGTCTTCGAGAGGTTTATAAAGGCTGGAGTGAATCATTTCATAATAAGATTCTGGGGTGAAGGATACTACAAGAGTATAGAGCAGTTTGGTAGAAAGGTAATACCTTACTTTAAAGCGAATTATAGAAACTACTAAATATAACAATTTTTAATTTATGGTATGAATATAGACGCAAATAATATAGATGAATTTATCAGCAAGGGTAATGTCATAGCATTATTTTATGCAGACTGGTGTCCATATTGCTCAGCATTTAAACCGATCTTTGAATCATTCAAAGCTAAGAATTGTAATCTTATCAAAGTTAAGCTCAATGAAGATGAAAACCCTTTATGGGATAGATTTAATATAACTACAATTCCTACACTAATCTATTTTAAAGATGGTAATATAATAGCAAGGAGGGATGCAAGATCTGGCATTGGATTATCTAAAGCAGATCTAGAATATCTTATAGCTATATAACTGGTTTATTATTTATCTCTTCTACCACTAATCTATTCTTTATCTGCTCAGCAACTAAAATTAATTGCTCAAATGTAACGAATCTTCTACTTGCCCATTTTGTCATATCATTAATATGTCTTGGAACTATATGTACATGAACATGTGGTATCAATTGATTAGCAGCTTCTCCATTATTCTGTCCTATACTAAATCCATCAGAGTTTACTGACCTCACAACAGCCTTTGCTAGATGTGCAGTTAAAACAAATAATTTTGATATCTCATTTAAAGGCATATCTAACAGTGTTGAATAATGCCTCTTTGGCAATACCAAAGTATGACCTATATTTATTGGATACTTATCCATGATAGCAATAAAATCTTTATCCTCATAAACATATGCAGCTTCTCTCTCCTTCTCAACGATAGAACAGAATATGCACTTCATATAATACTAATCAATTATCTTATTCTTAAATGTTGGTATAGTTACTGCTCCTTCAGACGCTGAGGTAACTAAACTAGCATATTTTGCTAATGCGCCTGATACATACCTTGGTTTTATACCTTTCCACTTCTTTCTTCTCTCTTCTATCTCATCTTTGCTTACTAATAGATCTAATCTTCCTCTCTTTGCATTTATATATATTTTATCATTATTCTTAACCAAAGCTATTGGGCCTCCAACTGCCGCTTCAGGTGCTACATGACCAATCATCAAACCACGAGTAGCTCCAGAGAATCTACCATCTGTTATTAGTGCTACCAACTCTCCTAATCCTTGTCCTACTATAGCAGCGGTTACAGCAAGCATCTCTCTCATTCCAGGTCCCCCTTTAGGTCCTTCATATCTAATTACAATAGCATCTCCTTCTTTTATCTTCCCATCTGTTACAGCATTAAAAGCGTCCTCCTCTCTATTAAATACCCTTGCTCTACCCTCAAACTCTAACCTCTTAATACCAGATAATTTTACAACAGCACCATCTGGTGCTAATGAACCATGTAATATCTTTATAGTTCCCTCTTTGTGAATAGGATTATCTATAGGCTTTACTATGTCATTAAGATGACCTATCTTTACATCCTTTAGATTCTCTTTCATACTCTTACCAGTTACAGTTAGTATATCACCATTTAGTAATCCTTTATCAAGTAACATCTTTAATAAGAGAGGTACTCCCCCTATCTTGTCTAAATCATACATTAGATATGAACCTCCGGGTTTCATATCTGATACATGTGGAGTTTTCTTCCTTATCCTCTCAAAATCCTTATATGTTAATTTAACTCCCGCTTCTCTTGATATAGCAAGCAAATGTAAAACAGCATTTGTAGAACCGCCTATTGCATTAATTATCATTATTGCATTCTCAAATGCTTCAAATGTTAATATGTCTCTAGCCTTTATGCCAACCTCTAAAAGGTTCATTACTGTTCTGCCTGCATCTCTACATATCTTCTCTCTCCTTGGATCTTCTGCAGGTATACTAGCACTATATGGCAATGCTAATCCTATAGCCTCGCTTACAGATGCCATTGTATTAGCAGTAAACATTCCTCCACAAGAACCTGCACCAGGACATGCATGGTCTTCTATAGCCTTTAGTTCTTCTAATGTTATTTGATTCTTTGCATACGAACCTACGGCTTCGAATGCATCTTGTATACTCAATGCCTTATTATTGTAATAACCTGGCATTATGGTTCCGCCGTATAAGAATACTGATGGTATATTTAATCTAGCCATAGCCATCATTGTACCTGGAAGACTCTTATCACACCCTGCAATCCCTACAATAGCATCATATTGATGAGCATGAACCATTAGCTCTATAGAATCTGCTATAACTTCTCTACTTATTAAAGATGCCTTCATGCCTTCATGACCCATAGAGATACCATCGCTAACAGCTATAGTAGTAAACTCTCTTGGAGTACCATTAGATTCTTTTATGCCTTCTTTAACTATAGATGCTAACCTTCCTAAATGTATGTTACATGGTGTAGCTTCATTACATGTATTAGATACAGCTACTAAAGGTTTTAAGAGATCTTCGTCAGTTAGACCCATAGCCTTATACATTGCTCTATGAGGAGTTCTCTCATAACCTCCAATAGTCTTCCTACTATTAAGTTCCATTATATCTACTCATCTTAAATCCTTTAATATAAATATAATGTGCTTATATTGTTGAGATACATCTATGTATATAAAATACAAACTTTTAATACGATAGGATAAAGATATGAAAAACATAATATAGTGCTTATGGATTCATTATTTAGTTCTAATTATTCATTCTCTAACTATATTATTCCTTAGAATATGTATATATTAATTATTTCTATTAAACTCTAATCTTATTATTCATCTAAAAATCTCAATTCTATAGTTCGCTTTGTCTATACCATTACATTTTTTATAGATATATTTAGATACGGTGCTATCAACTTCACAGCTATAAAGTTGTAGAATATCATTAATGCTTCCACGAACCTCTATATGCTCTTTATGCTTACATTCCATTGGAATCTATTATAGAATTGTCTTAACTACTCTTCAAGATGTAAGCCATCTCTCTATGTTATGCTAACCAAATGTAATATGCTTATAGTTCAACTCAATATTCATGCTGATTTATACCATGAATCTCTACAAGTATCAATAGTTTCTTTGTAGTGATTTCATTCTATAGTATGATCTGATCATCTTATTGCTATCACTTTCCACATCTCTAACAGTCCATATAAATAACTGTTCTTTACCTAGTCTCACCGACAGATATGTATCTTCTATACCATCTATCTGATTAGGATAGTATCTTGTTCAAGCATTATTACATTCTCTAACTGCTTCATGTGAGAAATTACCAAGTATATCTATCTTATGATAGGATAGTAAGAGTGATAGATCAGTGCTGCTATTACTTTATCTATAGACCTTCTTGTTTCACTTAAATAGCTTCGCTCCCTTTATAAGTCAATCATAGGCATATAATAGGTGAGGAGAACAATAAAAATAAGCAAACTCAATCCCATGGTAAATTCTTGACAACATCTTATTGATAAAGAGTTAAAAAATATTATTGATATATAGATTCTAACATCTTCTTCAATTCATCTAATGAGAGATTTGGGCTTGATATACTATAGTATACCTTCTCCTTCTCATCTATCATTGCGATTCCTGCATTATATTTGCTCTCTCCTATTACCTTTCTAGTTCCATTATCAAATAATAATATACTATCCTTAGTGCCTGCCTCCCAACCCATTGCTGGATTACCATTTATCTTAAATATCTGTATTCTATCTCCTCTCTGGGTCTCTCTCTGAATCTCTGCTTTATAATCTAAGAATAATTGTTCTCCTTTCTCAACATTTGGATCATCTATATCAGCAACAAACGATATCCAATCATTTGCATCAACACCTCTATACTCTATCTCTAACATCTGAGGAGGAACATTAGATGATGTGTATAATTGGTAACCTGTTGGTATATATTTTGGCACTCTAAACTGATTTAGTGTTTCTGTATTATCTTGATTAATTATTCCTTTAATTGGTAATCTCTCTCCTACGCTAATATATGCTGTAATTGAGATTGCTAATATTATTAGTATTGAGAGTATAATTATGTTACTATTCATCTCCATCAACCCCAGTTACCTGCTCTATACAACCATCCATTATAAACATCTCCACTGCATTCATGCACACTAGTAGCATCTACTATTAATTGATTTATAGAGTTGTTTTGTAATGGATATTCAAATCCTAATGTAGTTGGCTCTTCATAACATTTTCTTAAATTAGCTACAGAGTTAAAGTATTGATAATTTGTATCTGTATTTCTCTTTAATTGTAGATCTTTAAAGTTACCATTAACATAATTTGCATTATTACCCCATGATGTCACCCCTGCTATATTTATTGGATTGCAAGTTGTGCAATCCCACGAACCTATAACTTGACCATTAATCTTCCAATAATATGTTTTTGAGGTGCTACTAGTAGTATACACCTCAGCAGTATACCAATTGGTTGGAGAACCATTATATACCCAATGTATATTTTGCTTTAATCCTTCATCAAAATATCTTGTGTAGTAGATATTACCATAACTATACTCTACATGCCCTAATCCTACAGATAGGTATGGTTCCTTGCTACTAAATAGATATATCATTCTATCTACATGATCAGTAGTAGAACTACCAGTATATGGATATATCTGACCTTTAACACCAATTATCTCACTATATGAACCACCAGGTTTTATTGCTTGGTATCCATATTGTTGTGCCCCATAAGCACTTGCCATAGTTATTAACAATGCTATACTTGCTATCATCATTGCCTTCATTATCTATCTTAACTAATAAGGGATATATATCGAAATTTAAAGTATAATTTATCTATTATCTATCTATATTGAAGATATTATCATAAATTAGATAAAATGTATTATGAGAACATACCATTTACTGCTTATCCTAGTGTATAGCATTAATATTTCTTGTTATCTCAATACTCTCTCCCATAACTTTGCTATCTCTTCCTAACCTTCTCTTTGTCTTATCTGATATCTTTAACTACTTATCTCTTACACTATTCTTGAATATTATTATACTATAGATTCATTTAGCTTCTCTTTACTCTTTGTTGATAATATAATACAATCTCTCTGATCAGTATTTAAATCTCTTTTTAATGTTTATGCTATGTAAAACAATTAGCACAGTAATCATCCCATCCACTTGATTCAATGAACATGTTGTATATCGAAACCTTAAGCATCAGTTCTTTAACCATATTCTTCTATCTCACAGCTTTAACATACTCTCCAAAAGTGTGCTTGAACGCTGAGAATGCTGATTTTGCTTCCATGTATAAAGATCTGCTTTAACATAGTTTCCTAGGCATGTATCCTCTTGTTTTTGTTGGTGCATTCTTTCTGACCTTTATGACAGATTCTATATTATTATAAGCAAGAGATCAAATTCTTCTTAAGCATTATAAGCAATTACCTTGCTAATGCTAACATTGGCATTCTGCATTACTTGCTTCACCAATGGCATCAACTTCTTACCATCATGGACATACTACGTTACCTTCATGGTAACTATCTCTTCTCTTCTTATCAACAGCAATATACATCTTTATGAACTCTCTTAATCTTCCATATGATACTCTAACCCTCATTAATGCTAAGTCATAATGATCCCACGGGCAGGATTTGAACCTGCGACGCTCCGGTTTCTATTGTTAGCCTAGTAGGCTGAAAAGGTTAGCCATAGCTAACCACTACAGCCGGAAGCTCTACCAGGCTGAGCTACCGTGGGTTAAGTGTTATTTAAAAAGCTCAAATAAATATTTTAAGGTATTAGATACATTATATACTCTTAATAATTGACTAGTGTTAATAATATCACTTATTCGATGAGTGTACCATAAATTAAAAATATGAGTATGCCTGAATTTTATTAGGTTGAATTTTAAATATTATCTACTCATATTAATCTTAATAGTTACACCAATTGCTGTGAGTGCTCATCCACTAATAATGGACTCTACACCCTCTGGTCTTGAGAGATTAACATATGCACCATCGCATATTATCATAACATATAGTGAAGCAGTAGATGAAAAATTTAGCTATATTAGAGTAATGAACTCTAATGGTGAGAGAGTTGATAATGGAGATAGTAAATATTACAATAGTGATACAACACTAATAGTGACATTAAAACCATCACTACCAGATGATGTATACTCCGTAAATAGTAGAGTCTTGTCAAAAGTAGATGGACATATAGTAGACTATACATTCTCGTTCATTGTTGGAGATGTAGAGGTAGCGCCTACTAAGGAAGAAAGAACAGAGGTTATATACATACCTGATACTTTAGCACGATTCCCAGGTATAGTAGGACAGTTCATTATAGTTGGTATAGGATTTGGTTCTCTTTATCTGTGGAAGAATTGTAGAGAATTATTAAACGATATGATAAAAGAAGCGATACCAGATCTTAAGAGAACAACTAGCAAATTATATATAATTGGTGCTGGTTTAGTAATAATCTCTAGTATAGCTACTCTTACTATACAATCTCTAACATTAGGAACAGTATTGACAAATGTTATAGAAACATCATTTGGTATGCTAATTCTACTAAGACTTATTATAGGTTTTATAGCACTTAGTCTATATCTAGTATTAAGGGATAACACTATCATATATATTAGTATACTAATTGTAGGTCTAAGCTTACTCTTCTTATCTAGTGCTACAGGCCACTCTGCTACATCATTGATTAATTTATCTATAGATTTTGTTCATAATACCTTAGCAGCATTATGGATAGGTATGTTATTCTATCTTCTCTTTACTATTTTACCATCGTTGAAGAGATTAGGTGAGAAGAATGTATTTTTTGTAACGCTTATTATACCACGTTTCTCAAAGGTGGCTATAGTTACATTAGGTATATTAGCAATTAGTGGTCCAGTATTGCTTCTTACAATTGAAGATGATCTGAACCTCTTACTTAGATCATCGTATGGTATGATATTGATTATTAAACTCTCATTGGTTGCTCTCATGGTTGCTAGTGGAGGGTATAATCAGATTATTCACAAACGCTTACTTGTAATGATAAAGACTCGAGAAGAGACAAATTATCAAATTATGTATAATAAATTTAAGAATTCTATTAGAATAGAAGTAACAATAGGTATAATTCTATTGTTAAGTATAGCGTTTCTAACTAATACAGGGTTACCAGCATCTGAATTTCCATTTTATGATACAAAGATAGAAAAACTATCCTTAATAGATAATACTATCCCAAAGATATACAATTCTACTTTAATTGATGATGTTAAAATAACTCTAACCTTTACACCTGCAAGAATAGGTCTTAACACATTCATCTTAAAGGTTACAGATATAAATGATCAACCTTTAGATGATCTGCTAAATGCAAAACTAAAGTTAAGACAAATAGGTAAAGATGTAAGTCCATTAGTTATAGATCTTGTAAAAATTGATGATACAAAATATATTGCAAATGGAACTATAACATCTAATGGAAGATGGTTCATAGAAGTAAATGTTGAGAGAAGTAAAGCATTAAGTATATCAAAAGTATTTAGTCCTTTCATAAAACCAGATCTTGACGAGATGAAGTTCGAGTTAAAGGAATATGCACTACCATATGATACATTAAATCCATTACATGCTATCTATAACAATGGATATATTTGGATCAGTGATGGTGTAAAGCCAAGATTATGGCGCTTTGATATTACAAATAATCAATTTGAATCATATACATTTAATGGTACAAGTATAATTAGGTTGGCTGATGATTCTAATGGTAAGATATGGTTTACAGATCCACTAAGTAGGCAGTTTGGTTACTTTGATCCTAAGAATGGAGGTTCAAAAATATTTAAAACCTATGACAATGGATTACCTACTGATATATACATAGACTCTAACGATCATGTATGGCTAGCATTAATAGATAAAGATATAGTAACTCGATTCGATGCTAGTAATGAAGAGTTTAAGATATATAGGATGCAACTAAATGGTTCTCAACCAGCAGTTATAGCAGAAGATAACTTTGGTAATATATGGATAAGTGAGGCTATTGGTAAGTTAGCGAAATTAGATATCAATGGAAATATAACCGAATTTACAGATGGAGATAGAATATTAGGAGAGCCATTCGCATTGTTAATTAGTGATAATACCATATGGATTGCAGAACATTTAGGAGGAAGGATAACGAGATTTGATCCATTACTTCACACATTCCATAGCTTTAATGTGACTGATGCTAGATCTTTACCATATGGCATGACCAAAGATAACTTTGGTAATATATGGTTTGCTCAACACGTACTTGATAAGATAGGAGTATTAGACCCTATAACTGGTAAAATTAGAGAAATTGAGATCTCTTCTCCATCATGGGTTCAAGCACTTGATAAAGATGAAGAAGGAAATATATGGTTTGCAGAACCTAGACAATCAAAAATAGGTGTAATAAGCATTAAACAAGTATCTGTTATAGAAAAAGAAGAGATGCAGAAGGAGAGCATTGCAAAGATTAGATATGCTGATGTAATAATGCCTCTTATGACAGCTTTTATAGTTACAACCTCTTTATTGTTTGTAAAGACTACATACAGTCTTAGAGAGAGTATAAAGATTATAAAGAAATTAGTTCGTAAGGAGTAATCGTGATCAATTTTTAATATTATGGCAGTAATCTTATGATGCAAAAATATTTATTTAATAATATCAATATCAGCTATGTGAATAGTATATTAATAATAATTATATTATTATTGATATGTATTACTCAAGTCAATGCACATCCATTATACAATTCACAAACATTCAAGACGGGAGGTTATAAGATACAAATAGCAACGGATCCAGAGATTCCTGGAGAAGGTGATAAGACTATAATAATGTTAGCAGTCACTAGTACTAACGATAATGATCTTAAGGATATTATACTATCACTAAAAATAACACAAGGACAAGAGGAGGTATTAACTTTTGGGCCTCAGCTAATAAAAGATGGGCATGTTAATATAGAGCATGTATTCAAGAGATCAGGACATTATATAGCAGAAGTCAATATATATGAGAATGATAAGATCATAGATGCAAGATTCAATATAGCTGTTACAAAAGTATTTAGTAGTATCTTCACATCTTTAATAATTGTAAGTGTGTTCTCACCAATAGTATTATTGGTCGCATTAAAATATTTAATACCAAAAAAGAGATAGGATTTTTATACTTCTATGCTCTTAGCATAGTTACGCACTCTTAACATACTTAAGAGTACTGTTGTAAAGACTGCTAATGCTACTGCTAGATGCATTGCTACTATCTCTGGTTGTAATCTAGTACCTATCACTATTGCACCTAGTGTTATTTGTATAAATACAAACATTACAGCTAGTGATGTAATAATCTTTAATTTCTTATCATTCGTCCTTAATGCTAGAACAGATGTTGTTACAGTGAATGTGGCTACTAAAAGTCCAAAGAATCTATGAGTCCATTCTATAATTATCTCTTCAGTAGGAAGAATATTACCCCTGCATAATGGCCAATCTGGACACGATAAGCCAAGACCAGTAGCACTTACATAGCTTCCAAGAACCATAACTCCATATGTTGCTCCAAGTGCAATTAGTGAGGTGTATCTTATGAGCATCTTCATCACTCTACTATGAACTTACCTTTCATTCCTTGTAATGCATGTCCAGGGACTAAACATATGTAGTAATATTCACCAGGCTTATCAGCAGTAAATGTCGTACTAGCACTATTATTACTCAGCAATGGTTTATTAGCACTCCCTATGGCAGAGTTGAATATAACACTATTCACATCATTAGGATCTGATACTACTCCAAATGCATGAGGCATTAATCCTGAATTAACTATATTTATAGTGACTTGAGTCCCAGCTTTTACCTTTATAGTTGGATTCTTCTCCCCATTTGATTCAAACCATAGCTGTGCAAAGTCTTCACTCTCCTTGAATTGCATATCTATAGTTAATGTATTACCCTCAGCTACTATTAACGGTCCTGATGTCTCTGCACTAGTTGGTGTTGATGTTTCTATACCTGTTCCAGGAGTTGTTACTGCACTACCTTTACTCTCTTTTACTATGAACTTACCTTTCATTCCTTGTAATGCATGTCCAGGGACTAAACATATGTAGTAATATTCACCAGGCTTTGTAACTTTAAAAGTTGCACTCTCGCTCATTCCTGGAGATAATGGTTTATTAGCACTCCCTATGGCAGAGTTGAATATAACACTATTCACATCATTAGGATCTGATACTACTCCAAATGCATGAGGCATTAATCCTGAATTAACTATATTTATAGTGATTTCATCACCAAGACTAACCTCAATATCAGGATTCTTTACTCCGTCCATCTCAAACCATAACTGTGTAAAGTCTTCACTCTCCTTAAATACTAAATTAAAAGTTCTCTTTTCTCCAGTTGGTATAGTCTCTACTGGCGTTTGAGGTTGTTGTTTTTGATTTAATACTCTTAATGGAGGATATTTTGACCAAACATCTTTATACGCTAGGCTTATTGCTGCACCAACTACCATAACTATTAATATTATTGCTATACCCTTTGCAGTTCTTCTTCCGCTACTCTTAATGATGAGGTTCTTTGACTCTGTAGTCATAATATTGTTCACCTATACCGAATGGATCTTCCATATTTGCCTCTTTACCTCTTGCTGCAGCTATTGCTAGATGTGCTACTAGTATTGCTACACCTATACCAACTAAGTATGCTCCTATAGATGCTATTTGATTGCCTAATATAAGATCTGGATCTGCTATATAGTCATATATCCTTCTTGGCATTCCTAACAAGCCTAGAATATGATGCATTGTGAATACTATTATTGTACCAGTAAATATCAGCGCGAATGTAACATTTGCTATCTTCTCATTGTACATTCTTCCAGTTACGAAGGGGAAGATGTAGTAAGTAAAGCCGAAGAAGATCATAGAGATTGTACCCATTAGCATTAGATGGAAATGCCCTACTACCCAGTATGTGTCATGTGTTATAAAGTCTAATGGTAATGTTGTGTTAACAACTCCCCCAGCACCCGCTGAGAAGAAGAGCATTATCCCTCCAATAGTAAACTTTAGAGGTGCTGCTAATTTGAGTCTACCTCCCCACATAGTTGCTATCCAATTGAATATATGCATTGAAGATGAAGGTGCTGCTGCTAATGTTCCTATCATGAATACAGTCTTCTCAGCAAATGATAATCCTGTTGCAAGCATATGATGAGCCCATGACATAAATCCAATTATCATTAGTATACCAAATGCTATAACTCCTGAACCATAGCTAAATATTGGTTTCCTACTAAACTTTGGTATTATCTCATATGCCATTCCTACAGCTGGTAGCAAGAATATGTATACCTCTGGATGAAATGTAAACCAGAACAGGTGTTGATATGCTATGGGATCTCCTCCTGCATTAGGATCAAAGAAACCAGATAAACCTAGTCTATCTGTATAAAGCATTATTAGCGCTGCTGCAAATGGTGGTATAGCTACTAGAGTCATGAAAGAAGTGACTAATATACTCCATACAAATAGTGATGTCTTCATTAATGGCAAGTCTGGATGTTTGCATTTAAGTATTGTAACTATAAAGTTTATCGCACCTAATATAGATGATATTCCTAATATCTTCAAACCGAAGATCCACATCTCTGCCGATGGTCCAGGTGAGCTTATTATTGAATATGGTGGATATGCATACCATCCTCCATCGAACCATCCTAGCCATATAAGTGCTGCTCCCGGTGGTATCATCCAATATGCTACTGCATTTACTCTTGGATATGCCATATCCTTGTATCTAACTAGAATTGGGATCAAATAGTTACCTATTGCTGATATAAACGGCAAGATCCATAAGAATAGCATAGTAGTAGCATGAACAGTAAATACCCTATTAAATAATGCTGGATCGTCCATAATTGTAGGACCTGGAGTTAATAGCTCTGTTCTTATAGTCATTGCTAATGCTCCACCCATTAAGATGAATACTATTGAGGTTATCAAGTAAAGTAAAGCAACATCTGTATGATGAGTAGAGAACAGTATCTCCCACAACGGTCTTGGTTTCTTTACTTCTAACACCATATTATCATCACCTCACTCCTCAATTATAAGCATTGCTCTCATATTGTAATGTAATAAACCGCAATATTCTCTGCATTGTATTAGATACTCACCTGGTGTTGTTGTTTCCATCCATATATGATTTACTCTACCTGGTACAGCATCTATAAGTATGGCATGTGATGGTATGTTAAATGCATGTATTACATCCTTAGATGTAACTTCAAACTTGTATGTTTTACCAACCTTTAGTGTTAGTTTACCAACCTCTACGCTCCCATCTTCATGTTCAAATGTCCAAAGCCATTGTTGACCTATCACTTTAATAGTTTCAGCATCTTCTGGAACCTCTTCTAATATCTTTTCCCCCGTCCATGCCTCTACACCAACCCATGTAAGTATAGCTATTACAACGCCAACATAGATCCATTCTAACGTGGCATGACCCATTACTTCTTCACCTCTTTCTGCCTCTTCTCTCTAAATCTGAATGTTACAAATACTAGAACTCCTTGAACTACTGCGCCTACTATAAATGCTGCAGTCATCATCTTATAGAATACATTCCATGAATATTGATGTCTATCTAGAACTTTTGCATCTACACTCTCGCCAAGATTACAACCATCTATTATACATACATGTTTATCTTCTGGAATCTGTGCAAATGAATTATTTACTGTTGCTGATACAGCTACTAACACTATTATTGCTAAAGCTAGTCGCTTATCCATTCTATTCTTAGCTACTAAAACACTATATTTAAATATTAGGAATATTTCCAGTTTAGTACACACATCGAATATATTTAAATTATATTATATAAGTTAATCAATCAGATAGTATGAAATGCTATTTATTGCAAATGGATATATTATAATTTTAAAAGTGAATTTAATGTTTCAAATAATTTTGGCACAGTATCGTACTCTACTATTGATTTAGGTTTTATCCATCTATACTCCTCATGCTCTTTATCTATAGTAATATTGATATTTTCAGTATGAAAGAGAAAAGGGTGAACTATCCATAATATATTGTTCTTATCATCATAGACTTCTATTGGTGAACTTCTTGATAAAAGTTTTAGATCTTTCTTATCTATACCTGTCTCTTCTTTTATCTCTCTTATAGCAGCATCTGATGCGTCCTCTTCTTCTATATACCCAGATATTCCAGCCCATTTACCCTTCATAGTCTTTACATCTTTGCTTCTCTTAAGTATCAATATAAGTCCATTATGTTCAAGAAAAGCAGTTACTATATTTGCTCTCTTCATATCTTTAATTCGTATATCTTCTGTCTAGCATCTCTTAATGATACTCTCTTTCTAACATAACCTTTGTTAAGTAAATGACTTAATGCTAATCTTACAGTTCTCTCAGGAAGCATGGTTCGCTTTATTAAATCTTTCCTACTCATAGAACCTTCATACTCTAATATCTTTAATACGAGTTTAGCGCTAGGAGGCATGCCAAGCATCTCCTCTGCTAGTTTAACCTTCTTTGCTATTATTGATACTGCTTGATCTATAAATCTTACAAACCTTGCTGGATATTTATGCTTGAAACATTTTACTTTGTTCATTACTCTGATCCTTTTATCTCCATCGAGTATAACTTCGCAATGATATCTGCTAACTATATCATCTATTTCTATTTCACTATCCTCAGATACTATTAGTGGTCTTCTTGTTACATCTATGGAGTTTATTGATACAATAGCAAATACCTTAGATCCACGAAGTATAATTGGACCTCCAGCCGATAAAGAGTAAGCAGTTGAACCTATTGGTGTAGAAACTATTATACCATCACTATTATCATGCCATATATCCTCACCATTTATCCGTAGTTTATATTCCATGAGTGTAGCACTTCTAAATGGAAATATAGTAACATCATTAAGAGCAGACTCGATCTGTTTCTCATCTATTTTTACTGCTATTCTACTTACCTCATCTATCTTATACTCACCGTTCTTTAATCTATTTATAGCATTATTAATATCTCTAGCATCTATCTGTGCGAGGAATCCAGTTGAGTCTGTTTCATAAATACCTAATACTGGTGGTGAGTTATTATCTATTGTATGGAAGTAATGTAGTATTCCTTTATCTCCTCCTAATATGAATACAAAATCAGCATCTTGTACTTGCTTAATATCTCTTACAGATACTGATAAACCTGTAGACTCGATCTTATTCTTAAGAGTACCTATCATCGCTTCATGTTGATTAGAATATATTATTGCTATCCTCAATAATATATAACAACGATGAATGGTAATATTAAATTATAATCTTAAGTAATATATCATTCTCCAATTCTTCTATCTCGATCTTATTATGCATTGCTAGATACAATATTGCTATAAAATATCTTATACTATCTATAGAATCCATACCTTTTACAAACTCGCTAAATAGTAAAGTGTGAGATACCTTTATCCTCTCTAATATATCATCTTTATACTCTTCTAATAGCTCTTCAAATGTTACAAGATATTTATCTAGTTCATTGCTATCTATAGGCTGAAGCTCTATACTCTCTTTAGGTTTAGAGATAACCTCTAGCATACTCTCTAACATCTTGAGTAGATCTTCTATAGATACAGGATATTTCGATTCAAATCTATAGGGCATCTCTAGTTTACTTATATTATTTAATATATTATCATCTATAACATGCTTCTTTTGTGATGCTAGTTTCTCTAATACAAATATACTTTCCACTTTTAAGCGTAATATCATAGCTGATGACAATGCCGCTATACCACAGATTCTAAGATCCTTTCTACCCTGAGAGTCTAGTATCTTTAAAAGAGTGTTTAAAATTGATGATAGATCTATCTCCCATATACTCTTCTTCTGTATCAGATTTGGATTAAATAGTATATTGATTGGAGGTTTTGATATATTCTCTTTACTCATTAATCTCACTCTCTTAAAGATGTTATAGATGTAACTATAAGCATGATCTGAAGTATATATGCGCCAATTATCAGTAGTATAGCATTTGGTAATGGATTGAGTGATAATATTATATTTGTATGAACACTAGATAGTGTATTAACTGTTATAACTATTATTGCTAATATTATACTTGGTATTGCTATATATCTATATTTAAATGAAAGAATTGCAAGTGCAATATATAATACTTCTAAAGAGAGTGATATTACTAAAAATCGTGGGTTACCTAATGGTATACTTATAGCACCAATTATACTTATTGCTATCAATACTATACTTAACTTTTTCATATTATCTATTTAGTAATTATATAATAAAACTATTTTGATCTAAGAGAATATATTATTATATTATACTTGAAGACTATATTAATATTTAATATGTTGGATGATTAATGAATGGAAACCACTAGAATAAGTTTCATATCCTTGTGATAATGCATGAGCAATACAACTCATCTTACCATTGTACGTTGTAATTATGAAACCTTTCTTAGTAAATAAATCATCTTTACCTTCAAACTCTATCTTTTCTAATATCCTACCTTCAGTATCTGCTATGATGAGATCTTTATCAGTAATACATATTCTAGCAGATCTCTTCTCATCATTATTTAATGGTGTATTATTAACTATTGAATGTGCAAGATCGCCCCATTTAAATATGGATGCAAGTACTCCTATAGGTTTGTTTGTATCCATTTCATCATATACAAGAGATGCAAAGATCATTACAAATTCACCAATTATCTCACTTTTATGCACGCTGGAATATACATATTCGTTACCTTTCTTCCCTTTTATCTCTTTAAACCATGCAGCATCTTTGTAATTTTTACCTCTAAAACTATATTTATATGGTTTACCATTACAGATTACATTACCTTCTAAATCACAAACAAGTAGATCATGGTATACTGTGTATGCTTCTAGTATGACAGTAAGCCTTTCTATACATGTTTCTATTGATAAACTATCCTTCTTAAGCAAAGCATTCACTACACTAGAGTCTCTAGACCACCAACGTATATCACAAGATCGCTCATAAAGACTTCTATCTATAAGATCGATATTAGTAAGAGCCAGATCTGCTAATCTAATACCTCTTATGTTTGTAGCATGAGATTTTACTACTCCTACAAGATTTGATATAGTAGTAACTGTATCATTCTTGATCTTTTCTGTAATTGATTCTATCTTTTTATTTAGATCGTTCATACGTTGTGCAACTACTGCAAATGTTCTACCACTCTCACCAGCTTTACTTGATTCTATTAATGCGTTTATTGCAAGTGTATGTGTCTCATTATTTATATCATCTATCTCTTCTATAGCAGCGTTTATCTCTCTTACTATCTCTTCTACAAATTCTGCTAATTCTTCCAATGTATAGTTCTTAATATTCTGCATATAATCTTATTTATTATAATTGTTCTATATATACACTAGTCAATGAATAAAGTTACAAATTATTTATATCGAGAATTAATATAGCATTTCCATCTGCCATTATCGTAGCACTACGAAATTCATTAGTAAGAGTATTATTATCTATAGTTTTAATCACTATATCGTCTCTATATTCATAAAAATCTACTGGGATACCTAATATCGATCCTGATCTGTTTATTATAACTAAGTATCTCTTATCACACTCTATATTAAACCTTTTAGCTAAATCAAAGATTGGTATTATCTTTTTATCAAATACAAATACATCTTTCCCATGTAAAGATTTTATATCGTTTTTATTTAATCTAAACGTAGTTATAACATTTAATGCAGGAATTATGTATCTCTCCTTTCCTATATATATTATCAAGCCAGAGATTATTGATATACTTAGAGGCACTCTTATACTTATCTTGGTTCCTTGCCCCTCAATAGTATTTATAGTTACATTGCCTCCAACATGCTCAACTTGATTAAACACGACATCCATCCCTACACCTCTACCAGAGACATCTGTTATCTTTTCTGCAGTAGATAATCCTGGAGTGCCTATCAATCGTATTATATCATCATCACTCATACTTGCTGCTTCTTCCTCAGTTATTATCTTCTTCTCAATAGCCTTTGCAAGTATATTCTTAAGATTTATACCTTTACCATCATCCTCAACCTCAATTAATATACTATCTCCTATCCTATGTGCTGAAAACTTTAGTTTGCCAGTCCTTGGTTTACCTAATTTCTCTCTCTCCTCTGGTAATTCTATACCGTGATCTATAGCATTTCTAATTATATGTAATAATGGTTCTGTTATCGCATCAAGCAATGATATATCTAGTTGTATGTTAGGAGCATTTATTATCAATTCTACATCTTTATTAAGTTTAGCTGCTAGATCTCTTACTGCCCTATTAAATCTACCAAATATAGTATCTATTGGTACCAATCTTATCTT
The DNA here is from genome assembly GCA_013538715.1 of Candidatus Nitrosothermus koennekei. Lineage (GTDB taxonomy): Archaea > Thermoproteota > Nitrososphaeria > Nitrososphaerales > Nitrosocaldaceae > Nitrosothermus > Nitrosothermus koenneki. The sequence goes on along the minus strand of JACAFH010000006.1, from coordinate 82,192 downwards.
CATTGTTTGATACTGTAGATCTGAGATCAATCTTTCAAGTGACATGAAGATATTAGATATATCATCTTGTTTTCTTATCATAGCAAGTCTATTCTTCTCTATAACTAACTCGCCGACAAGATTGATCAATAGATCTAGATCTTGTAAATTAATACGTATAGTATTATTCTTCTCTGTATGTGTTATATCTTTTACTGCACTAACATTCTCGTGCTTTACTATATTTGTATCTGTAATTATATTTTTATTTTTATCTACATGTTGTAATGAATTTACAAATGGAGTAATATCAATCTCTATATTATCGTTAACTAATCTGTAAAGTAGATCGAAGCAATTAAATAATAATGTAGCAAGATCTTTTGTTAATGTTATATTATTACTTCTCAATCCATCAAATACATCTTCTATAGATTTGCATAGTATTCTAATATTTTCATATTCCATCATAGCAGCCATTCCTTTTAATGTATGTGCTGATCTAAAGAGACTATCAATATATTTTTGTGAGTAATTCTTCTCAAGTTCTAATAAAGAAGTATTTAGATTGTTTATATGCTCGTTTGCTTCTTGCACAAACATCTCTTTATACTTGTTAGTATCAATCACTTCAACTCATCCTAATTACTCTATCTATAACCATTCCTACCATGGATCTCTCGAATGGCTTTACAATGTAATCTTTGGCTCCTAGTTTTAATGCTTCTTGAACTGTATATCTTTGTTCTACAGAAGTAACCATTATAACTTTTGCTTTACGGTTTATATTCATTATAGCTTTTAGTGCTTGTAAGCCATTCATATTAGGCATATTGATATCCATTGTAACTAGGTCTGGATTTATTGTCTTGAATTTTTCTACTGCTACTAAACCATCTTGTGCTTCAAATAATTTTGTATAGCCTATACTTACAAGTATATCTTTAAGCACTGCCCTCATAAATAATGCATCGTCAACTATCAATATCTTAACATTCTCTCTGTTCTGCATCATCATCTTTAACACCTATGGCAGAAGATATAAGACGCTCAATATCTATCACCAACACTAACTTATCATCTTGCTTTACTACACCTCTTAAATATGGTGAATTATCCAATATACTTGATGTAACATCCATATCTTCTAATGAGATCTCAGATACTTGTTCTATTCCATCTACTAGCAATCCTAATAACTTACCTTTAATTTCTGCTATCAACAATCTACTATCTCTTATCTCTGTATTAGGAAATTCTAAGAGTGTCTTCATATTTATCACAGGGATTACTTTTCCTCTATAATTTGTTATACCAACAATACACGGTAAAGTATTTGGTACTCTTGTTATACTCTCTAATGGCCTTATCTTATGTATAGAGGTAGTATCTACTGCATAGTATTCTTTTCTATCTCTAGTTGAATCATAGAGATTAAATATAACCATATAGGATGATATGCTCTTGCTCATCTCTCTACACCTATTACATTATCAATTATAGGCTCTACTTTTACATCACTTTTAGTCTCTTCTTTTATATTAAAAGATTTGAATAGTTCATTTAGATGAAGTCCCTCTTCATGTAACATCTGCATTTTACTATTTATCTCTTCTATTGAAGCACCTATCTCTTCTACAGCCGCCGCATTCTCTTCAGAACCTGCAGCAATGTGTGATATCTTTTCACTTATATTATCTACTATATTACTTTGATTTTTAATATATGATGAGCATTCTTTTATTTTAGCTTCTATATTAACAGTCTGTTTTGATATATCCTTCAATATATTTAATGCCTCTTCTATAACATCTTTACTCTTAATAATCCTTTCTTTACCACTATCTATATTAACTACTGTCTTGTTTGCGACTCCTTGTATCTCTTCTATTATGGAAGAGATCTCTTCTGATGATCTCTCTGTCTTTTGAGCTAAACCTCTAACCTCTTCTGCAACTACGGCAAATCCTCTTCCGTTCTCTCCTGCTCTTGCTGCTTCTATAGCTGCATTTAATGCTAATAGATTAGTCTGTTCTGCGATCTTATGTATAACTTCTAGTACCTCTGTTATCTTATTTGTCTTTTCTACTAACTCTTTTATCTTATCGCTAGTCTCATTTGCTATACTCATTATATTTGCTATACTCTCTGCTGCTTTTGACGCTGATTTATTGCCGTCTACTGCTGATATATTCATATTATTTGATAAATCTATTATAATTGAGAATTTTTCTTCTAATGCTCTTGTAGACTCTCTCATATCATTAAGTAATTTACTACTCTCTTCCATTTGATGAGCCTGATTCTGAGAACTAGTTGATATCTGTTGTATTGCTATATTTACATGCTCAGTAGATCTTTTAACGTCACTAATTGCATTAGATATATTATTTGACGATCTTCGTATTTTACTTATAATATTAGCGAAATTATCTCTTATATAATTAAATCCACTTATTATATTAGATATCTCATCTCTTGGTTCATATTTTAATGATATATCAGTTGTTAGGTCGCCTTCTCCTATGCTACTTGCTGCTTTTGCAATGGCTACTAACGGTTTACTTAAACGTTTTGTGATAAATGTGCCAAATATTATAACCCCTCCTATTATTGATATGCTTGCTATGATGAAGATAATTTGTATACTCTGTATTGGAGCGAATAATTCTGCAGTATCTATCTCTGTTAATATAACTATACCTAGATCACTCATGCATGATGATGCACCTGCTACAGGAATTCCTCTATAATCATCATATATTGATGTTATACTCTTACCGTTCTCAAAACATTCTTTAACTGGTAATGTATCAACTTTGATATTATATTGTGCATCTTCTATAAACCTTGATTCTGTTATGATAAATCTATCACTATTAACTATATACGATTCTACACTAGCGCCTAGATCTCTGCTACCTATTAATCTATTCTGTATCTTATCTATACTATCTATCTTTATGAATACACCATTGAATATATTAGAATTGATGGGTATAATACTCTTTATTACTGTTTGATCATTTAATTTATCAAAAAATACACTCTTGCCATTCTTAGCATCAATAAATTCTCTGCTGTTTGACATATCTCTTCCAATTATACTATTTTCACTAGCTTGTATTACCTTCCCTTTACTATCCAGTAATATATAATCACCATTAATTGAATTGTGTTCAATAGATTCTCTAACATCTATTTCAAGATTTTTATCAATAATATTACCTTTTATGAATAGAGTAATTCCATGAACCTCTGTTGTAAGCAGATTGAATGAGGTATCTCTTAATATTTGCTCAGTATAAGAATAACTTATTATATAAAATGCAACAATACCAACTGCTGATGAGAGTATGAGTGATAGTAAAGTCCTTCTTCTAAAAGGAATAAGGTTGAATCTTCTTATATTCATATACTCGTAATAACATCTTTATTCTAATAAGGAGTTGTATGTAAGATAAATTACTTAAGGAGATTCAGATATGTTTGGTCGCTCTTCCAATACAGTCTCTAGATTTATCATCTTCCCATCTCTAATTATCTTTATAGTTATCTCGTCTCCTACAACTTTCTCTCTCTGTAGATAGATTAGGATATCTGATATACTCCTAACCATAACTTCATCTACTCCTATTATTACATCGCCGCCTATTAGATATACTCTACCATCTATAGATACTTCTCTATCTCCTTTCTTTATTCCAGCTTTTGCTGCAGGACTGTTATCTATGACATCCATAACAAGGAACCCTCTTGCTTCTATATTCATATATGATGCTAACTCTGGAGTAAGATCAGAACCAGATACACCAAGCCACGGATGCCTATATCTTCCTTCGTTTATTAACGCTGGAACCACCTTTTTGACTGTATTAGAAGGTACAGCAAATCCTATCCCTGAAAACTCTCCAGTTCTTGATATTATAGCTGTATTAACTCCTACTACTCTTCCATACATATCTAATAACGGTCCTCCAGAGTTTCCTGGATTTATTGCTGCATCGGTCTGTATAACATCAGGTATTACAAATCCACCAGCGTTAGGAACATCTAATAATCTTCCTAATTGACTTACTATACCACTAGTCATAGAACTACTCAAACCAAAAGGATTGCCTATTGCAGCTACTTCTTCTCCAACACTTAATGTAGATGAATCTCCTAAGATCAATGGCTTTAGCTCTTCCTTTGTATTCACTTTAATTACTGCAAGATCAGTGTACGCGTCTCTTCCAATTATCCTAGCAGTGTAAGATATACCATTAGGAAATGTTACTGTTATCTTATCTGCCCCTTCTACAACATGATTATTTGTTATTATATATCCATCACTAGTATAAACAAATCCAGAGCCAACACCTTCGTTAATGCCTACTCTAACAGAGATCTTTACAACTGAATCTTTTACTTTATCGAATAGTTGCGGAAGAGTTAATATCTCACTTTCTCCATTAAGATGCTTATCTTGAATAATTGGAGTCTTGGGTTTTTCTATTGGCACTTCTATAGGTTGTTGAGGTTCCTCTATTGGTTTATTTTGATATATATCTACAGGTTTAAGATAGTAAAATACTGCTATTACTGCAATTGCTATTAACACTATAGATACTACTCTTTTCATACTCTATAATTGATTGAATCATAAATTTAATCTTTCATATTAAATCATTAAAACTTATATTCATTACACCCTTTAGTAGTTCTGACATGAACATATCAGCGCCATAAACAGTAACAGCTCCTATGCTCATAAATAGCCCAATATTAAACCATACAGTCTTGTATGATCCTCCTCTCGCTACCTTTGTGGCAAATCCATTTATTATTGATACAGCTACAACTATTATAGGCATTAAAAGATCTATTGTCTTAGGATCTATTAAACCCATGTCTATTATATCTATTGTATTTGTACTAAACATATTTGAGAATAATATAGTTAAAGTACTCATAAAACTTAATACTGCTAAAGAAAGAATATGCATTATTAATAATGTAGATTCAAAAACTTTTGCTACTTGTATCCTCTTGTTATAAGATTCATTAAGCATTATTGTAACATCTGATATAACATTTCCTACTATACTCATATTTGCACCTTTTACTACTGCTGTGCTTACTATAGAATTACAAGCAGTGATTATAGCATTACCACTCTCTATTGATAAGAGTTCGAAAGCCTTCTCAACAGTTACTCTATTATCTATTCTATTAAGCATTGCACGTAATTGCTTGCTTAACTCTCCAAAATCATTCTTTAGTGTTGATCTAAGCGTATTACCTAGAGAACCTACTGTACTGTATATCTCACAGAATTGTCTTATAAACGTGGGATACCAATTGTTCATACTTAATACTTTATTCTCTATCTTTCTAGCAATAAAACCTAATATTATCAATGGCACACCTGCAATTGATATTGCTAATAATGGTTCAAGTATATTTAGCATGATCAAAGAGAGAGCAATACCTATACTACTTGCAATAGATAAATAAAATAACCTCCAATATGATGCCATTATATTACCCTTCTCATTAAGCAAAATATCTCTAGGAAATATTATGTGCATGATATATACAAATACTCCTAATCCGAGCATTATTGATACTGTTACAAGTATCATAACCAAATCTCCATCTTGTCCAGAGAGCATAACCATAAGCATAGATGCTGCTATCATAAATGTTGAAGTAGATGCTATAGCAGAGTAGATGCTCATAAGCATCTTCATAGATTCTATTCTTCTATCATACTCTGCTGAATATAGTTTCATAGTAACTTCAAATTCATGTTTAAAGAAGAATGATAGCTTCTCTCCTAACCTAAGAACTTGTGCAATCTTCATCATTAATTGACTTGCTAGCAAATTCTTCTTCCTTATATTATTAGAGATGATCTCGCATGCATTTGCTAAACCATACTTCCAACCTATAGCAAGTATGTAAACATCGCCAATTATCTTTGTGTAATAGCCATAACTCGAATTTTTTGCTATATTAAATATATCTACTGCTGATGCTTCGCCAGTAGAGATTGAGTACATAAATGTTATGAAGTATAATAATTGCTTATCTACCCTCTTCTCTCCTTTCTCTTCCTTTTGTTTTAATAACACTTTCATCTCTTAATTCCTATCCTTTCTACATAATTGTTCAAACCTACCTGCATAACCTTCGTTATTTGAGTATAAACATCATAATAATTAAAGAGTTTATTATCTATCCAATACTTGATTATATTTGCTCTTGTCTCTAACTCTTCATATAATAGAACTTCGTCATCTCTTGATAATCCTCTCTTAGTTAAGAGTTTAGTAGCAAATAATGCACTACTTCCTTTACCTCTATAAAGTGCTCGATCACTTCCAGGATCCCAATTAAATACTGGAATGAACATCACACTATCTGATGCTGGATCATAACCTATTATCTCATTTATTGATAAAACTCTTCTAACTATCTTACCTTGCTTGCCTTGCACCGCACCTTGAAATAATGCTATGTTCAAGTTTTCAGCATGAGTCTTTGGCACGTTTATTGGTTCTGATGTTAATCTTTGTAATAAACTAGATACACTTGCGGCATGAAATGTGCTTATAACTGGATGTCCAGTCTGCATTGCTTGAAATGCTATATTGCCTTCTGCACCTCTTATCTCTCCAACTATTATATAGTTAGGTCTTTGTCTTAATGCTGCCTTTAATAGATCAAACATAGTTACACTTGATTCAGGATTCCCAGTATTTCTTGTAACCTCACTAACCCAGTTTGGATGAGGCAATGTTATCTCTGGCGTATCCTCTATAGTTACTATCTTCCATGTAGGTGATATAAACGCACATAACGCCATCATAGTTGTTGTTTTTCCAGACGCTGTCTCCCCACAAATAAATATGCTCATACCTTCATTAAGCATCATCCACATGTATGCTGCTTCTCTAGCATCTAATGTATTTGATAAAACTATTTGAGTTATAGATAATGGTACATTAGCAAATCTTCTTATTGTAGCGTTAGTACCTTTCTTACTTATATCCTTACCAAATACTATATTTATTCTTGAACCCTCTGGTAACGTAGCATCTACTACTGGTCTAGCGTGTGAGATAGTCTTCCCAAACTGTTCAGACATACTTATCATCAGCTCTTCTATCTCTTCATTTGTAAGCCAAGTAGATGATCTCAATGGTCCAAATATCTTATGAACTACAAATACATTCCCAGTTCCAACTATTGATATATCCTCTAGATATGGATCTGTAAGAAATGGTTCTAACAGGCTTAAACCAATCTTTCTACGCATAAAATAATATTTTATATATTCATAATCTTTAGTATTTACTAATACTTTATTCTTTATTGCTTTTACTTTACTATAGTCAACTTCCGTATCACTCTTTATACATACTCTCTCTAAGAACTCCTCAAGAACTACAAAACGTTCTTGATATTCACTAGGCGGTTTAATACTACCTGCATAAGTAGCAAATATACTTTCAACAGCCTCCATAACCCTAAAATCTGGTAAAGGCGGTTCTATTATGTTATAAGACATATAACCATCAGCACTCTCTTCTAAACCATTTATATGGATAAGAACATGATCGTTTATCTGGTATAGTATATTTGGCTTCTTCACAAACCTTAAATTACCATCCAACTTTTCATAAAATGTTGGTAATTCATAACCTTTTAATGTGAAGTTCTCTAGATAATCATTAAGATATGGTATCTGTTTAATCTTTTCTAATAATTTTTTATCTGTTATATGCATTGTTATCACGCATTTGCCATCGCTATTGGTACTATCTTTATCCCAAATGATGGGTCTATCTCAAATGCAAATTGAGACGTAACTTTTGACTGTGCGCCTACCAATTTTACTATCTCCATAGATTTGACATCCCTTCCAGCAACATTAACAGACTTTAATCTTATATAGCAATCAGATGCAGATCTAACTCTTGTTGCTATATCATCCATCAATGATCTATTATGGATAGTTATGATTAGCGTCTTATTATTAGATACCATATGCTTACATCTACTGAGAAAATCCAAGATGCTTTCATTACTTGCATACATGGTCAAGAGTGAGAATGAATCTATTACTATTACATCAAATCTACTACTATTAACGCTAATATATCGACCAATTACTGGCAATAGAAACTTTGATTGCTCCTTTGACCATTTTACACCATATACATGCAATGGAAGAATAGATAATCTGTTATTAAGGAAATGTAAAGCAAAATCATATTGTATAGTCTTCATTTTATTGATATACTCTTTTATACTATTCTCACTAATTAATAGTATCTTCATATTATCTTTTAATAAACCATGCATAAATTGTGCTGTTACTACACTCTTACCAGAACCATGATCACCTTCTATTAATATTAGAGAGGGTATTGGTAAACCTCCTCCTAGCTGTCTATCCACTTCTTCATTACCAGTTGAGATTATCTTTATCATACAACCACTCTACCTATAGTAAATATTACTCCGTTATTTGTAGAGATGGCAACTATTATCTTCCCATTGGGATATATAACATTAGATAATCTTGCATTAATAACAGCTGTCTCATTAGGATTTAATATATTAGGATCTGCTATATCATCTGTTATAGATAATGTCCATCTACCATTACTAAGCACTGTTGAGTATATCATATACTCTGTAACTCTAATTTTATTGTTAGAGATATTAGCATCATAAGTAATGATCAGATCAAAATGATTATAATCCCATAATTTAGATGTGCCATTATTATTTAAGGATAGAGTTACAAGATTGTTATTACTATTTGCTTGAATTGATGATATCGTTATGTTTGTATCACTCTTCTCATTGTTTAATTTTATACTATAGTTATTTATCATGCTCATCTCAAACATATCGTTAATTGAGTTAATTGTAGTAATAGATGAGATCAGTAATGTAGTTATAATTATTGAACCAGCAATAACTATACTTAACCCCATATTTTATCACGGTGGAGAGAATATATACTCATCAGTTATGCCGTTAGGAGTTGCTATACTAAGCATATACGTAGTATTGCTTAATGAAGAGCCATAGCTTATTATTATCTTTTTAGTCTCCATTATATCCCATGTACTAGTATCTTCATAAATCCATGTTGGAGAACCTCCATTATTGTAAGGTATCATATTAACAGATTTTATTGGTCCAAAGTAGATATCTACTGCATCTATATCAACTATAGGTTGCTTCCCAACATTCTTAACCCATGCTACAACTGTTGAAGATGTTGTGTTTGTAACGTATATTATCTTTATATCGGTAAGTATGTTAGATCTTTGCATTGAGGTTGCAGATGATACCATAGACTCTAAAGTTCCAGTCTTTGATAATATTATACCAGTAAATGCAGTTGCAAGAATAATTGATGAGATAAGTATTATACTCTCACTAAAGACTATAGAGACCAATCATCTCGCCCTTTTATCTTTCTTTAGTTTAGCATATATGCGATCCATATTCTCATCTTTTATTCCCATACTATTTGCTAATTTATAAAGAGATATTACATATTCATTAGCAGATCTCTTTGATTTAGTTAATATATCAGTAATACTATAGAGCAATTCTAATTGTTCCTTATTAAGTCCTAAGATCTTAGATTGAGTGATCAGAACATCATGATAATAATTACCAAATACATCAATAGACTCTCCAATATTTAATATTAAATTCATTATCTCAGTTAATGATATATTACTATTAGATGCTACATCATTTAACTCATTAACTATCTTATTTACTTCGCTATTATCTCTTTTTACTTCATCTATGTTATCTATCTTCTTTATTCCTTGTTTTGTATCATTTATATTAGCCTCTACCTTTACATTGTTGATCTTCTCATTTTGTAGCGGAAGTAAAGGATCAGAAAAACTCTTTATATCTATACTCTCAAAATATTTTCGCATAAAATTTAGTGGATTTGATATCTCTGTCTGAAATGCTTTTAGATCAACTAATGTAGTATCAAAAGCACTCTTTAATTCACTTGTTATCTTCTTTAATTCATCTATCTCCCCTCTAGTACTCTTTATCATATTTAGTGAATCATCTAATTGTTGCTTTGTTTTATTAAACTCTGTTATAAATGTGGATAGTTTCTGTTCTATAATAGTTTGTATCAATGATTCATCAATAGCAACGGATGTTTGAGGAGTTACATCTTGTAATTTAGTATCGTTATTCTGGCTATCACTAATTATATTTTGTTGAACTGCAATTTGATGAGTGTTAGTCTTTTTTATCTTTGTGAGTAATATATATGATGTTACTCCAATAGTTAGGATGAATAATGTTAAGGGGTCATATAAATAAGTGGGGAAAAATGTATATATGAAGTATAAATATAGAGAGATAGATATACCTATAATTGTAATTTTATTTATAACGATAGGGAAAAAATGTATGTGCATATAGATTTACTCCATATCAACTATTTGTGTAGTTAGAGTTGGTACTTGTCTCTCTACTGTTAGAATTGCACCCTTTGCTACTACAATCTCTGCTTTTATTTCATCTAATGCTGGCGATCTATCGTTTGGTCTTAATATTATTGTTAGTGCTGCACTCTCACCTGGATCTATTATATTATTTGTATTTCTCTGGCTTGACCACCAAATAAATGCACAGCTCTTTGTAGCATAACCTGAACATACGCTAGACTTCGCAGCATTAAATGCATTTGTAAAATTTGTATATGTTGTGCTTGATAATGTTCCATTATATATATTATCATAGCTTATGTTAGTAGTGCCAGTGCTAATGTATCTTACAGAAGTTAAATTCTTCTCAACATTTACTGAACCTGATCCACCAGATACCTTTAATGGTATTGTAATAGATATTAACTTTGGAGACGAACCAGTACTTGCATTACCTACTACTTTACCAGCAATCTCTAAAGCACTACTTGCCTCTTCCAATCCAGATGATATTGTAGTCTTTGCTTGCTGAGTAGTTCCGAAACCGGCATTAAGTACTACAAATGCTAATGCTGCTGCAACTACTACAAATGCAATCATTACAATTGCTGATTCTATACCTAAGATCCCTCTCTTTCTATTGTTTGGAGTTATATTATGCATTATGAATCGGTTCTCTTTTTGCTTATGAAAATATTGGTATGTAATATTTGTTACATACTTGAATTAATCTCTTTACTCTAATCTATCTTATGTATGAAATATCAGAATGTAATATTAGGTATTATGATAGCAAGTATATTAACTCTACAAGTCAATGGTGAAGAAGAGTTGTATATAACAACTATGCCATCTACGCTTATTAGTAATAGTGATGCTGTATTAATAATTGAATATAATAATATGCCATTTGCTCCTGAAATAGAAGAAATATTCTCATCAAACAAAGAAGTTATACGTATTCGTGAAGATACTATAAGGAATGTTAGTAATAAGATTCTAGCGGATCTACATATCTTATCAAGTGGTAATGCTACTATAACAGTAATACCTAAGACAGGAAGCCCAATCTCAAAGACTTTACAAGTATATGAAAGTCTTGATATACCAACAAAATTAGATATGAAGATCTTACCGTCATCGTTATCATACATAGGGCCTAAAGAAGGATATATATCACTTCAACTGCTCAATCAAAAAGGGATACCTATCAAGGCTGATAAGGATTATATAATAAGATTATCATCTTCAAATCCTAATATAGTATCAATAGACGATGCTATACTAAAGAAGGGAGAATATTTTACTATAAAGCATTTTACTATTAATAATTATGGAGAAGTTATTATAAAGGCAATGTATAATGAACTTACAGCAGAATCAAGTATAACAATAAATGGATATTCTGATCTAAATCTAAAGCTAGATGTAGTGCCAAATATAGCACCTGCTGTAAGTGGTCAAACAATATATGCGTTTGTTCAGTTGCAAGACTCAGATGGTAAGCCTATATATGCTAGTAATGATATGTATATTGAGTTAGAGAGTTTAAATAATAAAATACTCAAGTCACCACTTTTTATCAAAAAAGGAGAGAGTTTTGGTGTTACCAAATTAACTATAAATAGTGATGAGGCATGTGATGATTGTATAGAGATTTATGCTGTATATGATAGGATGATATCTAATACTGTAAATATTGAACTACGTGAGGCTATTAGAGATGATATTATGAATATAAGTAAAATCTCAACACCAGTCTTTTTTGCACCTGATATACATATCATAGCAGATGGAAAAGAGAAAGTTATAGGAGTGGTTCAATTAATGAGGAGCGAAGGAGAGTTTACTTTAGATAATGCTAAACCTGTGATACCTCAGCATGATATAAGTATTAATATTAGTAGTAAGATGATTGATATTAAGGATTTAGTAATAGAGAAACCACATTCTTCATCACTAATAAGTGCAAATACAGGTTATCTTGCTGGTTCTACTAGTATAGAGATCTTTGGAAGTGAAGTTGATAGTTATGAAAGTGAGATATCACTTTATGGTCATGAGAATGTATCTATGGTAACAGAAAGTTTAGTAAATAATGTAGTAGTAGGAATGAACTTCCCATATGCAATATACTTTAAGGATAACAATGGAATTGCATCATATGCTCCAAATAATCTTAATGTACTTACATCTTCAACTAACAATCTAGCAGTAGAATCTTCTTCCATAAGAAGAGGAGATGCTATTATATTATTAGATGTATTGGCATTAGATAAGGGAGATGCAACTATAAAATTTGAGACTGTAAAATCTAATTACAAGGCGTCATCTACTATGAAAATACTTGAAGAAGATGAACCCACTTTAAAGATTATCATGGATGAGGTTATGATAAATAGCACTAAAGGGTTAGCTAGTGTAGAGCTGATAGATAGTAAAGGTTATCCTGTTAACTCTATTAATGATATAAAAATACGTATATATACTTCAAATAAAATTCTAAATCTACCAAACATAGTTACTATACCACAAGATAAGCATTATACAATCTTCCCTATAGAGACTTACAATGAAACTGGAAAGAGTGATATTATATTCTTTGTTGATGGATTGGAACCTATAAATAAGAGCGTAGAGGTTATAGATGATTCAATAGATCTCTTCTTAACTAACAATAACGCTATACTAAATGAGTATTTAATTATAACACTAAATATGTCATATAAAGGTTATCCTATAAACAATGCAGAAGTAAGATGGAATAATACCAAAGGTTTACCTATTGAATATGATATTCTTACTTATAATGGTACAGCAAAGGCTAAGTATCTAATAACTGAAGAAGGAGAACATAAATTTGTTGCCAATGTAAAATATAATGGCATAGAAAGGAGTAAAACTCTTGTTTTAAATATTATTAATAATAAAGTAGAAAATGAACTTATGAATGAGACTATAGATAGTATGGAAGTTAGTAAGGAACCTACTGATATAAGGTATTTATTATCTTCGTATATACAAAAGATACCAATAGATATAAAGTATTTGCTACTTCTACCAGCATTAATAAGTATAGTATTCTCAATATTAAGAAAGAAGAAAGTTTAAGTTAATTAATGTCAAATCTTATTTTATGTTTGATGAACTAGAGAAGAGGATACATGGTGATGTATTATATGACGATTTAAATAGATTTGCATATGCTAGCGATGCTAGTTCCTATGAGATATTACCTAAATGCATAGTTTTGCCAAAAGATGTAGAAGATGTTATTGCTACAATAAACTTCGCTAAAGAACATAATATACAAGTAATTGCAAGAGGAGGAGGAAGTGGACTTGCTGGACAGGCTATAGGTGATGGCATAATACTAGATTTTAGTAGATATATGAATGAAGTATATGTAGAAGATAAGCATGTATATGCTCAACCAGGTTTATATAAAGGAATGCTTGATAAGATATTAAGCAAGTATAATAAATTTCTTCCACCAGATCCATCTAGTTCGAACTTTTGCACTATCGGTGGAATGATTGGTACTAATGCATCTGGTGCTCATACAGTAAAGTATGGAAGCATGATAGATTATGTTCTTGAGTTAGAGGTTGTACTAGCTGATGGAAGTATCATAAATGCAAAACCTATAAAAGTTGATGAGATAGATGATTCTAAAGAAGGTAAGATAGCAAAGCGTCTACTTGAATTACTTAAACCAAATATGGAACTCATAAATTCCAAATTTCCAAAGGTTAGTAAAAACTCTTGTGGATATAGGATAGATCGTATTATTAAAGGTGATATAATAGATGTTCCAAAGATATTTGTCGGTTCAGAAGGAACATTAGGGATAGTTACGAAAGCAAAATTAAAGATAAGAGATATTCCATCTAAAAGAGTATTGTTCCTTTTAGGATTTAAAGATACATTAGATGCTGTATTGAATGTAAATAATATATTAGCGTTAAAGCCTTCTGCATTAGAATTAATAGATAAGAGTGTGATTGATCTTGCTAGGACATCAAATAAAGAGTTTGCTAAGATAAGTGCTAATATAAATGCATTATTGTTTGTTGAATTTGATGAGTATATAGATGAGAAGATCAAGCTGTTGCTTGAACAGAAGATTAATTATGAGTATATAGAATATTCTTTAGAAAAAGATGAAATAGATAAGATATGGAATATTAGAAAGAATGCTCTTGCTTATACGATGAAGATCAGAGATAATGATAAAAAGCCTATAGCTCTCATGGAAGATCCAGTAGTTGATCCATCTAATCTATCAAAATTAATAAATAATGTAAAAGATATCTGTAATAAATACTCTCTAGATTATATCATATATGGTCATGCTGGGGATGGAAATCTTCATGTTAGGCCATTGGTAGATTTAAGTAAAAAAGAGCAGATTTATGCATCTAGCATGTTTGTGAACGATATGATTGAGAGTATAATTAATCTAAACGGAATCATATCAGCAGAGCATGGTGATGGTCTTGCTAGATCAGAGTTCATAAAGAATATTTATGGAGAGGAAATCTATTCATTATTTGTTAAGATAAAGGATCTCTTTGATCCAGCATATATATTTAATAAAGATAAGAAGATAATTAGTAAGAGTATATTTCTTAACAATCTTAGGATGCATAGAGATAGTAAGAGTATATTAAATTGGAATATTAGGAATGATAAATACAAAGAGATAAGTGGTTATGCTAGAGAGTTAGATTATGCTAGAGAAGTAGAACTTTGTCATGGATGTGGTGCTTGTAGAGAACTCAATTATAAGAGTAGAATGTGTCCAGTGTATAAGGGACTTAATATAGAACATGCAAGTTGTAGAGGCAGAAATAATGTTCTTAGATGGTTATTAAGGTTAGGAGAAGAAGCAGTAGAGTATGATGATAGATTCAAAGAACTTATCTATAAATATTGCATAGAGTGTAAAACTTGTCTTTATGAGTGTCCTTCAAATGTTAATGTTGGGAAGATAATGTCAGAGATTAGAGCTAGGTATGTAAAGTCTAAAGGTTTACCTAAAGGCTACAAATATTTTGTAGAGATTGATAAATATGCAGAGTTATGTTCACGATTAGATTTTATTTCAAATAAATTAATGAATAATAAATTATTTAGAAAGAGTATGGAACTATATACAAATATAGATGCACGGAAGAGAATTCCTAGATTCTATAGGAAGAGATTTAGAGAAATGTATGAAGAGTATACAAGGGGAAAGATTTATGATAATTATATAGTATTCTTTTATGATACATACATAAACTATAATAACCCATATCTAGGATTAAAGATAGCAAAGATATTAGAGAAACATGGTTATGGTATGCATCTTCCAAAACAACTATCTTCTGGTTTACCTGCATTATTAGAAGGTGCTATAGAGAAAGGAAAGGAGATAGCAGCATACAATATAGATAGTTTATACCAATATGCGAGTAAAGGTATTCCTATAATAACATTCTCGCCAAGTGCTACTTTAGCATTGAAGATGGAGTATCTAAATGTGATAGATAATTATAAAAGTAGATTAGTAGGAGAGAATACTATAGATATT
The DNA here is from genome assembly GCA_013538715.1 of Candidatus Nitrosothermus koennekei. Lineage (GTDB taxonomy): Archaea > Thermoproteota > Nitrososphaeria > Nitrososphaerales > Nitrosocaldaceae > Nitrosothermus > Nitrosothermus koenneki. The sequence goes on along the minus strand of JACAFH010000006.1, from coordinate 66,154 downwards.
CATCAATTCCTTACTAAATTTGATAATAAGTTTAATGCTATAGATGAAGATATAGGATTACACTTTCACTGTCATACTTTAGTATTAGGAATTGATAGATATGTTAAGATGTTATTAGATAGAATACCCTCTCTAAGGTATCATATAATCGAGAAGGGTTGTTGTGGAACTGGAGGTTCATACTCATTTATCAAAGATAATTATGATCTTTCTATGAGTATAGGAAAGGAGTTATTTTATACAATCAAGGATGAGAAGAGCATATATACTACTGGAGAATCATGTAAGTTACAAATGGAAGAAGGAAGTGGTAGAGATGTTAATCTTACTATGGAGTTAATTTCTAGAGCATATAATATAGATACTAATTAATTTATGTTACATACATCATCTTTTATTACACACATTCTATAAATTCTTATGACAAGATGCTATAGATGTAGATGTGGGGTATTAATTGATAAACCATGGATGATCAAGGCTCATAGTTGCCAATGGAAGGAGAAGAAGAATTTCATAAAACTATTCCTACTAACTGAGGCCGTATTATTAGCTGCAACTGGCATTACGTTTCTCTTCAAATAACTTTTTATTAAGATATATATTATTTCTTTAACATATCATCATATATGCACATAGGATTAATAGGAACGGGTATAATGGGTAGTGCCATAGCAAGAAGATTACTCTCTAAAGGTTATGAATTAACAGTGTATAATAGAACGAAAGCAAAAGCCGAAGCATTAAAGATATTCAATGCTAAAGTAGCAGATACGCCTAAAGAGGTTGCCAAATGTGAATTAGTAATTACAGTGTTAAAGGATGCTAAAGTATTAGAAGATATCTGCTTTAGTAATGGTATGTTAGATTCAAAATTTACACTTGCTGATGTAAGCACAATAAATCCTATAGACTCGAGAAGGATTGCTAATAGATTAAGAGAATATGGCATAACTATGCTTGATACTCCTGTAATGGGAGGACCCCAATTAGCTGAGAATGGAGAATTAATAGTTATGGCTTCTGGAAAGAAGGATATGTTTGATAGATATATACATGTATTTGAGGCTATTGGTAAAAAGGTATTCTATCTAGGTGATAATGGTTCTGCTGCTACCATGAAACTAGCAATGAACCTTCAAATTGCTATGTTAGCATTATCGCTATCAGAAGGTATAGCGTTAGTGAAAGGTGCAAAGTTAGATCCTGCTATATTCTTAGAGATATTAAATTCTACATACTTTAAAACTGGTATGAGCGAGAGAAAAGGTCCAAAAATGATTAAGTATAATTTTGAGAAGAGTTTTGCATTAAGTATGATGAGGAAAGATCTTCATGAGATAAATTTTACTACAAAAGAATTAGGTCTATCATTGCCTCTAGCCTCACTTGCAGAGAATATATATCTCGCTGCTGACAATCTTGGATATGGCGAGCTAGATTATACTGGAATATTAGCATTCATAGAGAAGATAAACAGATTGGAAAATGAATGAGATGAAGAGTATTATATATAAAGAGACAAGATTAAAGGATATCATACTTATAGCGTCTCTGCCAGATATGGGTAAAGTTGGAGGATTAGTATCATCATATCTAGCAAAGGAATTAGATACAAAACTAGTAGCAAGTATAGAGATCAAAGATAAACCATGGGTCATATACAAAGATGGAATTGCTAGAATAGATAATGATGTATACAATATATACGCTGATGAGACTAATTCTATTGTCGTATTTTATGGTGACACACAACCTCAAGAAGGATCAAATGTATTTAGATTATGCAATGAGTTGATAGAGATAGTAAAGAGATTTGGGAATATAAAGATGATATATACGGCAGGTGGATATCTAAGAGATAAAGTTGTAGAGCCTAAAGTGTATGGTGCAGTAAATAATCCATTGCTACTAAAAACACTCGAAAGGTTTGGAATCTTGACAATAGGAGGAGAGATCAGCACTATAACATGGTTCAATGGTTTAATATTAGGTATAGCTGCTGAGCATAATATAGATGCTATAGGATTGTTTGGAGAGATAGATAATCCTCACATAGAACAACCTCTTACTGCTAAGAATATAATAAAGATAATGATTAGAATGATAAATGACGAGATAAATCTTAGAAAGCTTATTTGATCTTGCTTCCTAATGGGACATCTCCGTCTACAGTTAGCCAAATTGGTTTATCATTAACATCTGCTGCCAAAAGCATGCCTTGTGATTCTATTCCAGCAATCTTTCTTGGTTTTAGATTTACGAGCATTATTACTATCTTATCTATTAGATCTTCTGGTTTGTAATACTCTGCACCGCCAACTACTAATTCTCTCTCTTCATATCCTAGATCTACTCTTGCTTTTACTATCTTCTTATAACCTACAATTCTTTCAGCATGAATTATCTTTGCCACTCTAATGTCTAATTTACTAAACTCCTCATATGATATATACTCCATATCATCATATCTTAACTAGCCTTATATTAGTTATCTTTATTTCTAATATTCATATTCTTGTTTCATCTATTAATCTAAAGAGCATGATATGCTTTATATAATTCATTAATAAGGATATTATATCAGTTTTTATAATCTGGAAAATATTCTTTATTTATTATAAATTTGTACTTTATTACATAATTATGAAATAATCAGATTATATGCTAGAATATCAATAGCAGATTGACTGTAACACTCTATGATGAGCATCATTATACAAAGCATAAATTGAGATTGTTAAATCTTCTAATAATAAGAATCCAATTCTTCTAACAGATTTAATGATAGATAAATGCAGATGTCTAAGATTAAAAGATTATATATGAATTAATGTGAATTTTTATGTGTTAGATTTTCTAGAGAGTAAGAAAGGTATATTTATTATAATAATAAGTGGTTTTGTTGTATTTGGTATATTAACAAATCTGATACATATCTTAGAAGGACCTCCACCAAAAGAGACAACATATGTTACACTTGTATTCAAAGATGATAAAGTAGAAGGAGTATTAGGAATAGGGGGAGAGAATCCAACTATAGTAATGCGTAGTTCAAAATATCATCAGATGCAGATTAGGATAGTTAATGGAGATGATAACCCTCATCTACTAGTTATAGAGAATATAGCATCAACTAAATTACTTCAACCTGCAGAGATTGATACATTACTTCTTAGTGGTGGAGAGAGAGGAAAATATAGATATTATGATGCTGTTACTAATGCAACTCTAGGAGAGTTTTGGATAGTTAGAGTTACAGCTATTGATGATTAAATATTATACATCCTCTACCTATAATCTTCCCTTCTCTTAACTCATTTAATGCAATGTTGATCTCTTCAAGACTATAATGTTTCTTAACTATACTTTTGATTCTATTACTACTAGCCAACCATACTAACTCTTCCAACTCATTCTTACTTCCTACCAAAGAACCGAGTATGGATAACTCTTTTAATACAAATGTTTGAGGGTTTATTGATATAGGTTTATTTGATACACCAACTAATACTATCTTTCCTCCATTTGCTAAGATCTTTTGACTATTCTTTATAGATTCTTCGTTAACAACAAAATCTAGAATGACATCTACACCTCCCTCAGTTACTTTCTTAACCTCCTTTATATTATTAGCATCTATACTATAATCAGCTCCTAACTCTTCAGCAAATTTCAATTTCTCCTTGCTTCTGCTTATAGCTATACACTTTGCTCCACATGCTTTTGCGATCTGTAATGCATATAATCCTACTCCACCAGTGCCATATATTGCTATACTATCGGCTACATTAATATCTGCAATGCTCTTTACTGCATGATATGCAGTTATACCTGCACATCCTAGAGTTGCTGCAAAATCTATTGGCAATGTATCTGGCAATCTTACAATTCTATCATAATTAACCTTACAGTATTCAGCATAACCTCCATCTGCACTAAAACCATATTCTGGTCTATTAAACTGGTTTATACATTGCATACTCTTACCATCTAAACAATATTTACACTTATTACAAGGATTCATAAAATGAACTAGAATCTTTTCTCCTTTCTTTAGTTTTGTATTTGAACCTGCTTCATAAACCTCTCCAGATATCTCATGACCTAACGTTAAAGGCGTATTAACTGAGATGACTCCGTCTATAACATGGATATCACTATAACATATACCTGCTGCTCTCATCTTTATTATAACATCATCTTCAGACTCTATTTCAGGTTTCTTGATATCTTCTAAACTAAGCACTTCTCCTATTCTATGTAACCTTGCTGCTCTCATACAATTAACTCTTACATCCATCTAAATTAAACTTTTATTTAGTATCACAAGAACATCCATCTTCTAATGAGACAATAGCATTTATGTTATATCTCTTCATACAATCATTACATATACTTTTACTCTCCTCTATCCTAACATTGCAGAATGAACATACTCGCATGATCTTTATATCTCTTCCTCGCAAAAAAATCTTTTGCTAAGGTTTTAATAAGACTATATGTGTATTAGTTTATGGCAAGAACGTTATCTATTCAAAAGCTAAAGAAAGGTGATATTGCTCCAGACTTTAACTTATTAGGAGTAGATGGAAAGTATTATTCATTGAAGGATTTTAATGCTGAGGCATTACTAATAATATTCATATGTAACCATTGTCCATTTGTGCATGCAAGATTAAATGATATAAAAGCTCTACAAGATAAATTTAAAGGTAGATTAGAGATAGTTGGTATAAACAGTAATGATGCAAATTATGAAGGTGAAGGATACGAGAATATGAAGATATTTGCTAGAGATAATAAACTAAATTTTGTATATCTATTTGATGAGAAGCAAGATGTTGCTAAAGAATATGGTGCTACATGTACGCCTGATCCATTTCTATTTGACTCTCGAAGGAGACTAGTCTTCCATGGGAGAATAAATGATGCAATGGATCCTAAAGATACACCAAGGATTCCAGTAATGGAGAATAATATAAGGAAGTTATTAAATAATGAAGAGATAGAGAAGGATTTTGATCCGTCAATAGGATGCTCAATAAAATGGAAGCAATGATAAAGAATGGAAGAGGATGAGATTAGAAGTATATTGAGTCAATTAGGTATGTTTCTAATTAAGAAGAGTAAAGAGATAGATGCGGATCATACAGATGAATGGATGAGTGCATGGGAGATAAATAGTAATGGTATAAGCATAGTATTAGCAGTATTATTAACAGAACATAAACCTAGTATAGAAATACTAAAGAATAAATTAAACGAGTTTGCTGCTGCTACAAAGATAGAACTAAAACTATTTGATATAGAAAGAAGTTAGATTTATAATAATTTGTTATATCAAGAATACATATGACAAGATTAATGGATATAGGATTGGAGAGATTAGGTAATGTAATTCAAGATATGGCTTTGTTATCTGAAGAATGCTTGAATATGGCTATAGAATCATACATACAAGATAGAGATTCTACAAAAGAGTTATACGAACAATCTAGTAAATTATTGATGCTACATGATGAGGTTGGAGATCTTGCTACAGAATTGTTGATAAGATATCAACCAGTAGCCTCTGATCTAAGATATATTAGAGCATGTAATGAGATCTCATCTGGTTTGGCTAGATCAGGTAGGTATGCATATGATATAGCAATAGTAAGGTCACAAATAGGAGAATTATCAACTTGTGACCATTCTATTATAATAAAGACTAGCAACGAGGTTAAAGGGATGTTACATAATAGTATCAAATCATTCAATAAAAGAGATATAACATTAGCAAGAAAGGTAAGAGAGAGTGATGATCTTGTAGATTCATTATACAGGCAGAATATAAGAAACATATTAGGCGGGGGGATAGATATAAGATGTGCAATAGCTAGCACGCTAATAATGCGCTACCTAGAAAGGATTGCTGATCATGCTGTTTATATTAGTGATATGGTAAGGTACATAATAATGGGAGAGTATCATCGTATCTAAATATTTATATATCTATAATTTGGTAATAATCAATAAAAATATCAATTTCGTGACATACTGTTTTAAATTCTAAAACGATAATTTATATAATGAAATTGTAATTATAATATTATGAATGACAAAGATATTAAAAAATATTATATAAATGCTAATTATCACCATGCAAAAGATAAAAAAGCTACTCTTTTATGTATTCATGGTATATTGTCAGATTCTAATATATTTCATAATTTTGTACATCTAACACAATATATTGATGTATATTCAATTGATCTACCTGGTCATGGTTTATCTCAAGGAGAGAAAGGTAATGTAAGGTTTGATGATGTATTAGTTTCATTACATGAATTTATAGGAAATAGAGAATTTTTTTTGCTTTGCTTCAGTCTCTCAACTATTTATGGTATACATTATACTGCTAAATACAATAATATAAAAGGCTTAATATTGGCTTCTTCATTAATGCATCCTATAACTATTATCCCTGAGTATGCAAAGAGATTATTTGAAGAATATAAAAAAGAACCTCAAAGATGGATAGATATTACTAAATATATACCAATTGATAATACAAGATTAGAAGAATATAAGAATGTAAATAAGATGTATTCTCTCTCATACCTCATGGAATTATTAGAGAAGGCTTTAGATAGTAGTATATTAGAGAAGATAAATGTACCAGTATTGATATTATATGGAGAGAAGGATGTATTTACAGCAAGAGAGCAGATAGATGAGACTATGAGATTGATAGCAAGTAAGGATAAAACATTAAGGATATTTAATACTGATCATTGGCTATATGATACTATCTCTTATAGAAGAATGCAAAATTCTATAATTGTAGATACTATTGAGGAATGGATCTTAAAAAAAATTAATGGTATTGCATAGTATATCTAAGTATAGCATATACAGTTTTTAGATCGTTAATCTCTCCTTTCATAGCCATATCTATAGCATTATCTATCTTTATACACTCTACACTTATAACCTCATCAAAATCTAGTTTTTCACTCTCAAACCTAAGATCCTTTGCTATAAAGAAGTGCATTAATTCTGTGCAATATCCAGGTGTTAGATACATGCTCCCTAGATAAATTAACGTATCAGCAACATATCCAGTCTCTTCACGTAATTCTCTCTTTGCACAGTCATAAGGTTCCTCCCCTTCTTCTAAAGTTCCCGCTGGTATCTCTAATAGAGTCTTATCTATAGCATATCTATACTGTCTCTCCATTAAGAACGAATCATCTATTATAGGAAGTATAGCAACTGAGCCATTATGTTCAACTACTTCTCTTATACTCTCTCTTCCGTTTATCTCAACATTGTCAACTCTTAGATTAAGTATCTTACCTTCATATACTCTCTTCTTCATATAATTACTTTACCATAAGAATTATCTTAATCTATCTCTTAAGTTATTATATGATATTCACAAAAAGCATTAAAATAAAAACTAAAGGAGAATGTTCGATATTAGATATAAGTAAGTATATAGAAGATGCAGTAAGTGAGAGTAAACTCAATAATGGTATAATTACTGTATTTGTGACAGGTTCTACTGCTGCGATAAGCACGATAGAGTATGAAGAGGGTTTATTAGATGATTTTAGTAAGGTGCTGGAGAGAATAGCACCAAGAGATGCTTATTATAAACATGAAGAAAGGTGGCATGACGATAATGGTCATTCTCATATTAGGGCATCATTAATTGGATCATCATTGACTATACCTTTCATTAATAAGGAGGTAATGCTTGGAAGATGGCAGCAAGTAATATTAATAGAATTGGATACAAAACCAAGAGATAGAAATATAATAATACAAATAATGGGAGAGTAAAAATTAATAATAATAGAAGATAATTTTATGTTATGGATGAGATAGAAGTTCCTAAAGATGTAGTTCCTATTCTCCCTAAAGATGCTAAAGAGACTAATCTAGGAGATAAGCGTGGAGCAAAGAAGCAGTATAGATATGGTAATTTGCATATAAGAGAATATGATGATAGATATACAGTTCATATGGATAAAGTAGATCCTAGGAAGGATCCTTTAGGACATCTAATACATGATGCGCCAGAAGTATTAGTTGGTTTGGCTAGTGGTTTATTAACTGGGTATAAGATCGCTTCTATAAAGAAGCAGAATAGTATAATTTATGGCATTCTTGCGTCAATAATCTCTGGATATATATCATACAGATTTACTAGATATGCAAAAGAGAAGTGCTAATGCAAGTATATGGAGAATAGTAAATATAATATTTAGACTTTTACCAATAATAATAAGATTTAAGAAAGATAGAAAGAAATGGATAAGAAAGGAAGGTAAGAGTATAAATGAGAAGAGTATGAGAAAAAATGCAAAGAGAGCAACTGAGACTTTCATTTCTTTAGGCCCATCTTTTATAAAATTAGGTCAATGGTTATCAACTAGAGCTGATCTATTGCCACAGCCATGGATGGAAGAACTATCTAAACTACAAGATGATGTACCTCCAGCTCCATTTACAGAAGTTAAACCTATAATTGAAAAATCTCTAGGGATGAGTATAGAAGATGCATTCAGTTCATTTGATACTAATTGTATCTCTGGCGCATCGCTAGGACAAGTATATAGAGCAAGGTATAAAGAGAGAGAAGTAATAGTGAAGGTTAATAGACCAAATATAGAGAGGATAATAGAGGAGGATATTGAAATATTGAAGAGACTATTGCCATTGGCTATAAAATTTATTGACAAGAATATCGCATTCTCAGCAGAATCTATGTTTAATCAATTTATAGAGAGTATATACGAAGAGATAAATTATGAGATAGAAGCAGATAATCTACGAAGGATAAAGTATAATCTAAGAGGAGAGAATGTAATTATACCAGATGTAATTGAAGAGAGAAGCACAAAGAATGTATTGACGCTAGAATATATACAGGGTATAAAAGTTACAGATCTTAAGAGATTAGACGAGGTAAAGATTGATAGAGCAAAATTGATAATGTTTGTACATAAAATCTTCTTTAAAATGCTCTTAAAACATGATATTTTTCATGCTGACCCACATCCAGGTAACCTTGCAGTAAGTAAAGATGGGAAGTTAATACTTTATGATTTTGGTATGGTTGGAAGGTTAGATAATGAGACTAGATTAAAACTTATAAGACTATATTTAGCACTTGTAGAGAAAGATCCCAGAAGGACTGTTGATCTACTAATAAGTTTAGGAACTTTACAAGTAGATGCTAATAGGTATGTTATAGAGAAGGGTATAGAATTAGCAATAAAGACGCTTCATGGCACAAAGGTTGATGAGATGGAGGTTAATGCATTAATGGAATTAGCTAATAAAACCATGAGCAGATTTCCATTTAGACTTCCAAAACAGTTAGCATTATATATGAGAATGGCTAGCATGCTTGAAGGATTATATTATACATTGAAAGTAGAGTTCAGATTTGTTAAAGTTCTTAGGGAACTATTAGAAGAAGAGGGGCTTATTAGAGAGGCATATATAGAAGAGATTCTCTATTCAATAGAGAATATCGGGAAGAATATTAGAGATGCAATAACAATAGCTCCTATCCTTAAGTCATATTTAGAGAATAATATGATGAATGGAAATAATAAAAATAGAGATGGACTTATAGCTGCTAGTATAGTATCTTCGTCTCTCTTCATTAGTTCTTCTCTCTTACTTCAGTCATATCCAATCTTTGGACAGATAGGATTTGGTATAGCAAGTGCTATAATAGTCTCTTCTATTATCATAAATAAGTTTAGATGATTATTCTATCTTTATAGATGATACTCCACTTATGGGAATCCTTATCTCAAGTACTCCATCCTTATATGTTGCCTTTAATTCTTCATCCCTCTTTATAGTGATAGGAAGTGGTATACTCTTCTCTATCCTTAATGGTCTCTGTTGTATATACTTGTTAAGATAATCTAATTCTCTCTTGGCTCTTATATTTAGTATATTATCACTTATTCTGACTGTTATATCTTCCTTTTTAAAACCGGCAAGATCCATTAATATAACTAGGTCGTTACCATCTTCTGCTATATCTATTGGTGGCATTACAAACTCAAAGAATTCTCTAGATCTATTGCTAATCTCTCTCATCAACTCTTTAATGATATATCTTAATATCATAATTATACTTTTCATTTACTAGTATTAAGTTTTTATCTTTAGTAATTATAATATCCATGTGCTTAAGGAATTAATTGAAGAGGCTAATAATACTAATCTTTATACATTCTTGAGATTAGTGAGAGACAGTAAAGAGATAATTAGAAATGAGAGAGATTATGGTATGAAGAATGCTAGAATAAATAATGCTCTTGTTGAGATTGATAGCAATGACATGATAGTTATAGGCGATATTCATGGAGATTTTGATGCACTAGTAAGGATATTGATAGATAGTGACCCATTTACATCAGATACTATATTTGTCTTTCTAGGCGATTATGGTGATAGAGGTCTCAAGTCTGTAGAAGTCTATCATTTGATCCTAAGTCTGAAAGTTAAGTTAGGTAATAGGATTATATTACTTAGAGGCAATCATGAGTATCCTAACTTACCATTTATGCCATATGATATGCCGTCAATGTTATACAATAAGTTTAATGATGAGAGAGCTTATAATGAACTAAAAGGATTATTTGATTTGCTATATAACGCATTAATAAATAAGAAGATTTTGATGTTACATGGAGGCTTACCTATAACTCTAACCTCTAAACTAGATCTAGCATTAGCTGACAATGATATACTTGAACAGATACTATGGAATGATCCGAAAGATGGATTGAAAGGCTTTATCCCTTCATTTAGAGGATATGGATACTTCTTTGGTAAAGATATAACACTTAACGCTATAAATCTTTTAAATTGTTCTAGAGTAATAAGATCTCATGAAGCATGTAATGGTTATAAAACGAATCATGATGGGTTGATACTAACTATCTTCTCATGTAAAGAACCATACGGAAATAGATATGCATCGTATATAAAGATAGATGAACCAAATGAGGATATAATTAATAAAATCAAGATATTTTAATTAAATTATGTATTGAAATAATATATTCTACTTTAATATAATTGTTTACTCAAATTGTTATATTTATTCTATCTAAGATAAACACCTTAAATAAGAGATCAATCAAATACCTCATGTAAGAGGTAAACATATATATAATAATGCCGCCGGTGAGATTTGAGCTCACGACAGCTCGGTCTTCAGCATCACCCATCAGTCGAGTGCTTTTGGGATCTTCTCCCAGACTGAGCTACGGCGGCATAGCAATATGTTAGTAGATGTATTTTAATAATCTTACTGATTGAGTATTAGTTACGTTTTTAAATGACAGATTCCTATCTCATTAGGAATTGAGATCAGTAGATATAATCAAAGAAAGCGATGAGAGTATATCATTAAGGTTTCTAGGTTTCCCTAGGCAATATATAAATACTTTAAGAAGATTTGCGCTAAATGAAGTCCCTATAATGGCTGTTGATGATGTAGTATTACATTATAATTCGTCTCCTATGCATGATGAGATCTTAGTGCATAGAATAGGTCTTATTCCATTAAAGACTGAGATAGGTAGATTTGTATCTGCTGATGAATGTAGTTGCAAAAGTAATTTAGGATGTTCTAAATGTAGAGTTATGATTTACTTAGATGTAGAGGCTAAAGATAAGACTAGACAAGTATTATCGTCAGATATTGTATCTGAAGATGATATAGTAAAGCCTATCTCTCCTAATATACCTATAGTGATTTTAGCAAAAGGACAAAAGATAAAACTAGAAGGATATGCAAGATTGGGGAGTGGAAAGATGCATGCAAAATGGCAAGCTGCAACAGTATCTGTATTAAAAGAGGTAGATACTAGTAAAGATGAGTATATATTAAATATTGAGAGTGTAGGTTCTTTAACTAGTAGAGAAATATTACTTGAGAGTGTAAGAATTTTAGTTGAAAAGTTGAAGTCATTTGAGAATAGTATAAATAAACTACGAGAGGAGAAAGAGTATGCAAAATCCACTATGTGAAATAATAGAAAAGTTGAATGCTGCTGGAAAGAGCAATAATGCTTCTGTATGGGTAGCATGTGCTAAGATGTTGCAGAGATCAAGAAGCAGAAGAGTTGAAGTAAATCTAGAAAGGATCAATAGATATACACGTGATGGAAGTAAGATTATAGTACCAGGCAAAGTACTTGCTAAAGGTAACATAAATCATAAAATAATAATTGGAACGTTCTCTATCTCTCAAACAGCAGCAAAGAAGATAAAAGATGCAGGAGGTAGTATACTGACCATAGAAGAGATGTTAAATAGATATCCTGATGGAAAGGAGGTGATCATAATTGGTTGAGCTCTCACGAGAAGAGTTAAAAGATTTAGCAAATAAGAAAGACACACTTATAATAGATGCAACTGATCATATTGCAGGAAGACTATGTTCTAATGTAGCAAAATTACTCTTAAACGGTAAAAGGGTAGTGATACTTAACTCAGAGAAATCTGTATTTAGTGGTAATAAGTATAGTATATTAAAAGAGTATAGAGATTATCTACAGATAAAGAGTGTCATAAATCCTAAACATACACCTATTCATCCTAGAGCCCCAAATAATATAATCACAAAGATGGTTAGAGGTATGGTACCTATAAGAAGGCCTAAAGGTATGAGAGCAATGGACAGACTAAGAGTTTACATTGGAGTACCTAATGAATATTCAAAAACTGATGCTATACAGATACAAGATGCAAAGATAAGAAAACCTATATTATACTATACACCTATATCTGAAATTGCAAAGCTTATAGGGTGGAATGAATGAATAGGTTAGAACTATATCCAGCATCAAGAAAATGTGCAAGAGCAGTAGCAAGTATAGTAAAAGGTAAAGGTAGGGTTAGGATAAATAATATACCAATCGAGATTATAACACCAACAGTTGCCAGAGATGTTATGATTGTTCCTTTAAGGATCGCTGGGGATATAATAAATACAGTTGACATAAATATTAGAGTAGAAGGTGGTGGTATCATGGGTCAAGCAGTAGCAGTTGCTACGGCTATAGCAAGAGCTCTTACAGGTTATAAATCTGATACTACACATCCATTATCAAAATCTGTAAGAGAAGAACTAACAGCCAAATTCATAGAGTATGATAAACATCTATTATCAGGAGATCCTAGACAAGTTGAACCTAAAAAATTTGGTGGTCCTGGTGCAAGAAGAAGGAGACAGAAATCGTATAGATAAAATATAACTCGCTACTATATATTAACATGAATTTATGGCATGGATTACATATTGGTAAGAATGTGCCAGATATAATCAATGTAATAGTAGAAATTCCAAAAGGTTCAATGAATAAGTATGAATATGATAAGGATAGCAATATAATAAAACTAGATAGAGTACTATTCTCACCTTTACACTATCCTGGAGATTATGGTATGATACCTCAAACATTAGGAGAAGATGGAGACCCATTAGATGCTCTAGTGCTTGTTACAAATCCTACATATCCAGGGGTATTGATAGAAGCGAGACCTATAGGATTGCTACGTATGAATGATTCAGGAACTATAGATGATAAGATCTTATGTGTACCTGTTAATGATCCTAGATATGATGGATTGAATAGTATTAATGATATAGAAACACATGTACTTAAAGAGATGTCACATTTCTTTCAAGTATATAAGGATCTAGAGGGTAAAAAAGTCGAGATTGTAGGCTGGTATGACGCTCCATATGCAAAAGATGTTTTGATCAAATCTATGAAGCATTATAATGAGAAATTTAATATACGTACATAAGGATATTTATATTGCTCAGATCTTATTATAGTCTGTAAGATCTAATGATGCACCACAAATACACCTAACTTTTACCTTCCTCCCATCTATTACATACTCTATATTATCTGGAATAGTAGGTGGGTGTTTTGGTCCAAATCCTGTTCTATGATAATGCTTAAACATATTAAGACTCTGTGTCTTTCCATATTCTTTAACTAGATCTTCGAACAACTTTACTAAATCTTGTTCACTCTCTTCTACCATATCATTATACTTTCATAATAGGATATTTGATGTTATCGTTATATTAAAATATTTATATATTAATATTTAATATATAAATGAGTATAAAAAGCAGAATTAGAACTAGAAAGCATAATAAAAAGCTATATAAAGAAGGTAGTATAGCAGACCTTACCATTAGGGTGATAAAAAATTGCAAAAATATTACAGAAGAGGGATGAGAAGTCGTTACCTGATACGGTTAGCGTAATCAAAACGGAGATAGAGGAATTTAAACCACCTCGATGTAATAGTGAACGTGATTACCAGTATAGTCTTTGGGGTTATCTTAGAAAAGAGTTTCCTGAAGCAGAACTTGAACAACAAACCGGTTCATCAAGACCAGATATAGTAATTAAAAATATAGCTATAGAGATAAAAGGACCTACTACAAGTAGGGAGCTCAAGACTATAGCAGATAAGATCGTAAGATATCTAAATTACTATAAGTATATCTTTATAGTGCTTTTTGAGTTGGATGTTACTTATGACTATTGGGAAGAATGGAAGAAGGGTATAGAGAGGGAATATAAAGATAGTGTAATGGTAATTGTGAAGGCATAAGATATTTATGATTAGATTTATACAATAAATGTATGCCGAAAGATCCGGTCTGTGGGATAGAGTTAGAAGAGAAAGATGCTGTAGAATATGAATATGAAGGTAGGAAGTATTACTTTTGTTGTGATGGTTGCAAGAAGATCTTTGCAAAGAAACCTAACAAATATAAATAGGCTTTATAGGGAACGCTCCACATACTTTACAAAATCTAAAATCTCTTTCAATAGAAGAGAGGCAATCTGGACATAGAAAGCCTTTATTATTATATTTTGGAGCACCAAATAATTCTCTAAATATTTTATAATAATAGAGATGTTCTTTACTCCTTATCTTCACCCTTTCATTTTCATATATACTCTTACTCTCCATGTTATAAGTAAGATCGTCTATAATAGCATCAAATAGATAAGATATATTACTTAAACCGGAACCCTCTTCCATAGCCATCTTCTTCCTAAATGCTATCTCTCTAAACTCTTTGAAACACTCTCTTAAAATCCATTTACCGAATCTAACACCATTATACTCTCTAACCTTAAGCTCTATAGGAATACTCTTAGCAAGTTCTATAATCTCGTTGGAGAGATACGGTTGAGATATCCTAACATGGAGATCATTTGATATAGGTATCGATGAAAAACTCATTATTTTTAGTAGTCTCTCTAATTCTTTACTTAATTGTTCATAATCAAAGTGTAATAGATAATTATAACCAGCAAATAATTCATCTGCTCCATCACCCGTTATTATACAATCAATAGAGTTCTTTTTTGCTTCTAGTAATGATGCGTATATAACTATACTGTTCCTAATCTCAATAGGAGAGAATGTATGCATAATCCTTATTATTTCTCTAGCATATGTTAACACTTTATTATCATCAATATTACTTATTATATGCTTCATATTACATTCTTTTGCTATAAATTTTGCATACTCTAGATCTGGAGCATCTTTATATGCTATTGTAATAGCATTCTTTAACATACCTTTCCCAATTATTGATAATATACTAGAATCTAGTCCCCCAGATAACATTATTGTATTACAATCTAGTTCCTTTCTTAAAATATAAGATAATTTAGAGCATAAAGTTATCATTATTCTATATTTATCTTCTCTCTTCTATCTCTCTCTTCTATCTTTTTAAGTTCCTTCAATAAAAACTCTTTATACTTTTCTCTCTCTTCTTTAGTCATCTTATCCAAATTCTCTCCTAATATGCTTGAGATAGAGGTTAAACGCTCAAGTAGATCTGCTACAACAAACTTTCCCACATTACCAATCTTTAAAACCACATCCAGCTGCTTCTTCACTATATCTTCCATATATTGTATATCTTTAAGAACATTCAATCCTTTCTCTGTTATTCTATACCTACCCATTTCATCCTCTTCTATTAGACCTTCTTGTAACAATCTACCAAGTAAAGGATATACTAATCCTGCTGATGGTTTCCACATACCTCCACTATCCTTTGCAGCAACCTCCATTATCTGTTTACCAGTTAATGCTTGTTCTTTAAGTAATGTTAATACATAATATCTAGAGAAGCCACGTGGTATTGCACTACCAACCCGCTGTAGCCAATTTATCATTTATAGATCATAATAAAGAAAATTCAATTATAATTTAAATCTTATCGTGTTATACTACTCGAATAAAGAACTAACTAAATATTATGAATAAGAGATATATTATTATAGATATTAACCTATAATTATTTAAATTGATTATAAGTGAAATAATATAATTTGATTATATATAAATTCAGATATAGAAGCGCTCGCTACCTACGTATCATTAACCCATTGAAATTTCCTTTGTAAAGATGTTGGATATAAACTCTGCCATTTAAGACCAACTTGATCACACCATGATTTGAATACTCTAGGATCTATATAATTCCTTAATGATGTGTTAAGATTGTAGTCCTTAGTATTTATAGATAATTCCAACTGAAATCTTATCTTCTCTTCCTGCTCCTTAAGTCTTCTTGCTTGCTTCTCTGTCTTTGGAGTAGTAGAAAGTATCTTTTTTAATCTCTCCTCCTTTTTCTCTAAACTCTTCTCAAAATTTTTAGGAGGCGCACGTTTATGATTACATGTTATTGCTGCTTGTAAATTTGCCATCTTAGCATGATATATCTTTGCGTATTCACTAGTAGTTAACTCTTTATCTATTTTAGATAAATATTTTGCAACTACTTCTGTAGCAAGATATGTTCTAAATACTTTTGCCGTTAATCCTTTAACTATCTTTCCTAAGAAATCGTTAACACTTCTAGATGTTATATCAGAGAATATAACATCGCCTCTCTTTTTGCCATCCATAAACTCTTTCAAATTATCGTATACTATCTTATTCTCTTCATCTATCTTTATACTCTTCTGCCATCTAACACTATCCTTACCAAGGAAATCAAACTCTATACTATCTCTGTTCAATTTGACGTGCTCCAGTCGTAATGTAGATGCACCTACTGTATCAGCTTCATCTGAATCCTTTTCATCACCTACCCTCATAGCTAATTTATATATTAGATATGCTACAGTTGCTACCATTCTCTCTCTCTTATTTTTAGCATTCATGGATTTATAGATCCTCTTTACAACTTTATCTATATGTTTTGAGAGTTCTTTAGCTTTGTCATATTTAGCTTTGTCCCTTTCTTGTCTTAATTTTGCAGTATCTGACAACCATACATACTTCTCTTTATTTGTCAATTTATCTATCCACTTTGCAAGCCACATAGATTCATGATCATGAACTATATCTTTCCAGTTACCTTTAGGAATTGGTGCATCCTCTCCTAGATTAAGTATTATGTCATTATCATTAATACGTGGCTTCCATCGTCCTCTAAGTGGATGCTCTCCTCTTCCCATAAATAATCCAGGAGGTTCTACCATCCAGTTTGCTACGTCAAATTTTACTCCATCTACAATAGCCCATGCATATTTGTTTCTCATCTCTTCTCTTATCTTTTTTCGCTCTGCTGCTAAAATCTTTTTTTCTTCTTTACTTAGAAGCTCTTTTGCTCTTTTTTCATTATCTACATATTCATATAGAGAATTAAAATCTATATCTTTTATATTAGCATCTCTAAATTCTTCAGGAAATAATCTCAAGAAATCGCTTAGGAAATTAGTTACAAATACATTATCCTTAATATATGGCGTATCTTTTTTCTTAGCCCATGCATATGCCATCTCCTCTTGCTCTGGTGTTAATTTTATCTCCTTATCTTTGATTTTTATGCTTAAACCTTTATAGTTATATGCAGGCGGAAATGCTACGCCATTATGAATTAATGTGCTCCATTTATGTTTCTCTTTACTCTCTACCTGAGTCAATATGGAATATTTCTACATGATACATTATATGAATATTAGGTTTATTCTTTTGTGAACAATATATCAATAAAGATTGTGTAGATACATTAAGACGTAAAATAGTAAATTATCATTTACATAACTAAATCAATAGTGTTTACAAAGCGTAAAACTTAAAAATACATTATTCCTTAATTAATGCAATGTCTACACCATCTAGAGATGAAATAGAAAAGATGATTGGTAAAAGGACAGAGAATATGAAGGGCTTATATATTGTAGGGGCTATCCTAGCATGGATTGCTACTGCATTTGGCGTCTGGGTAGGATTCACATACTATCCATGGGCGTATGCCTTCTCATCTGGTATGTATGCATTAACAGTACTGTCAGTAATAATCTGGGTAGGATTCATCTTCATCTGGAAGGTAGCTCATGAAAAACCAGTTGCAGAGAGACAATAAAATCTTTTATATTTTATTATGATTAATAAATTTTATATTTATTTATGACTTATGGCCTTTTTAAATAAAAATAAATTTTATATACCCGATATTCTTACTCTATGATAGCATGGTCTGGATAAGACGAACAGTACACTATCTCTTCATAGTGGTAGTAGCAGTAAATTCAACGCTATTAGTTATCAATACAGGAGACTATCTATTCTATTCTGATTGGGGATGGACATCGTATGTATTATTCAACCTAGGTTTATCTACCATGACTGTAGTAGGTGCTGTTTATTACCTACTCTTTACTGGTGTTCCTGGCACAGCAACATACTATGGTTTAATAATGACGGTTTATGGTTGGGTTGCAATGTGGGCATGGATTGGTGGACTAGGTTACCCATATGACTTTATGAGATGGCCAGTGTTCATACCAAGCTGTATGCTATTAGATCTAGCATACTGGGCTACAAATAGGAATAAGCATGCATTAATATTAATAGGAGGATCATTAGCAGGAATGTCATTCCCATTGTTCAACATGATAAACTATATGACAATAGTAGATCCATTAGAGATAGCCTTCAAGTACCCAAGACCGACATTACCGCAATATATGACTCCAATAGAGCCACAAGTAGGTAAATTCTACAACAGTCCAGTAGCACTAGGTGCTGGTATTAGTGCAGTTATGTGTCCTCCAATAGCAGCATTTGGAGCAAAGTTAAATACATGGACATATAGATGGGCAGCAGCATGGAGTAAGTGGGATTAAAAACCTTTTCCCCTTTTTATTATATATAAACATGTTACACTTTCTATTATAATGAATTTAGATAACAATAATAACAAGAGATATGATAATCCTCTAATAGATTTATTGGTTAAATAATTCTATTCAATATAAAATAATAACTAGCCCATACCTCCTATCATTCCCGGCATTCTTGGTGCGGTTCTAAATTCTTTTTGAATAAATATATCTGGATCTGCTTTTATAGTTACATAATTGGATATTATAGTATCTTTGGGAGATATTATGATGGATTCATTTGGATGTAATTTTGGTATAGTTACATTATGATTTCCAAAATCAACTATTATATTAGAGATATCATGATTAGCATTATTCTTTAACATAACGCGATAAAAACCTACTACATCTGCCTGATCTTTGAATGCATCGACTTCAAGCGTGCCATTAGTATTATTAACTAGTACTAAGACAATGATTGCAACTATAGCTATAGGAATAAGTATATATACATATAGCATATTACTACTATGAATAATTAAGATTTAAGTCTTATTGAAGAAGAGACATAATTATATATAAGTTATACTATATCCTAGTAGGAGAGGATATGAAGCTACCATTAATAATGGCAATGATAGTGGCGTTGGCAGTAGTTAGCATGCTACCTAATGCATTTGCACAAGTAGATTCTTTATGTGATCATAACGGTCCAACTGCAAGAGGTCAAGCGCTTGGCATAGTATGCCATACTACACAAGAACCATCTACAATGATTATACCAGCAATACCATTGATAACTGGTTTGGGCATAGGCATAGTAGCATGGGGAGTAATCTCAGCTAGAAAGGCAAGATAAACCCTTATTATTTTATTATAAGATTTGAGTCTAATACGTCTTATCATTTTTATGTCAAAAAGCAATTCTAAATGTATTTCTAATATTACCTATTATGTTTATGCTACACACATATCTCAACCTGTCTTAACTATATAGTGCATGTTATATATATGCAGTATCATTGATAGAAGGATTTGTTATCAAGATGCATATATAGTTCTACTTGATATAATCATTAATAATGAGAAGATAAGTTCTATAAAATGACTAAAATGAAAAGTTATTTAATATCAAACCTGAAAAGAGTGGAATATACGTGATTAGTCAAACATAGACGAACATAGAAATATATGCGCTTATAGAGAAGATGATATAAATGTGGAGGTTAAAGTATGATCGCTAAAGATGATATATTAGATATATATATATTAAGAACAATAAAAAGTTCTAATACGGTTTATGATGGAAATGAACTGTTATTCATATATGATGTTGGTATAAGCGTATTAAGAGCCCAAGAATTTTCTTTTGACTCACGATATACTTATTTTAACCATTTTAATAATTCTTTATTTGGCGAAGAGGTATGATTACACATAGAGTTGCTGTAATAGATAGGGATCTATGCAAACCTAAGAAGTGTAGTCTAGAATGCATAGCATATTGTCCGTTAAATAAAAGCGGTGCAAAATGTATAACATTAAATAATGATACAAAGAGCATAGCGGTTATAGATGAGAATATATGCAATGGATGTGGTATATGCGTTAAGAAATGTCCTTATAAAGCTATTACAATAGTCAATCTTGCACAAGAATGGAGCGAGAGAAAGATTCATCAATACGGTCCTAATTCATTTAGACTTTATAATCTACCTATACCTAAAGAAAAAACAATTATAGGATTGCTAGGAAGGAATGGAATGGGTAAAAGTACTCTTCTTAATATACTCGCTGGCAATATAAAACCAAATTTTGGAAATTATAATAGAGATATTACATTTAGTGAAAT
Source organism: Candidatus Nitrosothermus koennekei (assembly GCA_013538715.1). Taxonomy (GTDB): domain Archaea; phylum Thermoproteota; class Nitrososphaeria; order Nitrososphaerales; family Nitrosocaldaceae; genus Nitrosothermus; species Nitrosothermus koenneki. The sequence goes on along the minus strand of JACAFH010000006.1, from coordinate 45,091 downwards.
TATAGAGCGTCTTCAAAGTGATGCAAAATCTTATTTTGAGAAACTTGCTAATGGCAATATAAAGATATCAATCAAACCTCAAATGGTTAACCTTATTCCAAAAGTGTTTAAAGGTAGTGCTAAAGAATTACTTTCAAAATATGATGAAAGAGGAATTAGTAATATGCTAGTTAAGAGACTCGACTTGATAAATTCATTAGATAAGAGGTTAGATGAATTAAGTGGGGGAGAACTGCAAAGATTAGCAGTTACAGTAAGCGTTAGTAAAGATGCAGATTTTTATTTCTTTGATGAACCGTCCTCATATAACGATGTTTATCAACGTTTAGAAGTTGCAAGAGTCATACATGAATTATCAAAAGAGAAGAGCGTAATGGTTATAGAGCATGATATAGCATTGTTAGATTACTTGAGTGATTATGTATACATACTATATGGAGAACCAGGAGTATATGGCATAGTTTCTGATCTTCTAAGTACAAAGGTAGGTATAAACTCATTTCTAGAAGGATACCTATCAGGCATAAATATAAGGTTTAGAGATAGACCATTCAGATTTGAGAGTATGAATAGGGAAGAGTTGATCAAGGATGTTAGTATAGTAGAGTATAATCAACTAGTAAAAGAGTATCCATCATTTAAAGTTAAAATAGACAAAGGAAAGCTCAGAGAGGGAGAGATAGTAGGTGTTGTAGGCGCAAATGCTTTAGGCAAAACTACATTCATGAAAATGATTGCCGGATTGATCAAACCGGATCAAGGTAGTATAGAATTAAAGGCTAAGATATCATACAAACCTCAATATCTTACTCAAGAGTATGATAGTGATGTTAGATCCTTACTTACGTTCGCGTATGGCAAGCCTATAGAGATGACTAACGTAGAAGAACAGATAATAATGCCGATGCATGTAGATAGACTGTATGATAAATATGTTAATTCGTTAAGTGGGGGAGAACTTCAAAAAGTAGCTATTGTTACATGTTTACTAAGGGATGCTGACATATATGCATTTGATGAACCTTCAGCATTTCTAGATATTGAAGATAGGATATCGTTAGCAAAATTCATACATAGGTTTGTAAGAGCGCAAGGAAAGAGCGCTATAGTAATAGACCATGATCTTCAGCTCATAGATTTAATTGCAGATACTATCATTGTGTTTCATGGTATAACAGGTAAAGAAGGTTATGCTAGTGAGACGCTAAAGAAACAAGATGCTATGAATCTCTTTTTAAAAGATCTCTCGATAACATTTAGGAGGGATCCGGCTAGCAATAGACCTAGAGTCAATAAATTAGATAGTAGACTTGATAGAGAACAAAAGATGAGTGGCAATTATTATCTTATAAAATAACTAATCGTCTGCAGATAACACATGCAATACTATCAATATTATTAACAAAATAGTTAAAACAGATTGTCCATGCAACAATTTATTAAATAACTTAAGATCTCTAGATGAGGTGTATCTTAATAGTAATCCACTAACTACTAATATTGTCATTATTATTGCAAGTGATAATGATATAGGATCTAGATATCGTATTAGTAATAAACCATGCATCATACCTGCTATATATCCTGTTATGTTAAGCATTATGTGCCAACTTAGCATTGGTTTATAGATTAATGCCAAATTTCTTGTGAGATCTTTACTATATATTGATGATATCTTCCTGACTCTATTATAAATCACAAATGTTATGTTTGATAGAGCACCTGCACCTATAGCAGCCCATCCTAACATTTTAGCACTATCTTCATCATCATCAGCAAATACTGGATATGGAATTAATAATAAAAATATAATGAATATAATTTTCATTTCTTGATCATGTTCTTTTTCATTCTTATTATCTTATAAATTACATAACCGCAAACTCCTGCTATAGATGCTATAGTACTGTAAAATATTATATCAGCTATTCCATTACCTAAAACGACTCCTCTTTCATTATCGTCTTCTCTTTCATTATCGTCTTCTCTTTCATTATCGTCTTCTCTTTCATTATCGTCTTCTCTTTCATTATAGCTAAACTGTAATATTGAATCTCCATTAGCATTATAAATGTTATATGGCACAAATATCAAACTAAAAAATATTATAATTATATATATTACTCTCATATCTCATCATCTAGATTTTAATTGATTTTATAATAGCCATTATAATCTTTTTTATTTGTTCTATTACATTACGTAATCTATCATCTCTGGAGCTATCATCATTGGAGTCATCTCTGGAGCTATCATCATTGGAGTCATCTCTGGAGCTATCATCATTGGAGTCATCTCTGGAGCTATCATCATTGGAGTCATCTCTGGAGCTATCATCATTGGAGTCATCTCTGGAGCTATCATCATTGGAGTCATCTCTGGAGCTATCATCATTGGAGTCATCTCTGGAGCTATCATCATTGGAGTCATCTCTGGAGCTATCATCATTGGAGTCATCTCTGGAGCTATCATCATTGGAGTCATCTGCAAATACTTGTATATTTAGTGAAGGTATGGAAGGTGTGTAGGCTAAAAATCCTGCTATCAATAACAGCGCCAATGTAATCGTTGATAGAGTCTTTATCTCTTTATACATACTTTTATGTTATCTATTGTATCTAATAAATAGTGTTGTAACATAATTATAATATATGATAATTTTATTAATAGAAGGTATATATATGTTACTAGACAATAATGTTATATGAATAATGACGATGAATCACCTTTTATAGTAACTAAATATAGTAAAAATGCTGCTAGTCTTATAAATTCATTCTCAAGTTTTTTTACAATAATTATCTATGTAACCGTCTTATTAACTATATTTAGTATAATGGATATAATTGGACTATTACATGTAATAGGTTTAAGTAATGAATATCTACATGACGTAATAATAATGATAATATTGATAACATTACTCTCTATATTAGCAATCTCATTCATGTATATACTAAAGATTAAGAAAACGCTTAATAGATGGCATGATATGTTTGAATCAGCTTCATTAAAAGCTAACATTAGTTTGTTAACGAAAGATAAAAAGAAGGAAGAAATATTATATGCTATTGCAGAGAGTGTAAGCGAAATTAATAATTTGATCCAGCGATATACTCGAACCAATACTATAAATAGGTTCTTTGATGTTAAAGTTGGCGATGCTGTATTCGATATAGTGATTGATAAGGATAATGTTGATGCTGATGCAAAAAAAATATTACAAGATTATGGTTCTATTATAGCCAGAATAACAAAAGAGGCAGACAAAGAAACGATAAATAAATTTATAGAGCAATTGGTAAGATATCATAAGATTACTAATAATAAAGTAGGAATAGGCATAATAATAGCAGAAAAGATTGAACATATAGAGACCAATAAAGTAAAGGGCATAGATAGAATAGTATTAGTAGAGAAACCTACTATATCATTCTAGATTATGTACATTACGAAAGAACTCTAAGAAATCTCTAACCCATTTATAATAAACCTTTATGCCTTCTTCAGTAACTTGATAAAATGTAGTAGTAGATGTCTTGATAGAACGTACGTAACCATTACTCTCTAATATATTTATTATATTAGTAATTCTATCAGATCGTTGTGCGCTTAAACCTTTTACATGATTTATTAGATGATATTTAGTAACTGGAGTATCTTTAGTATAAAGGCACATATATTCAAGTATTGCAAGCATTGTATACTCTACAGAGAGCTTCTTAACCAATATATTACTTAATTTGTATACGATATAAAAAGTGTTATAATGATGGTAAGGATGTTAAGAAAAGCATTAAAACACATCTTAAATGAAGATGAATTGAAGAGATTATACTCTGCTATAGATATAGTTGGTGAAATAGCTATTATAAAGATATCAAATGAATTGTTAGATAAGAAACAAATAATAGGTAATGCTATACTAAATAATGTAAAACATATTAGAAGTGTATATCTTCAAACGTCAGCAGTAAAGGGTGTTTATAGAATTAGAGAATTAGAATGTATAGCTGGAATAGATAATCCTATAACTATATATAAAGAACATGGATGTAGATTCTTACTTGATGTTAAAAGAGTATACTTCTCACCACGTTTGTCTACTGAAAGGGCAAGACTAGCATCTCTAGCAAATGAAGGTGATGTTATAGTTAATATGTTTGCTGGAATAGGAACATTCTCTATAATAATAGCTAAAAAGAAGACTTGTAAAATCTATAGCATAGATATTAATCCCGACGCTCATAGATATGCTATAGAAAATGTACGCCTAAACAAAGTTGAAGATAGAGTAATACCTATACTTGCTGATGCACATGATGCTGTCAGAGTTCTAGGTAGTATAGCAGATAGAGTAATTATGCCATTACCAGAATATTCTAAAGAATTTATTGACGATGCTATTCTACTTTTAAAAGAACATGGCACTATACATTACTTTACTCACATACATGCTAATAATAGAGAAGATGCAATAAATACATGTTATAGAGAGATAGATAATATTATGACACGAGATTATAAGATTAGTGGTATTAGAGTAGTAAGGGATGTAGGACCTCGATTATATCAACTGGTAGCAGATATAAACGTATAATTACTCCTTTTTTGCTATAGCTATATTTAATCCAATAAAACTTAACATAGCTATTACTAATGCTACTAACACTAACACTGTAATCTTTAATACAAGCATACTGAAGTCACTAGCAAATAGTAGATATGCATAGAATACAAAACCTACTATAGAGAGTATAAATATTGCCAGACCTAATACTCTATTCATAATAACTCCTTTCTCACTATATCTATTCATCTTATTATACTTTCTACTTTCTCGTTAACACTCTTATCATATCTTATTCTTTGTATTCTAGGGAATCTCAAAGCAAAAGTAATATCATGCCTCTTGCTCTTTAATATACTATCAAATTGTTACCTCTAGAACTATCACTGGTTTAACTATTATTCTATTACCCTCGTACTTTATCATGATCTCTTTTAATCTAATATCTATCTCTTCTATCCCCTCGTCCATTAATAGAATATACTTTAGTATTTACATCTCTAACATCAAATGTATAATCTGATAAGAGCGTTGCTCTCTTACAATGACCATCTTCTGCAGCAACTACATCTAATGCATCTGTAGCATGTTTAAACTTTAACCATAATCATCCTCTCTTACCAACACTATATTATAATGATGAATTTTTCATAACACCTTCATATCCTTTCAATTTACCCTCTTCTAATAACTCCTGTTCTTTTGCAGAGTTTATACGGTCTACTCGATAGGTTCTTCAAATTTCAAATGGTTTAATATTCTCTTTCTATAAGATCAATCAGAAAGGAGCCATCAATATATAGTATACAATATATCTTATATCATCGTTTATGTTTTTCTTCATTATTCTTCTTTGTAAATCATTAAATAATGAAGTCATGCTATTATTTCACCATCAAGTATTACTTGATCCATCTTTACATGTTGCAACTCTGGAAATTAGATATGTCTTCTAAACTTCTAGAAAAATATCTTATATGATCATCCTTATGTAATTGGACTCATACATCATATTTGAACTCAACTATATACTCTCTTCTGAAATGTCTATTGAATCTGCCAACATATAACTAACTGGTTTCAATGGTTATGAATGGTTCCACCTTTATCTAGTTTAACTTTACTGCTATTACTACATTTGCTATATCATGATTAAGCAATTTCCTTTTCTTATGGTCTCCACTTTTATTAAACGAGCAGATATGGCATCCTCTAGTATTCCTTCTTCTACTTCTATACTCCTCTCAGTATTATCTCTACTAAATATTTTGCTTCTAATGACGAACAATTCATTAGTAATCCTTTTAATATTTGTCTCTTTTACTGCATTAATATCCTTTATTCTTGATATCTTATTGAATATATCATTTATATAAAAGTATATTATTTATTACCGGTTTAGTGTTAAGATACTCTATTGCTATCTCTGCTACTTTACCTAATTCTCCATATATAATACTCAGATTATTCTAGTTTGTTATCTCTTTTATAATGTGTCAAAGATTATTATAACCGATGTTTAGGTTTGTTTTATCTACTAACCTATTTAATAAATATGTACATGCTATTATTAACTCTTTATCGTCTAATATTATGATAATATACATATTTTCTAATTTTTACTACTTAATTTTTTCACATATATTACTAAAATTTTTCATATAGACTTTATTGGTTTGAGATCTAGAGCCATAAGATAAGCGTCCTCTCCGTCTCTATAATATCCCCTTAATCTACTCTTTATCTCAAACCCTAATCCATTATACAAATTAATTGCTATATTATTACTAATTCTAACTTCAAGATAAACCTCATCACATTTCTTTGCAACCATAGCGGATATAGATTCTTCCATCAATGCCTTACCTATCTTCTTACCTCTATGTTCGTGATTAACTGCTATTGATACAACATGACCCTTCTTAACAAATCCTAATTTCTTAAAATTAGAGAAACCAAATTCTATCTTACACATTATATATCCTACCACTTCATTGCTCAGTTCTGCTATTAAGAATGCTTCAGGAAATTCACTAAGTATAGATTCAAAGAAATAACTAGAATAATTCTCAGGCAAATTTCTCATATTTGATGCAATAACTGATGGTATATCTTTATACTCGCATCGTCTTATCTTATATTCACCTATCTTTCGAAGTTCAGCTTGCAATATAATAGTATTAGTAAATTATGTATTTAACTTTAACTTATAAATACAAAAGTATTAATGTGAATATAACAATAATATAATTAATTTGGTGTCAATTGAAGGAAGAAGAACAGATGATGAATCTATAGTCTCTATAGTTGCAAAATACATTACTTTTACACATTACTATAGCCTTGTTGACGGTTCTATTGAATTTATAACATATGAGAATGATGTAAAGAACAGATTTAAAAATCTGGTATACGATTTAAGTAATTATGGTTTACTTGCAAGATTAGAGAAACGTAATTCTTATCTTAGTGTAATAGTATTTAAAGAGATTGAATATAAGAGTAGAATAAAATCGTGGATGCCATTATTATTATTTTTAGTTACTACAGTTGTAATATTTTATGATGGGATAGTAAGATCTCAAACTACATTTTCACAACTATATATAGATGATCACATCTTGATGGCTGTATTATATGTATTATCTTTTATGGGAATTTTAGGTGTGCATGAGATGGGACATATACTCGCTGCAAAGAAGCATGGAGTAAAGAGTAGCTGGCCTTTATTCATACCTGGTATACCTGGACTATTTGTAGTTCCACCTACATTTGGTGCATTAATAGTATCTAGAGCACATATGATAAATCGTGATGTATTATTTGATGTAGGAATCTCTGGTCCTATAGCTGGTTTAATAGTAACAATTATTGTATCTATCTACGGCGCCTCGATTTCTCCATTAATACCAGAGAATTTAGAAGAACCAGGATTAATAACAATACCTTCGAGCTTGTTGATGATGATAACATTTACTATTACTAATAAAGCTATTGAAGGTTACACTGTAATATTATCACCAGTGGCATTTGCTGCATGGGTAGGATTTATAGTCACATTCCTTAATCTAATACCAGCATGGCAGTTGGATGGAGGGCATATAACAAGAGCTGCAATGGGTAGAAGATGGCATGTATATTTAACATTTGCAAGTATAATAATTTTAGCAGCGCTTAATTACATATTTTGGGCTTTATTCATATTATTGATGAGTAGTAGAATGGCTGATGTTAAACCTTTAGATGATATATCACCGTTATCAAAGAAGAGAAAGATAATATACATTATTACATTATTCATTGCTGTATTATGTGCGCCGTTGCCAGAGTATTTTTCATTCTAATCTCTCAAGCATTATATTACTTGCATCTTGTACTAGTGTAATTTTTTGTCTCGGATTCTTTTCTAATATACTCTTTAAAGCATAGTTTATACTCCTAAACGGTGTAAAACCGAGGATCTTTAAATAATAATCTGGCAATGATGTTACAAGAGATATGTTATATCTATCTCTAGCCCATTTTATAAATAGAATATCTTCTATACCTCTTATATATCCATCTATCTTACCTCTATTAAGATATATCTGTAGAGCAGTAGAACCTAATCCATTACTGCTTTCTGTTAACAATATAGCATCACCTCCTTCTCTTAATACATTAATACAGTTCCATAAAGAAGTAAGAGAATGATGTAATGTAGATGTCCTACCAGAACCTATAATTATGGATTTACATCTCTCACACTTTATCCTAAATGCGTTAAGTTTGTTTATCATATACTGACTAGCTTTTATTGGCTCGTCTATTACAAAATCTATTATCGAATCGTTATCTATTATAACCTCAAGAGACTTGCACTCAAATGATCTTACATTCTCATAAGCCATTGATAGATTTGTTATACTACCAGGCGATGGTTCTACGTTATCTTGTATTATATATTTCATAAAATCTTTATTCTTTCTTGCTATGTTACTTACAACTCCACTATAACCAAATAATGGATCGAATGATGCGCCTGATATAAGCAATGTATCTTTTCTATTGTAAATATTATCGTCGAAAGAGCTACTACTTGTAAATATATTGGTTGTTATGCCTTTTCTTTCTAATCTTTCTTTGATCTTTGTTGCTAGATCTTCTATTATCTTTCTATCGTCTAGAATATACATATTAAGATGATTTACATTGATAGAATCAAACACTTCAATAGATATTTGGCTATCGACCTTTTTATGCTCTATTCTCTCTAATATATTCTCAGCCTTAATATCTAATGCTATCTCACTATCTCCATAATTAAACCAGATTTCCACGATTATTATCAAACATAAGACTAAATAAATACTAACTCTATTAATAAGATATGGATATAAAATATGAATTAGCAGAATTTCTGATCAAGAGCAATGCCATAAGGTTTGGATTATTTAAATTATCAAGTGGTAAATCAAGTCCATATTATTTAGATTTGAGGATAATACCATCATTTCCATCATACTTTAAGTTCATAGTAGATGCATTAAAAGAGAAGTTAGATAAAATTAAAGGAGATTATTTATGTGCAATACCAACATCTGGATTAGTATACGCATCAGCCTTGTCATATGCCTCATCTAAACCTCTTGTTTATGTAAGGAAGGAGAGTAAAGAGTACGGAACCTCTAAATTGATAGAAGGATATCTTAAACCTGGATCTGAGATTATTATAATAGATGATGTAATAACAAGTGGAAGATCTATAATAAACACTGCAGAGATAATAAGAAGAAATGGGGCAGTAGTAAATAATGTTATTACCATAATAGATAGATTAGAAGGAGGTAGAGGTGCACTATCTAAGATTAGTATAAATCTATTTTCACTAGTGACAATAAAAGAGATAGCTGATATATTATATGACAATAATATGATAGACGAAGATATATTTACAACAATAAATGAACAGATTAGTTCTTAATCATACATCATTAATCCTTTCTCTTCTAGTAATACATGTAGGTTATTTACTGTCTTATAAACATCATCTTCTTTCTTTGCTCCCGTACATACTAGCTTACCACTTGCAAATAACAATATTACTGTTTTTGGATCAAGCATTCTATGTATCAAACCTGGAAACTGTTCTGGTTCATACATACTTCTTGGTAATATCCTTGCCGCTAACTCTAGATGTATCTTACCACCTAAACTAGCTGATGCTACAATATTTTGTATTTCAATAATTGGTTCGTTATCTATTGGTATACCGCCTTTCTTTAATCTCATAACAACTGTCTTTACTGCTTTTATAGCTTGATCTTCAGATTTTGCACCAGTACAAACCATCTTACCAGAGCTAAAGATCAATGTCGCTGTTTTTGGAGCTTTTAATCTAAATACTAAACCAGGAAATTGGTCAGGATGATACTCTACATCTGGAAATGTTTGCGTTATAAGATTAAGATTAACGGTCTGATTAACACTAGCGGATGCTACAACATTCTCTATACTTACTACTGGTTTCGTTTGTGGCATGGTATATTTATAAAATTGGGTTATATATATACTCTATTTATAAAGCTCATCTTTATTCTATAGTTTTTGAATTATCGCTTTTTTTATGCTTAGTCTTACTAAATGAATTTATAAATATAATCATTATTATTATTGCTACTATTATATAATTTATAGGTGGAGGAAAGAGATTAGTAATATAACCTAATTTAGGTATTACAAATATAACTCTACCTATATAATCATCTTTAGTTATAGGATAATCAGTACCAGGTATTATAGATGGATTGTTATCACCTTTAGTAGTTAATACAGTAACACCATTAACATCGCTTATCTTTACTACTCTATGAACTATTATCTTATCATGTATATTTGGCCTCTTAAAGACTATTATATCACCTATCTTCACATCATTAAAATTTCCACCTTGTATGATTAATACATCGTTTATGTTTAAAGTAGGAATCATGCTACCACTAGAGACTACATAAAAGGGACTTTCATTTACATTTAACCCTAACATAAATCTTATACCTAGAAATACCGTCATTATTACTCCAGCAATTATTATAACCTCTTTTATAGTCTTTTTCTTCTCTTCTAACAATTTAATTAATCTATATATCTACACTTAGATAAATCTTATGCTATTGATTTAGTTTAATGATGATTATAGAAATTAGAGTTGTAATTATAATATATGTATATAATATTTATAGGTTAAAAATATAATCAATCTGATATTTTATCCTTTGTTTAGCAATATTTACATATGTTTCATCTATCTCAAAACCCACATAATCAATGCCTAGTCTTAAAGATGCTATTGCTGTATTACCTATGCCCATAAATGGATCTAGCACTAACCTGGTATTACCTACTCCATGTAGTTTTATACACATCATTGGGAGTTTTGATGGAAATGTTGATGGATGCGGTCTTTTCTTCTCTTGATAGTCTCATAAGAGATAAACCATACATCTCCTCTACGATCTTCTTTTATATGTTTCCATCTTCCTATATTACTCTTATCTTGATATGGTACTCCAACAGCCAATTTATCCAACTTAATATCTCCATACTAAGTGGAAGATATATTAGTGACATTTATTTAAAAAGTGTTTGCTATTCACAGGTTTATAGTGTCCAACCACTATATCACCTTTGATATATGGATAATTACCTGCATCCCCTCTAGGTATAGCTATAGATTTTATCCAATGAATTACATTTTGTAAAACAAAATATTTTCTTAGCCTAAACGCTACTTCCCACGTGACCCATGGATCTCTAGGTCTGCCACCCATATTGAGAAAGAACCTTGATCACTTAACACCCTCTTTCATTACCTACTGCTTCTATCCAATCGAGATATCTCTCTTGAGATAGTATCATCATATATGTTATATTTTACTCTTTTATATGGCTGTGAAGTAACAATTACATATATACCTCTTTATCTTCAAAAATACACTTCATACCTTCTATACAATCCATTATATAGATTCTATTCTTTTCTCCATTCACATTTATTTTTACAATTTATTACTATAATAGGATTATGGAGTGTTTTCGATTTGATTATCTAATATAATCTCTATAAGCTAATATACACTCTATAGTATTAACTAAAAAATTTTATTAATGCTTTACTTATTTTTGTAGAGAAGGCTAAAGTTACAAAATGGATTAAGAAACCGATAATAGAAGCCAATACAAGATTATCTGTATTATAGTATATAATAAGCAACACAAGTACACCAGGAAGAGATAGAATCAATGCTAATAATAGACTTATATATATCATTCTCCATAAAATCTCTGGGTCGATCTTCATCTCATATCTGATATAGAATCTCTGATATATCTATTATTCTTCTGCAATACCTACATCTAAGCCTTCTGTTACTCTTATCTACAACATCTATGATAGAAGAGATATTCTCACTACTATTTGTTATACAATTCGGATTTATACATCTTATCATATCAATAAATCTATCTGGTAGCTCTACATTCCGTTTCTCTCTAACATTATAATTCTCTACTATATTTATTGTTGCATGTGGGGCTAATAATGCTAACTTATTAGTCTCTTCAGCCAATAAGAACCTATTCTCTATCTTAATTATATCCTTCTTGCCTAGCTTATCACTAGGTACATTCATGGCTATTGTTATAACATTACCCTCGTCTTTTATGCCTAGTGCCCTTAGCACTATAAGAGCCTTACCAGCATCTATATGATCTATAACTGTTCCATCTTTTATCCTTCTAACTAATAATTGTTCACTAGACATAACTATTCTAAGATAGACCTTACTAATAAACTATGAATAGTATAAAATATAGCTTCTTTGTAGCTGATTGTATGAATCCATTCTATAATAGGGATGTAATATCTGTTAACGATTTTAGTAAGGATGAACTAGAGCTATTATTTAGATATGCAGATAAGATCGGAGATATGAGTAAAGTGGAAAGACTAGAGTTAGCAAGAGGTAGTATACTAGCATATGCATTCTTTGAGCCTAGTACTAGAACAAGATTAGGATTTGAGGCTGCTATGCTATCTATAGGTGGTAGCACTTTAGGTATGCTAGGATCGAAATCTACATCAATGGAAAAAGGAGAAAGTATAAAGGATACAATAAGAGTAATAGACCTATATGCTGATATTATAGTTATGAGGCATTATCTAGATGGTTCTGCTAGATTTGCTGCAGAAATCGCTTCTCATCCATTAATAAATGCTGGAAGTGGCATGGAAGAACATCCTACACAAGCTATGTTAGATCTATACACCATTCAGAAAGAAAAAGGAAGTATAGATGGATTAAGAATAGGAATAGTTGGCGATCTAAAGTATGCTAGGACTGTGTACTCTCTTATCTATGCCTTAGATAAATATGATGTAAGACTTGATCTAATATCTCCAAATGAGCTAAGTATAAGAAAAGAGTATATTACTAATCTCAAACATCAAGTTTATGAGCATGAGAGGTTAGACGATGTAATAAATGAATTAGATATAATCTATGTTACAAGGATACAGAAAGAGAGGTTTCCAGATGAACAAGAATACATGAGGGTCAAAGGTAGTTATGTTATAGATAAAAAGATTTTAGATAATATAAAGAGTGATGCTATAATAATGCATCCGTTACCACGGATAGATGAGATAAAATATGAAGTAGACAATGATAAGAGAGCTGCCTACTTTAGACAAGTAAAGTATGGTAAAGATATAAAGGCTGCTTTATTAGCACTAATCATAAATGAGTATATCTAATGAACTTTGATTAATTTTCATCATTGTATTATAGATATATCATCGTATCTGAGTTTTATATTAAAAAGTAAAGCTATCTCAATATAATCATAATTCTCTATAAAAAATATAAGCAAGATATATAATTTCTATGCATAATATATAACATATGAATGAGATTATATTAGGAGGCATATACATAATAACTGCTCTAATTACCGTATATCTAACATTAAATAAGAGAATGAAGAATGAAAGATTTGTAAAGACATTAATATCATTATTCATAATTATACTTATGGGACTTTATATTCCTCCATCTTCCATGAATATGAAACATAAGCTACTATATAGAATTAGGAATATTATAAGAGAGAATTTTTATATCAATAATAAGGTATAGATTCTACAAATATAATATTTTTTGAGTGTTAAATTATATGTTCTATAACTGTATAGAGAAGCATTCATAAACATATTCTACCTTGATACTATGCAGCCTAATATATTCACGCTTTATTTATGGTAAATATAAGATGCATAAAGAGTCTTCAAACGTTTATTCACTATATCATGAGTTTTAATGTAGCACATTTACTAATATATCATTATAGCATTAACCCTAATTATTTATCGTTTTAAATACTTTATATGCATAATAATTGAGTTATCATTATAACCTTATTAGGTTAGTCATGATTAATATTATATAAATATCCTAATACATATTTAAGATATACCTCCACATAATGTGAATAATAGTTTATGTAAAGCTAATGTTATATAGTTATTTATACCTTAATCTATAATATATCTTCTCAATATCATGTATATCTTGTCATCTTAATATAATAATTTTTATTAGAATTAAAATACATTATTACATATGCATTCTCGTGACTCAATAAATAAACTACTAACTATTGCATTAGTAATAAGCTCAAGTGTTGCGTTACTAGAATTCATAGGTTGGTTACTAAGTAATAGTGTAGCATTATTGAGTGATACAATTCATGTGTTAACAGATGTAACAGCATTACTTTTAACTCTTATGGCTTCTAAAGTTGCATTAAAGAGTCATACACCTAAATTAACTTATGGATATCACAGAGCTGAGGTTCTTGCTGCTTTAGCTAATGGAATATTGTTGATAATATTAGTGTTTACTGTATCTTTTGAAGCATATGATAGATTTATTGAACAAGAGAAGATAGATAGTGTCATACTTATCTGGATAGCAATTATAGGGTTGATTGCAAATTTTATTACCTTTGTAATTTTAAAAGACATAAAGAATATAATAAGTGTTAGAAGTGCTCTCATGCATATATTCTCAGATACATTGTCATCATTGTCAATTACTATTGGTGGATTTATGATTTACTATACCAACATACTTATAATAGATCCGTTAATATCTATAGGTATATCATTATTAATACTCAGACATGCTATAATACTCATAAAAGATACAATTCATATTCTTCTAGAAGGTGTACCAGAGGGTATATCGATAGAGATAATAACGAGAACAATTAAGGATATAAAAGGAGTAATAGATATACACGATCTACATGTATGGTGCATAACTACGGATCTTTTAGCATTGAGCGCTCACATTGTAATAGAAGATCAGATGGTTAGTGAAAGTATAAAGATAATAGATGAGATAAAGAGAAGAATGAATGGATTTGGAATAAGACATACAACGATCCAGTTAGAGAGTGAGAGGAATATAGATATTAATAAATCTGATAAATAATTGCTTCTGTAAGATACATTACAAACAAAATAATTTATCTAAAAATAGGAATTAACAATAATATGAGAGTAGATAAAGAATATCTCCAAAGAGCAAAGATAGTCTACTCAAGAATGGGGTTAGAAGAATTACTTACAGAAGAGAACTTGATGCAAAAATATATCTATAGACATGGCTGTGATAATGTTACGCAGAATTTATATGCTATTCTAAGAAAGGAGATAGAAAAGAGATTAAATTAAAATCCTGCCATTGCTGGATCTGATGGTTTCATTATCTCTCTAAGTAATATAGTAGCATAACCTCCTTTCTGTAATATGAAATTTAATATAAGAGGTTCCTTCTTATATGAGAAATCTTTAAAAATAAGTAATGCTTGTCTAAAATTACTCTCACTACTAACCTCCTGCATATCCTTAATATAAAAATCTTTATGTGTTACTCCTTCTTCTTTCATTACCTTCTCTATAACCAAAGAGAAACGGGATTTATTTCTGAATCCATATCCTGACGTAGGAATTGCTAATATTGCATCACCGCCGTCAAAAATCTTTAATCTATTGTTAACAAAACAAACGTCACCGTTCTTGCATTTAAGTTCATATCCTTCTTCAACTATATAACTCATAACTTTATTAAATATATATGATTTATAAGCCTCTACATACAATCTTCTTATCCTAATAGGAATTTTTCTTAATGCTTTTATAGGATCTTTACTCTTCTCGTATTCCCTTCTAACAGCAACTTCAAAATCCATGTTATTCATTAATAATAGATCTATTGCAGCATGAAAGTTCTTCTTTACTATCTCTCGCCCTATAAGATGTGTAATAGCCTTACTTGAACCAAATCTCTGATAACCATAAAAATTCGCTATTGTACACTTATCTATATTCTCTAGCACATCTAGATTACCTCTATGCTCCTTAATCATTACAGAAAACTTGTTTGCAAGTAAGACATCTTTGCTTAAAGGTTCTGTGTAACATACAAATCTTAATGAGTAGTTTTCTTCTTTAACCTCTTTATAGTATCCCTTTCTCATAGCTATTACATATTGAGTAGTTATTGCATGAGCATCCTTTAATCCAAACGGCTTAACATTTATTCCGTGTTTCTTCTTTATATCTTCTATTACATGTTGAGTATCTATTCCATGCTTTTCAAGCCTATATAAAGCATAACCATTAGCATTACTCTTGATATCTCTTATAATCTCTTCTACAATAAAACTCTCATCGTCAAACTTTATCTTACCACCTATACCATCAAAATCTGTACAATAAACTTCTATACCTATATATTTATCAAGTGAAGGAACCTTCAAATCACTTTAGCCTTTACAATCTTACTATACATTGCATCGTTTATCTTTGCTGTTATGGTAAGCATATAATCACCAGGTTTTAATGTAGGTTCTGTTAGTATGTTAAGTATAACCTCTTTGCTATCTTTCTCATCAAATTTTATAATTCTTTCATCAAACTTTGCACTCATATTAATCAATCTGCCCAATGGAGATGTATTGCCAGATATACGCATCTCAACCTCCAGAGCTTTTTCTGCTTCTACTATTATACTTATTTGAGTATTACTACCCCTAATCAATGTTATCTCATTATCAATCTTTAAAGATATTGGCAATGATTTATACTCTAACACTCCAATCTTATTTTCACTCCATTCACTAAACCATGCTTTATCATTCTCAACATCTAGATGAAGTGCATTAGATATACCGCATGGTTCATAATTAGAACATTCAGCATAGTTAGGGTTCATTGTAGGAATTATATACTCTAATAATATATGCTCATCTATATCCAATACGCCAATAGTATTTCCATAATGCTCATTAAACCATAGTTTATCATCTACAATCTTACTCCAATATGGAAGTGATGATGGCAATCCTCCACACATCTCTACATTAGTGCTGTTTACACACTGATTGTAAAGCCATGGACTTGTCTCTCTTATTGGTAATGACGTCACTATACTAGAGAATTTATTTGATACTGTATCAAATATAGATATACTACTAGTTCCATGATCATTAATCCATAATCTATTATTATCAATTGCTATGCCTACTGGAGAGCTTAATCCATCTGGAAGTTCATACTTTTGTATCTCTAAAGTATTAATATCTAATCTATATAACTCTCCTTTCAATTGATATGTTAATGCTGTAAACCATATATACTTACCATCTGTAGCCAATGGTCCTAATGTTTCTAATTCACTAGAGATCTCTAACTCGCTTATTCCTTCGCTACTATTATTCTTAACACTATTTGGATCTAATATGCCTATCTTCTTAGCATATATCTCACTAAACCATATTCTATTGTTAGCAAATACAAGATTTATAACACCAGCAGTTCCAAAATCACTGGTGGATGGTATAATATATCTCTCAAATCTCTCTTCATTAGTATAAAATCTCCATATAGAATTAGCAACAAAATCAGTAAACCATATATTGTTATCCTCATCAAATTCCAATGACCATGTTGATATAGTAGTGCTTGATAGATTGCCAGGAATCCTATATGATTTGAACTCTTGAGTAGTTGGATCGAATCTAAATATACTCCTATCTCTTGAACCAGCAAACCACACAAAACCATCTTTGACATTTATTGCCACTGGTTCAGCATCTGTAGGTAGTTTATACTCTTTTATGTAATTACTCTCTATCACATATGGTTCTCTAATATCTTCCTTATCTTTCTTATCATCTTTAGGTGTTGGCGGTGGTATGATAGTTGCTAAGATTGAGCCTATCAATACAATAGCCAAACCTATTGCAAGGAAAATAAATTTTTTGTTCACCTTACTCTCTTTCCTACTTCTCTTCATGCATCAAAGTTAGTACAAAGTGTTTATAAATTAACCCTTCTTAAGTCCTATTATAAATCCTGCACCAAATCCAACCATGCTTGGTATATTTAAGAAGAATGGCTTCAAGAATGGCATTATATCTGGCAGATTGTTACCATCGTTTTCTATACCTTTTATAATTTCAGTTATCTTTGAGTAATTTATTGTTATAAATCCACTATACTCAAGATAAAGGAGTAATAAAAAGAATATACCTATAATAAATATTGCAATCTTAGTTATCTTTTTTATAGCAAATCCCATAAAGAATCCTATTATAGCGCCTATAGTTAATTGCGTAGCCAATAAGCCACTTAGTGATAGTAATTCTGACCCTAGAATAATGCTAAGATATTCCATGAGATATCTATAGCAAAGATAAATAAAATGTTATCTGCAACATGGATCGCTTACACAACTACTTTCTTCTTCCAAATGACAATAACATTCACACTCTTCCCTACTTGTTATTTTATCATATATGAGTTTATGATCTACACATTTTACACATATCTTCATCTACTTTAATTAAATATATCTTCTATAAAAGATTAACTTTACATATTACGCATTATATTACTCTTCCATATCATCTTTGCTTCTCCATTTATATTTATAATATCATCATCTACAAATCCTCCATCCTTAGCAAGTGATAATTTATTTATTAGCTCTTTTTCGCTCATATCCTTGCTTAATCTTTTATATTCAGCTAATATATTCTCTGTAGTTGCTACCTTTAAACTATTTATAATATCTATTAGTTCTTTATCACTAGCACTTAATCGCTTGTATAATTTAGTAACGGCTCTCTTCTCTTTATTATCATTGTTATATTGATAAAGAGAGACTATTATAGATGGTATAGTAATTAAACCCGTAAGTAGTGGTGCTTGTTCTATCAACTCCTTACTGATCTTTCTCTCAAATACTACATTTATATTCTTATTCCAATGCTCTTTTATAGGCAAAGCGAGAGAGCGATATAACTCTTCTACTTTACTAACATCGTTACTATCTATTAAGCCATTTTTATAAAGCGTGTCTACATAACTCCATATAATAATCTGTACATTCCTTTCTTCATAATTTGTACCAAATCGTAACGGAAGTCTCTCAAACCAATACAATACAGCTTCTGTTAGATTAGAGTTTGGTCGTTTATATACAAAGAATCTTGCTTTGATATCTAGAATATCTATATCTTTTAATTCTATTATTTCAGCAGTAGGTCTTCCTACCCTTGATGGTTGTATAACCATAGATGCTTCCCATGTATGTCTTCCTGTTGAGATCTGAATTGCTGTATATACAATTGCTCTTGTTTGGTTATCTTTGTTATATCTGTATGCTAGCGCAGCATCTTGATTAAGAACTGACTCTACTCTTTTATCTCTATATGCATAATTTAGATCCCAACCTTCTATCTGTGGTAATAGGTAGTTAACAGTCTCTGGACCTTCTATAGTACTTATATCAAGTTCTGTTATAGATGCTTCTTTTGCAGAGGCAATAGGTATTGCATATAATTGCGTTATTATAGTTGATATAACTATCATTATCATCAAACCTATCCTTATGCCATCATTACTAGAGAATTGTGCTATACTTAGTAATCTACCACAAAATAGACAGAATCTCTCCCCTAATTCTTTATGTTCGTCACATAATATGCATTTATTACTATTACTAGGAGATATCACTATCTTAGTTCTTAATAATTTATCTCCAACTAGTAACAGAGCTATAGTACCGATTGCAACCATGATCATACCAGATACTGAATGAAATGCTTCTGACGCAGCGTATCCAAAGTTATACCATATAACCAATATTATTGATATTCTAAATACATTTAAGATAAAAAATAATGGTAAACCTATCATAAAGATAGACACTCTCTTCCATAAAACACTCCTTGATAGGTATGCTACTAATAATCCAAAGAGCGTTAGGCTTAGCATCGAATGTATTCCAGAACTAGGTTCGCCTACATAAAAGGGTATATCATTTCCATTCTGACTAATTACTAGTGCTGGTGCACCATAACTTGTCTCGAGTTTTATAGGCATATAAGAACTTAGTAAGTATTGTGTGAGCGATGCAGATAACCATGAGAGATCAGCTGCTACTTCAGCTACTAGTTCTCCAGGGGGTGGTTGAAGATATATAAGCAATATTAGAACAAAGATTAGATGTCTAATCATCTTTAAACTAAATAATATACTTATTGATCCTCCTACAAATAATGGTATAGTATAGATATGATACTCCATGCTATAAAGTGTAGATGAGCTTACTACGTAAACGAAGATTGCAATTGCAATTAATGATATGCCTGTTATGAGATCTAATCTTAGATGTTTATCTCTTGATGCTAATGCTATAAGTATATTACGCTCTCTATATATAACAAATCCAACTAGGAATGGTATAATAAGAATATAATTTGTTATATTACCAGCTGTAAATGTTAACGCCTTACTAAATACTAATGATAGATCGTAATGATATAATCCTATTATGGATGCTATTATTATTATACTCTTTATAATTATGCTCTTCATGTATTTTTACACCTTTTATATTGATTATATATAGCAATAAATATTACACTAGTACTAAAGATACTAAGTATTGTAACTACTGGATCTAATCTTATTCCTAATGGTGTATAGTTTAGTATTAATCCTATTAAAGGCACTATCGCAAGACTAACCCCTATACTTAATGCTATCCTCTCTACAGTATCATGCTTACTAAATAACATACTAATTAATGCATATCCTGGTACGAATAGTACAAATATACCTCCAATTATTATTCTAACCAATGAAAATTGTTCTATGGATGGAATAGCATATATACTTGCTATAGTTATGCCCGTTACTGCTAGAACAAACCATAAACCTATAGCATTCACACTCTTAAGATAACTCGTAAAATTGCCAACAAAATATGGCTCTAGTAATTCTATCTTCTTATCCTTCTCTAGCTCTTTTATAGCATCTACTATCTCATCTACTTTTATGCTACTATCAACCTTATTTACATACTCTACTACACTCTTTACATCATTACACTTTTCTCTTATAGCATCTATAACCAATTCTTTAACGTTTATTATACGTTGAACCATATCTGATTCCACACGCTCCTTTTATCTATATTACTCATCCACGCAAACTCAAATTCATGCTTATCTATATTATATCTCCATAGCTCTAATACAATCCTAAATTTACCGTTTATACTATTTGAATCTAACTCTATCATCTTATCATTTATCTTCATCTTCTTTATCGATATTGAGTCTTCATTCCTTTCTATAGTATCAATACTCCATTTTAATGGAATTGTTATTGTCTGATTATGCATAATAAATTCTCTAATCTCAAAGATATGTTCTTTTGGACTAGGTATATGGTTATTATCATCTGGTATTTCTTCTGTAGAATTAAGCACTTTAACTCTAACAGCAAGATATTCACTATAACCCATTCTATTATAGATTTGAATATACCATTGTAATTCATCTCCTACTCTAACCATATCATTAGGTGTAAGATAATAGTTATCAAGCATCATGTTACTGCCTAATATACTCATACTCATAAACCTCTCGAACTCTCTTGGAGTAGTAGATGCATAGGCTATACTTAATGCCACTGCTACTAATGGCACTGTTATCATTATAAACTGTTTCATTCCTCTTCCCTCTCCTTAATTCTCATACTCATAAACCTCTTATGTTCTATTAATTTCCATTTATTATATGTGTATACTACTATTACTGATATGATTACTGCTATTATTACTGATAAGATGTATGAATAAGCGGTTGAAAGATTTCTAGAGTTTATAGCATCCTCTCTTAACGCTTTAGCATCATCTATTATTGAGTTTAGCTCTATTTTAGAATTTTCTATGCACTCCTTACATTCTTCTATAACATTTATAGTTTGCTTCAATCTATCTACTAATGATGATGTATCCGCACCAAACTCTTCAGCGCTTTTTATGCTAATAATTGCTTGCTCTATATGTTCATCTATCGATGAATCTATTATAAATAGCATAATCAATAGTTCAATCATATCATCGCCCTTATCCTTATTATTGCTATTGCTAGAAATAATATACCTAATCCTATGCCTATATATCTTATCCTCTTTCCTCTTAGTATTATATTATTCTTCCCATAATATGGAGATATAGTCTCAGATACTATAAGCAACATTATTGAAGATATAGCACTCCATAGTCCAATATCCCAAAGTTCTATGTTAAACGCCATCTCTCAACAATAGATATCTAGTCTTTATCCTCTCACTACCAGCTCTATTTTCCTCTATAATCACTGGAGAGCCAGTAATCTTACTTATCATGAATGCTACCGACGCACAAAAAGGACATCCTAGATTATTTTTATCTACCATGCTAATACTCCTACAAATCTCTGAAGCACTTTTCCCATTAATATTCATCATAATCTCATCATTCTCAACCTTAATATTTATATCATCTATAACTCTTAACTCATCTACAAAGAACTGTTTTAATTTTGTATTTAACTCAGCGATATCAACCATTATTAGGTTTATGTTTAGTGTCTCCTCTAATGATTTTATGATACTATTAGCATGTGATGGTATTGCTATTCCTTCTTTATACATAAACTGCATCTTTGCTAATTCATCCTCGTTTGGAAGATCTATACCATCGTTTACAGGAATGAAAATAATTCCTTTGGATAATCCATCTAATGTGTTTGGATATAGAAATACCGCTCTACCTTTATATCCTAGATTTTGTATTATATACACTAATGATTTTGTAGCGTCTATTGATAGAGAGAGCGCCTTATCTGATATAAATCTTGATGGTAA
Organism: Candidatus Nitrosothermus koennekei; assembly: GCA_013538715.1. GTDB lineage: Archaea > Thermoproteota > Nitrososphaeria > Nitrososphaerales > Nitrosocaldaceae > Nitrosothermus > Nitrosothermus koenneki. The sequence goes on along the minus strand of JACAFH010000006.1, from coordinate 22,208 downwards.
TGAATAGAATATTACGGCACCAAATAGTATCAATCCCAAACCTATGAATGTTAAAATTAATACTTCGTATATGTAAGAGACTATCAAAGATAACGCGCCAAGAGAGAGAAGTATTATACTTATAGGTAGCTGTCCTCTTCTTCTTATCTCTGTTAATTCTTTTCTTAGTTTTATATTATCTTCTTCTAATCTACTAATCTTATCTATAACCTTCTCTATATCTTTATATTCTTCATCTCTCTTTAGCTGAGCCATTATATCACTCTAAGCAAACTATATATGAGGAAGAGATATATATAACACTTCCTCTAATCTTTGATAGTAAATATTATATAATCGCTCTACTGTTAAGATTATATTCATAATGTTAAATATAATAAAACAGAGATATTAATCTTATGAATCTTGTATTGCATGATACTGTTTCTATATCAATTATATATTAAAACAATATAACTCTTTAATGAATATATAATTAAATTATCGCAGATAATAATTTAGTATCATATATGATTATATCAGCAAAGTTATTATTTCTACCCAATCGTCAATATATCATATGCTTGAGTACGAAGAAGCGATCCTTGAGAGGTTAGATCCAGTAGTCAAAGAATGGTTCGTATCGAGATTTAATGGTTTTACTCCACCACAAAAATCCTCGATAATAAATATACTTAATTGTAATAGTGTACTAGTAGCAAGTCCTACTGGTTCTGGTAAGACGTTAAGTGCTTTTCTTGCTATAATAAATAACCTTGTTAGATTTGCTAGAGATAATACTCTTGAAGATAAGGTTTATTGTATATATATTAGTCCATTAAGATCATTAAATAATGATATAGCGAAAAATCTCAAAGTACCATTAGAAGAATTAGGAAGAATGCATGATGCAATCAAAAAGATAAGGATTGGAATCAGAACCGGTGATACAACTCAGCAAGAGAGAGCAAAGATGCTTAGAAAACCTCCTCATATACTTATAACAACTCCAGAAAGTATAGCTATAATTCTTTGTGCGCCAAAATTTAGAGAATTACTTAGAGATGTAAGATGGATTATAGTTGATGAGATACACGAACTCTGTTCTTCAAAACGTGGTGTACATTTATCGTTAAGTCTGGAGAGGTTGGAGAATCTAGCAAATAATAAGATAGTAAGGATTGGACTAAGTGCTACCATCCATCCATTGGATGAGGTAGCAAAATATCTTGTGGGTTATGATAATAACAAGGAGAGAAGTTGCTATATAGTAGATACTAGATTTGTGAAACCTATGATGTTAAAGACTATCTCACCAGTATCTGATCTTATTCATACGTCTTCAGAAAGAGTAAACAAACGTTTATACAAATTACTTAAGAATATAATAGAGAATAATACAACTACACTAATCTTTACAAATACTAGATCTGGGACAGAGAGAGTAGTATATCACCTTTCAAAAATGAATATAGTTGATGCGGATCAATTAGCTGCTCATCATAGTTCATTATCTAGGGATAATAGATTAGATGTAGAGAATAGACTAAAAGAGGGTAAGATGAGAGCAGTTGTCACTAGTACAAGTTTAGAACTTGGGATAGATATAGGCTCTATAGATGTGGTAGCACAAATAGGCTCACCGAAATCTATTGCAAGGTGCTTACAAAGAGTAGGTAGATCTGGTCATTCTATAGATAGAGAATCTAGAGGTTATCTTATTGCATTGGAGAGGGATGACCTTGTTGAAGATGTAGTTATATGTATGAATGCGATGAAGGGAAGAATAGATAAGATTTACATACCAAAAAATGCTCTAGATGTGCTTGCACAACATATAGTTGGTATGGCAGTAGAACAAAGATGGAAAGTAAGTGAAGCTTATTCTTTAATAAAAAGAAGCTATTGCTATAAGGATCTTAGTATAGATGAATTAAGGAGAGTTATCAAATATCTCTCTGGTGGCTATGGTCTGAACGAACATAAAGTATATGGCAAGATATGGTACGATGAAGCAAATGATGAATTTGGAAAGCGAGGATATATGGCAAGGGTTATCTATGCTACAAATATAGGAACTATACCAGATGAGGTGTCTATTAAAGTCTATACTGCAAATAATAAATGGGTTGGGAACATAGAAGAAGAGTTTCTTGAGAGGTTAAGTAAGGGTGATATATTCGTGCTTGGAGGTAAGACATATCAATTCGTCTCAGCAAAAGGTTTTAAAGCTGTAGTTAAAGATGCAGAGGGTAAGAAACCTACTATACCAAATTGGTTTAGTGAGATGCTTCCATTAAGCTTTGATTTAGGAGAGGCTATAGGTAAGATTAGAGGAGATATATTTAAGATGTTAAACGATGGGTATAAAGAGAATGATATAATCTCACTCTTAGTAACAGAGGCTTATCTTGATACTAATGCTGCAAAAGCATTAATATCATATATAAAGACAGAGGCTGATTTCTTGAAGATGTTAAATGTAGATGCTTTTCCTGATAATTATAATATAGTTGTAGAGAATTATATAGATGAGGAGAAGAAACAAAATATAATATTTCATGCTGTATTTGGGAGAAGAGTAAATGATGCGCTTGCAAGAGCTTATGCTGAAGTTGCAAAAAGAATTAGCAAGAGAAATGTAATTATTAATGTTAGCGATCATGCATTCATGATAACTATAACAGATGGCAAATTGGAACCTCTAGAGATTATCAATGGTGTTAATCAATATAATATTAGGGAATTACTCCTCTCTGCAATTAGATATACTGAGATGGTTAAAAGAAGATTTAGGCATTGTGCATCGAGGTCATTAATGATATTAAGAAATTACAAAGGTCATGAGGTTACTGTTGCTAGGCAACAAACTAATGCAGAGATACTTATAAAATTATGTGAACAGCTTGATAGGTTTCCAGTATTAGAAGAGACTTACAGAGAGGTTATGGAAGATCTAATGGATATAAATACTGCAATAAGTATATTAAAAGATATTGAGGAGAAAAGGAGGAGATTTGTAATATTACAAAAATTTGATTTGCCATCCCCCTTTAGTCATGATCTTATAGTAGCAGGATATAGCGATATAGTATTGATGCATGATAAGAAAGAGTTGCTTGAGGTGTTACACGAGATGGTAATTTCTAGGATAAAAAATAGGGATGAAGATAATTGAGATATATAAGGGTATAAAAATAGTTGTGCCATATCCATGCATATGCATAGATGATATACTAATTGTAAGTGATACACATCTAGGTTTAGAAGAACAGAGAGAAAGGTTAGGAATATCAATACCAGTCTCATTAACAGATACTATAATCAAGCAAATTATAGAGCCAGCAAATCTACTAAAGTGTAAGAGAGTTATATTATTAGGAGATGTCAAACATGAGTTTGGAAGACCTAATGAAGAAGAATGGTTCTCTGTTAAGAAACTTATTAATAGTCTAAGAGAGATTGGTGCAGAACCTGAGGTTGTTAGGGGCAATCATGATAATTATATTATAAGTATATTGAAGAGTATGAGTGTTAAATTACATGATCCTTATCTATCTATTGATGAACTCTTCTTTGTTCATGGACATATAGACCTAGAAGATAAGTTTGGTAATGCTAAATACATATTTATGGGTCATGAACATCCAGCAGTATCAATTAAGGATGATCTTAACATTAAGCATAGATTTAAGTCATTCTTAGTTGGAGAAATAAGAGGTAGAATTATAATTATACTTCCAGCAGTATCTCCATTAGCATATGGTAATCCGGTAAATGAGATAGATAAGAGTGAATTACTTAGTCCATTTTTAAGGAAGTATGGCGTTGATGAATTTACTCCATATCTAATAGAAGTTGGAGAAACAGTAAAAGAGTTTCCTAAGATAAAATACTTACAAGCCTAATTAACTAAATATATGCTAAAATCTTATAATTTGTTTATATAAATAAATCTATTTAACTTCACTGACATCCTTATCCTCGCCAGCAAATACATAAATTGCTATCAACTCTTTTTTGCTATGAAACTTATGTTTAGCATATGCTGGCACAAAGATTATGCTACCTTCCTTTATATCTACTACTTCATCCTCTATAGTAATATATCCATCTCCTTTAATTATATAGTATATCTCATCATATAGATGAGGATCTTGAGGATCCAGTTCATCAGCCCTTAGTCTTAAAACACCTACAGCCATGTTAGGTTTAGAGATGAATGTTTCATACCAATTATTCATCTTACTAATTATATCATCAATATCATAATGCTCAATCATTATTTAATCTATTAATAAATTCACTTATTAAATCTTCTAATTCCTTCTCTTTTCGTAATAAGTAATATAATTCTTCAGTGGCTAAGTGTAGATCTATACCAAGAGTTTGTGCTAAATATGTTGAAAAGTGGTTTAAAAGTAACTTTCTTAGTGCTATCTCCTTACCATAATTTGATATATCATACTTTAACTCGTCGAGTGCATTCTTTATATAAAGAGATAAATATCTATCTTTATCTTCTCTCTTTCTATTATAAAAATTTATAGCCTTCATCCTTGCTTTCATATGAACAAGTTCTACTACTTCAATGAACTTCTCGCTAAGTATAGCATCATCATGAAGAGTATTACTTAATAGATCTGCTGCATCAGCTTCTCCTATATTTAACTCTCTCGCAATTCTAGTTATAAAATGACACGGTATACAATAATCATCAATGTATTTTTCAATATTATTTGCTATTTCATCAATCTCTCTCTTTATTATATCTATAACATTCATATCATAATTAATTTAAACTATTATTTTAGTATATCCACACTTAACTTTTATATCGAAATTATGTACAATTAATGTTATGAAGTATCTTGCTATAATAATGATAGGATTAATACTAGTGCAACTACTTCCTATTAGTGCTTTTGGCTATTCTATAATAATAATAGAGGTGGAAGAGAAAGATACTAGTATATTTGATAAATATGATGTTACAATAATTGATGAATTGAATTATACATTTAATGGTTATATAGTAAAGATTAGGACTGATCATATAGATGATTTAAGAATGGAGCCTCTTATCAAAAACATATATTATGATAAAAAGGTTGAGATAATAAAGAGTGAGCAGAGAAATCTCGCATTAATTGGTATTGATAATCTCATACAATATAATGGAATGAATATAACTGGAAAAGGTGTTACTTTAGCATTGATCGATACTGGAGTAGATTATACACATGATGTACTAAAAGGGTTTGGTAATGATAAGAAGGTTATTGGTGGATATGACTTTTTAGATGACGACAATGATCCTTTAGATAACGATGGTCACGGAACTATGGTTGCTGGTATAATAGCTGGTAATGGTGCAATAAAAGGTGTAGCTCCAGATGCAAAGATTCTAGCGTATAAAATAGCATCAAATAACAGATATGTATCTACTAGTGAGATGATACAAGCTATGGAGAAGGCTGCAGAAGATAATGCTGATATAATTAACATTAGTATAGGATTAGATCATATAGATAAAGAGATAGATAGAAGTATAAATAATCTAGTAGAAAATGGCATAATAGTAGTTGCTGCAGCAGGTAATAATGGTGAATCTGGTTTTAATAGTATAAAGAGTCCTGGGAGTGCATTAAAGGCTATTACAGTTGGTGCTACATATAATGACCCATCTGAGGCATTGTTTGCAACGTTGAAAATAGATGAATATGTATTTCATCCAATACCCATGGCAGATTCTATTACTACTGATAAGCCAATAAGAGCTAAGATAGTATTTGTTAATTATGCCAGTAAAGATGATCTTAAAGATATAGAATTAAATGGTGCTATAGCGCTAGCAGAGAGAGGTGGTCCTATAAAGTTTGTTAATGGAATAGAAGAGAAAGAACTCTTATACTTCTCAGATAAAGAATATAATGCTGCAAATAAAGGTGCTAGTGCTATAATAGTATACAATAATGAAGAAGGAATATTTAGAGGCAAGTTAGTTCATGAAAACGCTATTCAAGGTTATAAACCTCGTATACCTGCTATATCATTATCTCAAGATGAAGGTTTGTCAATAAAAGAGCTATTGAAGAATAGAGGTGAAGTAGTAGCAGAATTGGGGGTTTATAACAATCCTAATGCAGTTGCTGAATTTAGTTCTAAAGGTCCTGTGTCACCATTCTATATGAAACCAGATCTAGTAGCTCCTGGTGTATCAGTAAATTCTACATATCTAGGTAATACATATAATCTATCTACTGGAACCAGTTTTGCTGCACCTCATGTTAGTGGAGCAGCGGCTTTATTACTTCAATTACATCCAGAACTAAAGCCAGAAGAGGTAGCATCTATACTTATCACCACAGCTGATCCATTGGTAGATCAATACAACAATTATTACTCGTTTGATGTTACTGGAGCGGGTAAATTAAATGTAAAGAGGGCTATAAAATCTAATTTGATAGCACTTCCATACTATGCTATATTATACATCTCGCCATCAATGAATGGGAGTAGTATAATAAATTTAAGAAGTATTGAAGGTAAGATAGGCGATATAGATGCTCATATAGAATTATTTACAGACAATAATCTAAATCTTGAGCTAAATAGTGAAATAATAGATGAAAAAAATATTAAGTTAATAATTAATGCGTCAACTAATGAAGTGACAAATACAAAGTACGAAGGGAGAATAAATATAAGATATGGAGAAGAGAGGATATCTATACCTTTAATGATATATGTGAGTGAAGTTAGTATAAATGCCTTTAATGAAGACGGATTGATAAAATTAAGTGTAGATCTAGATAAAGAATGGGAATCAGCAAGAGTAAAAGTAATAAATCCAGAGAACAATTTTGAGAGGATATTAACATTAACACCAACTAAGAATACACTAGATATAAAACCGCTTAATATAGGAGAGCATTGGATAGAAGTATCTATACTCTCAAATGATGAGGTTATAGAGAGTTTTAGTAAATTATATGTAAGTGACGTGAAGAATAATACATGGTTTTATATAGATGATTTTATACCAATAGATGTTTTACTTATAATATTTGGTTTCTTATCATCAATAATTATGATTACAGTTATATTAAGGAAGAAAAGTAAGAAAAAAAGTATCATAGATGATTTTTATTAATAAACGAGTGGACCAGCTAACCTTATATTATCAGGCATATCTTTGAACTTCTTAAAATTCTCTATAAAGAGTGATGCTAACCTCTTTGCTGCTATATCATATGCATCTTTTTCACTCCATGTGTTTCTTGGGCTAAGTATCTCTTCTGGTACACCTGGACACTGAGTTGGTACATCTAAGTTAAATATCTCGTCATGAACAAACTCATATTTCTCAATTTCACCACTTATTGCTGCTTTCACCATCGCTCTGGTATATTGTATTTTTATTCTGCTACCTATACCATATGGTCCCCCTGTCCAACCAGTATTTATAAGATATACTCTAGTCTTATGCTGTTCTATTTTCTTACCAAGCATCTCAGCATATACTTTTGCTGGACGTGGTAAGAATGGTCCCGCAAAGCATGTAGAAAATGTCTCTTTAGGTTTTGTAACACCTCTCTCAGTTCCTGCAAGTTTACTTGTATAGCCAGATAAGAAATGATACATTGCTCCATCTTTTGTAAGTCTTGCTATTGGTGGCATTACGCCAAACGCATCTGCAGTAAGGAAAAGTATAACTTTAGGATGAGGTGCTATACTGGGAATAACAGATCGTGGTATGTAATCTAATGGATATGCTACTCTAGTATTCTCTGTTATACTACTATCAGCAAAATCTGGTTCATTACCTATCAAAACTACGTTCTCCATTATAGAACCTTCTCTTATAGCATTCCATATCTGTGGTTCATTCTCTCTTTTTATGTTGATACATTTTGCATAACAACCACCTTCAAAATTAAATACACCATTCTCTGACCATCCATGTTCATCGTCACCAACTAACATCCTCTCGCTATCTGCCGATAGGCTTGTTTTACCAGTTCCTGATAAACCAAAGAAGAGTGCAGTATCATTATACTTACCAACGTTTGCTGCACAATGCATAGGAAAGATATTCTTCTCTGGCATATAGTAATTCATAGCAGTAAAGACTGATTTCTTGATCTCGCCAGCATATCTAGTCTCACCTATGAGAGTCATCTTGTGTTTTAGGTTTATTAATATAAATGCATCACTTTTAGTTCCATCGATCGTAGGATTCGCTTTAAAACTAGTAAGTGAGATTACTATGAATTCTGGTTCACTGTAGCTCTTAGAATCTCTTATAAACAATTGTCTTGCAAATAGACTTTGCCATGCTGTATCAGTTATGACTCTTATACTCATAGCAGCTTTTGGATCCGCCCCAACATATCCATCAAATACAAATATGTCATTAAGAGTATTAATATGGTTCTTCATTTTGTTTAATATATTAAAGAATCTATCTTCAGTAAATGGATGATTTACATTGTTCCAATCTACAGTATCATGAGTTAGAGTATCGTCTACTATATATCTATCATCAGGAGATCTTCCAGTATACTTACCAGTATATACAGTTAATGCACCCATCGATGATATAACACCTTCTCCACGTTCTACTGCCATCATTGTTAACTCTTTTGGTGAAAGGTTTCTATACACATTCTTGACTTTTATCTTTAGACTTATTAGTTCTGACTTTAGATCTACTATCTCTTTCATATAGGTAAAGAGATTTACAACTAACTTATATTTAATGTTTGATTATAAACGTGTTAATTTATAATTTCAATGCTATACAAATAACATATTAATATACTCTATTACATTCTTATATTCTTTATAGATCAAATATTATATGATTTATTTGTCTTATACAATCAAATTAATTCTAATTGTTATATGAATACAGTTACTATTCATATAAATTAGCAACATCGTTATGTATTATAATTGACCTATAATTAATATTACATTTATAGTAATAACAATTGTTTTCATCACAAATATCTGTGTTATATTTATATCAACAATAAATTATCTAATTATGCGAACCATTTCTCTAAACTTTCACTACTCTTGCTTCTGCTCTCTCTTAACTTATTTAATGCAGTGTTTACTCTCTCATACGAGAAATCATGTTCTTTACATAAGAAATTGATTATTGCATCATAATCTGGCTCTCCAAACTTTAACTCTTTAACATCTTCCACATTAGGTTTAAGAAATATCTCTCTTATTGTTTGATAATCTGTCTCTTTTAATGTTTCTTTCACGTCTTCTAATGGTATATCTTCTAGCCTTCCATACTCTTTAATCAATTTTAACGCCTTTTTTGCTCCTATACCTTTGAAACCATCTGGATTGAAATCTGTTCCAATTAATATGCCTATATCTACTAACATCTCCCTTGTTATATCTAATGACCTTAACAGATCATCTAGTACTATTAGCTCAGGCTCTACATCTATATAGATATTCTTCATTGGTAGTTTTCTTCTTCCACTTATGGTTATATTTCTAACCAATTTAGCTGCACCAAAAAGTAGTGAATCATAGTCTTGACTTGCAGATGCATATACTATAGATCTCGTTAAATGAGCTGCTGTAGCCTCTCCTTCAGATGGTGCGTTTATCCATGGAATTGCTAAATAATCTAGCAATCTTTTTGCATCATTTATCATATAATCCTTGATCATTGATGTCATCTGAGCATATCTCTTTGCATCTTCAATTCTTCCTTCTCTTAACGCTTCTTGATACTTTATTACAGCCTCATGTTTAATCTTCTTTCTCCTCTCTATCTCTAAAGTCTTTAAAGATGGAGCTACACCATCAAATATATAAACTAGTTTTATATTAAGAGATAGCAAGTTTATACTTCTATAAAATAAACCACTTAAATGACTTGTTACATTACCGCTATGATCAGTAAGATATTCTCCTTGCTGCCCTCTAATTATTGCTAAGAATTGATATATTGCATTATAAGCATCTACAGCAATTATCTTGTTAGATAACTCTTCCAATTTTATACTCTTAGCATTTATTAATGGCTTTAGATCTAAGCCCATGCATTATAATTTACAATAAATCAGATTTACACGTTTCTATATACTTATATGCTAAGTTTAAGAAATTTATGTGAAGCCGGGATAGGATAGTCAGGTAATCCGTCAGCCTCGAGATTTATTATGAGGGCTAGTTAGCTGATGCCCTTTGGGCACGTGGGTTCAAATCCCACTCCCGGCGATATTATATATTGGTATAAACATTACAAAATATATATCATGAAATTATATATTAAGATCCTTAAGTTACAACTTATTATAGGTAAAAAACAAGTATATTAATAATGTTCGAGAAATTAATAGTTGATATACTAACCAATAAACATTAGAATATGAAATTTAATTTACATTAAACTTGTTAATAAATATAATTGAACCTATCAAACCGATATCAGTAATCATCTATTGTAATAGTTAATATTAATATTCGATTGTTTTAGTAATTGAAGATTGGATAGATTAGAACTAGCCAAAAAGATAGATCATACATGTATAAGATTAGATGCTACAATACATGATATAAAGAAGGCTTGTAATGAAGTACTAACATATGGATTTAGAAGCATAGTGATAAATTCATCATATGTAGAGCTTGCAAATAGTATTCTTATAGAGAGAAACAGAATAACTAGTACTATTGGATTTCCTTATGGCACTGCGTCTATAAAGAGTAAGGTATCTGAGCTGAAAGAAGCTATAAGGTTAGGTGCAAAAGAGATAGATGCTGTTATTAATATAGGTTATCTGAAATCTGGAGATATAGAATACACTAGAAAAGAGGTTATATCAATAGTAGAGATGGCAAAGAGTTTTGGAGATATAATTGTAAAGATAATAGTAGAATTAGGTTATCTGAACAGGGATGAGATAATAAAGGCTGTAGAGATAGTTAGAGAAGGCGGAGCAGACTATATAAAGACATCAAGTGGTTTGACCAAGATAAGTATAGATGATATAAAATTTCTAAAAAGTATAGGAGGCTCATTAAAGATCGAGGCAGCAGGAGGCATACATGATTATTCCAAAGCTATTGATATTATTAATGCTGGCGCCGACATAATTGGGAGTAGTAACTCTCTTAAGATAATCAGTCCTTGATCTTTTCAATCTTAAAATTATTTAGCATAGATAAAATATCTTTGCTTACATCCTTCTCCGCAGTGAATGCTGCTGCTGAAGCGTGTCCTCCTCCATTCTTACTTATCTTACTTGCTATGTCTATCCCAAGATGAATATTTGTTAATGAATGAAATCTATTACTTGCTCTCATACTAAATATATAACAATCTCTATTGCTCCCAACTATACTAAGATCTGCTCCAGCGTCTATTAACGCTTTTGCTGCAGAGGCATTATAAGAGCCTACCATTGATATTGCTATTATTAGATTCTTATCCTCTACTTTATATAACTCTGCTCTCTTTATAGCCTTGAGTCTAGCTATACGCTCCATGTAATTTCTCTCATTAGTTAGTAAATTCTTTACAACATCTAATGATGCAAATCTTGTAAGATAGTAGACACATTCTATACACTTATCATTTGCTAATGCTAGATGCTGAGAATCAGCATATATACCAAGTAGTAGCGCCAATGCTATATCATGCTCTATCTTTATCTTACTCTTTCTAACTAGTCTACATATAACTTCACATGTAGAAGATGCATTAGTATCTATAAACTCTATACCTCTTATACTGTTCTCTATTAAAGGATGATGATCTATTATTATAGCCTTGGTTATTGATATATTGCTCAATAATGATGGATTATTAGTATCTAGTATTATAGTGATACTACTATCCTCAAACTTCTCATTACTTTCTAGTGGAAGAGAAGATGTTAATCTCTTAGCATCGTCGTTTATATCTTCTGGAAAGTAGATCTTTGTTTTTATGCCTTTCGATGCAAGTATTTTATGTAGTGCATATACTGAACAGTATGCATCTATATCAGCATGTCTATGTGTTGTGAGCCATACTTCTTTAACTTCTTTAAGATATCTAAAGAGACTCATTATGTTACTCTGCTCTTGGTTGCATCTTTCCACTTAGTCCTTTAAGCATCTCATCTAGCTTTGCTTGTGCTTCTTTAAGACTCTCTCTAATCCTAATCTCTTGCTTACTTAATACAGCGATCCTTGTATTATTCAACTCCTTCTTCTCTTCTAACTCCTTTATAACATCATCCTTCTTACTTTTTATGAGTATGGCACCAGCTGTTTTATATATTCCTTCACTCTCTCCAACCTTTCTTAACTCTTCCAATGCTTTATCTGTCTCTGCTACCTCTATCTCTATCTGTTGTTTTTGTATCAATATAGCTTGTAAGTTCTGTTGTAGTTGATTAAATCTTGCTATCTGTTCCTTCAACCATGGGGGTAATTCTTGTTCACTCATAACATAAGGAATGATAATGATAGTTATATATCTATTCTATCAACTATTAACGGAATGAAGAAGATATATTTAGGCATCGTAGGTGGGGTTATAGCAATATTAACTGTGTTATTAACCATTCAAGTCTTTGATAAACCAGATTATATGAATAGTATCAATGCTATAATAAGTATGGAATACGAGGAATTGAATCTCTTATATGAGATAGATGATGTAAAATTATCTGACCTTCATATTAAAATATTAGATGATACTAGAACACCTTTAGATGCATTAATTAAAGGTTATAATAATTTTACTGTTTATATGCAAAGTAATAGCATTGAAAATTATTTACAAGTAGATAATGAGCTGATAAAAATGTATGAAGAGAATGGGATACTAACAGCGAACTATTCTGGAACTCTACCTAAAAAGATTATCATAAGAGATGATAAAGAGGTATCGCTATTTCTTAAACCTATCATAAAAGAGTATATAAATAATAATTTCCATTATTATGAATTAGGAAGGATTAGGATTAATGGAGTAGAGGTGATTACAGAGATAGCAGATACTTCAGAAAAAAGAAGATTAGGATTAATGCATAGAGATTATTTGCCAGAAATGACTGGTATGCTATTCATATTGGATAGAGAGGAAGAAGTATCGTTCTGGATGATGAATATGCTAATAGAACTCGATATGATATGGATAGATAGTAATGGAAAGATAGTGCATATAACAGAATATGCAAAACCATGTAAAGATGATCTTAATGCATGTACATATAAACCAGATGAGCCTGTAAAGTACGTATTAGAGGTTAACGCAGGTTTTAGTAAGAAGTATAATGTAAAAGAGAATAATAGGGTAGAAATACTACCGTATTAATGTGGTATATATTACATCAGTAGAATATAGCTATTGTGAGAACAATAGATTTTGATGCTAATATGTGAAGATATTAGTTATATCTTACAATATATATGACTAATTTCATATATAATGCTTTAGATAATTAAGTAATGCTATACTATCTTTCTCTTTGAGACTTCTTCTATTCTTCTTAACATATTCTATTACTCTCTCATCTATATTTGCCTTATTAAATATCTCTTCATATGTTCTATATGGAAAATAGATATTCTTAGCAATCTTTAGAAGATATTTCATCTTATCATAAGTCAAGATCTTATTCTTATATGCATGATATAAAGTATATCTAATATCTATCATAGCTTCAGATTGCAATTTATAATCGCTTGTAAACGTAACTGCTATCTCATCATCATCATCAAGTTTTCCCATTTTATATAGTCTATATATACTTCCTATACCGATCATACCAAACTTCTCCAACTCTACAGCTCTTACAGCTCCTATACTAGCAGCACCTATAATCTTTATTCCTTTCATCAATGCTGTATAAATCTCTATTGGGGTTGGTGGGTAGTCTTGCAAGAATACACCATCTATCAAACCTATTATATTGCTCTCCATTCTTGTTGCTATCCTTAATATATCACCTTTCTTAGCGGGTGCTCTATACTCAGCATGTGGGAATATACTCTCTGCCTTTTCTCTACTTATACTTGGACCAATGAATATTATTGGTTTCATAGATACCTCATACCTCTCCATCCTATTATACTTCTACTTACCTTAAATGTCTCAAGGCCAGGAACTACAGCCCTTACCACTGGTATCTTTAGCTCTTTATCTGTAAGATCTACAATTATTGCTTTATTTAGCCCTGCTCTCCGTAACGATGAAAGAGTGAATTCAATATCTTCTAATATATCCTTATGATCATAACTCTTAATACTCTCAAAAGATTTAGTATTAGAATGCATAAACTGCCATGCTTTATTCTCTACGCTGCCTCTTCTATAATCTATTTTCCTTAAATCGTCTCTTGCTCCATGTATGTTTGCTGCTCTAGTTTGTGATACTTCAGTTATTGCTCTTATTAGTGCTATTCCAGCATTTGGATGTGTGCCATGTCCCTCAGCCAAATATCCATAATCGTCTGTAATCCATTGCACACTTGTTGCTATAAATGTAGGTATGCCTATATCACTTGTTACATCTTTGATGAGTAATGGTATGTTCTCTTCTTTAAATCTATTAATGAGATACTTCGCAAATGGTATGCTTATATTACTAACATCTACCTCATCAAATATACTCGTATCATCTACAAACTCATTATCGTCAAATCTTATCTTATAACCAAGCGAGTTTAGTCTATCTACAATAATCTTTAATTTATGAAATTGTAAGACACTAGATCTAAGCTCTGCTAAACTGACGGCATCTCTCTCAATAACTTCACATAATGCATGTTCTATAGCCTCTTCAATAACATTACCAGAGGCTAAACCGTTAGTATGAGATAATTTAAATGGATTTATAGTATTATTATTTGGTTCATATCTACTTAAAACTATGCCAGCAGGAAGAAAGACTCTTTCATTATTAAATAGATCTATACCATCTATAAAATCAATTACCATATCATCTCTATAAGGTAGTTTTAGAGGTTCTACTAACTCATCAACACTCAAGACTGCATCCTTACCATACTCTTTAATCATATGCTCATAACTTGCTCTTATTAATCTATTATCAAAACCGCGCGAAGGGAATGATGAATATCTCTCTATACACTCCATCAACGCACTAGCCTTTGCATGAGCTTTTGTAGGACCTTTACCACTATAGACCCATATATAATCTTCAGTACCAGGCAATACTGCAGAATAGTTAGGTATTCTTAGGATATCCAAATGTGTTATATCTGCTACCCTAGATACACCGATATTCTTTGCTAGAGATTCTATTCTTCTTAGAGTATCCTTAACTTCAACGCTCCTCGAACCATCTACCTTATATCTACTCTCTAACCTCATAATATCATCTCTCTATCTAATTCATTTTGTAAAGAAATATAATAAGTTATACTAAATTAAGCATATGAGTAATGAAGATGCTATACTAAACGAGATGTTTGAGAAGGCTATAAAGGATGCTACGTTTAGAAAGAGGTTATTTAACGATCCTAATACTGTATTAGAGTCATATAACTTGAGCGAAAATCTAAAGAAATACATAATTACTATATGTACTAGAAAAGATTTTTAAGTTTTGTAACATAAGAATGAGTATGCAGAATAGGTATCTATTATTAACAATAGCACTTATTGCTGTATTTATAATCTCCCAATATTTAGGATCATCTAGTCTATTTAATAAAAACATAAAAGGTTTTGATAGAGGTAATTCGGGTTTAATAGCTACTGATAGTGGTGCAAATATATACATAGCATGGACAGAGATAGAAAAGAATGATATAATTCTTGCTTCAAGCACTCCTAACAGATTTACGTTAGATACCATAGATGGATATTCAACTATTCCCTTAAGTAGAAGTATAGATGCATCTGGATCTAATGTATATTTAGCATCAATAGATAATTATTTTCATCCATCTAAGATAATTCTTAGTAAAAAGAGTATTGAGAATATTCATAATATTATAATCAGAGAAAGTAATTTCTTTCTTGATTATCCTATAGTTAAAAGTGTAGGACCTGCAGTATATATAGCATGGATAGAATATATCAACTCTAATTACCAAATATTATTTAAGTATAGTCATGACAATGCAAAGAGTTTTAGTGATGCTATAGTAATAAGCACTCCAGGTCATGATGCAAGTGCTCTATCTATTGACGTTGAAGGTTCTAATGTATATATAGCATGGCACGAGAATGTTGATGGTAAGCATAAAGTATTGTTTAGGTATAGTCATGACAATGCAAAGAGTTTTAGTGATGCTATAGTAATAAGCAAAGATAACAATGCCGGTTTTCCTAGCATAAAGAGTGAAGGTTCTAATGTATATATGGCATGGATTGATAATAATAATGGCAATAGAATAGTAACAATGCAGAGTAAAGATGCTGGAGTTAATTGGGACGAATTATTTATAGTAGACATAGATAAGCCAACCTTACCAATATTGGATGTTGATGGACCATTAGTATGCTTGTCATGGTTAGACGTAAATAGTTTAAATATAGCATGTAGTGTTAATGGTAAAGATTTTGTAAAACACGAGGTGAGCAATGATACTATACTTGTGTATAGAATGGACGTTGAAGGTTCTAATGTATATATGGCATGGGTAAGTGATAATAAACCAAAAGAGTTCAAGATTAGAGCAAGTCACGACGCTGGTATTACTTTAGATAAAGAAGTTAGTATAGGAAATGGAGAGATAAATAAAGCAGGGATAATAGCAAATGGAAGTAATGTATATGCAATATGGAGTGAGTTACTATGCATAAATACTTGTTCTAACATTAATACTAAAATCTATTTAAGCCCGAGCTACGATTCTGCCATTACATTTGAGAAACCATTATTATTGAAATAATCTCTATGCTTAAATTTTATATGTGCATAATAACACTCTCTTGAGCATAGAATTGCATTACAATGACATTGTATAGAGATACTTTCCTCAAACATTCTATTACAGTAGATACAGAATGCTTCTAACTCTCTTGCATTTATATTACAAAACCTCTTCTCCTTAAACCATAATATATCTAATTGCATCTTCTCTGCATATGTTAATACTTTATCATATGCATTATAATAACCAGCTGCATAAAATCTTCTAAGCCTTTTCTTACCGTTCTTAATAAAACATACAACCCATTGTTCGTTAGGGATATCATCTAGCATTCTTTATCGCTTCTGCAATCCTTATAGCTTGCATACTCTCATATACATTATGCGTCCTTATTATATCTGCGCCATTCATTACAGCAATTGCTTCACATGATATAGAACCAATCAATCTATTATTTGGGTCATCTATTGATAATATCTTACCTATAAACGATTTTCGAGATGGTGATACACATATAGGCTTTGAAAGCATCTTTAATTCTTCTAAATTCTTTATTATTAATAAATCTCTTATAAACCACTCCATACTAGATGGTGTAAAGAATGGATTATTGCCCTTGCTCCTAAAGAACCCTATAGCAGGATCTATTATAATCTTCTCCTCATCTATACCTTTTGATAATGCAAATTTTATACTCTCTCTTAATAATCTTATTGTATCATTAATATCTCCATTAACTCTAGCCTTACTATAAGCAGATACTATTACTGAAGCGTTATACTCTTTAATTACACTTACCATGTTCTCGTCATACTTCAAACCAGTAACATCATTTATTATAGAAGCTCCTACTTCTAATGCTTTTTCTGCTACTTTTGATCTTGGTGTATCTATTGATATGATAATGTTTGATACATTTTTTACTCTTTTTATACCTTCTATTACCCTTCTAATCTCTTCTTCTGTACTTATCATTGTATTAAGATAAGGCGCAGTTGACATTGCCCCTAGATCTATGATATCAGCTCCATCTTCTTTCATCTTTAATGCAGTCTTTTCTATATCTTCTCCTTGTTTTATAGAACCTTTAAAGAATGATTCTGGACTTAGATTTATTATACCCATTATCTTTACTCCCATACTTAATAATTATATTTCTCTATATATGAGATTATTTGTAGTAATGGAATTATCAGAATGGCTAAGATGGTATGATATGATTAGAAGTGAATTTGGATATAGTATAGTTGATGATCATAATGCTGCCCAAGTCCTTAGTAGCATGCTCAAGAGATCTGAGATCGAAACATTAAGAAGAATGATCAAGAATAAAGATGTTGTAATATTTGGTTCTGGGCCGTCATTAGAGAGTTTTAAAGATTATCATAAGTTTAAAGATTCCATATTTATAGCGTGTGACGGAGCATGTGAAGCGTTACTTGCAAATAACATAAAACCAGATGTAGTTGTTACAGATCTTGATGGTGATTATGAGAGCCTTATAAAGGCGTCAAGATTAGGTGCTATAATGGTAGTTCATGCACATAGTGATAATGTCAAGATAATGCTTAATCTAGTTCCAAAATTTGATAAATGTATAGCAACTACACAGGTTAAACCTTTTGATAGTGTATATAACTTTGGAGGTTTTACTGATGGTGATAGAGCAGTATTCTTAGCTGATGCTTTAGGAGCAAGTAAGATAATATTGGTAGCAATGGATCTAGGCGATGAGATTGGTATCTATTCTAGGAGCAGTGTAAAGAAAGAGGTAAAGATAAAGAAGATGAAGATAGCAAAGAGGCTTTTAGAATATCTTGCAGAGAGGAGTAATAGTAAGTTATACAACCTCTCAAATAGTAATATAAGAGGATTCGAGAATATAAGCATAGATGACATAACAACTATAAAATAAAGTTTATTACACATATACAACAATTAGTTTATGATGAGTTACTCGGATTATGAGATAAAAAGGATTGCAGAGTTAAGAGAATGGTTAGATAGTACAATAAAAGAGAAGGAGAGTGAGATAGAGAATTTAAGATTCATATTAACATTAGTAGATAATATTCTTAAATCTACTAGTTTTAAACCTGCAGTGGTATTGAGTGAAGAACCAGAAATAAGACAGCTAAGGAGCAAAGATGATACTTTATTAGCAAATGCATATATAGATAAGGATAAGGTTAGTATAGTGCCTGTAAGTGATATAAGACTAAGCCAAAATATACCGCCCTTCCAATCGTTCTTTATAAATAGGATTCTCGATAGCATGAAGAACAAGGATTTAGAGAAGATTAATGAAGGAAAACTTGAGAAAGGTTCTTTAATAGATTACAAAGTGGAAGAGGAGAATGGTATTATAAAGAGCATAGTTATCAAGAATTATAGAGAAAAGAATAGATTAAATGAGATTCTAAATGCTTGTGAATGGGTCTTTACAAAGATGATAGAAAAGGTAAGATAGGATGGATTTAAAGGAGATAGATAAGATTATAGTTCTAGATTTTGGGTCACAGTATGCTCATCTCATATGTAGAAGGATAAGAGAATTTGGGGTCTATGCTGAATTACATCCGTATAACATGGATGTAAAGAGTATAGATGATACTGTAAAAGGTATAATACTTTCAGGAAGTCCAGCAAGTGTTTATGAAGAGAATGCACCTTTAGCAGATCCAGCAATTTTTGATCTTAATATTCCATTGCTTGGAATATGCTATGGTCATCAGTTTATAGTACATACTTTAGGAGGAAAAGTAAAAAGATCAAGAAGAGAGTATGGGAGGGCAGAACTCTTCATAGATGATAATACAAATCTATTCAAGAATTTTAATGGAAGGACTATATGTTGGATGAGTCATGCAGATGCTGCTGAGATTCTTCCAGATGGATTTGAGATAATTGCTCATACTAGCAATTCGTTTGCAGCAGCTATAAGAAAGGATAAGATCTATGGCATACAATTCCATCCAGAAGTTATACATACAGAGAGAGGTACAGATATTCTAAAGAACTTTGTGCTAGATATATGCAAAGCTAAACAAGAATGGAATATGGAGAATTTTGTAGAATATACTATAAATGAGTTAAGAGGTATAGACGGTAATGTGTTATGCGCAGTTAGTGGTGGCATAGATTCTACAGTTACTGCTTTATTACTTAATAATGCTATAGGTAAGAGACTTAAATGCTTATTTGTGAATCATGGTTTATTAAGAGAGGGAGAAGAGAATGAAGTAATATCTATCTTTAAAGGGATTGGGATAGACCTAATCTATATAGATGCAAAAGATCAATTTATGAAAGACCTCAAAGGTATAACAGATCCTGAAGAGAAGAGGTTAATCATAGGGAGAGAGTTTGCTAATATATTTGAAGAGACTGTTAAGAAGTATGGACCTTTTAAGTGGTTAGCACAAGGTACATTATATCCAGATGTTATAGAGAGTGGAGTCTCAAAAGGTCCAGCGTCCAGAATCAAGTCTCATCATAATGTAGCAGGTTTACCATCAACATTAAGTATGCAAGTAGTAGAGCCATTAAAGATGTTATACAAAGATGAGGTTAGAAAGGTTGCAAAAATGTTAGGTATGAAAGAAGAGATGATAAAAAGACATCCATTTCCTGGACCGGGACTTGCTGTAAGGATAATTGGTGAGGTTAATGAGGAGAAAGTAAGGATATGCAAGCATGCAAGTAAGATAGTTGAAGAGGAATTGATAAAGGCTAATCTATATGATAACGTTTGGCAAGCATTTGCTATTGTTGGTGATGATAAAGCGGTTGGAGTGTTAGGAGATGAGCGATATTATGGGAGAATAGTATCTGTTAGAGTGGTAGAGTCTATGGATGCTATGACAGCAGACTGGAGTAGGTTGCCATATGATGTATTAACAAAGATAAGCAATAGAATAACTAATGAGGTAGAAGGTGTATCATGGGTAACATATGTAATATCTAGTAAACCACCAGCAACTATAGAACCTCAATGATATTTAATACATCGTCCATCTTTGGTACTTTGACATTTTGAACATAATATGCAGCAGCTGCATTAGCAAATAATAACCTCTTACTAGCTTCAAGATCTGCTAGATATGCAAGTATATCAGCAGCATCCCATACATCCCCTGCACCAGTAAATATTTTAGCATCTACCTTGAATGTATCTACTATCTCCTCATATGACCCATTGGATGAAGCAGAATATGTTTGCGTATGAAGATCAACTCTTATATTAAATTCTTTTGCAATCTTTAATGCTAAGTGCTTATCTATCTCAATACCCAATGATTTTGCTAATATCGCTCCCTCGTTCTCATTTATGCTAAGCACATCTATGAGATCAGAGTAACGTTTTAGCATTAATACAAATTCATCCTTTCTCTCGCTTATATCTGCCGGATCGAGAAAATGTAATGAACCATTACTTATGGAGAATATATCTTCTATCAACTCATTAGCACAGATATTACTTGCCCAATTGGTTATTGCTATAGCATTTGCACCTTTTATTATTGATAAATCTTCATCAGAGAGCATGCTTGTAGAGAATTTTTCGTTTATACCGCTATCGCTTATCATTATATTTGTCTGCTTGGTCTCAAATGATGTTGTGTAACCTTGCTTACCATTCTTTATTATTAATTTAGCATCTAGATTAGCGAATGTGTTCTCAAGTATACCTTTACCATACTCATCTGCTGCTGTTATCAATACACATCTCATACCTAGCATAGAAAGTGCATATGCTATGTTTGTAGCATTACCTCCCTTGATCTCTCTCTGTTCTATCCCTCTTATACTACCTCCACTATATAATTTACTTTTTATAACATCAGATAGTTTATCAAATGATTCTATCTTCACTATTCTATCTATATAGAAATCGGGAAGTGATACAACATAACCATGAGGTTTAATAGTCCACATAATAAAAAAATAATTTACATTGGTGGCATTCCCATACCGCCGCCCATTCCAGACATACCTTCGCCTTTTGGACCCTTTGGTGTCTCAGCTTTACTTGCTGCTATTACATCATCTATCCTTAATATCATACTTGCTGCTTCTGTTGCAGCCTTCATTATGGTCTCTTTAACAGCTCTTGGTTCTAAAACATCTTGTTTCTGCATATCAGCAACTTTAACATTCTTTACATCAACTCCAATTGATTTGCCATTCTTACTTTGCTTGGATCTAAGATCGGTCATTGTATCTATAGGATCCATTCCTGCATTCTCTGCTAATACTAATGGTATAGTCTCTAGAGCATCTGCAAATTTCTGTACTGCTAATTGTTCTCTTCCTGGTAATTTAGTAGACCATTCTCTTAACTTA
>JACAFH010000005.1 GCA_013538715.1 Candidatus Nitrosothermus koennekei | reverse complement strand
GTCTAAGCTTAACAAACTCCTCATCATGTCTTCTAAACCCTTCTTGCATATCCTTTCTAAGATTCTCTATGCTTTGCCATACTCTAGCAAACTCCTCATCATGTCTTCTAAACCCTTCATTCATATCTTGTCTAAGCTTAACAAACTCCTCATCATGTCTTCTAAACCCTTCTTGCATATCCTTTCTAAGATTCTCTATGCTTTGCCATACTCTAGCAAACTCCTCATCATGTCTTCTAAACCCTTCTTGCATATCCTTTCTAAGATTATTGCTTTCTTCTCTAAGATCTCTAATCTCTTCCTCAATCTTTGCAAACCTCTCATCCATTCTAGCCTCTAAATCAGCAAACTTATCAAGTATCTCATTATATCCTATAACTCCTGCTACTGCATGTCTAAACTCCTTATCCTCTCCTAACATATCTAATAACTTCCTCTTCAATTCATTACTCTGCATGAGTAAAATTGTGTTAAAATTGTATTTAAGGATAATGTCATGCTATTACTATAGTGTATTAACCATCTTAACCACATCAATTGCAATGGCATATAATGAATGAAGAGGATAATCTTTGTATGAGTTGCAATGATGAATTACTAGATAATAAACTTGCAATATCTATAACATGAGTTATATAACAGATATTACATAATTTGCATCTATATAAATATATAAAGATAAGAAATATGTATATTGTATGGCTAGTAAAAGGCTGAATATAATAATTGCTACTACACTTCTAATAGTGTTATCAATGACTATAACAGATGTTAGAATGGTATATGCTCAAGCAGTAGATTGTAATAACCATACTATAGAGAGATAACTTTGATAGTGATGAGGTTAAAGTAGATGGTAATGTATATAACAATGGAGCTAGCATTATATTAGATGGCAAGATATATACTGTAAGGATTGTTACTACTTCTTCCTTCGATGGCACTTCTGATAATGACTTTATAGTTGGTACTAATAGTGATGATGAGATATATGGTAAAGAAGGAGATGATTTTATAGTTGGATTGGATGGCAATGATACGCTTTATGGAGATGGAATATTTGGAACTCTTAGTGATAATACACTAGAGGGAGGAAATGATATATTATGTGGTAATGATGATGATACGCTTTATGGAGATGGGATATATGGAGATTTTGGTGATGATACACTAACTGGAGGTAATGATACACTAGAGGGAGGAGATGATAATGATACGCTTTATGGAGATAATATAGATGGAGGAGCTGGCAATGATACAGCATATAGAGGTAATGATATAATCAATGCTGTAGACACTAAGAATAATGATAATATAGATGGTGATTATGTTATTGCAGGAACGCTCACTCTAGGAAATCAAGATATATGTGCAAGTGATACAGGAGATACTGAAATAAACTGTGAGTATGATAATATATCAAGTTTAACAACATTAAGTACAAGTGCAGGCTCTTCCTCTATACCTATTGGAAGTTCAGTAAATATAACATTCACATCTAGCGTTGATAACATAGTTAAGATAACAGACTTTACAGTAACAACACCTCTAAACAATACATGCACATACAATACATTACCAGTAACAGTACCTCCAAGTCCATTCACAGCAACATATCCTACTAACTTTACAGGAACAGGTTGTGATACAAGTAATCCTGGAACGTATCAAGTTAAGATAATAACAGAGGTTGGAGACCCAATAGTAACAACATTCGATGCATCATTCAACGTTGTACCAGAAGTTATTGTAGGAGCAATAGGTATAATAGGAACATCACTTGCTGTAATGATGCTTTATGCTAGAAGAAGATAAAATATCATTATTTATTTAATGAATAAATCAGTTGCTATATAGGATAACTCTTGCCATTGACTAGCGCATTTGCTATCCTATCTATATAATCTCTTGTTAGTTCTACTATGCTTAGCCATCTCCATGAGTATGTGAATTGAGTATATGATTGGAGTTTATCCTCTCCTATACCTGCTACCTCTGCATTTAGTCATATCTTTATCCAATACTCTTATCCTCTAGTTATACACATGCTAGAATATAATGGTGGGTGCGGGCGGACTTGAACCGCCGACCACCTGCGTGTAAGGCAGGTATCCTAACCAATCTAGACGACGCACCCTTGCAATAAACATTAACTATTCGTTTATAAATTCTTATATCAGATTATGATGCTATGTATGAGATAGAACATACATCTGAGCATATTTTTGTTAGAGCATTACAGAATCTTAATAAAGATATACTAGTGAGAAAGGTAGAACATGGTAATCTTAATAAGATATACATAGAGACAGATTCTCTTACTTTAGATGATATTTATAAAGCAGAGCATCTAACAAATAAGATAATAGAAGAAGGTAGAGAGATTAAAGAGTACATCTTTGATACTTTAGATATAGCAAAAAGAAAGTTTCCAGATCTTAGATCTTATGATGAAAGGATTGAAGGTAAGGTTAGAGTTATAGAGATAGATGGGTATGATCATGCTGCATGTATAAAAGATCACGCTAATAATAGCAAAGCATGTGAATTATTTATTATTACGCATCTATCTAGAGAGGGTAATATTTACAAAATTGAATTTGTTGCAGGGTTAGATGCAAAGCTTCAAGCACTCGACTTTGGTATAAAATGTTTAAGGATATCTAATGAGCTTAATGTTAGTATGAATACATTAGAATCTACTATAAGGAATATGAAGAGAGATCTAGAAAGGTATAAGGATTATGTTAGAGAATATAATGAGAAGGTCATAGATAAGGCAGAGGCAGAAAAGATAGGAAATGTAAGTTTATATGATTTAAGACTTGATAAGTTTGATGACAAGATAATATTTAAGAAAGTTAATGAATTGATCAAGAAGGATGGTATTATAGTGCTTCTTATCAATAAGAAGGATGATGTGAGTAATATAATATTAGCATGTAGCAATAACATTGAGATAGATTGTAGGATGATGCTTGATGAATTAAAGATTTATGGTTATAAAGGTGGAGGCAAGCCAAAGTTTGCAAGTGGGGCACTACCAATAAATGAGATAGAACATATAAATGATGTAAAGACGCAGATTTATAAAAGATATAAATGTTGAAGATGATATGAGATTGTTTAAAGAAAGGAGATACATTAGCATGATATCTTCAGAGAGAGATGGAGAAGAGGTCACATTAATGGGTTGGATATCTAGCATAAGGGATCATGGGAACATAATGTTTGTAATGTTAGTTGATAGAGATGATGAGATTCAGATAACTGTTAAGCGTGACAATCCTCTCTTTACTAGGTTTAAAGAGTTAAAGGAGCATTCATCTATAGGGGTAAAAGGGATAGTTAAGAGTAGCAAGAATGCTCCACGAGGTATTGAGATCATTCCTACTCTTCTTGAGGTATTCTCGATCTCAAAGATGATTCCTCCATTCTCTATCTATAGTAAGAGTATTCCAAACATGGATCTAAGATTAGATATTAGGGCTATAGATCTAAGAAGAAATACATTACGCTCAATATTTAAGATTAGATACGGTATATTAAAGGCTATAAGAGAGTTTCTTGACAAGAATAATTTCATAGAGGTTAACACACCAAAGATGATATCATCAGCTACTGAAGGTGGGGCAGCATTATTCCCAATCTTCTACTTTAATAGAGAAGCATTTCTTGCTCAAAGCCCACAATTATATAAAGAGCAATTAACAATGGCTTTTGATAGTGTATTTGAGATAGCACCTATCTTTAGAGCAGAACCATCAAGAACTAATAGACATTTAGCAGAGGCTATATCAGTAGATGTAGAGAAGGCATTTATAGATTATACAGATGCAATGGAATTACTTGAGGATCTTATAATATATTCTATAGAGTATATAAAGAAGTATAATATTAAAGAGTTAGAGATTTTAAATATTAAATTTGATGTAACTAAACCATTTCCTCGTTATACATATACAGAGTTGATAGATAGACTTAAAGAGTATGGTGCAAAGATAGAATGGGGAGAAGATTTTAGCACAGAGAATCTTAAATTATTAGGAGAGATGATGAACGGATATTATTTCATAACAGATTGGCCAACTAAGATAAAACCATTCTATGCTAAACCAAAATCAGATGCTAAGATTAGTGAGACGTTCGATCTAATGCATAATGAGTTAGAGATATCATCAGGTAGTAGTAGAATAAATGTTAAGGAAGAGATTATAGAGAGGATGAAGTCACAAGGCTTAAATCCAAACTCGTTTGATTACCATCTAAGAGTATTTGATTATGGAATGCCACCTCATGCAGGATTTGGATTGGGTTTAGAGAGGTTCCTAATGACTATATGCAAGTTAGATAATATTAGGGATGCAACCTTTTATCCTAGAGATATAGAGAGGCTTACACCATGAATTATGATGTTAAGCATCTAGCATGGCTTGCAAGGATAGAGATAAGGGATGACGAGATTGAAAAGTATAAGAAGCATGTTAATAAGATGATAGAGTATCTTAATATGCTTGATGAGATAGAACCAGATATAGAACCATATCATATCTCATCTAAGATTGATAGATTTAGAGAGGATAGAGTGAGAGAGAGTAGTGATGATATATTTAGCATAATTATAAATAAGAAGGATAGATTTGTAAAAGCACCAAAGATGATCTAATATGAATGCATATCTTCTTGCTAAAGAGATAAAGAATGGTAAGAGTGCTGAGGATCATATAGCAAGACTATTAGAATATATAGAGAAGAAGGAAAAAGTGATCAATTCTTTTATAACTATAAATCAAGAATCGCTAAGAGAGGCAAAGGAGATAGATAAGAGGATAAAGAAGGGAGAGAATGTAGGTGTATTAGCAGGTGTGCCAATTGCAATCAAAGATAACATTTGTACAAAGGGTATAAAGACTACATGTGCATCCAAGATGCTTGAGAATTTTATTGCGCCATACGATGCTACAGTAGTAAAGAGACTAAAGGATGAAGGTGCCTTGATAATTGGGAAGACAAACATGGATGAGTTTGGTATGGGATCAAGCACAGAATTTAGTATAATAGGACCAACAAGAAATCCATGGGATAATGATAGAGTAGCAGGTGGTTCATCTGGTGGTAGTGCTGCTGCATTGGTAGCAGATGAGTGTAGTATAGCACTAGGTTCAGACACTGGCGGGTCAGTTAGATGTCCTGCATCATTCTGCTCTTGTATAGGCTTCAAGCCTACATATGGTTTGATAAGTAGGTATGGATTGATATCATACGCAAATAGTATGGAGAGTATAGGGATATTTAGTAAAACCATAAAAGATCTTCTAATAACATTTAAAGTAATTGCTGGAAGGGATGAGTATGATAATACAACTCATGATCCTAAAGCTATAAGACTTGAAGAGAGAAAGAGTTTTAGGGTAGCAGTGATAAGAGAGACTATAGAAGGAGCAGAAGAGAGTGTTAAGAAGGGTATATATTCATCACTAGATAAATTCTCTTCTATTGCAAAGATAGATGAGATCTCTCTACCATACCTAAAATATGCTCTCGCAGCATATTATACCATAGCAATGGCAGAAGCAAGCAGTAATCTCGCTAGATATGATGGAATGAGATATGGTTTAAGCATGGAACCAGAGGGTATAGAATGGAATAGATACTACATGCTAATAAGGAGTAATTTTGGTGAAGAGGTGAAGAGAAGAATAATTCTAGGCACATATATCCTTTCTGCTGGTTACTATAACAGATATTATCTTAAAGCACAGAAGGTTAGGAACCTTTTAAGGTTAGAAGTAGAGAAGATATTCAAGAATTATGATATAATAGTATCTCCTACAATGCCTATCCTTCCATACAAAATAGGGGAGAAGATAGAAGATCCAATGATGCTTTACCTTTCAGATATAGATACCATCCTGGCAAACCTTACTAATATACCAGCCATCTCATTACCATGTGCATTTAGTAATGGCTTACCAATAGGATTGCAAATGATGGCAAAATATGATGGAGAAGATACTTTATTAAATGCAGCATATGCATTTGAATCGTTGAATGATCTATCATGAATGTAAAGATAGGGTTAGAGATACATTGTCAGATAACACCATTAAAGAGTAAACTCTTCTGTTTCTGTTCGAGCGATTATAGAGATAAAGAATCTAATAGTAATATCTGTAGCATATGTATGGGTCTACCAGGTTCGTTACCATTACTTAATAGAGATGCTTTAAAGTATGCAATAATGGTAGTGTTAGCATTAAATTGTAATATACCAAAGAGTATAACATTCTATAGAAAGAATTACTTCTATCCAGATCTTCCTAAGAATTTTCAGATAACTCAATATAATGCATATGGTATAAGTAGTATAGGATTTAATGGCTCAATAAAGATAGATGAGAGAGAGATAAGAATAAGGAGGATACAATTAGAAGAAGATCCAGGTAGGATTGTATATGAGCTAAACTCTGCATATATAGATTATAATAGATCTGGTATACCATTACTTGAGATAGTTACAGAACCAGATTTTGATGAACCTAGAATAGTTAGGATATTTCTTAATAAACTATCAAACATACTTGCCCATATAGGTATTGACCCAGAACTCAAAGGTGCAGTTAGATGTGATGCTAATATATCAATTGATGAAGGTAATAGAGTTGAGATAAAGAATGTAAATTCATTTAAAGATGTAGAGAAGGCTTTACTCTTCGAGATCTCTAGACAGAAGAGCTTGATCATGAAGGGTATAGAGATTAAAGCAGAGACGAGGCACTGGGATGATGCTAGAAAAGTTACTGTTCAATCAAGGACAAAGGAGGAAGAGGAAGATTATAGATACTTTCCAGAAGCAGATATACCAGTTATAGAGATTGAAGAAGAGATGATAAGAGAGATCAAGAACAGTATGCCAGAGATGCCAGATGAGAAATTAGATAGATTTGTAAATAAACTAAACCTATCTCATAATATAGCGTCTATATTAATAGATAATAAGAGATTAGCAGATATGTTTGAGGATGCATTAAAGATTCATAACAATGCTAGAGAGATAGCAAATTGGATAGTTAGCGATCTTAAAGGTTATGAAGAGAGATTAGGTTCTATTGAGAAAGTAAGTGGTAAGCATATAGCAGAGATGGTTAAGATGTTAGATGATAATATAATAAATAGGCAGATGGCGAAGATGATACTTGCAGAGATGGTTAAGAGTGGAGATATGCCTTCTATCATAATAAGAGAATTAGATGTAGAGAGTGTTAATGATAAAACTCTAATGAGTATCATAGATAAAGTATTTGAAGAGGATAGAAAGGCTGTAGAAGATGCTTTAAAGAATGAGAAGACTATTAACTTTCTAGTTGGGAAGGTTATGAAGCATACAAAAGGAAAGACTGATGCTTCATTGATAATAGAGATGATTAAGAAGAAACTTAACACTATTAAGTACATATAAGGCTATTATATTTTTGAAGTATATGGATATAAAACCACATATAAAGAGGGTAAATGATTATAATATATTATATATAACATCTGGCTATGAAAAAAATAATGCAATGATTTTATTACATGGTATAGGAGCCTCATCAAATAGATGGATAAAGGTTATGCCACTCTTTTCAAATGAATTTTATGTTTTAGCACCAGACATAATAGGGTTTGGATATAGCGATAAACCAGAAGCTAACTATACAATGGAGTTCTTTACAGATTTTCTTTACAAATTTATAGATTCTGTTAATCTTATAGATAGAAAGATAATATTAATTGGCTCTTCACTTGGCGGGCATATAGCAGCTGAATTTGCCATAAAGTATCCAAAGTTGATATCACATCTAATACTCTCAAATTCTGCTGGTGTGCTTAAACATAGTACACCTGCACTTAATGATTATATATTAGCAGCAATGTATCCAACTATAGATAATGCAGTGAGGGCATTTAGGAGTATGGTATCAAATTTTTCATCAATAGATCCTAATTATGTTAGAGATTTTGTTAATAGAATGATGCTACCAAATGCAAAATACGCGTTTTTAGCAGCATTGATGGGTAGCAAAAGATCTAATCTGATCGATAGACTTCACATGATTAAAGCAAAGACATTGGTTATTTGGGGTAAGCATGATAAACTAATACCAGTAGAGAATGCATATGAATTTAAAAGGATACCAAACGTAAGGATAGAAATAATGAATTCAAATCACCTACCATTTGTAGAAAATCCTAAAGAGTTTTATATATTAGTAAGTAATTTTATAAAAGAAGAGAATGATAACGATAGAAGTTAACTCAAACAAGAAGATAAATTCTTTAGCAGCATATATAATGGAGAATTTACATGTAGTAGCAGTTATCAAGAACAAAAGCATAATGATAGATGATATTGTATCAATAGAGATGGAGGAAGTTATCTCAACCATTAAAAGATTTATGAGAGAGAATGGAATAGATGGAGAGATAATAAAGAAGGATAGGATCATAGTCACTATGAATACCTCTGATGTTAAGACTCAAGATCATATATTAAATTGCCCACATTGTGGTAAGATTAGTTTATATGAAGAAGAGATGGATGTGCATATAAAATCACATTATATAGGATTTTAGATACGTAATACTGCTCTTCCTTCTATTAAACCATTCTTTAACCTCTTTAATGCTTCATTAGCATCATCCAATCTAAACTCTTCTGTTATTATCTTTATCAAACCTTTTGATGCTAGATCTAATACATCCTTCATATCCTTTCGTGAGCCTATAACACTACCTTTTATGATCTTCTCATCTACAAACATAAATTCATCTATAGAACCAAATACACCAAGTACTATTATACCTCCTTTCTTAACAGACTTGATAGCCATCTTTATAGCATCATTTGAAGGAGCAAATACTATAGCCTTATCTAAACTACTCCCATCATAACCAATCTTTGCTCCAAGTTTATATGCTAGTTCTTGATGTAGTTTGCTTCTTGTTATTGCTATAACCTCTACACCATATAATTTTGCTATCTGTATTGCTATATGCCCTACTCCTCCAATTCCAAATATACCTATCTTCTCATTAGGTTGAGGCATAGCCATCTTTACAGCTCTATATGCAGTTACACCTGGGCAGAATAATGGCGCTGCTTTATCATCTATATTATCAGGCACTCTATAAGCAAATAATTCATTGATCTTGATATACTCTGCATATCCTCCATTCTCTGTATCCCCAACAATTTGTCTCTCATTACAAAGATGCTCATTACCACTTAAGCAATATTCACAATTTAAACATGAAGAGTATAATGGCTGTATCCCTACTCTATCACCCTCTCTGAAATGCTTTACCTCTTCTCCTATACTTTCAACCTTCCCAATTATCTCATGACCTGGTATTATAGGTAATTTTGGAGGAATGCCATATTTTAGCCAATCACCCTCTATTAGATGAAGGTTAGATCTGCAAACCCCACAAGTTATTATCTTTACTAGCAACTCACTCCCTTTTATACTAGGTTCTTGAAGATCAACCATATGCAAAGGTTTATCTTCTATCCTTCCGATCTTCTCTAAGATCATTGCTTTCATACCATTTATTAGATGATACCTATATTAAAGCAAATACTTTAATCTCCTTGTATTATAAGCAAAATTATGAAATTTGAATTACCAAGAGGTATAAGGGATATAGAGGTTAAGGAGTATGAGAAGATAAATTATCTAAGGAATAAATTTTTTGATACCGCAAGATTATTTGATTTTAAGATAATGGAACCATCACCAATAGAGATGCTATCAACTTTAGAATCAAAGAGTGGACCAAATATAAAGAATGAGATATACGCTTTTAAAGATAAAGGAGATAGAGAGATAGCGTTAAGGTTCGATCTTACAGTAGGTTTAACTAGATATGTAGCAAGTAGAAGGGATCTACCTCTTCCAACAAAATTTGCTACATTTGGTGGTGTTTGGAGATATGATGAACCTCAATTAGGAAGATATAGATGGTTTCATCAATGGGATATAGAGATTTATGATAACTTTAGTCTAGAATCTGATGCAGAAGTTATAGAATTTACAGACCGTTATCTCAATAGTATAGGGTTAGATGGACTTAGAATAGAGATAAATGATAGAGTAATGTTAGAGAATTATTTAAGAGATGTATTATCAGTAAATGAAGTAGATGAGTACTTTAGGGCAATGGATAAATCATCTAAAAAGAGTAAAGAGCAATTATTGGAGGAGTATTCCATGCTAGATAAGAATAGACTTGAACATATGCTATCATTAATAAGCAAAGATCTAACTCTTGAGAGGTTAAGAGAATTAAGATTTGATACTAGTAGAATAGAGGAGTTATTAGACTCTCTAAAGAGTAGAGATGTTAGAAATGTTAAGATAAATATTGGTATAGTTAGAGGATTGGATTATTATTCTGGTATAGTATTTGAAGCATTTAGTAATGAGAGTAAGAATGCTATAGTTGGTGGAGGGAGATACGATAGATTAACAGAAGCATTAGGTAGAAAGGATTTAGGTGCTACTGGTGCTGCTGGTGGCATAGAAAGGATCGCTAACCTACTTAAAGAGAGAAAAGAGCATGTAGAGAAGATATATGTAGCATATGATATCTCTTTAAAGAATGAAGCATTATCATTAGCATCATCGCTAAGAAGAGAAGGTATTATAGCTGCAGCAGAGTTAAGTAAGAGGCAATTAAGGAAGCAATTAGAATATGCTTCTAAGAATGACTTTTGTAAGGCTATAATATTAGAAAGGGATCAAATGGCTAAGATTAAAGATATGAAGAGTGGTGAAGAATGTATTATAGAATTATCTAGATTTAAGAAGGATATAGCATCATATCTTAAATGCTCTAGCAAGGATAACTAATTCTGGACCAGTAGTTAGATCTCCTACAACTACGCTATTAGAGTTTGCTACTATACCAGTAGATACAAAAGGTACCCCTCCATTTACTGTTGATGGCTCTGCATATACTTTTAGAACATCCATTATCATCTCTAATTGCTCATCACTAACTTTTGGATGGATTGCTGCCCCTCTATTTGTGCATACGATCATAGAACCTACTTGATGATACGATGCTATATTCATTGTAAGAACCTCTATACTTAGTCTATCCTTTAATTCATTTATTACTTCTCTTGATAGTTCTGGTGATACTATCATACCTTTATCATTGATAGCAATTAGATTGCCTAATGATGTAAAGGGTGTATCTAAAACTATAATCTCTAGATTTGTCTCTCTTAACTCTTCAAGTTCTCGTTCCGCAATAATCCTTGGTAGTATAATAGCATTACTGTTCATTGCTACTAATGGTCCTAACAATCTAGTATATGCTATCGATGTAGTTATACATTTAACACCTAAAAATGACTCTAATCTAGATATCTTTGACTCTGTAAGACCTTTTGGTGCTAGAAAGAGTTTATCATTAGCCTTTAGAAATATACCTATATTAGGAGTTCTGTAAATATTATATTTATATACACCTTTCTGAAGCATATCGATAGTTATATATTAATTAATATTAATCTTCTCTCATCATATTCACATAAAAATTAGATAGATTAATCTCTTTTTATACCTCCAATTATATATTATATCATGCGGAAAAGGTTGGGAGATATATTTGCAGATTACATGAAGCTAGAGTTTGAATATGATGATCAAAGGATTAAAGAAAGGATAGTAATAATTAGAGCATTATGGTGGAACGCGCAGCATGGAGAATGGGAAACATTACAAGAGATCTTCTTGCCCATAAATAAAATAGATGAAGTTATAAAGATCTTAAACAAAGTAAAAGATTAACCATTCTTAATAGCACTCTGTGCAGCTGCCAATATAGCTATTGGTATTCTATGGGGTGAAGCACTGACATAGTTTAGACCTAATCTATGACACAGATCTATAGAAGAGGGATCTCCTCCATGTTCACCACAAATTCCTATCTCAAGATCTCTCTTTGCTCTTCCATCATCTATAGCCATTTTCATTATTTTACCTACTGCAGGATCTAATGTTTGGAACGGATTATATTTCAATATGCCTTTCTCTATATATAATGGTAAGAACTTACCTTCTACATCTTCTCTACTAAAGCTAAAGACAGCTTGAGTTAGATCATTTGTACCAAAACTGAAGAATTCTACTACATCAGCAATCTCTTGCGCAGTTAAACACGCTCTAACTACCTCTATCATAGTTCCAAACTTTACAAACGATAAATCATAATCTATACTTCTCTTTACATTCTCAAATATATCTTTGATAACTCTTATCTCCTCTACACTACCAACTTGAGGAATCATGATTTGAGGTATTGCGTTGATACCTTCTCTTCTAAGCTCTACAGTTGCATCCAGTATTGCTCTTATCTGATACTCATATATCTCAGGATATGTTATCCCTAACCTAACTCCTCTATGACCCATCATTGGATTAATCTCTTCTAACTCTTTATATCTCTGTAATATCTCTTCCCTTCTCATATTAGGAAGATCTTCTACTTCATCAACTCTTGGTAAGAATTCATGTAATGGTGGATCTAACAATCTTATAGTTACAGGATAACCTTCCATTACTGTTAATATGCTTTTTATATCATTCTTGATGAACTCTGCAAGTCTTGCAAGATGCTTTTTCCTCTCTTCTTTATCTTTGGTAAGGATCATGCTTACAAGTATAGGCAATCTATCACTTGCATTGAACATCCTCTCAGTCCTGCATAACCCTATACCCTTTGCACCATAAGACCTTGCAAGCTTTGCTCCTTCTGGCGTATCGGCATTTGCTCTTACACCTAATCTCTTAAGTTCTGAAGCCCATGAGAGTAATTGTTTTAATTCATTGGTTATCTCGGGTTCTATCAATGGTATAGAGCCTTTATACACATACCCATTAGTTCCTACTATAGTTACAATCTCTCCTTCTCTAATTGTAATTCCATTAGCCTTGAATACCCTCATCTCTTCATCTATACTTATCTCTGAGCACCCAACTATACATGGTAAACCCATTCCTCGTGCAACTACTGCTGCATGTGATGTCTTTCCTCCTCTACTAGTTAACACACCTACAGACTTGAAGAATGCTGGAACATCTTCTGGTTTAGTCTCTTCTCTCACTAATATAACATTATGATTATTCTTTGCAAACTCGATAGCACGTTTAGTATCTAATACAACCATACCAGTTGCAGCCCCAGGAGATGCACCTATACCCTTTGCTATAGGCTTTGCATCATATTTAGGATCTGGTTGCTTATAGAGAAGTCTCTCTATCTGTTCAACATCAATCCTCTTAATAGCCTTACTCTTATCTATCAATCCTTCATTAACCATATCAACTGAGGTCTTTACCATTGAATATGCATTCATCTTTGCCGCTCTAGTCTGTAGCATATATAACTTCCCTCTCTCAATAGTAAACTCTACATCTTGAACTTCTCTATAATGCTTCTCTAACTTTGAGCATATAGCAACTAACTCCTCATATACTTTTGGCATCTCAATAGCAAGCCTTTCTATAGGTTCTGGAGTTCTTACACCAGCAACTACATCCTCACCTTGTGCATTCCTAAGAAATTCACCATAGAGACGCTTCTCTCCACTCTCTGGATTTCTTGTGAATACTACTCCTGTGCCACTATCATTCCCTAAATTACCAAATACCATTGTCACTACATTTACTGCAGTTCCATGTGCTATCTCTGGTGTTATCTTATAATATTTTCTATACTCTACAGCCCTCTCGCCCATCCAGCTCTTAAATACTGCCTCTATAGCCAGCATCAACTGTTGATATGGATCAGTTGGGAAAGTTTTACCATGTTCTTTATATACATTCTTAAATTTAATAACCAATTCTTTTAATGATTCATAATCCAATTCATGATCATAAATTACACCTTTCTCTCTCTTCATCTCATCTAACAAATCTGCAAATATCTTCTCATCTATACACAAAACTATCTTCCCAAACATCTGTATGAATCTTCTATATGCATCATATGCAAATCTTGGATCATTACTTTCTCTTGCAAGTGCTTCTACAGTATCATCGTTTAATCCTAAATTTAATATTGTATCCATCATCCCAGGCATTGATATAGGAGCACCAGATCTAACTGATACTAGTAATGGAGATTTATTACCTCCAAACTTCTTACCACTCTTTTCCTCAAGTTTATGTATAGCATCCCTTACCTCCTCTTCTAATCCATCTGGTAACCTCTTGTTATTAGCATAATACTCATTGCAAACTTCAGTAGTTATTATAAAACCTGATGGTACTGGTAAACCTAATCTAGTCATCTCAGCCAATCCAGCCCCCTTACCTCCTAGTAAACGTCTATCTCTTCCATCTCCTTCTTCGAACGATACTATCCTCCTTTGCATATATAGTTGATCAAACGTTAGGTATTATCAAGCTTTCTATTAATAACCAGTAAACTCTTCAACAACAAATTGCGAATCCCTAACCCCTTTCTTGTAAAGGATATTAAGCAATTCTCTTACATTCTTCCTTGCCCCTGATACATACCATAACCCAAAGGCATCAGCATCTTTTAATGAGTATGATGTATCTACTTTAAACCTTTTATTTATCTTCTCGAGCATTCTTAATTCATTTATATACGGTAACTCATATCCATCATTAAAATAAAAGAGTGTTATCTTATAGCCTAATCGCATCTCGCTAGCATATCTAATTATACTTAAGCATGGAGTTATACCTATTCCATGTGCTACCATTTTTATCTCTGCATCATATGTTGGAAGTATAAAATTACCAAATGGACCACGTATTGATACTAAAGTACCTTTTGTTATCTTACATAACGTACGCTTAAATCCACTATCAGATAGTTTAAAGGCTAGACTTAGTTTTCTAGATGTTGGAGAGGAGATTATGTTAAACTCTCTTACATTACCTTTAGGATCATCATAAAGTAGATTCAGTTCTAATTTTATATATTGCCCTGCTTTGAATGCAAACTCATTATTAAGTAGATCAAACCCTACTTCTACTATCTCATTATTAATTGCCTTTCTCTCTATTATAGGCACTTGTATGTTATAGATCATGATATGTAATTATCATATATCTTATACCTTCCACTTCCTAACTCTTCTACTATGCCTTTATACTTTCTCTTCTTTATAGCATCTTCCACCCCTAAACTAACCATCAGTTCTGTTACAGGCGTCCTTACTGCTACATAACCATCTATATTGCCATCCTTATCATATGTAGGTTGTATGGCAGATTTAACCCAATATATGCTACCGTCTTTTGCTTTATTTCTTATATATCCTATGAATACACCTCCATTGGAGATAGTCTTCCATAATATATCAAATACCTCTGGTGCCATAAACCCAGACTTGAGTATTCTATGATTCTCTCCAATTAGTTCTTCCCTACTATATTTACTAACTTCAATAAACTTCCCATTAACATAGGTTATATCTCCTGCCTTATTTGTCATCGATACTATTGATATCTTAGATAATAGTGATAATAGATTCATGAAATGTGTAAATTGAGTAGCATTATCCTCGATCTTTCTTATAGATGACATTCCATCTTTTATATTATTAGTAATATTTGTTACAATCTTCATATTTTCTTTAATATTATTCGATAACTCTTCAATAGTGGATGCAGTCTCTTCGCTACTTGCAGCTAGCTCTTCTGTAGACGCTGATATATCATGTATCTTTTGTGCAGTCTCAGAGAATGAAGCGGTTACATTTTGTAAATCACTAAAGAGCGCTGACATTTTTTCATAATTACTTGTAAGAAGTGATGTACTTTCACGTATATTCTTTATTACACCATTGAATATGTCTAATACATCTTTCACTACTAAAGAGATCTCATCTGCACCCTTTCTAGAACTCTCTGCAAGTTTCTTTACCTCTTCTGCAACTACAGCAAATCCTCTTCCACTCTCTCCTGCTCTTGCTGCCTCTATCGCAGCATTTAATGCTAGTATATTAGTTTGATCTGCTATATCAGATAAGAAATCTACAATTTTATTTATTTTAGATAGGTTAACAGCAAGTGAATCTATCTTGTTAGAAGAGGTTAATAACATATCTTTTATCTCTCCAAAATATTTTATGGAGAGATTAATCTCTTTACTAGCTTTGTTTGATATCTCCTCACTCTCTCTTATATTCTCTGATATTCCATATATGTTGTTAGCAACATTTTGTGTAGCGTTTGATATATTCTCTATTATATTAGATATATGAGTTATTTTACTAGATTGCTCTTCTATTATACTTTCTATCTTTTGATTCATCTCTAATACTTCTCTTGATATATTAGATATACTCTTTATACTATTAATAATATCTTTAACTAGTCTTATACCATCATCGTTAACTTCTAGAGATTGAGACTGCATGATAATTTTATATCGAGCCTTCTATATATGACTTTGTAACATATATATTATACAATCACTTAACTATTAATATTTTATAATTTATCACAAGATTTAATAAATATAACATTCAAAAGAATATAATATAAATTGCTGAGGAGACAGCAAGTAATATTATGAAGAGTAACGTATAGAACCTTCTTGGATTATACTTTATACCTAATTTTATTATACTCTTTAGTATTGTATATCCATGCTTCCATGTAGATAGTTTCTCTTTACCTAGTCTAGGTCTATAATTAACTTTTGTCTCACTGATACGACTAATCCTTGAGACCTGTGCTGCTATTTCTGCTTCCACATCAAATCCAGAGCCCTCAAATCTTAATCTCTTTGCTATATCAGTATGTAATAGATATAATCCAGAGCAAACATCATTTATCTTAGTTCCCATGAGTAGATTAAATGTCAGAGTAAGAACTTTGTTACCAAATCTATGAAGCCTTGACATACTCTTCTCACTTGTGGGAACTCTCACACCTATAACCTGTGCAGATAAATTACTATATTTTAGTAATTCTTTAATACTGCTTGCATCATAAGTATAATCTCCATCTATTACAATCATATACGGTGTATCAATATTTATTATCGCTGTCTTTAATGCACCTGTCTTACCTTTACCCAATTGATTTATAACACGTGCTCCTTTTTTCTTTGCTAGATTTACTGTGTTATCTGTAGAGAATCCATCAACCACTAGTATATTATAGAATCCAAATGAATGTAACTCGTCTATAACCTTCTCTATCGCAGCCTCTTCATTCTTTGTTGGTATTACAACTGTAACCCGTTTATTAATATCATCTTCTATTTGCATCATCCCACCTTAAACTATTCCCTCCAAATAATTCAATATATTTCATACCTTTAGGAGTAATCTTATATATATTCCCATCCACTTTTATTAATTCTAATAAAAGTGCATCCCTAATATACCTCTTTAACTGGTTATAGTTTATAAATGAATTGCACATTATCTTATGTGCGTTTGCTCCATCTATAGTAGACTCTACTATCTTTACCATTATCTCTTCTCTCATACGCTTCTTACTCATCATATGCATGTACCTCCATACTTTATACAATATCTCTCTCTATAGCCATCTTCATTATAGATTATATCATGCTTGTGATTATATGATATTAGCATCATAACTACATAATAATGTGTATATTATTAAATATTTTGACATTAAGAGTATATATTTTATCTTCCTTATTTCAAGTTATATAAGTGAGGTTACATATTATAATTATATAGCTCTAAATAATAATATATAGTAATACAAAAGATGGAAAATATAGTGCTTTTAATTTACATCGTATTATATATTTTAATTATTAATATATAAATAGATGATGTTAACATAATTTAGAATAAAAATTGAATGTTTCTATGAACCTCTATAGAACTAATTCTGCATTCTGTTCAATTATGGCATTCTCTACATATGAGCCAGATCTGGTTTCTTATTATGCTTGAAGATCTTCCATTGATATATTTATACAATTAATAATATCACTCATTATACAATAGCTCTGCTCAATAAGGCACTACCAACTTTTTAGTAAATAAATTAAGATTATCTATACATCTCTTCTTCCTCTATTCCTTGACCTTCTATTACTACTAATGTTATTGTAGAACGTATATGATTAACTCTTCTAATTGATGCAACTGTGGAATTTAACTCTTCTAAAGTGTCTCTAGTAACATCTGCAACTAGATCATATACTCCATATGTTCCTACTATACGCCTTACTCCTTCTATCTTACTTATCTCTCTAATTATATCTTCTTCATAACCAAGATCACAGTTAATTAACACTATTGCTGAATGCATACTTGATATAACATTTTGCTAATATATAGAGTTTGCAATGAAGTCCTTTTACCCAGAAGCAATAATGTATATCATACAACCATTGATAATAGCACTGCAATCTTATATCTGCAGCGAATATATATTATAAGGAGTTGCTATAAAGTTGATATGTAATTACTAGAAAGTAGTAGACAACGTAAGACAGCTTTAATGGTAACATACATCTTACGTCTTACCTATTGGGCAGGACTACATTGCTTCCCCATCCATTAGATGGGTGCATACATATAATAATAAAGAAGAATAAACTTAAAAAGTTTTTGTTACATGCGATATAGTAAATCTCTTTTGTGCTTCTTCATACTCTTTTATTGTATTTATAGGAATCCATTTATCAGCATCAATTGTAAATCCATTTAACTTCTTCTCTCTTGCTAATATGGGTATTATCGTATTCTCTAACTCTAAAGGTTTAGGTTCTTCAAGCTTAATAACATCCATTGCCAAACTATACACTGCTGGTTCGAAGATATATATGCCTATGTTAGTTGGTATGGTTAAAAAAGGTTTCTCCTCAAATTCGTAGATCAGATTATTCTCATCGAGTTTTGCAACTCCATATGGATATCTAGTTCCTAATACTAGCATCATACTTGCTATTACACCATATCTCTTCTTTGCTTGCATATGAGATTCTATAAATCTTTCATACACAAATGGATCTGATATTATATCATCGGGGAATGTTATAAGCGATGGTTTATTTTTATCTATAGCATCATTATCTAGAGAGTATCTAAAAGCCTTACCTTTACCCCATTCTTCACTCTTCGCTCTATCTATACTATACCTCTTCTTTATATTGTTATACTTTACTAGATACTCTTGCACTATCTCATATTTATAGCCAAGTAAAAACACATACTCACTAATATTATTGAGAAGAAGATTGTCTATACATATATCTATTAGCTTCTTGCCATTCAGATCTAACATGCATTTAGGAGCATCTATACCTAATCTCTTACCTTTTCCGCCAGCAAGTATCACTGCTTGTATATTGTTCACATATATTATTTATAAAAGTATTGTATAAGTTTTATGAATATATAATTAGTCAACTAATATTACTATTATATCATTAAGATTAGTATCAGAGGATGTGTATATAGCGTCATTTACATTAACAAAGAAAGTATTAGAATCATTTCTCAACAAGAATTCATTAATATCTAAAGCATTAGACAATGTAGATACATCTATTATTGCGCCTGCAGCATTAGAATTACCATCCCTTCCATCTGTAGCAATTGCTGCCATAGTGTATCTCTTACTATCTTTTAATACTCGCAAAGCACTTAACATCATCTCTTGATTCCTTCCACCTTTTCCATCTCCATGAAGAGTTACCACAGTCTCTCCTCCTGCAATCAGTCCAATAGGTTTGGAGAAAGGTCTATTATTATGCTCTATCTCTCTTGTTATAGATGCTAATACTAACCCAACATCTTTTGCCTCACCTTGAAGTGTAGTAGTTAATATTTTAGCATTTATTCCATGATTAATCATATATTCTCTTGCTTTTATGCATATAAACTCATTATTTGCTAAGATTATATTCTTAACATTCTTGAATATAGGATTATGTGGTTTAGGCGTATCTTTAATCTTGCCTTTTATACCATCCTCTATAATACTCTTTATACTCTCAAATTCATTCCATAGATTATATCTAACCAGAATACTCTTTGCATCATTAAACGTAGTTGTATCACCTACGGTCAAACCAGAGGCTATTGTATCTAACTTATCGCCTATTACATCAGATATGATAAGAGAGAGTATATTCTTATCTTTAAGTATCTCAACCAATCTTCCTCCTTTGATTGATGATATATGCTTCCTTACCGTATTAATCTCCTCAATATTCGCTCCAGCTCTTAGTAATCTTCTTGTGATCTCTTGCTTCTCTTCTAAAGTTATGCCATCATATGGTAAAGGCATCAATGCTGAACACCCTCCAGAAATTAAACATATTATTAGATCATCACTGCTAGCTTTATCTGCTAACTCTATCAACCTCTTTACGCCCTCAACACCTTTAATACTTGGGATCGGATGTGTAGCCTTCCAAAATCTTATTATGCTAGAAGAGTAAATCTGGTAGTCTGGAATTATAACCAAACCATCTCTTATCTTATCTCCTAATATTACTTCAAGTGCTTTAGCCATGGATGCTGATGCTTTTCCACCGCCTATAACATAGATCGATTTGAAATCTAATCTTATTTTATTATTTTTAATTATGAGTGTATTATCTTCAACTCTTAAATTATTGTAAATTATTCTCTTTGGATCTGCTTCTCGTAATGCATAATCTATTGTGTTTAAAACCAGTCTTCTTGAATTAGAACCTTTTATAAGTTCTTTCTTATTTATTAAAAAATTAGAATTCTGCACTCCTCATCTTTGAACCACATCTAGGACATTCTCCACCTTTAAATACATGACCACATACTATACATCTGTATTTAACACCTCCACCAATAGGACCTAATCCTCCTCCACTTAACATCCTCCTCCTCATGATTATATTTATCAGCACAAATACACCAAATGTTAATGCTAAGCCTATCCATAAACCAAATATCTTCGTTAGCAAAAAGCTTATAGCAGCACTTATTCCCATCCAAATAATCATGTTAATGTATGGATTTCTCATGCTAAACTATTTACTCATTACTGATTTAAATCTTTTATCTTTATTTTTTTACTTTAATTTACTATCTTTCTTATCTATTTTTATATATATGATATATATTATGCTAATTTATCATCCATATTTTTGGTTATATTAATAATTATATTGCTTATTGTTCTAAATAAACCTTTTTATATAATTATATGATAACGCTAAGAATTTATCTAAAGATGTAGGCTATTTTTACTAAGCATATTGATCATCTCATCCATTACATAGTCATAATGGATAGTAACAATGAGTATAAACTATTCAAGCGAAACAAGAAGCTCATAGATAAAGCAATAGCAGCACTGATCTACCAGTCATCTATAGTATAGAAGTGTATCGATGTTTGGTAGATTTTCGTATGAAACTGGCAAGTTATGATACAGTGCTTTAAGGCGTTACCAGTGT
Source organism: Candidatus Nitrosothermus koennekei (assembly GCA_013538715.1). Lineage (GTDB taxonomy): Archaea > Thermoproteota > Nitrososphaeria > Nitrososphaerales > Nitrosocaldaceae > Nitrosothermus > Nitrosothermus koenneki. The sequence continues at coordinate 95,101 of JACAFH010000005.1, read as the reverse complement.
ATGATAGAAGAGCAATAGTTGATGAAACGAAGACAATGCTAAGAAGCAGTTGTTCGTATGGAATATTAAGATGTAGCAATAAGATGCTCATTCATTTGAATTAGCTTGGATGCTAGATGGTATTTAAGAAGATGCTGGAGTATTACAAACCATTGATACTTGTAGATAATGAATCATGATATAGACCAGCATTGAAGGGTTTAAGATTAGAGTATCAAACATGAGTAGCAGTATTGAAAGATGATTTCAGCATTCTAAAGAGCAGATTCAGTTCTATAATAGGTTCCCATATAATACTACCATCAAATCTATAGAGATTCATAGAGATATTAGTAATGTTTAATATAACAGTAGTTATCTTGGCATCATCTAATTATACAATCATTAATTCATATCATTCTTGTATTTAGATCTATAATGAATAGTAATTAACTATATGTAATTCTTCACAATTATTTGTAACCTATTATCTATATTATGTATAATACTTGGTATATAAACCAATAATGTTAGCTACAAAATCTATTTTACACCTAAATACCTTTACAATAAACATTATTAATAAGTTATTATATAATTATCCATAAATTGAAAGAGAATAATTCGTATGATATATTCACAAATATATGGCAGGAGTATGCTAACCTATTCTCCATTATAAGTCCGGTGATCCCTTCGTTAGGTATGATACAAACATATAGGAAGAGAGCAGATGAGATAGGGAAAGAACTCTCTTTAATATACAATTCAATAATTAAGTTTAACGAGAATCTTCCTAAATATAATGAGATCATATCAACTACATGGTTTGATGCTACTAGAAAAGCAATGCTCAAATGTGAGGAAGAGAATATAACTGATAAGGATGACATAAAGAAGGTATGGATAGATACATTAGAAGATGAATTTGCAGAGTTATATAATTCTGATGAATTTGGGATACTAACTAGTAAATTATTAAATAGTGAGAATGAGATAAATAAACATTTAACTAAACTAGCAGAGATATATTCAAAGGCATTGAATATGCCAACAAGGAGTGAGGTAGATGATATATATATGGAGATAACCAAATTAAAACGTGAAGTAAAGAAGATATCAGATAAGTTAAAGATGTTAGAAAAGTCAGAATTAAAGAATAAACCAAATATAAAAGAGGTATAAACATAATGTTTACTCAATATATAATTGAGGCAATAAATGAATATAAAGAAGGTTTTGGTAGAGTCCTTAACTATCTTAATGAGCTGGAGAAGATAGATGTTGGTACAACACCAGCAGATGTCATCTATACGGGTAGAAAGATGAGGCTATTACATTACAAGCCTACCAAGGACAAATTATATCCTACTCCTTTACTTATAGTCTATGCATTAATAAATCGATATTACATACTAGATCTTCAACCTGATCGAAGTTGGGTTAAAAAGCTAGTAGATGAAGGTTTTGATGTTTATATGATAGACTGGGGAACCCCAATGCCATTAGACAAACATCTAACCTACTATGATTATGTTAATAGATACATAGATAGAATGGTTGAAATAGTTAGAAATAACTCGAGTGCAGAAAAGATCTCATTACAAGGATATTGCATGGGTGGATTTATGAGTGTATTGTACACATCTTTGTATCAAGAGAAGATAAAGAATCTTCTAACTATAGCGCCAGTTATAGATACAGAGAAGGATACAACTGTATTAGGAAACACATCAAAACATTTGGATGTTGATGCATTGATAGATACTTATGGTAATTGTCCTCCAGAATTCTTGTATGTATGCTATTCTTTACTTAAACCATTTAAACAAGGCATGCTTAAATACATGAACTTTACAAAGAATGAGAATAATAAGGCATATGTAGATAATTTTCTAAGAGTGGAGAAGTGGTTATTTGATACACCGCCCATTGCAGGAGATACATTTAAACAATGGATCAAAGATGTTTATCAATCAAATCTGTTAGTTAAGAATAGGTTGATGCTAGAAGATCAACATATAGATCTAAGAAATATAAACGTTCCATTATATAATATAGCAGCAGCAGATGATCATTTAGTATCTCCAGAATGTAGCATCCCATTAAACTATCATGTCTCTAGTGTAGATGAATATTTTAAAGTATATCCTACTGGACATATAGGATTAATAGCAAGTAGTTATTCTCAAAAAATAGTATTAAGGGATATGATAGAATGGCTTAAAGTGCGCTCGATTTAAAAAATTGATTTGTATATATTCTCAGCTATCTCTACTACCTTTGTAGAAGGAAGATCTGGCTCTAGACTTATTAAAAGTATCTTGCCATCCATATAGAATGTAAGTTGTTTAATCTTCTCTCTATCTGCTAGTATATATCTTACCTTTCCATATATCTTCTCAAACATACTTGTCATCTCTCTTCTTATTGCAGTTTGATGGAACCATCTCTTCTCATGTATCTCATCCTCTAATGGTTTTACACCGCCCCTCATACCTCCTGCTATTAACTTACCATTCTCATTAAGCACACCAGTAAACCTTATCTTGTCATTAAGATCAAAGATCCTTTTACATAACTCTTCATATCTTGTTTTATCATATTCTACTACTGTATCTAACATAATTATTATTATATATAAACATGTACTTAAAGTTAATGTATATACTTATTATACAAACTATTCTTTATAAACTACGACTTCGTAATGGTATGATTATTACTTGAACTAGATCCCCTTCATTTATTCCTAGAGCTTCTCTCTCAGCCTCTGGTATAGTTATTCTTCCATTACTCTGCACATTAGTCTTAAATATAGCGCTGTTTTGCGTTATAACCTGTAGCATTGATATAAAACTTTGCATAGAGCTCATCTGCATAGAGCTCACCTGTTTCAAGAACTCAGATTGTGCTTCAGCATATCTCTTTAACATATTCTCAATCTCATTACCATTCATTATATGGAATGTTATCCATTGTTTATATAAATCTTGGTCACTCTACATGGTGATAATGTATTAATTCATCGTAGAATCTAACATTTTTTATGTTTACAAACTCTAGCAGACCATATCTTGATAACTCTCTTCCAAATCCACTCTTCTTTAACCCGCCAAATGGAACTCTCGGATCTGATACAACAACATTATTTATTGTAACCATGCCACTCTCTATTAATCTAGACAACCTCTCTGCTTTATCAAGATCTTTGGTCCATATACTTGCTCCTAAACCAAATTCTGATTCATTAGCAATCTTTATAGCCTCTTTTTCATTTTCAACTATAACTAGAGGGGCAACCGGTCCAAATACTTCTTCTTTTACTATCATCATTTTAGGATTTACATTATTTATTATAGTAGGTTTGTAGAAGTATCCTTTGTTTCCAATTCTTTCTCCGCCTGTAAGGATCTCTGCACCATTCTTTACAGCATCATCTACTATCTTCTCTATATTCTCTAAAGCATCCTTGCTCGATAAAGGTCCTAGATCTGTTTGTTCTGATAATGGATCTCCTACTCTAAGTTTTTCTGTATTACTAACAAACTTCTCTATGAATTCATTTGCTGCACTCTTTACAATTATAAATCTCTTCGATGCTATACAACTCTGTCCATTGTTTATGAACCTTCCTTTTACTGCCCCATTAACTGCTTTATCTATATCAGCATCTGCACATACAATAAATGGATCTGAGCCACCTAGTTCCAAAACGCATTTCTTTACATATGAGGTTGCTCTGCTAGCTACTTTTGCACCTGCATTGACACTACCTGTAAATGTTATAGCATCTGTAGGAGCATCTATTAGCATATTAGCTACTTCTGTTCTCCCAATCACTGTTTGAAATATATCTTCAACCTCGATCTCTTTAAATATATCTGCTATCTTTAAACCGCAAGTTGGAGTTAGGCTTGATGGCTTCAATACTATGGTATTACCAACCATCAGTGATGGTGCCGCAAACCTTATTGCTTGCCAATAAGGAAAATTCCATGGCATTATACTACCTATAACTCCTAATGGTTCAAATACTATTACACTTTTTCTAGCATCAGTATTAATAATCTCTTCATGAAGTAATGTATAGGTATTATCAGCATAAAACTCTGATACCCATGCACACTTTTCTATCTCTGCTCTCGCTTCTTTAATAGGCTTACCCATCTCTATACTTGCTATTCTCGCTAATTCATCCCTCTTCTTCTTCAATATTCTAGTAAATTCATAAATATAACCTGCTCTATTATGAATATCTTTCTTCCATGACTTGAAAGCGTCTTTTGCCTTTTTTATTTTTGTATTAACCTCATCAATACCTGATTGCTCATACTCTGCTACTATCTCTTCAGTAGCAGGATTTATTACGGTAATCTTAACCATAATATTATCTCTTAATTACTATAATTTATCTTTACTGAATTGGAGACAGATGAAGAAGAATATTAATTCTTAACAATTATATTAATATTTATCCAACTTTAATAATCTAAACATGAATGTGCGAGAGATACTCACAACTAAAGAAGGCAGTGAGATTAAACTAAATGGTTGGGTTGCTAATAAGAGTAGTATAGGTTCGTTAACCTTTATACTCTTACGAGATGGAAGTGCATATATACAACTCGTAGGGAAGAGAGGTTTTACTAATGATGAATCGTTAAAGATTATGCAAGACGTATCACTAGAATCAGCTATAACCATAGATGGTATATTAAGAGATGATGTAAGAGCACCCAATGGCAAAGAAGTTCTAGTAAAGGATATAAAAGTTATAGCAAATGCTGATGAATGGCCAATAACAAAAAGTACAGTAACTTCTGTTAAGTTCTTATATGACAATAGGCATCTCTCAATTAGAGGTAAGAAAGCAAGTTCTATTCTAAAGATAAGATCAGAGTTTATAACAGCTTCAGTAGAGTATTTTACAAAACATGGTTTTACACTTATCAGCGCACCATCTATAGTAGGGACTGCAGTAGAAGGAGGATCAACCTTATTTGAATTAAATTATTTTGGAAGGAAAGCATACTTAAGTCAGAGTGCTCAGTTATATGAAGAGGCAGCAATATGTGCATTTGGTAAGGTGTTTGTTATCCAACCTGCCTTTAGAGCAGAGAAGTCAAAGACAGCAAAACATCTTACTGAATTTATAATGATAGAAGCAGAGGTAGCATTCAATACTCAAGAGGATAATTTAAGATTACAAGAAGATATGCTTAACTATGTTACAAGCAAGATAGCAGAGAATAGAGCATATGAGCTCTCCTTATTAGGAAGAAAGTTTAACATTCCAGAAAAGCCTTTCGATAGGATAAAGTATGATGAAGCAAGAGATATTGCAATAAGGCATGGTATAGAGTTTGCGTATGGAGATGATATACCTACTGAAGCTGAAAGGGTTATCTCAAAAGAGTTCGAGAAACCATTCTTCATAACAAATTACCCATTAAGCGCTAGAAGTTTTTACCATATGGCTATAAACAATATAACTTCATCTGCTGATATGATCGCACCTCATGGCTTTGGTGAGATAGCTACTGGTGGTCAACGAATACATGATTATAATACATTGTTATCAAGGATCAAGGAGTATAATCTTGATGAATCATCATTCAAGTGGTATATAGATCTAAGGAAATATGGCATGCCATATCATGCTGGATTTGGTATTGGAGTTGAGAGATGTATAAGATGGATCTGCAATCTAAAACATATAAGAGCAGCATCGCTCTTTCCTAGAACTATAACTAGAGTATATCCTTAGTATCTCTAACTCTCTTTGCTAAATGCTCTGCCATTCTCTTTAATGCTTCACTCTTATCATCTTTATCTAACACTACATTGATTATAGATAATCCATCATATGCTTCTGCATCTAGTATTGCATTATAGAACTCCTCTTCTGTATTAACTATAAAACCTTTACCACTATTTATTATGTTTGGAATTAATTCATATCTCCACTCATTTAAATCATTAAATGGACCATCTAGCATTATCCTCTCAGTAGTATATCCTTTATTGTTAAGTATTATTACTATTGGATTGAGATTATACTTTGCTATTGTAGATACCTCCATTCCAGTCATTTGGAAAGAACCATCGCCTACTAAAACTATAGGTCTTAGCTTAGGATTTGCAAGTTGAATACCTAGACTTGCTGGAATTGCAAAACCAAGAGATGAGTAGTATGCACAAGACATGAATATGGTACCTTTCTGTATAATAAGATCTGCGCTTCCAAACAATGCATCACCAGCATCTACTACTAATGCATGATTATATTTTAGGAGAGAGTTTATGCATTTAAATAATCGGTTGATCGTTATCTTCTCCTTTTTAGCAACAAACTCTTCTATGGGGCATTTTTGTACTAAACTATACTCTTTTCTATCTAAAGTATTAATTAATCCATCAATAAAATCATCAAGCCTTATATTCTCATATTTATGATATCTTATTGATAATCCTTCACTAGTTATATTAATACATTTATTCTGATCAAGTTTAGCAGTAAATATCCCTAATGTTATATCTGATAACAATGCACCTATTATGATTATACAATCGCTACTCTCTACATACTCTCTAACATCCTCATGCCCTATTGCACCTTCATATACTCCTAGATATAATGGGTGATACTCATTTATTACAGATTTACTTAAGATTGTAGATGCTACTGGTATGTTTATCTTCTCCACTAATTCTTTCAATTTACTCTCTAGTTTAAATCGCTGGATCTCTTCGCCTGCTATTATAACAGGTCTCTTAGCCATATCAACTATACATTTTATCTCTTGTAGCGCTTCTAGCAATGCATTCTCATTACTAACGTATCTTCTCTCAATTCTATGATAATCACCTATAGGAGCATAAACCATATCTCTTGGTAATTCTACATATACTGGTCTTTTGTAATTAATACAAGACAATAATGCATCATCAAACTCCATAATAGCCCTCTTAGGATCATCTAATATAACAGAGCTGATGGTTATGTTCTTAAATACATTAAATTGAGTATCAAAACCTTTGATTGTATGATGCAGTTGATATGAACGTTCTTTAACTCCTGGAGCTCCACTAATAACCATAAGTGGTGATCTCTCAGCATATGCTTGAGCTGTGCTATTAACAACTTTAAAACCACCAACACCATATGTTACACAAACAACTCCAATTCCATTGATCCTTGCATATGCATCTGCAGCAAACCCAGCAGATTGCTCATCACATGTACAGATGAGTTTTATATTACTATCCTCAATCATCTTAAAAAAGTTTAATATATAGTCACCAGCAACACCAAATATATGTCTGACATTATACTCTTCTAATCGTTGTAATATATGCGCACCTATGTTATCAAGGTGAATCATATCAAACAACAGATGAATCTTTCTTCTTTCTAGGACTTCTCTTCTTCTTTGGCTTCTCTATCCATCTAAAATACATCTCTCCTAGTCTTTCAATAGATCTGATTGGGAAATACTCCTCCTTTGCAGTAGATTCTATATACTTTGCTCTCATTAATTGACAAATATGATAAACGCTTGTTACATCTAAACCTGTATTAGCACTTATCTCTTCTGGTGTCCATGCATCGTCTTGATGGCTTTTTAGAAATTCTTTTATAACCACTACAGGTTCTTCAATCGTATCAAACTCAGGCGCAGGCATTGGCATATTCTATACTTCTAATCCTAACTTTATAAATTATTCTAATAAAGGTAGAGGATTAGGTTAACATAAAAATAAAGAGAATTTCTTACTCGAACTTTGGTAACTCACTCTTTTCACTCTTATTTGGTACTGGTAGTTTAGTATCTATATTACTCTCAGCAACCATTGTAGCTTCTGTTAAGATCTTCTCTGCATCTTCACTAACCACATCATTGTTTATATTAAATCCATTTCCTGATACAGTCTCTATTAGTAGGTTATTTAATGTGTTATTGATATCGCCAATCTCACTCTCAGCATCTGGCATAACTCTAGCTATTCCTCTCTGTACACTCTTCATTACATTTATTGCTGGACTAAGAGTTACAAGTGCATCGCCAAGATCTTGCACTGTAGTTAATCTGTTATTGATCTGCTCTAACGCTAATTTACCACTATTAATAGTCTTCTCTATTTTACGTAATTCCGCAAGCTCATTAGAGAGAGCCTTAGCAGTATCTATGTCATGTAAAGTTTGTGCTGTAACTATCTTCTTGAATATTCGAGCATCCCTCTCCTTTATCCTTGCAAGCATAGAATCCATCTTTTGGATTTGTGCTTGTAATTTATTACTTGCTTGAGTTATTCTTGGTTTAAGTGGTCCTTGTGGTTTTACTGTATCTCTAACCTTCTCACCTATACCTCTAGAATCAGTCTTTGCCCAGCTCTTCTCAAATCTACTCATGTTATCTTATTAGTTAACTGTTTAATAATTGGTGATGTATAATAAACTTGATATATTTAGAAATAGCAATACACAAAGTAATTATTTAACAAGAGGTTAGGGGTTGATATGGATAATAGAAGCATAGCAATATTTGATTCTGGTGTAGGTTCAATCTCACTTATAAGAGTATTATCTAATAGATTGAGAGAGAATATAATTTATCTTGCAGACAGAAAACATCATCCATATGGTTTGAAGGATATTAGTATGCTAGAAAATATAATCTCTAATACTATAGACTATCTCTTGAGATATGATCCTAAACTGGTAATAGTAGCATCTATCACTCCAACATTAACGGTATTGGATCGTATAAGGATCAACTATCCAATTCCTATATTTGGTATTTATATACCACTACAAAAAGCAGTTAGTGTCGGAGAGAAGATAACTATCATAGGAACTAGAACATTGATCAATAGTAAGAGATTGGATGAGATGATAAAAGAGAATATAACTCGTGTAATATTTAAGAAGATCGATGTATCTCATATTGTTAAGAAGATCGAGGAGAATGTAAATGATATAGAGAAAGATATTAAAGCACTTAAAATAGATACGCCTCTTGCTATACTTGCAAGTACTCATCTCTCTCTAATAAAGGATAAATTTCAATCTGTATATAATCATACAAAGTTCATTGATGGTATAGATGATAGTGTAGAGCAAGTAATCTCATATCTCTCAAATCGTGATATGTTTGCTGAATACTCAAAACCGAGCCTAAAGATCTTGGTTAGTAAGGATATAAAATCGTTTATTAATATTGCAAAACTCTATTTAACGATAGACGCAGAATTTGAAGAAATAACATTACCATTTTGATCTAATATACTCCTAATCCTTAAGAATATACTAATCCATGAATCCCATTTCAACCTTCTCGTCTGTGTATTTTGTCTGCTAGGATGATATGATGCTATTATCATCTTATCACTAAACTCATATTCTAATCCATGTCTAAATTTTAATCTTAAATTATTAAGCTTAGCAAATGTATTGAATGCTATTGAACCAAGTGTAAGTATTATCTTTATGTTAGGGAGTAAACTCATCTCTTCAATTAAATACTTACTACAATTCATTATCTCATCTCTTGTAGGTTTGTTTTGTGGTGGTGCACATCTAACCACAGCTGTTATGTAAGCGTCATTAAGTATCAGTCCATCATATCTATCAACACTCTCATCCTTATTAGCAAAACCTGTTTGATATAATGCTTTTATAAGCCAGTCTCCAGATGAATCACCAGTAAACATCCTTCCAGTTCTATTACCTCCATGTGCTGCTGGTGCAAGTCCTATTATAAGTAATCTAGCATTATTATCTCCAAATCCATGTAATGGTTTACCCCAATATTGATACTCTTTATACCTCTTGATCTTTCTCTTAGATATATTATCTATATACTTAATAAGTCTGGGACATTCTTTGCATTCTATTATTCTCTTATTTAGTGCATCTAAACTACTCAAACCTGATCCTAGTAAGCAAGTAATCCTTTAATTTATCTGCTGCTATCCTTTCCTGCTTCATGCTATCCCTTTCTCTAACTGTTATTGTATTATCCTCTAGTGTCTTATTATCAATAGTCACAGCAAATGGTGCTCCAATCTCATCTAATCTTCTATACCTCCTTCCTATAGAGCCAGAGAAGTCATATATAGCATCAAAGTCTTTCTTTATATCTTCAAATATCTTAAGTGCATATACATCTAATCCATCTTTATTAACTAATGGTAAGATACCTACATGGACGGGTGCAAGATATGATCTTATTTTAAGCACTCGCCTTTCATGTTCTTTATCTTCAATTAGCGAATGCTCAAGTATAGTATAAAGGCTTCTATCTATTCCCATCGAGAGTTCGAAGACATGTGGTATTATCTTCTCATTACCGTCCATAACACTCATACTCTCTCTACTAACCTTCTCATGTCTAGATAAGTCATAATCTGATCTATAATTACATGCTACCAATTCTAACCAGCCTACACTAGTCTCTACCTCAAAATCAAATGCTGTAGTAGCATAAAATGCCTTTTCATCATCTTCTAGCTTCCTAAATCTAGTTCTATTAATATCTATACCACATCTCTCATAGAATTGCGTCAGTAGTGCAAGATAATATGCAATCAATTTATTTGGAACGAGTGTATTTATAGTCTCTTCGGCTTTTAGTATATGCATCTTACCATTTGCATATATCCTCAAGACAGTATCTTTTACCTTCTCGAACTTTTCTATATCGTTAAGATGATTAGGATTACAGAATACCTCAATCTCTGCTTGATAGAATTCTCTAAGCCTCAATAAACTTTGTCTAGGTGCTATCTCATTTCTAAAACTCTTACCTATTTGTGCTATAGCTAATGGTAATCTCTTTCTCATTATTTTATATATCCTAATAAAATCTACAAATATGGTTTGGCAAGTCTCTGGTCTTAGATAAGCCTCCTCAGCATTAGGACCAATACCAATTCTAAACATCATATTAAATCTACTAACGTTCCCTAGCTCTCCTTTGCACTTATCACACCTTATATTATGCTTGATTATTAATTGATCTATCTCTTTATCATTCATTCTTTCTGGTACTAGGATATTTAGATGATCCATGATATATCTATCCGCTCTATATATTGAAGAACATTTTATGCATTTTACTATAGGATCATTAAAATTCTCTATATGACCCGATGCTATAAATACACTCTTGCTCATTATCTGAGAACCATCTATCTCTATCATCTCATCCCTTCTAACTAATTCTCTTCTCCATAATTCTACAAACTTATTCTTTAGACTAACGCCCCTAGGTCCATAGTCCCAAAATCCTGCTTGTGCATCAGAATATATCTCACAACTAGGATAGTAGAACCCTTCTTCTAAAGCGAACTTGATTACAGCATCGTAGTTCATACAATATAGAGTTTAGGATAATAATATTAACTTAAGGGTAAAATTAATACTTTAGAGAAGAATTTTTCTATCCGAAAATCGTTAATTAATATCGAATATAGTCTTATAAAGATAATATTAGACCTATTTAAGTTATGACGAAGTATTATATGTAATTATTATAGATAAATAATAGTTAAATTTATTAATGCTGAGATGTGAGTGTTAGTAAGTTTGACTAGTTTGTATTACGAGAAGAAAGAAAAGCTAAAAGAATTCATAAGGAAAGAGGCTATAGACATTCCTGATTATCAGATAATAGATGTAAGCGAGCCAAAGTTATATAAAGAGATCTTTCCTTTTAACTCCCCTCCAAAGATAACATTTGATGGTATATCAATAATACCTAATGTTCCAGATCGATTATGGATATCAGATACAACATTTAGAGATGGCCAGCAATCTAGAGAACCTTATACAGTAGAACAGATAGCAACCATCTTTAAATTTCTTCATGAATTGGGAGGAGAGAATGGGAAGCTAGAATATACAGAGTTCTTTCCATATACAAAGAAGGATAGAGAGGCTATAGAACGATGTAAAGAATTAGCATTTAAGAATCCTAGAATAACTGGATGGATAAGAGCATCTAAAGAAGATCTCCAAAAGATTAAAGAATTAAAATTAGAAGAGACTGGTATATTAACTAGTATAAGTGACTATCATATATTCTATAAATTTGCTGGTAAGAGTAGGTCTCAAGTTATAGAGCATTATCTAGAGGTTGTTGAAGAAGCGTTAAAGAGTAATATTGCTGTTAGATTACATGTTGAAGATGTAACTAGAGCAGATGTGTATGCTACACTAGTTCCTTTTGTAAAGAGGGCTATGAAACTTGCTGAAAAGTATGGATTACCAGTAAAGATAAGATGCCCTGATACACTAGGTGTAGGTCTACCATGGTCAGAGGCTTCACTACCAAGAAGCATACCAAAACTATTCTGGCTTCTCAATAAGGGTTTGGGTGTACCATCAGAATGGTTAGAATTCCATGGTCAGAATGATTTTCATTTAGGTGTTGCAAATGCTACTGCGGCTTGGATGTATGGAGCATCATTAAACAACTGTACATTATTTGGTATAGGTGAGAGGGCAGGCAATATACCATTAGAGGCTATGATCTTCATATATTCCATGCTTAAAGGAGGTTTTGATGGTATGAATACAAGAGTATTAAAGCATATAGTAAGATATTATGAGAAGGAATTAGGTTATAAGTTACCAAGCTATTATCCATTAGTAGGTGCAAACTTTAATGTTACTAGAGCAGGTATACACGCAGATGGATTATTAAAGAATATAGAGATGTATCTACCATTTGATACAGAAGAGTTATTAGACTCTCCCGCAAAGGTAGTTATCTCAGAACATTCAGGCATAGCAGGATTAACATTCTGGATAAATAATGTATTCAGATTGAAGAATGATGAAAAGATAACGAAAGATAATCCAGCATTAAAGGATATTCAGGCTGAGATAGAGAGATTGTATCACGATGGTAGAATTGCTCCATTAAGTGATGAAGAGATATTCGAGTTAATAAAGAAGCATATGCCAGACTTTTGGAAGAGATATAGTAATAGAATATAATATTTTATTTTAATAATTCTAAAACTTTATTTAGATTATCTTTATCATCTCTTCTCTCATCTATAGGTGTCTCCAATATTAATGGTAAAGTGTTTAGTCTCGAATGTAAGATATTCCTAAATCCTTCCTCACCTATATATCCTAAACCTATATGCTCATGCCTATCAGAGTTATGCTTAAGATCACTCTTTGAATCGTTAAGATGAACAATCTTTATATTTCTAAAACCTACTTTGTTATCAAACTCTTCTAAGATAGAATCTATCATCCTAACATCGTATCCAGCAGCAAATGCATGACATGTATCAAAGCATACCCCAAATCTATCATCATTAAGCATATCCAATAGCATCCTTAGCTCTTCAAACGATGAACCTATACTGTTCTTTTGTCCTGCCATATTTTCTAGCAGTATGATAGTCTTACTAAGATCCCTTGCCTTAAGACAAGCATCTACCAATCGTTTCATACCATTCTCTATACCAGAGCCTAGGTGACTACCTAGATGAACTACTAGATATCTTATTCCTAGTGTATCACACCTCTTAACCTCGTCGATTAATATTTGGAGAGATTTATTGTATTGATCCTCTTTTGGCGATGCTAGATTTGGTAAGTAAGGCATATGTGCACATATGTCATTCACATCTATCTTACTTTTGAGCAATTTCTCTTTAAATCTATTAACCTCTACTTCATCCAATGGTTTGCTCTTCCATCCTCTTGGATTTCTAGTAAATATCTGAAATGCCGTGCAATTTAACGCTAATGCGTTATCAACTGCTCTATCTATTGATCCTGCAATAGATACATGAAATCCTATCCTTAGTTTCATGTAATATAATTCTTAATAATCTTATTTTTACTTAATCTTTATTATAGTAAACGTATCATCAAATATCATGGAGATAATCTTTAGTAAATATGACGCAGCAAAATATCCATTCTTACCTATTGCTAGAGAATATGTTAAAGAATTAGGTTATGATCTCAACGAGTTTAATGAATCTAACTCATATATACTTGATAAAAGTTTAAAGCGAATACTGCTAGCATTAGATAACAAACCATCTAAAGAATTAGGAGAACCAGATGAAGAGATAATCTCATTTCTGATATCACTACTAATACTTAACATATTAGATATAAGAAGTGTAAGCAAGAGGTTTGCATTAGCTGAAGCAGAAAGGATTGAGAATTTTATAGAAAACGATCTTAAAGATGAGAACGAAAGGAGAAGAGAGAGTATCTTACGATATATCTTTGAAAATACATTAGGGCTAAAGATAATAGAAGATAGTATGCAGAAGTATAAGATTAAAGTTGCTGAGTATCTGAGGAGATCAGTTAATTTACATGACCCTCATTGGAGATTGATAAATAAGGATGTTTATGAAGGATATGTCCATTTAGAGATTCATGATATTGTTAGATTGATTAGAGAAGAGATAGCATTATTGATATATGAAAAGATCGAGAAGATGAACGTAAAAGATATACCAGAAAGTATAAAGAATAGAGTTGAGATATTAAGAAGATACACCATTAACGATAAGAGGTTCAAACCAATTATTATAGTGAATAAGTATCCACCATGCATAAATCATATATTATCAACTTTAGAGAAGAATGATAATGTTAGTCATACAGCAAGATTCTTACTAGCAACTTATATGCTTGCGATAGGTAAAAGTATAGATGATACATGCTCATTATTTGAACATGCACCAGATTATAATGAGAAGATAACTAGATACCAAGTAGAGTTTCTTGCTGGAAAGAGAGGTAATAGAAAGTCATATAATTGTCCTAGCTGCGAAAAGATTGCTAGTATGAATCTATGCTATAAGAATGAAGAATGTGATAATATAAGAACTCCATTACAATTTGGTATGAAGAGAAATGGATAGTATTGATATATTAAAGCGTGCATTTAGAAGATATTATTTTGATAAGTTTGATACTAAACTAGATAGAATTAAAGAGAGAGAGTTTGGTTATGCAACATTCGACAATAGAGTAATAAGGCATATATCATTTAATGATAAGAATGAGTTAAGGGCATTATTAGTTAGAGAAATACCAGCAGATGTATACGCTTCAAATGCTTACTATACAAATCCAGAAGCAGAGATTGAACTAAAGAATTGGCTTGCAGCAGATCTAATATTTGATATAGATATAAAAGATCTCGCATTACCATGTATGAAGGATCACCAATTTAGTATATGTATTAACTGTAAAGATATAAGTAATGAGAAGATATGTTTAAAATGTCGCTCTAATACAAAGGAGGTAAATATTCCATGTAACAATTGTATAGAAGAAGGTAAACATCAAGTATTTAAAATATTAGAGATGCTAAATGAATTAGGTGCAAATAAGATAAGTGTATACTTCTCTGGTAATAATGGGTTTCATATTCATGTAAATGATGAAGAATTATCATACCTTAACTCAGAAGCAAGGAGAGATATAGCAGATTACATCAAGGGTATTGGCATAATCCCAGATATATTTGGTATGGGAAGGAAGAAGAATATTGATCATATAAAAGATGCTCTAAATAGTGAGAAAGGCTGGAAAGGAAGGATAGCAAGAGAGTTACTATCAAGAATGGATAGGAATAGGCTTATATCTTCCCTACGAAAAAAGAGCTATGAGAATTTTAATAACGAACTAAGAGATATTACAAAGAGGTTAGGGGTTACAATAGACACAGTAGTTACGATAGATACACATAGAATATTTAGATTAGAGAACACTTTAAGCAGTAAAAGTGGGCTTGCTAAGATTAAGATTGACGATGTATCACAATTTAATCCATATGAGGATGCTGTATTTATAGATGATGAACCTACTAAAGTTCATATTCATTACGCCCCTAAATTACTAATTAAAGGTAACAGCTTTGGTCCATATAAAGATGAGATTGTATCACTTCCATTATATGCCGCAGTGTATCTTATCTGTAAAGGATTAGCAAGTGAACCTAAAGTATTAAATTAAGCATTATTGGAGAATAATATAATGAAATACGGAGAGAGCAGTAATATGCCACCCCAACGTGATTTTGGCAAGTATATTCGTATAGGACTTATTGTAGGCTTAGGATTAATACTTTTTAGTATAATAAGTAGTCAAACTGTATCATTTCTATTAAATACTGCTGAATTTGAAAATTTCTTCATAAAACCTGTGTATTATGCTATGATATCTGGATTTATATTATCATCTATAGCATTTATACGTGTTAATATAAAGAAGAGAGAATCGATAGTTTGGTGGTTAGTAAGCATAGCTATAGCATTCTTTAGAAGAGAGAATATAACAACAGAGCTTTTAAGATATAAGAATTATAAACTTAGTATATCAAACTTTATAATATGGCAGATAAGTAAGGTCTTGATATTCTCTTCATTCTTTGCAAGTGCCATGTTTGGACTCGCTGTTGTATATTTATTTGATGGTAACGATCTAGGACTATCAAACTTACCTAATATATTATCACTGCCGTTCGTTCTTAGTCCTGGATCTGCAGTAGACTCAACTATATCAAATGAGATCGTTATACCTATGATTCCAGCCCTAACATTATTGATACCACCACTATTATCAGTAATAGGAATAAGGATACTTCTTTATATAGGCGTCAGTAATGTTGCTGCTATAATATCAAGCTATCTAGCTGATATAGAGGAAGGTAAGCCTAGATATCTCTATTATATATCGATAGCAGAGATAGTAATTGGAGTTGGATTATTATGGTCAACATTTAATATGTTCTTTACACCTATGATAGATTATAATACACCATATGCAATAATTGGAACTCTTCTTATGGGCTTGGTTCTTTTAGCGTGGGCTTTTATAGATATGTATAGATCAAAAGTAATAATATTACCAACTAAAAGGGATATATATCTTAAAGTTGGGGTTATACTATCTATAGCAATAGTGACTAGCATATTATTAGTAATAAATAGTAGTATAGCAGATGCGAGAAAGATAGAGTATCTAGGACCTTATACTGCACAACAGATAGCAGTAAATAGATACTTTGCAGATCTTGATAGCATAGAAGAGAGAAACTATGATATTAGATTAAGTGCAGTACCTAGTAGTGGGATCAATAATTTTATTAGCAGTAATAAGGAGTTGCTTAGCAAGATAAGGTTATGGGATTGGAATGCTGCTAATGCAAAGATAACTCCTGAGATAGGATTGACTCCATACTTGAAGATGTATGATTCTGATGTTATAAGGTTTAACAATTCAATATATTGGAGTGCTTCTTTAATGCCTATATTACCAGCAACAGTAACACCAGAGAATAGATGGTATGCAGAACATCTAGTGTATACTCACATACCTAAAGGATTTCTTATGTTAGATGCTCATAATGGAACTATAGTTGATAGTAATAACTTCTTTAAGCAGAGACGAGTATATTATGGAGAAGGAGCTGATGGCTTGTTTGCTACTACATGGTCAGCATTTCCAGTTAATAGATCTACAAGTGATGAATTGGATGGATACTTTTATGATGGTAAAGGAGGTATAACAGTAACTCCTCCTTTAAGTTGGATGTTTGAACCTAACTTTCTCTTATCATATCCAACAGATTCTATACATCTTATGCGCTATAAGGATGTAGTTCAGAGAATGGCTTTGACATATCCATACTTTGAATATGTATTTGGTATGAAGGAGATAGATATATTACCAGTAACTGATGGTAGTAATACATATTGGTTAATACCATTAATTGCTAGATTAGATACTGAGTATGTTCCATGGGGTAAGGCTAATGATATGTATGTATTAGTCGGGTATTCTCTTGTTGATACATATGATGGCTCTCATAGGATAATCTTAACTAGCAATGATTTCTTTACTAATATGTTTGAGAATGAGTACAAGGATGTAGTAAGTAGAGATATACCGGAATGGTTACAGAAACAATTAAGATACCCCGAAGAACTCTTCTTTTGGAAGGTAAGCATGTATAACATATATCATGTAACTGATGTATCAACATTTATAACCGCAAGAGAGTTTTATGAAATTCCTCAAGGTTTAACTCCATATTATATATTTGCTCAACCTCCTGGATTTAATAAACCAGAGTTTGTAGGATTTATCTCACTTGAGTTAAAGGCAGCTCCAGCAAAGAACTTAGCAGGATATATGATTGTAAGAAATGATTATCCAAATAGCGGGCAATTAATATTTTATAGAGTGCCTTTGGAGTCTGAGACAAAGTTGATTGGTCCTACAGCAGTACAAGAAGCATTAGATAAGGATAAAGAGTTTGCACAATTAAAGACATTGTTAAGGAATCCTAGGATTGGCGATAATATACTTTATAGAATAGGTAATCAAGATGTTTACTTCATACCTATCTATACTGCTGGTGCTGGAGGAGTTGTTGCAGAACTTGGAACTATAGCTGCTGTGGGTGCTGCATTTACTGGGGAGTATTATGTAGGGTTGGGAAATACGGTAGAGGAAGCGTTAAGGGAGTATTTGATAGAGCTTGCTGGTATAGCAAGAGATGAGGCTATATTAGATAGAGAAGCAAAGATGAAGATGATTACAGATTATATCACTACTAACAATATAAATATAGCAAGACCATTAAACATAGCAGCACCAATTACATTTGTAGATGGTAATGTTACATTTGTAACAGTAGAAGATTTTGAGATAATAAAGACATCAATAGATAGTTTGATAAATATTGCCAAAGAGAATAATATAAGTAGATTATTGATATGGGAAGAGGGTAACATATTAAATGTAGGAGTTATGATCTTAGTAGATAATATTCCAGAATTACATATAGTTAAGATAGAGATTATAAGTTGATCTTAATTGTAAATAATTGTTCAGCTTATATAGAAGAGCTATGTGCTTGTGTAAAGGATTATGAAGTAAAACTATATAATGAGGTAAATAAGCTAGAATACGATGCTGTAATACTTTCTGGAAGAGTTAAAAATGATAAAAATATGAATCTAAAGAACATCAACATAATTAAAGAGTGCTATAGGAAGAATATACCATTGCTTGGTATATGTTATGGAGCAGAGATAATATCATTAACCTTTGGTGGTTTGATAAGAAGATTAGAGAAAAAGGTTTATGGTATGACGAATGTTTATCTTGATGATAACATCTTAATTGATAAGAAGAGTATAGAAGTGTTTGAGAACCATCAATATGCGATCAGTAAAATACCATATAATTTTAGGAGTATAGGATACACCCCTACTAATAATAATGAGATAATAACTAATGGTATCATCTATGCTACACAGTTTCATCCAGAATTGAGTAAGGATGGAAGAGATTTAATAAACCAGTTTATTAATCTAAGTAAGAGATATGTATCTAACCAACGATGAAGAACATGCATTAAACGGAGAATATGGTAATACATTGGCTACTGCTTATAGAGTATTAGTTGCCATAGGGGAGAGCACAGATGCAGAAAGATTGATACCAATAGAATGGGCTCATGTCTCTGGAGTTAATTATAATACTATAGGTGATGCAGGATTATCATTTTTAGAGGAGATAGATCAGAAGGTTAAGGTTAAGACTAGTCTAAATCCAATGGGATTTGATCCAAATAGACCATATATGGTTAGGGAAGAGTTTAAAGAGAGACAGATGAGAATTGTTAATGCGTATAGAAATATGGGAGTAGAGATGACATTATCATGTATACCATATGAGATCTTTCCTATTCCAAAGGATAATGCATATGCAAGTATAGCTGAGAGTAATGCTGCAGTATATGTTAATTCATTCCTTAATATTCTAACTAATAAGGAGAGTGCTATAAGTGCATTGGCAAGTGCTTTAAGTGGAAAAGCACCATATTCATTATTAAGGATAGAAGAACTTAGAAAACCAGATACAAGAATAATACTTAATACAGAATTAATGAATGAGTTAGACTATGGTTTGCTAGGATATTTTGCTGGCAAACATGCAAAGAATTCCGTATCTATACCCTCTCTTCCTAAAGAGATATGGAATAAAAAGGCTTTAAGTGCAGGATTAGGTACATCTGGTTCATGTTGTATGGTAACAGATGAAGATAGTGGAGAAATTATAGAGTATAGTAAGAGAGATGCAGAAGAATTAAAAGGTGAACTAAGTAATGGTAACGATAGCAATATCATAGTATTTGGAAGTCCACAACTAGGTTCTCATGATATAAAGAGATTAGCTTCAAGTATTAGAGGTAAGAAGTTTAAGAAGAGATGCATGATATTTTGTGCTAGAAAGGCTTATGAGTATGTTAGATCTGATATAGAGAGATTAGAAAAGGCAGGTGCAGAGATATACTCTGATTGCTGTGCATGCTTAACTCCATTGATAGATTCTCAAGATTCAGTAGTAACTAATAGTATCAAAGCAGCATATTATTTAAAGACATGGAATAAGGCAAAAGTAGTATTAAAGAGTATGGAAGAGATAGTAAGTAGTGAGTGTCATGATAGTTGAAGCAAGATCTATAGTTAGAGGCAGCGCTGAAGGATATACACTAGTTAGTAGTAAACCAATAAATTTTCTTGCTATGCTTGATCTAAACGGAAGAATAATAGACGAGAAGCATGAATTATATAATGAGAATATTGCAGGTAAGATACTCGTATTTCCAAATTCTATAGGAAGTAGTGTAGGAGCATATACAATCTATAATCTAAAGAGGCACAATACAGCACCAAAGGCTATGATATGCAAAGAGGCAGATATAACTACAGCATCAGGATGTGCCATAGCAAATATACCATTACTAGATAGACCAAAATGTAGGTTGGAGGATCTTAAAGGAAGAGTAATTATAAATAATTCTATTATAATGCTCCAGATCTAAGTTTCGAGAGTAAAGGTATGCTAGAGATCTTCTCTTCACTTAATCTATCCCATATAATACCTTTCGGTCTCTGAATGTTTGTTCTTGTATATATTATCTCTTTAGGTGTCACTATAATATCTACTGGGAGATCGTACTCTTCCACTGGTATCTCATCTACTATCTGAAGATCGTGAACAGTAGTAATTACCTTTACATCATCACTAACAAGTCTTAACTCTTTCAATATAGCATATTCTATTTCAGCATATCCCTCCCCTTTACCTAATCTTGCACCATATCTAGTTACAGCTACAGAGCCTATAACTATCGCATCAATCTTGTTATTAAACCTAAATATCTTGCCATACTCTAATGCACCTTTAATAGTCGATGCTCTCAACGCCTCTTTAGGATTATTCACTCTTATAATTATAAAACCAGAGCGTAATCTCGGCGTAGGCATTATAAGCATCTTATTATATGCTAAAGCATAATATCTTGCCATTCTTTGTGGTGCATCAGGATTTATCTTAACAATCTTTGAATTCTTAAATTCATTAAGAGTTATTAATATTCTTGATGCTTCATCAGCACCAACAAAATTTGGAATCCTTCCATATACTGGTCTAGGAAATCTTGCTACATTCTCTTCTTCCAATAATTTCCATATCCTTTCCCTAATTCTCACCTTATCCATAGTAATGATTTTAATTTAGTTATGACTAATTAACTTTAGTCTGGCATATGGCAATTGATGGGCGATCTGATAAAAGATGAGGAGAAAAGTCCATATGCCAGATCAATCTTTATAAACATTTATAAATAGCTATGCAAGTCTCATGCATTATGAAGAGTTTAATTCTTTTGTTCTCGATATTATCTTTATTATACTATAATACACATGTATATGCTGAATCTAATACTTTAAAGATGGAATCAAAGTCTTTAAATGTTGAATTAAGAGTACCATCTCCAATAGAGACAGAAGAAGAGATAAGAATTGATGTAAGGTTTGTAGAGAAGAATAGTAACAAGACTCAAGTTCATGTAGATTATATCATCTACATTGAAGACGAGAATAATAATGAAATATTTAGAACTGTATTAACTCATACTAATGAAGGAGAACTAACTCTTCCTTATGTGTTCTTTAATAGAGGTAGTTATATTGTAGGGGTTGAGATATATGGTATAAACTTTATACCGATAGAGAAAGAGTATGTAGAGTTTAGTATAAATGTGATCCCAGAATTTCCTTTAGGAGTAGTTGGAGTATTTGCTTCTATAATAATAATAAGCATATTTATTGCTAGAAAGAGATTTATGTATCAAATTTGAAGAATGGTGTATTTGTAACTGCTACAGATACTGGTGTAGGTAAGACGTTTATTGCAAGTGGATTGGCATTATGTATGAAAGAGATAGGTATGGATGTTGGGGTAATGAAACCAGTAGCTACTGGCAAGAGTGAAGATGTTAATATACTCATAAGGTCTGTAAACTCTAACGATGATATCAATGATATAAATCCCATATATTTACCATTAGAAGCATCTCCGTTAATAGCAAAACGTGTTCTTAAGAAGGAGATAGATATAAGTAAGATTAAGAGTTCATTTGAGAGATTAGCAAATAGACATGAGTATATGATAGTTGAGGGCATAGGTGGCATCATGGTTCCTATCACTGAATCCTATATGGTTATAGATATGATCAAAGAGTTAAATTTGCCAACAATAATTGTTTGTAAAGGTGCATTAGGAACTATAAATCATACATTATTAACTATCAATGCATTACGTACAAACTCTGTTAAGATTGCTGGAATAATTGCTAATAATGTAAATAATAATTTAGACGAATATGCTATAGATGCCATTAAAGAGATATCTAATACTCCATTATTAGGAAAGATACCAACGATAAATATAGATGAGTACTTGCTTGCTGCTAAGAATGCTATTAAAAGATACATAAGATATGATCTACTTATAACATAGCAATAGTTTATTAATAATAATATATAATTTTACTTATGGCAGTTGCTGTATCAAGTAGGGTTAGAGTAGCGGAAGGGCTTAGTATAGTAGCATTAATAATGCTAATAATATATGGCATAGATGCTCTTGTAGTAGAAGGAGGATTCTTACCCATGGATGAGATGAGCAGAGGTATGATATTTGGTGGTGGTGCGGTTGCATTATCAATAGCAGCATTCTTTATATCGCTAAAAGAGAGAAGCAAATTAACTTCAGTACTTTTGATTATTAACGGTGTATTAATACTCATAGGAGGTATAATCTCATCCCAACAAAGCGCTAGTGCATATGGTGTATTATCAATGGGTATTATAGTAATTATAATGGGAATAATCAAGATAATTAGAAAGGCATGATATGTACTAGGTGTAGAAAAGTGGTCAAGAGAACATTCTCATGCGAACATACAAACGATAAAGAGATGTGTGTTGAATGTTATCAAGAGATCCATTACTTAATAAATAATGGATAACCTATAGCTAATGTGGAGTTATTGACACTAACATGGAATGATATATATTTTAAATCTTTGGAATTGGCTGAGAGAGTAATTAGAGATGGTAAAGTAATAGATGTTATAGTAGGAATATCAAGAGGAGGATTGGTTCTCGCAAGAATATTTTCAGATATATTAGATATAAAGGATTTGTATATAATATCTGCTAAATATTATAAGAGTATAGGAGAAAGATTAGAAAAACCTATAATTGATATAAGATTAGATATAAAAAATAAGAATATACTCTTGATAGATGATCTAGCAGATACAGGTATGACTTTGAATATAATATGCGAAGAACTTAAGAAGAATAACAATGTAATAACATTAACACTCTATAAGAAGTCCATTAGTATATTTGAGCCAGACTATTATTTAGAGATAGAGGATAGGTGGATAATATTTCCATGGGATATATGTGAGAATATACGAGAAGTTATAAAGAAGGGAGGTAATCCTAAAGATGTTAGTAATGATATAAACCTAATAGAGAGGCTAGTAAAGATAATCTTACTAAAAAAGTAAGATATTATTTTGAGTGTTTAACAATCCTCTTGAGCTCTCTTTCTACAGCAGATAATCTCTTCAATTCTTTAGATAAGTTCTCTAAGCATTCTATCTGTTTAGATTGCTTCTCAAGTATATCTTTTAATAATGGATTGTTCGATGATCCTATACGTTTTAATATCGTTCTATGACTCCTATGTTATAAATAAGTTATTAAAATGATGTTTGTGTGATGTATTATCAAATTATGAAATAAGATAAGGATGTTTAATAAAAATATTTTTATTGTTTAGTTAATCTATCAAGAAGTTTAATATATTCTTCTCGCTTTTGTGCATCTAGTTTATCCCTTTCTATACCCTCTAATTTACTACTAATCTTATCAGAATCTTCTCTAAGGATAGAATCTGCGATATTAAAGAGTATATTATTCTCCTTCCATATATGTTGAGAGAGTAATGCTATGTAGCTCTCTATAATCCTTATAATAGAACTCTTTCTACTCTTATCCTTCTCATACTTTTCTATCTCATCCTTAAGCATGCTTGCTAATCTTCTACCTTCTTCATGTTCCATAAGCATAACTGCTATTGGTCCATGTTCTCTTGGCATCCCTTTCTCATTTAATGCTGGGAATAATCCATCTTCTTCTTTACTGTGATGACATCTATCTATGAAGTTGGTTACAAAATCTACTGTATCATTCAATATAGCAATTGGTACATCGTTACCATCTTTAAAGAGTGATACGGTAGTATCTAAAGCTTTTAATGCTTTCTCTATAACTTCATGATCTTTTCTTAATGATAAAGTAGCACTCATAAGATCTTCTTTTATGCATATTATTTAAACACTTTGTAAATTATCACATCTTTAGAGTTATCTCATCCTTTTGCATATAATCTCTTAATACCTTTGGTATTACTATCTTATTACCCATCTGGTAATTCTCTATTATGGCTACTAACGACCTTTCTGTTGCTACTAAAGTACTATTTAGAGTATGAACATATCTGCTCTCCTCGTTAGGTTTATCTTTGTATCTTACCATCAATCTTCTAGCTTGGTAATCTAAACAATTAGAGCATGATGCTAACTCTCTATATCTTCCTTGACTTGGAAACCAACCTTCTAGATCATATGTCTTTGCTGAAACTTTGCCAAGATCTCCTGAAGAGAGGAGCATTACTCTATATGGTATCTCAAGTAATCTAAAGAATTCTTCTGTTATGCTTATCATTCTTTCATGCTCATTCCATGACTCTTCTGGTTTTGAGAATACAAACTGTTCGACCTTCTCAAATTGGTGTACTCTAAAGATACCTTTTGTATCTTTGCCATGTGCACCAGCTTCTTTCCTAAAGCATGGACTTATGCCAGCATATCTTAATGGTAAACGCTCACTCTCAAGTATCTCATCCATATGCATGGCAGCTATTGCATGCTCTGAAGTACCTATGAGATAGAGATCGTCTCCCTCTATTTTGTATATCACGTCTTCAAAATCCGTTACTATAATAGCTCCTTCCATTGCACTCCTCTTTATCATGTATGGAGGTTGTAGTAACGAATAACCTTTCTTTGAGATAAAATCTAAAGCAAAACTTATTAATGCTATGTTTAACCTTACCAAATCATTCTTTAGTATATAAAATCTAGCACCAGATATTTTTGCTGCTCTCTCCATATCTATAAGATCAAGATTACTTGCTATCTTTATATGATCCCCTCCAATCTCTATAGGCTTACCATATACTCTAACTACAACATTATCACTCTCATCCTTGCCATATGGCACTGAATCATCTACTAGATTTGGAATTGTTAACATCAACTCTCTATACCTCTTATCCAATCTTTCTAACTCTTTATCGCCATTTGTAATACTCTCTGATATACTCTTCATCTCCTCTATTGTTTGTGTTACATTCTCCTTTGCCTTCTTCATCTTTGCTATCTTATCTGCTATTAGATTCCTTTTATGTTTGAGTTCTTGCAATTGGGCCATAAATGCTCTCCTATTCTTATCTATCTCAATAAGCTCATCTAATGGAAATGTAACGTTTCTCTTTCTAAGCATCTCTCTAATTATCTCTGGCTTCTCTTTGATTAACTTAGGATCTAGCATTCTTTTCACCTAGCATATCCAATATCATAGAAATATGTTCTAGTGTTTCATCTATTGTATTGATCATACTCTTGATCTTGTTAATATCATTACACTTAAATACAATATTTAGACTCTCATCAATCATCATATCCATACTTAATCCATCTGGGAAATTTATGTTATCTGCTGCTAAAGCCTTTGTTATAGTATTTGATAAGTCATAAGGAAGATCCAATCTTACTTTAACTTTAATTTGCTGCATGTATACTTTCCTTTAGACATTCAAGAAATTCTAGTAATCTGTTATTAGGGATTCTAGCTCCAGCAGCTGGAGCATGTCCACCTCCAGAACCTCCAACTTTACTTGAACAATCACGCATTATCAAACCTAGATTAGCATTTGAGGAATTACTCTTCCTTGATGAGAACTTATAAGTATCATCCTTCGTCCTTGTCCATACTATAATTGACCTTCCATGCATTGATGGAGAACTACTTAAAAGGGATGAGACAGCACCTAACATATCCTCTGCTAGTAGATTCTCTCCGTTTACAGTGACAATCTTCCCATCATCTTTAATCCTCCATCTCTCTTGCATTAATGTATTAATATAAGAACTTAATCTCTTTCTATACTCATTAATAACATTCTCTCCTTCTTTAAGCATAGAGTTTCTATCACCTAAACATATTGCTATTCCAACACCAGCCTTGCCTATTCTTGCACATGCATTTAAAAGAGTAGAAAATTCTCTGGCATCTCTTAACATACTCCTATTATCCTCTTTTAGTAAGGTGTATACATATCCTATTAGATCATCTATTATCTTACTTGCATTAGAAGTTACTGCTACAAACTTTGCTATAGCATCTATTATACTTCTCTTCTCATCGTCATTTAGCTCTGATAGAACTCTCCATCTATCATCTTCTTTAAGTTTCAAACCAGCATTAGTTAACAATGCATAGCATGCAGAGACATTCCAGGTCAAACCCTCTATATATGGAAATGATGTATATGCCAAAGCTTCATGTAATGCTCTAGTCTCTCTTCCAACTAACATAAGATCTAGATCTATTCTTAATAGACTTAACGATTTTGCTACTTCTGCAATATCCTTATTCAAACCTACTAAAGATCTCTTCTCACCTTGATCTTGTCTATCTGCTATAGCAGATACTATTGCTAGTTGTGAGAGATCTCTATTCTTTGAATCAATATGCTCTGCTAATAGATAACATAATCCCCCTGCCGAAATATCTTTAGAACCATCCTTTCCATACTTCCATATATTAAAGACGTTATTGTTATCCTTCTCCTCTTCAGGTAATTGATGATGATCTAGCACTATCCATGAATCATTAAATGTATCGTCAAACCGTTTGGCAAATCCAGCACCAAGATCTGTTATTATATAGAAATCATTATTGATACTCCTCATCTCTTCTATTACTTTATCACTCATATCGCTAACTACTTTAACAGTAAATCTAGCATTCTTTCTTGCAAGCATCTTTGCTATTATACTCCCTGATATTATACCATCCGCATCTGAATGTGTTACTACTGCTATACTTTTGTCCTTTGATATTACATGCATTACCTTATCTGCTATATTATGTAAATCTTGATCTAAGGACATATTTACTCGAGTTGTGCTATAGCTGCTGCGTACTTCCACTTACTTGGTAATATACCTTCCCTTTTGTAATACTTTGATAATCTATGTATCTTAGCCTCTATCAGTTCTAAAGATCTAATATTATTGCTATCTCCAGGATTCTGTTTTAGATGATGCTGCAATCTAAGAGCCTTATTTAATAGATTTGAGAGATCTTCTGGTAATTCTCTCTTTATATTATTAGCCTTCAATACATCACTAATAGATCTTCCTATCAATGGTTTTGCTAATGGAACTGCATATTCGTCTCTCAGTTTAACACCTATCTCACTACTTGTTAAACCCTCTCTACCCATCTTTGTTATGAGGGATACTATCTCATCCTTGCCTAATCTTACCCACGAAAGATCTGGATTTACTGGTCTAGTTGAGTGCGACTTACCCTTTTTATGAGCATGAGTTCGTGCCATATATTGAAGCATCAATATAGCATAGATAAACCTTACTTTTATGAAAGGTTAATAACCTCTCCTCATAATAATATATTATATGAGTAATGAGATAAAAGAGATATTATCATATAAGAGAGTTGCAGTTGTAGGGATATCAAGAGATGAGAGTAAAGCAGCACATTTTGTTCCTAAGTACCTACTTGAACACGGCTATGATATCATACCAATAAACCCATTTGCAGATGAGATTCTAGGTAAAAAATGTTATAAGAGTTTAGATGAGGTTAAAGAAGAGATAGATATAGTTGATGTATTTAGACCATCAGATCAGGTAATGCAAGTGGTTAAAGAAGCAATAAAGAAGAAACCTAAAGCTATATGGTTGCAGCTGGGAATTAAGAACGAAGAGGCATCTAAAGAAGCTTTAAGGCATGGCATAAAATTTATTCAAGACAAATGTATGATGGAAGAGCATATTAGATTAATGAAATAATTTTTATCTATTTACGTACTCTCTTTTATCGCACAATAATGGTAACATACTCTCTCTTAATTCCTTATTCTTAAACTCGCCTCTATATGCTATGGTCATCACTTTTGAATTATTTCTAACACCTCTCATCTTCATGCACATATGATCACCTTCAATAACTACTAACACTCCTTTAACTCCCAACTCTTCTAATTCATCAGCTATCTGTTTTGTCATCCTCTCTTGAATCTGTAGTCTTCTCGAGAATTTTTCAACTAATCTAACAAGTTTTGATATTCCAAATACCTTACCATTTGGCATATATGCTATATGCGCCTTCCCATAGAATGGTAGCATGTGATGTTCACACATACTATAGAATTGTATCTCTCTTGCAACTACTGTATCACTCTCTTCACTAAAAGTAACATCCAATTCAGAGTCCATATTATACCCATTAAATATCTCCTCATAAAGATCTGCTACCCTTCTAGGCGTATCTATTAATCCCTCTCTATCCGGATCTTCTCCTAGCTCTATAAGAAGTTCTCTCACTAACTTCATTATCCTCTTTTTATTCATGGTATATTCATCACTTTCTGGATTTGTGGTATAATTCTAACCCCTCTATAATATTTATATACTTCATCGTATATCTCTAACATCTGCTTCATAGACGGTTCAACTCCATATGCCGGTTGCAACACAAATCCGTAAATCATTTCTTCATCTACTCTTTTAAATATTTTATCTAAAATTATTTTAATATCTTTAGGATTATCTTTATTACTTATAACTATCTTTATATATGTAATCTTTTTATTTGATAAGGCATCTTCTAAACATTGTAGATTCTCATTAACTAATTTTTCATAATTTTCCTTTCTAACAGCATTTGAGTTATTTGTTTTAAACTCTATCTTGCATATATCTATCCATGGTAAGATATAATCAAATCTATTAGCATCATAACAAGATGATTCTAGATAAGTAGTTAAACCTTTACTCTTTAGATGCTTTGCTATCTCATATACCGCTTTATATTGCAATAAAGGTTCACCGCCAGTAAGATTGACTTTAAATGTGTTTGTCATTATATTCTTATCTATAAGCTTTTTAGCCTCTTCTATCTCATACTCTTTACCATCGCTTAATGATAATGCATAAGGAGTATCACACCAAAAACATTTTAATGGACAACCCGCAAATCTTATAAAAAGCGTTTTAGTACCTAAATAAATACCTTCTCCTTCTATGCTAGTAAATATCTCATTTATATAAACCTTCATATATTTCATCACCTTCTCTCTATATTTAAAGCGTATTCTGTCTTATCATTTATATCCGCTAATCTAAATGCATTCTTTCTATTATTACAAGATTCACACACACCACAATGTATCTCATTGTTATCATAACAGCTCCATGTCTTAAATATATCATCCCCAAGTAATTTATATCCTATTCTAACCATATCCACCTTCGTTAAACCTTCAATTACAGGGGACCATATAGTTATTTCTCTCCTTAACCCTTTTCTAATACCATCATCTTCTGCTAGATTAAATGTATGTTCTAAGCTTTTAGTAAACTCTTCTCTACAATCTGGATAATTCTTATCATCTAAATGCGCACCATATGCTAATATAGATGCTTTAATACTAAAAGCCCATGCTCCACCTATAGTTAAGAAGATCATGTTCCTAATTGGTACTACTATACTATAATCAAAACTACTAGGAATCTTACCAGGAGATGTTAGAACATTACTCTCTCCATATATATCCTTCATGAAAGATATATCTACAATTTTATGCTCACCTAATGTCTTTGCAAACTCTTTAGCTATACTTAATTCCTTCCTTGCCTTCTGCCCATAGTCAAACGTTATTAGATATAATTCATAACCTTTGTTCTTCATATATGCAGCACTACTTACCGAATCTAGACCGCCACTAAATATGCATACACACTTCATGCTAAGAGTAAGCATGATTAATCTTATAACTTTAAGCAATTGTTTATAACCTTATTACATTGAGAGTGATTAAATACACTAATGAATTTATCATAATTTGTAAATATATAATATGAGTAAATTGATACGAAGACAAAATAAATTTAATATCAAAATAGAGAGTATATTACAATTTTATAGTAAATTATCAAATAATATGTCATATAGATCCTCAAATCTAATAATATGTTATCATGATAAATTGAAATGATATATTCTACAATATCACTCTAAAAAGGAAGATAAGTATATAATAATTACTCTTCATATATGGAATGAGTGTATGGAGTGTAATGATCTTCTAGATGGTGTCTTGAATGTTAATAGTAATAGAAGGCATTGATAAATCAGGAAAGACAACTCAAGTAGGTATGCTTAAAGACGCATTAAGTAAGGAGTTTAGAGTAGCAACATTATCCTTCCCAGATTATAGCACTATCATAGGTAACGAGATAAAAAAGTTTCTAACGAAAGGAGGTTACAATACAAGAGTAATGCATCTCTTACTATCAGCAAATAGATGGGAGAATAAGGATAGATTAGAGTCTCTACTTTCCAGTAATGACATTCTAATACTTAATAGATATTATCAATCAAATATAGTGTATGGATTAGCAAATGATCTTCCATTAGATTGGTTAGAGATGTTAGATAAAGGTTTACCAAAGGAGGACCTAACTATAATCATTGACATAAGCATAGATACATTTCTTGCTAGAATTAGTAAACCAGATATATTTGAGAGTGATTTAACAAAGATGAGGAATGTAATAAGAGTATATAGAGAATTAGTGGGGAGGTATGGATGGAATATAATAAATGGGGAGAAGAGTAAGGATGAAGTTCATAAGGATATAATGAAGATAGTAAGATCATTTATAAATAAACATCATCTGTAATATACTATGAGATATATAGCAGAGATAAGTGATCCTATACATCATTATGTATATCTTACAGAAGTAGAGAGAGATGTGATAGATACCCCAGTATTTCAAAGGCTAAGAAGGATTAGACAACTTGCTGGAGCACATCTAACATATCCTAGTGCTCATCATACTCGATTTGAACATTCGTTAGGCACTATGCATCTTGCAGGTATAGCTGCTGAGACATTATACTCAAAAGGATTGATAGACGATGATTTAATAGAGCTGCTAAGACTAGCAGCATTACTTCATGATATTGGGCACGGTCCATTCTCTCATCTATTTGAAGAGGTTATCGAGATGGAAGAGATATCACATGAAGAGATTGGCTCAAATATAATTAGAATAAAATTAGATGAGATTTTAAATAAACATGGTTATTCTGCTAGAGAGATAGCGGAACTCTCTATTGGTAACTCTAATAAAAAGTTTCTTAACGATATAATCTCTGGGATATTAAGTGTAGATGCAATGGATTATCTTCAGAGAGACTCTTACTTTACTGGCGCTGAACATGCAAGAATAGATGCTGAGAGGATAATAAAATCCTATGATGTGTACGATGGAGATTTAGCAATAGATAAATCAGCATTATATTCATTAGAGTCGTTAATGATTTCACGCTATCAAATGTTTAAAGCAGTTTACTTTCATAAGAGTGTTAGGGCAGCAGAAGTAATGCTTTTACATGCTATGATAGAGGCAAAGGAGTTAAACATAAGATCTAAAGTTAGAAATATAGATGAATATCTTTCATTAACAGATGACTCTATGCTAAATATGCTTCTAAACTCCAACAAAAGATCCTCTTCCCTTGCTATGGATTACCTAGATAGAAGACTCTTAAAGTGTGTGTTTGAGCATATAATACAGAGTAGAGATAAGTTAAGTTATGAATCATCATCTTTAAAGGAAGAGATAGCAAGAGAAGCAGATCTTAGTGAAGATGATATATATCTTGATATCTCAAAGGCACCATCTCTATCACTAACCTCTAGTAAAGATAAACCTTCCTCATTAATATTGGTTAAGAAGGGTCCTGAGAGGACTTATGAGATAATAGGGTTAGAGGATTTACCATTAATAAATTCTATATTAGGATATATGAACATGATAAGAGTATATACACCAGTAAAGTATAGAGATATTGTTGAGGAGGCATCAAACAAAGTATTTAATGCTATATTTATATAATAATAAAGAATGAGAGTAGTAATAAAACTTAGTGGGAAGGTATTTGATCATCCAACTAAAGAATCGTTGAAAGAGTATGCAGACGCACTTTTATATATATATAAAAGAGAATTTCAGCCTATAGTAATTACTGGAGGAGGACCAATAGCAAGGTTATACATAAATCTTGGAAGAGAGTTAGGATATGATGAAGCAAGTCTAGACGAACTTGGTATAATTGTATCTAGGCTTAATGCTAGATTGCTTATAGCAGCGTTAAATAATAACGCTTATGTAAGTGTACCAGAGAATCTTGATCAACTAGTCAAATCTCTTGATAGTAAGAAGATTATAGTTATTGGAGGTTTACATGTAGGACAAAGTACTAATGCTACTGCTGCAATAATAGCAGAAAAGGTTAATGCAGGTATGTTCATAAACGCAACTGATGTTGATGGAATATACACCGCAGATCCAAGAAAGGATAAGAATGCAAAGTTACTTGATAAGATAAGTGTAAAAGATCTTCGTAAGATGCTTATAGATCAAAGTAGCGCTGCTGGAGAATACGATCTCATGGATCTAGTAGCATTAAAGATAATAGAGAGATCAAAGATAAACACTCGTGTGCTAAAAGCGGATCCACGTATAATAAGGGATGCTATAAATTATGATCTAGGCACAAAGATAATTATCTAACCAATTCTACATCCCCATCATATTTCTTGAATCCATCAGCAATCATTTTATTAATTATAACTTCAGCCTCACTAATCTTTAACGCCTTAGTTTGAGCCTTTGCATAACCATCAGCATCACATATTACTATTATTGCCTCATCATTAATAATATCAATAGCAACAAACTCCTCATCACCAACTGGTTCAAATTCATTACCTTTCTTCTTTACAGTCTTTGTAAGATATGCAAAACCAGAATAAGCAAAGAGTTTATGTTGAGCTTCTCTAGACCTCTTTTGGCCTATTATAGATGCTTGATGATATTGCATATTATTAACTATCAATAATTCTATCTATAAGCATTATGAAGATTTAAATGCATAAAGGTAGGAGAAGTTAGCATGAATAGTCTTAACATGCTTAAACTTGCAATAATTGGTGGTGGCATAGGTATGGTAGCAATAGTATCAATACTCTTTTTTGCTATTGATAGACCAGAACCAGAGGAGATAATTCTTAAGGATATCGAATTTAACGTTAAAGATTTCATTATAAGTAAGAGTGAAAATATTACAGAGGTATCAATAACTTTCTCTTTTATGAACCCAAATACAAGGACTTTGATACTTGAAACACTAAATTACGAATTATATGTAGATGATAAGAGAGTAGCATTTGGTAGTATAGGAGAGAAACTTGAGGGATTATTTTCTTCAAGTGGTAAGACATACATCTTACCTCCAGGAATCTCATTGGATGAGATAGAGAAAGCAACTATAGATGATGTATTTAGTGATAAATCAAAATGGAGAATTAAAGGTAACTATGTTGTAATTGAACCACAACGTGAGAGTGGTAAAGAATATACATTCGATCTTTTCCTATCTCAATAACATATATTCCATACATATATTTAAATTAGAATTAGTAGGTTTAAAGATATGCCAAAGAAGAAAGAAGAAAAACTAACTAGAGGTCACTATATATTTATTGGTATATTAGCAGCTATAGTAATTGGTATAGGAGTTGGAGTATATGCATATATTCAGAACCCTCCAGAGACATCAAAATTTGGTGCCGTTGGTTCTACTCATATACATTCAATAATGTTAATAATGGCAGACGGTAAACAAGTAATCGATTTTTCTCAAGATGATTATCAATTAAAATCACCTTACATACATTTTGAATATAAGAACGGTTATAAAGTTCATATGCATGCTACTAATGTAAATCTAGGTTATCTATTTAAGACTTTAGGAATGGAGTTTAATTCTAATTGTTTAAAATTAAATGATGATATGAGTTATTGTAACAACGGTAATAAAACACTAAAATTCTATGTTAATGGCGAAAGAAATTATGAATATGATAAGTATGTATTTAAGGATCTAGATAAATTACTTATAAGTTACGGCGATGAAGATGAGATGCAGATTAATAGAGAATTAGAGGTATTGGATGGTATTTTCAACGAATATATTACAAAACCCTAATCAATTATTTTATATCTATTCTCAAGCTTCTTGTATTCATCTAATCTTACTAATCTATTAAACTCTTCAAATTGTATAATTCCATCAAGTGTAGTTATCCCATCATCCTTTAACTTCTTAAAGATATATCTAACTGCATAAGAAGATGCTAATAATGCAGATAATGGAAATACTGCTATCTTGAATCCTATCTCTTCTAACTCTTTTGCTGATAACAACGGAGTTCTTCCCCCTTCTATCATATTTGCTACTAGAGGTGCATCTATGGAGTTTGTTATCTTTTTCATCTCTTCTATACTCTTTGGTGCTTCTATAAATATAACATCAGCTCCCATATCCTTATACAACCTGCCTCTTCTAATAGCCTCGTCTATACCTAATGGTTCAAGTGCGTCTGTTCTTGCAACTATTATAAAATCTCCACTCTTTGCATCAATAGCAGCTTTTAGTTTTTGAAGATACTCATTACTATCTATAACCTGCTTACCTTGCATATGTCCACACCGTTTAGGCCATACTTGATCTTCTAGGAATACACCAGCAACATTATTACTTTGAAGATCCTTAATGATCTTCCATACATTTAACGGATTTCCATAACCAGTATCTATATCAACTATAAGAGGTAATTTAGTCGCCTTAACTATTCTTCGTGCCTGTTCCAATGTATCTCCAGCATTTATAAAACCATAATCAGGCATTGCAAGAAGTGATGCTGCTATGCTATATCCAGATTGAAATATAACTTCAAAACCTACATCTTCTGCTATCTTTGCTGTTAAAGCATCATATACTCCAGGCATTATTATTATTCCATCACTCTTTAGTCTATTCTTTAAATTCATATCACTTATTCTGATAGACTTTTATATATACTATAAAGAGAAGATAATGTGCTAGATACACTAATAACCAATGCTTCAATAGTACTTCCAACTATAGGCATAGTAAGAAAAGATTTAGGTATAAAGGATGGTAAGGTTGCTATATTAACTAATGATAAAGTAAGCGCTAATAAGGTTATAGATGCAAAAGGTCGATATGTCATACCAGGTGTTATAGATCCACATGTACATTATGGAGTGTTTGAACCTATAGAGAGAGCAGCTGCACATGAATCCAGATCAGCAGCCATTGGGGGTGTAACATGTATGATGAGAATGTTAAGATTATATAGTTCATATAAGAAGGATCTCTTAAAGCATCTAACAGTAAATACACATCTAATAGACTATGTATATCATGCTTCTATACTCTTAAGAACTCATATAGAAGAGATAGGTTATTGTAAAGAGCATGGTATAAGAGCATTTAAACTATACATGAATCTAAAAGATGAGATAGGAAGGATATACATGGATATGGAACCTTATAATAATAAATTGATAGAGGGTTATGTTAATACTTATGAATTTATGAATGATGCTATAGAAGGTATAATAAAGAATAATGCTATAGCAATCATACATGCTGAAGATCCAGATATGTGCATAGAGGGAATTAAGAGAATGAGAGAGATGAAGAGGAATGATCTTGCTGCATGGAGTGATGCAAGAGCAGGTATTAACGAGAAGAAATCTATATCATTTCTTACAAATTTTATAAATAATAGATGCCAATTATATCTACCTCATATAGGTTCTAAGGAAGGATTAGAAG
The DNA here is from genome assembly GCA_013538715.1 of Candidatus Nitrosothermus koennekei. Lineage (GTDB taxonomy): Archaea > Thermoproteota > Nitrososphaeria > Nitrososphaerales > Nitrosocaldaceae > Nitrosothermus > Nitrosothermus koenneki. The sequence continues at coordinate 58,582 of JACAFH010000005.1, read as the reverse complement.
AAGCAATAAGTGCTAAAAGGTTATCTAGAGTATATATAGAGACATGTCCCCACTATCTAACTCATACTATGGAGTTTGATCTTAGGGGTAAAGTCACTCCACCACTAAGAAGCAAAGATGATCAAGCAGCATTATGGAATGCTATAAGGAATGGCATGATAGATTGTATTGGTTCAGATCATGTAGCAAATAGATTGAAAGATAAGATTGCAGATAATACAGTATGGAACGCTCTTGCAGGATTTCCTGGAATAGCAACTATATTGCCAGTTATGTTAAGTGAGGGAGTTAATAAAGGTCGTATAGATTTAAAAGATCTGACAAGACTAATAAGTTATAACGCTTCACGTATATTTTCATTGAAATGCAAAGGTAATCTAGAGATAGGATACGATGCAGATCTAGTAATTATAGATCTTGAGAAGGAAGTAAAGGTCACGCCAGAGATACTTAACTCATATTCAGATTATACAATATATGATGGAATTACACTCAAAGGCTGGCCTATTTTAACTATGGTAAGAGGGGAGATAATTATGGAAGATGGGGCTATCGTTGGTAAAGAAGGTTATGGTAGGTATGTATCATGATAGTAATTGTTTATATAGAATCTTAGTCTAAAATGTTATAAACTGTCTCAATCTCTATAATATAGCATTAATTATTGAGTGTATACACATTATGAATCATGTTATAGAGAAGAGGTTATATTTATGTATGAGTAATTAGATTGTATGGCAAAGATACTCTATTGGCATCTCACAATAGACGATGTGAAGAATAGAGAATACCCTACAGATAAACTAATACATTGGGAGATAAGGACTATAATAAATAAAGAGTCTCATCTTAGTATATATTGGTTTAGAGATGGGATACCGTTTGATAAAGAGCCTATAAATGGAATAGCTATGTATGGATATGAAGTAGAACATAATCTAGTTGAGCATATAAAAGATATATTACACAAAGAGTTAGGAGGAGATATACTTGTACGCTCACATAGAATATTCCTTGATAAATGTAATATAAGGATAGATAATAAGTTCATTTCAGAACTTGCAACAAAAGTAAGTAATGAACTCGGTTATAGAAGTGAGATATGGCTAGAGTTTGATAACATAGACGAGAATTATGCCAAAAAACTATTCAATAAACCGTTGATAATAAATAAATAATCTAACCTTCATAACATAATATATACTAATTTATAATCAATATTACTAATATATTTTAGATTAGCATCTCATTTAATATCTTGTTAAGAATGATATATAAGCAAAGCTAAGGATAAATAGATGGAGGAGAAAGAGTATACATTTTATGAACATCTAGAAGAATTACGAAGAAGAATAATTAGAGTAACTCTTACTATATTAATAGCGTCAATAATATTTGTAACATTTGGAATTAAAGAATACGATCTAGGATTCAAACTATTCGTGCTATATCCAGATCCTACTAATAGTGTATCTATCCAATCTATAAAGTTCTTAGAGAGATCTTTGCTTCCATCAAACGTTGAACTTATACAGACTAAACCTGGAGAGGCATTTTTTGCTCAATTATATGTCTCTGTACTCTTATCTATAATATTTTCTATGCCTTTAATAGTAAGAGAGATAACAGCCTTTATAGCACCAGCATTATATACTCATGAGAAAAGGATAGCATCAAAGATCATGATACCAACAATATTACTATTCATTAGCGGAGCTTTATTTGCATATATACTCGTTATACCATTTATGTTAAACTTCTTATATGAATATGGTGCATTTCTTGGATTACTTACCCTATTGAATATTGTAGAATTTGTTACATTTATTCTCTATTTCACTATATCATTTGGTATCTCATTCCAATTGCCAATAATCATGTATACATTAACAAAGGCTGAGATAGTTGAAGTGCAATTCTGGAAGAATAATTTTAGATATGCAGTTATAATATTTATAATCTTTGGAGCTATAATAACACCTGATGGAAGTGGTATAACAATGTGGTTTATAGCATTACCAATGATCATTCTTTATCTAATAGGAATATTAGTAACTAAAAATGTCATAGGTTAGGTTTAAATTGGTTTTAAGTGAAAGATAGCACATGGATATATCTCTCTTCATAGCAGGGGCAGAATGGTTATGGATATTAGTTATTGTTGGGATAGTATTATTTGGTGCAAAAAAGATACCAGAATTGGCTAGATCTATGGGTAAAGCAACTGCAGAATATGAAAAAGCAAGATTGGAGGCAGAGAAAGAACTAATTAAATACAAAGGTACTGTAAATAGAGAAAAGTTAGAAGATATTGCAAGGTCGCTTGGTATAGATTATATAAATAAGAGTGATGAAGAGTTAAGGGAAGAGATAGAGAAGGCTATAAAGAAGTCGTAATGAATGCTATAGATGTTGAGAAGGTAAGCAGAGTCTTCAAGAGGAACGATAATGTAATAAAGGCATTAGATAATGTTACATTATCAATAGAGAAAGGAGAGATATTTGGTTTATTGGGTGCAAATGGAGCAGGAAAGACTACTCTAATAAAGATATTAACAACTCTTTTACTCCCTTCAGAAGGTAATGCATATGTTTATGGCTATAATGTTATTAAAGAGTCTAATGATGTTAGAAGAATTATAAATCTGGTGAGTGGAGGAGAGACTCCAGGCTATGGTATATTAACAGTTAGAGAGAATCTCTGGTTCTTCTCACAGATCTATGGATTATCAAATTCACTTGCTAGAGAAAGGATAGACGAATTGATTAAAGATATGGAGCTTGAGGAGTATGAGAATGTTAGGATGCATAAGTTATCAACAGGTTATAAACAGAGATTGAATATAGCAAGAGGATTTATAAACGATCCTAAAGTATTGTTTTTAGATGAACCTACACTTGGTTTAGATGTATTAAATGCAAAGCATATAAGAAGATACATTAAGGAGTGGGTTAAGAACAATAAAGATAAGAGTATATTATTGACTACGCATTATATGTCAGAGGCAGATGAGATTTGTGATAAGATAGCAATAATATTTAAAGGAAAGATAATAGCATATGATACACCAAAGAGATTGAAAGAGTCAGTCTCTAATGTAACCTCTGCCGTAGTTGAAGTTAACTCCACTCTAATGCTAGATAATATATATGGTATGCCAGCAAAGGTAGAGTATAACAATGGTATTACTAGGATTAGAATATTGCTTGATGAACAATCTAGTATAGCAAGAGTTGTATCATATCTTGATTCCCATGGTTATAATATATTATCAATCAAATTATATGAGCCAACATTAGAAGATGTATATATAAAGTATGTTGGGTTGAATATGAATGATCAATGATCTTAGAGTTGTATATGCAAGAGCGTATGTTAGACTTAAGGGCTTGATTAGAGAACCTCATTGGAGTATAGCAGAAGTAATAATACCTCTTCTATCTATCTCTGCATATATTTATATGTATGAAGCTATGAACGCAGCAGATCATCTTCTTGCGTTTGTTGCTATTGGCGGTGCCATGCTAGCATTTTGGAGTAATGTTCTTTGGGGCATGTCTAGTCAATTTTATTGGGAGAAAGAGACAGGTAATCTAACACAATACATGGTTGCACCAATCTCTCGTATGGCTATATTAGTAGGAATGGCTATTGGTGGAATGCTAAATACTACTCTTAGAGCATGTTCAATAATCTTTATAGGTATGTTGTTGTTTCCTATACAACTATCATTAATAGATCCATTTGCATTAGTAATAATCTTTATCCTCTCTATATCTGCATTGTATGGATTAGGCATGTTATTTGCTTCACTCTTCTTATTATATGGCAGAGAAGCGAGTCATATAGCAGATCTATTACAAGAACCTATATTTTTGTTATCTGGTTTATATTATCCTATATTTAATAATAGATTTATACCTGATATCGTCAAAATGGCTGCTAGTATCATACCTTTAACATTGGCAATAGATGGTTTAAGGATATTATTGGTATTGAATGGAAGATTTGAGGATGTTACCATGCATATAATAGGTTTAAGTATATTAGTAGCAATATTACTGCCATTAGCACGTAAAGCATTACATAAATTGGAAGAGATTAGTAAGAAGGAAGGAAGGTTGACATTGCGATGGCAATGAGAATAATAAAAGAGAGCATATGGATAGGATGGAAGATAGAGTCAAATTGGACAGATCCATTTATCTTCTTCTCATATATAATAGTAAAACCTCTTGCATATGTTATCATAATTGGGCTAATATTCTTAATAGGTAGCGAAGTAGTAAATAATGAATACTTCTCATATTCATTTATTGGTGCAGTATTCTTTATCTATCCTTTAACTATGATTATCTCTTTGGGATATCTCATACATGAAGATAGAGCAAAGTATGAAGTATTAAAGAATATATATATTGCACCAAATGCTATAAAATTCTATATAATAGGAAGGGCTTTAGCGTCAGCAATAAATGCGAGTGTATCTGTTATAATCTCTATCGTAGTAGGAGGATTTATATTCTCAAATTTTGGTTTAGGATTAGATCTAGAATTAGATATTATAAATTACCTTTTATTAATTATATCTTTGATATTGGGTATAGTAGCATTCTCTTTTATGGGTATGATATTAACATCAATAAATCTATTGACAAATAAACTACAATTCTCTTTAAGCGAATACTCTTCTGGCATATTATTCCTCTTCTCGGGTGTTGTATTTCCTCCTACCATGTTACCAGAACCTCTCTATCTATTCTCTTACTCATTTCCAACTACTCATTTCTTAGAACTTGTTAGAGTATCATTAAATGGTTCATTTGCTCTCTCTCCTCTTATTAATATGATAATTACAACTTCAATAACTATAGTGATATCAATTATGCTCTTCAATCATGCTGATAATAGAGCTAGAGAATTAGGTATAATAGATAGAAAGGCAGAGTATTGAAGAGCTATCATTATTTCTGTAATTATAATCTGTTATTAAGAGCTTTTATTTAATATATTTCAATTACAGTAATAAACTAAATATTATGAGCAATATATCAGCTCTTATTATACATTCTTACAATTAATCTAATGTATAATTTATATTAATGACAATAGAGCATTATATCACCACATGCTATTTATCATTATAGATGAAGTCTAATAATATTTATATTCATTAATCAATCAATTGTGTAATGAGCAAGTACGATTCAGTTACATTATATAGGATTAGAAAGCTTATAAACGAGCTTTCACAAATAGTAGGGCGAGGAACAGAACTCATCACATTGTATATACCTCCTAAGAAGTCTATACATGAAGTAATAGCATCTTTAAGAGAAGAGTATGGAACTGCAACAAACATAAAATCAGATACAACTAGAAATCATGTATTGGATGCGTTAACAAGAGTAATACAGCGTCTAAAACTATATAATCAAGTACCAGAGACTGGATTAGTTGTATTCTGTGGTGCGTTGCCAACAAATGGACCAGGAAGTGAAGTGGTTCGTATACATGAGATAATTCCTCCTAAAGAATTAACAACCTATCTATACAGATGCGACGATCACTTTCATACAGATATACTTAAATCAATGTTAAAAGAGGAAAATGCTATAGGAATACTAACAATAGATAGTACAGAAGCAGGATTGGGAGTTATAATTGGTGATAGATTGGATATATTAGATACTTTTCATTCTGGAGTTGGAGGAAAGCATAGATCTGGAGGACAGTCAGCAAGAAGGTTTGAAAGGCTTAGAGATATGGAGTTAACATACTACTTTAATCGAGTTGCGGAACATGCAAAATCATATTTTATAGACACTTATAATGTTAAAGGGTTAATAATAGGTGGTCCAGGTCCTACAAAGGAGACTTTTATTAAGGATAATTATCTTGATTATAGATTACAGAATAATATCTTGGCAACTATTGATACATCATACTCTGGTATAGAAGGTGTTAGAGAAGCAATGGAGAAAGCAGAAGATGTATTAAAAGAGTATAGATTAATAGTTGAGAAGAAATTAGTTGAGAAGTTATTTAAAGAGATAAACTCTCCAAAAGGACTAGTAACATATGGATTAAAGTCAGTTATTAAAGCATTAGAGATAGGGAGTGCTGAATTGGTTCTTGTAAATGATAGCATAAACACTGTTAGGATAATAGCAACGTGTAAGAGATGTAATACAAAGAGAGAAGAGATAGTAGAGTTACCAAAAGCTATAGAGAAAAAAACAGAGATGAGCAAGCAATGTAGTGTGTGTAATGCACAAGACATAGAGATTAAAGAAGAGGATATAATAGATTATCTAGAAGAGTTGGCAATTAATAGTGGAGCAAAGATAGAAATCATATCATCAAAGAGTGAGCATGGTATGATGTTAGATAGTTTAGGAAAGATAGCTTCCATATTAAGATACAAGATTAATTAGTACAATTCACCTCTATCTAGACACTTCCATATAGTCCTTCCTTTATGATCTATAAGCTCTATACCTTTCTTCCTTAACTCTTCTCTAATCATATCAGCCTCTTTAAATCTCTTCTCCTTCCTTAATCTATTCCTCTCTTCTATCAATCTTTCAATCTCATAATTATCATTAATAGTTACAATCCTTAATCCAAGTATGTTCATCATGTCATTAAACTCTCTCCTTACAGCATCTGCTATACTCTTAGTAAGAGTATCGTTTGAAGCATGTTTATTGATATACTTAACAAGTTCTGTTAGAGAATTAATAGCATTATTGGTATCTAGATCATTATTCATTGCATCTATAAACTCATTCATGCTCTTCTCTGCAATCTTCATAGCATCATCATACTCACTCTCACCTTCAGCAAATATAAGTTCATAAGCAGCATGCTCTATATCTCTCCATCTAATAAGTGCCTGTTCTAACAGCCCATCATTATACTCTAATTGTTTTCTATAATGTGATGATAATGAGTATAATCTTATAGCATTTGCACCATATCTCTTTAATACATTGTAAATAGGCTCTATATTCTTTAATGATTTGCTCATCTTCTCTCCTTTAGTTGTCAGCATTCCTACATGCATCCAGATCCTCCCAAATTGTTTATTTGTATATGATTCAGATTGTGCAATCTCATTCTCATGATGTGGAAATATGAGATCTTCACCTCCTCCATGAATATCTACACGCTCTAGATACTTTAGGCTCATAGCGGAACATTCTATATGCCATCCTGGTCTACCTTTACCCCATGGACTATTCCAATTAGGTTCTTCATCATAAAACTTCCATAAAGCAAAATCCAATGGATTCTTCTTCTCAGGATCTATCTCTACTCTTGCACCTGCGATCAATTCATTTATATTCTTATTTGATAATTTGCCATAATCTTCATCTTTTGTTACGTCAAAATACACACCTTTGCTTGTTACGTATGCATAACCCTTATCTATTAACTTCTCAATAAACTCTATCATCTCATTTATATGCTCAGTTGCTTTTGGGTAATTATCTGCTCTTAATACATTAAGTTTATCAAAGTCTATAAAGTATTGTTCTATGAATCTTGATGCTAATTCTGATGCTTTTATACCCTTCTCTCTTGCTGCATTTATTATCTTATCATCTATATCAGTAAAATTCTGTACAAATCTAACATTATATCCCTTATAGATTAGGTATCTACGTAGTGTATCAAATACTATTATAGTTCTCGCATGTCCTAGATGGGAATAATCATATACAGTAACACCGCATAGGTATATATTAACATCGTTTCTCTCTAACTCTTCTACTTTCCTACTTAACGTATTGTATAATCTCAACATAGATCATGATTTAATCTCCCTTATGAATGCTTTACCATCCTTCAATATTATTGGTCTAGCTATTAAAGAAGGATGTTTAAACATTAAATCTATTAACTCATCTTCAGAATAATCTTTCTTATCTAATTCAAGCTCTTTGTATAGTTTATCTCTTTTTCTTAATGCGTCTTTAGCAGATATATTTGCTAATCTTAATAATTCTTTAATCTCTTCCTTACTTAGTCTATCCTTAAAGAATTCTCTTAATTCAATAGTTTGTCCCTCACTCTTCAATCTCTCTATGACATTTTTACATGTCTTGCACCTTTCATAGTAATATACCTTCATGCATAATTAAGAATCATATATCTTATTAATAGATTATCGTATACATTCTATTAAATATATATATACCATATAAGTATGTAAAAGAGTATGAGTGCGACGAACGTTATATTCATTGGTAAAAAGCCGGTAATGACATATGTTACAGCAACATTAGTGCAGTTAGCCAACGAGAACCTTGTAACAGTAAAGGCTAGAGGAAAGAGCATAGTAAAGGCTGTTGACGTAGCACAGATAGTAGAGAAGAGGATGAGTAACATGGGTTACAAGGTGAAGAATGTTAGAATAGGTAATGAGACTATGCAGTCTCAAGATGGTAAGAGCAGAAACGTAAGTACAATAGAGATAGATATAACAAAGGGCTAAAACCCTATTTTTAATATTTATAATTTTATATTTATAAGAATATGTTGAGAATAGTAAATATTAATATGTGACAAACCTTTATTAGAATAAGAATAAATTATACCTATATGTTAATGTCAGTTTATGATCATGCTATAAACAAACGTGAAGAAATTCTTAAACTCATTGATAAGGATACTACAGAAAAGATAAAGAGAAAAGTAAGAGATGATTGGTGGAATGAATTTAAAGAGAAGAATGAATTTAAAGGCGATGATAGATTACTTGCTGGGATAGACAGTAGTTGGAATCTTAAACCATATCATGGCTTTTATCTCTACATTGTAGATGCTATCTCTATAATGAGCGATGAGACTATATTAGGAAAGAAGGATGATATTAATATAGAGTCACTAGCAGTTGAAGAGAGTGGTAAGATAATATATAATCCTGCAATTGCTCTTGAGAGTAAAGGGATGGAGTTTGAACATGAGTTAATAAAAGGGAGCAAGGAGAGTAATAAATGTGATATTATATTAGTAGATGGTTCATTACAAGCAAGGATGTATGATTATAGAAGGAAAGCGATGATAGAGTTTTATACTTATGATAGGAGTGTATTTAGAAGAGATGATATAATCTTTATATCAAAGAGATCCGATAGTAGGAACATATTAAATGGTAACGCTGCTGATATATATTATTTTGATCATGCAACAACGAAGAGTGGCTATTCATCTCCTTATTATGATAAGAAGAAGGATATTACTATTGTATATGCTAGATTTACAGATTATACTCCATGTCTAAAGGTAGAGTTTGGCATGAATATAGATAAAGATCTAATAGAGGATAGATTACTATCAATAAAAGAAGAATGTATAAATGGATATCCATACGTTCTCTATCTAGCACATGAGAGATGTAAGATAAGCAATGATGATATAAGGACCATAGAGAGTATATTGGGATTAGAGATTGAGATAGGAGGTAGAGAAGTGCTTGAGTATTAGAGATAATAAACCATTAGGTATGGTTATAAATGCAGCAAAACCTTACGAATTCGAGTTTATAGCAGAGAGGAGTATAAGGATAGGTGAATTGGTTACATTTGAGACACCAGAAGGTAAAGCATTAGGATTTGTTAAAGATAGTAGAGTTAATAGCAAATTATTTAATGACGAGAAGATAACAAATTACCATGCAGCCATAGAGGCAAAGATGATAGCAGGTAAGAATGAGAGAGATAAATGCATGGTAGCATCAATCAATGTTTTAGGGCTTGTAGATGACTTTGAGAATAATAAAAGGACTATGCCTTCTCTTCCTCCAGATCCAGGAACAGAGATCTATAACGCTAATGAAGAGATCTTAAAGAAGATATTCATAAAGGATGGTAAAGAATGGATAAGAGTAGGTAACCTTCTTAGAGGAACTACAGATGTGTATGTTAATATAAATAAAGTGGCATCTAGACATCTAGCAATATTAGCAACAACTGGGAGTGGAAAATCAAACTTTTTAGCATTGATTATAGATCGTTTAGCAGATATCAATGGTACAATGATATTGTTTGATTATCATGGGGAGTATAGATATGAAGATAATAAGAGAAATATACATGCTATAAATCCGCATATAAATCCATATCATCTTACATCAGATGAATTTGCTGATATGATAGGTATAAGAGAGAATGCTGATAGGCAGAGAACGACTCTAAGTGAAGCATTTAGAAAGGTAAAAGAGAATAGAGAAGAGAAAGACGATATATGGAGTAGATTATTAAGAGAATTAAATACAGATGAAAAAAATGACGTTACAGTTAGAGTAGGGGAGATAATAAGAATGGCACAAGAAAATCTACAAAGTATATTTGACGAAGATATTGAAGATACTTTAGATCAGATACGAGAGAATAAGACCAATATAATAGATATGACCGATCTTAATGAGAGACAGGCTATAATAGTAATCTCACATTATCTAAAGAGGATATTAAATGATAGGAAGAGACGTAGTGGAAGACTATCAGCCCCTGTTTTAATAGCTATTGAAGAGGCTCACGCCTTTATACCTTCTGATAAGAATGATAAAAACGAGGCAGCAGAGATAATATCAAAGATTGCGAGGGAGGGTAGAAAATTTGGTGTTGGATTAATAATAATAAGTCAGCGTCCACGTAAGATAAATCAAGATGTATTGAGTCAGATGGGTTCGTTAGCTATCTCAAGAATAATACAACCAAATGATCAACACTACATATTTGAAGTTACAGAGAATATACCAAATGAGTTATTAGAGCATTTGCCATCATTAAATCCTGGAGAGATGCTCTTAACTGGTCAATGGATAACTATTCCATCATTAGTAAAGATAGAAAAGGTAAATGAGAAATTAGGAGGATCAGATATTGATGCAGTAAATGAATGGAGCAAAAAGAGAGAAGAGAGTTATGATGAGATGATTATATAAATTCTTAGAACTAATATTTATTAAGTATGATTGTCAAATATATTATATGCATGTAAGATGCCCTAGATGTAAATCTATAGCTATCTTAGAGGATAACTTCTCAAGAGTATGTTGTAAGAATTGTTTGCTAGACGTTACCTATGGAGAATACGTTAGGATATTAGCATATACTGATGAGAGATATAAAGACGTGCTTAACGATTATAAATGAATCTCAGATGCGATCTTTTCAGTTACTTCAATCAATTGTTTTATATCATTCTCATTATGCATTATAGAGATAGCACCAAGCTTACTTGGCAGAAAGAATATTCCATGAACCATCAATGCTAAATGATATAATTTCTGTAACTCTATATTACATAGAGAAGCATCTCTAGCATTCCTTACCTCATCATTATCATTTAAGAAGTGAGTTAAGAAGAGCGAACCTAAACCAGTTGTGCAAGTCTTTACACTATAACTCCTCATAACCTTATCTATCTCCCTTCTAGCAATATCACCAAGTCTATTCAATTCATCATATAGATAAGTATGATTCTTAAGGTATTCAAGCGTTGCTAATCCTGCCGTCATAGTTAATGGATTGGCAGAGAACGTTCCCCCACCAATATTGCACCTCTCATCCTTTTTAAATTCTGGCGATGCTAATGATATTATCTCCTTCTTACCTCCGATTGCACCAATAGGTAACCCCCCTCCTATTATCTTACCAAGTGTAATTAGATCTGGTTCTAAACCCAGAATATCATGCATAGATGAGCATTTGAACCTAAACGCTGTTACTATCTCATCTAATATAAAGAGAGCATTATTCTTCTTACTATACTCTTCTAATCCCTTTAGATACCCCTTATCTCCTACTATGGCACCAGCACCACCCATAAAAGGTTCAACTATTATACATGCTAAATCATCTTTAACCTTATCAAGTATATCTATTGAGGATAGATCGTTAAATGGTATGCTTATAAGATATTTATCATCTATCAATCCTAAACCTTCGTTACCAAATGGATAGTTTACAGAATGTAACAATTCTGTATTGAAACCATGCCAACCTCCTTCTATCTTTGCTACTACTCTCTTCTTTGTATATGCCCTTGCTAATCTAATAGCATACATAGTAGCCTCTGCTCCAGTATTTGCAAATCGTAACATCTCTATCCTTGGTATTAGTTTAGTTATAATAGATGCTAATTCTAAACTAATCTTATTTACTGTACCATAAATGAAACCATTTGATGCTTGCTCAATCACTCTCTCTGCTACAAAAGGATGCGAGTGACCTAGAATGAGACTCCAGTGACCCATCCAATAATCTATATATACATTGCCATCTACATCATGTAGATACTTACCTTCTGCTTTAGTAGTAAAGAATGGATATGGTTTAAAATATCTTATATTATGACTAACTCCACCAGCGAATACCATCTTTGCATTATCAAATAATTCTCTTGATCTTTTAGTTCTTGCTTTATATTCATTAATATAACGTTCTAGCACACTATCATTAGAAGAGCAAATGTTTATTATTGTTTGCATAATATGCTTGTCCTATAGATAATCCAGCATCTCCTGCAGGAACTCTAGTATTATAAATCATGGATAATCCTCTCTTTTCAATCTCTCTCTTTAATATAGTTGTTATTATGCTATTATATGCTACTCCCCCAGAGAATCCTATCCTCTCTATACCATACTGTTTTGCATGAAAGATTGCTAGATATGATAACCCTCTTGCTAAATATGAGTGTACAGAGTATGCTAGATCTTTTCTTGCTATTCTACCCTTATTATAGAATACTTGCTCTAATATGTATCTAGTATCCAATTTATTATCATCTATTTTGGGCTCTAATCTTAATAGATCGTTACCATTAATTGCTACTGCTTCTAACATCATCGCGGCCTCTCCCTCATATCTATTCTTCTCAACTATCTCTAAGATATATGCTGCAGTATCTAATACCCTTCCCATGCTACTTGTCTTTATATATGAACCTCTTCTTACCTTTGAGATTATCATGTCGATCTCTTTAGCATTGCATCTTTTACTTAAATACTCATATACTTCTGGTACATCATACAAAATAGAAGCAACCATTCTATATGGATAGATAGTTGCTAGATCTCCGCCAATCATAGGTTGCTCAGAGAGATGTGCAATCCTCTTGAATCCATCGCTAAGAATTATCTCTCCTCCCCAGATGTTACCATCATATCCATAACCTACTCCATCGCATATTATTCCTATCATCTCTTCCTCACTCTCTAACATGAGTGTTGATAGATGTGCATTATGATGCTGTACCTTTACTATTCTAGCACTAAACTCTCTTGCAAAGTCATCTACAACTCTGTTAGTTGGTAAAGATGGGTGCATATCACACGCTATTATCTTTGGTTTGATATTAAGAATATTACACATATAACGAATTGTATCATTTAGATTCATATAATTCTCGATATTATCCATATCCCCTATATGTTGAGATACAAATATCTTATTCTTATAATATAATGATACTGTAAGATTCATATGAGCACCAATAGCTAGTATAGGCTCTTCTGCATATTCATTGACCTCTATAGGTAATGGAGTATATCCTCTAGATCTTCTTATAATTGAAACATAATCATCATTAACCTTAACTACTGAATCATCACACCTATTTACTATTCTTCTATTATGAGAGAGTATGTAATCTACGAAATATAACTTTCTTACACTATCCTCATCAATCATTATTGGACCATAAAGATTAGCACTTGTCATGACAATTACTTTACTCCTTAATTTATCAAATAAGAGATAATGTAAGCCTGTATAAGGAAGCATGACTCCTACTGTATGGAGTTCTGATATTAATGGAGAGAGATAATATGATTCACTCTTCCTTAATATAACTATGGGTTTTATATATGATGTAAGAACCTCTTCTTCTAATTCATTAACAATTGCAAACTCTTTAATAGTATTAACATCTTTAGCCATTACTGCAAAAGGTTTTGCATCTCTATCTTTACCTTTCCTTAGTCTTGCTATTGCACTAGAATCTATAGCAGATACAGCTATATGAAATCCTCCTATACCCTTAATTGCAATTATATATCCTTTATCTATCAATTCTGCTGTATTCACTATAGGATCTCCATCTATTATCTTACCATCCCTACCCATTAGGGTTAGTTTAGGACCACACTCTTTACACGCTATACTCTCTGCATGAAACCTTCTATCATATACATCACTATATTCCTTATAACACTCTTTACACATTGCAAACTCGTTCATGCTTGTTCTTATTCTATCATAAGGTAAAGCTTCAATCATAGTAAATCTAGGTCCACAGTTTGTGCATGTTATAAAGAAGTAGGCATATCTTCTATTACTAGCATTAAACATCTCTTTAATACATTCATCACATATAGATAGATCAGGTGCTATAGAGAACTCTTTTGATGACGAACTATCTCCACTCTCTATGATAGAGAATTTATCAAAGCCATGATCTTGAAGTTCCTCAATTTTTATTGCATTATAGACACTTAACTTTGGACTCTTATCTTTTAATGCCATAATGAAATTCTTGATGTTAGACTCATCTCCCTCTATAACTATCTCAACTGTGCCATTACTCATATTTCTTACATAGCCATTCAAATTATTCTCTTTAGCAATTTTATATACAAAAGGTCTAAAACCTATACCCTGAACTCTTCCTTCTACAATTATTCTTAGCAACTCTTACATCTACCTAAATTTGTCAATGCATCTCAGTTAAGGGATATATCTCATACTCTACAAGGTTATAGACAGGCATAGCAGCTATAAGGTTCTCTAACTCTTCATTAGACTCTACATTAAATATCCATGCACCTCCATGCTTACCAACTATGTGATAATACATCTCCAACTTACCTTTCTCCTTTAAAGATTTAGCATATTCTCTAAGAGAGAATATATTCTTTATAACATCAGATGTAATGGACGTAACTCTAAAAGACCATATAACTAGAAACTTCATCAATTTTGTAATATTTATATCACTATTTAAAGTTTAAATAATATTAGCATTAAATATCTTCATGTTTAGATATGTTGTGGAATTAGATGATTTCAAATCATTCTTTGATGTATTAAAGGAGAAGGGATATGAGGTAATTGGACCTACTGTTAGAGATAATGCTATAATATATGAGAGACTCGGCTCATTTAACGAACTTCCTATAGGGATAACAGATGAGCAAGAGAGAAGCGCTTATAGATTAAAGAAGAGGAATGACAAAGCATTATTTGGATATGCTCTAAGTCCATACTCATGGAAGAGGTATCTCTTTCCTCCATCTATAAAACTCTTTGAGATTACAAAGAAGGATGGTATTAAAATAATAGAGAATGATTATGATGGAAAGAAGTTAGCATTTATAGGTGTGAGAGCATGTGAGATTCATGCTATATATATTCAAGATAAGGTATTTTTGGATGGCAAATTTATAGATCCAGTATATAAGAAGAGGAGAGATAACATATTTATATTTGCTGTTAATTGCATAACTGCATCTAATACATGTTTTTGTGTATCAATGAATACTGGACCAAAGGTTACATTTGGATATGATCTTGCACTAACTGAAGTAATAGAACCTAATCATTACTTCATAATAGATGTGGGAAGTAAGTTAGGAGAAGAGATACTTAAGAATGTTAGACATAGGGAAGCAAATAACGATGAGATTAAGAAAGCGGAAGAGGTTGTAAATAATACTGCTAAAAGCATGAAGAGGAGCATCGATACATCAGATATAAAAGAGTTATTATACTCCAATTATGAGAGCGAGTATTGGAACGATGTTGCAAAGAGATGTTTATCATGTACTAATTGTACAATGGTATGTCCAACGTGCTTCTGTAACAATGTAGAGGATGTAACAGATCTCAAAGGTGAATCTAGTGAGAGGTGGAGAGTATGGGATTCATGCTTTACAAATGAGTTTACATATATTCATGGAAATACCATTAGGAGTTCTACTGCAGCAAAATATAGACATTGGATAACTCATAAACTTGCTACATGGATAGACCAGTTTGGTTCCTCTGGTTGTGTAGGATGTGGAAGATGTATAACCTGGTGTCCAGTAGGTATAGATATTACAGAAGAGATAAGAGCATTGAGGAGTAAAAGATGAGCATAGAATATAACATAAAGAATCATGCATTCTTTAAGGGTATAGATGTTGACATCTCTAGCATAGCAAACTACTCTACTCTAACCATATTTAAAGAGGGTGAGATTATATTTAGAGAAGGTGATAAAGCAGATTCTATATACTTTATAACACATGGGAGAGTAGCACTAGAATTATCTACAGCACATAAGGGTAAGATAATAATACAAACTATAGGAAAGGATGAAGTGTTAGGAATCTCATGGTTATTCCCTCCATATAAATGGCATTTTGATGCACGTGCAATAGAATTAACGAGAGCTATAAAGGTAGATGCCAATCTAATGATAAAGAATTGTGAAGAGGATAATAGATTAGGTTATGTTATTATGAAAGGTCTCGCTAGTATAATAATGAAACGCTTACAAGCAGTTAGAATACAATTACTAGAGATGGAAGAGATGTGAATAATCCATACATTCCAACAATATTTAGTATAAGGAAGGTAATTAGAGAGATATATAATACAGTTACAATAGAGATAGAAGGCGAGGAGAGATTCTTACCTGGACAATTTAATATGCTTTATGTATTTGGTGTAGGAGAGGTTCCTATCTCTATCAGTGGAGATCCTACTAAGCCAACAATAATTCATACTATACGTGATGTTGGGCATGTAACTCATGCTATAACCAATTTAAGAAAAGGTGATAGTATAGGAGTTAGAGGACCATTTGGAAATCCATGGCCAATTAATGACTATGAAGGATATGATATAGTTGTAATAGCAGGTGGTTTAGGATTAGCACCACTAAGACCATTAATCTATTATCTATTAGCAAATAGAGAGAAGTATGGGAGAATAATATTACGTTATGGTGTAAAGGATCCAGCCTCATTTTTGTATAAGAGAGAATTGATGAGATGGAGAGGAAGATTTGATCTTGATCTAGAGGTGATAGTAAGTAAAGCAGATGAGAGATGGAAGGGGAAGGTAGGTATAGTAACATCATTATTCTCTACGATGGATATAGATCCATCATATACAGCAGCATTCATTTGTGGTCCAGAGATTATGATGCATTTTAGTGCAAGAGAACTATTGAATCTTAAGATAGATGCAAGTAATATATTCATCTCAATGGAGAGGAATATGAAATGCGCTCTTGGACTTTGTGGCCATTGTCAGTTTGGGAAAGAGTTCATATGTAAAGACGGTCCTGTATTTAATTATAAGAGGGTTGAGAGATTATTAACAATAAAGGAGGTTTAATATGAGAGTACCAAAATTAGCAGTATGGAAATTTGCTTCATGTGATGGATGCCAATTAAGCCTTTTAGATTTAGAGGATGAGTTTTTATCATTAGCAGATAGGGTAAATATTGCATACTTTTTAGAAGCCTCAAAGGCTGTAATAAAAGGACCATATCATATATCATTAGTAGAAGGTTCAATAACTACAGAGGATGATATAAAGAGGATAAAAGCAATTAGAAAAGCCTCAAAATATCTAGTTGCTATAGGAGCATGTGCTACTTCTGGAGGAATACAAGCATTAAGAAATTTTAGTAATATTAAAGAGTTTATAAGCATAGTATATGCAAGGCCAGAGTATATCAAGACACTGGATCATTCTACCCCTATCTCAGATCATGTAAATGTAGATCTTGAATTACAAGGATGTCCTGTTAGTAAGTATCAATTATTAGAAGTAATATCATCATTCCTCAATAATAAGAAGCCTAACATACATTCGTATAGTGTGTGTATGGAGTGTAAAAGGAAGGGAAATGTATGCATATTAGTATCTAATAACATACCATGTTTAGGCCCAGTTACTAATGCTGGATGTAATGCAATCTGTCCATCGTATAATAGAGGATGTTATAGTTGTTTTGGTCCCCATGAATCTCCTAATATAAAATCATTATCAAATAAGTTTAGGGATATAGGTATGGACGATAGTTCGATAATTAGATCATTTAGGATGTTTAATTCATATTCTAAATCATTTAGGGTGATAGATAATGAACGAGCATAAGAGTAGAACCTTTAAAGTAGATTATCTTGCAAGAGTTGAAGGAGAAGGAGCAATGTATTTAAAGATCTCAGATAATGAAGTGAAAGATGTAAAGTTAAAGATATATGAACCTCCAAGATTCTTTGAGGCATTCTTAAGAGGAAGAAGATTCTCTGAAGCCCCAGATATAACTGCAAGAATTTGTGGCATATGTCCAATAGCATATCAAATGAGCTCTATTCATGCAATGGAGAATGCAGCAAAGATAAGTATTAAGGGCATGATTAGAGAGTTAAGGAGATTGATATATTGTGGAGAATGGGTAGAGAGTCACGCATTACATGTATTCATGCTTCACCTACCAGATTTTCTAGGTTATAATAATGCTATAGAACTTGCAAAGGCTCATCCAACTATAGTAAAAGATGGATTATTTATAAAGAAGGTTGGTAATGAGATCGTATCTTTATTAGGAGGAAGAGAAGTTCATCCTATAAATGCAAGAGTAGGAGGATTCTATAAAGTGCCTAAAGAGGAAGAGTTAAGAAGCATAATAGATAAGATAGAAGCTGCAAGGGATAAGTGTATAGATGCTATAAGATGGTTAACAAAGTTAGAGTATTATGAGTTTGAGAGAGATTATGAATTTATAGGATTAAGGAATGAGGATGAATATCCCTTTAATGAGGGTAGGATTGTATCTAATAAGGGGCTAAATATATTAGTTAGAGAGTTTGAAGATAACATAATAGAGGAGCATGTAGAGTATTCAAATGCATTACATGCCCGTTTAAAGGATAGGGGAGCATATTTTGTTGGTCCAATGGCTAGATATAATCTAAATTTTGATAGATTACCACAATATGTTAAGAGTATAGCAAGGGAAATAGGTTTAGAGTATTGTAAGAATCCATTCAAGAGTATATTGGTTAGAAGCATAGAGATACTATATGCATTTACTGAGGCATTAAGGATAATAGAACATTATAAGATGCCAGATGAGCCATATGTAGATTTTGTAGTAAGAGATGCAAGAGGATATGGGTGCACAGAAGCCCCTAGAGGAATACTTTATCACAGATATGATATTAATGAAGATGGTATCATAAATGAAGCAAGAATAATACCACCAACATCACAAAATCAGAAGATAATAGAAGAAGATCTTTACCATTTTGTTAAAAAGCATATAGAGTTGCCAGATAATAAACTAATTTGGAGATGTGAGCAAGCCATAAGAAATTATGATCCGTGTATATCATGTGCAACTCACTTCCTTAATGCAAAGATAGAGAGAGAATGATTGGGGTAATAGGTATAGGTAATACATATAGAAGAGACGATGCAATAGGTATTATAATTGCTAAGCAGATTAAAGAGAGATTAGATCTTGATGTTATAGAATCTAGTGAACCATCATCAATATTAGAAGTTATTGATAGATATGATAAGGTTATAATTATAGACGCAATGAGGGTTAAGAGTAAAGTAGGAACTATTCATAAATTTGAGGATGAAGAAGTGTTTAATTTTGATACAGAATATCTTACATCAACACACTCTTTAAATGTAGTAGATATACTTAAGATGTTAAAGAGCATAAGAGCAATACCAAAGATAACTCTTTATGCTATAGAGGCTGCAGATTTTAATATAGGTAAAGGTTTATCTAAAGAATTAGAAGTAAATTTAGAAGAGATAAGAGATAAGATAGTTAATGATATAAAATGTTCTCTAAATAGCTTATCAGGCTATAATTAATTCATAAATGGGATATGAGAGAGTTACTAAATTTTAGATATAGCATATTTAATACTCTCTATATTATTAGATAATAATGATATAAACTCTTTAAACTCTTCATTACTTGCATCTCTCTTTAATATCCTTCTGCTTTGATAGTGGAAAGAGTTATACACTCTGCCTATGATGATACCTAACGCTAATTCTCCTTTATCTTTAATAAATGGAAGAGTATCAAGGATTTGATATATCTCTTCTATCCCTTCTTTGCTTATTGCTTCATTCATCTTTGTATATATAACTTCTTTAATCCTTTCATCCATAATAGCCATTATAATGTTCTATCTAATAATTTTTGAGGAACTCTTCAGCTTCTTGTAATATCTTTTTAGAATTAACAAATGTAAGTCTATCTAACGCTTCTTTATACGTTAACCATGCATAATCAGTATGCTCATGAGATAACTTCACTTCTACTTGCTTAGTCTTTGCAAGATAGAATACAACTTGTTTATGTATAATCTTGTTACTGCGTTTATAATAATACTCACTTATCATTCTAAAACCATCTATGAGTTCTATATCATCTATACTACTCTCTTCTCTTACTTCTCTTCTTACAGTATCAACCTCTCTTTCACCTTCTTCTATATTCCCTTTTGGAAAATCCCAGTGATTTGCTTGGTAGTGTAGTAATAAATAGAACCTTTTATCATTCTCTCTAAATAATACCGCACCTGCTGATCTCTCTTCCATGATTATAATTCATAAAAGTAAATAATATAGAGTTTACGATGTTTATGAAAGACATACTATAAATATTATGGAATATATTAATAATTATGTTTAATTGTACTTCAAATAAACATTACTTAATTATATTGAATAATAAAAATAAGATAGAAAATTACTATGATAAATCATTAAATTATAATAATTGGTTTTGATAATATATGAAGTATAACAGCTTTTATTATTGATTATTAAATAAATATAAAGATTAAGAGATTTATGGTTTTATATATCTAGCATTTTAAGATAGCAATACTCATTCTTCTATATACATATTCTATATAATTATTAAGGTATATGAGCAGTATGTGTATAGTGTATAATCAATCCTTAGCAATAAAGAAGATTTTTAGAGATTAGAAGTATTGCATAAAGAATGGAGAGATAGATACTAAATATATGAGATTAGTGAGAATTAAAGATAATAAGATAATCTCATAATTTTTATCTAATTAATGATGATATATTTAATATAGATAGATAATGGATAAATCATGCCTTAAATTTCGATATATATATATCCCTTATTAGTTAAGATAGATAATGAAGGCAATGATGATAGCAAGTATAGCATTGTTAATAACTCAAACAGTAATGCAAGTATATGCTACACACTATTATACTGGTACGAGATGGTTATCATCTAGCATAAACGTATGTTATGACTCATCTTCTCTAAAGAATGTTAACATAGATGGTAGCACTAATCGATTTAGTAAGGTAGCAAGTGAATTAGATCAAGCAAGAAATGATTGGAATGCTCTACCCTCTCGATTCACTTTAAATAGAGTTAGTAGTTGTAATAACTGGATTACTGGAGAATATCATGATACTAATTGGTTTGGTAAGGTAGTTCAAACTACTCAAGCAGGATATATAGTAGATTCTGATATGATAATCAATTCCAAATATAAGTATATAACATCTTCAACTAACTGTCTTAATGATTATGTGAATAGTAAATATATACTAGATTATGTAGCAAGACATGAGTTTGGACATTATGTAGAGTTCAAGGATTATCCAGAGAATACAGTTATGTATCCTTCCTATAATTGTGATAAATGGAACAGTATAAAGTCTCATGATAGTTCTAGCCTTACTAGTATATATATGGGTGATGAACATGAAGAAGATAATAATATCTAGTATAGGAATTGCAGTATTGATAGCAAGTATAATTATAGTGCTAAATAGTGAACCACACGGAAGAATACATACATCATATGTACCATTAACAGTAGAACAATTAGCAAATAGTAGTGATGTTATAGTTATAGGTAGAGTTGAAGGTATAGACTCTACTACTCAACATAAGACTGATAAAGTTAGCTATCCTATAACACATTTTATAGTCGATATAGAAAGAGTAATTGATAGCAATTATAATAGCAGTAAGATAAAGGTTAGTGTAATTGGCAATGAGAAGTATATCTCTAATGAATATGAGGAGTTATTAAACGAGACAAAATCGAAAGGTAGAGTATTACTCTTCTTAGATCATGCTGATGAGTCTAGTAATATATATGGAGATACCTATCTTTATCTAGGCTATCAGGGTAAATTTAGTATAGATGATAACAATATAGCACATAATATAGAGCATGGAGATATACAATTAGATGAGTTAGTATCAATAATAAAGAAGGCTAGAAATAGACTATAGTTCATATAATTTTTTTAAGCTTATATACAAATTAGACATAATAATTAGTGAAGAATAGATAGTTTATGAGATGGAGTATGTTTAGAGCAGATCCTACAAGGAAAGGATACTCTCCAGAAGAGTTAGGAGAGTTGAGATTAGCATGGATTAAGAAGATTGATGAATGTGTATCCTCTCCAATAGTAAGTGATAATGTACTATACATTGCTAATATGTTTGGTATTGTTTATGCTATAGATATCAATACTAGCAATATAATATGGAGGAGTGAGTTAAGGATACCAATAGTATCATCACCAATAATTCATAATAATACAATCTATCTAGCAACATTCAATACATGGATAAAAGGAATGAGATTCAAGGATACAAATTATATAATAGCGTTAAATGCTGAAGAAGGTAGAGTTAGATGGAAGCAAAGTATAAATGGAGATATATTTGCCTCGCCATTAATAATAGATGATACTCTCTTCATAGGCTCATTGGATGGTAACATATACACATTAGATCCTTCAAATGGTGAGATTAAAGTTACTATTCATACTAACGATGCTGTATGGTCTTCGCCATCAATGTTAGACGATTGTATAGTTATAGGTTCTGATGACAATTATCTCTATAAAATAGATAAGAATGGAGAGATTATTCAAAGAACAAGATTGGATTCTAAGATTAGATCATGCACTCCTTGTATTACTCCTAACTCTATATTGATAGGAACTTTTGATGGCATGATATATTCTTTAGATCACGATATAAATATTAAATGGGTAAAGAAGAGTGCTAAATCAATACTAGCATCTCCTGCATATTCTAATGAGTATATAATATTTGCAACTTCTGATAATAATGTATATTGTTTTAATGAGAGTGGTAATAAACTATGGCAATTTACTTCAAATAATCAGTTCTGGGCATCTCCAGCTGTTACAGATAGATATGTTGTAATATCATCACTTGATGCTAGCATTTACATGCTTAATATAAAGAATGGTAGTATAGTTTGGAAATTTCCAACTATGGATATGATCGATTCCTCACCATGTATCTCAAATAATATGTTATTTGTTGCATCAAGAGATGGTATACTTTATGCATTTAAGGGTTAGTATCAAGCATCTTCATTATCTTCTCGCTCATTCCATTGAATCTGATCTCTATCAAACCAAATCTTGTATTATTTATGGATGAATAAGAACTCTCTATAATTCTCATCTCAACCTCCTCGCTATTTACCTCAATAGCATCTATGCTATCTAAACATTTGCTGCATATGTTATTAGCAATACTCATAGTTTTACACTTATTGCATATATAAAGTCTTATCTTACCCATAATCCTTCTCCATTATTATTACATTTGATGTAGTTCCTGCAGCAGACATATTATGAACCATTCCTATCTTACAATCCTTTATTTGTCTCATCCCTGCTTCCTCTCTCAATTGCATAACAATCTCAACAGTTTGAGATATACCACTTGCACCAACTGGATGACCGCACCCTAGCAACCCTCCTCTAGTATTTACCTTAACTTTACTCTTCTCATCAAATACTTCTCTCACAAATACCCCACCCTTGCCTTTCTCAACAAATCCAAGATCTTCATACAACATAATCTCACATATACTAAATGCATCATGCATCTCTGCAATATCTACCATCTTAGCGTCTATAGATGCCATAGAGTATGCCTCTCTTGCTGCTACTCTACTTGATGTTATGCTTCTTAGATCATCTATACTCGCTATACTAGCTCCAACACTCTTTGCCCCTATGCCAATTATCTTTACAGGTTTCTCATCGGGTTCGTTAGTAAGGAGTATAGAGGAAGCACCATTACAAGGATATGAACAATGATACAATCTTAATGGTTCTACTATAAGCCTGCTATTCTTAACCTCTTCAATACTAACCTCGTTATTAAAATAAGCATATTCATTCTTACAAGCATATCTTCTATTCTTTACTGTAACAAGTGCTAGATCGTCCTCACTTGTATTATACTCTCTCATATGAGCTTTAGCAAATAACGCTGCCCAATGTGCTGGGTGCTTAAAATCTCCTCTATTAGCATCCCACTCTAGTTGATTAGCCTTAGTATCATATTTATCAACTCCTATGATAAGTATATTCTTACATAATCCAGATAAGAGATACGAATACGCATCAATAATTGCACTAGAACCTGAACTGCACATCTGTTCAAGTTTATTTGCTATTTTAGGCTTGATTCCAAGCATTTCTGCTATTATACTTGCCATGTATGGTTCAGAAGACGAGGTTGAGATTATAATTCCATCTATCTCATCCTTGTTAATCTTAAATCGTTTGATGAGATCAATAGCAGAATCTAGTGCAAGTTTATAGATTGAATCATCATTCTTCCTAAATTTTGTCAAACCATAAGCTTTAGCATATACACTCATGCTTTGATGATCGATAATAGATCTATTAACGATTTCTCTACATCATAAACTGGATTTATATGTAGAATTGGTGTTACATTCATACTAGCAAATCTATTAAACCTCTTCTTACACTCTTCCTTATCACCATATATTGCTAGTGAATTAAGCATCCTCTCTGATACATACTCATGAATGTTAATCAATCCATGTCTTAGATACTCTTCCCTTATACTCTCTACCTCTTCCTTATATCCATGAGTAGAGAGGAAATCTGCATATATATCCCCTACAGCTATATAAAACGCTAGTGTCTTCTTTACCCTCTCAATAGCCTTCTCCATATCATCAGATATTGCCGTTATTATCAGATATAGTATCTCATAGCCTTCTCTACATCTAATCCTTCTAACTTCATGATCTGGATAGAGATAAAGTATCAATCCATCGCCTATCTCAAGTGCTAATTTAAGCATCTTATCTCTGATTGCTGCTATGTAGATAGGTATTCTATCTCTAAGTGGTTTAAATCCTAATCTAAAGTTGTTAATCCTTACTATCTTGCCTGAATAATTAACTTTATTGCCAGTAAGTATGTATCTAATACTCTCAACATATTCTCTCATCCTAACTAAAGTATCTTTAAACTCTAAACCATGCCAATTCTCAACAATTGCTTTACTACTAGCACCTAATCCTATGAGTGCCCTTTTGTTAGAGTATACATCAAGAGTAGCAGCAGCCATCGCAATATTGGCTGGAGTTCGTGAGTATATATTTACTATTGCGCTCCCAAGTGTTGCATATTTAGTAAGAGAAGATAACATTCCTAAAGTTACAAATGCATCTCTTCCCCATGATTCTGGAATGAGTATTAGATCTGCATTATCAGCCATAGATGCAGATTTGATGATATCTTCATGTCTTAATAAAGTTCCTAACGCTATACCAAATCTCATATGCTTATCTCAATTCTTTAGAGGCTTCTTCTATATCCTTATGAGAATCTATAGATCTCCAATATACGTCATTATATTTTACTGCTTTTAACATATGCTTCTTTACTAATAGAGGAAATGTATCCCTCTCTATACTACCTACATCTGGTAAGTAATCTCTTATCTTATTGGAGAGGTAGTATACTCCAGCATTTATCCAATAATCTTTAATCTTTGGCTTCTCTACGAATCCATTTACATTGCAATTACTATCAACCTCAACTATACCAAATGGACTAGGAAGTGTAACTAAGGCTATACTTGCTATACTATCATCTATACTATTAAAGAGAGCATCTAACCTAATATCTGTTAATATATCGCCATTGATTGCAATAAAGTAATTATCATCTATCATACTCATTGCATTCTTTATGCCTCCACCCGTATCTAGAGGTTTATCTTCTATAGCATAGCTTACTTTAAGATCATGATTAGTAAGATAATTTATGATATGCTCATGTTTATAACCTGCTGCTATTATAATCTCATCTATTCCATTACTTTTTAACCATTCTATCTGTCTATGAATTATAGGTTTATTATTAATCATTATCATAGGTTTTGGTATCTCATCTGTTAACGGTTTAAGCCTCTTACCAAAACCTCCAGCAAGTATTATCGCTTGCATAATTAAGAAAGATATTATGTATTATAAAAAGTTATTTAAAAATTACATGTAGCAAATAATTACTGTACCAGTAGATCTCGAGCTCTTTAATCATATTCTTTATAACTCATTAGAATACAGTTGAATGATGATAGTAAATTATGCTACCAATTTATATCCATATCTATTATTCTACTTTGCATGAGATCTTCTATCTGCCCTACTAACCATGCATTTTCTTTATTCTTTTATTATTTAGAAAGTTTCTTCTTGTATTATATGCTCCATTACAATCACCTTTACATAAAATTTCATTATTTGTTTATCAATAATACCATCTTCTGTCATGAAAACTTGTGCTCTGGTATCATCTGGATCTAATCATCAATCTTAATCCATCCTATTTCTCTATGCTTATATAATCAACTCATAATAGTGAATCTCTCTAACTACCTATATGAAGGCATATACATGAACTATTGTAACTATGATTATGAATAGTTTATTTATTTTAACTAAATATCAATAGAATCTCATGCTTCGTTATATTACTCCAATTATTAATCTAGTAATCAGAATCTTATTATGTCAAATTATAACAAGCCCCTGCTTTTCTACATAATTTCTTTTATAATATATTTATATAGAATGGATAATATACTAATATAATGTCTACTAATGACTTATCACAGAGTGAACTCAAAGATATAACAGAATTTCTAACTCAGCAACTTAATGAATTAAAAGAGATCGAGAGTGAACTAGAAAAGGCAACAATAAGATATAAAGGCATTAGACTACTCTCAAGAGAAATGCTTTCAGGTGAAGAAGATGTAATTGTTAGTGAATTAAATGCTAGATTGTTATCAACATTAACAATAACCACAACATATGTTAATGCTCTAATTGAAAAAGTTAAGCACTTACCTACTAAGATACTCGACATATTAAAACAATTCTATACACAATGCCTAAGTATTATAAATAAATTTGCAAATTTATTTAAGATAGAAGAGATAACATTAACGATTTCATCATCACCATCGTTACAAATAGTGTTTAAGCCAAAACCTAACAACATATAATTCATACATTAATTTTCTTCAATTTTTAATGTATTTTCATTATTAACCTACTAATCCTATAATGAATAACCAATAGTTTCTCGAACTTCACTAATAAAGTTTACTAAACACGGTCTAGTTTTTATGTCTTCACCTTGAGATTACAAAGAGTTGTTGTTGTAACCTATAACATAGCATCATATAGTTTATTAATTTTTTACTCTAATATATCAATAGATAATTGATTAAACTAAAGAAATTGAATATTCTATACTTTTTGCTTCTCCTCTTACACTGATTTTCTTATCTATTATTCTTTGTATTATCTTATGAGCAATGAGGTTGATTAATAACTATATGTACTAATAAATAAATTGCATTAATGACGATTTTTATTAGATTTCTCAAAGCAATATAACTCACCTATCTATTTACTATTTGATGCTATTTTTATTACATTTCAAGAAGATTAGAGTATATTAGAATGGTAAGGTATATGTTAGTTACATTAATAAGATAATATTATCAACACAAACTATCAATATATTAAATAGAGATAATAGTATTATCAGAAAGTTATAATTTAAGTTCAGTAACTTTAGCTGTTACTAACCATATATCTTTGCCTCTTCTATAGCATCTGGCATTGCTTTAATAGCATATATTATTATTAACTTGCCTCTAATATATTGAGAATACTTATAATCTATCGATATCCTTCTCTATCTGTAATATTGCTTTCTTTACTGCTTTAGTCTTTGTTTCTCCTACTATACAATAATTAGTATCTTTAGCATAGATATCTACTTTCTAGCATATAACACTTATTTCAAAACAATACAATAGATAAAACAGATATCTATCCAAAATCTCATGCTATTTAATTACTATTATTCTTTTATCTGTCACTATCTTATCTAATCTAATATCATGCTTCTCATGCTGTATGTAAGGAAATACCTGAAAATCATAGGCTAAACCTATCTTCTTAATATCTCTATCTGCTAGATATCTATCATAGTATCCCTTACCATATCCAATTCTATATCCGTTCTCATCAAATACAATTCCAGGTACGATTACAAGATCTGGTTCTATAATAGTAGAATATTCATTAGGCTCCATTATATTATATCTTCCTTTAACTAGTTCATTCATACTCTTAACCTGAGCAAATACAATCGAACCTTCAACTCTAGGCAAAGCTAATCTTTTATGTTTTAAAGCATACTCTATTATCTTGTCAGTCTTTACTTCAGAACCTATTGAATAATACGCTCCTATTATATCAGCACTATTAAATTCATTAAGCGATATAATTCTATATTGAATCATATCACTTAGAGATGCTAGCATATTACTGGATAACATATTCCTTGTCTCTAACACTATCTTTCTTAACGAATCCTTATATCTCAATCCCATTATTTAATGAAGCTGCTAATACAGTATTCTTTAATAGCATTGCTACGGTCATTGGACCTACTCCACCGGGCACAGGGGTTATATATGCTGCTTTCTCCTTAACCTCATCAAATATAACATCACCAACTAACTTCCCATCTACCCTATTTATAGCAACATCTATTACTACAGCATTATCTTTAACCATATCCTTCCTTACTCTAAATATATTATTCCCTACAGCAGTAACAAGTATATCAGCACCTCTACATTTCTCTTCTAAACCTTTTGTTTTTGAATGACATATAGTTACCGTTGCATCGTTATTAAGCATCATCATTGCTAATGGCTTACCTACTAGCATACTTCTATTTATTATGAGCACATCCTTACCTTTAACATCTATGTTATAATACCTTAATAGCTCCATTATCCCTGCTGGTGTACAAGGTTTAAGCATTCCTTGATCATACTCTAACATACCAGCATTAAACGGAGTTAAACCATCAACATCCTTATTAGGTGCTATAGTACCAGTAATAATGAACTCATTCATGTTCTTTGGTAATGGAAGTTGTATCAATATACCATGAACCTTTGGATCAGCATTAAGCATAGTAATCAATTCTATCATCTGCTCATTTGTGTAGTTCTTTGGTTCATGGTCTATGGTCTTTATACCAACCTCTCTACACGCATTCCTCTTCATCTTTACATATGTAGCAGATGCTGGATCATCACTTGCTAATACAGTTGCTAGACATGGTTCTACTCCTTTCTCCTTTAACTTTTTTACTGCTATCTTTACATCCTCTTTTACATGATTTGCTACTAGTTTACCATCTATTATTATCAATCTAACCTCTCTTTTCCTCCTTCTATTAATATATCTTCAACAAAAGAGATTTATCTCTTATCTTAGGAATAATATTATGAGAGAATTAACCAGAAGAGAAAGGACTAAACTTAACAGTTTCTTATCATATTGGGATGTATTTGATCATTTTAGTAAGAAGAGATTTTTAACTAATGGTGATAGTATATACATGATTAATGATAGCTTTACTACAACTCTTAATCCATTGTATGCTGGTATAGAGGTTTGTAAGATAAGAAAACATTTACACCCTTCACTATCAATACTTCAACTATTTGTAGATAATAGATGCAGTAAGCAGATTATGATTAATGATCATGCAGAACAATTATTCCTTTATGGAAGAGATATACTTGGTTCATCTATAATAGAACATACAGCAGATTTTATTGCAAATGATGAGGTTATTATTATTAATAAGCATAGAGATGCATTAGGGATTGGAAGGGCTAGATATGATCATACTAAAATAAATATTAATAAAATAACCATAAATAATTTAGTAGATCTAGGAGCTTATTTGAGAGAAGAGGATACGCTTAATCTCTCCATATAAGGCTCCTAACCTTACTTCCAACCTTCTCTATTTCATGTTCCCTTAATTCCTTCATATACTTCTCAAATGCCTGTTTACCCTCTTTCTCATAAATACTAAACCATTCTTCTGCAAACTTACCACTCTGTATCTCTTCTAGCACTTCCTTCATTCTCCTCTTTACATTCTTATCTATTACTCTAGGACCACGAGTCAAACCTCCATATCTAGCAGTCTCACTTACCCTCTCATACATACCACTAATTCCATTCCTTTGTATTAAATCTGTTATAAGCTTTAATTCGTGCAAGCATTCAAAATATGCTATCTCTGGCTTATATCCTGCCTCAACTAACGTCTCAAAAGCATTAAGTATTAAAGCATGTACTCCGCCACAAAGATCTACTTGCTCTCCAAACCAATCAGTCTCTGTCTCTTCTTTAAACGTAGTCTCTATAACTCCTGCTCTTGTGCACCCTATACCTTTTGCTAATGCTAAACATCTATCCCATGCCTTCTTTGTATAATCCTGCTCTACTGCTACTATTGCTGGTGTGCCAAAATTCTCTAGATATAATTCTCTAACCCTTTGTCCTGGAGCTTTTGGTGCAACCATTATAACATCAACATTTTTAGGAGGAATTATCCATTGCCAATGTATAGCAGCACCATGAGAGAAACTTAATGCATTGCCATCTCTTAGATATGGCTTTATCTCTTCATTATATACTCTTGCTTGCTCCATATCTGGAATTAGAATATGAATTATATCTGCAATCTTGGTAGCTTCACTTACACTCATTACATCATGTCCATCATCTTTTGCTCTATTCCAACTCTTACCATCCTTCTTCAATCCAACTACAACCTTTATACCAGAATCCCTTAGATTGTTTGCCTGTGCATGTCCTTGTATTCCATAACCCATAACTGCTACTACTTGATCTTTGATAGCATCAAGCTTAACATCTTCATCTTTCCATATCTTTGCCATATACTTGCTCTCTCTTCCTTATATTAATACTCATCGTAATCAACAAATAGCTTGAAGATTTTATTGATGGTATGGAATTTACAGAAGAAGAGAAGAAGATACTGAAAGAACATTTCTCTAATGTAGATAAACAAGTATTCATTATTACTACACCAAAACAGATAGATCGAGGTGCATTGATGAGTAGATATAGCAGATCGAGTAAAAGTATGAGGAGAATATTTCTTGATGAATTCCTTAACAATCCTAATAGAGGTGCAGAATTCTATGAAAGAGTGCTAATAGAGTATGGTGATGATTCAGTAGCAGAACTTGGATTATTACAAGTTGGTATAGAAGGCATCTCTAACATAGCAATCAAGAGTATAGAAGATAGAAGGATAGGCTTATCATATCTAGAAAAGTCTACTAGATATGTAAGATTTGATCAGAAGATTAATGGAAGATTTCAATATTATATTGATGATAGATTAAGTAAATATAGAGAATATGAAGAAGCATGTAATTTAGCATTTGAGACATACTCTAAACTTTTTGATAGTATGGTTAGTTATCTAAAAGAATCTATTAGAATAGATGAGATGCAATTTAAAGATAGTGATGGTATAGAGAAGAGGTTTGATATGCTTAAAGATAAAGAAGCTATAAAAGCAGCAGAGAGGATCTATGAAGCAAGTATAAAAGCATCATCATTAGATAGATTAAGATACCTTCTTCCAGCATCAACACTCTCAAACCTTGCTATCTCTGGTAATGCTAGAGCTTTTGAGTATCTGCTTATAATATTATATGCATCTAAACTAGATGAAGAGAAGAGAATTGCTAGCATGCTTTATGATGAGTTGAACTCTTATCTTCCAGCATTCTTTAAGCGTGTTAATAGCAAGTTTGGATTAGAGTTACAACAATATATCATTAATAGAAGGGATACAAATATTGCAAAGTATATAGATGAAGAGCCAGAGATGAGAGATGGTATCAAACTAATTGATTATGATGATGATGCAGAGATAAAGATAATATCTGGAATCCTTTATCAATATGCTAACAATCATTCATTATCACAATTATTAAAGATTGCTAAAAGGTTAAGTGTGGAAGAAAGAATAGAGATAATAGATGCTTATCTAAAACATAGAAAGAATAGAAGACATAGAGTTGGTAGAGCTTTTGAACTAGCATATTACACATTTGACCTAGTAACAGATTATGGTATATTTAGAGACCTACATAGACATAGAATACTTACATTATCTAGACAATTACTAAATACAAGGTTAGGATATATACTACCAAAAGAATTTATTATGATAGATGCAGAGAAGGAGTTTAAAGAGTGTATGGATGCATCTAACAAAGCATATGAAGTAATAGCAAGTGAAGATAGATATCTAGCACAATATGCTGTATCATTTGCTTATAAATATGCTTATTTCATTAAACTTAATCTTAGAGAAGCGTATCATTTAATAGAATTAAGGACATCTAAACAAGGTCATCCATATTATAGAAAAATTGCTCAAGATATGTATAAATTAATATATAATGTACATAAGAATTTAGTAAAAAATATGTTTGTAGACATGAATGATTATGAATTATCAAGATTTGAATCTGAAAAAAGAAAAGAAGAAAAGTTAAATAAATATTTAAATAACAAAAACTATAATTATTAATATGCTTGAAATAATTGGATATATAATTGTACTTAGTATAATTTTAGCTGTGTCAATATATATCTTAATAAATGCTTATAATTTTAATACTAGTCAACAAAATCAGACTACTAATATTGAGCTAAATAATTTAGCAAGTATAAATGTTGCATTTAAAAACTTAGCATTAACAAAGGCTGTTATAAATGATTCTATTTATCAGTAAAAAATATTTATGAAGATGCACAATAGCTTAATCCGCATCTATAACAGCACTTACAACCTTCAATATTTACTAATGGATTATTACATATATGACACTTCTGTATTTTTGGTGTATTATTTGAGTACATTAATTTAAATGATTTTTCTATGTCTTTCAAGAATACATTGTTAACATTATCTTTAATATATTGTACAGCATACTCTGATGGCTGAATTTGGTAATTTTTATTTTTAGCAACAACATTTAAAACTTGTTGATTTCTAGAACCGTCTCTATATACAGTAATACCTTTTAAACCTAATGCATATGCAAGTAGATACGATGATTTAACATCTTCAACAGTTGCGTCATTAGGCATATTTATAGTTTTAGCAATAGCATTACTTATCCATTTTTGCCATATAGCTTGAGCTATTATATGATCTGTCCAGTGCATATCCATTGCAGTTACAAATATATCTTCAAAAGGTAACTCTAATCCTTTAATACTACCATAGTTATTAGCAATTTTATTTAAGAGATCATCGTTGTATAATTTATGTTTCTTTAATTCTTCTTCGAAAATTTTATTAGTGTATACAAATTTCCCAACAGTAATGTTTTTTTCGAAAACTAATGCGAATAAAGGCTCGATACCACTAGAACAACCTGCTATCATTGAAATACTTCCAGTTGGTGCAACAGTTGTTGTATGTGAATTTCTTACTCCATAAATTGCCAATTTAGCATTAAGGTGTTTCCAATCAAATGTTCCATTATTAGTATTTATCGGTATTTTATTAGTTTTAATTGATTCATGTAATATATTTATATCTGGTTCAATACCTGAATAAGCAGTACATGGTCCACGTTCTTTAGCGATATGAATACTTTCATCAATACTGTAATATGTTAATGCCTCTGCTAGTCTATTCATAAACTCATAACCTTCTTTGCTGTTATATGCTATTTTTAATTTAAAAAGTAAATCTGCTAAACCCATAACACCTAAGCCAATTCTGCGTGTATATTTAGTTGCTGTTTCAATCTCTTTAGTTGGATATTTATTAACATCAATGATATTATCTAAAAATCTTGTAGCAATTCTTATAGTTTTTTCATATTTTTCCCAATCAAATTCATAATCTCCATTTATACGTCGTTTTACCATATTAGATAAGTTGATACTACCAAGATTGCATGATTCATATGGGTATAAACTCTGTTCACCACAAGGATTTGTAGCTCTTAATTCTCCTAATTTATATTTTAAAGGTTCGTATTTATTAATATTGTCTAAGAATAATACACCAGGTTCAGCACTATCCCATGCTGAAACAGCTATTAAATCTAATAATTGATTTGGATCAATTGTTTTAACTGTATTTCCAGTTCGTGGATTTATTAATTTATATTTTGTATTATTAATATATGCGTCCCAAAATGCTTTATCTAAAGCCACACTTATATTAAAATTCTCTAAAATACCTGGTTTTGTTTTGATTGTTATAAATTTCTCTATATCAGGATGCCATGATTCTAATATACCCATATTAGCGCCTCTGCGTTTACCTCCTTGTTTAATTACATCTGTTACAGTATCAACAATTCTCATAAAGGACAATGGTCCAGATGCTACACCACTAGTAGAAGCAACTATATCTCCTTCTGGTCTGATATTTGAGTAGTTAATCCCAACACCACCTCCGGATTTAAATATCATTGCTAATACACTAATTGTATTCATTATATAGCTTAAATCATCTTCCATATCAAGTACAAAACATGCACTGAGTTGTCTACTTCTAGTTCCAGCATTCATTAATGTTGGGGAATTTGGAAGAAAGTCTAAATTTACCATTAAATTATAATATATCTTTATATTTTCTTCATACTGATCAAATTCATGATTTTTAATTTTCTCTATTAATTCAGTAAAAGACAGTAACATTTGTTTTTGTTCGTTTAGATTATTGTATAAATCTCGTAATGTTTCGAAATGATATTTATTTAATTTATATTTTCCTATTGCTATTTCTTCATATCTATAAGTATATTTATGTTGTATTTTTGATATGCCATATATTCGTCTATCATATAAAATATCAGTTAATGTAATAGTTATAGCAACTCTTTCAAATAACTGTTTTGGTCCTTCAATAATATTGTTATTTTCATCTCTTAATAAATAACGAGATGCTAGTACAGTTAAAGCATCAATATCTAGTTTTTTATCAACTTCATCTAAAGTGTTTTTCTGTAAGATTTTTTTCTTTATTTCTCGAATATTATTTCGTTCTTGTCTGTATAAGATATAAGCTTTCGCAGTATCAGTTAACTGATTTTTAATTAAGATATTTTCAACTTCATTCTGTATATCTTCTACACTTATTTCTGTTTTTGATTTTAATGAAGCAATCACTTCTTGAGTTAATTTATATGCTAATTGATAATCACCATAATTTGTTGCTAATAATGCCTTGTATATCGCATTAGTAATCTTTTGGTCATTGAATGGGACTAGAGTGTTATCGCGTTTCTTGATAAGTAGTTGTGTGTCCATGAAGAGATTATTAGTTGTAATGATATTAAAATATTTCTTAATACAAAATATTTAATAATGATAAGATTTATTTATGAAGTCTTATTATATAATTCTATGATACGATTAATTGCGACATTGATTATTGGTATTTTGCTTATCATTTTAGTAAATATTTTAACATTACCGTTCTATAATAATGTAATACAACGCTTATTATTACAATTACCTTCAGATTCATCAAATCCATATGCAAATACGTTTACTCTATGGAAGAATTTTGCTAATTTTATTATTGGTAATTATTTTTGGATTGCTATGCTGCTTGTAGCTGGTGCTTTCTTATTATATTATAGTGTTAGAGGTGATTAGGATATCTGTTTAGATTTTAGTTGTTGGACACAATATAATAGCATCTATGATATCTTTACTTCTTTAAATTTAGATGTTAATATGATATTATTTATTGTTTGGGGTCTAATTGGTTTAAGATGGTATATTAAACATGGTAATCTCGCTAATATTGCTTTATATATGTTATATGGTAGTTTAGTATTTATTGCGTTAAATGCATATAATATGTTTATTACTAGTACAGCAGAATTAACGAATATAACAATTTTAGCTATTTCAGTTGTTATAGCGTTGGCTGCTTTTAGAATTATGAGGTCTATAGCATGAGTTTAGTACGTGCATCATTATTTTTATATTTAGTAAGTACAATGATTACAATTGTTGGTATTATATATGCTTCTAGTAATTTAACAGATGAACAATTAGATGAGATTTTAAAAACAAATCAACCTTTAAATAATTGGCTATCAAAGTTACATTTGACATATAATTCAACTTCAAGTTATAATAGTACTAGTGATTTTGGAGATTTTAGTACTGGCTTAGAGATATTTTTAGATATTATTACTGGTAATTCAATAGCTGCATTACTAGGATTTTTACCATCATGGTTAACATTGATAGTAAGAGTTGTTTATATTGTAATAACTGTTGCTGGTATAGCTAGTTGGATTGCTAATAGGTGGATATGAGAACACTCTTAAGCTTTTTTGTTAATTTATTTGTAATAATAACATTTGTAACTTTAATAATTTATATATTTCCAGTAGAAAATATTTCATCTTATTGTTCTCCTGGATTTATTCAATTTTATGAAAGTTTATTTGGAAATTTGCATAGCGTAGAAACATTATGTTTAATTTTTCCGGATCCTATAATGCTAATTATATTAGCAACTATAGCTATTTTAACTATTTACATAGTTAAAGTGTTTATTAGATCATCATATCATTTCAATAGTAAGTTTTAAATATAACATAACAACCATGTATATTTATGGCAACAATACAAGAAGTAATTAATTATGCGTTTACATCCGAAGGTTATCAGCGTGTAATGAATGATGAACAGTTTGATTTAAAATTATCTTTTCAGCCAGTAACATTATCTTATAATATTACAACATTTGTAGGAGAAACATTAATAAATGCGATAAACGATAAGGAGTATGTAATTGATTACAAAACAGCAACAGCATCAATATTCGATTTTCAGAAACCTACGATATATTCTTACCTTAGGTACTATAATCAATGTAACTTTATTGATCTGTTTCACTCTGAACCCGTGCCTATAGACATGTTACTTCTATCTTTAGATTATGCAGCCCATGAAAGAAATAAAATTGATATGGCTGTCTTTCATATTCTCGGTTACGCATTATAAACATCTTTAATTTTTATTTCATCAATACTATCTAGTTTCTTTTCATCAGAGCGAGCATATGATGATGTTATATCTCGTAATGTACTAAATAAGGCTGAAAACAGTTTTTCAAGCTTTTCATGTTCAGGCATTAGATTATTGATAACTATATTATTTTTAAGATATTGATTAACATATGTATTTAAAATAATAATTGCAGCTTTACTATCTCCTTGTGACATATGTAGTCGATATAAGTTTAGTACTTCTAAGAATACTGTTATATGAAATCCAGACATATTTATTTTTATATATGAGATAATCCTATATATATTTATGTCCAGTAATATGAGTTCATCGTCTAGTAATGAGGCATTTAATTTATTTGTTAAATATTTTAAAGAAAAAGATCCAAATTATACTCCTCCTGAAAAAACAGTAACTAACACACAAAATTCTAGTAAGTCATATATTGAGATGTTAAATGAAAGTGATAAAAAACCATATACAAGTACAACATCACCTCAAAGTTCATTTAAAGAAGCTATGCAAAGTATTACATTGGAACCTACATCAGTTAGTGATAATGCTAAACAATGGTTTGATTTAGACATGCCTAATGGTTCTACTATTAAATCTTTTAACTCTAATAAAATTAGTTCTAGTAAATTAATAAACACATCAACGAACAATTCTTCAAATAATTCATTAGTACAAGCTAATGATATTAGTTCTACACAAGAACAAGTAGCTTATTACGATCACCCAGAATATAAATATAGAATGTCTGTTTCTTCGATGAGTAATATCAATAATCCTATTGTAGAAAAATGGGTAAATAAAGGATATATTAAACCTGATATATCACAACCATCATCTTTTTGGGAAAAAGAAGCATATAAACTAGAAGTATATGAACAAGCTACACGTTTAGGTATGGATCCTAAAACTAGAGATGTTATGATACATAATATTGAATTTAGTGAGGATCCTGCTAAAGAATATTTAACTAATATAAATTTGATAAAAAAAGCGTTAACTGAAAGTATAGAACAGAGTGAAGGATTATCTTATGACAAAAAAACACAAATAATCAATAAAATTGTATTGTCTACTGATCCGATCACAACATATAATACTGAAATTACAGAAGCTAAGCGTGAATTTTATCTTAAACAATTAGAAGACGCAAAAGTGGTTGAACGTTATAATGCAATACAAAACGATCTGAAAAAAGGTGATATAGGTACTGTTCTTAAAAAAGATCCTACAATATTATTAGAATATGAAACATATCTTAAGTTGAAATCAGGAGAAGATCCAGATAAAGTTATGAAATATTATGAACAAAGATATGAAAAGACTATTAAATCTTTACAGAATGCCGATATGCCTTCTAATCCTTTAGAAAAAGTTAGTAAAGGATTTATTGAACACTTTACAATTGCTGGAATTGTTGCAGAACAATTAAAGGTTCCATATATTGACACAAGTGGTAGTACACCTATAGATATAGGTAAAGAAGGTGTAACTGTAAATCAAAAATTTATCAGAAATATACAAGATCCATATTATAGTATTGGTGCTGCTGGTGGTTTTGTTGCAGATTGGATTACTGGTACTGCTCTTATTCATTTTACTACTCAAGGTATATTAAAAACTGGAAGTTCTTTAAGTAAATTTTTTGGTAAAGGAAAACCAAAACCACCATCAGATATATCTAATATAAAAATCTCATCAAATAATATAAATGTTAAACCAAAGATTGATGTATCTCCAGATATACTGAAACCTACTATTTCAGATCAAGTAAAATATAATATTAAACAAGTACAACGTTCTTTTAGAATAAAAACACAAAGACCAGAAGTATCTAAAACATCTAGTATTTCATTAGAAAAAGGAGTACAACCATCAATTAAAGATGTTATTCAATATAACATACAAAATATTAAGCGTAATACAATCCAAAAAGTACATACTATTTCTCAAATGCCTCAAAAAACAAGACAATCTATAAATAATGCTAAAAATACATTGATACAAGAAACTAAATTAAATCCAGTAACTAATCCATATATGTTAACTAGAAGCTTAAAACTAGAGATGAAACAATTGTCACGAGATGTAACATCAACAATAAATACAACTAAACAACGAATTAGAAGTAAAACAACTACTACAAAACAAGATATTATTAAAAATCTAAAGATGAATTCTTTCACAAATCCTTATTTATTTAGCAGAGCAATAAAATTAAGTTTTAAACATTCACAACAAAATGCTTTATTAAATAAAAATGTACAAACAGTTAAAAAACCTGTATCACGTGTAAGTAATGTATCTAATAAATTCTTCAAAAATATATTTCCTAAAAATAATAGATCTAATACATTACAAACTAACAAGGGATTAATGCAAGAATTATTACCACAACAAACTAAAAAATCATCTCAACAGAAAGGACGTAAACAATTATCTGATAAAAACCAGTTTCATTCTATTATTGGAACATCACAAGTATTAGTATTATTACCAAAACAAGAACCAAAACCTAAACAAAAATTAAAATCTAAACAAGATATTTCATTGAAAATATCACCTATACAAATAATAAAAACAAGACGAAAATCTCAAGAATCATTAAAGTCACTGGTTAACCAAACAGATATGATTAAATCAAAACCTGTTATTAAGAAGGCAAAAATACAAGAATTTCGTGTATCACCATCATTACCAGCAGTTACAGATTTAACCAAACCAACATATAAAACATCAGATTCAAGAATTCTAAAA
Organism: Candidatus Nitrosothermus koennekei; assembly: GCA_013538715.1. Taxonomy (GTDB): domain Archaea; phylum Thermoproteota; class Nitrososphaeria; order Nitrososphaerales; family Nitrosocaldaceae; genus Nitrosothermus; species Nitrosothermus koenneki. Next base: position 18,418 of record JACAFH010000005.1, on the reverse strand, counting down.
TCGGCTTTAAAAATACCAGATAGTTCACCATTTAAATCTCAACCTAAATTTAAACCACCACCTATCATTTCAAGTGATAGTTCTGGAAACGATGGCTCTACTAGACGTAGGAGAAAGAAAAAAACACGCAAATTAGGCAGAAGAGGAGCAGAATTTTTATTTTAAAGAAAAGTATTTAAATGTATTATTATATAATATATTTAAATGGGTGAAATTTGGTCATTAAAAGATCCGACGATTCTACTCTTGAAGAAAAGACGAGGTCCACGTGGACCGTATAAAAAACATAGAAGAAAATATAAGTTAACACAAGAAAACAAACCTAAATTTGAATTGCTTTTTTAACTTTTTATTAAATTTTATCTAAATATATAAATAGAAGAAATACATATATAATACTAATATATGGTCACAATGCAAAGTGTCATGACTGTAGTGATCGTCTCTGTCGCCATTATTGTTGCAGTAACTATACTAGCACAACTATATAATATCATGGGATCAAACTTTGCTTGTCCAGCACAAGGTACAAATGAAAATAGTATACAACAAGCATTGAGACAAGGATGTGATATATTCAGTAAATTTGGTGGCATACTTATAATTATATTGCCTATTTTAGCAGCAGCAACAATCTTATTCGCTTACGTCAGAAACTGGTCGAGTTAAAATATAAAAAATATAATATTTTTTTTATATTTTCATAAACTTACATACATTAACAGCATCTGTTTTTACAAGAAGAACAGGACGTTCATCTGACTTTAATACTATGATTTTCTTAGTATTGTTTTCTTCTCTTTCGTATTTACCGTCCGTAACTATTTTTTGAAACATATTTAATTTAAAATTAAATTGTTGTTTTAATGGTGCAATGATTAATTTAGATAATTCTTGTGCATAACTAATAGGCGGTGTAGTATATAATGATATATTTGAAGCTCTTAGTATAGGTGGTACTGCTGTTAAAAGATGACCAACTATCATAACGAGTACTTTTTTATCTTCAAAGATATGTCTTATTAATGTGTAATCACGTTTAGATCTTTGTGTTGATTTTGTTGGTGAGGAAAAGAAATAACTGGCATCATCAATAACTACAATATGAACATCAACGTTTTTATGTTCTCCGTCTTTATATGCTATTGCTAACATATTAGATAGATAATTTTCGTTATCCTCATCATCTCTTAGTTCAACGTTAATATAATTAATTTTCCATTTTTTCTGCAACATTAATGGTTGTATTTCATTAGATATATACCGTGTTAATGTAGTCTTTCCACTACCCATTATTCCAACTATATAAATACTGAAAAAATTATACTTTTCTAGACTTGTTATGATATTATCTGAAATTAAACTAGTAACAGTGGGTAAAGTTAAGTATTCAATGTTAGTACTTTTACTCTTATAATTTGATAGTAAATTAAAAGCTCTAGATGTTATATACTCCATTGTAGCATCATCATGAAAATTGCTATAAATACTATTAACGCTATGAATATCCACTTGATTGGAAAACTTATTTCTAGTAATTTCTGTTTATCTTCAGCGTCTTTTAAAACAGCTTGTAATAAAGAGTATAAATATGCACTACTCTCATCTAATGTTACTTCTCTTACATTAATTTTTACTTTCTGCATTAAAATAGAATTTATACTACTACTTTCAGTATGTAGTTCTTGAGTTTCATTTAAATGTGGTACTATAATTTGTAGTCGTTTCCATAAACCAAATTTGAATGATGGAAGACTAGGATCTAATTTCTTTACTGAGCGAATAATATATGTATGTTGAATAGGATTGATTTCTAATATCCAATTACGCTTAAAATGTCCTAATTTGAATATATTATATGATGTTACTCTTTTTGTTTTACTTACTTTCATCATATATTTATTATAGTTTAAAATTGTGACAATATTTGTTCTATCTTTATAACCTAGAGGTTGATAGCGTCCTTTTACATAAATTTGTAAATGATTATTTCTAAGTTCATCTTTATACCATTGTCGTGTAAAATATGCATTTTTCTTGTGAACAATAATAGGAACATATTCAGATAGTGCTATTTCTAATTTATCACTTATAATCAAGACAATATTTTTATTCTTTAATATAAATGGATTTATTGCTTTTTTTACAAGAATAAGATAGGATGCTATGTCTACACTTGTTAACATATTACTTGCTATATATGCAAGTAACTGTACTTTAGCAGCATTAACATATGTTATACAATCTGATACATTATATATTTCATAACGAGTCATTTCAGTATAATTAGTACAGTCTAAATTCGATAATTCATAACTGTATATGATATTATCAAATGATCCAAGCATAATAAGATAGATAATTGCTATTATCATGGTTCACCACTGTGTCCAAATAGTCTAGCAAATGGTGTCTCAAATTTTTTAACGCTTTGAATATTGGTTGTCATTAATGTATGTAATTTAGCTCCATTCTTAGCACTAACAAGTGCTAAGATTTCTTTCATTTCATTAATTAATCTTAAAATATATTCATAATCTAAAATATCAATATAAAGGTGTTCTCCAGCGCTTAAATTTAAAGCAGAACGTATCATTTGATAGTCATTATATGCACGATTATATTCTTCTTCTGTCTCATAATCATCTCTTTTTGGGGGCTCTTTTACAATGTCCTTAAGATTAACGCGTTTATCAGTTTGTGTTATATCTTTTATTTCTGCAAAAGATATTAATCTATTAATTAAATCTATTCTTTTTATTGCCCATGTAATCGTTCGTGGTGTTAAAATATGTGTACTAGTCTCAAAATAAATACTATTTCTTAAACCTTCAACAATAGCTGTATTATCATTAGTCATATTTTATCACATCCCATATTGCTTTATATTCAGGCATTTCTAGCATTTTTGGAATAAACGTCTCTTTCATGAATTTTTCAATATCAAATTCAAAATAATATTTTATATTACTTTTATTTGCATGTTGCAGAAGATTTTGATCTAAATATGTTAAATCAAATTTATATACATCATAAAAATATTTAATATATGCGTGTCTAAATATATTTTTTACATAAGATACATTAGTAGCTAGATCAGCATTTTTAACTAATTTTGCATATAATTTAGCTAGAGAGACTTTAAAGGTTGAATAATTCATTGATAAAGGAAGAGGTAAAGGTCTTGGAAGTATAATATAATTAATATTTCGTTTAATTTTAGCTATAGAAATGTAAAGATTGTCTTGTTTTATAGATTTATCACATATAATAAAACTTTTCGGGCGAGCTGGATAAATAGCAAGTGCATAAGCTATTGTTTGTAATTCTTTATTTTGAACATTATCAACTATTAATTTCCAGTGATATAGCATTTTTGGCAATGATAAAGATAACATTAACTGACTTTTTTTGATCTTTCTATCTTCTGTCTTTGGTTTAACTTCTACTTTAAGTTCTTTTTTTGCAAGTTGATATGCTTCTTGGTAGCTTTTACCTTCTTGAATATATTTTAATGCTAATTCTACAATATCCATTATGCATAAATTACTATAAACTAAGATATAAAAGTTTTGTTTAAAAAAGAGTATATATTATATACATTGTATGTATAACATTATGAGAATAAACATAGATCGAATAGATGTAAAAAAGACACTCTATCCATTCTTAAAGCTGTCTGAATTCAGAGGTTGGATAGTGTTTAAACTGTTAAGTGACGTAAGACATATACCAAGAACGGGAAAAATGCTAACATCACAAGATGTTGTAGATATTCAAGTAATAGAGTCAAATCCTTCATTATCTGAGAAATACTATACATTAAACGTTCAATATGCTGCTTTACGAGACAAAATTACTAGATATAAACAAAACGATACAGTGCTAATGGTTGTAGATAAAAAACCGAATGAGCGATATTATAGATTTATTCTAATGGATATTAATGAAGCAAAGAGACAAGGTATTATTGAAGATCTAGACCAGCAAGGAACTATTGCCACATAAAATATATATATTACCTTTTTATATTTTTTTAATATGCTATATACTACTTTTATTAAAGAATATAAACATCTATATCAAACATTGATGACAAAATATAATATATTACACTTAAAAGCTATTATGATGAATATATTATTATATTATTTTCTTAAATCAAAATTTAATACAAATTGCTTTCATTATAGTGACGTGATACAATTCTTAGAAAAATTATTACCACCAGATTTACGTTGTTATATATTTAATGTCAATCTTGATGATAATATATTTAATCAAATATGTATGTGTTTAAATAACTATAATTTTACACTTACAGAATCTTTAAAACAATGTGAAGAATTTATTGATCCTTCAATATTTAGCCAATTACATGAATACTTTAAAGAAGATTATGAAAAAACAATAAATGGAGCATATTATACACAATTAGAAGAACAGATATTTATGTGTCAAAGGGCTCTTGTTTATTATCTAAATAAACAAGATAAAATAGAAAAATTAGATAATAAATATATTTTTTATAACGAATTTAATAATTTAACTGATAATGAACTTATAAAAAAATTATCTGATATTGTTATTCTCGATCCAGCTGTTGGAACAGGTAATTTAATGATTATTATGCTTAATGTAATATTATCTTTATTAAGTAAATTTTGTTTAAATAATCAGTTTGATTATACTAAAATAATACATACCTTAGTTTATAATATATATGGTTTTGACATTGATGATTATGCAATTTTTATTACTAAATTAAGGTTATTCTTGTTTTTACTTAATAATTCATGTTTTAATTATCAAATACCTTTTAACATATATAAAATAAATGATTCATTATTAAGAAAAGATAAAGATCTAATACAACAATATTTACGAAAAAAAAGCCGATATAATTTTAATGAATCCTCCTTATATACGACATGAATATATACCTAAGGATAAAAAACAAGAATATGCTGATTTATATAATGAATATAACTTAAGTACAAGATCAGATTTATATTGTTATTTTATGATTCGTGTTCTTGATTTAATTGATGATAATGGTGTTATCTGTGTTATCACTTCTGATAAATGGTTAGAAACTGGTTATGGAATTACATTACAATCTATACTTAAAAAATATATAATAGCTATCTATGGTAAAAAAATAAGATCTTTTGATCTTGATATCAATGCGATTATTGTTTTATATTCTAAAAAAGATATTAGTGATAATATTATGTTTATTCTATTTGATGATTATATGAAGTTATCAATATTAAATATTTATGTTATTAACAAATTAAAGTTACAAAGCGGTAAATGGTTTTACTTACATCTACCATTAATATGAGATAAGATTCAATCAAAGTTAACACATAGATTAGATGATATTGTTTTGTTGCGTAGTGGTTTACGTACAAATGGTAATAAGTTTTTTTATATGAAAATTTTAAAAAATCATGATGAATTAGTATATGTATGTAATGAAGATAAATATAAATTCTTTATTGAGAAAAAATATTTAATACCAATATTACGTACACCAAGAGAATTAAATCATTCATATCAAATAAAGAAACTAACAACATATTGTTTATATATTTCAGATGATATAATATCTGAATCTGAATATATTCATAAATATATTAAAGAATATGAAAATAAGGTTATAATTAATCGTTTTACACACGAAAAAATTGTTGGATATCATAATAAATTTAGTAATAAAAAAACCAAATGGTATCAGTTACATCTAATGAAACCTGCTCATATATTTTTACCTCATTTTTGGCGTGAACATATTTATATTCCATTTTCTGTTAAACCGATAATTTCTGATAATAGTTTTATATTAGTATATACATCTAATCCTGAAAAGTTATGGTTATACTTAAATTCAACAATCTTCTATTTAACTATGGAATTATATAGCAGAAGATTAGGTGGTGGAGTTGGTGAATGTGAAGTTATTGATTATAATATTTTTCCTGTACCTTCTTTAGATATAATAGATAGAATAGATTATGATATGAATAAACTACTAAATAGACAATCACAAGTATATTATAATGAAGTAAATGATATAAATAGACGAGAATTAGATATAGCTGTTTTACATGCTTTAGGATTTTCAGAAGATGAAATAAATAATTTATTAGAGCAATTATATATTGATTTTATAACTCTTGTACATAACCGTTTAATAAAATCTGGTAGAAAAAGAGATATCATTTCTCTTGAAAAAACAAGACAAAGAATTAATATAGAATAAAAAAGTATATATCATATATATTAATTTACATAATTTATGGATACTTTATTATGGATCGGAGAGAATAAAAATCCTGTGAAATATGATAGATCTCATGATTATGTTATGGACTCAGTTATAAATTATTACAATAATAAGAATATTAAGTTATCTTATAAACCTTTAAAATTATTTCTTGATAATGGTGCTTTTACAGCTAGTACACATAATAAAGCATTAAATAAAGATAGAGTTGTTTATATTCAAGAACAATTAAATCCTGATAAAACAATTCCTTTAGATTATCCTTTTTCTAGGTATATTCATACACTCAAAGAAATGATTGATTCATGGAATAAAACGCAAGAAAATATTTTATATTGGCAATCATCTACTAGATTAAACGGAAAACTTGTACCATCATTACATGCATGGAATAAAGAATCATTAAAAAATAATATTAAATGGTTACAAAGCAAAGCAGATGCAGAATATATTGCGATAGGTAGTATTATACATGATAATACATTTATTTCTAGTAAACATCTATTTGGTGATAGACATTTTAATCGTACTTTACTAGAGATGATTAATATATCGGTTAAATATATTCATCAACTTACAGATTTTAAAGTACATATGATGGGTATTGGATCATCACCTTTAACTCTACATTTAGCATATTATCTTGGTATCTCTAGTATTGACTCTGCTGGTTATAGGCGGAAAGCAGCCTATGGTAAAATTATACTTCAAGGCACTGGAGAACGTTATGTTGGTAATATGCAAGCAACATTTGGTCGAGTAAAAGGAGATTTAAGAGCAGAAGATATGGAGAAATTATTGCAGTGTAAATGTAGTGTATGTTCTGTTGATTTTAAAAATCTTTGGAAAGATTTTAAGGCAAGAGCTATACATAATGAGTATACAATAAAAATGGAATCTCAAATTGCTAAGGAATACTTAGAATCTGGATTAGATAAATATGAAAAATATCTAGATAATATATTTGCAAGATCATCATTCAATTATCTATGGAAATATGCTAAGATGTTAAAACATAACACTACTTTATAATCTTTTTATAATTTCATGGTATAAATAACTTTGAACTATAGGATGAGATACTCCATATCTATCCCATGCAAATTTATTTATTGTTGATATAACTTCTGCTGGAGGTATAATCTCTATTTTATTATCTACTTCTTTGTTAACAATATCTAACATTCTTTTATGTGTATGATCATGTTTAGAAGCAAGTTGTGATGTATATGTTCTAACACATGCAATTATTGTTTTATAATTACTTATATTTCTCTTTAGAAATTTTGTGATAGCACTAGCTAATATATCAATACAATAATCTACAATTTCTTGATTATAATTGAGTTTATGCTTTCTACAAAACCACTCAAACAAACCTGGGCAATCATACCATTCTGTTTTGCTATAGTAAAATTCTTCTGGTATAAGTGCATAAGGTTCTGAGATCGTTATTAAATGTATTCTATTCTCACGATCTGCTATTGAATTTAACGTTTTGTATAATGCCTTATAACTTCTCGACTTATAATACGGTTTATCTGCAGAACATGGATATATCAATAGTATATCATATTGTTTAGATGGTGTATAAATATTAGATATAAAATTAAGCCATGATACGATATTATCATTTTGTTTTAATGCATGATATACTTGTTCTGGAGTGTATAAACATAATGAAGGTTCTATGTTAACACCTTTACCTTTTTTAAATGATTGATTCCATAGAGATTCCATAATTATCTATTTTAAGAAATTAAATAAAAATATTATGCAGGACATATTGCGTATACATCATAGTTACTTGCATATGTTCCTGATTTATCTTGTGTATTACTAGAAAATTTATTACCACAAACTATGGTTTGTGGGTGTGACATAAATTTAATGCCTATAGCATTATTAACAAAGTAATTATGTTTTATTGTATTGTTTATACCATCAGTTGCTGTATCTCCACCTAACCTTAATCCAGCGCCTAAGCCATTTTTAAGAATATTTTTAATAATAAAATTAAGATTACCTCTTATATCTATGATTCCAGAATTTGCATCGTCAGACTCTCTAAATGTATTATATTGTATTAATACATTAGTAGAATTCTCTTTTACATCTACACATTCAGTACTTTGTCCATAGCAATTGTTAGATGTTATTAAAATGTTATTGCTTGTATCTGCTACACCATTATTTTGTTCTGGTGCTGTGCCTATGTATATTGCTTCGCCGTTTATTGCACTTGGAAGCTGATCTAACCCAAAATCATATAATTCGTTATTTTGAATTGTAATATCACTAGATCTAACTATCCTTATTCCTTCATCACCTATATTATGCATTTTTATATTTTGTATGATAATATTCGTCACATTTTCAATTCTTATACCTTTATTAACATAATTGCTACCTTGAGTACCATCAAATTCCATACCCTCTAATATATAATGATCATGATAAATTCTAGAGATATAGGTTGATGTTGTTGTCCCTTTTATTATTGCACCATATCCAGTAATTTTAATTGGAAAATCTTTACAAGCATCTTTTACAGTATTTAATTCTTGATTATATGTTCCTGGTTTAATAACTATTGTATCACCACATTTAGCTGTATTTAGTGCCTTGTTAAATGTTGCAAAAGGTGATATTTCACTTCCGTCATTATTATCATTACCAGATGTACTAACATAATAAGTAGTTGATGATTTCTTATAATTACTCATAAACCAGTCGTAATAACTAATAATATCATTATATGATGTATTACTATCATAAAATAATGTTCCGCCATCCAAAAATGTTAATGTTTTATGATGTGATAACTTTGTATTATATATATCGCCTTGCAGTAAAGAAGTCTGAGATACATATAAAACATTGATGTTCTTACTATCTGCTAATATATAATCATATAACTCTTTTACTTTTTTTGCATATTGATCTGCATTTGTTGCTTGAAAACTTTGTCCTTGTATTATGAATATCTGACTATAATTTGCTACTTGTCTAGTAACATTGTAAAGATTAGGTATGTTAGTTATAGTTAACATCAGATTCATGTTATTTGCTCTAAGATTATTATATAGATTTTTTATTGTATTAATCGGATCATTTACTTCATTTGATGGAGAATAATTATTTTCTAAGTCATATGACACCCAAGAAATACCATTTGCTCGTAAATTAGGTATTTCTTGAATTATCTGTGATGCATTAAAATAATTTATGACTTTTATACCAGTATTAATTTGGTTAATCTCATTTAATGTATTTAATCCTGAAAAACCAACTACATAGTCATGTCTATAATTATTAAAGATAGCAATTAATTTTGAAGGAATATTATCTCGTACAACTAAGATATTAATTTTAGTAGCATATGTCTCTTTTATATTTACTAAAATAAAAAAGAACATGAAGAATATTGTAAAAAAAATATACTTCATATTACCACTGTTATTGTTGGTGTAGTTGTATAAGTTACTGTTATCTTCCAACCTGGTTTTAATATACCAGTATAAGTTGCGACATTACTAACAATCGTTGTGTTATTTGCATCAACTATAGTTATAGATACACCACTACCTCCAGTGATACTTACAAAGTAAGTAAAGAATAGTGCTGTATAAGTTGTTCCAGATGTTATTGTAGAAGTTGTTCCCCATGGCACTATACTCGCAAGACCACTTGTAGTAAATGGTGAATTAATAACACCTTTTGTTAACGAAATACTTCCTGTGTTTCTAATGAATGTTTCTGTATTTATATCAATAAATGAACTAGATCTGAAATTAACATCTGGATTAACTGTAATTTCATATGGTGTGATAGAAGCATAGGATGCTTCTCTCGTTCTATATGTATTTTCTGCTATTAAGATAGGTCTAGGACTTTCACTATGTATAGCAACATAATTAGCCCTTCTAACATCAAATTCATTATCAATTATTTTAGCACCACTTCTTGTATTAGTTATATAAATTGCATAATTATTACCAGTTGTAAAGTTATATGTTTGTGATAATTCAAATGTATTTCCTATAATATTGAAATATCCACCGTTACCGTTTCCAATAATTTTAATACATGTATTACAATTTTCTAAGTGATTATATAAAATGTCAATACCTCTATTATGTTCATTAGTTGTACCAGTTACACCATTATATAATACAAAAGGATTGTCTGCAGATGAAGGTGAATTTGTAAATACAAAATAGTGATTAAATGCTATAGCAATTCTACCAACTTGATTACCTGTAGCTGAAGAAGGTCTTATTACAATTGGATAACTGGCAGTAGCACTTGATTTAGCGCTAAACATATTATTAATGATTCTTGTGTTTGATCCAATTACTCCATTAGCATCTATTAAAATACCAAATGTATTACTACCATCTAATGAAATAAATCTATTAGAATCAACAGATATCAAGTTTTCTTCATTTGTTAAATTAATATATAATTGTGTAGTTGTTCCACTTGCTATATTTATAAAGTTATTTTGTGTTATATATATCCAAGATATACGATCACTAGAAGTTAATACTGTATTAATTGCTGAAGCACCAGGTTTGTTATTAAGGTCAAAGGAACATTCGTGTATATAAATAAGTTGAGCTACTGTATCTATTGGATCTATTAAAATGATATTAAGATTATTAGTATTCGCTTGTAATGTTGCTTCATTACAATCTATCTCTATATTATCATATTGAATAATAATAGGTGTTGTAAAGACAAATATATCATGTGATGTAGTTGGAACAAAAGCAATTTTTGTGTTTCCACCAGCATTATTTAATGCACTAGTTACAACTGCTCCAGCATCTGTACCTGAGTAATCTATATTATTTGTTGCAGTGTTTCGAGCATAATATCCTGTTGTATTTCTAAATATTAAATATGTTACATCACTTACAGGCATAGTTAATGTAGTACCACTACTACTAGTTGTATCATCATTACCAGCTACCCATTGAGTTCCATCCCACTCTAAAACTTGTCCAACTGTTGGATTAGCATTTACATTATCAATATCATTTATAGTACTACCAACTTTAGATATTTTATTCCATGCTATATTTGCTGTTGAAGAAATATCTGAATTTATAATTGTATTGTCTACAATATGATTAGAAGAAACACTATTATCAGTTAAACTAGTTGTATCATCATTACCAGCTACCCATTGAGTTCCATCCCATTCTAAGACTTGTCCAATAGCTGGATTAGCATTTACATTATCAATATCATTTATAGTACTACCAACTTTAGAAACTTTATTCCATGGTAAATTGTTAATAAGTCCATTAATATCACTATTTCTCCATGCCCCATTAATAAATGCTAATACTTGAGAATTTGTTGGAGAGTTAATAATTACATCTGCTAAATCATCCAAACTTTGTACAGCTGTTCCACCAGTTGTTAAGGACGACACTAATGCAACTAAGAAATAAACTGATATAGCCACAGTGACAATATAGATCATCGCTTCCTTCATATTTGTAATTATTTATGAAAAACTTACATTTAAATCTTTTATAAGATATTATAGTCTAGTAATTATTTTACGAAGAAAATATTTATAACATTTAAACAATAAGTAACTTCCAGTAATTAAACAAGTGATTGGAATGAAAATAAGATATATTGAAATATCATTATTAAATAAATCATTAATAAATAATATTAAACTTATTCTAATTAAAAACATACCACATATTCCAAACAATATATGATGTATAGTTGTCCTATTCATAATAACATATAATATATACTTTACCTTAAATATTTTTTATGGCTAACAAAGCGTATTTAAAAGGAAGAACATTCGAATATAAAATTAAAAGATATTTGGAAGGAAAAGGTTATTATGTGTTGCGATCTGCGGGATCAAAAGGACCATTAGATTTAATTGCAATAAAAGGAAAAGAGATATTGTTAATTCAATGTAAAACATATAAAAACAGTAAAATAATAGATGAACACAACACTAAATGTAAAATAAAAACTTTATTGATAGGCAAAGATTATACTACTGTTATCTAACGAAACATTTTTTATTTAGTATTAATATATGAATATTAGATGAGTTGCATTCAATCATCGACAACAATCTTTTGTAACACAACTGTCATTGATATTAATATAAGTTTAATATTATTATTTGTAATATCCTCTGTCACAATTTTTGTTCTTTATAAAACACGATTTATTTATTTCGTTTTATTATTAATACCAGTACTAACATCTTTATCGCTTTTATATAACAATACTTATATATATAAAATCAAATCTGTTGAAATCACATATAATACTTTGTCAAATACTATAACAAGTTCTGTATCAAATGATATATTTACTTATAACATTGATAACGATTTATTAATATTAATTATGATTACTGTTGCTCTATTAATTGCAATGTCATTTTATTTATTATATAAAGCATTTAAGTAATTATCTTTCATTTTTAAGATATTGAACAGCGACAAATATTACAAGACTTAAAATAGCAGCTACTGGTAATGAAGGTTGTGAAATGTTATATTGTGATAACTCAACATTATAAAATACTAGCACGATAACCATTAAACTTGCTAACATAACACCAAAATGATTATTATAGTAAAAATCTAATCCGACAAATAAAAACGAGATAATCATAATTGTATGTAAAAATGATTCTTTTCCGAACATATGAATAAGTAAATTAGTTATCATTCGTGTTACAAATGTTAACGCATTTAGTGTAGATGTATCAGCCTCAAGTATAAATGTATAAATAGATTTTTGATCGTAAAGTGTTACTAAGAATTTATGAGAAATATTATTACCAACATATAAAATTGGTGTGTAAACGTTTTTAACTAATGTTACATTTCCGGTAAATGTTGTAGAATTATAATAATCATATATCGAATACATAAATGTTTGATTATTCGATAAAGACAAAGATCCTAGAATACCTTCTATACTTTTAGTTTGATTATTTTTAATTACTTTAATAAAATAATTAGTTCCAATTACAGATGTATTATTTCCTGTATTAGATGTATTGCTTCCAAAGACTGTTTTATAAAAATAAGTCACATTATTACCAGTAAAAGTGTATGTTTTTATAGATGTGCCATCACTAAATACAAAATAAAAATCTGGTGAAGTGTTTGATGCGTTCTGGTATATTTTCACTACAGTATTTAATTTAATATCAAATAGTTGTCCACCTTGCCCATGGTGTTGATCTATTTGTATAACATTATTAGGTTTTGTATATTCAACTAACCAATTAGATGATGGGTAATTATTATTTTCTGGTATTAAAAATATATAAGTTTGATCTGCATACACATAACTAATTGGTATAATCAAAACAAGTAAAAAAAATAATAGTTTCAAGGAAGATAACCTAAGATTAATGTGTTAAATGTTCTGGTTGCAGAAGTTGTACATGTATAAGTTAATGAATTAGCTTGTTTATTACTAATTACACATTCTCCATCTGCTGGATTAGATGTAACTATACTAAATAACGCAATATAATCAGTACTACCATAATTATGATTTAATGTAAATGTATTTGAAGAAACAGTATTCATATAAATACCTCTTATTTGTAAGAATGTATTTTGAGCAATTGATAATGCAGGGAAAAATGTTTGATCTAATATCTCAAATTTTCCATTTGTTCCACTTCTTAAATAAAATGAATTATTATTAGTTGGATTAGTAATTTTTAGTGTTTCACGTGGAGAAGCGGCATCAGTAATAACGGTTAAACCATTAGTTATTGGAATAAAATTATCAGCACCTTGCTGTAAAGAAATATTTGGTGGAGATGGATAAAACATATTATCAACTAATGCAATACTGTTTGCTACAAAGCTATCAGTTTTAAAAGTATTAGATGCAATATTACTTTCAAACCAATTTCCTACAAATCTTGAAAGTCCAGTTAAAAATGTACCTCCAGTTAATTTCACTGCAGGATAACCAACGATAATATTGTTATTAATGAACATTTTTTCTGCTCCATTACTATGTAAACCTATACCTCCGGATATTGCTGTTATCCAATTATCATAAATTTGAAGTTCTCGTACATTTTGAAGATATAAAGCATTAGTCTTTATACCATCAATAACACTATCACGCATCCAAAAATAAATTGGTGTTTGATCTCCTGTTAATGTACTTTCTAAACTAATTCCATTTGCTAATTTACCATTACCACCAATAATAACATGATCAAAATATAATCCACCAATATCTGCTGAATTTGAGTCTCTAATATATCTGAATCCATACGATGGGTTATTACTTGATGAACTTAAAGACTGTATAGTAACATCAACAAATCTATTTTCTGCCCCGTTATCGCCGTCCATGAAAATTCCTGTGTTACTAAAGTCTACAATATATATATCTTTGAATAATGATAACGATGCTTGATTAATTACAATTCCTGTATTTCCTTTTGATATTTTAATATCTTCAAGTACACTTCCTTCTGCTAAATTATTTAATTGTATACCTATACCATTAGTTCCAGTAAAACTTATTTGAAATCCTTTAATTTTTAACACACTGGGACTTGATGGATTTATATTAAAAACATCAGAATTAGCTGATAAAATAGTTTTTTCTTTACCAGCACCTTCAATGTTGATATTTTTATTAATAGTAATTAATGAATTAACTACATATGTTCCAGATTTAATAAAAATAGTTTTTTGTGGTTGTATACTACTAATAGCAGTATTCATAACAGCTGAAAAATCATTACCGCTAGTAATGATTTTATTATCATAACCATTTTGTGCAAAATAAGTTCCTGCTGAATCTGTGTAAATAATAATATCACTATTTACTTGAACAGCAACATATGCACTATATGCAATACTAATACTAATAATAAATATAGATAAGCTTAAAAATAATATTTTCCAGTGCATTAGTTATAATTAAGTATTATATCTATTTAAATTTTTTTCTACTCTAAAGTTATAAATAAACATCAGTAAGATTACTTTGTATGATTGTTGTATATGATACCGAATATGATAATCGCTTTGAAGAAACTTATAAATATGAATTAAAATTTAATAAAAAACGTTACTTAAATATTATAAAATATAAAGAAATATTACATGGCATATATATTGCAGATATTCAAACGTATAAATATTTTTACGATTTTTACGAGATGCTCGATTATCTATGTACATTAGATAAAGAACATCACTTGTTCTCCTTTTGGAATTATGCAGAATTAGGAACTATGGATTTGTCAAAATGTGATATTGAAATAATTGAAGATATTGGAAATTCAGTTATGTTAACATTTCGTTATAAAAATACTAAATTTCATCTTAAAGATGTAAAAAAACTTACAGGCGCAACAAATTTAGATAATTTTTGTAAAACATTTATTGGACGAACTCCTAAAGAACATTTAAAAAATTATAATCATGTATATGATATGAGTAAAGAACAAATCATAGAATATAATAAAGATGATTGTATAAGTACTTATAACGCATTAATGGTATTTTACACTAAAGTAAATGAAATAGCTAAAAAACAATTTAACGTTGAATTACCACCGTTAACTAATTTCTGGAGTTTAGGAGGAATTGCAACATATATTATCACTCAACTTGACAAAGAAATTGGTTTTTTATCATTAGAAAAATATCTTTTAGAAAGTGATATTGAAGTCTCACAACGAAAAATTAAAACAAACAAAATTAGTAATTTAGCACGTGAAATTATAAAAAAATTACATGAAGAACATAGTTATCGTGGTGGAGGTATAATTCATAATTTATTAGGTTTATACTCAACTTCAAAACATATAAAATGTGAAGTTCATGATTTTAATTCTTTATTCCCAGTTGCAGGAATTGTTGCTGCTAATGAGATGAGTGAAAATATAAATGATTATATAATTATACAACTTAAGCTAAGTGATATCTATGAATTACTGGATAAATATAAACATAAAGAGATTAATGCATTAGTTCGTGTAAGTTTGGAATTACGAAATAATAAACCACCTATTTGTGCAGAAGCTGTTAGTATCAAAATAAACGATCATTTTGTGTACAAGTTATGTCATCCTTTAAAAGTTAAGGCACAATACTATTCATTATATGAATTAGAAGAATTGTTAAACTATGGCTATGTAATAACAGAAGTTTTTCATGCAATTGTCTTTAAATATGGTAAGATTACAGCATTAACAAAATGGTTTAGTACATTATTAACATTCAAAAATAATGCTGAATCAAGTGAAGAACGTCAGATATACAAACTGTTTTTAAACATCAGTTATGGAAAACTTGCAGAAAAAAGAATAACAAAAATAACAAATGTTATTTTTGCAAGTATGTTAACTAGTTATGCACGAGCATTTATGATAAACATTGTAAGAAATGTACTAGATCGAGGAGATATCATTTATCATTTAGCAACTGATTCTATCTTTACATCTCATTATGACTCTAGTTATACTCTTGAATTACAATCTAAAATAAGAGAATATTATAATATAACAGAAATAATGAAAAAAGAATATGAAGGTAAAATACATGTTTTAAAGTTAAAGTGTTATGTTTCTGATGATAAGAAAAAAGAAGCACATCTTGGAATTACTTGTGATAATCCATATGAATTTTGGTCATCTAACTTGAATGAAGTATTTTATATGACAAAGCATAAAAGATGTAAAATTAATATGCTAAAAAAATATCTTGATTTTTATCAAATAACATTATCTGATATACAACATTTACCAGCTAATCTAACATTAAAAGAAGCTGAACAAATAATTAAAAATCAAATTTTAACTAATTTAGCTGGTAAAGAGTTAATAGAGAAATATTTATATATCTTTAAAGACGATTTCAAATTAAGAATTAAATATAGTGATGCAGATAATATTTATCTGCATCAGCCCCCTTTTTGGAAAACATCTGATGAATATATAACTTTTATTGAACAATTAAACTCAGATTACACAAAATTAAGAATGTGGATTAAGAAAGAACGTAAAAGTAATCCTTTATATTCTTCTATGAAGATTTATAATAAATCATATTATTCTAATATCAAACTAAGACAATTAAACTGAAATGAATTTACTATAAATATTTTCTGCTTCTGATGTAAATATATCTTTTCTTATACCAAATTTATACGTTATATTATTATGAATATAATCTTTTATAATCGGTGTATAAAATTCATAAAAATCTTTTATCATTTTATCTTGTACTTTCATTTGAAACTCTGCATCGTTTAAAAATCTATTATTTAATTTTCTAGTTTTTGGTATATATTTATTAACTGTTAATAAAATACATAATTCTGGTGGTTTAATATTTGATTTTACAAAATTCTCAAAAGACTGATTCTCAAAATAAGCATATAATGAAAAATATCCACGTTCTAATACTACATTGACATCTTTATTTTTGTATAAATTATAATAGTGTAAATATATACTTAATTCAGCAACTTGAGCTTCTAATTGATTGTATTCATTATTAAGATATAATAACATTTCTTTCGAGCAAGGGAATTTAATATATTCTGCTTTAATAAATGTAGCATATTCTAAAGCATATTTTGTTTTATTTGCACCATTAATACCTTCAACCGCAATCAACATAATTTATATAAAATATATACTTATTTAAAAATCTATTTTTATTTAAATAAAACTGTTTAATACCACTATATTAATAGAAATTCAGTGTTTTAGGAACCTTATATATTTGAGAAATCTTTTCACATACTAAACATGTTAAAAATTTAAATATTTTTGAAATTTTAGACATTTTTGAAATTTTAGACATTTTTTGAAATTTTAGACATTTTTGAAATTTTAAACATTTTTGAAATTTTAAACATTTTTGAAATTTTAGACATTTTTGAAATTTTAGACATTTTTGAAATTTTAGACATTTTTGAAATAAACAACAAAAAAGTTTCATATAATCTAACAAATATAAAAGCGCATAAAAAGTTTTATCTGATCTAACAAATATAAAAGCGCATAAAAAGTTTTATCTGATCTAACAAATATAAAAGCGCATAAAAAGTTTTATCTGA
>JACAFH010000004.1 GCA_013538715.1 Candidatus Nitrosothermus koennekei | reverse complement strand
ATGCTGTATAAACCTCTATACCTAATCTATTACATGCATCCCTAGCATCATCATCTATGAATGGTGTAACAAACATCATCTTACTTATCTCCTTACCCTCCTTCTTCTTATACAATTCTACCTTCTTCTTAAGCATAAATGAATCACTCCTCTTAATATGTGATGCTATCTCTATAACAATTATCTTACCATTACTAACAACTATATCTAATTGTATACTACTAGGATAACCATATACATAACCTTCATCATCATAAGCATTCCATTCACTTATAGTATAGCCTAACTCCTCTCCAACTATACCCTTTAACGCTTCTCTAACCGATTGCTCATTCGTTATGCTCCATCTTGCACCTAATGCTGTTATCTTCAGAGCAATACGCTCGAACACCTTATCTACACTCTTGAATCCTTCTTGCATATCCTTTCTAATATTATTGCTTTCTTCTCTAAGATCTCTAATCTCTTCCTCAATCTTTGCAAACCTCTCATCCATTCTAGCCTCTAAATAAGCAAACTTATCAAGTATCTCTTTATATCCTATAACTCCTGCTACTGCATATCTAAACTCCTTATCCTCTTCTAACATATCTAATAACTTCTTTAGTTCATTACTCTGCATGAGTAGAATAATACTGAAATAATATATAAAAGTAGGTATATGAACGAGTGTTTCAATCCTATAGTTCGATTCAAATCTTAGTACTGTGTCATCTAAAATCATAGAAAAATATTAGAAACATCGAACCATGACTAGTGGCGAGAAAATAATGTATATGCAATGATTTTTTTGATAATACATATTATAATATTACTCTCAATCTATCCGACTTTTTATCTATTATCATAGCTGTTTCTTTTGAGACCAGATGTCTCCATTCCTCATTACTAGCTATTCTTCTCCTTATCTCTGTTCCAGATAAATTATCTCTATCTTTCAACTCCACGCCTATTACTTCTTTACCAATCTCTTTAAACAAGATAGTTGTAATTGGGTCATTTGTAAATACAACATCATATTCTGGCACTAACATATCCAACTCTCTACTCCATATATAATGATGAGTTGCATCATAGAGAGGTATGGCATACCATCTTCTAGGATCTATCTCAGTATTAAGGAGGGTATCTCTTATCATTGATAATCTCTCACCAGCAGTGAATGGATTCCTTTGTTCATGGCTCCTCTGAGCAGAACCTATAACTATCCATAGTATCTCAACCTGTTTTAATGCAAATCTTATAGCTTCTAGGTGACCATTATGGAATGGTTGGAATCTACCTATAAATAGACCCTTCATACTTAACATTAAATACCATTACCCATATCTATACTCTACTATGATAACAATAGATGGTTCTTATGGTGAAGGTGGAGGACAGATATTAAGGAGTGCTATAGCGCTATCCACAATAACAAGAGAGCCAATAGAGATAAAGAACATAAGGGCAAAGAGATCAAATCCTGGACTAAGAGCACAACATATAGCATCTCTTGAGATATTAGCAAAATTATCAAATGCTGAAGTTCATAACCTTACTATTGGTGCTGATACCATACGTTTTATACCTAAAGAGATCAAGAGTAAAGATTTAAAGTTTGATATAGGTACTGCTGGAAGCATATCAATGGTATTACAAGCAGCCATACCAGCAATAAGTTTAAGCGGTAATTATGTAGAGTTGGAATTGATAGGTGGAACAGATGTTAAATGGAGCCCTACTATGGATTATGTAAGGTTCGTGTTAAGAGAAGCATACAAGGCTATAGGTATTGAGTTTGATATAGAGATAGTTAAGAGAGGATATTACCCAAAAGGTGGAGGGATTGTTAAATGTATTGTAAAACCAGCAAGATTAAGAAGTATACAATTTACTGCTAGAAGGGCAGAACCTAAGATGATAAGCGTGTGTTCACTACTACCAAAACATGTTGCAGAGAGACAGATAGCAGCTGCTCTAGCAAGATTGGAGAGAAGTAATATTATGTGTAATTCATATACTATATCTATTGAACAATCTTTATCCCCAGGTTCTTCAATACTTGTTTATGCTACTAACGAATATGGGCAGTTCATTGGAGGGGATTCTATAGGGGAGAAGGGTAAGAGTGCTGAGAGTGTAGGATTAACCGCTGCAGAAAATTTCATCAGACCATATCTTAACAATGCTAGTGTTGATAAACATTTAGCAGATATGTTAGTCTTACCTTTGAGTAGAAGTAATGAAGTATCAACTTTTACTGTAGACGAAGTTACTACACATTTAGAAACTAATCTGTATATAGTAAAGCAGATTACTAACTGCGAATACTCTATCAAAAAAGATTCCAATTATGTAATTACTATAAACCCGAATCGAGTATAGATGCTAGTAATAGTATTGCAATTGATAATACAGCTATAAGCCTCCCTATATTGATTATACTCTTCCTTAGTCTCTCAAGTCTATTATCATCATCTAAACTTGCTTCTAACCTCTTCCATAAAATTCTTATATGGATTATATATGCTACTGCCATCACTATAACTAATGATACTTTAATGGTTAGTATAATTCCATACATGGAAGAGATGTTATCAGGATAGAGAATGTAGTATCTAGCGTTATACATACCAGTAGCAAATAATATTAAGAGTGATGGTAACGCTATCTTATTAAATCTTTTACCTATCTCTACTATAAACATAGTCTTCTCTCTATTGTTAAGATTCGTGCTTCTAACATATCTAGAGATTATACTAATCAAGATTGAACCTCCGACCCATATACTGGTAGCAAGTAGATGTATCCATACTATTATAGCATCTACTAAAACCATACAATTCTCATCTATCATCATATATATCTAGTTTGCATAATAATGTTTTAATGAGGAGTTTTGTAAGTATATAGTAATGATACTAGATAGAAGAGGGAGAATATTTGTTGCTTCTATAATAGCCGGTGCTATAGTGGTATTCGTAGCAATGTATATTGGAGCAAATCGTCAAGCAGAGTTGTTAGAGAGTGATATCAATATCATATTTGCTGATGTTAAATTGAAGAATGTTGATAATGTTAATAATGCTTTAACACTTAACGTAATATTTGAGGTTAGTAATGACTCTAATGTCGTTCTAACTGTTGGGGAGATATCATATGAATTATCAGGTGATAATCAATTCCTCTGTAAAGGTGCTGCATCTTTTAGAGATATTCCACTAGTTGGTAGACCTCAAATCTTTAGTCAAAGTAAATCTGCACCAATAGAGACAGAGTGTGTAGTAGTAAAGAGTGACACCAATTCACTCATCTGGGATACCATAATAAATGATATAGATAACATAAGATGGCATGTTAATGGAAATGGAGAGATAGAATCTTCATATGCAGTTATACCTAAGCAATTTGATCAATGGCTTTAATATACTTTAGTATCCATGTAACTGTCTTTCTCTATTTATGTTATTCTTTTTTATATATTCCTCAAATAACTCTTTAGCATCCATTCCCAACTCTAGTGCAGTATGGATTACAAAATGCATTATATCTATCAACTCCTCTCTAGCTTTTGTCTCATCAAATGGTTCTGGTTTCTTCCACCACTTGTAATTGCATAATCTTTGTAGCTCACACGCTTCATGTATTATTGCTGTACAAAGCAATGATATCCTTTCTTCCTTATCTTTAGGAAATCTACTCTTATCTAGCATATCTGCGTATTCTCTCTGCATCTTAAATATCTCATCTAGCATAAAGAGGTAAAGTATGAGATTATATATTTGTGTTTATTCATATAATTTACTATGTATTATCTCGGAGAGGGTGATATAGAGAAGGATATAATTGTTGAAGAGATAAACAAGAATAATAAGATAATTTATGGTTCAAAGTCGGATTATGAATATAATTTGCTTATAAAAGAGTCTCTTAATATAATGAATGAAAGGATGACATGGCGCTCATTATTTAGCAAAGATCGCGATCCTTTAAAGAATATCTTAGGTAATAACCTAAAAGAGTTTTACAATGCATTTGATGATCTTAGAAAGGGAAAGATAGATATAGTATTAGCTGGTAACAGATATACTCATCCTTTTATAGTATATATAGATAAAGCCAATTATGTTGCAGGAGTATCTGCTAAACGTTCATTATACATTGGATATGGTTTGATGGAAGCGTGGTATGCAGACCCTAGAATATATATAATAGATAATCAAGGTTATAAAGCGTTTCATAAACTGTTTCATGCAGCAATAGCATACCTCTTAACACTCTTCATTGGGTTGAATAGATCATTAGCAATGAATGTCATGAATGTATTTGATGATGGTTTATACAGTAAGAATATAGACGAATCTATAAGAGTTACAGAGAATGATAGATGGTATGGTGCAGAGGCAATACAGAGAAGAGCAAGGATTGCTTTAAGAGGATATCTAAATGCATGGTTCCAGTTCATGGAGGATGCAAGTTGGTTAGAGATACATCATACATTAAGTGAGACGAAGATAGTAGAGAAGGAGCAAAGCTTTCTAGATACAGCAACTACTGAGATAAGTGAGACTGCAAGGGGTATAGTACTTGAAGATGCTATAAAGAGTATATTTAGTGCAGAAGAGATGGAAAGGAGAGAGAAGGAAAGGAGAGAGAAGGAGATGGATTGGATCTTGTTAAGGATAGCATTAGGTATACTCTACCGTAGAGAGAAAGAGTATCTTCAAGAGTTATGGAATAAGAAGAAGAGATTAATTCCATGGAAGGAAGTGTATATGACATATTATGAAGAGATTTGGGATCTAATACGTAAGCATCTTAGTAACGATGATGTAGAAAAGATCATGAATGAGAAAGAGAGCAAAACTTTAGGTAAATGGCATTTTGTATTTGAGAGTAAGAAGAGTGAGAGAGCAAAAGAGAAGGTAGTTACATTAGAACGTATGAATATAGAGCAGTTGATGGAGAGGAAGAATATGCTTTTGGATATGCTAAGATGGGAAGGAGAAGGTCTTCCGAAGGATGCAAAATGGAATGATGTAACAAGTAGGTTTAGAAAGATAATGATAAGATACCATCCAGATAGGATTGAGATCACAAAGATAGATGAGAATACTGCAAGGGATGTAACAAGTAATGCAATAAATGTATTTAGAGAGTTAGAGATAATTCATGATCTAAAACCAGAGATCTTCGGTTTAGCAGCTATTCAAGAAGATATGAAATAAATATGCTTTGGAGAATAATAGCAATAATATCAAGTATAATACCAATTATAATAATTTCATTCTTACTAGATGTATCAATCTCAGATATATTTGAGGTAGGATTATTTCAATTTATAATAGCAAGTATACTTACTTTATCAAAGATCTTTATTCAAGGTTTTAGATTTAATTATTATATAAAAAATTTTGTTGGAGATGTAATAAGTTTAAAGACTGCGATTATTGTTAGATTAGCAAGTGAATTTGTTGCTCTTACTACACCATCTTATACTGGTGGAGAGATAGTAAGACTGACATTTCTTTATAAACGAAGAGTCAATCCTGGTATTAGTATATGGATAGTAACAATTGAGGTTATTAGTGATGTTATTATAGGTTGCATCTTATCATACATATCAGCATTCTATGCATTTATAGTTCAGAACTATCTAATCTCATTGATAATAATTCTAATCACTACACCATTGATTACCTTTTATATCCTGTTACTCTTCTTACTATCAAAGAGGATAATACAAATACCAAAATTTGTTCAGCTTATCTTATCTAAGTTAATAGGAAAAAGAAGTAACAAACTTATAGATGATACAAATAAGGCATTATTGTCGCTATATGAGACATCAGATATAATTTTTAATATGACTTCGTTAAAGACACTTATTATAGGTTTCATCCTAACCTTAATTTGTTATATATTGTTTGCATTATCATTTACTGTACTTAGTAACATTACATTCTTTGAATCTATATTATTGATAGGTAACGTCCTTGCAATGAGTGCAATTCCTATCTCACCTGGTGGCTCTGGACTAACAGAATTAGGTGCAGGTTATTATCTTACAGTGTTTGATCTAGATCCAACAACCTTTGCTAGTACAATAATAGTATGGAGAATAGCAACTTACTATCTATCACTCTTTATGAGTTGGATAGCATTAACATATCTAATCAAGTCTTTATGATAATAACCATATCAGAGTTCCTATTGCTATGAAAAATAATTGGATTTACATTGCTTGTTCTTTGCTGTATGTTTGTAAGATAATCATAAAGTACTAATTTCTCACGGAGATACTCCACAGTATATTCTGCAAATGATAATAAGCTCTGTTCTGTATCATCTACTTTATGTGGATAATTTATATCATTTTTCTTCTCAATTACATATCCTACTAGTTTAGTTAATGATGCCTTTACACCAAGATCTGTAGGCAAAGAATAGATTATATGAGGATAAATAAAGATCTTGCTACATTCATTCTCTATATACCTCCATTCATCATTATGTCTCATTCGTGCAAGTGTATATATTATTGAATTCCATATAGATATGAAGTTATTAAGGTTTATGACTAGTGCATCTATCGCTAGAGCTATAAATTGTTGACCTAAACCTATAGATAAAAGTATTGATGCAACAATTATATTTATATTTGATCCTTTTATATAAGATACTAGAAGTATAGTTATAATGCCAAATATAATTGCAATAAATAACGCAGATTTAATTATTTCATTTTCATTAGCATTAATTAATCTTATATTATATGTTTTATCAATATATTTCTTTTTGGCGAATGCTGATAATAGTACTATTCTTAACACTATATGTTTTATCATTATATTTATTATATAAAAATTCATTACTCTTCAAACTCTTCTTGTAAAGTCTCACTCACATCATCTAATAATTCTAAAGATTCTAAAACAAATCTATATGTTCCATCCATATCAACGTTGAGATTATTTTTTAGATATGTTATTAACTCTTTACTAAACTCTGCTTTTAATACTTTTACCTTATATGTATAAACAAATCCTTTCATTAGTTTTGTAATCTCTATATTGTTAGGAACCTCAACTGTTATTATATGCCTACCAATAGGCAGTGCTTCATAGAATTGTATATCTACTCTTCTATTCTTCTCATCTATATCAAGAAAATATCCGCTTCCCTCCCATGAATCGATAGTCTTAAATGATGATTCATTTATAGAGTTTATCTCATCTTCGGCCCACTTTGGCAATTCGCTCAAATGATTTCACCCCATATTCTAAAGTTCTATTTTTTTGACGATAACCACCAATCGAGATACTCATCCTCCTTGCTCTTCTTTTTCTTTAAGGGTTTTTTTCTCTCTAATATCTCATATATATCTTCCCTTGTTGCATATAATCCACATTGTTTGCATATAAAATGTTTAGTATTGCTCTCATAATACATCTCTCCATTACATTCAGGACATTCTCTATTCAATACTTTACCCTTCTATTATTAGATATAAAATCGTTCCTCATACATTCAACCTCACAAGTAATCTAGTTGCTACAGTGAATGTTATTATACTTATTATTGTTAATATGATGATCTCTATGTATAGAAAGTCATATATACTATTAAACAATCCAGCTCTTATTATATTTACAACATATGTTAATGGATTTATATGAAACGCTATACTTAATGGTTCTGGAGCACCTTCTGCTGGATAAAATGTCGTGCTTACAAATGCAAAGAATATGAAAGTTGTATTAAGCATAGTCTGAAAACCTTCATTGCTCTTGAACTTTATAGATGCTATTATGGCTATTGAGCCAAAGAAGATAGAACCAAGTAATATTGCTAATAACAAGAATTGGATTGAAGATAATGATATCTCAATACCATTGAAGACTGTAGGTATGCTAGCAAAGATTACTATACCAGCACTAATTATTCCAATGATTATTATAGTTATTATATTACTCATTACATAATCCATCCTAGTAAATGGTAACATCAATATCTGCTCAAACATACCAGTCCTCTTATCATTCCATATCATACTTCCTGCTGTTACACTGCTATTCATTATATTAAGACCTATTATACCAGATGCTATAAATGCTGGATACTCTATCTTTTTATCTGCTAATTCAACACCCTCTATTATAGATGCATATGCATAACCAGCAATAAAGAGATAAAGAAGAGGAAAGAATATTTGCCATATTAGAAAAGCAGTATCTATAGTTGCTATAAAGTTCCTCTTTACTAACCTAATTACCTTTTTCATATCTCTCATCTATTATAGAAAGGAATATCTCCTCAAGTGTTGGAGAATCAACATGAAGGGATTCTATGTATATACCATTATCATGTAGCCTTCTTACTATCTCTGCTAACATCTCTTCCGCATTATCAGAGACTATTCTTACTATATTATTATCGATCTCTATACCATCATAGTTCAATACATTTCTATCAAATGGTTCTTTAAGTCTCAACTCAACCATCTTTATACTACCATATCTCTTTCTTAACGATTGAGGAGAATCTATTGTAACTATCCTACCTTTATTTATTATAGCTATCTCATCACATAGGTACTCTGCCTCTTCCATTATATGAGTAGTAAAGAATACAGTTAAACCATCACTTACCTTCTTTTTTATATAATCTAATAAAATCCTTCTCGCATTAGGATCCATACCTACAGTAGGTTCGTCAAGGAATAATAGATCCATATCATGTATAAACTCTCTTGCTACTTGTAATCTTCTTCTCTGCCCTATAGATAACTCTTCAGTCTTTGAATTCTTTATCTCTCTTAATCCAAATACATCTAATACCTCTTCTATCTTTTCTTCTCTAATCCTTTTTTGAACATTCCATAACATACCATATAGTTCTAATGATTTTAATACACTCAAGTTATTCTCTAGACTAATCTTTTGCTGCACTATTCCTATTCTAGATCTTATCTTTTGTTCATCTTTTAAGAGGTCATATCCTAGGATCTTTGCATTACCCTCTGTAGGTTTAATTAATGTAGTTAATATCTTAATTGTAGTAGTCTTACCAGCACCATTTGGACCAAGGAATCCAAATACTTTACCATAATCAACATCAAAAGATATCGAGTCTAATACTTTAAATGAACCATATGATTTGCTAAGTGCATTTACTGAGATACATGACATACATTATATCACTTATAATCCTAATTTAGGTATTTAAATGTGTAAAGACTGTACTTCTTGCCTCTTCTACTGATCCATTGTCGGATAAGATGTTTCATCTCTCTGTTCAAGATCCAATTTTAGAATGCTCTTGTATTATGTTTATATCAAGATACATCTATCATAAACATGCATATTGAGAGATAAGCTTTTGCTTGAGAATTTCTGCAATGTAGAGCATGTATTGATAACTAATTTATTGCACTAGGAAGTGACATTTATTGCTAGATGATTCTTAACTATTTTTGATACTCAACTCGGTTGCTTCTTTGTTTCTCATACCCTTCATTAGGCTAACTGGATGATATAAATAACCCATCGTTATTCTTTTTATAAGTAATGAATAATCTATCAGAATACTTGGTGATGATACCTGGGCCAACAAACGTATCGCACAGAGTAATGCAAGCTATGACAACCCCAATAATAAATCATAGAAGTGATGATTTCAGGGTATTATATAAGCAAGTTAGAGAGAAGAGTCAAAAGATCTTTCAGACGGAGAATGATATGATAATTCTTACAACCTCTGGTACAGGTGGTGTAGAAGCAGCAGTAGTAAATCTAGTAAGAAAGAATGATAAGATAATCATACCAGTGAATGGAGAGTTTAGTAGTAGATTATCAACAATGATAGAGAATGCAGGAGGTATTGCTGTTAGAATAAACTCAAATTATGACGAAGTACCATCTATAGAGAAGATAGAAGAAGCATTTGAGCATAATAAAGATGCAAAAGCGCTATATGTTGTATATAATGAGACTTCAACTGGTACAAGAGTAGATTGGTTAAACAAAGCAGCAGATGTAACAAGTAAATATGGTGCATATCTTGTGGTTGATGCAGTCTCTAATCTTGCTGGTGACGATCTACCAGTTGATAAATGGAATATTGATATATGTATAACAGCAACTCAGAAGGCTATAGCAGCACCACCAGGATTGGCTATCTTATCAGTAAGTAAGAGAGCAAAAGAGTTCATGATAAACAATCCTCCAAATACTCTTTACTTTAACATTCCACGATTCTTAAAATATTATGAACAGAACACAGAGACTCCATTTACTCCATCTTTGCCATTGTTCTTTGCTTATAATGAAGCATTAGATATGATAATAGAAGAAGGATTAGAGAATAGAATAAAAAGGCATAAGATCTGTTCAGAAGCATTCTATGAAGCATTAGAGAGTATGGGTTTTAAGCCATTTGCAAAACCTAATGCAAGGTCAAGAACTGTAATAGCAGTTAATTACAAGGATGGAATGGATGATAAAAAGTTTAGAGGACTTTTATCAAAAGAATTTAGGGTGCTAGTAGCAGGTGGATTTGGTGAATTAAAAGGTAAAGTTTGGAGAATAGGCTCTATGGGCGATGTAAATAGATACCATGTATTAAGAACATTATCAGCCATATCTGCGGCAGCACATATGCTAGGTATAAGGATTGATAACGATGGAGTATCAATAGCAGATGAAAAACTTAAATCCTTGAACCATTAAACTTTTTTAAATTATTTGCAAAGTTAATATAAGGTTAGTCTATATTGGCTCTTATGCCATTAGAGAAGGGCTCGCTTATATTAGTAGATTACACTACACGGATCAAGGATAATGGGGAGATGATAGAGAGCACAATAGAAGAGGAAGCGAAAAAAGGGAATATACATGATCCAAATAAAGTATATGAACCTAAAGTGTTAGCAGTAGGAGAAGGATGGATATTAAAAGGAGTAGATGAAGTATTGTTAAATGCTAACGTAGGAGATAATCTAACTATTGAAGTACCACCAGCAAAGGCTTTTGGAGAATGGGATCAGAGTAAAGTTAAGATGATACCATTGAGAAGGCTTGGAGATAAAGCAGATGATGTAAAGATAGGTGATGCAATAGAGATGGATAATAAGATAGGTATAATTAGATTTATAGGTTCTGGAAGAGTTCAGATAGATTTTAATCATAAACTTGCGGGTAAGACATTAGAGTATAAATTGAATATACTAAAGAGGTTAGAGAGTGATGATGAGAAGATCAAGTCATTAATAAGAAGAAGAATTCCAATTGCAGAGGATAAGTTAAAGTTCAAGATAGATGATAGTTTAGATATAGAGATACCTAATGACATTGCTCTTCAAGAAGGGTTGCAGATAATAAAACGTGGTATTGCTAATGATATATTAAGATATATACCAAATATCAAGAAAGTTAGATTCATAGAGAGTTATGAGAAAGAAGCACCTAAATGATATTACATCTTTTAGCAAGATCTAATGCTTTCTCTTCATTAAGTTTTATTTTATTTAGTATTGTATATCTTTCTGGTCTTATGTTTCTTGCTAATATCAATGCTTTTATTATCTCATCTTTGCTCAATCCTATCTGATAAGCATTAGTTGGAGCACCTACACTATCTAGGGTATCTCTTATTACCTCCCAATCTAGACCATGTAAGTTTGCCATCATTATAGTCCCTAATCCACACCTCTCTCCATGAAAACCTTTGTTTGGCGCAATGAACTCAAGAGCATGACTGAAGAGATGCTCAGATCCTGAACAAGGTCTGCTGCTACCAGCTATACCAGCTGCTACTCCACTACTTATCAACGCCTCTACTAGAGTCCTTATAAACTCTTTATCATTGAATTTCTTAGCCTCTTTCATTATTATAGAAGCGCTTAGATGTGCTAGAGATGCAGAGTATGTCCCAAAATACTCATTCTTTTCATCCCTTCCTAACTCCCAATCCTTTACCGCAGTTATCTTTGCTAATAGATCGCCGCATCCACTAGCAAGCAATCTCTTTGGCGAAGATCTTATTATCTTTAAATCAGCAAGTATACCAATTGGCATACGAGTAGTTATAGAGTAAGGTCTATTACTTCCACGTATTGAAGCAAATGGGCTTGCGATACCATCATGCGCTGCTGATGTAGGTACGCTTATGAATGGTTTGTTTAGATTGTATGCAATATATTTAGCAACATCAACTGACTTACCCCCTCCAAATCCTATTATAAGATCTGTAGTATCAATCCTAGATGCTAAATATTGTACAGTTGTATTACTTGTATCACTTGCAATAAGCCATTTATATACTAAATCTTCACTATCTAAAGCATCTTCGCATTTACTACCTAGTCGTTTAATTATATTATTACCTGTAATTATAGTAACCCTTCTTGCATCAATTAATTCGAGTATAAACCTACCTAATTCTTTTAATGTATCATATCCTATAGTTATCCTCCTTGGTAGCTCAATAGTGTGAGACTCGATCTCTATTGGTAGTAATGGTCTCATTTACGGTTATAAGTATAATCTAATATATAAACTGCAACTCTCAAATTTATTAATAATAACGTTTATAATTGAATATATGGTTAGGTAGACGTGTTTACAGGGATAATAAGAGAGTTAGGTAAGGTCAAGAGTATTGAAAAGAGTAAAGAAGAGGGTAAAGCTATGATATTAGATATTTATATTAATGATGTAAAGAGTGGAGACAGTATAGCAATAAATGGAACTTGCTTAACAGTAGTTAATTATAATAATGGAATAGCTAGGTTTGAGTTGGTTAAAGAGAGTATAGAGAGAACTACACTAGGATTGCTTAAAGAAGGCGATATTGTAAACATAGAAAGGAGTTTAAGGGTAGATGATAGATTAGATGGGCATTTTGTTTTAGGCCATGTGGATGGTATAGCAGATATAATAGAGAAGAAGAAGGATGGTGAGCAAACCATCATGAAGTTTAAAGTCTTGGATAAGAGACTTTTAAGACATATAGTAGAGAAGGGTTCAATAGCAGTTGATGGGATCAGTTTAACTATAGTAGAAGTTAGTGATGATACATTTACTGTAGCACTGATACCTCATACACTAGCAAACACAACATTAGGAATAAAAGGAGAAGGTGATAAGGTTAATCTAGAGATCGATATACTAAGTAGATATCTAGATGGATTACTAAAAAGTTAGTAATTACTATAATATTAGTAACATTAATAATAAAGGGGTTAATAAAATAAAGTAAGATGAATATAGATGCAGCATTAGAATCTTTCAAAAGTGGTAATTTCCTGCTATTGCATGATGGGAGCAATAGAGAGGATGAAGTCGATATGATAATGCTAGCTGAGTATGTAAAGCCAGAGCATATTGCTATAATGCGTAAGGATGCTGGCGGTTTAATATGTGTTGCATTAGATTATCATATATCTAACATACTTGGATTAAGATATATGCATGATATATTAAATGGGGAGTTAAAGCCATTGATATATACTTTAACACCTTATGGAGAGAAACCTGCCTTCTCGTTAACAATAAATCACAAAGATACATTTACTGGAGTTACAGATAGGGATAGGGCGTTAACAATATCACGTATAGGAAAGATTTGTAAGAGTAAGGATATTAGAGGAGATTTCTTTTCAGAGTTTAAGAGTCCTGGTCATGTGCATCTATTAATTGCTAGAGAAGGATTATTAAAAGAGCGCAATGGTCATACAGAATTGGCAATAGCATTAACAAGATTAGCAAATACAACGCCAGCAGTAACACTTTGTGAGATGTTAGATGATAAAACTCATGGTGCGTTATCATTATCAAAGGCGAGGGTGTATGCAGAAGAACATGGATTATTTATATTAGAGGCTAAAGAGATAAGAGAGAGGTATGGCTGATATAAGGTTAGGAATAATAGTTAGCGAATTTAACGAATCTATAACACAAAAGATGCTTGAGAGAGCATTAGAACATGCAAGGTCGTTAAATGTAGATGTTAAATACATCTTTTATGTTCCTGGAACATATGATATGCCTATAGCAGTAGAGAAGGTCTTGCAAAAGGATGTAGATGCTGTAGTAACACTTGGCGCGGTTATTAAAGGTGCAACAAGACATGATGAGATAGTAGCATCTAATGCTGCTAGACTGATAGCAGATCTCTCACTAAAATATGGTAAACCTGTAACTCTTGGTATATCAGGTCCAGGGATGACTAGAGAAGAAGCTGAAGAGAGGATTAATGTATCATCAATTAGAGCAGTAGAGGCAGCAGTAAAATTAGTAAAGCGTTTAAAGATGCTTGAAGAGGATAAGATGATAATAAGATGATCCAAGTAACATTAATAAGAATAGAGGGATATGGACCATGGACGTTAACGCTTGGAGATGATAGAGAACATGCTTTACAGATGTTGCAAGCCAAATTATATAGCGATCTTCAGATGCAGTTCTCCAAGAATCAAGGATTAGTATTCTTTAATAGATTTGATGAGATGTTTGCTATAACCAATGGAATAGATGTTAATAAACATAGAGATATACTCAATACCATAAGATCTTCATATAATGAACTTGAGATAAGTATGTCTATAGGGAGGGCAGCGACACCATATAAAGCCCATCTAGACGCTTATAACATAAGAAACGCTAGTAGAATAAACGAGTCATCTCTTCCTTATGAAGATGGTTATGTACAGATAATACATGTAGATGTAGATAATTTTACATCAAGAATAAGTGCTAAACTCTCTCCATATGAGATCTCTGCACTCATATTTAGATTATACTCAATATTATCATATAGATTTATGGAGCGTGATGCTTTAACATTCTTTCTAGGCGGAGATAACTTCATGATACCATCAAATGGAGTAAGTAAAGACGATATATTAGAGATAATAAATGATGTAAGAGAGGAGTTAGAGATAGAATTAAAATGTGGTGTAGGAAGAGCAAAGAGTGCTAGAGAAGCAGCTAGTATGGCTACAAATGCTTTAGATACAATACGTGCATTTAGAAAGAAAGGAAGAGTAGAGAAGATATATGAGGTAAGTTGTATATAAAGAATGTTAGTATAATCTATGGTAAGGAGTTAGAATATCTAAATAGCATGGATATTGCAATCAAAGATGGAATATTCTCAAATGAGAATGATGGTGCTATATTTAATGCTGAAGGTCTATTAATGATTCCATCATTCATAAATGCACATACACACATTGGTGATTCTATATGTAAAGATATAACATTTAATATGGAATTTAATCAAGCCATAAATCCAATCTTTGGAATAAAGAGAATTGTCTTAAACAAGAGTAAGGAGGAGCACATTATCTCATTTATGAGGAATGCTATATTATCAATGCTAAAACGTGGCATAACTGCATTTGCAGATTTTAGGGAAGGAGGAATAAATGGAGTAAGACTAGCTAAAGATGCAAACAAAGGTATAAATGCAAAGATAAAGGTACTTGCTAGAGTAGAGTATTATCATAATATTAATGAGATAAGAGATAATCACGATCTTCCAGAGCATGCTAAAGATGAAGCAAAGGAGGTAGTAAGGATTGCAGATGGTTTAGGTTTAAGTGGGGCAAATGAGTATAGTAATAAAGCACTTGAATTCTTTAATAGCATAAGAGATGGTAAATTAATTGCAATACATGCATCTGAATCTAGAGATGTATATGATACATCTATCAAAAATTTTGGTGTTAGTGATCTAAGGAGAATAATAGATTATTTAAAGCCTGATATACTTGTGCATATGACAAATGCTAGAGAGAGCATAGAGGGTGCAAATATAGTTATATGCCCCAGAGCAAATGGTTCACTAGGAGTTGGTATACCAAATATCAAGACTATGATAGAGAATAGATGTAAAGTAGCAATAGGAACAGATAATATCATGATAAATTCTCCAGACCTATTTAAAGAGATGGATTATCTATTTAAAGTTAGTAGAGCGTTAGGGTATAGAATAGAAGCAAAAGAGATACTAAAGATGGTTACTGTAAACCCTTCGGAGATGTTGCAATTTGATCTAGGTTATATAGATTATAATAAACCAGCAGATGCTATCTTCATAGATAAACATTCGATAGATCTAGATCCTATGCATGACCCATATGCTTCTATAATTCATAGAGTAGATGCTAGTAATATAAGAGCAGTTATGATGGATGGTAGGATAATACATGGAGAATTATAAACCATACACTATATTAAATGCAGCAATGAGTCTTGATGGAAAGATTGCTAGTAAGAGTAGAGATTCAAAGATATCATCAGAGAAGGATCTCTTAAGGGTCCATAAACTACGGAGTGAGGTAGATGCTATAATGATTGGCATAAATACCGCTATAAATGATGATCCATTATTAACAGCAAGATATGGGTATAATGCTAAACCTATTAGAGTTATAGTAGATAGTAATGTAAGGATAAGGAAAGATTCTAGGATAGTAAAGAGCAGTAAAGAGATAAAGACCATACTTGCAATAGCAGAGAATAATATAGATAAAGCAAGAGAGTTAGAAGAGCATGGCATTGAGGTAATTGCTATTGGAGAGCATAAAGTAGATCTCAAGAGACTTTTAAGTATACTTTATAGTAAGAACATAAAGAGTTTAATGCTTGAAGGAGGAGGAGAATTGAATTGGAGTATGTTATATAATGGGTTAGTAGATGAGATAATAATATCTATTGCTCCATTGATTATAGGAGGAAGAGATGCTATAACTTTAGTTGAGGGAGATGGTTTCACTAGTATAAATAGTTGTATAAGATTACATTTAAAGGATGTTATAAGAATAGATGATGAGGTGATAGTAAGATATAATGTCATCAATAATATCAATCAAAAATCTTTTTATTGAGATAATATATTCTCATTTATATGAGTATATCAAAACAATACATAGAGAATAGTAAGAAGAGATTCTTTAGCGATCCTAAATCTATAGATGAGATTAAGAGGATAAGAGAGGAAGCAGCAAAAGATCCTGAAACATTTTGGAGTAAAGAAGCATCAAATCTAAGATGGTTTAAGAAGTGGGATAAAGTATTGGAATGGAATAAACCATTTGCAAAATGGTTTGTTGGTGGAAAGATAAATGCATCATATAACACTTTAGATGTGCAGATAGATAATAAAAAAGCATATATATGGATAGGCGAGGATGGAAGTAGAAGAGAGATAACATATAACGAGTTATATAATGAAGTTAATAGCTTAGCAAATGGTCTAAAGGATTTAGGTATTAAGAAAGGTGATAGAGTAAGCATATACCTTCCAATGATACCAGAATTACCAATAGCTATGTTAGCATGTGCTAGAATAGGGGCTATTCATAGTGTAATATTCTCTGGTTTTAGCGTAGATGCTTTGATAGATAGAATAAACGATGCAGAGAGTAAAGCAGTAATAACTGCCGATGGTGGATATAGAAGAGGTAAAATTATAAGATTAAGAGATACTCTAGAAAAAGCACTTGAGAAGTGTAGATCTGTAGAGCATACCATAATTCATAAAAGGATAGGCATGAATATAGATTTGAAGAAGAATGAATATTTATGGCAAGACATAGCAAGAAAAGGGTTCTGTGAAGCTGAAGAGATGGAGAGTGAGAGTCCATTATTCATACTCTATACATCAGGAACTACTGGTAAGCCAAAAGGTATAGTTCATGATACAGGCGGTTATTTAACATTAGCAGATGCAAGCACTAGATGGATCTTTGATATAAATGATGATGACGTATATTGGTGTACAGCAGATATAGGCTGGGTTACAGGGCATACATATGTAGTATATGGTCCATTATTACAGCATGCTACTATACTTATGTATGAAGGTGCTCCTGATTATCCTGAACCAGATGTATGGTGGGATATAATAGAGAAGAACAGAGTAAGTATATTATATACTACACCAACAGCATTAAGGATGTTTATGAAGTTAGGTGATGATCTAATAACAAAGCACGATTTATCATCATTAAGATTATTAGGAAGTGTTGGTGAACCTATAAATCCAGATGTCTGGTTATGGTATGAACATGTAATAGGCAAGGATAAGATACCAATAGTAGATACATGGTGGCAGACTGAGACAGGAGCAGCTTTGTTAAGTCCATTACCAGGTATAAGATTAGTTCCTTTAAAGCCTGGTTCTTCTACGTATCCACTACCAACTATAGACGCTGCTATATTAGATGAGGAAGGTAGAGAGGTTAAGCCAAATACTAAAGGTTATCTGGTCATTAGGAAACCATGGCCTGGAATGCTATTAACTATATGGAAGGATGATGAGAAGTATAAGCAGGTATATTGGAGCAAGTTTGAGTATTATTATACAGGAGATTATGCTATGATTGATGAGGATGGTTATTTCTGGATCTTAGGAAGGGCAGATGATGTTCTTAAAGTAGCAGGTCATAGATTAGGTACCATGGAGATAGAGAGTGCATTAGTATCTTATAATGCAGTAGCAGAGGCTGCTGTTAGCTCAAAACCTCATGATATAAAAGGAGAATCGATAGTAGCATTTGTAGTATTAAAAACTGGTTACTCAAAAGATGGAGTAATAGATGCATTAAAAGAGCATATCAAGAATACTGTAGGTGCTATAGCTATTCCAGATGAGATATTCATAGTTGATAAACTACCAAAGACAAGAAGTGGTAAGATAATGAGAAGATTGTTAAAGGCTATAGTTAGTGAGAAACAGATAGGAGATGTAACTACGCTTGAAGACGAAGCATCTGTTAGTGAGATAATCAATGCATATGAAGAGTTAAAGAGAGCACTTTAGATATATTTATATTATATCTTTGTTTATTATCATTCATGCCTGCCTTTCTTGTATTTTATCAATTCAAGACTATGAGTAAAGAAGAGGTAGAAAGGGCAAAAAAGGAATGGGATAATATAAAGAAGAGTTTACCGGCAGGTGTAGAACTTGCAGGAGAGTATGACCATGCATGGGGTTCTGAGTATAATGGTTTTCTATTATTCCATGCAAGCAATACCGATACATTCTTGAATTGGTGGCCAAATTTTAAGGATAATATAAGGTGGTATGTCACAAAGACACATACAATAGTTGCA
The DNA here is from genome assembly GCA_013538715.1 of Candidatus Nitrosothermus koennekei. GTDB lineage: Archaea > Thermoproteota > Nitrososphaeria > Nitrososphaerales > Nitrosocaldaceae > Nitrosothermus > Nitrosothermus koenneki. The sequence continues at coordinate 115,881 of JACAFH010000004.1, read as the reverse complement.
AAGAAACGCTAATCTTCATCTCTTAATTTTTCTGCAATAGAATATGATTTGCCATGTTCAGAATATTTAATACTTACGTCTATTTTAACATTTAATCCTATCATTCTTAAGATTGATAATAGATCAGCACCTGATATCTTACTTTGTATCTCTCCTCTTCTAAGTACAGCAGCAAGACGAGGTATTATAAGCCTCATCTGTGCTGGATACTGCTCTTCTGCAGCCCTTAATACCTCATCCCCTCTATCTGTTAGATAGTCTAACAAGATACTCCTATCACTCTTCTCTTTCTTATCTAAAGTACCTTCTTGTAACCTCTTTCTTAGTTCTCTCATCTTTTTAGCCTTTATTATCTCAATGTCTATATCTTCCATATCTATCCCTTAATGACTCCTAATGGTATCAACCTAGCAACCTTTGTAGCAATACCTACTCTATGACTAACATCTGCAACAAGATCTACATCTTTATATGCTTCTGGAGTCTCTTCGACTACACCTTCTCTCGTTAAAGCTTTAATATATATACCTCTACTCTCTAATCTATTTTGTACATCTTTAGCAGTATAACTTCTCTTTGCTGCAGCTCTTGACATAGTTCTTCCTGCACCATGTGCGGTTGAACCAAATGTAAGTTCCATAGATCTTGCTGCACCAAGCAATATGTAACTTGCGGTTCCCATAGAGCCAGGTATTAATACTGGTTGCCCAAAATCTCTATACTTACTAGAAACTTCGCTCTTACCAGCTGGAAATGCCCTTGTAGCTCCTTTTCTATGCACTACAACATCCATCATCTCTCCATCGATCTTATGTTTCTCAACCTTTGCTATATTGTGAGCTACGTCATATACTAGATCCATTTTTGTATCTCTCTTGAAAATCTTTTCAAATGCTTTCCTTGTCCAATGAGTTATCATCTGTCTATTACTCCATGCAAAGTTTAATGCACAATACATTGCCCTTCTGTACGACTCGCCTTCCTCACTATTATTTGGAACACATGCAAGTTCTCTATCTGGCAGTTCTATTCCATACTTCTTCAAGGCTTTCTCACATATCCTTAGATAATCTGAACATACCTGATGCCCAAACCCTCTAGAACCACAATGTATAAGCACTGTTACCTGCCCTTCATATTCTATTCCAAATCTCTTTGCAGCATTTATATCAAATATCTTATCAACCTTTTGTACCTCTAAAAAGTGGTTCCCTGATCCTAAAGTCCCTAGTTGTGGAGCGCCCCTCTTTCTTGCAGTCTCACTAACTACTGAAGGATCGGCCCCTTTCATCTCTCCATTCTCTTCACATACATCTATATCATCATCATAGCCATAACCATGCTCTATAGCCCATTTTGCTCCGTGCAGAAGAACTTCATCCAATTCATTCTTTGTTAGATTTATTACTCCTTCACTACCTACTCCAGATGGTATAGTATTAAATAACTCATTAACCAATTCTTTAAGTTTAACTCTAACCTCTTGCTCACTAAGATCTGTTCTTATTAATCTAACACCACAGTTTATATCATAACCAACTCCACCAGGGCTTATTATACCATCCTCTAACCTTGTTGCTGCTACACCACCTACTGGAAAGCCGTATCCTTCATGGCCATCAGGTAATACTGCAACATGTTTTACTACTCCTGGCAAAGTAGTTACATTCACTGCTTGTAATATAGTTCTATCTTCAAGCATCTTGCTTATTAATTGTTCATTGGCATAAATTGTAACAGGAACATTCATTCCTTTCTCTTTAATAGGTTCAATCCTATACTCAACATCACTAATCTGTTTAACATAATTTTTAATATCCATATATATCACCAATCTTACTATCTCTTAATAGCAATTTAAACTATAAGATAAAGTTTATTTTTGATTATAATTATCTTATCTCATGCCTATCTTACCTATTGATGCTGGGAGATATGGAAGCAATGAGATGAAGATGATATTTGAGGAGGAGAAGAGTTTAGAGTATCAATTAGAGTTTGAAGCAGTAGTTGCAGAGGTACAAGCAGAGTTAGGCTTGATACCTATAGATGCCTCTAAAGAGATATTAGAGATTGTAAAGAGTAAAAGAATAAAGATTAAGCGCATAAAAGAGTTAGAATCTAGAACGGAACATGATACAGCAGCAATGGTTGAAGCAATAAGTGAATTATCAAATATTGCAAAACCATGGATCCATTATGGTTTAACAAGTTACGATGTTATTGATACTAGGATATCTATGCAGGTTAGAGACGCTCTAATAATAATTAAAGATAAACTAAAACAGATAATAAGAATATTGATAGGTTATGCAGAAAAATACAAAGATTTACCAGCAGTAGGTAGAACTCATGGGCAACATGCTAGTATAATATCCTTTGGATTGAAATTTGCTGTATGGCTCACAGATCTAATTGCTCATCTAGAGCATCTAGACGAGTTAAAGCATAGAGTGTTGTTATGCAAAACATTAGGCGTAGTAGGAACTGGATCATTAATGGGTAGAAACGCTCTAAAGGTGCAAGAGATGGTATCGAAGAGGTTAGGCTTGTATGCTGTAGATGCTGCTACACAAGTGATATCAAGAGAGAGAATTGCAGAATTATTACAATTTATAGCATTAGTTGGAAGCACATTAGATAAGATTGCTATAGAGATTAGAAATTTACAAAGGAGCGAGATATATGAAGTAGCAGAACCTTTTAGAGAAGGACAGATGGGTAGTAGTGCTGTACCAGTAAAGAGGAATCCTATAAAAAGTGAGAGGATATCATCACTTGCAAGAATATTAAGAGCTAACTCTAACATATCTTTGGAGAATATAGGATTATGGCATGAGAGAGACTTAAGCAACTCTGCTAATGAGAGGTTCATAATACCAACCTCGTTTATATTATTAGATGAGATGCTTAATGATATGTTGAAGGTATTAAATGGTTTAAAGATAAATGAGGAGAGAATCAAAGCTAACATAGAATTAAGTAAAGGTCAGATATTTGCTGAATTTGTACTTGATGCTATGATAAAGAAGGGCATTGCTAGATCTGATGCTTATAGATTAGTACAAAGAATAGCGTTTAATGCATATGAGAGAAACTTGAATTTGCTAGAAGCATTAAAGATGGAAGAGGATATATTAAAGATTCTTACTATTAATGAGTTGGAAGAGATATTTAATGCAAAGAACCATTTAGCAGCGGCTCCTCTAATAATAGAGAATGTTATAAAGAAAGCAAGGAATATTATAGCACATTGACCCTCTTCATATTATAATAATACATGATCATAAAATTTATTTTAGACATTAATAGCTTACCCATTGATGAGTAAGAAGGTTAGAGTTGCTATAGCTGGTGTAGGAAATTGTGCATCTGCATTAGTACAAGGAACAAGGTTTTATAATAATGGAGAAGAGGCTATAGGATTAGCATATTATAATCTTGATGGTATGAAGCCTAGCGATATAGAGTTCGTAGCAGCGTTTGACGTAGCAGAAAGTAAGGTGGGAAAGGATCTAAGCGAGGCTATATTTGCTTATCCTAATAATACTTTAAAGATTGCTGATGTAGAACCTTTAGGGGTTAAAGTTGAGAAGGGTAAAATACTTGATGGAGTTGGTAGACATCTTAGTAATGCTATAAAATTATCTAATACAACGCCTGTAGAGATATCTAAAAGGTTAAGAGAAAGTAAAGCAGATCTATTGATAAGTTACCTTCCAGTAGGAAGCACAGAGGCTACTAGATATTATGCAGAACAAGCGTTAGATGCTGGTGTTGGATTTATTAATGCAATTCCAGTTTTCATAGCCTCAAATTCCAAATGGCAGCAGATATTCTCTGAGAAAGGATTACCAGTTGCTGGTGATGATGTAATGAGTCAATTAGGTGCTACAGTACTTCATAAAACCCTAGTGAAGCTATTAGTTGATAGAGGCGTAAAGATAGATCAAACATATCAATTGAATATAGGCGGTGACATGGATTTCTATAATATGCTAGATGAAGATAGACTAAAAGATAAAAGAGAAAGCAAGGAGAGTGCAGTAAGGGCTATGGTTTCTTATGACGTTCCTATGAGGATAGGACCAAGCGATTACGTGCCATTTCTTGATAATACAAAGGTCTGTTATATACATATGAAGGGTAGATATTTTGGTAACGTTCCTTTAGAGATAGATGTAAAACTAAATGTAATAGATGCTTATAATAGTGCTGGTGTTATGATAGACGCAGTAAGGGCTATGAGAGTAGCATTAGATAGAAGTATAAGTGGACCATTGATAAGTGTATCGGCATATTGTTTTAAACATCCACCTCAACAGATGCCATATAATGATGCAAAGAAGGCATTTATGGAGTTTATTGAGAATAAGAGAGAGAGATAGTAGTTATGTTTTATATATTGTAGATGCTATATTAAATTTTATTTAATTATATCGCTAGTGATAATTTTTTATTATAGATTATATAGTAATATGATAAATATCACTAGATAATTTATATTATATCACTAGTTTAATCATAATAAATTATGATATATTTAGTTAGCTATATATTATACTTATAATTATAACATTATTATGGCAGATGCAAGGAAAGACACAAGAGATATTCTCAAAAAAAGTAGAGTAATAAGTATCTTAACCAAATATATGGTATACAGTGCAATGATTCTCATGCTACTACATAATACTCCACTCATGGCCCAAACAAATCCATGTTCAAATCCAACGATAGTTGGTACTAATGGAGATGATATTATTTATGGCACAAATGGTAATGATATAATAGATGCTGGAAATGGTAACGATACTGTATATTCTAAAGATGGTAACGATATAATTTGTGGTTCTAATGGTGCTGATACTATATACGCTGGAAATGGTAACGATACTGTATATGGAGGAGAGAACAATGATATGATACATACTGAGAATGGCGCTGATACTATATACGCTGGAAATGGTAACGATACTGTATATGGAGGAGAGAACAATGATATTATATACGCATCAGATGGCGCTGATACTATATACGCTGGAAATGGTAACGATGTAATCATAGGCTCGCTTGGTGACGATTTATTGTATGGCGATGCTGGTGATGATAGATTAGATGGAGGAGAGAACAATGACAAGATATATGGAGGTGATGGTAACGACTTTGCCTATGGATTTGAAGGAGATGATTACATCGAAGGTAATAATGGAGACGATCAGCTTTATGGTGTTAACGGCATAGATACAATTTATGGTGGAACAGGAAACGATTGGTTGTCAGGAGGAATTCTAAATGACAAGTTATATGGTGAAGATGGAAGAGATTGGTTACGTGGAAGTAGTGGAGATGATTATCTAGAAGGTGGATTAGGGAATGATCATCTAGAAGGCGAAGATGGAAATGATAACATGCTCGATAATGACGGTCATGACTTCTTTAGAGGTGGTAATGGTAATGATGTTATTAAAGATACATTGAACGATAACTTCTTTTATGGCGAGGCAGGAGATGACACTATTAATGCTGGGAGTGGTATGGATTTGATTTATGGAGGAGATGGGAACGATATGATTTATGCAGGTACTTCAATGGATTTTGTTTATGGTAATAATGGAAATGATATAATTCATGGAGAAGATGGTGATGATTATATTGAAGGAGGAGATGGAATAGATACACTTTATGGCGAGAATGGGCTGGATCATATAATTGGTAATAATGGAAATGATATGATTTATGGTAATGATGGTGATGATCATCTAGAAGGTAATGATGGTGATGATTATATAGAAGGTGGTTTAGGATCTGAATGGTTGTTTGGGGATAATGGTAATGATACAATCTATGGCAATGATGGTGATGAAGTAAAGATATCTGGTGGAGATGGGAATGATATACTTTATGGCGGATTAGGGAATGATTGGTTAACAGGAGATATGGGGGATGATAAGATGTATGGTGGAGATGGGAATGATAGAATTGACGGTAATAATGGAATGGATGAGATATATGGTGATAATGGAGACGATCTCATTGCTGGTAATGAGAATAATGATAAGATATATGGTAATAATGGAAATGACACATTACATGGTAATAATGGAAATGATTATGTAGATAGTGTTGATGGAGTAAATATGAACGATTTCATTGATGCTGGTTCTGAAACAGATACATGTATATCTGATGTAGACACTGTAAACAATTGTGAAGGTTGAAACAAATTTATTTTTCATACAAAAATGAATTTATATATAATTATATAAAACACAAGATATGCACGATCTTACTATCGTAAAGTTTGGCGGAAGTACATTAGGTGTTAACGGTAATGGAATACCACTAATTATAGATAGGATAAAAGATATATCAAAAGAGAAGAAAATATTGGCAGTATTTTCTGCACCATTAGCAGAGTATCATGGCAAGATCAGATCATTAACTGATATAGCATTAAATATAGGAGAATTATATGCAGAAAATAAGATAGTCGATGTTGAGATTTTACGTGATGTGTATATTGATATAGCAAATAACTATATCAATAGTGAATATAGAGGAGAATTCTTAAAGATATTAGATATATTATATAAACAAGTAATTATAGCATTAAAACAAGCAATAGAGTATAAAAGGTTTGTTGATGTAGTTAGAGCAAGAACTTTGGCATATAGTGGGGAGATAGCAATCTCTTATGAGATGTGTTATGTATTAAAGAGTGCTGGATTAGATGCAGATTATGTTAGGATAGAGGATTGGCCTATAATTACAGACGATAATTTTGAGGCAGCAAATTTCTTATATCAAGAATCATTAGAGAGAAGCGCTTCGCTTATAGCATTATTAGATAAACATGATATAGTCTCTATAGGAGGTTTTATAGGAAAAACTATTGATGGGTTAGAGAGTACATATGAGAGAGGAGGTTCTGATAGAACTGCTGCAGACTTGGCAATACTATTAAGCAATAGATATTCTGTTAATATAGATCTAGAAAAAGATGGAATAGTATTAAGTGCTGATCCAAAGATAGTAAATAATAATTTAGAAGAGATCAACTATCTTTCATATAACGAAGCAAAACTCGCAGGAATGTTTGGTATGAAGATTCTCGATCCTATAGCTATAAAAGAGATTGAAGAGAGCAAAAAAGAGATACCTATTATCATAACTGATATAAATAATCCAAAGAAGTGTACCATCATCAAAAAAGAGTCTATTGAAGCAAAGAATCCATTAAAGATAGTAACTGGTAAAAAAGGGTGTGCGTTAGTTAGAATGCGTCTAGAAGATTCATGGCACTTAATCACTTCATTAAAGAGAGAGAAGAGATATAATGATTTTATAAATCTTAGTACTTACACAATAAATGATACAGAATTTGCAAGATTATTGTTTCTAGATTCAAAATATGTAAAAAGGAACGAGAGATATATTAAGGCTTATGATAAAAATGCTGTAATCACATATAATAGAGGTGTAATAACATTAATAGGTGATGATATGGCAAAGATACCAAATATAGCATCTATAGCTAGTAAAACTGTAGGAGAGAATGGTATAAACATACTTAATATGGATGCACAAGAAGAGACATCTAGAATATTAATAATAGTTAACGATAAAGATGAGAATGTAGAGAATGCTATAAGAGCAATTCATCTAGAAAAGAATAGAATGAAGAGTTATTAATAAATAATTTAAATATGATTTGATATTTAAATTCACAAATATGGCAGAATCTTCTAAAGGTTTTGATGAAGGAAGTAAGATATCAAAACTCTCATTTATAACATTCATTGGTCTAGGTATTATTGAGATAATAGTTGGGTATTTTACTAATAGCATGGTAACAATTGCTGATGGTATAGATTCTATAGGTGACTCGATAATCTCTTTAATAGTATGGCTTGGATTGGTTATAACAAGAAGAAAACCAGACGCTCGATTTAGATTTGGTTATTATAAAGTAGAGAGTTTTGCTGCATTATTAGCAGCAATAAGCATGACAGGAATAGGTATTTTGATAACATATAATGCTATAGAACATATCATAAATCCAGTAGAGATAGTTCATAATGAGATAGCACTTATAACGTTAGCAATAGCTGCTGCAGTATCAGGGTATAGAGCATATCAGATGCATATAATTGCAAAAAAATACAATCTATTATCACTAAAAGCTGTTGCAAAGAATTCTATAAAAGATAGTTCAGGTTCTATAATAGGTTTTGTTAGTGTTATAATAGCAACATATACCGGATTCTTACAAATGGATTCTATAGGTGCACTTGCTATATCAAGCTTCATATTTACAGTATCATATTTTGTTATTAAAGAATCATCTTTAATATTACTTGATGCTGTTAAGAATCCCGAGATAACAGATGAACTAACTTCGTTTATAAAGACTAGATATAAAGTGCACATCTCAAATATATTATTAAGGCCAATAGGACCATACTTACATGGTGAGTTGCATATACTAGTTGAGAAGAATATGACATTAGAAGAATTTAATGATATATCAGAGAGTATAGAGAAAGAGGTTAAGAGAGTCTTTCCTAGTATAAAGAAATTGATCATAACTGGAGATGTAAAGTATTAAGAATGGAGATGGTATTATCACATGGGCATAAATATTCAATTAAGGAGCATATTAGATCAGTTAATCGATGATAATATAAAGAATGCTAGAAATTTTAAGCTAATGGCAAAAATATTTAAACCATTTGTAGGTTCTGAAGATGATTTTGCATTCGGTTCTATTATAGAAGAGATAGTATCATCATTTAGTATGATCTTTGTATTAATCAATAAAAGGAGTATAAAAGAGGAGGAATTAATAGAGGTATACAATATAATAATGAGTAGAGCAGAAGAGATATACAGTGTATTAAGTGATTAGAGATTATACTTTGATTTTAACTCCTTTATCTTTTGATATATGCTATCCCAATTCCAGAATGATACATTTTGACTTGCAAGTGATACCTTCCAAGTATCGTTCTTTAACTCCCATGCATATAATCTCAACTCTTTCTTATAACTCGTTTCTACTACAACAAGTGCAACCCATCGTTTATTACTCTTATAGATTGTATAGCCTTCTATAACTTTTTGTTCAAACCCTTCATAGCTCTTTACAGGGAATTCTTCACCTTCGCTCATATGCTTTATTACTTAACAAGGTATTTAAGCTATTCTTATTATTTACAAAATTAGCATAAGGATTTAAATCCCTTTTTACATAACTTATAGTATGCAAGAGAGTAAAACCAAACCTATAAGGATATTAGTAGCAAAATTAGGATTAGATGGTCATGATAGAGGAGCTCTAGTCCTATGTAGAGCATTTAGGGATGCTGGGATGGAAGTTATCTATTCTGGATTATTTGCTACACCAGAGCAGGTAGCAAAGATGGCTATAGATGAGGATGTTGATGTAGTTGCTATGAGTCTACTGAATGGGGCGCATCTAACACTATTTCCAAAGGTTGCAAGATTGATCAAAGAATACGGAGGAGAAAAGATAGTACTAGTTGGAGGAGGAATCATACCAGAAAAAGATAAACCATTGTTAGAGAAGGAAGGTATAACTGGTAATTTTGGTCCAGGAACATCACTCCAAACCATAATTGATCATATAAATAAAGAGCTAAAGCGTAGATGATCATTAATTCGACTATCAATGATGAGATAAAGTATCTGTCCAAGAAGTACGGATATAAAGAATGGATGATAGCACGATTTATGCATTATATACCAGATCTTGAGAGATTTCTAGATAGTATAGAGAGTTTTGAACATAAATATATCAGATTAAATACATTAAAGAGAGATATAAATTATATAAAAGGTAGATTAGAGTCAAAGGGCTTTGAGCTTAAGAAGAGTAGCATAGAAGAGGTTTATGAAGTCAAAGGTGCATATCCATTAGGAGCGACAACAGAGTATCTGCTAGGTTATTACTATATTCAAGATCTAAGTTCATGTTTTGCAGTAAAGGCGTTAGGTGCAACTAGTAATGAGAATAATATAGATATGTGTGCTGCACCAGGAGGTAAGAGTACATATATTGCACAAATTATGAATAATCAAGGTTTGTTAATCTCTATAGAAGCAAGAAGAGATAGATTAAAATCATTGATATCTAACTTACAAAGATGTGGAGTTACCAACACATATGTATTTAATTTAGATGCTAGCCAAATAGATTTTGGTATCAAATTTGATAGAGTAATGCTTGATGCTCCATGTAGCGGAGAAGGGATTATAGCAAAGGACCTCTCAAGGAAACAGAGTAGAGAACCACAAGATATAGAATATTGTAGTAGTATACAAAGAAGGTTGATAGAGAGAGCATTAAAGATAGTAAAGGATGACGGTATTATAGTATACTCAACATGTTCTTTAGCACCCGAAGAGAATGAGATGATAATAGATGATATAATTAAGAGATATAATGTTAGGATAGAAGCATTGCCTTATGGTAGCGAGGCATTAAGTAGGTTTGGTGATATAAAGTTTGATGATCAAGTAAGGAATGCTAGAAGATTTTATCCTCACATTCATAATACTTTAGGTTTCTTCATAGCAAAGATCAGAGTATAAAAACTCTTCTGCCTCTTACATCTAACCTTCCTTCAGCAAAGAGTTTGATAGCTTCGCTATAAGCTATATGCTCCTCTGCCAGTATTCTATTAGAGAGCATCTCTATGGTATCATCATCTTTTACTTCTACACTCCTTTGTATTATTATTGGTCCGCTATCCAAATTCTCATCAACAAAATGTACAGTACAGCCGGTTACCTTTACACCATACTCTAACGCTTGTTTTTGTGCATGTAAACCAGCAAATGCTGGAAGTAGTGAAGGATGAATGTTCATTATTCTATTCTTATATATTCTTACAAATTCTGGGCTTAGAATTCTCATATATCCTGCTAAACATATTAAGCCATTGGTATTGTTAATACCATATCTCTCTAACACTTCAAGTATCTTCTTGTCATACTCCCAATCTACACCCTTCTTACCTTTATCGTCTACTAGTATTGTATCTACACCATACTCCTTTGCTATTGATAACGCTCTAGCCTCTCTATTACTTATAACAACTTTTGCTTCTGCTTTTATGTAGCCTTTTCTTATATTCTTTAATATAGCCTCCATATTACTACCCCTTCCAGAGACAAGTATGGCTAGATTAAGCATATACAATGCACCAATCATCTATTATTTAATTCTTGTAATATTTTATACATCAATTCATATGACTCTTCCATTTTGCTCTTTTTATTCATCTCTTCTCTAGCCTCTTTATACTCTTCTAACAATCTATCTTTATCTCCATCAGTCAAAAGTCTTGATATATTAATAGCATGTCTCATAAACTTTTTGGTATACATCTTCATAAATGGATTTAATGTTAATAGTTGTATAGTTAGATTAGGTGCATCATTCATTATACTCTCTAACAGTATAGAATTGAGTTTAAATGTGGTTCCTCCTATCTCTTTTAGTTTATTATAATCTTCGTCAATTATGCTCTTTACAAATATAAAGTTAACCAAATGAGTCAAACCAAGAATTATAGCCATTGCTTTATCATGCTCTTTAGCATCCATCTTTATAATCTTAGCATTTGGGAATAATGATGATACAGTTTTCTCTTCTTCTTCATAATTGACTACTGGTACTAGCACAAATTTAGCATCATTCATAGATTTTATGCCTTGACCAAATAATGGATGTAATGATATCATTCTTACTCCATACTCTTTGTAAAGTTCCTTCATAATCTTGTATATAGAATGTTTTATTGATGATATCTCTATTAATATTGAACCTCTCTTCATATAACATACTACCTCCTTTAGAGTATCTATCATATTCTCAAGAGAGACAGAAAGTATTACATAATCTATCTCTTTTAACTCCTCTAGAGTTATCTCTTTAACTCCTTCTTTTACTAACTTCTCTACATTCGTTCCATATTTATCATAAACATATACGCAATACTTTTCTTTAAAGTATCTTGCAAATAAAGAACCCATCTTACCAGTGCCTATTATAGCTATCTTCATCTTAGACTCTCTTCTAGTATATCCAAACCCTCTTTAAGCATAGCCTCATCATTACATGCAGAGATCCTTATGTAATTATTATATTCACCAAATGCTACACCTGGTGTTACTGCTACTCCTTTCTCTAGTAATGAACTAGCAAACTTAAGAGAGTTAAAATCTTCTTTTCTTGATTTAGCAAATATATACATACCGCCATCAGGTTTATAAAATGATAATTGCATAGCACCTAATCTCTCTGCAAGATAATCTAACCTTTTCTTCATTATAGATGAGTATACTTTATGGTCACCTTCTAAAGCCTTTAATGCAGCATACTGCATAGGTTCTGCTACACTTGTTAATGCTATAGATTGATGTTTTATCATCCTTTTAAGATAAGAAGTATTATTACTAACAACAAATCCTACTCTAAACCCCGTCATGGAATATGCTTTTGAGAATGATGAGATCAATATATAATCAACATCATCATATGATGCTATACTTTTATACTCTTTAAACGCATAATATGAGTATACTTCATCACTTAGGATAGTTATCCTATATCTTCGTGCTAACTCAACTATACCATTCATACTCTCTTCATCAAGTATCTTTCCAGTAGGATTGTTTGGATAATTTAAGACAATCATCTTGGTATTAGAGTTAATAGCATCCTTTAAATTATCAAGATTTATACTCCAATCATCTTCTTTACTCTTTATGGTTCTTACACTAACTCCTCTTAATCGTGCACAGTCCTTATAAGCTGGCCATGATGGATCTATAACTATAATCTCGTCTCCATAACTAAGTAATGATATTGCTAAATAGACTCCAAACCTACCACCTGGTGTTATTATAACATCCTTATATTCTACACCTAAACGCTTTGCTATAGCATCTCTTAATTCTATTATACCTGCTGCTTCCGTATATCTATAACGTTTCTTCTCTATAGCCTCGTTTAGTGCCTTGCCAACTATTATTGGAGGATCAAGATCAGGCTCTCCTATCTCTAAATGTATTATCTTCTTACCACTCCTCTCCAGCTCTTTACTCTTTACAAATATCTGTGTTGGAGTTATACTCTCCTCATCTTTACTTTGTAATCTTCTAGATTCATCTATCAAGAGATTTAATAGTCTAGAGGCAAAATTTGGGTCTAAACCTATCTTATTACTATAATCCATGATACTACTCCTTAACTCCCTCTCCTTCTCATTATCTATAATACTTAATCCATATCGTTGTTTAATATCTCCAATCTTCTTTGCTAAATCCATCCTCTTCTTAACATTATCAATAATCTCTATAGTTATCTTTTTTATCTCTCTTCTATTATTCTCAAGTTCGTCTATGCTCATTACCTAACACCATTGGTATAAGATTTGCTCTAATAGCATGATCAGCAAGAATAAATGCTACTAAACCTTCTACTACAGGAGGTGCTCTAGGAACTACACACGGATCATGTCTCCCAGGTACTATTATCTCAGACTCTTCCTTCTTAACTAGATCTACAGTCTTCTGCTTCTTAGCAATTGATGATGCTGGTTTAAATGCTACTCTTAATCTTATTGGCATTCCATTGGATAAACCACCTAATATACCACCAGAATTATTGGTTATGGTTATTACTTTACCATCCCTAAACTCATAAGCATCATTATTCTCAGAACCTTTAAGTGACGAACCTTTGAAACCAGAACCAAACTCTACACCTTTCACAGATGGTATTCCAAATAATACTCTTGCTAGATCAGATTCTAACGCTCCAAATATAGGTTCACCTAATCCTGTAGGTATGTTTAGAGCTATACATTCTATAACTCCTCCTAATGAATCCCCTTCGCGTTTAGCCTTAAGTATCGCTTCTCTCATATCTTTTGCAGCATCTAGATCTGGGCATCTAACTTCATTGCTATACCTTAATTCTTTAATCTCTTCTATACTTGATTCTCTTGCTTTTATACCCCCAATCTCTCTTGTATATGCTAATACTTCAATACCAAGCGTATTCTTTAGTAATATCTCTGCCAATGCACCAGCCATCACAAATGTTGCTGTCAATCTTCCAGAGAATCTTCCACCACCTCTGTAATCATTATAACCATGATATTTTATATATGCTGGATAATCTGCATGACCAGGCCGAGGAGTATTCTTTATCAATTCATATACTCTAGAATCTTGATCTTTATTCCATATTATCATACATATTGGTGCACCTGTAGTATAATTATTAAATATACCAGATAATATCTCAAACTTATCCTCTTCTCTCCTTTGAGTGGTTATGATAGATTGTCCAGGTTTTCTTAGATCTAATTTTTGTTGAATGTATTCTTCATCTAACTTTAAACCTGCTGGTATTCCATCTACGACTACACCAATGCATCTCCCATGACTCTCACCAAAGTTTAATGCTATTAATCTCTCACCTATTATATTTGCTAGCATATATTAACTCTTAAACTGCTTATATATCAATCATCTCATTTGTTATATAAAGCCTTTGATAAGAATATTTTTACCTAAAAATAGTATCTAATAATATTAATTTCCCTAATTTAGAGAAAACTTATATCTAACGTCTTCCTTATAGAAAATATGATACAGATCGATAACCAACACCTAGTATGCGAAATATTTGAGTATGTAGCAGAGAATGGGATAACTACCATAGATGAGATAAGTGATAGATTATCTATTTCAAAAGAGAGTGCTTTAGATATTGTAGAGCTTCTTATTAGATTTAATATACTGGAATATGATGATGAATATAATATATGTATAAAAATAAGCAAAATAGCAAAGATTATACTTAGTTAACAAATAGATAATTTCGTGGGAATATTTACTTCTGTAGAGGTAGATATAATAATACATGCTACAGAGGATTATAAAAAGATATTAAATATATTACACAAACTATTTGGTATAGAAGAAGAGAAGTTTATCTTAAATAAATTAGAGGGTCATTATGGTAATGAAATCATAGTAGCAAAAATTAGAATAGATTATGAAGTAGATAAACTAGCATATAAAGTATTAAGTAAGATTGAACCTTATCAATTAAAGAAGATTTTAGATAGATTAGACTCTTATATAGAGAAGAATTACTTATATCTAAGAGTAAATAAGCAAGAGTTATTTAGAAACAAAGTAGTATTATCAGATGAAGAAGCAATACGATTCAAATTTAAATTTAAAGATATAAGGAGTTTGAGAGAATGGTTAGAAGAAAGAGACGATATATATTGATAGATACTTATTGCTCAAAAGAGTTGTGTAAGAAATTAAATGTATATCTTATAGAGAATGATAAAGACTATGCAATAGTAAGATGCTATCTTTCAGATCTTGAGCATATAAAAGAGATCTTAAAGAGAGAGAATATTACAATTAGAAGTATTTCAGGAACACTTAAATCGTTAAGAGAGCGTCTTTAGTTGTTCTTACCTCTCGCTTGTATCAAGCTATCAACAATCTCAATATGATAATTTATACTAACTCTAGAATTATATTATATAATAATATTGTGTTTAACAACTGTGTTGTTAATTTGAGGAATATAATAAAGCATTGGTAATAAGGAGAGATTATGCTATCTACTAGAAGAGGGACCAAATGTTTTCCAGAAAGAAGAATTAAAATTACCGCCAGCAGTTGATCTAGAATTCGATGTTCCTCGTTGGAAGATATTCCAGACCATGTGAGTAATGAATCTGTTACAGAGCAGATCAGTCATTGTATCTGAAAATAAGTGCTAGTAATGGAGCAATATCTATTGAAGAGTATGAGAATATAAAAGAAGATAATTGGGAATCAATTTTCATGAATAGTTTACACAGTTAAAAGCATAGTGTTACATATAATGAGTATAAATATATTAGTATATGCCTCTTTAAGTTTAAAATCTGAAAGAGATTCTCGTTTTGACTAGAGTAATAACCCTTTCCTTATTTTTCTGTATGCATAATCTTAAACTAAGCTCTCCCTTTGCTGTAACTAGCCATATATATTACTTCTCTTTGCTTCCTCTACAGCATCTGGCATTGCTTTAATAGCATATACAACATTAACTATCTTCTCCTTCAGATATTCATGATGCCTCTTGCATAACATTGCTATATCTTTATCAATTTGGAGTATATCCTTTTTGTCTACTCTTGCCTTATATGAGACAAAACTTATGGCTTCGATTAAACAAATCTTACATCTCGTCTTGACACAATCCGTAAATGTGATATAGATACTATCAAGATGTAAAACTCGTTAATAAGATGATTATTATGTAATAATCATGCTACTAAAAGACTTGTAAGATACATTATAATCATCCCTACTATAAAACCAATTATACTTCTAGCGGAGATTACATCATGACCCTTATTCTTTAGCCATACATAGACTATGTATATAACTTGAAATATAGCACCAGCACCTATAGACAAAAATATAAGAGATGCTAGTGGTATATTAATAGATGTACCAATCCATGCACCAATTATAGTAGGTACACCTGCAATTAAACCAAGCAATATCAGATCTATTATGCGTACTCTTGCCTTGGAGAGAGGAGATATTATTGCAAACCCTTCTGTAGTATTATGAATTGTAAATCCAATTATAAGAAATCTAGAGAGTGCTAGTGAGCCTATAGCTGTAGCTGCTCCTATTGCCAATCCTTCTCCCATATTATGCAAACCTATTCCAAGTGCTATTATATAGGATAGATAGATGAGATTTTTATTTGCTAATCTACTTACCTTAAAAATCATTAATATCAAAAATGTAGAGATTACTGTAGTGAATATAAGTATGTTGCCATTAAGTATTGAGAATTCATTAGTTAATTGAAATGCCTCGAGTATAGCACTTATTGCTAGAAATGCAAGTAAACCTATAGTTAGGCTTAGAAAGAATTCATACCATTTACTCTCTAATCTCTTTATAAATGGAAGCCAAGTAAATCCTAGTGCTACTGGTATTACACCTACATACAAACCTATCAATGAATAGTAAAGAAGATCCACTTCACCCATTACCTTAGGAGTAGCAGCATCTACATCAAAGGTAAATCTAACTCCATCTGACGTTGTTATACCAATCTGGTATGGCACATTACTAATCCAAGGATAGTATACTTTAATCTCAGCACCTTCAAGTCTATTAAGGATAGGACTAGGCTTAATTATTGAAGATGACGGTCTATCGTTTATATCTACTTGTGCAATAGTTAACTTATCTTGACTTATATTTCTTACATAAATTACTACCGATCTAGGGTCATCTATAAATTCCACCTTTTCAAATGATAATTGTGGTAAAGGCGTTCCTCTTTCTGTAAATAATGTGCCAATATTAATTAGATAAATCATTGTACCAAGTATAACTATTGGTAATATTATTAGAATAAGGTTTTTCATTCAACCACCTTGAATAATCCCGTCCAACCTTTATCACTAAACTCTATAGCATGTGCATGGAACATATACAATCCTGGGTAATTGTATTGAAACTCTAATACTGCCCTCTCTCCTTGACTCATAGTAACCATATCGGTAAGTTCATAATTTGTCATATTAGTTCCTGTTCTATAGAGTTTATAGAGTTGTCCATGCAGATGGAAGTTATTTATTAGATCATATTCTAACATATTAACTAGATAGATCCTTACAAGCTCCCCTTTTTTGATCTCTATAGGATTATTCATATAATAGAATGGTAAACCATTTACAGTGTAGAAGTTATTCTCTTTATCAAAATCTGTATCATATCCATTCATAAGCATTACCATCTCTTTGGCTGGTTTTAGTGGGACTTTTGGATCTATTATGAATACTCCGTATAAACCTCTGTTTATATGCTGATCTACTGGATTGACATGACAATGGTAAAGATGTAATCCAGCAGGCGATGCTATAAATTCGTATGTAAAACTTCCCAATGGGTTTACTATCTCAAACACACCATCAGCATTCGCCGGATGCTCTCCATGAAGATGAATAGTATGAGGTTCAGAACCATTATTTATAAAGTGTATTCTTACTATATCACCTTCCGTAGCTCTAATAGTTGGACCTGGTATAGTGCCATTATATGTCCATGCGTCGAAATATATACCATTTGCAACCTCTAGTCTTTTATCCTCAACAACAATTGTAAATTCTCTTATTGTTGTACCATTATCTCCTTTATACACTCTTCCATAATTAAATTCATAAAGATATCTGTCTGGATCTATAAGTGAACTATTTATATCAACTGGTGATAAGACGGTCTCATTACTTTTACCATTGTTGCTACTAACCGTAAGCGCAGTAGCACTACTTAATACTATTGCTAATATAACTATAATCTCTACTCTCATATTGTTCTTTTTAGTTTTGACTATATTTAAATTTTTAGTCTAATCTAATATTTTTATTGTTGACTAATTTAGATTCAACCTATAGTTTGACTTAACATTTTTATACCCTTACTTTAGTAAAGTGTATAGTTGTCAGAGAATATAGATATAAAGAAAGAGAAGTGGGGTATTGCACATATCTATAGTAGTTATAATAATACTATAGTGCATATAACAGATCTAACAGGTGCAGAGACTATAGCTATAAGCTCTGGAGGAAGGCATGTTACTGCTGATAGGTATGAATCATCTCCATATGCAGCTATGAAATCGGCTGCTGTAGTTGCAGAAGCAGCAAAGGCTAAAGGCATAACAGCCTTACATATAAGGGTTAGAGCAGTTGGTGGAGTAGATGCAAAGATTCCTGGTCCAGGCGCACAAGCGGCTATAAGAGCATTGGCAAGGGCAGGATTCAAGATAGGAAGGATAGATGATGTTACTCCAATTCCTCATGACTCTACAAGAAAGCCAGGAGGAAGAAGAGGTAGGAGAGTTTAAAGATATTGTAAGAACCATTTCTTTGCCTTCTCTGCTACTTGCTCAAGTTTATTTGGCTCTTCAAATAAATGTGATGCATTCTCTATTACCTCTAGTTTAACTATACTATCCTTTGGAAAGGAATAGAGCGCGTCCTTATTCAATTCTAATACTATCTCATCTTTGCTTCCTACTATCAATAATGTTGGTATATGTATTGAATGTAGGTATGGTATGGATAAGTCTACTCTACCTCCTCTAGATACTATAGCCTTTATATTATCTGGATATTTTGCAGCAGCAATCAAAGCTGCAGCTGCTCCAGTACTAGCACCAAAATAACCTATGTTTGTACCTTTTAACAGTTTTGCTGCATAGATCAGTCTCTCACTCAAAAGTTCTATATTAAATCTATACTCTGCTGTTTTGAGATCTAAAACTTCTTCTTCTTTAGTTAAGAGATCAAGTAATAAAGTACTTAAACCAGAATTGTTTAATACATCTGCAACAAATCTATTTCTAGGACTAAACCTCGAACTACCAGAACCATGAGCAAATATAACAATCTTCTCTTTATATGATGAGATAGTAAGATCTCCTTCTATAAATCTACCATTTATATCTATCTTTATTACCTTCTTTTCCATATAATTATTTATCAAGTATTATTATAATCCTTTCCTACTTTATTCTTTGTTGCTTGTAAACATCTTTAATTGTATAAAATGAGAGATTATAAAAAATAACAATATATATCTAGTAATAGAATTATTAGTGATGTATTCATGGCTATGCGCTGTAATATAATTAATAAACAAGAATATAGTTGAGTATATTGTGAAGAGAGAATGCCCCATATGTCCTAGATGTGGTTCGAAGAAGTTTAAGAGATTAGATGAGGATAATAAAGTAATGGTTATGTGCTTATCATGTTCACATATAATATTATTAAGTTAATGAATATTCATGTATTAAATCTGTAATTCTGTTAATTTTAAATGTGTTATAAAGATTTCATAATTAGTAAAATACGAACAGTAATGAATTATAAATGATACATCACTCATCTCTATTTAATGAGTGAAAAGATAGAGTTTAAGATGCTCGATTACGAATGTATAGATAAAGATGTAGTTACATTTAGATTAGAAGATGGTGCATTAGTAAAAATAAAAGTTGATATAGACAGAGCTGGCGTTGCTACTAATTATAAAAACTCAGATGGAACTCCACATTATCTAGTAAACGCATCAATAAAAGTTAAGATAATCCCAAACAACAAGACCTTTATTATAGAAAAGAAACAGATTAAACCATCTAATACACCATATACATAATATGAGCATAAAGATAATAGCAGTTGATATAGATGGAACATTAACAGATAATGGAGGAGGTAGCATCAATCTAACAGCATTATCTATGCTAAGGAATCTAACCAAGATAGGATACAAGGTCGTACTAGTTAGCGGGAGATCATCTATAGAAGGATATATACTTGCAGTATTTGGTGGTTTAACTAGAATAGCAGTAGGTGAGAATGGTGGTGTAATAACAAACTCTCCATCAAATCATATCTTGCTAACAGATAAATCTTATAGCGAGAAAGCATTCGAGATACTCTCAAAGAGTATAGAGAATGTTAAGATAAAGAATGTATTTCCTCGTCTTACAGAGGTTGTATTAGAGAGGAGTTTTGATATACATGAAGGGGAAAGAATATTAAGAGAGCATTCTTTACCAGTAATAATAACCGATAGTATGTATGCATATCATCTCAATTATAAAGATATAAACAAGGCTGTTGGATTCAAGAAGGTGTTAGATATGTTAGGTATCAAGGAGGAGGAGAGCATAGCTATAGGAGATAGTGAGACAGATGTTCCATTATTTAGATTATGTTCACATAGTATTGCATTAGGAAATGCTAGTAAATATGTTAAGGAACAAGCTATGTATAGTGTTAAAAATAGTAATGGAGATGGTCTTATAGAAGCGATTGAGTATATTACATCAAATATTTTAAGATGAAGTTTAGGGAGATTAAAGTAGATGTAAAGGATGCTATAAAGGAAGCGTTAAGGAGTTTGGATTATCCTTTAGTAGAGTTCAATGTGGATGAAGCACCAGCAGAGTTTGGGGATCTTTACACAAATGTTGCATTCTTGTTAAGTAAGATGATAAAGAGGAAGCCTAGTGAGATAGCAGATGAGATAGTAAAGAAGATTACACTACACAAAGAGATAAGAGTATATGCACATAAATCTGGTTACATAAATTTTGTTATAGACGCTTTATCATTTGTAAATAGTATACTAAAAGAAGAGTATAAGATAGATATGAAAGAGAAGAGAGTGGTAATAGAACATACTAGTGTAAACCCAAATAAAGCATTACACATGGGTCATGTAAGAAATCTTGTCATAGGTGATTCTCTCTATAGGTTATTAAAGTTTACAAACCATAAGGTTTACGTCTTAAACTATATAGATGATTCAGGTTTACAAGTCGCTGATATAATAGTTGGATTCTACTTCATAAAGATGCCATTAGAGAGTAATAAGAAGTTTGATCATTATTGTGGGGATGATGTATATGTATACGTTAATAAACTATACAAAGACGATCCTTCATTATTAGAGAAGAGAAGGATTGTTTTACAATCTATGGAAGAGTATAATTCAGATATAGCAAATTTTGCAAGAGAGATTACTAATAAAGTATTAAGAGAGCAATTAAAGACATGTTGGAGATTAAATGCTAGGTATGATTATTTAAATTTTGAGTCACAGATAATAGCATCAAAGTTATGGATGAAGATTAGAGAGATGTTAATAGCGAAGGGTATAGCAGTAATAGATGATGATAAGGACTCAAAATATTACAAATGTTTGGTTATAAAGGCTGGTATAGAGGGAGAGGAGAAGGTTTTAGAGAGGAGTGATGGGACTGCTACATATATAGCAAAGGATATACCTTATGCTGCATGGAAGTTAGGTTTGATAGATAATCCATTTAGTTATAAAGAGTACGAGAAACAGTTCGACGGTAGCATTTTATACTCAACAATAATTAATGGCAATAGATCCCTATTTGATGTAGATGAGGCTATAACAGTAATTGATGTTAGACAATCTAGGCTCCAAAAGATCATAACAAAAGTATTGGAAGAGTTAGGAAATAAGAAGGTATATACACATCTAGCATATGAAGTTGTTGCTTTAAGTTCAAACACTGCAAAAGAGTTAGGAATAGATACAAAAGATAAGAGATTCATACATATGAAAGGGAGAGAGGGAACTTATATCAATGCAGATATAATGATAGACAAATTACATGTGAAGGCATATGAAGAAGCAAAGATTAGAAATCCGCATCTCCCAGAAGAAGAGTTGCATAGAATAGCTGAAGCGATATCAATAGGAGCAATACGTTATAGTATGATAAAACAAGATCTAGATAAGACTATAATTTTTGATATGGATGAGATCTTAAAGTTACAAGGTGATACTGGACCATACCTACAATACTCATATGCTAGAGCATGTAGAATATTAGAAAAGAGAAGAGTAGACGAAGGTTCCTATAAGAGTGTGAGAGATGAAGAAGTTGCATTAGCAAAAGAACTCTCTAAGTTTGATCTTATTATAGAAGAGGCTTTAGATAATAGAGAAGCGAAGATAATAGCAAGATATGCTTATAAGCTTGCTAACCTTTTTAATACATTTTATGAGCATGTTCAAATATTGAATAGTGAAGAAGAGAATGCAAGAATACTCTTGCTTAATGCATATGTAAGAGTAATGAGAGACGCACTCTTTATTCTAGGAATAGAACCTCTTGAATATATGTAATAAGTTTTAAATGTTAGATAAGAATAGTGTATATATCTGTCATGAAAGTAGAAGGACCAGATAATAATGGCTTGTGTTGGCCTAAGTGTAGTCTGTTCAAGTGCGAAAAAAAAGCGTTAAAGCAGATGGGTAAAGTGTTATGGTGTGAATGGTTAGAGCAGCAATGTGTAGGTGCTTCGTGTGCATACGCAAGCTGTATAAGAAATAAACTATTAAGCAATAATAGATGTGGTTTAGTAATCAAGAGAGCTACGAGGGATGAGATAAAACCAGAGGATTTCAAGGTAAATGTAAAACTAAAGGGTAAGTTAGCAAATATAATGAATGATGATGATATAGTATAAAGCAAGAAAATATTAGCTACTAATTATTTTTATATTGCATGATAAGCGAAGGAGATTATGTTATCTTCTTTTATGGAAAGAAGAAGTGGCTAACTAAGGTTGAGAAGGGTAAGAAGATTCACACGCATATTGGTATTATAAATGTTGATAATATAATAGGTAAACCTTATGGTATATCTTTAGAGACTAATAAAGGTAAGATAGTATACGCTTTAAAGCCTACAATCTACGATTTTATTATGAAGATGGATAGATTGACACAGATAGTATATCCTAAAGATCTTGGATATATAGTAGCAAGGACTGGTTTATCAAGTGGAGATAAAGTTATAGAGATAGGAACTGGAAGTGGAGCACTAACAACCTTTCTAGCATCTATAGTAAAACCTACAGGTCATGTATATACTTATGATATAAATGAAGAGTTTGTATCAATAGCAAGGAAGAATATAACAAAGGTTGGATTAGAAGAGTACGTTACATTTAACATCAAAGATGTTAGAGATATTTACGATATAAGAGATGCGGATCTTATAATCGTTGATTTGGCAGAGCCATGGACTGTAATAGATTTTGTAAAACGAGCATTAAAAGAGAGTAAGATGATGGTATCTATATGTCCAACCATGAATCAAGCAGAGAGGTTATCAAAAGAACTAAAGAAAGGATTTATAGATATAGAGTGTGATGAGATACTGGTAAGAGAGATCGAGGCTAGAGAGGGTATGACTAGACCAGTCTTTAGGATGGTTGCACATACTGCATATTTGGTATTTGCAAGGAGGTTGTATGATGATAGCAGATAAGAGTCTACTAAATCTATTACCTGCTAGATCTAAGAGAAGTAGAAAAGGAGATAATGGTATAGTACTTGTAGTAGGAGGTAGCAAGATATATCATGGCGCACCGCTACTAACCTCTCTTGCTGCATTTAGGAGCGGTGTAGATCTAGTATATTTAGCAGTACCTAAGAGCATATCAATTCCTATACGTGCTTACACCCCTAATATTATAGTCTTGCCATTACCAGATGATAAGTTAACTATTGGGAGCGTTAATAGATTAATCTCTATGCTACCTAGACATATAGATGCAGCAGCTATAGGTATGGGGTTAAGTATAAACAAAGATGCATTGTTAAGATTGATCAAAGAGCTACATTATCTCAAGATAAAACTTGTGCTAGATGCAAGTGCTTTAATCCCAGATATATTAAGTATAGTTAATAGGGATGATATACTTACTCCACATGCAGGAGAATTTAAGAGAATCTTTGGTATTGATGCTAGTGATGCTGATACGATTAAAGAATTTGCAAAGAAGTATAATACAACTATACTCTTTAAATCGTATATAGATATAATATCAGATGGAGAGAAGGTAGGATTTAATAAAACTCATAATTGCTCTATGACTGTAGGAGGCACAGGAGATATACTTGCTGGTATAACTGCTGCATTACTTGCAAAGGGATTAGCACCATTTGATGCTGCATTACTTGCTGCGTTTATAAATGGCTCAGCAGGTGATCTCGCATACTCTAAACTTGGTTTGCATGTACTTGCTACAGATATTATAGAAAACATTTCACTAGTTATGAAAGAGTATGATAAGATTATTGACTAACAAATATTAAGGGCTTTAAGAGAATAATAAAGATATGAGCATGTATAAGCATATAGCAGAGACATGGAAGAGATTATTGAAGGAAAATTCAAAGGAGATTAGAGATAAGGCTATAAAGTTTAGAAGAGAACCAACTATTGTTAGGATAGATAAACCATCTAGGTTGGATAGAGCTAGAATGTTAGGATACAAGGCTAAACAAGGATTTGTTGTTGTAAGAGCAAAGGTAGGTAGGGGTGGTATGAGAAAAGATAGACCTAGATCTGGAAGAAGGCCTAAACACCTTGGTGTTGTAAAGATTAAACAGAGTATTAGCATGAAAAATGTTGCTGAGAGGAGAGTTAGTAAGAAGTATCCTAATCTCTCTGTGCTTGGTTCATATTATCTATATAAAGATGCTAAGAATTATTGGTATGAAGTGTTGTTAGTAGATAAGAACCATCCAGTAGTATATAAGGATAGAGAGATGAGGCATAGATTAGGATTGATTGCGCAGCATTAAGTTATCTCTAGTGCTTCTTATCAATTCACTTAATATATTAAATGCTTTTGCTACATCATCCATATCAACCAGCATTATAGTATCTGTATAACAGCTTATAGTATCCTCAATATTGATATGCCTCTTACCTAATTGGTTATAAAAGACCAATGCACATGCTGGAGTCTTTATTATACTTGCTGGACTCTTTACTATTATAGCAGCAAGGTTGTTCTGAACTTCTAGTACATCCTCTATAAATAACGTCTTCATCTTCTCAAGTATAACATGATCAAAGATCATAGTTATGCTATCTACTCCTTGTGATACACTTATGAAAGCATCATAATGCTCTGCCAATGGCTTTGTTACCTTCTCAACTATACCCTTGCTCTTGATTAAGGAGATCTTTGCTACATCCGTCTTTAAGATTATCTTACTATTTGCTACTATCTCCTCAACATCCTTTGTTGTTATATTATACGTAGCCTTTAATCGCTTTAATGAAGTCACTATGCTATCTATCTTAACGTCATAATTCATTATCATATCTACTTTAGGCTTGATAAGACGTGCCATAGCACTTAAATTTGAATATCCCCTCTCTAAAGCATCTTGAAATGAGAGATCATTATCTATTATTGATTTTACCACTTCTGATATAGTGTTAGCCAATTTGGGTCATACACCTCTTTTCTTGACATATAATAATCAAAAAATATAAATATATAACTCTTACTAGTCTTTTCATGAGTAAAAAAGTAGTTTTAGCCTATTCTGGTGGATTGGATACCAGTGTGGCTATTAAGATGCTTCAACTTAACTATGGTTATGATGTTATAACAGTTACCGTTGATGTTGGTCAGAATGATGATCTAAAGTCTATAGAGGAGAAAGCAAAAGAGATGAATGTTATAAAGCATTATACAATAGATGCGAAGAGAGAGTTTGCTGAACATTACATAAAACCATCTATAAAGGCAAATGCGTTATATGAAGGAAAGTATCCCTTAGCAACTGCTTTGGCAAGACCATTAATAGCATCTAAAGTAGTTGAGATAGCAAAGAGAGAGAATGCTAATGGATTAGCACATGGTTGCACTGGAAAGGGCAACGATCAGATTAGGTTTGATATAACTATGAGAGCATTAATTAACCTCCCAATAATAGCCCCTATTAGAGACTATAATCTAAATAGAGAGAAGGAGATAGAGTTTGTTAAAGAGCATAATATAAAGATAAACACAGAATCTAAGAGATATAGTATAGATCAAAATCTATGGGGTAGGGCTATAGAAGGAGGAGTTATAGAAGAAGAGTATAAAGAGGTTCCAGACGATGCATTTAATTGGGTTAAAGTTAAGGATCTGCCAGATCAACCATCTTACATAAAGATAGAGTTTGAGAATGGTGTGCCTATTGCAATAGATGATGTAAAAGATGATATAATCTCCATTATCGAGTATGCTAATAATGAAGTAGGAAGGCATGGAGTAGGGATAATAGATCATATAGAAGATAGAGCTATAGGTTTAAAGTCTAGAGAAGTATACGAAGCTCCTGCAGCATTAGCGATTATAGAGGCTCATAAGGATCTAGAGAAACTTGTACTGACAAATCATGAGATTAGATTTAAAGAGCTAGTAGATAGAGAATGGACGTGGTTAGCATACTCTGGATTATGGTTAGATCCTTTAATGAGAGCATTAAATAATTTTATAGATACTACTCAAGAGAGGGTAAGCGGTAATGTTAGGTTGAAATTATATAAAGGTTCAATGAGAGTAGTAGGAAGAGAGTCTAGATACTCATTATATAACAAGAGGTTAGCAACGTATAGTAAGGATGAGTTTGACCAAAGCTTAGCAAAAGGTTTTATACAGCTATGGGGTTTGCAATCAATACTAGCAAATGAGGTGCAAAATGGATGAGAAAGGTCAATTGTCCAGAATGTGATGGTGAAATAAAAGTACCAGACGATGCTGTAAAGGGGGAGATAGTAGCATGTCCAGATTGTGGAGCAAACTATGAGATAGAAGAGATAGGTAAAGAGATAAAGATCAAACCTGCAGAATCAGTTGGTGAGGACTGGGGAGAGTAGATAATTGGGCATTACTATTATATATGATAGGGTTAGATGGGAGGAGAAGGCATTATTTGACGCTGCTAATAAGATGAGTCATACAGTAAATATGATAGATGCAAAGGATATAACTATAGTCACACACAATGGAAACTCACATAATTATTTTGATACTATATTACAACGTTGCATTAGTCATTATAGAGGTTTATATCTAACCGCATGTTTAGAATTCCTTAATAAACATGTTATAAACTCTTATCATACTTCAGAGATATGTGGTAATAAGATGTTAACCTCGTTATATCTAAAGAAGAATAATGTACCTACACCAAAGACATACTTTGCATTTAGTGCTGAAGCAGCTAATGAACTTGCATCAAAGATAGGTTATCCTTTAGTATTGAAACCATTGATAGGATCATGGGGGAGGATGGTTGTTCCAATAAGAGATCAAGAGAGTATGGAGTTTATGATAGAAGTTAGAGAAGAGGATCAGAATCCATTAAATAGAATATATTATTTACAAGAGTTTGTTAATAGACCCCCAAGAGATATAAGAGCAATAGTTGTTGGTGAGCAAGTTATAACAGCAATTTATAGATATGCTGCAAGTGGGGAGTGGAGGACAAACATTGCTAGAGGAGGTAAGGCTGAGGTATGTAATATAACAAATGAGTTGGAGGATATATGCATAAAAGCAGCAAAGGCAGTAGGAGGAGGAGTGTTAGGAGTAGATCTAATGGAGGATATAAAGAATGGTTTAGTTGTTCATGAGATTAATAATACAGTAGAGTTTAAAGGTGCTGCAAGTGTTAGCAACAAAGATATAGCAGCATCTATAATAGAGTATGCTATAAAGAGTGAGAGAAGATGAAAGTTGGTGTAGTAGGTGCATCTGGTTATGTAGGTGGGGAATTGCTTAGATTACTTTCAACTCATCCAGATGTAGAACTTAACATGGTTACTTCTAGAACTTATGCTGGAGAGTATGTTCATAGGATTCACCCAAGTCTTAAGGGTTTTATAGATCTAACATTCTCACCATTAAATATAGATAAATTAACAGAGAACGATCTGGTATTTACATCAGTTCCTCATGGTAAGGCTTTAGAGATAGTTAAGAGGCTTTATGATGCTGGAGTAAAGGTTATAGACCTTAGTGCAGATTATAGATTAAAGAATCCTAAAGCATATGTTGAATATTATGGTTACGAGCATCCATATCCAGAGATGTTATTAAAATCCGTTTATGGTATACCAGAATTACATAGAGAAGAGATAAGAAATGCTAGATTGATCTCATCTCCAGGATGCATGGCTGTTACCTCGCTATTAGGATTAGCACCTTTATTAAAGAATAATCTAGTTGATACAAAACATATAATAGTTGATAGTAAGATAGGCTCCTCTGGTGCAGGAGGCAAACCATCTGCTAGCACTCATCATGCTATGAGGGCTGGAGTTATAAGGCCATATAAACCAGTAAAACATAGACATACTGCAGAGATAGAACAGGAATTAAGCATTATTGCTAAAGAGGATGTCAAAATTTCTATGACACCACATGCTGTAGATCTTGTTAGAGGTATATTATGTACTAACCATACCTTTCTAACAAAGGAGGTAGATATACAACAGTTATGGAAGATTTATAGGGGTATGTATAAGGGTGAACCATTTATACGTTTAATTAGGGATACTAAAGGCATATACAAGTATCCAGATCCAAAATTCGTGGTCGGTTCCAATTTCTGTGATATAGGATTTGATATAGATGAGAAGAATAATAGGTTAGTGGCATTATCAGCATCAGATAATCTAATGAAAGGTGCTGCAGGTTCAGCAATACAATGTATGAATATAGTACAAGGATTTAATGAGAGTAATGGATTAAAATATACACCATTTACACCAGTGTAATGATATGATAGTAATAAAGATTGGCGGGAGTATAGTTGATGGTCTGCATGAGAGTACAATGCAAGATATAAAGGCGCTTATTAATAATAGTGAGAAGATAGCTATAGTTCATGGTGGAGGTAAAGAGGTAACTAGGATTGCTGAAAGATTAGGTAAAGAGCAGAGATTCATAGTATCCCCAGGAGGCATAAGAAGTAGATATACAGATAAGGAGACGGTTGAGATATATACCATGGTTATGAGTGGAAAGATTAACAAGGAGATAGTTCTCATGCTTAGAAGCAATGGAATAAATGCTGTAGGATTATCAGGAATAGATGCTGATATAATAAGAGCAGAGAGGAAGAAGAGATTAGTGATAATAGATGAGAGAGGAAGAAGAGTAGCTATAGATGGCGGTTATACGGGGAAGATATCAAAGATAAATGCATCATTACTATTCTCTTTGCTAGAGCAAGGGTATACACCAGTTATATCGCCTATAGCTTTAAGTGATGAGTATGAGATGCTTAACGTTGATGGAGATAGAGCAGCGGCATATATAGCAGGTGCATTAAACGCAGATGCTGTAATCTTTATAACTAATGTCGACGGGTTGATAATGAATGATAAGTTAGTTACTTCATTAACATATGACGATGCTAAAATGTTACTTCCAAAGATAGGATTTGGTATGGAAAAGAAGGTTCTAGCGTGCACAGAAGCATTAAGTATGAATGTAAAAGAGGCTATAATAGCATCTGGAGATAGAAAAGACCCAATATCATCAGCATTAAGGCATGAGAATTGCACAGTGATAAGTAATGGAAGAAGATAACTATCTCGCAAATGTTTACCAAAGGTTTCCAGTAGAGATAGTAAGAGGTAAAGGTGCAAAGGTTTGGGATATCAATGGAAGAGAGTATATAGATTGTATGGCTGGTTATGGTGTTGCTATAGTTGGTCATTGTAATGATAGAGTGATCAATGCTATTAAAGAACAGGTTGAGAAGTTACTAATATGCCATCCTTCATGTTATAATGATACAAGATTAAAGTTCTTAAAGAAGTTAATGAGTGTAGCACCAAATGGATTAGATAGAGTATTCCTATGCAATAGTGGAGCAGAGGCTATAGAAGCAAGTATAAAGATTGCAAGAAAATACAAAGGAAAGCATGGAATGATAGCTATGGTGAGTTCATTTCATGGAAAGACTATGGGAGCATTGTCTCTAACATATGCACCAAAATATAGAAAATCTTTTGAACCATTGCTCAATAATATAAGGTTTGTTCCATTTGGTAGTATAGATAAATTAGAAGAGAGTATAGATGATAGCATTGCAGCCATAGTTATCGAGCCTATACAAGGAGAAGGGGGTATTAATGTACCTCCAGATGATTATCTGCCAAATGTTAGAAGGCTATGTGATAAACATGGTATATTGCTTATATTTGATGAGATACAAGCAGGATTAGGAAGGACAGGTAAACTCTGGGCAGGAGAGAATTGGAATGTAGTTCCAGATATAATGTGTTTAGCAAAGGGTATAGCTGGTGGAGTTCCAATGGGCGCTGTTTTAGCAAAGCATCAATTCATGGATGCTTTAAGTATTGGAGAACATTCCTCGACATTTGGCGGAAATCCTTTGGCGAGTGCTGCTGGATATGCTACTTTAGAAGCATTAACAAGTGATGGTTTGGTAGATAATGCATATAAGATGGGGAGGATCTTTAAGGATGGATTATTATCAATAAAGGAAAGGCATAAAATAATTAGAGATGTAAGAGGATTAGGATTGATGTTAGGAATTGAACTAAGATTTGATGTCAAGGATGTATTGCTTGATGGAATAGAACATAATCTCTTAATGCTTTACTCTGGCAAGAATGTAATAAGATTATTACCCCCATTAGTAATAGATGAAAGTATTGTAAGCAATGTCTTAAAAACTATAGAGATAGTTATAGAGAGGGAAGAGAAGAGGAGGAATATATATGGATAATATAGATGAGAATATAATAAATATATTAAAGGATGATGCAAGAAAACCATTTGTAGAGATAGCAAATATAGTAGGTTTATCAGAATCTGCTGTAAGAAGGAGAGTAAAGGCATTGGTTGATAATGGTATAATAAAGAGATTTACCATAGAATTAGCTACACAAGATAAGACGAGTGCTTTAGCATTAATATCTGTAAGTCCTTCTATAGATACATCAAAGGTATCTGAAGAGCTAAAGAAGATAAAAGGTGTAGATATTATATATGAGATAACTGGTCAGTATGATATAGTTGCTATCATGAGTGCCCCAACTATAACTGAGATAAACAGATGTATAGATAATATAAGAAGGATAGAAGGTGTAGATGATACAAACACTGTAATAATATTAAGAGTTGTAACATAATCGTTTATTAAACATAATTAACAATTGAAAAACGTTATTTTTCATTGTAATTAAAACATTAATCAGAGGAGTCATTAACGAAATATACTAATAATGTAGCGAAATCTGTATATAAGGAGTGATAGATAGATATGGCATGCAAGATCCAAACTATTACGCAATGCTATACAATAACTTTAATGGTAATGAGAAGAAGATAAAGATATTAGATAGTACTTTAAGAGAAGGGGAGCAACATCCAGGTATATCATTTACAGTGAAGCAAAGAGTACAAATAGCATGGATGTTAGATTATTTTGGCGTTGATCAGATAGAGATCAGTCCAGTTATATCAAAGGATCATGAAGAGGCTACTAAGACTATAATTAAAGCAGGATTAAGTGCTGATATAGTTACTCATGGTAGAGCAATAAAACAAGATGTCGATATCGCACTTAGATGTGGCGCATCTTGGATGGCTACATATATGGGTATATCAGACGTCCATCTTAGAACAAAGTTAAAGATTGGTAGAGAAGAGGCGTTAAGTAGAGCAATAGATGTAGTTGAGTATATGAAAAGTCATGGATTAAAGTGTAGATTTACATTAGAAGATGCGAGTAGGGCAGACCCTGAATATGTAAAGAAGTTTGCTAAGGAATTAAATAGATTAAAGATAGATAGAATAAGCATACCAGATACAGTAGGGATTATGCATCCTAAAGGTATGTATAATCTTGTAAAGATGGTTAGAGATACTATAGATACACCATTAGATGTTCATTGTCATAATGATCTAGGATTGGCATTAGCAAATGCTCTTGCTGGTATAGATGCTGGTGCAGAGCAGATACATACTACAATAGATGGAATTGGGGAAAGGAATGGAATACCAGCATTAGCAGAGACAGCAGTTGTACTTACATTACTTTATAGAGCAAGGGATAATTTTAGATTATATATGCTTAAAGATTTATCAAAACTACTAGAGCAGTATACTGGAATTAGAACTCCAGAATCTAAACCTATAGTTGGGGATAGCGCATTTAAGCATAAAGCAGGTACACACCTTGCAGCCGTATTGAAAGAACCAGCAGCTTATGAGATAATAAGCCCAAAGAGCGTTGGGAATAGAAGAAGGATAGTGTTTGGAGAATTGGCTGGTAAGAATGGTGCATTATTCTTACTTAACCTATTAGGTTTAAATGCAGATATAAAGAATGCTGAGAGATTAGCATATGGTTTAAAGGATTTGAGGATGGGAGATCTATTAGAGATAAATCTTGATGATGAACTAGAGCAAAGAATAATTAGGAATGAAGAGAAGGGTGTAGTATAATGAACTGTCCAGAATGTGATGGAGAGATAAGAGTTCCAGATGATGCGATAGAGGGCGAGATAGTAACATGTCCAGATTGTGGAGCCAGTTACGAATTGGTAAAGAGTAATGATAGATTTGATATAAAACCAGCACAAGCTGTAGGTGAGGACTGGGGCGAGTGAAGAGATTAGGTATAGTATATGATAATATACGCTTAGAGGAGAAGGCATTAGTAGATGCTGCTAAGAGAAGAGGAATAGAAGTGGAGACTATAAACTGTGCAGACCTTAAGATCAGACTTGATGATGGATTAAATATACCAGATGTATTACTACAACGTTGTGTAAGTTACTTTAGAAGTTTACATTCTACATCTGTATTTGAGAGCAAGGGTAAGCGAGTTATAAATCAGTTATTTACTAGTATATATGCAGGTAATAAGCTATTTACTCAGCTCTTATTAAAGAATGCTAACATACCTACCCCAAAATCTGTTATAGCATTCTCTGCAGAGAGTGCTCTTGCAGCAATTGAAGAGTTTGGTTATCCTGTAGTATTGAAGCCATTAATAGGATCATGGGGAAGGATGGTTGCATTATTAAGGGATAAAGATGCAGCAAGTGCTGTAATAGATGATAGGGAGCATATGTTTCCATTGTATCATGTTTATTATATAGAGGAGTTTGTTAATAGACCCCCAAGAGATATAAGAGCAATAGTTGTTGGTGAGCAAGTTATAGGAGCAATCTATAGATATGCAGGAAAAGATCAATGGAAGACTAACATGGCTTTAGGTGGCAGAGCAGAAGTCTGCAAGGTTAGTAAAGAGCTAGAGGATCTCTGTGTAAAAGCAGCAAAGGTATTAAAGGCAGATATAGCTGGTGTTGATCTCATGGAGAGCAACGATAAAGGATTGTTAATACATGAAGTTAATAATACTACAGAATTTAAGAATGTAGCAAGGGTTACTGGAATAGATATTGCTGGTTCGATGATAGATTACGCGTTAAAGTGTTAAGATGTTCTCAAATAATTATGCTATTGAATTATTGAAGAAAGCATTAGAGATATATACACCATCAAAACATGAGGAACCTTTAGCAAAGTTCATTGCCGATAAGGCTTTAAATGATCTAGGATTTGAGAGTATAAAGATAGATGATGTTGGAAATGTTATAGCAACTAAAGGTGAAGGGAGACCAAGAATCATGCTTTGTGGTCATATGGATACTGTGCCAGGAAAGATACCAGTAAAGATAGAAGATGGAGTAATATATGGAAGAGGTGCATCAGATGCAAAAGCACCATTAATTGCTATGTTATTAGCCTCATCTATGGTACAGAGAGAGTATGGTAGTATAATATTTGCTGGATTGGTTGATGAGGAAGGTAATGCTACTGGTATAAAGAACTTGGTTAAGAATAAGATTGATGCCGACTATGCAATCTTTGGAGAACCAAGTGGTTTAAATAATATAACTATAGGTTATAAAGGAAGGTTAGCATTAAAGATATTATGTGATGTTGGTAACTCTGCACATGCAAGTGCACCAATGTTAGCAAAGAATGCTATAGAAGAGAGTTATCATATATGGCAGATAATTAAAGATGCTATAGAGAGTAAGAATGGCAATGATAAGCAGAGTATAACAGCATGTCTAACAGAGATAGAAGGAGGGACAAGTCATAATGTAACACCAGCAAAATGTAGTATAACAATAGATATTAGAGTCCCTATCAGATTTAAGACTGGAGAGATATTATCTATATTAGATGGCGCATTATCTGAGATAGCAGAAAAGAAAGGGATAAAGGTAAGGTATAATGTAGAAGATCGTACAGAACCATTTGAATCACCATATAACTCACCATTAGTTAGAGCGTTAGTATTAGCAATATTAGATGCTACAAATAAGAGGGCTCAGCTCTTAAGGAAGAGTGGAACTGGTGATATGAATGTGTTAGGCAATGAGTTAGATATACCAGTGGTTACTTATGGACCTGGAGATGCACATTCATCACATTCCATAGATGAACATATCTCGTTAGACGAGTATATAGTATCGATTGAAGTCTTTAAGAGAAGTATATACCATCTCTCTAGACTTCATAAGAGAATTACTACTTTATAAGGATGTTTTGTTATAATAACAATGGTTAACCTTTTTATTTTGGTTTAAAATGATAATCATCAAGCCTCGGTAGCTCAGCCTGGTAGAGCGAATGCCTTGTAAGCATTAGGTCGCGGGATCGAAGCCCGCCCGAGGCTTACAATTTATATAAGATATCAGTGCAGATTAAATATACTCATCATATTGCTTATAAAAAATTAAACTCTTTAAGACACTCCTATTTCGTAACTACAATGAGAGTTATGGTACAAATGCAACATATATCATTTCCAGCCATTTATGATTGGTTTTGTATTTACTTGCTTTATTCTTTCTACTAGCCTTGTAATACTCACCATAAGACTATCGTATTATATAATCCTGATTTATTATTACTCCATAATGCTCTTATAACAATAGTGATAAATTTTTACTCAATATGTCAAAAGAGAGTGTAAAGAGTTCTAGAACTAGAAGACAAAGAGGTTATGCATGGGAAGATACACTAGTTAAAAGATTAAGAGATAATGGTTGGAAGGCGTTTAGGCTAGGGTCTCCTAGCATAGGTTTACCAGATATAATAGCAACAAAAAATGATACAATAATTGCTATTGAGGCAAAATCTGGTACAACTAATAGATTAAAAGTAGAAAAAGATCAGATAGTTAGATGCTTAAGATGGTTAGATGCATTTGCTATCTATCCTAACAGATATGCCATACTAGCATTTAAATTTTCTATCAAGAAATGGAAAGGTGTAGATGATTATAAGAGAAGGGAGAAGAGAGAATATATCAAGTTATTGAACAATGATATAGAACCATGTAATGTCATATGCAAATATGATGGTACAATCATGAATGATAAGAAACAAGATATAATTTTGCATGATTATATAATATAAAGATTTTTTAATCGCTTATGAGAAGGTAAATTATGTCGATAGGATACTCTGATGAGAGATTAATTATAAGTAGAGATGCATTAAATAGGTTCGAGTTCAAGTTGAAGTTACTGGAGATAGATGAGACCGTTAGACCACCAAATCCTCATAAGTTTGGGCATAGGGTATTAGTTAAGAAGATATTAACACTTATCAAGGATCTAGCAACAAATAATGTGCAAGAGATAGAACTAGATCTGGATGCTTTAGAAAAGAGGATAATCAAAGAGAGATCATTTACATCTGCAAATAGATGGGTTAGTCACTCTGATATCAAGAATGGGTATATAGTAGGTTGGAAACATGCAGAGTTATTAGCTAATGCTATAGCATTAGATGTTATAAAGATATAATAGCAAAAGATTAAAGTAAGATGTTAGAAGAATAAAGTAATGGAGAGATACGAACTACAGATAGGCAATAGAAAGTATACTATAGTGATGAATGACAAGACAAATATGATACTAATGAAACTAAAGAGGCTTTATTCTACAAGCTATGAAGATATAGATAGTTTTGATGAGATAAGTAATGCTATCTCAGATAGTATTAATGAGTTAAAGAAATATGCTATAACACCAGAACCTACTGGTGAGGATTTGGATAAAATAATACAAGAGCTTTTCAAATTTGCTGAGAAAAGAGTTAAAGAAAGCAGATAAATAATTTATAGACCATAAATTTAAATATTGTTTATTAATATTAAATAATATGGTACATTGTGAATGTGGAATATGCAACCATGCATCGGATAAGGAGTGTATAGAGGAAGAGTGTAAATGTTGTATAAACTTCCATGTACGCTCCGGACCAAAGATAATACACGTAAGTGTATAACCTTTTTATTCTTTCGCACTATAGTTTATATAAAATATCCTCACTATGCTAAATAGTTGAAAGGAGAAGCATTACAAAGGTGTATCAATGTTAGATGCTCATTAGAGTATCCTGTAAACGAGTATAGAATTAGGTGTGAGAATAATCATTTACTTGATATAGTTTATACTAGAAGCATAAACTCTTCTCTTAAGGAGAAATTTTATGCAAGAAGAAATCCAGAAGGTAATATTTATAATGAGAGTGGTGTATGGAGATTTAGAGAATTAATAAACTTTTCACAGATAGATACGGATAGTTATGAAGAATGTTCTAAAATTCTTGTATCATTAGATGGTGCTGAGGGAAGACTATCTAAACCATATAAGATGAGTAAAGTTGCAGATTATGTAGGTATGTTGCATGATTATTTACTTCTACAGCCAGAAGGATACAATCCTAGTGGGTCCTTTAAAGATAATGGTATGGCTACTGCATTAACTCATGCAAAGATGCTTAATGTGAAGAAGATAATATGCGCATCTACTGGTAATACATCAGCATCTGCTGCAATGTATGCATCAAATGAAGATGTAGAATGTGATGTTTATATACCAAAGGGTGAAGTAGCACCTGGAAAACTCGCACAAGCATTCCAATTTGGTGCAAATATAATAGAGGTTGAAGGTAATTTTGATGATGCTTTAGCTACATCATTAAAAGAGAGTTACAAAGGAGCATATACTGTAAATTCATTAAATCCATTTAGGTTAGAAGGACAAAAGACTATAGTTTATAGAGCTTTAGAAGCATTGGATTGGGAAGTTCCTGATTGGTTTGTATATCCAGGAGGAGCTTTAGGGAACTCATCTAGTGCAACAAAAGCATTAATGGAATTATATTCATGGGGATGGATAAAGAAGATACCGAGAGTTGCTATAATAAATGCTGCTGGTGCTGATACATTATATAAGATATATAATGAAGTAGGTTTACGATGGAATAAAGGAAGTGTAGATGAGAATACTATAATTGAGTATTATAATTATATGGATAAGAATAATTTAAAACCAAAGACAGAGGCTACTGCTATTCAGATAGGTAGACCATCTAACATACTTAAAGCATTACGCGGTTTAGAGTTTACAAATGGTGTAGTTGAGAGAGTAGAGGATAAAGAGATGTATGACGGAATGGCTGTTGTAGGTTTAAATGGTTTTGATTGCGAATTAGCATCTGGTGCAGTACCTGCTGGAATCAAAAAATTAAGAGAGAAGGAGATAATAAAGAAAGATGATATAGTTATAGGCATTCTTACTGGGAGACAAAAGGATCCTATGATACCTGTAAAGTATCATACAGATACTAGAAATAGATTTGCACGACCTCCAAAAAGATACTAATCAAGTAATTCTGACCATGCTGTAGATATAGAGTTATACTCATAATCACATCTCTCTGCTCTATCATGTAACTCTCCTTTAAACTTCGAATAAGTATCACTATCATACCCATATAACAAACATAATAAATTGTAGTAATGCTGTCTATAAGTTGGATGCTCGTCCCATGCTGGAATATCACTTGTATCATCTATCAATTGCTTATATGCCTCTAGATAATTGTATAACATATAATCATCTAACAGATTTAAAGCAGCAAATTGATCTGCTGCTATCTCTTCGTTTCCTACTATTGGAAGATCATAAAGATCATCAAACATATGTGCATACTCATGATAAAGTATGAATAGTATAGTTGCATTAACACTTTTATTATAATCTTCTAATTTTAAATATTTATAATAATATTTGATATAATTTATAAAATTTTTACAGATTATGATACTCTTCGATGTTGGTACATACTTACCAGCTATACTCTCATTACAATCCTTCACTTTTATAGTAACGTTTGTTATATTGTATTTAGAAGAGATCTTCTTAACCCCATATGTTACTATAGCATCATCTTCATCTCTATCTATATTAGAGTAGGGGAGTAACGATTTATGAGAGAACTCTTTATTTACTAAGGTTTGATTATATGCTATAGTGATCATAGCAGCTACTAATACTATCATAATTATCTTCATAAATATCATTTATATGACAAGTTTATATATCATATAGCATATCTTTATAATAAATATTTAATATTATATAATCAATATTAATAATACTATAGTTATATAATAAAAAATATTTATGGTATAATTTTACCTCTTTGATATCTGTATGCTAGTATACTTAGTGCCGTTCCTATCAATGCGATTGCTCCAATTACTGTCTCAGATACTACATTGAATGATACTATAGTGCTTATAGATACACTACCATGTTCAGTAAAGTCAGCATTTATACTCCAATCTCCAGCTTCATTCATAGTTATAGTCTCTATCCATATGAATGGATTTGGTATTGAACTGCTCCAGTACCAATCTTGTATAGGAGTGCTTATACCATTAACTACTTGATATAGATGGAGATCATCTATCGTTATACTCTCACTTGGATTTGCTAAGAAGAATACTATACAATCTACCTGTTCTCCAATACTTAATGGTGGTGTATGAGGTAATATACATGCTAAGCCATATACACTACCTTCTGTAGCATTTACTATCAATACTCCATCATCTGGTAATGCTATACTATTCTCCTCTATGTAATCCTCTATAACATTAACTGTATTTATAGCATCTTCTTCACTTATACCAGAGTTGAGTAATGCATATTCTAAAGTAGATAGATCATTAAACTCGTATGAAGAACCTACATAGATGCTCTTCTCTACTGTAACACTATCTGTAGCATTAGAGAAGATAGCTATTGATCTCCATTCACCTTCTTTATCGAGTTGTACTGTATAAGCCATCATGAAGAACTTCTGATTAGCAGGGATACTTATATCTACTCCAGTATGAAAGCCAGTATTATCTACCCATATTGCCTCTCTCATTACTCCATTAGGATCAATTAAGTATGCTCTTAGATTATTCATGTTAATAGTTGCTTCTGAACCATACTCTGTTATTGCTAAAGCTCCACAATAGAGAGCATCTCCTACTTGTGGTGGAGGTGCATGGTATGGAGAACCATCGCTTACGCCTGTAGCATTTACCTTTCCTATAGAACAGCCAAGATTATATACAACCTCATCACTTACTACAGTCTCTGATGTTAGGTGAGTAGACCATGGTATGTTCAATCTTGCATTATTAGGGAGTGTTCTTATATACTCTAACACCCACCCTAGTGCCTCTGCAGGTATATTTAGTGCTGTTCTTACAGCAATTGATTCTTCTACTCCATCATTTAACATATCAGTATATGCTATTCTTGATATTGTATTGAACATCTCTCTATGATTGTTAAAGCCATACCACTGTCTCTCTTCTATAGTCTCTAAATGTGGTTCGTCTACATAATTACCTATACTCTCATCCAATGTTAGTATTCCTATTCTCTTATTACCATTATCTGCTACGTATAGTTTATTATCATGTAATGCTATCTTTCTTGGATTAGATAATTGTCTATCCTCACTTCCAGCTATGCCAGAACCAAAGTAAAAGAGCGGAGTATTTATGCCATCGTGCAAAGAGGAGTAATCAAATGCTTGAATTCTATGATTCAAATTATCGCTTACAATTAAGTAATTGTTTATTGAATCGTGTATAGCACCTCTAGGTTCAGCAAAGTAACCTGGTTCTATACCATGATCACCAATAATAACATCTAATGTCACTTCATGTCTCTCATAATCTACTTCATATAATGCTATCTTACCTATCTTGTATATCACTATTACCTTGCCATTAGCATCTACATTAAGGTCTAATATAGAAGCACTATCACCTAGTGAGTGACCATTAGTTACATTACCTATAACATTATTGTTAGCATCGTAAATATTCTCGTTATCAAATTGGAACAGCAAGTTAAAATCTTCATCATATACCTGCACTGTTCTAAGGTTTATCTCTACATAATTATTTGTTATTAGATAATAGTATCTTCCATCAATCTTCTCTACTGCAATAGCCCCTATATGGTTATAAAGAGTTCTATTATCTCTTTGATGAGTTAACATCTTGATTACATCTGCACTACTTAGATTACCTGCATCATCATAAGCTAACTGATATACTCTTACTGGATAACCCTCACTTCTAGAATGTGCTGCAGTTATTAAATGTCCTTCATCATCAAACTCCATATCTACTACTGCCTGACTAGTTATATTTCCTATTAGATGCCATACAGCACCGTCCTTTTCGAATATATATATCTTTTGTACAGTTCTATCTATATCTGAGACAAATAACCGTCCTTCACTATCTACTGCAATAGCATATGGTGATGTAAATTCTACTCCGTCTATATTTGTTAAGAACTCTGCTTCGTAATTTATTGCATATACATTTGTTACTAATACTGATATTACAGCCAATATAACCAGTGCTCTCTTCATAGTACGTCGACTTGGATTAGTAATGTAAATATTTAAAAATTCTAGTACAATCATCTAAATATTTAAAAATTCTAGTACAATAATCAAATTTCTATATTTAGAAATAAAATTTTTATAATATCTATATTAGGTTAATTATATTTATGGTTGTCAAATATTAAGAATATAACTACCATTAATAGATTATCTATTAGAATAATATATTATAGATATTATACTATAAATATTGTAAATTATTTTGTATGATATTAAAACTCCTTTTTTTCTATTGTAATTCTATTTATAATCTCATCTGCTTCGTTAGAGTTAGCAACATATGTATAAAGCATCCTCGATCTTCTTACTTTAATCTTGACCTTATCTTTTCTCCTAACTATCCTACATTCAGAAGCATTCTCTGCTAACTTTAGCAGTTCATCCTTGCTTATTACTTGTTTTGGCATACGATAGATTAACATTAGTAGAATTAATACTTAACGTATGCTAAATCTTAGATTGACATTAGAGAGTGGTCAGACTTTTATCTACTATACAATAGATGAAATGATAGTAATAATCAATGGCAATGATGTTATGATGCTAACAGATGATCTTAAAATGTTTGAATCATATAATGATAATATAAAAAGGTTCTTTAGGCTAGACGATGACATAGAGTTAATAAACTCAAGTATAAATAAAGATAAGATTATAGGAGAAGCGATCTCTCACTTTAAAGGATTAAGGATTCTTAGACAAGACCCTTTTCAAGCACTAATCTCTTTTATATGTTCAAGCAATACAAGTATACGAAATATTAAGATGATGCTTAATAATCTTGTTAATAGATTTGGTGAGAGGATAGAATGGAATGGTTATGAATTTAGATTATTTCCTACTGTTGATAGACTAGCAAGGGCAGAGATAGATGAACTAAGGAGTTGTGGTTTGGGATTTAGAGCGGTGTATGTGAGAGATGCTAGTAAAATGGTATTAAATATGTTAGATTTTGAGGAATTGAAATCAATGGATTATAACGAAGCGAAGGCTCATCTAATGATTCTAAAAGGAGTAGGTGATAAGATCGCTGACTGTGTATTATTATTTGCTTTAGAGCATCTGGAATCTTTTCCTATAGATAGATGGATCTGGAGAATACTCTCGTCTTATGGTTTAGATACTAAGAATTATAAAATAGCATCTGAAAATATGAGGAGTTATTTTGGAAGATATGCTGGTTATGCACAACAATACCTTTATTGTTATGCTAGAATGTTTTATTAAGGGTAGATTATACATATCTTAAGGGGCCCGTAGCTCAGCTTGGATAGAGCGGCAGCCTTCTAAGCTGTAGGTCGAGAGATCGAAGCTCTCCGGGCCCGCCTAAATAATTAATAAATATAAAATTGAGACAGATTTAATATCTCTCTCCTCTATCAGGTTATAGATATAAAGATATGCATGAAAACCCTGCAGCAAGATCTAGCATAATTACAAGAGTATATCTTAGGACACTTATATTGTGAGATGTAGAAGATAAAGAGTATAGTTGAGCAGAATAATGTCTTCTAAGGGGATTAAGTAGCAAAACTCTCTGATTGTAGAATAAAAAACAAGAAAATTCTATCATATGTTGGTATCATTCTGCTTTTTCTGTAATTAATGCTTATACGCTAGAGTTTTGGCTTAATTGGAAGAACAAGTGCATTAAACTAGATAGAGTTAGAATCTTACCTGGGGATATAGCTTATTTATTAACACAACAATTTCTTGTTCTAATCAAACCATA
This sequence comes from Candidatus Nitrosothermus koennekei, assembly GCA_013538715.1. Lineage (GTDB taxonomy): Archaea > Thermoproteota > Nitrososphaeria > Nitrososphaerales > Nitrosocaldaceae > Nitrosothermus > Nitrosothermus koenneki. Next base: position 72,795 of record JACAFH010000004.1, on the reverse strand, counting down.
GTAAAAGCATGTCATTATCTTCATAAGACTCTATTAGTATACTGATTGCTTTGCTCTATTGATAATAACTTATGCTTGTTCTACCTTTTGTGCAGTACTTAAATGTCTTGTATGCACCTTTATTAGTAAATTAACTCTTTCTAAGTCCATTGTTAAAATGTTTAATGATACAAGATACTCCTTCTATCTTATATCGTTAAGCGTGTATAGCCATCTAGCAGTATATTTTCTTAAGTATCTGTATACTCTTTTTAGACTATAATGCCTCTAGAAAGAAAAGCAACGAGCTATACTCATTCTTCTCTTTGATATCTTGAAGATATATTGCCTCATACTATAATAGTTACTAATTGCATAAATAGACATTTTATGAAGAAATAGATAATAACATGACTAATAAAAGTGATCTAAAAACAAATTATGAAATAAAATACTGTATTTATGCAAGAAAGTTATATAATTTTTAATGGACTCTAACAACCTTTAGATATTAATAAAAGATTCTAAACATATTTTCATGAACATTAAACTTAACCTCTTGTAATTCACAAATACTTCTACCTACAAATTAAAATAGAACTATACAAGGTATGATATATGCACTATCAGACGGTATTTCTAGTATATTTCTTCACAATAAAGGATATATTTGATAAATAATAGAAGATTTAAACTCTATATCTTCTAAGCTATTAGGACAATACAAACTCAAAGGATCTTATATAGTATTTTAATAGAAATGTCTCTTTAATTTATTACGCTTTCATTATCTATTGCATTAAAATAGTAATAATATATCCTACTATCAATAACTATTATTATCATTACAACATGACCTAACTTATTATTCCTTTAACTTATGCTGTATAAACCTCTATACCTAATCTATTACATGCATCCCTAGCATCATCATCTATGAATGGTGTAACAAACATCATCTTACTTATCTCCTTACCCTCCTTCTTCTTATACAATTCTACCTTCTTCTTAAGCATAAATGAATCACTCCTCTTAATATGTGATGCTATCTCTATAACAATTATCTTACCATTACTAACAACTATATCTAATTGTATACTACTAGGATAACCATATACATAACCTTCATCATCATAAGCATTCCATTCACTTATAGTATAGCCTAACTCCTCTCCAACTATACCCTTTAACGCTTCTCTAACCGATTGCTCATTCGTTATGCTCCATCTTGCACCTAATGCTGTTATCTTCAGAGCAATACGCTCGAACACCTTATCTACACTCTTGAATCCTTCTTGCATATCCTTTCTAAGATTATTGCTTTCTTCTCTAAGATCTCTAATCTCTTCCTCAATCTTCGCAAACCTCTCATCCATTCTAGCCTCTAAATAAGCAAACTTATCAAGTATCTCTTTATATCCTATAACTCCTGCTACTGCATATCTAAACTCCTTATCCTCTTCTAACATATCTAATAACTTCTTTAGTTCATTACTCTGCATGGGTGTAATTATGCTTAAGCATTATATAAAAGTAGGCAGGTATATAAATAAGATCTCTACTTCCCCTTCCTGAATGTCAACTACATTCTATGCTCCTTCTTCTTGCATGTCATAATTGCAATAATTTCTATGTGTATCTTTTTTCAGCTATTACAAAAATAACAGATAGATAAACTAGTATCAACCAAGGCTGGATATTACATGCATATAATAGGATAAAAATAGACTCCATCATATGAGTGATGGATGATCTAGTAGCTATTATAGTATGATTGATGGTATAATGAGGTTTATAGAAGATGCTTAGGAGATACTACACGCTTATACCATCTACTGGATGTGAGTTATGATTAGATATAGGTTCTGGATGCTGAGAATGGAGCCTACATAGTATCACTAGTAAGCATTATATATTAATGATAAAGGATTGGGACTAGGTTAAGGTGCTTGCAGTATATCTCCATCATAGAATATGCTAAACTAATAAGAGATGAATTCTACTACTAGTGCAGTTGATATATCAAGCTAATTGATGAGCTGGCTAGATTTAAGAAGTATAACGTGGTTACATACATGCTAGATAAGGCTATAAGCATTAGATATAAGAACAATATACAACATCTTAACATCAATATAATGTATTAGTTAATATGCTAATTGTTTGATACATAATTAAGATTATCTATGTTCATACATCCTTTTGATATACGTATTATCAAATGATCGAACTCTTTAGCGTTTTGCTATATATGCTGGATTAAAGAAGATATCTCCTCGACTGCTATTAGAATCTTTCAAGAACCATGGAGCATTTGCTGTTGTTAGTATAGATGCATTAAATATCCTATAATCTCTAAATGTTTGTTTATCAAACCTCCTACTCCAGAATCCATCTTCGCTAGTTATATCTAGCAATATGTAACCATACCTAGTATTCTTAAACTTCTTATGCTATTCTCTGCTGGCATAACTGCATTTGTTGATGGATAATAACATATACCAATCTCATCCTTGTTATCTCCTCTATCCCAGAATTTATACCATTGAGTATACCTCCAAGCGTATAATTCATGTTTATTAGCCTCTCGTTTTATCATAACATGCTTGTTGCCATTCAATTTCTCAACATATAAACTTCCATCTACACTCTCCACATTAGCCATTAACCTATTTCTATAAACATATGAGTAAAAATCCATATGTGCTACAGTGATCATCGCTAATATCTCTTCATCTTTATCAAGTATTAATAAGCATCCTTCTAGATCATTCTCACGAGTTAGGTCATCGACATGATAATATGTATATAGGATGTAATAATTTATAGATTTCTGCTATAGAGTAATAGCATATTGGTATTAGTTCATATCTATTTATATTATCTCTATTGTTTGATGTATTCCAATCGTTATCATAATTTATTGCACATATCATGTCTCTTCTAGCATATCTACGATTTACAAACTGATAATTTATTGGGCATGATTATATGCTAATATTTCATAACGTGTTTTATATTCTCTAGCATCCATTTTACTTATATATAGATGATTTATATAATAAACTTATAATTTGATTTATGATATCTATTTATGGCATATAGAATCAAGGAAGTATAAAGGATGATATGAACAGACCTTTATCAAGCTTATTAGTAGAGATCTATGATAAGGATGTTATAAACGATGATCTTATTGGTGTAATTAAGAGCGAAGATATAACTTTGAATTCACTTACAATACAAAAAGTTTTAGAAAAGGATTTGATATATTAGAGAAATGTCCAGATCTTTATCTAGTAATTAAGGATAAGCATGGCATATTATATAAGAGCGAGGTTAGGAGTAATGCTAGTAAATATGAGGTATTTGATATAATAATAAAACAAATGTATGAGGAACCTTACTCGCACTCGTTAACAAAGATAATCAATGCATTCTCTCTTGGTGATACTATAGAGCGAGATAAGATAGATCTTGAAAAAGTAATACCACAAATGATAATGATGATCAGTAGCTGGGCTTACTACACTAGAGAAGAGGTTATGCATAGCATAGGTTATGACGGTCCTCAAGTATGCTAAAAGAGTAGAACATGAACATAAAATTCCATGGAGGATAAGATGAACAAGATCTTTGGTTTAGAGAATATCATTGACAAATTAAATAATGTTAGATCCAATATGAGCAAATGCTAAAGCGGTTGAGTCAATCTCAACCATTTATCCATTGTTTGCACTACAAAAGTTCTTTTATATGTTATCGTCTCATCTCCTTTTTATATTCAATATACGAATAAATAATTATATAGCATCTAGAGCTACAGGAATTAGAATGAAAAATATTACATAATTCTGGAAGAATAAAGTCAATGACTCCAGTAATTTTAAACACCTTTCCACTAATCTTATGTATATTATCCCAAACTACATCATTGAGTCCAAGGTTCTAATTCCAATAAACCAGTTTTTTATATTTTCACAAAATTACAATATAGAAAAATAAAAAGCAAGACATTGGAAAAATTACATTAAGATTTATTTTAACTCCAAGAGAATATGAAGATAAAAAATCAATTATAATATTTTTAAATCTTTCAATATTTGCTTTCGACGAATCTATTTTAGGAATAGCAACAAGAATAAAAAGTATCAAAATAAATCCTCATAATTTTGGCATATAGTTATCTACTTGAGTATTCCAATGCGAACCATCTCCCCAGGTATTTGTGATAGTAGACGCTATAAACGAAAATAGTGTTATCGCAAGGATGATTATTTCAATTTTCTCATATACATAAGCCTTCCTAAACTCTTCATTTAGTTTAATAATAAAGATAAAAATGAGATTTTGTTGTTAATAAAAGTGTAGCAAATTATAATAAAACCCATTCTACAGAAGGAGAGTTAAAGTCATACATTCTTTAGTAAATTTTTGCTTATCAAAAAATCTTCATAATCTCCAAAAACAAAATTTAGATAGTATAGATTGGTCTCTCATCTAGATATGTGACTATAAAGAGGTTACGTTAAAATCATCCTCTCTCTAGATAACATCTAATATATATGAAAGTAGTAATAATAAACCTACACTTCTTGAAAATTTTAGTGTATTATTCATCACATAAAGATCGGCATCTCTAATCTTTCTAATCCTTCTAATAGCATTTATCAAGAAGAATAATGCTAGAAATGTTAAAAGAGCATATATTGTGATAAGATTGGAGAGTATACCGATTATTATAATTGAATATATGATGAGAGGGAAAAACAAGAAGAGCTTGGATGCTTTATCCTTACCTAATATGATAACTAGTGTCTTCCTTCCTTTAGATTTATCAGCATCATAATCTGGGAAGGAATTTATGAATAATACTGTAGAGGATAATATACCAATGATGATACCATTTAACATAGCATCAAATGGTATAGAGTTTACCTGAATATAGAATGTTCCTAACACGATCATACATCCTTTAATAGCAACAAATATCTCTCCTAAACCTAGGTTAACTATCTTGTTAGAGTAGAAATAAATTGATATTATAGCAAATGTTAGGAGTAATGCTATTACTATACCTTTTATGGCTATAAAGTAAATACCTACGGTTGAACCTATAATGAGCATGATCAAGCCAACCCTATAAACATCTTTAGGATTTAACAAACCCTCTGGCAATACCCCAGTACCTCCACTAAACTTTGTTCGCTTTGTTATAAGATCTATACCTCTCTTATAATCCCAGTAATCGTTTAAAAGATCAACACTTGCATGTAATGCTATTATACCTAGATAGGTTAGGATTGCGTTAAAGAGATCTATTTGGGAGTAAAGTAAGGATAAGGCTAATCCATTACTTACACCAATTATAGAAGCAAGTAAGAATCTTATCCTAACAACTCTTAGCCATAATCTTATCTCAATGATTCATCACTTATTGGTAAAGGTTTCCTTCCAGCAAATCCTTCATCCTTCCCATGCCAGAACTTTACTTCACCCTCACCCATCTTCCAGCAGAGCCATACATCCTCATCAAACCTCTTACTAGGAAAATCTAGTAATCCTTCGTCTAGACTCTTAATTATAACACCTAAACTCTCAATCTCTTCAATACCCTTGTATAGATCTGCTATACTCTTGTTAAGTTCCTGCTTCTTCTCTATATAATATTTAAGATTATCAAGATTAACAGTTCTATTAAGTTCCTCTTGTAATACCAATATATGCTCTTTCAGTCTTAGTAATAGATTAAGTTTATTCTTTATATCTGGTAATATCTTGTTAGCTTGTTGAGGTGTGTAGTATTTGAACATGTATAAAGCAAATATATGATCTAATTTAATCATTGCTATCTTATACTCACATCTCCAGCAATTATTCTTCTAGTAGTATTGTTATCAAGCATTACTAACAACGCTCCATTCTCATCAACATCTAAAGCATCAGCATTAAACTCCTCTTCCATATATCTTACTATAACACGCTTCTTTAAGGTTATACACTTACTCTTATAATCTTCTATTATCCTCTCTTCTTTATTTAGGAACTGGATGTAACGCTTCTCTATATTGTTTAACACTCTCTTCATCAAATCTACTCTATCTACCTCATGTTTAAACTCTTCCATCAGTGTAGTAGCATCTTCTATCCCTAACTCTTCCTTCTTTATATTAACATTTATGCCTATACCAATAACTATCGCATCTATACTATCAATCTCACTAGTAAACTCTATCAATATTCCAGCAATTTTCTTCTCATTAATCATAACATCGTTTGGCCATTTTAGTTTAGCATCCAAGCCTAGCTCTGCTAACGAATCTACTATTGCTAAACCCATGGATAATGGAAGTATTGTTATCTTCTCTAACTCTATCTTTGGTTTTAAGATAAGAGAGAACCATATACCCCCTGCTGGAGAACTCCATCTCCTATCTATCCTTCCCCTACCTTTACTCTGCTCCTCTGCTATAACCACTGTTCCTTCCTCTGCTCTCTTTGCTATACTCATTGCTAGATCTTGTGTAGATTCTAACCTTAATCGATGAATGATCTCCTTACCTATAAACTTGGTATTTAGACCATGTTTTACTTCCCATGGTAGAAGTAGATTGCTTCTCTTCTCTAACTTATAGCCTATACCTTTTCTAGATGGTATAACATAACCATATCTTCTTAAAGTAGAGATACTCTTCCATATAGATGCTCTACTAACACCTAACTCCTTACTAAGATCTTCTCCAGATATATAGTTCTCATTACTTAACCTTTCTAGTACTCTTAATATGCTCTTCATGATAGATATTAATGTATTAAATCTCTAATAGCCATTTCTATCGATGATTTATCATAAGCATCTGGATTATAGGTTAGATAGAGTTGGAGATCCTTTAATGCATCTTCTTTTGCGTTTATCTCTAATCTTGCTATGGCTCTATTCTTGTATATAGGAGCAAATCTAGTTGGATTTATCTCTATGGCTTTACTATAATACTCTTCCGCTTTACTATAATCTTTAAGTTTAAGGTATAGATTTCCTAGAGCTCTATATGATAGATAGAATCTCTTATTGATAGAGAGGGATTCCTCATAATGATTTCTAGCGTCATCATACCTCTTTATATCAGAGTATAAGATGCCTAACATATAATATATTCTTACATTTCTTTCTCCCTTAAATCTATTTAATAGTTCTATTGCCTCCTCATATTTAGCAAATATACGTAATCTTTCTGCTTCAAACGATGCCCTATTTGATTGTAAGAACCTTAGTTCATCTTTAACATAAATACTCATATCATCTGGCACTATCAATAATGTTAGGTTATCATCCTCCTGCCATAACATATTAAACTTATGCTCATCTATAGCTCCTATACTATTAGGCTGAGGTATGTAGGTTAAGATCTTCTTACCATCATATCCTTGTATTACTAAAGCATGTTGAACTACATCCTTTATTCCTGGCATTATAACTATTGGAGGTAGACCTTGATCTATCCTTTTCCTTAAATCATTTATACTACCTTGATATGTATATGCCTTGAACTTATGCTTCTCTGCTAGTTCGATACCTTCAATCATTATACTTGCCTTCATATTAGGATATAACCTTGTTCTACTCTTTGCTTCTTCTAGTGGAATAGGTTCATGCCAATATCTTGTTATTACGCTAATCACTAATGGTAAGCAGATGTTATCCTCATCCTCTCTTACTAATGGTAGATCTAGTATCTTCTCCATCTCTAATAATAGATGAGATTAGTGATAAAAACCATATGTTAAATGATTTGGAATATAAGGTGATGTAAATTATATGTTATCTATTAATATAACTTCTAGATCAATCATTAAATCCTATAAACAATCTATTAACATCTGCGCCTATAAAATATTATTGATGAGAAGAATGATATATTGATGTTATTTAATCTGCTTAGATGAGTATAATAGTTGCTGGACCTCCATCCAAGATGTTAGCATATTCAACTGCTAAACTATCATCTCTAGAATGTATTGATGTAACTACAAAGAGATTCCCTGATGGAGAGATAAAGATAACAATAGATGATGCATCTAAATTAGAGGATAAGCATGTTATAATAATACACTCAACAAATCCTCCAGTGAATGATAATCTTATCCAATTACTGCTAATATTAGGGAAGGTTAGAGAACATACATCAAAGATAACCATAGTAATACCATATCTCTCATACGCAAGACAGGATAGAGAGTTCTTAAAAGGGGAGAGTGTAAGCGTAAATCACATATCAAATATATTAGATGCATTCCTTCCAAGGAGGATAATAACTATAGATATTCATAGCCAATTAGCATTGTCATATCTAAGGAGATGTGTAAATCTTACAGCTGTACCATTGTTAGCAGAATGGTTTAAAGGAAAGGATGCAATAGTTGTATCACCAGATATAGGAGGAAGAGAAAGGGCAGAGCTATTCGCATCATTCTTGAAGAGTAAAGTTATAGTGCTACCAAAGTATAGAGATAGAGTTACAGGAGAGGTTAAGATAGATGAGGACTCTTCTATACTAAATGAGGTAGAAGGAAGAGAAGTTATAATAGTAGATGATATGATAAGTACTGGGGCAAGTATAATAAAAGCAAGTAGCGTAATAAAGAATAGGTGCAAAGAGATCTATACTACATGCACACATGCTTTACTTCTAAACAATGCATATGAGAAGATCATAGATGCTGGAGTTAGAGATATAATTGCTACCAACACTATAGAGAATATAGCAAGTAAGGTTGATGTATCACCACTGATAAGCAATGCAATCAAAGAGTGAATATTATTTTGTAATGAAGAAAGAGGATCCTATACTTGCAAGAGATGAGACTATTAGATTGATAAGAACATATGATAAAGAGGCTGAGATATTTATAAATGAAAGGTTAGTGATAACAAGATCAAGTAAAGACCTTAAGAGGGTACATGATAGAGCAGTGATGATTAAATACGCTGGGAAGAGTTTTGATGAGTATGATATAGTCAATTTAAAGAGATTCTCATGTAAGATTATTAGTTTGAGGAGGTTATTGGATAGTGAATATATCTCTCTCATAGATAGATTGGCAAATGAGATAAAGAGTATAGCAAAGGATAGTAAAGTAGATTTAGACAAACCAGAGGTAACGTTTGGTATTATTGTTGGAGAGGAGATATATAGATGTATCTTATATGAGAAGAGGAAGATCTTACTTGATAAGATAAAGAAGCATCCTGCTGAGTTGAATCCTAAACTAACCATGCTAATGATAAATTTATCTAATATAAGAGAAGGAGAGACTCTACTCGATCCATGCTGTGGTACTGGGACAATCTTACTCTATGCATCATATCATTCTATAAACTCTATAGGATTGGATATCTCACCAAGTATGTGTAGATATGCATCTTTAAATCTTAAACATAATGGATTCGTTGCTAATATAATAAACTCTGATGCAACCAGAATTCCTATCAAGAGAGCAGATGCTGTAGTTACTAACATGCCTTATGGAAGAGCCTCATCTACTTTTGGAAGAAGCAGTAAAGAGTTAGTTAATGCAATACTTGATGAGTGTAAAAGGATTAGCAAGAGTATAGTTATACTTTGTAAAGATAGTGATGCTCCACAAGGTTTAAGTTCATACGATCTATATGTTCATTCAACTTTAAGGAGGAGGTTAGTTATATGCAATTAAGGATAATATTTTTAGGAACCTCATCAGCTGTACCAACTGCTAAACGTAGTCTAAGTTCTGTAGCAATAATTAGAGGCGATGAGGTATTGGTATTTGATACTGGTGAAGGTATGCAAAGAAATTTTTTACAAAGTGGTATAGGCACTAATAAAAGTATGAGTATATTCATAACACACATGCATAGTGATCATGTAATTGGCTTGCTAGGATTCTTACAAACATTAGAATTGTTTGGGAGAGATAAAGAGTTAAGGGTTTATGGAAGTAGAGAGTTATATGAATTTATTACAGTTAATATGCGTCTTCTAAACTTTAGGTTATCATATCCATTATTCTTTAAAGAGGTAAGTGAAGGTATAGTAGTGAAGAGTAAGGAGTATGAAGTAAGAGCAAGATTAGCAGAGCATAGCGTTACAACATACTCGTATTGTTTAGAAGAGTATCCTAGACCTGGAGTATTCTATCCAGAGAAGGCATTAGCACTAGGAATACCAAAAGGTAAATTATGGCATAGACTACAGCATGGTGAGGCTATAGAGATTGATGGGAGGATAATAAATCCACAGGATGTAACATCAGCAAAGAGGAGAGGAAGGAAGATAGGTATATCTGGTGATACTAGACCAAACCCTCATCTAGCAGAGTTCTTTAGATCCTCTGATGTTCTAATATTTGATTCTACATATGGTGATGATCATGCTAGTAATGCTATATCAAATATGCACTCAACTGCTAGAGAAGCAGCAATGCTTGCTAAAGAGGCTAATGTACATCTCTTAATATTAACCCATTTTAGCGCTAGATATAATGATACAGATATCTTACTCAAGGAAGCGAGTATACATGATAATGTAATAGCAGCAGAGGATATGATGATGATAGAGGTTCCTTATAGAGAATGAATAATTAATAATCTATTCCCTTTACAGCTTTGATACCTCTCTTATAAGGATGTTTTATCTCCCTCATCTCTGTAACCAGATCTGCTATATTGATGATCTCTTCATGAGCATAATTACCAGTTAATACTATATGAGTATCTCCTCTCTTATTAATAAGAGAGATGACATCTTTTACCTCAATTAACCCAAGTTTAATAGCATAGTTTATCTCATCAAGTATGATTATATCATAATTTTGTGATAAGATCTTCTCTTTACTTATCTCTAAAGCATTTCTAGCTGCTGATCTATGCTCATCTATACTTTTATCATCATCTATTATACCGACAAAACCCTTACCAGCTATCACCAATTCAAATTCTGGTTTTAACCTCTCAAAGCTCTTCATCTCTCCATAGCTCCATGAGCCTTTAATGAACTGAATCATACAGATCTTATAGTTATATGCAACTGCTCTTAATGCTATTCCTAAAGCAGCTGTAGTCTTACCTTTGCCATTACCAGTATATACTATCACTAAACTCATATCTAGAGATATAAGGAAGGTCGTTAATTTAAAGAGTATGAAAATACCAAGAGTAATCATAGCAGGAGTAACAAGCGGTGTAGGGAAGACTAGTATAACTATAGGCTTGATACATGCTTTAATCAAGATAGGTTATAAAGTGCAGGGATTTAAGATAGGTCCAGATTATATAGATACAAGTTATCATACACTGATAAGTAATAGAGACTCAAAGAATCTAGACGCATGGTTAATGAATGATGTAATAGGTGAGTTTGTTAAGGCTAGTATGGATTCTAATATTAGCGTTATAGAGGGAGTGATGGGTTTATTTGATGGTATATCTGGTAAGAATGATAAAGCAAGCACTGCTCATATAGCAAGGCTCCTTAAAGCTCCAATAATACTTGTTATAGATGCATCAAAGACTGCTAGGAGTGTTGCAGCAATAGCATACGGTTTCATGAAGTTTGATCCTAGATTAGATATCGCTGGGGTTATTCTTAATAATATTGCAAGTGAGAGGCATGAAAGGTATTGTTTAGATGCATTAAGAGGTGTATGTAAAGTATTAGGTATTGTAAGAAGGGATGAAAGGATAAGATTAGATGAGAGGCATCTTGGATTAATACCAACATATGAAGATATTAGTGTTAGAGAGAGGGCAAGAGAGGTAGCAGAGAGAGTAAGCTTACAGTTAGATATAAAGAGGATAATAGAGATAGCAGAGAATGCACCAGCTCTAGATTATACTGTAAAGAAGAGGAAAGAAAAGAGAGAAGAGATAAGGATTGGTGTAGCACTTGATAACTCATTTAACTTCTACTATGATAATAATCTTCAAAGATTAAGAGATTATGGTGCAGAACTTGTTACATTTAGTCCTATAAATGATAAAATCATACCAGAGGTTAATGGATTATACATTGGAGGAGGTTTTCCAGAGATCCTTGCCAAAGAATTAGCAGAGAATGTCACTATGATAAATAGCATAAGGAAGGCTGCTGAGTATCTTCCCATCTATGCTGAATGTGGGGGGTTAATGTATCTATCCAAAAGTATTACAGATTTTGATGGTAAGGTATATGATATGGTTGGATTGTTTGATCTAGACACCGTTATGACTAAGAGCTTGACTCTAAATTATACATACGCTTCCACACTTTATGATTCAATCATAATAAATAAAGGTTCTATAGTTAAAGGGCATGAATTTCATCACTCCATAATGCAGAATATACCTCATGATGCAAAATTTGCCTACCAATTAAGGAAGGGTAAAGGGATAGATGGAAGTAGAGATGGAATAATGGTAAAGAATACATTGGCATCATACATGCACTTATATTTAAATGATAGTATGGCAAAAAAGTTTGTAGAAAGTTGTAGTAATACTTATAAATACTAACCTAGAAGTATTTTTGAATGCAAGTTATAGATATCAAAAACATTGCAGAAGAGATGGAAAGGAAGAGTGCAGAAGAGGTATTAAGATGGGCTTTAGATACATTCCATCCTAAAATAGCCTTTGCTTCCAGTTTTGGCGCAGAGGATGTAGTTATCATAGATATGTTAATGAAGATTAGAAGTGATGCTAGAGTATTCACTTTAGATACTGGTAGATTAAATCAAGAGACATATGATGTTATTGATGCTATTAAAGACAAGTATAAGACAAAGATTGAGGTTTACTTCCCAGATCATAAAGACATTGAGGAGATGGTTAGTAGATATGGTATGAACCTATTTTACAAGAGTGTTGAATTAAGGAAGTTATGTTGTGAGATAAGAAAGGTTAAACCCTTGGAGAGGGCATTAAAGGATCTAAACGCATGGATAACTGGGTTGAGAAGGGATCAACTAGATACAAGGAATAATATAAAGAAGGTAGAGATAGATAATTCTCATAATGGGATAATAAAGATAAACCCATTAGCAGATTGGAGTTGGAAGATGGTATGGGATTATATAAGAAAGAATGAGATTCCATATAATAAATTACATGATAAAGGCTATCCAAGTATAGGATGCGAACCATGCACTAGAGCAATAAAAGAGGGTGAACCATTTAGGGCAGGGAGATGGTGGTGGGAAGATGGTTCTCATAAAGAATGTGGCTTGCACTTTAATCCTTTAAAGAAATGATAACTTTTTATTAGATAAGCAATATTCACTGATGATAAATGAACGCACATGGAGGAGTGCTAGTAAATAAAGTTCTTGAGGGTAAGATGTTAGAGAGGAGGAGAGAAGAGGTAAGTGAACTATTTACTATAGAGGTAGATAATGAGTTAGCTGATGATATAGAGAATATAGCAGATGGAATATTAAGCCCATTAGAAGGTTTTGTTGGTAATGACGACTTTCTAAGTATATTAAAAGAGGGCAGATTGGCTAATGGTACACCATGGACAGTTCCAATAGTATTGGATGTTGAAGAGAATATTGCAAAGAAAGCAAAGGATGCAAAGAGTATAGTGCTGAGAAATAATAATACAATAGCAATAATGGATGTTGAAGATACATTTACATTTGATAAAAAGTATATGGCTAGAGCGGTTTATCAGACTGAAGATATTAAACATCCTGGAGTAGCAAAATGCATGAGCATGAATGATATACTCATTGCAGGGAAGATACAACTCATAGAGAGATCTAGCAATCCATTAAAGAGATATAGGCTAACTCCAAGAGAGACAAGGGAAGAGTTTAGTAAAAGGAGATGGAATACTATAGTTGGTTTCCAAACAAGAAATATACCACATCTAGCACATGAGATGTTACAAAAGACTGCATTAAACCTATTTGATGGATTGTTCATAAATCCATTGATTGGAAAGAAGAAGAGTGGAGATTTTAAGGATGATGTTATAATCAAAGCGTATGAGGCATTACTAAACTATTACTATCCTAAAGATAGTGCTATGTTTGTAACATTACATACAGAGATGAGATATGCGGGACCTAAAGAGGCTATCATGCATGCTATAATGCGTAAGAATTTTGGTTGCACACACTTTATAGTTGGGAGGGATCATGCAGGCGTGGGAAATTATTATCATCCATTTGCTGCACATGAGATATTTAAGGAGTATCCAGATCTTGAGATAAAACCTGTATTCTTCTCTTCGTTCTTCTATTGTAAGGTATGTATGGGTACTGTTAGTGAGAAGGTATGTCCCCATTCTCCTGATAATAGAGTAGAGTTGAGTGGAACTAAACTAAGGAGTATGATAACTAACAAAGAGCGTCCATCAGAACTACTGATGAGACCAGAGATAACAGATCTTATAATGAATTATAAAGATCCATTTGTTTCATAAACAACTATTAAATCAATAATTTTTTATTGTTGAATAGAGATAATAGTGTGTATATAAATTATTTTATTAGATATAATCATAGTATAGATATGTTATCTACTGCGCTTTAGAAAATGATAATAATTAAATATAGCGAGAGAGAGAGCAATTGTTAATGAGTTTTAGAAGGAGTATATTAAGCGCTCTCGTGGTATTAGCGACTGTTGCTATTGTACCTGCTTTCGCTCAAGAAAGTAATGCAGGAGGACAGAAAGAGTTAGGTGCTGGTTTAGCATTTGGTCTAGCTGGTTTAGGTGCTGGAATAGGTTTAGGTTATGTAGGTGCTGCTGGTTTAGCAGCATTAAGCGAGAACCCCGCAATGCAGTCTAGAGTATTCATATTCCTAGGTATGATAGAGTCTATAGCGATATATGGTATAGTAATAGTGCTGATTATACTAGGCTAGAAAAGATACCAAATATTTTTAATTATTGAATTATACAAAGATTATAATATATTTTATATACATTAAAGTTGTATTATCTTAATATATTAGTATAAATTAAATAGAACTATAAAGTTAGAATAATTTATATAAATGACGATGATAAGATAATTAATATGAAAATTGCTTTAATAGGTTTAGATGCTGCATTACCAAGTATTGTTAATAGTCTAATCTCTCAAAATAGATTACCAAATATGCAGTATCTTCGTAATAATGGCGTATGGTCAGAAGGCGTTCCAGTCTTTCCAACAGTAACATCAACAAACTGGACAACTATATCAACTGGTGCAATGCCATCTACTCACGGAATAACAGATATGGTGATACACCAGCCTAATACTGAACTAACAGAGATATCTAGTGCATTTTACTCAAATTATTGTAAGGCTGAGCATATATGGGAGACTTGTGAGAGGTTTAACAAGGTACCATTACTACTTAAGTATATAGCATCATGGCCTCCAGAAATAAAAGATGGAATACAGATTGAAGGATTTGGTGCACCTGGAGGACCAGGTTCAAGACCATGGGGTTCAAGTCCACTAGCAATAAGCAATGCTTCATGTTATTCGACTACAAAGTTAGAGAACTCCAAATTAATAACATTTAGTAAAGCAGATCAATCATCATGGAAGGGTATCGTATTTAACGACGCATTGGAATCTACTATCGAGATAGGCAAGGATAAGAAGAGTATATATAATATATTGATAGAATTATCAAATCCTAAGCAGATAATATTAACAAAGGATAGAGATGCAAGTAATGGATTAGTCTTACAAAAAGGAGTTACTTCTAAATGGATAATAGATGAACATCTTAATGCAGTATTTAGATCAAAATTAATGCAATTAGAGTATAATGGTTCATTAAACTTTAAACTTTATATTTCACAAGTATTTCCGTTGGAAGGTTTTACATATCCAACAACTCTATCAAAAGAATTGATAGAGAAGGTAGGCCCATTTATAGAATCAATAAGCCATTTTCCTTTTGTATTTAACTGGGTAGACGCGGATACATACCTTGAAGAGGTTGAGTATCAAGCAGATTGGTTTGCAAAAGCTGCGAATTATTTAACTAAAAGATATAGATGGGATCTCTTTATGATGCAATGGCATGGAATAGATAATACTCAGCATGCATTTCTAAGATTTGATAAGAGCATATTAGATGAGAATGAGAAGCTCTTATCAGAGAGTGTAACAACAAAGACATACGAGATAGCAGATAGGATGGTAGGAGATATAGTAAAAGGATTGGATAAAGATACATGTATATTTGTGTTATCGGATCATGGTCATATAATTGGGAAGAGAAGATTCTTCATAAACTCATACCTTCTTAGAAAAGGATACATAAACTTAAAACTACAAGATAAGAAATTAACTATTGATTGGAGTAAGACTGTAGCATATGCACCAGCAATGGTTCATATATATCTAAATGTAAAAGGTAGAGATCCTCATGGTATAGTTGAGAAGGGTAAAGAGTATGAAGATTTAGTAGAAGAGATAATAGATGTATTATATGATATCAAGGATCCTATCACAAATACAAGACCTATAGCATTTGCATTATCAAATAATGATGCTGAAGTCTTGGGTATAAATGGAGATAGAAGTGGTGATATAATATATGTAGCAAATCCAGGATTCGCTATAGATAATAGAATTACACAAGGAGAGTTATTTGAGGATCTTAAGGTAGGATTGAAAGGAGGGAGTATACATGGTCAACAATTGGGTTCTGTAGACCTTAAAGAGCATGGCACTATTAGATCCATGTTTATAGCATATGGTCCAAATATAAAGAAGAATTATGTAAGGGATAAGCCTATTAGATTCATTGATATAGCACCTACTATATCTTATATTCTAGACATACCATCTCCAAAACATTCTGAAGGGAGAGTAATGTATGATATATTTGAGTGAAGCAGTATGAGATTATTGATAATAGGTTTAGACTCAATGCCTGCAGATCTTCTTTATAATCATGAAGATCTCCCAAATATAAAGAGTGTCATAGATAATGGATTTAGTACTATATTAGAGAGTTGTAAGCCTCCAATAACAATTCCTGCATGGATGGTTATGATGACTAGCAAGAATCCTGGTAGATTAGGTGTCTATGGATTTAGACATAGGCAGCATTATTCATATACAGATGGGTGGATAACAACATCTGATAAGATAAAAGAGAAGAGGTTATGGGAGTATCTTGCAGAATATGGAAAGAGATCATGCTTAATAGGTGTGCCACCAAGCTATCCCCCTTATGAGATAAATGGAGCAATGATATCATGTTTCATAACACCAACTACAAAGAATGTATATACATACCCTTCAAATCTAAAGGATGAGATAGAAGGATTGGTCGGTGAATATAAATTTGATATTAAATTTAGAACTGATAATAGGGATTATATATTAAGAGAGTTATATGAGATGACAGAGAAGAGGTTCAAAGTTATAAATTATCTTCTAAATAAAGAGCGGTGGGATCTATTCATGTTTGTAGAGATTGGCGTTGATAGATTACATCATACATTCTGGAAGTATTATGATAAGACTCATCATAAGTATGTTCCAAACAATGGATATGAACATGTAGTTAGAGATTACTATAGGTATATAGATGGAAAGATAGGTGAGTTGATAAAACAAGTAGATGATGATACACTCATCCTAATAGTATCAGATCATGGTACTACTAAGATGAAAGGTTGTATTTGTATAAACGAATGGCTTATACAAGAGGGGTATCTCTCATTAAAGAGTTACCCAGATAAACAGACTGATCTAAACAAATGTGATGTAGATTGGAGTAAAACAAAGGCATGGGGATGGGGTGGTTATTATGCAAGGATATTTATAAATGTGAAAGGTAGAGAGGCTAATGGTATAATTAGTAAGGATGAGTATGAGCAAATTAGAGAAGAGTTAAGGAAGAAGATAGAGAGAATAAGAGGCCCTAATGGAGAATATCTTAACAATAAAGTTTATACAGCAGAAGAGCTTTATGGAGAGGCTAGAGGAGATAAACCAGATCTTTTAGTATTCTTTGATGATCTATATTGGAGATCTGCTGGAACTATTGGTCATAGGAGCCTTTATCTTGATGAGAATGATACGGGTCCTGATGATTCTGTCCATTCATATGATGGAATATTCATACTATATGATAAGAAGAAGAGGATAAAGAAGAGGATTGAGAGGATGAGCATTTATGATGTAGCTCCTACCTTACTAGCATTAATGGGTATTGAGATACCAAAAGGGATGGAAGGAAAAGTTGTTAAAGAGATAATTGAGTTGTATAAATAAAGGTTAAGTTGATAAATATAACGTTACATCTTCAGTTTCATCATAATGCGTACCTAGCACATAAGTAAATTTTTCTAGTCTTTTTAAATCTCTCAAGGATTATCTAATCTATGTAATTTAAAATATTTTAATATTAGTAGATATATGTTAAGATATAATACATATCCAAAATATTAAAGTTTACAAAATAAGTGTAGATGCAGAAGATGATAATATCATAGATGTTATTGAGATTAGTAGTAGATATTACAAGAGATATTGGCATGATTATGATTACTATAATCATGGATGGAAGAATTAAATCGTAAATAATTTTTTATTAGTTATTTAAATAAATCTTGCACATAAAATTATTCGTGTATGATAATTCAAGCAATAACGATAATGTAACAGTAGAGCTTCTCTATAATTTATCAGCTTAATTATCAATACTCCACAAGTTGAACAAGAGAATTTAGGTATGATGAGGTTCAAAAGCACTAACAATACAAGAGTATCATAGGGACATGTATAGGCTTATGAATACTAGCCTTGTTAAAAAGAATATCAATAGTAAAAATAGAGAGATGTTAAGCTCATATACTCGTAAATTTGAAGTATATTCATAAATAGATTAAATGAGTGCAGAGTGAGCAATTCACGGTGTCTCATATTCGAGAAGTTGAAGATATGAGGCTAAAGCAGAGTATCTCAACATAATAGTTATATAAGCATGGAACGAGGGGCAATATCTTAATAGATAGGTTGAATAATGGTATCAAGATTATCTTCACTAACAACATTATAATACCTATCGAGATAATAGATTCTAATATATCAAATGTTATGCGTGGATTTAAGGGTATGCTCTTCAGAAGAGCAGTTAAGAGTAGGCGCTGCTATATACTTATCAGATAAACAAACAAGATTTATGATACCAAACCTATTTTGAATATTTAATACGAACATTACTCTTAAGTTAGGAGTAGCACTCTCATACATGATCTCTCTTACGGGGATATTGTTGATAAGTAATATAGAGGAATGTAAGTAACATAATATATTATTATTCAATGCACATCTGTGTTATAAAAGAATTATAGATTAACACTAATTGATTAGTATACAATTGATAAATAAGCATAATGATTAAAGAAGTTTACATATTAGATGTAAGAAGGTTTAAATACTCTATTCTGCTAGAGTTTATACGGATAGTGAAAAAATTCTAACATTAGAAGAAATTTTCCATTACATAATGAGGCTCAAAGATTGAAAGTTTTTGTTGGAGATTGGACAGTTGAAGGAATACTAACCTAGAGGGTAAACCTTTATTAGTCCATCTCTTTTCTGTTACTAACACCGCAGCAACGCGTGATCATAAAGGAAGATGGTCAGATGATAAAACTCTCAATTTAGTGTATGAAGGGTTGCAAGAAGATAAGAAGTATAAAGAAGAAATAACTATTAAACTCCATAGCCCAAGAGAATGGTCAGTAAATGAAGTCGATACTCTGAATGGACAGGTAATTTCAACAATGGAAGTTACATTGAAGAAATGAATTCTATTTTTAATTTTGTTAATTCTTTCTATTCTAAAAATATACTACTTATATTTATGCTTATATCTTATAAAAATGTTAATTTATCACTCCACTGATAAACTCTCTATGAGGAGAAGAGATTATAAAACATCTAATATCAGCTTAAGTTGAATACAGGAAATATATTTGAGAAACAGAAATGTAACCATTCTTATTATGCAAGAATACAAGTTCTATTACGTCTAAGACTAAAGATTGAAGATAGTCTTTAACATATCTATGTTTTGATAGAGATCTCAATTCTACTAACATCCTCATAGAAAAATGATAATAACAAGATTATATAAATAATTGATTTACGTATTGTTATATCTTAAGAGGTAGTAGCTTGTAGTAATGTATTACATATTCTTATAAATTAGATATAAAGAGTTAGATATATTAAAGATAGATTATAAAGAACTGCTTAAAAGAAATGAGTTTAATGTATTATCTAAAAATATTGAAATCTTAGTGCAACCAAATCATTATTATAATTATGCATTTCGTATACCATAACAGTATAACATAGCATAGCTACTCAATCCACATTCTTCACATATAGGTTTAATACCATCAGTATCTGCACTCCCTATACAACATGGTCTCTTAACCCTACCCATATGGTCTAGTGATAGTATTGCCCATGATGGGCATGATATAGGAGTTGTACCTTTACCTCCCCAACTCTTTCTTAGTAGTTCAAGTTGTTTTGATTGATTAGCAATAAATTTAGGATACTTCTTTTTTAACTTAAGTAATTTTAATATAACATCATCTCTCTTCTTTCCAAATGGTAACAATAAAGGATCTCTCTTTATGAACGGTGTATGAAATTGTACTGCTATCTTATTAACTCTGCCATGCCACTCATCTACACAATCCTCTATACTCATATAGTTTAATGAGTTTATGGTTAATGATAACCATATATCCTTCCATGCTTTGTACCTGTTGTCACTATAATGCTCTATGTAATCGAATATGTTCTTCTTTGTTCTATCATAAGAACCCTTGCCTCTTATCTGATCATGTACATCTCTATTCCCATCTATAGAGACAAAGTAAAAATAAAGACCCTCTAGTCTTTGCAATGGTAACGTTCCATTCGTTACTACAGATACATGCCTAGGCATCTCTTCACAGAATACCTTTACTAAATCCATATGTAACAAAGGTTCTCCCCCAACAATACCAACATGTATAACCTTTCCTTTAAGCATACTACGTATTATCCTCCTCCATTCCTCAACACATAGGCTCGTCTCCTCCTTCCTATTAAGCCACCAGTAACAATGTAAGCAATGAAGATTACATATATTGGACACATCTACAGAAGCAAGTAATGGATATCTTTTTTTAAATAACCTTATACCACAATATCTTTTTACAAGAGAAAGATATAATGGAGTATCATTTATTACTTCTCTTAAACCTCTACCAAAAATCTCTACCATTATATTTTATTATTTTCTATATTAATAAATGTTTACAATCATTGTTAGTTTTTACAATAAACATAATTCTTAACCATTGTTTAATATACAACATGAATAGCACGTTTCATACTCCGTCATAATATGTTGCATCGTTAGTATCATGTTTTTAATCATCTATTCATTATCAGTAAGAGACAATTGTTATCTCAACACTATAATAAAAAATCGTTATAATAATTTATGCTATATACAAATATATTTTAAAGAAATAGTTTATCTCTTATGCTAATAGATATAATCTTGGATGCTATAGGAGATCTATGCAAGATCATATTTCCAATAAAATACGATATCTTCTATGGAAATGGAGCTAGCATTGCTATATGTACACTATCTAGTATCGATCTACTACTAGAGATTGCTAATTCTGATATCATGGATAAGATAGTATTAGTTGCTAGATTATTTTCAGAGAATAAAGGAATAGAAAGGATAATAGAGTATTCTTATAACAATAAACTTAAAACAATAATCTTGTGCGGTAAAGATACTAAAGGACATTTTGCTGGTCAGTCATTACTAGCATTGAAGAAGTACGGTATTAAAGATGGAAGGATAATAAATGCCAAAGGTAAGATGCCAATACTTAAGATAGAGAAAGAGAAGATAGATGAGTTTATATCTAATGTAAGTATAATAGATATGATAGGTATTACTGATATATCAAAGATAAGATATGTGTTAACTAAACTTTAACCATACCATTCCTATTTAACTCTTCTAATGTAAATAGTTCTGCACTAACTTCTTCAATAGGTTTTATAACAACTCTCGTAAGTTCAATAAGTTCTTCTACTCTTTTAGACCAAAGAGCTGCAAATGCTATAAGAGCATTAGAATATGCATTTATAACATCCCTATTCATTAAATACGGTCTTATGTTCTTATCCTTCTCAAATCTGCTCTTCCATCCATTATCTATATACCAATTTCTTAAGAATTGTTTGCTGATATCTTGATAGTAATGCTCTCTCTTCTCTAATCCTTTAATAATCTCTTTAACTTTATTTAGATTTAGATTCCATCTTTCAGCATAAAGATAGAAGAACCTCTCTATAAGTGAGAAGTCCTTTATCTCAAAGATATACCTATCCTCTTCTGGATTGCCAAATGTATCTGCTATACCTACGCTACCATCTTCATCAACAAAGATCTCATGCTTACCATCCATTCTAATCAGATTATTTACTTTAGCATACTCTGTTATCTTATCTACACAACTATTTATCAATCGTATAGATTCTTTCCATTGATCCTCATCTAATCTAGATCTATTTTTAGCGCTAGCATCATTTAAAGGAAGATCGCCTCGCTTATCATACTTTGTAGTATATGATAATTTGGTGATAGGTATTTTATTAAATGCTACTGGCATGGAAGAGAATCCATATTCTCTATAATTCTTCTCTCCTTTCATAAAACTTTTTAAGAGCGATGATCTAGGATGTAAGTATAGATTAAATATTATCTCAAGATCAACCATTCTATTCCTTGTTCCTATTGGTATAGCTGTTTGCTCTATTGGTATCTCTCTTCCTGGTATTCTTGCTATCCTTATCTTGCTCCTATCTTTTAGCGCTTCTATGAAACATGTCTTTATGTTGTTAGTCTTAGCAATCTCGAACGATTTGTTTATGATGTAAGCCATAGCTATACCTTTATTTGGTATAGTAAATGGCCATTCTCCATATATCTTATAATCAAATATAGAGAATGTATCTTTAGGGATAAAGTATCCTATACCAATCTCATCATCTTTGCATTCTTTCTCTATTATTATATCCTTTGATGAACCTTTTATTAATCTCAACCTTTGATATATCCCGTAAGATCATTATTTAATAATTTTGATGTTTCCTTGCATACTGATTAAGGGGATTCGAACGTTGGACTGGACAGGTTCAGAGGTTTCTCCTTGATGGAGCAAGTTGCAGGAGAATACTGCAGTATTAGTTTCTTTGGATAAAGAGGTTATCAGTACAGTTGTTTTGATACTTCAGAGCCAAACAAAGGAAGCTTTGCAGGCATTGATGAACATAAGACGTCATACTAACAGGCTGTAATGAAAGAACTCGATATAGACAGAATTATTGCAAATATGATCCCCTCTGAAAGTGATAAAGCTGTAATAGGAAATAAAAACTATGAATAAGATCAGACATAACTTGTTTTACATGTTCATATACAACACTGCATTAATACCAATCGCTGGTTTAGAACTCTATCCTGTATTAACCGGCCTGGCAATGGTCGCAAGCTGTGTCGGTATAGAGTTATCTTACTGAAAAATGGACTCCTCCAGGCAAGAGGTACTAAATTGTCAGTAGCACGATTCATGCTGTGTTGTTAGAAAAACCAAGATATGTCATGACTGTTATAGTGATTTCAGTAGCATTAGGAGCACTTTTCTGATATCTGACATTCTCTTTAATACATTACAAAGACATATGGACTGCAGTTTAAAATTACCACTGAGATCACTAATAGTGGTCTTAGGGATAAGCTTGTCTATCGTTATTTGTAGAAAGCAGATGACTGATAGTTTGGGATTAAAGAAAGATGCAACTTCCAATGTATGTGGTGCTTTTACTTGTGCTATTGCATCTGCTTGTTCAATCTGCACCATGTCATTGTTAGATACGTTTGGATTTTGCGTTGTTTCAATTACAAGGTTTAAACTAATTCTTACTGTTGTTGCATTAGTAGTTTCACTGTATTGGACAGTAAGAATGTAAAAATTTGCATGCAAAATATGAACTACCGTTAGTCTTGAAATACTAGGTATAAACATCGGCACTTTCTCCTTGTAGACTACTAAATACTGATCTAAATCTTTCTGTCACCTTTTTCTTCTCCTTTGCAAGTCTGTAATACATTAAGACAAGTATAGACCATATTATTGCTGTTTAGTAGACAAGTGGATCAACCAGTCTAAAGTTATAAGGCACAGGTACTGATGATGTCTAACATAACTGTATACACCTTTGGTAACAAGTTCTTCTTTCGCTCTGTATATCGGTCTCCATCCAGCAATTACTAGTAATAAACCAAAAACCTGTTATAATAAGCCTTATAGGCATACCCGTTGAGTTCATGTAACTAAACTTGTTTTGAAAGTTGATACGAAGAGGAGATGAAGTATATTGAGTGGGAAACAGAACATCTCTACAAACAACACTATAATGAAACTTGTATAAGCATCATACACCATCCAATCAACTTTTTTCTGAAGGGAATGAGGAGAAGAAAGGCCGCAAAGAGAACTATACTTACAACAACCAAATCCCATCTGTTGGTGCAAAATCAAAAGTTTCTAATCCAGAGACCATATAGTTCACCTACAATCTAAACTCTTTAGAAGTACTTATGATTATTAGCACGAAAGATTCTGGCTTATCAACTGTAACCCTTAATATCATATTATTATCTCCAAATTTCACAAATATGTTCCTTGTCTTATCAATCTCAGAGAGTTTTTTGCAATGTCTATGGTTTTCGCAGCAAGAACCTGCATGAATAACAAAGCAGTGATGACAAGCTCTACCCTGTCGGTATCCAAGGTTGGGACTATTATGAAACCAGTATTAATCATTCTCTTGAACCTAATAAGCAATGAACATAGAATTCATGTTTGTTACCACGAACCTGATTCTTTTGCTGGTACAGAATCTTTGGTGCTCAAGCTTCACTCGAATCTTTTCTATTACTTTACAAGCCTCAACAACTTCTGTATATCCTCTCATCCCAACCCAGTAGGATCTTTTCTCAACCATTTAGACGAATCGGAAGTTTTTGATGAATTGCAAAACTCTGAATCTAATCTTTGATGAGTATTTTTTCATCTCTTCTCATTCGATGTGGTTTATTCTAACATCTACTGCATTGATAATGAAAGGTTAGTCAACTATGAATCTTTCTTTACTATAGCTTGTCTTTGTTAGTCGTTGCTCGAAATGATCAACCTTTATGTGATGGTCGTAACCATGTCAGCAACCAGTCTGATATCCTCTGGCGATTGGAGTCGTTCCAGAAGTTTCTCCTTATGTCGTCCTCTATATTAAGGACTCGGAAATTATCACAATGACCACGTTTTCTTATGTAGTAAATTCAGTGGTTGGCAAGTTACTATGGCTAAAACTTTGCAATATCTTTGGAATAAGCAGTTATGCTTCATCGATAACTATCATGTTAGTTATTGTATCTGTTACAGACCTTGCCATAGCTGGTCTTAATACTGCAATTGGCAGAACGTTAAGTAACCATTGACTCATTCAAATCAATACTTGCCGCAGTAGAAAATTTCCCTAACAACATTATTATTCTTGTAGGGAGAGAGCCTGACTATCAATGCTGTTTTGATTCTTTCGATGTTGATGAGTTTGAACGGAAGATTTTGTCTATCATAGTATGAGATGTTCTCTATCACCTCCTTAACATTTCACTCTGCACTTGTTTATCAAATGCATTTATGGTCTGGGTTGCCACAGTGATTAGAACGTTGAACTTAATGCGTTTAATAATTCTCTTATGACAAATGCACTAATGAGTTGTGCCTCTGTAAAGGTAATAACGTCTTTGCTTGTTCCTCATCAGTATACTTGTCTATCTCCTTCTATCAGTAATGTATAACATGTGAACAAATACTGAGGCTAAAAGCGAGTAATAAAGCCTGAAGCCAAATCAACTATAATGATCTTATTGTTCTTTATATCCTCCTTTATATCCAGATTTGATTCATAAACGTTAAAGGTCTTCTTTATTGAGGATATTGAGAGTGGCTTATCCAACTTGTTATATACAGCAGTGAATACCTCTCTAGCAGAGTATACCGAGTTCCAGAAGTACTCCTTTATCCCATGAATTCTTGACCAACATATCACTATACTTGCTATCTCCTAATACCCTTGCTATCTTGGCTAGAGTACGAGGATCACACTCTATAACCAGATTTATGGCGTTACGTAATATTGCTTCTAACCTATCTCGCCAAGTATAATCGTACAAGTTCTTTAATGCTAATATAAATGGCATTACTACAATATGCCTCTTATTGTAGTCTTTAATCTCGAGGGGTTAATGGCATAGTTACTTCATGGTTTATGTATATGACTTGTTGCAGTACTCTATGTAACGATCTATATCATCCCTTATTGCCTCTCTAAATGACTTGTCCAAGAACCTTCTTATAGAGAGTAGAATGATTATACACATTGTGATCCATAACGCTGACTTTAGCAAACTGGTATACCTCCTCCTCATATTCCTTTGTCTTCCCTAGCAAGTATCTTAACATATCCTCTCCGTTATAGATACCCTATCCTTTACTGCTCCTGCTACTGAATTCGCATTATACATACCATATAATAATGGCTCTGATGAGGAGTAACAACCATACGAGTAGTAGCCCGGAGCAGATTCGAACTGCTGTCACCAGGTTTCTTTTCATTAGATCCAGAGCCTGGTATTCAATAGGTTATCTAACCCTTCCTTGACCACTAGATTCGGCGATCTCTCTCGACCGGGCTTCCGGGCTTGATATAAGTTAAGTTAATCGATATTTGTACGTTTACTTGACTGAAATATCTCTTGCTGCTTGACCATATCTTAATACTACTCTCTTCCTTAGATATGGTATAAGTCTATAATGTATAGTATATACATCTCTTCCTTTATCCTTAATTATCAACCCCTTAACTATCAATGATACAAATCCTCCTGCTATCTTATTTGGATTTATTTCATGCGATTGTAAATAGTCATCTCTTTTAGAATGATACTCTCCTATAGTAAAATAAGGTCTATTATTATCTAATATTAAAGGCCAAATTATATCCTCCCATACAAGCCTTCTATTTTCAGTAGAAGATGCGTATTTCCCCTTAACTCTATACATCAATACTCTTAAATCTCACTAATATAATATAAAATTATGGTTAATAACAAGATAGAAGCATCTCTTCTTAAACTAAAAGAAAGATGGAAGATAGATGAAAATGTAGAGAGTATATTATTAGGTAAGAGAAAAGCAAAAGATATACAGGTTGAGGTTAACGGAGTCATATTTCATATACCAATGTTAGATAATCTCTACATACTATGGAAATGCTTATGGCCTGAGTGTCATAATTGTTGTAAGAACCAAGCACGCTTACCATTAACTATTGTTGATATTGTAAATATATCAAAGTGTCTAAACATAAAGAAAAACGAGTTAGTATCAAAAGAATGTAGGATTGCTGAATGGGAAGAGCAAGAACCATTTGGTCCATCAGTAATGATAACTATGCCTGTTTTAAAGAGAAGTGAGAGTGAGAGTAATATAGATGATGGAAAGCCTATAAAATGCAGATTTCTTAATGAGAAAGGATATTGTAAATTACATCCATCTCGACCAGGGTGTTGTAAACTATATCCATTTACATCGTGGATAACTTTACAAAACAATAGACCTATAATCAATGCTACATTCCAATTCGATGGTAACTGTCCAGGTTTTTATGCTACTAGCTCGATTGAGGAGATGAAGAGTATTTTAGAGGAGTATGCAAAGATAATTATAGAATATAATAATGCAGTTAGTAGAACAACTAGAGAAGGTTATGCTTCTATTACTATAATAGAGTAATAGTTTATTTTACCCTTCTATGATGCTATAAATATGTTAAAAGGTTCTAAAATATGGTATAATGGTAAATTATTAGATTGGAATAATGCATACATTCACATACTTACACATGGTTTACATTATGGAATTGGTGTCTTTGAAGGAATTAGAGCATTTGAGACAGAGAAAGGTACTGCTATATTTAGGTTACATGAGCATATCAAGAGATTGTATACTAGTGCAAAGATATACATGATAAACATACCATATGGTTATGATGAGGTTATAGATGCTGTTCAAGAGACTGTTAAGGCTAATGCTATGCCAAATTGTTACATACGACCTATAGCATTTACAGCATATGGATTGATGGGTGTTAATCCATTAAAGAATAATATTGATCTTGCTATAGCTGTATGGAATTGGTCAGAATATATAGGTGAAGATAAGAAGGGTATAAAATGCATGATCTCTTCATGGAGAAGGATAGATCCTAGAACAATGCCAGTGCAAGCAAAGGCTACAGCAAATTATGCAAACTCAGCCTTGGCAAGAATGGAAGCAATAAAGAATGGGTATGATGAAGCAATCATGCTTAATATAGATGGGATGGTAGCAGAGTCTAGCGCTGAGAATGTGTTTATTGTTAGTAATAACAAATTAAAGACACCTCCTACTACTGCAGGTGCTTTAGAAGGTATTACAAGAGATACTATACTTCATATAGCAGAATATAAAGGTATAAAGTACGAGATAACCAATATTACAAGAGATGATCTCTACTCTGCTGAAGAGGTATTTTTAACTGGAACAGCAGCAGGTGTAAAACCTGTTATAGAGATAGATAATAGAGTTATAGGAGATGGCGCAATAGGAGAGATAACATCAAAATTGAAGAGTGTGTATGATGATATTACTAGAGGTAAAGAAGAGAGATTTGCTAAATGGCTTACGTTAGTCAAGTGATCGTTTGTATGTATGATACATTCTAGCATGTGATCTTAACTCTTCTCCATTCTCAAACTCTTTATTGCATTCAAAGCATGTATATTTACTCTCACTTCCATGTATGACTTGTATATGCTGCATTAGCTCTTCTATCACTTTAAATCTTTTATTGCATATCTCGCATCTATGTCTTTTAAGCATGAAAGAGGATGAGAGTAAAATATTTATAATTATTTTGGATATTGACTCTATATGTATAATTTAGAGGGTGCTATATAAATGGAGTTATCGGGAGCTAAAGCATTTATCAAATCCTTAGAAGCAGAAGGGGTTAATATAGTATTTGGTATGCCTGGAGGAGCAAACCTTCCTTTGTATGATGAATTATACTCTAGCAATATACGTCATATACTAGTTAGACATGAACAATCCGCTGCACATATGGCAGATGGTTATGCGAGAGTAAAAGGTAAAGCAGGTGTATGTTTTGCAACCTCTGGGCCTGGTGCAACAAATCTAGTAACCGGTATAGGAACTGCCTATATGGATTCCAGTCCAATAGTTGCAGTTACAGGACAAGTTCCAAGAGCTATGATAGGGAAAGATGCTTTTCAAGAATGTGATATAATTGGTATATGCACATCTATAACAAAATACTGCTTCCAACCATACTCTGCAAAAGAGATACCAGAGACTGTAAAGAAGGCATTTTATCTAGCAGAGAGTGGTAGGCCAGCTCCTGTTTTAATAGATCTCCCAAAGGACGTACAGCAAGAGATAGCAGATGTAGAATTCCCTGAGTTAGTAAAGATAAGAGGTTACAAACCCTTAATAGATCCAGATCTTGATCAGGTTAAGAATGCTATCGAGTTATTATTAAATGCTGAGAGACCGATAATAATGGCTGGTGGTGGTGTAAATATCTCTGGCGCTTTTCATGAATTGCAAATATTGGCTGAGATGCTTATGATACCAGTTGCTACTACATTCAAAGGCAAAGGGGCATTTCCAGAGATGCATCCATTGGCTTTAGGACCAATAGGTATGCACGGTCATGCTGAAGCAAACAAATTGATAACAGAAGCAGATGTATTACTTGCTATAGGTTCTAGATTCTCTGATAGGTCAGTAGGAAGATTTGATGAGTTTGGTAAAGGTATGAAGATAATACATATAGATATAGATCCAGCAGAGATAGGGAAGAACAAGCAAGTAGATATACCAATAATTGGGGATGTTAAAGCATCATTAAGAGCTATTATAAAGATGCTTCCAAATGTCATAAAAAAGGATAATACATTATGGCTAAAGAGAGTAAAAGAAGTTAAAGAGTATTATAAAGATTATATTAAGGATTACCCACGAGATGTTACTGCAAAGAAGGCATTAAAGAAGTTAAGAGAAGTATTACCAGCAGAGAGTATAGTAACTACTGAAGTTGGTCAATGTCAGATGTGGGCATCATTACATTTTGATGTTATACGACCAGGTACATTCTTTAGCTCAACAGGATTAGGAACTATGGGATTTGGATTCCCCGCATCAATAGGAGCGAAAGCAGCAAAACCCGATGTTCCGGTAGTTGATGTTGCTGGCGATGGAAGTTTTAACATGACAGAAAATTCATTAGCAGTATCAGTATTAGAAGAGTTACCAGTAATAGTATTCCTCATGAATAATGCTTCACTAGGGATGGTTGCACAATGGCAGAGGATGTTTTATTCTAGAAGGATGATTGGGATAGATCTTAAGAAGATGCCAGATTTTGTCAAACTTGCAGAAGCATATGGTGCACAAGGTATAAATGCAGAGAGTATGCAAGAGATTGAGAATGGTATAAGAACTGCATTAAAGAGTAATTTAACAACTGTCATAAATATTCCAATAGATCCAGAAGAGAATGTATTGCCATTTGTAGCTCCAGGTACAGGATTGAATGATATGATACTATCAGCTTGATGTGGTATGTTTAGCATAATATCTGCATTAGTAGAGAATAAACCAGGAGTGCTCTTTAGATTAACAAATATGATAAGGGCAAGGAACTTTAATATCGATAGTTTATCAGTAGGACCTACTGAACATAGTGATCTCTCAAGAATAACAATAACTATGGATCAAGATGAGCATATGATAAATCAATTGGTTAAACAGATGGGTAAACTTATTGATATAGTTGAGATCACAAGACTTGATATAAATAATACAGTATATAGAGAATTGGCTTTGATCAAAGTTAAGATAAAGGGGCGAGAGGAAAGAACTGAGATAATAAATTTGACAAACATATTTAGGGGTAAGATAATAGATATAAGCAAGAATTCTATTATGATAGAGATTACAGGAACAAAGGATAAGATAGATGCATTTATAGGTTTGATAAAAGAGTATAATATAGTAGAGATGGCTAGGACAGGTATTACAGCATTAGCAAGAGGTGTTAAGAGTGAGTAATGAGTATGTAAGGATATATGATACTACACTTAGGGATGGAGAACAGACCCCTGGTGTAACTCTTACACCAGATGATAAGTTGTTGATAGCAAAAGAGTTAGCTAGACTTGGTGTTGATGTAATAGAAGCAGGATTTCCAATTATATCAAAGGGTGAACAAGATGCTATCAAAGCAATAACGAGAGAAGGGTTGAATTGTGAAATATCTGGCCTTGCTAGATGTGAGAGAAGTGATATAGATGCTGCAGTATCATGCAATCTCAATTATGTTCATATATTCATAGCAACGTCGGATATACATCTCAAATACAAATTAAAGATAAGTAGAGAAGAGGCACTAAGAAAGGCTGTAGAGGCTACAGAGTACGCAAAATCATATGGTTTAAAAGTAGAATTCTCAGCGGAAGATGCTACAAGAAGCGAGAGGGAATATCTTAAGCAAGTATATAAAGCAGTAGTAGAGGCTGGTGCTGATAGATTGGATGTGCCAGATACAGTAGGTTATGCTACGCCAAAATATATTTATGATCTTATAAGTGAATTAAAGACAATAAACGTTCCTTTAAGTATACATTGTCATGATGATTTTGGTTTAGCAGTAGCAAATTCTATAGCAGCAATAGAGGCTGGTGCTAGTTGTGCACACTTGACAATAAACGGAATAGGTGAGAGAGCAGGAAATGCATCATTAGAAGAATTTGTTATGGCTTTACACTGTTTATATGGTAAAAAGACTAGAATAAATACTAGATTGCTTTATGAAACATCTAGATTAGTCTCTAGTTTAACTGGGATAATAGTTCAACCTAATAAGGCTATAATTGGAGAGAATGCATTTGGGCATGAATCTGGTATACATACCCATGGAATATTATCTAACCCATTAACATATGAGCCTATAGATCCAGAAATGGTTGGAAGAAAGAGATGGCTTGAGGCAGGGAAACATGCAGGGGCTCATGGAATAGCAGCAATGCTAGAAGAGTATAATTTGAAGCCTAGTAGAGAAGAAACTAAGATTATTGTAAATAGAATAAAGGAGCTTGCTGATAAAGGTAAGAAGATAACAGATGCGGATCTATTAACTATAGCAACAGAGGTTATGCATAAAAGCAGTATAGAAGGAAAGATCAAACTCAATGACTTTGTAGTAACTACTGGAATAAACGTAGTACCTACAGCATCTGTAAGGTTAGTATTTGATGGCAAAGAGTTTATAACTGCAGAGACTGGTGTTGGACCAGTGGATGCTGCATTAAAGGCTATACAAAAAGTGACTAGTGAGACTATGAGTATTAAACTAAAAGAGTTTAGGTTAGAGGCTATAACTGGAGGTTCAGATGCATTGGCTGAGGTTAGTATTAAAGTAGAGGATAAGTATGGTCATATAGCATCTGCACGTGCTGCTGGCGAAGATATAGTTATAGCAAGTGTACAAGCGATGATAGAGGGAATAAATAAAGTAATGTTGAAACGAGTATCAGATACTAAATCAGGTCTTAGAGAATATACCGTATAATTTTTTAATATGTATTTAAGATTTTGATCGTATCTGCTAATTTTTTACTTATTTCTTCAAGTAATCTCTTGCCTTCGCCAATACTTGCCTTATTAGGTTCACCAATTATACCATCATCAGTTAGCCTTGCTATAGAACCTTCATGTTGTGTAAGAGTAGATAATAATCTATTATCAACCCTTGCTAGTCCACTCTTTGCCTTGCTCATTTCTACTAAATGAGGTGCTATAGCAAGCATCAACGATGTCTCAATTCTATCTGCATGCCCTATTCTCTCATCCAATACATCCCAGTATGATAATACATAGATATCATATCCCATCTTTGGTAACGATTCTAATAAACTATGATTGCCAAAATGTCCATTTATTATAAATAATCTTATCTTCTGTTCCTTAAGAGATGTATATATATCATATATTAATGCAGATAGAGTATCATTTCTTATGCTTATGTTAAAGTATGGTTTATGTTCTTGAGATAATCCATAATATATACATGGAAGAACTATACAATCTATCTTCTCTGCTATCTTCTCTGCTATCTTCTCTGCTATGATTGCATCTGTTGCTAATGGTAAATGTCTTCCATGTTGCTCAATAGAACCTATAGGCAGTAATGCAATATCTCTATTTACTTCATCCCTCTTTAATTCTGCTATATACATAAGTAAGATTAAATATTATTATATTTATTTTTTGGTTTGAATACTATGTTGAATAATTCAGTTTTCGCTAATCACTATTTATCATCAAAACTGACAGATTATATAATCAGATTCATCTTTAAAGAAGCTTGAAATATAATTTAAATGTGAGTTTTATAATAATTCGACATAGCAGATTTGAATGTATTATATAATGAGTGAAATAGCAATAATCATAAAAATACACTTATTTCTATCAATAAAATTACGTTATTTGCTCTTCTCGAAACCTCTAATCAAATTTTAACATCTTTTAATAGATCAATTTCCTGCTTCTGATATCAATACTATTAACAAACAAATACTATAGTCTAATCTAGAACCATTTCTATATAATAATGGAAGATCTACAAAGTATAAATGACTTATGTTCAGTCTAATCTTTAAGTGTATAAAAACGACAACCTTTATAACAAATAGGATATACTTTGAGAGTAATACAATCTATTACTTACAATTGTATACGTTTCGTAGATAATCTTCTTCTAGGTTATTATCATATACACTTCAATCTCATTAATATCATATCTTTTATCATTCTCTTCAGCAGCAAGTAAAGCATATATATCAACTGTTGTAAAGTTATTAATAATATCAATTCTAGAAAACAAGTAATTTGATGTTTCTAATATATAACAAAATTAATAATTAAGATTTTATTTGTAATTCATACTCAAAAGCGGTTTAAATATTATGATATATATACTTTACCCCAATATACCTTTAACCTATTTGTTATGTATAATTTAATTGCTGTTAATAAAGTCTCTGCTTCCAATCTCTGTCCTCTATTCTTTATCTCATCCAATTTATCATTCTGCATTATTCTAAATGCGTCTTGCCATATTATAGGTCCTTGATCAAGTTCTTCTGTAACAAAATGTGCTGTACATCCTATAATCTGCACGCCCCTCTCATATGCTTGTTTATATGCAAAGGCACCTGGAAATGCTGGTAAAAGCGATGGATGTATGTTTATTATTCTATTAGGGTATCTCCATACAAAGTTTGGAGTTAAGATCCTCATATACCTAGCAAGGACTATAAAATCTATATTATACCTCTCTAATAATTTTAGGATCTTCTTTTCAGCAATGGTTTGATCCTTATGTTCTATATAATAGAAGGGTATAGAGTATTTATCAGCAAGCCATTTAAGAGTCTTCTCTGTACCAATTATCAATGGTATATTAACCTTAATATCTTCCTTAGCATAAGTATCTAATATCAGCTCTAAACAATGTGGTTCCTTGCTAACAAATACAGCCATATTCTTTAATCTATCTGGTTCATCGAAATGTATCTTGATCTCCATGTCGAGTTCTTTTGCTAGTTTCTTCAAACCCTTCTTTAACTTCTCTTTATCAATTGTATTATTAAAAGATGCTTCTAATTGCATGCCAAATAATCCTCTTATAACATTTTGATTTATCTTCTCTATGTTACCTTGTTCTTTAAATATATAATTTGTTATACTTGCAACTACACCTTTCTTATCTTCGCCTATGACTGTAATCTCTGCAATTATACTCATATCATACAGACTTTAATTACCTCAATATTTAAATATAGAGGCATGATAATAGTTTATGATGATAGTAAATAATAGAGAAATATCATCATTTATAATCGTAGAGGATAGTTCATGAGGGTTAGAAACAGGCCAGATTTTGATTATAATAAACCTATATCGGTATGCTCTACGTGCTACACTTTAGGTCAGTGGCATTGTTATGATTGTGGTAAGAATTTCTGTGCAGAACATTATAAGACCCATAAAGATAATAATCAGTGTATAAACTGTTAACAAACCATTCATAAGGGAAAAAGAATATTTAGTATATAGGTAGAGAGTAATTAATATAGATGAGTTCATTATCAATAGAATTAAAGGATGAAGACGAGAGTATAAGTGGTATAGTTAAGATATTTTATAAAGGTAAGTTTGATGGGATACAAATCAATGCTTATATGCTAGGTTCTAGCGAGTTGGTTCAATTCATAGAGGCTAATGGTAAGAGGATCTCAATGCCTACACGGTTATACATTGCAAGGAATGATATAGTCGATAATCAAATTAGATTTAAAGTAAGTAGATATAAAGGTAAAGCAAGATTTAGAGTAGCTATAATAGAAGAACATAAGGAGATAGAGAGTGAGATTATATTCCACTAGATAAAGTTGGTATATTATATTCTGGAGGTAAGGATAGTAATTTTACTATCTATAATACATTAAAGGAAGGGTATGATGTATTACTTTTAACAATCATACCAAAAAGTGCTGAGAGTATGCTATTTCATTATCCAAATATAGAATATGTGAATATGCAGGCGAAATGTATGAACCTATCATTGATAGAAGAAAGAGTAGACGCAAATACACTCGAACAAGAAATGTTAGCTCTCTTTAAAATCTTAAAAATAGCAAGGGATGAAGGTATAAAAAAGATATACTCTGGAGGTATAGCAAGTAGATTCCAAAATGAGAGGTTTAGAGTGATTTGTAATAAACTGGGGCTTGAGTATGGTGCACCATTATGGAAGAGAGATCAGAAGGAATACATGTATGAATTACTTGACTTGGGATTTAGATTCATAATAGATGCTGTAGCAGCATATGGTTTGGACGATAAATGGTTAGGAAGATTAATTGATAAGGATGCAGTAGATGAATTGATAAGACTTAGTATTAGATATGGATTTAATGTAACATTTGAAGGAGGAGAAGCAGAGAGTTTTGTAATAGATGCACCACATTTCAAGAAGATGATTGTTATAGATGATGCAAGAATAGAATGGGATGGGGTTAGAGGGGTATATAAGATAACTAAAGCAAGTATAGAAAAGAAAATATATTAAATATGGTTAGAAGGAGTATGAGATATGCTTTAACGATAAGTATAATAGGATTAGTAATAACATTTCTTATATATGATAAGTTTGTTAATCTAATATTGATTAGCAAGGATGTAAATAACACTTTAGATACTTTAAACATTTTATTTTATATTATGTTAATAACATCTTTATCAATAATAATAACTTCAACATATAATTTATTAAAGAGATCATCTAATATTTATATAAGAAATGTATTATATATATTGAATAATAAAAAGTATATTACTATCTCAATAATATCGTTTATTGGTTATGCTATATTTTACTCGCTCCTAAGTGGTATAATAGTTTATAGCGAAGAACCATTATCATCGCTTAATATAGAGATACCATCATCAAGGATAGTAGCACGTTATGTAATTGCAAGTTATATGCCAGTTTATGCAGTATACATCACTAACCATTTTGGATTATTGATAGTACCTCTCAATATCATATTTTTGATAGTTATATCATCTTTAGTAGCATTAAATATATCAATAACAAAATTTATCTATGATAACAAGCCAAAGAACGTTAGTCGTAGTTGGTTATCTACTTTTGGAGCTACGATAGGATTGTTTACTTCATGTCCTGCTTGTGCTAGTGCATTCTTCTTCTCACCCTTCTTCGGCTTAAGCTCTAGTATATTAGCAATTATTCTTCCATTACAACCTTTGTTGATAGCGATAAGTATACCTATATTGATTCTATCATCAGTATTGATGCTTAGACAATTCTCTAGATGTGAAGTATAATAACTTTATAAATGTAGTAGTTTAAGATAAGGTATGGTTTTAGATTCATTAAAAAAAGGTTTGAGAGATACATTAAAGCGATTGGTTGGAGCATCAACTATAGACGAAGCTCTAATTAATGAGATAGTCAAGGATGTTCAAAGATCTTTACTTATCTCAGATGTCAATGCTAGGTTAGTATTTGATGTTAGTAAAAAGATCAAAGAGCGAGCATTAAATGAACAACCGCCTCTTGGGTTATCTAGAAAGGATCACGTTGTAAAGATATTATATGAAGAGATCTCAAAACTACTTGGAGAAGAGAAGCCATTACCATTCAAACCTAATAAAGTTAATAAAGTATTAATGATCGGTATCCAAGGTAGTGGAAAGACATCAGCTACTGCAAAGTTAAGTAGATGGTTAACTAAACATGGTTATGAGGTTGGTGTTATAGGCGCTGATACATTTAGACCGGCAGCATTGGAGCAATTAAAGAGTATGTGTAGCAAGATCAACGTAGAGGTTTATGGAGAAGATAGTAAAGATGCGGTATCGATAGTTAAGAGAGGATTAGAGTATTTTGATAATAAGATAGATGTATTAATAATAGATACTGCTGGCAGGCATAAGGAAGAGTCTAGTTTATTGGAAGAGATGAAGAGTATATATGATCTAGTAAATCCAGAGCTAGTATTACTTGTTATTGACGGCACTATAGGACAACAGTGTTATTCTCAAGCAGCAGCCTTTCATAAAGCAGTGCCAGTAGGAGGAATCATAGTTACAAAATTAGATGGGGCAGCAAAAGGAGGAGGTGCCCTTTCTGCTGCGGCAGCTACTGGAGCATCTGTTATGTTTATATCTACAGGAGAGAGAATAGATGATCTAGAACAATTCTTACCAACCAGATTTGTTGGAAGACTATTAGGAATGGGAGATATCAAAGCTTTACTTGATATGGCAAGACAGTTAGAGATAGAGGCAGATGAGAAGAAGATAAAGAGAATAACTAGTGGCAAGATGACTATAGATGATTTCTATTACCAACTTGAGCAAGTTAACAAGATGGGTTCGTTAAAGAGTCTCTTTGAGAATATTCCAGGATTATCTACTGCTGTTAAAGAAGAGGATGTAGATGTTATGGAAGAGAAGGTGAAGAGATGGAGATATATAATACAATCTATGAGTAAAGAGGAGAGAGCAAACCCGGATATATTTAATGCTTCAAGAATTAGAAGAGTTGCAAGAGGATCTGGGAGTAGTGAAAAGGATGTTAAGGAATTATTAACGCAGTATAAACGTTCAAAAGACATAATGAAGTCTGTAAAAGGGAGAGCAATGCATGGTCTACTCAAAAGATTTGGCTTTGGTAAGTGAGATAAGCCTATGTAAAAGGTGCATGGAAAGAGAAGGCTTATCACTTAAGAATAATAAATGTAGTATATGTAATGGTTTAATGGATGAGCTTTATCAGTTAGTAGATCTTATAAATACAGCAGTAAAAGATTACGAATTTAAGACATTTCAAATAGGTGTTACTTTAAATACAGCAATATTAGAAGCAGAGGACGAGATTAGATCCAGACTAAAGATTAAAGGAAGGAAGAGCATAAAGAGCGATATAACATTATCTTTATCTAAAGAATTTGCAAATATTCATAACGCAAAAGTAGCATATGTAGATGCTGATATTTACATTCATCTAGATCTAAGAGGAAGATTTGTCACAGTAAGAGGAAGGTCTATTTATTTGTATGGTAAATATAAGAAGTATAAGAGGGGCATAGAGCAAAAGAAGAGTATATGTAATAATTGCAAAGGTAAAGGGTGTCATAATTGCAACTTTAAAGGTTCAGAGGGTATTAGTGTAGAGGAGATAATTAGTAACCACTTACTCGAGCTATATAATGCAGATGCTTGCAAGTTTGCATGGATTGGAGGAGAGGATGAGGATAGTTTAGTATTAGATGGAAGACCGTTTTTTGTTAAGATAGTAAATCCAAGAAAGAGAAGCATAAGATATGACACAATAAAGATAAATGAGAATGGCATAGAGGCATGGTTTACTAACATAGCTACAAAGTTACCAGATGAGGCTATAAAATTCAAGAGCAGATTTAAAGTGATTGCTGTTACTAATGATGTAATAGATGAACAATTAGATATAAAGGTAGATACTGTTAAGTTATCAAGTAAGAAGGTTAAATCGATATATTCTCTTAAAGCAAATTTATTAGATAAGCATACATTAGAGATAGAGCTGATGGCTGATAGTGGATTACCAATTAAAAAGTTTATAGAAGGTGGAGTCGAACCTAATATATCAAACATACTTAAGAAGCAGATTATCTGTAAATACTTTGATGTTATTAGTGTAGAACTTTGTTAATTAGATTTTACATTACTTATTTATAAATCTAAATAGGCATAATCTATTATGGATAAACAGGTTACTATTGAGGATTGTATGCTATCTCGCTTAAAGAACCTTTTGTTTAGGGCTAATCTATTAACATTAAAGAGTAAAAAAACTATAATACTCTATAGAAGTATTATAGAAGAGAGTGATGATATAATTGAAGAAGAGATAGCAACATTATCATCTTCGTTTGTTGTTGTGCAAGTAATCATATATGGAGGTTGTCTGGTACCAAATATTCAGCAACAAATTGTAATGGATATAAACGAATTCCCTGATTGGGTCATGAATAGAGGCAAAGAGATATTTCAAAAGATTGTAGAGAATTTAGAATCAAAATAAGTTTTTATAAGCCATATAATCTCATCATCTTGTGAGATTATTAGAGCATCAAGCAAAGACTTTGTTTAACGAATATGGTATATCTACACCAAAAGGTTATGTAGTAAATAATAAGAGTGATGCGATAGCGAGTGCGGAGAAATTAGGATATCCAGTTGTATTAAAAGCACAACTGAGAGTAGGAGGAAGAGGTAAAGCAGGTGTAGTAGTTATATGCAAGGATAGAGATACTCTTGAGAAAGAATATGCTAGGCTTTATGGTATGACAGTTCAGGGAGAGAAGATAGAGAGGTTATTAGTAGAAGCATTTACAAAGCATAACAAGGAATATTATATCTCTATATTCTTGAATAGAAGTAAGAGAAGTTACTCTTTAATAGCATCTAGCGAAGGAGGGGTAGAGATAGAGAGTGTAAAGGATAAGATAGTTATGGATCTAGATTTGGAAGATACTATTGATATATCAAAAGTAGCCAATGCTTTAAACCTAATAGGAAAATCATATGATAATTTCATAGATCTTGTATCTAGATTAGCAAGATTAGTATATGAAAAAGAAGCAGAATTGGCAGAGATAAACCCATTGGTTATGAGCGATAGTTCATTTATAGCATTGGATGCTAAAGTAATAATAGATGATAATGCATTATTTAGACACGAAGAGTTAAAAGAATATGAAGAACTATCAAGTCTAGAAGTAGAAGCTAAGAGGAGTGGGTTCTCATTAGTAGAACTTGAAGGAGATATAGCTGTTATAGGTAATGGAGCTGGTTTAGTGATGTCAACGTTGGATATGTTAAGTGACGCTAATGGTAAACCAGCATGTTTCCTTGATGTTGGAGGCACAGCAACTACAGAGACTGTGTATAAAGCGTTAACATTGATAAGCAAGATGCCAAGAGTCAAGGCTATACTTGTTAATCTCTTTGGAGGTATAGTTAGAACAAGTGTAGTTGCAGAGGCAATAGTTAAGGCATACAATGATAAGGTCATAAACGTTCCATTATTTGCAAGAATCTTAGGAGCTGAATCTGATAAGGCAAGAGAGATATTAAGCAATAGTAATGCAAAGATGTATGATTCTGTTGAAGACGCTATAAGTGAAGTTGTAAAGAGTGTGAGAAGATGATGGATCTATTTAAGATACTACAAGATGGAAATGAAAATGGTGTTATAGTGCAAGGAATAACTGGTAAATTTGGCTCTAGACATACAACACTTATGCAAGAGTACGGAACAAATATAACTGCAGGAGTTACGCCAGGTAAAGGCGGACAAGATTTTGATGGAGTTCCTATATTCAACTCTGTAAAGGAAGCAAGGAAGGATACAAAAGCAGAGATTTCAATCGCATTCGTTCCTGCTGCACATTTCTTAAATGCTGCCATTGATGCATTAGAGAATGGAATAAAACTATTAGTAGCAATACCAGAACATGTACCTATTAAAGATAGTTTAAAGATATTGAATCTAGCAAAGAAGAAGGGCGCTATGGTTATTGGTCCTAATACACCAGGGGTTATAATTCCTGATCTAATAAAACTTGGTATAATGCCGGCTATGCCATTTGCATATGGCAAGACTGCTGTATTCTCTAGAAGTGGAACTCTGATGTATGAGATATCTTATAGATTAAAATTGGCAGGATTTGGACAAAGGATAGCGTTAGGTATAGGCGGTGATCCTATAAACTGCACTAATCTTATAGAATGCTTTGATATAATTAGAGATGATAAAGAGATAGACTCTGTTGTTATAGTTGGTGAGATTGGTGGAGATGCTGAAGAGC
The DNA here is from genome assembly GCA_013538715.1 of Candidatus Nitrosothermus koennekei. GTDB lineage: Archaea > Thermoproteota > Nitrososphaeria > Nitrososphaerales > Nitrosocaldaceae > Nitrosothermus > Nitrosothermus koenneki. Next base: position 31,095 of record JACAFH010000004.1, on the reverse strand, counting down.
AATTAGCACAATATATAATAGATACGAGTTTTGATAAACCAGTAGTTGCGTATATAGCAGGTAGATCTGCTCCAAAAGAGAAGAGGATGGGTCATGCTGGTGCTATAATTTATGGTTCGTTTGGTTCTGCTGAATCAAAGATAAATATGTTTGCAAAAGCAGATATACCAGTTGCAAAGAGGCCTGCTGAAGTTCCTACCCTATTAAGTAAAAAACTATCCAGATAATCTTATTTTTTGATATCATACACCATATCTTCTCTGTCTATGCTGATATATCCTTATTGCTCTCATTAGATCTATCTTCCTAAATTCAGGCCAATAAACATCCATGAATACAAGTTCACTATAAGCACTCTGCCATAAAAGGAACCCGCTTAATCTTTGTTCACCAGAGGTTCGAAGTATGAGATCTGGTTCTGGTTGTGGAAGATAAGATGTATATAAATATGAATTTATTAAATTCTTATCTATCTTTTCAATATCTAACTTCCCATCTTTAACTAGCCTTGTTATCTTTTTTATTGCTTCAACTAACTCATCCTGCCCTCCATAAGCTATTGCAATATTGAAGTAGATATTATCATAATTCTTGCTAACTTCCTCTAGTTTTTGTATAACATTCTGTAAACTTTGTGGTAATAACTCTAATTTACCTATTCCTGTAACTCTCATTCTATATTTATGAAGTTTTTCTTCATTAAGGAGTTTGTTAAGTCTATTCTCCATTAGTTCAAATAGATAATCTATCTCTTCATGCCTCTTCTCAAGGTTCTCTGTAGATAATCCATAGATAGTTATTATCTTTATACCTAACTCTCTACACCAATCTATTAGTTCCTCTACCCTATCTGCTCCACGCTCATGTCCTATCTTTTGCATGTAGGTATTCTTCTTAGCCCATCTCCTATTACCATCTAAAATCACTGCAATATGTTTTGGTATCTCGCCTTTATTTATCTCCTTTAAAAGATAATGTTGGTAATACTTGTATATACCAAGAGCATTTAAGATACTTCTCACAAGCTCTCACTCTTCTCATGCTTCTTATTAACATAATATTTATAACCTAATGATACAACAAGAAGAGTTATAGCTAAACCTATTAGGAGAGATGAGATTATAGTAAATGGATTGCTAATCGTTCCTTTTAACATAAGCATAAACTGTTGGACTGGAATATAGAATAAAGCTAATATGATAAGCCTCAATACATCTCCAATTGCATTTATATTTAATCTATTCTTTACTATCATACTTAGTAACTTTCCACCAAATATTATCCCCAAACCTATCCAGAGTGAGGGAAGTGTATTGTAAGCAAACTCACCTATTATCATTAATATATCAACACTATATAAATACGGAACAATAGCATTATAGCCAGTTTGAAATGATGTTAAGATTATTAGTATACCAGCAGCAAACGAGAATATTCTAATATAGTTTGATGGTGCATTCTTTGTAATATTCTTCATAGCCTTGTCTATATCAAAACCACGAATTATGAATATAATACCTAATACACCAGCGATTAAAGGTATTGTATATCTTCCAAGCTCTAACAAGAAAGATAACGCGCCTACTATCAATAATGCGCCAGGAACACCCAAGAAGAATTTTGAATATCTTGGATCATAAACTAATGCTCTCATATACCTTGCAAGTATAGCGTAAGAGTATTCTACACTTCTACTATGTTTTATGATGATCCTTTGGATAGAGATTATAGGTAATACATTCTGTATAGCAGGTATGATGAGTTCGTCATCTCCTCCATCAGATACTATAACAGCCCCATCTGCCTTGAACTTTTCTATAATGGTATGTAATTGATATATTATCTTCTCATCAGCCTCTATTCCACGTTTATAAGAACCTGATAAGAGTGCCACTTCTGAGTTGTAACCTTTACTTATCAATTCTTCATAAGTCTTAACTGCAGCAAATATAGCATTAGAATCTGCTTCTTCAGGATCTGTAACTGCAAGATTCACTCCAGCATTTATACAATTATCTCTTCCAATTATTGGTGTCTTTAATCCACTTTTGGAACCTATATCATCATCTCTATCTATACAAAGTACAAGTATATTTTTTGGCATAATAATTTTATTTATAATATTTACTTATTAATTTATGGTTAAGAATAGAGAAAACATGCTACACTATGTTTATCTTCGATCTCAACAAGATTTGGTTCTCTTTTACATCTATCCATTGCATGCATACATCTTTGATAGAATTTACATCCATAATCATTTAGTTCTATTATACTTTTATTTATCAGGATATTCTTCTCTCTATATAGATTTTCTGGATCTGGTTCAGAGATAGCCTCTATCAAGGCTTTTGTATATGGATGTAATGGATTTAATAATACCTTATCAATATCACCCATCTCTACTATCTTTCCCTTATACATTATAGCTATCTCATTCCCAACATATCTTGCTGTAGATAGATCATGAGTTATGTAAAGGTATGTCATATTATAACGCATCTGTAAATCTCGCAGAAGATCTAATATCTCTCCTCTAACTGATATATCAAGCATAGAGACTGGTTCATCTGCAATAATAAATTTTGGTCTGAGTATTAACGCTCTTGCTATTGCTACTCTCTGTCTCTGTCCTCCTGAGAGCATATGAGGATATCTAGTTGCTATCTCTTCTGCTGGTTCTAATTTAACCTCTTCCAATACCTTTAATACCTCTTCCTCTTCTTCTTTCTTATTCTTCTTCTCATGAATAGATAATGGCTCTCTTACTATATCCATTATCTTCATCCTTGGATCTAGAGAAGCATATGGATCTTGATGGATCATTTGAGCCTCTCTTCTAAATCTCTTCAATTCTTTACCATTCAATTTAGTAACATCGTTTCCATCAAATATAATGCTACCTTCATCTGGCTTTATAGCATTTAATATCAATCTAGCAGTTGTACTCTTACCAGAGCCAGATTCTCCTGCTAAAACAAATACCTCTCCTTTATTTATGTTAAAAGATATGCCATCTACAGCCTTGATAGTTACACTTTTCCCAAGTATCCTCTTTACTTTAAACCACTTTCTTAGATTCTTTACCTCAACTATATTCATAATTTATAAATGATGCTTTCTATCCTATATAAGTCATGTTAGAATTATCAAAATCCTTTATTATATGAAACTCTTTCCCAAATCCCATGCCAGTTAAATTTCTTATCTCTGGATATATTGATAATGGATCAGTTGCAATCTTGCTTGTTATATGTTCATTCCCAAATATAGAATCACATATCTTATATGTAAGTCTTCTAACCCTTATCTCATCTGTTAAACCTAAACTATGAAGATACTCATGCATTATGACAACAAATAGATACGAATTATACTCTTCATCATTCTTTGCTAAACTCTTTACCATATTTAATATCCTTCTATTGAGGACTATATAATTTGAACCAATAGCATGGTATGCTCCTACATATCCTGGCATATCTTGTAATAATAGTGTTAAACCTACTCTTCTCATACCAGTCTCTTTCTCAACCAATTTCTTTACTAATTCAAATATATCATTAAAACTCTTACTATTTATTATTGCTTTTTTATACATATAATTATTAATAGCAATGATAATATAAATCTAGTTTATTTGAAATAAAAAGATTTTAAAGGCATTATACTTTATTTGCTCTCTTGTATAGTAAAAGACTTATTATTATAGGTATTGATGTTATTGCAATAGAACCAATTATAGATTCTGGAACTACAAATATAGTTACCTCAAAATCATCAGACCAGTACCCTTCTTCAGCATCTAAAGCTACTTGCCAACCACCAACATGTGAGAGAGAAGCGGTTCTTAATGATGATGGATTAGGTTCGAAATCTCCCGGTATATTCCATGTATAGCATGTATTTGCTTGAACTGTAGTTAATTTTGAAGTATTAACTGGATAATAATGCGTTGGAGGATGCTCATATGGATCGAAGAACCATAAGTTATTCACTTGTATATCAAAATCTCCCGCACATAGTTCAGCTGTAGCACTCCCTCCTATAGGAGCTACATCTGGTGTTATTGAGAATCTCACTGAATTATTGCTACTTGTATTATTAACTATAGTTGTTACAGCAAAATCTGTATAATATGGATGACCTTGTAAAGTATCTATCTGCACACTCCAATCTCCTGTTGTTAGTGATGGTGGTTGAATACCAGCTATTGTATTATCAGAATCAAAATCTCCCGGTATATTCCATGTATAGCATGTATTTGCTGGTATAGAAGGTTTAAATGGTGATAGATAAATAGCAAGAGATAGAAATTTTCCTTCAATAAGAAGTATATGATCTATATCAAGTTGCATTGATCCTGCACATAATGTCACTTTATTAGTTCCATTAACATCCATAATAGATCTTTCCATTGTAACTGATGCAGTATCTGCATACGCATTAGAGCATATGACGATCAAAGGTATTGCTAGAAGTGCTGCTATCGCTATATTCATTATCTTCTTTAAAAGAAGGTACTATTAAAGTCTATCTTGCTATAAATTATTAATTTTATAAGCGGTATGCATATTAAATTCTTATTACAAATGTTAATAGATTGTAATACTTATGCTGAGCTTCATATAATTACACTTGATACATTCTAAAAATTTTTATGCCCGTCTATTTTAGTTAGATCATCTTGAGAATAGGAATAATAATATTTCCTGGTAGTAATTGTGATAAAGATGTATATTATGTTCTAAAAGACATAATGCATCTAGATGTATCATTAATATGGCATACAAAAGAGGATCTAAAAGGATATGATGCTATAATATTACCTGGGGGATTTGCATATGGAGATAGGTTAAGAGCAGGAGTAATAGCTGCATTTAGTCCAGTAATGAGAAGTATAAAGATGTTAGCTATGGACAAAGTTCCTATACTTGGTGTATGTAATGGTTTTCAAATACTTGTAGAAGCGGGATTATTGCCAGGAGCATTAATAAAGAATCAATCACTAAAATTTGTATGTAGATGGTGTAACATAATAGTAGAGAATAATAAAACACCTTTTACTCATGGATTAAAGCTAAAACAAGAGTTAAGAATTCCAGTAGCTAATCAAGAAGGTAGATACTATGCTGATAACATAAAAGATATGATAAAGCGAGGACAGATAGTATTTAGATATAAGGATAATCCAACAGGTGCCCTAGATGATATTGCTGGAGTATGCAATGAAGATTATAATGTAGTTGGTATGATGCCACACCCAGAGAGAGCAAGTTCGTGTATATTAAGTCCATTTAATAGCGATGATGGATTATTGATCTTTAAATCTTTATTATCTTATCTAGAGATGAGAAGATGGGTTTAAGCAATGAAGAATTAGCATATCTAGAGAAGAGTCTTGGAAGAAAAGCAAGTAATGTAGAGTTAAGTATGGTTAGTGCTCAATGGTCAGAGCATTGTTCATACAAATCATCGAAGAAGTATATAAAAACTCTTCCTAAGAGAGGCAAGTATGTTTTAGAGGGTAATTATGACACAACAATGCTAGATGTTGGAGGTGGATATGTATTAACTATCCATATCGAGAGTCATAATCATCCTTCAGCAGTAGAACCTTACGGTGGTGCTGCAACTGGTGTTGGGGGAGTAGTAAGAGATATACTAAGCAGTGGAGCTAAGCCTATTGCATTACTAAACGCTTTAAGATTCTCAGACATGAGAGATGCTCATGCTAAATGGTTATTTAAGAATGTTGTCAGAGGTATAGCAGATTATGGTAATTGTATAGGCATACCTACAGTTGGTGGAGAGGTAGAATTTGATACATCATTTACTGGTTATTGCTTAGTTGATGTATCATGTATAGGACTGTGTAAGAGATCAGAGCTATTAAAAAACAGAATAGATGAAGGCGATTATGTAATTCTTGCTGGAGGATCAACTGGTAAAGATGGAATTCATGGTGCATCTTTCGCATCTAAAGCATTGATTAGTGATGATAGATCAGCAGTTCAGATACCAGACCCTTTCATGGAGAAATTAATAATAGATGCTACATTAGAGGCTATAAAACATGGTTATATAAAGAGTATGAAGGATCTTGGAGGAGGAGGCTTAGCATGTGCATTATCAGAGACTGCTGACAAATTTGGTAAGGGTATAGATGTTATGCTTGATAAAGTGTATTTAAGAGAGGAGATGAGCGCGGAGGAGATTATCATATCAGAATCACAAGAGAGAATGCTTTATATAATAGATAAGAATTCATTAGAAGGATTCGTATCAATATTAAAAAAGTATGAGATTCCATATGCAATAATAGGAATTGTTAGAGAACATAAGAATCTTAAAATATATTATGATGGGATAATAGCAGATATACCTGCTTCATTAGTAGCAAATGCTCCATTAATAAACAGAAAAGCAAGAGCTAGAATAGTCATAAATGATACATTAAAACCATCTGAACCAGAGAATATAAAGGATATTATATTACAACTCTTAGAGGATCCAACTATTGCAAGTAAGAGATGGATATATGAGCAATATGATCATGAAGTTGGGTTAAGAACTGTTATAAAACCTGGTTTAAGGGATGCTAGCATATTAAGATTGTATGAAGGTAAGTTCTTAGCAGTTAAGTTGGATGGAAATTCTAAACATTGTTATCTTGATCCATATCATGGTTCACAAGGATGTTTCTCAGAAGCATGTAGAAATATAGTATCAGTAGGTGCTGAACCTATAGGTATGATAGATCATTTACAGTTTGGAAATCCAGAGAATGAATATACATATCAGGCTTTCATAGACGCTATTAATGGTATTGCAGATTATAGCAGAATTATGGATATACCATGTGTAGGAGGTAAGGTTAGTTTTTATAATGAGAGTAAACATGGGGAGATAAAACCATCGCCAGTTATAGGAGTAATAGGGTTATTAGATAATGTAAATAGAGCAAGTATTAAGGATAATGATAGGATAATAATTACTGGCATAACAAAGGATGAGTTAGGAGGTTCCGAGTACTATGAATATATTCATAACATATCAGCAGGAAATGTTCCTAAAGTTGATATACAACTTGATAAAATGTTATTTCCAACAATTCAAAAGATTGTTAATTCTGGATTAGTAAACTATGTACATGATTGCTCAAAAGGTGGATTAGCAATAGCAATTAGTGAGATGTGCATCTTAAATGATATAGGAGCAGAGGTAGATATCAAGAGTATAAAGAATGAATGTAATAGGCTAGATGATATACTATTCTCTGAATCACATTCAAGGTTTGTAATAGCAGTTAGTAATAATAATCTACCAAAAGTTAAAGAGTTACTCTCTTCATTACCATATAGTATTATAGGTAGATTTTATGATAAAGATACAGTATCATTTGATGATATAAATATAGGATTAGAGGAAGCTAGATATGCTTATGATTCAATCACGAGGGTAATGGATCATGGTTAGAGAGAATTGTGGCGTAGTTGCAGCATTCTCTTTAAGTAATGAGAATGTAATACCTCTAATTATAGATTGTTTAAGAGCATTACAGCATAGAGGTCAAGAAGCATGGGGTATAGCTATACCTAACAAAACTCCATATAAAGAACTTGGATTAGTTACAGAGTCATCAAATAAATTTAAAGAGATAATAGAAAAGTATAGATCAAATGCTGCTATAGGACATGTTAGATACTCCACAATAGGTAAGAGTAATTTAGATAATGCTCAGCCATTAAAGGTTAGCGATCTATGTATTGCTCATAATGGAACCATAGCAAATGTTGAGGAGTTAGCAAACATGGTTGGAGGATGCACATTTACGCCTCAAAACATGAATGATACACTATTAGCAGCAAAGAAGATAGTTAAACTCTTGAATGAGAAGAATGATATGAATAATGCATTAAAGATCTTAAAGAATGATATAATAGGTTCATTCTCATTTACATTTGTAACTGATGAGAATAAGATATTTGCGGCAAGAGATCCTAAAGGATTTAGGCCATTAGTATTGGGTTATCATAAAGAGACAGAGACATTTGTAGTTGCATCTGAATCATGTGCATTTCTAAGTATAGGTGCACAATTAATAAGAGATGTAAAACCTGGAGAGTTACTTAAAATAGATGAGAGTGGTTTAGATAGTCAGCAATTCGCTAATGAGAAGCATGCACATTGTGCATTTGAATATACCTATTTTGCTCATCCTACAAGTATAATGGAAGGAATAAATATATACATTGCAAGGAAGAGTATAGGTAGAGCGTTAGCAAAGAAGTTCCCTATCAAAGCGGATGTAGTTATTCCAGTCCCAGATTCTGCGAGACCAGCTGCATTAGGTTATGCACAAGAGCTAGGTTTAGAGTTTGAAGAAGGTTTGCTTAAGGATAGATATAGTAAGAAAGGTAAGTTAAGGAGTTTTATAGAACCATATCAGAAGGATAGGGAAGAGATAGCAAGATGGATTATTCCTATTAAAGAAGTGATTAATAATAAACATGTAGTAGTTGTAGATGATAGCATCGTTAGGGGCACAAGCTCGATAGCAATAATTAATGCTATTAGACATGCTGGAGCAAAGAGGATTAGTATGATAGTATCATATCCTGCAATAAGATTTCCATGTTATGCTGGTATAGACTTTCCATCACGTGAAGAGCTTATAGCATCAAATGTTGAAGATATTAATGGTATAGATAAAGCAGTAGCAGAAGTTATTAAAGCAGATTTTGTAGGATATAATGATCCAGATACATTAGCAAATGCTATAGGTTTGCCAAGAGATGAATTATGCTTTACATGTTCAACTGGCGATTATACTAATCTAGGCTTGATAGAGAGGCCTATCTTTAAGAGTAGAAGAGAGGTAAAGGGTGAATAATGAGCTATACTATAACCTCAAAGTTTAGATTATCATTAGATAAACCTTTAAGACTAGGTATAATTGGTGGTGGGCAACTTGGTAAGATGATTGCACAAGAAGCATATAGAATGGGGTTAAGTGTAGTAATATTAGATCCAACAAAAGATTGTCCAGCAAGTAAATTGGCAGATGAACATATAGTAGCAGATTTCGATAACGAAGATGCTATAATAGAATTGGCAAAGAGATCAGATATACTAACTTATGAGATAGAATTGGCAAATGCTTTTATATTATCAAGATTAGAGAGAGAGGGTTATAGAGTAGCTCCATCATCGTATACTTTAAATATAATACAAGATAAACTTATACAAAGAAAGATACTTAAAGAGAATAACATACCAGTTCCAAGATTTGAAGAGGTCAATTCTAGAGATACTTTACTTGCTGCATTGGATAAACTTGGTTATCCTGCAATTTTGAAGGCTAGAAGGGGTTCATATGATGGAAGAGGAAATTTTGTTATTAGAGATAAGAATGATATAGATACTGCATTATACTTTATTGCCAATAAACCATCATTTCTTGAAGAGTTTGTCAATTATTCTAAAGAAGTATCTATAATGGTAGCAAGGAATGTGAGTAATTCAATAGCCACATTTCCACTAGTTGAGAATATACATAGAGATAGCATATTATATTTAACACTAGCACCAGCAAAAGTAGATGAAAAGATCAAAGAGGAGGCTGAGAATATTGCTAATAAGTGCATGAATATATTAAAAGGGGCTGGTATATTTGGGATTGAGATGTTTGTTAACGATCGTATATTAGTGAATGAGATAGCTCCTAGGCCTCACAATTCTGGTCATTACAGCATTGAAGCATGTGACATATCACAATTTGAGATGCATATAAGGGCTATACTAGATCTACCGTTACATAATCCTAAATTACTTACTGCTGCTGCTATGGTAAATATACTTGGTGATCTTTCACATGTTAAATATGTTATTGAGGGTATTGATCATGCTCTAACTCTACCAAATGTAAGGATACATATTTATGGCAAGAAGGAGAGTAAGAAGGGTAGAAAGTTAGGTCATATAACAGCTCTTGCTGATAGTGTAGAAGAAGCAGCTTCAAAGGCTGAGAGAGCTAGAAGTATGATTAGGATAGTTGGCGCATGAAGAGATTAGTTGCTATAATAATGGGTAGTGATTCCGATCTTGCTATCATGAAAGATGCATGTATTATACTTGAAGAGTTCAAGATTCCTTATGAAGTAACTATAGTATCTGCTCATAGAACGCCTAAGCGAATGTTCGAGTATGCTATAAATGCTAAAGAACGAGGTATTGAAGTTATAATAGCAGGAGCTGGTGGTGCAGCTCATCTACCTGGAATGGTTGCTAGTATTAGTATGCTTCCAGTTATAGGGGTTCCTATCAAATCATCATTAGAAGGTTTAGATTCATTATTATCAATAGTTCAAATGCCTGCTGGTATACCAGTTGCTACTGTTGCAATAAATAATGCAAAGAATGCAGCTCTGTTAGCATGTAGAATACTATCTCTTAAATATAAAGAGATAGAAGAGAGGTTACAAAATTATATTAACGATTTAGAGAAACAAGTAATTGATAAAGCAAGGAGGTTAGAAGAGAAAGGGTATAAAGAATACTAATCTATGTGAACTATTCACGAATTTATTCGTGGGCTTCTTACTTCCTCGACTGATCCGTTGTCGGATAAGATGTTTCATCTCTCTGTTCAAGATCCAATTTTAGAATGCTCTTGTATTATGTTTATAGAAAGATACGTATATCATAAGCATGTGTATTGAGAGATAAGCTTTTGCTTGAGAATTTATGTGATGCAGAGTATGTATTGATAACTAATTTATTACACTTGTAGGCAGTTGATAAGTGACATTTATTGCTAGATAATGGTTCTTAACTATTTTTGATACTCAACTCGGTTGCTTCTTTGTTTCTCATACCCTTCATTAGGCTAAATTATAAGGCTAAACAGCTATTATCTCTATCTCTTCACATCCGCCTTTAACAATCTCTATAAATAATGTATCATCATATATAAGAAGCCAATCTGAGAACCCTTCTACAGGTAATCTCCTAATTAATCTCTTTGATTGGCGTGTATTAGTTACTATATATGCATATCTATACTTAATATTTGTATTAAATAAAGTCTCTTGTAAGACTATACCAGCTCTGCCTGGTTGTATATTAATATTTACATATTTATTATATCTATTAATAATCTTTGTCGTTACGTATCCTTGTGCTATCTTTATATCAGTAGTATTAAAGAAACATCTAGATGTTCCATGTTTAGGAATGTCTTTAACTAAACTCTCGGATTCCCAATCAAAGAACTCATTCATTAATACTATTAATGTATATTTCATATATTAATTATTTTTCTTAAATCTTAATTTGAGAATATAGTAGAATATGAAATTATGGATAGTAATTGTAATATTTAGTTCTAACTAATTAGCACTATATTTATTTATTAGAAAGATGATATTAAGTATCGTATACAAAGTATACATATCTTGTTGAGAGTATATGAGATAAAAAGAAGAAACAACCCAAACAAAAGATAGTAATCAAGACATATAATATCAGTAGATATGATACATGCAAGAGATTTTAAACTAGAAGATAAAGATACTTGTAGGAGAGGATCTAGAGAGATTAATATAAATAATCTAAATGTGACTATGGTAAACAGTCTACATCATATACTCTCGTTATAATAAACACATCTATAATGTAAGAAACTTTTAAATGCTGGCTCTTAGTGATGATTAGTGTGTTACCAGCAGCAGCAGGTTATGATAGAGCGATAACTGTATTCTCACCAGATGGTAGGCTCTACCAGGTTGAGTATGCTATTGAGACTGTTAGACGAGGAACTCTTGCGGTAGGAATAAAGAGTAAGGAAGGTATAGTATTAGCTGTTGAAGAGAGAGCAAGAAAATTACAAATGGATAATCTTACACAAAAGATATTCCAGATTGATGAACATATAGGTGTAGCAGCAGCAGGTTATATCCCAGATGCAAGAATACAAGTAGATCAAGCAAGAATAGTTGCACAAAGTAATAGACTAATCTATGACGAACCAATAGATGTTGAAGGTGTGGCAAAGAGCGTAGCAGATATGGCTCAACAATTTACACAATATGCAGGAGTAAGACCATTTGGAGTATCATTAATCATAGGAGGTGTTGATAACACTCCAAAGATATTCCTTACAGATCCAAGCGGTACATATTTAGGTTATAATGCAGTATCCATAGGCTCTGGTCACGAGCAGGTTACAGAGTTCTTGGAAAAAACATATGATGAGAATATATCATTAAACGATGCATGTGTCCTTGCTATAAAATCAATCTATCTAGTAAGCGAGGATAAGACAGGTATTAAGCATATAAAGGTAGCAACTATAGACTCTATTAGTAAAAAGATGCGTATCCTTAATGAAGAAGAGATAGCAGAATATGCAGCAAAGGCAAGATAGTGAAGTGTATAAATTTTTACACCTTGATTTATTTTATTAATTGCTATGGATAATGATAAATATGGATATATATGTAGCATTACCAGATTCTTCGTTAATAGATGCTAATACTCTTATAGAGAAGAGTAGAAAGGTTGCAATATTAGCTAGAATATTTGCTATATTTAGAGTTAAGAAGATAATTATATATCATGATCAGAGCTATCATGGATATGATGGAAAGATTTTAAAGCTTATACTAGAGTTTATGAATACACCGCCATATCTGAGAAGATTAGTATATAAAAAGATGCCAGAATTGGCATATTCAGGACTATTCGAACCATTAAATGCTCCTCACCATAAACCATATAAAAGGTTAGAAGATATAAAGGAAGGTGAGGTAAGACAAGGTATTATAATTAAGAAGCATGGTCTGCCTTATGCAGAAGTAGGTTTAGATCAACTTATACCTATAGAGGGCGATTATAAGGAGAAAGGTATAATTAATTTTATATTTACTGCATCATATCCTAATCTAAAGTGTAGAATAGCAAGAAGCGAAGAGATAAAAGAGTATTGGGGATATAATATAATCTTCTATAATAAATTAAGTAGAATCATGGATAGATTTGACTATGTAATATTAACAAGCAGAAAAGGTAAGCTTGCTTCTAAATTCGAAGAAGAGATAAGTAGAGTAGTAAAGGATAAAGAAAGGATAGTAATAGTATTTGGTTCTACTAAACATGGTGTTAGAGAGATACTTAATATGGAAGATTATGATAAACCCTTAAAATATATTTATAATTTCTTCCCGTATCAAGGTGTTATAACTATAAGAATAGAAGAAGCTATACTAGGTGTTTTATCAATTCTTAATCATATTATTGACAAGAGTTAGATTTTTAAATTAGGTTAAAGTAAATAAGTAATTATGAAGAATAAGAGAGTTGCTATACTAGCGATTATAATAGGTGTAATAGGTGTTAGTATAGGTGCTTATTCATTAATTTCTATAAGTTCGTCCATTAATAAATCAAGGATAGATATATCAAACGCTTCGCCTGTTTTAGGTAATGAGGATGCAAAGATAACAATAATTGAGTTTGGGGATTATCAGTGTGTTATGTGTGGAAGATGGTTTCATAATACCAAACCAGCTATAATGAGCGAATATATAGATAAAGGTATAGCAAAGTTATATTTTGTTGATTTTCCTATAGTAGGACCAGATTCATTCATTGCTGCCGAAGCATCATATTGTGCTTACGATCAAGGGAAGTATTGGGAATATCATGATTTGCTATATAATAATCAACAAGGGGAGAATGATGGATGGGCTAAGAGTGAGAATCTTATAAAACTAGCATCTGACTTAGGCTTAGATACTAATGAATTTAAAGAGTGCTTAGAGAGTGGTAAATATAAAGATCGAGTCGAATCAAATAGGGAGATAGCAATTCAGAATGGCTTAAGAGGTACTCCTTCATTTATAATAGTTGATAATGACGATAAGATATTAATAGTCGGAGCACATCCAATCTCTAAATTTAGAGAAGTTATAGAGAGTATACAATAAATCTAATATAGATGAATATGCATAAATTCATATGTTCAATACAAACGTAGAATAATTAGACTTCATAGAGCTATAGTTCCTAACCCCCTCTTTTATGACAAATAATCAATTCTTGTAATAAATTATATGCATCTATACTTATCTTTAATGTTATTATATCATATCTGGAGTTTATTATTTGTATAATAATATTCCTCGATTTATTTTATCAGCAGTAATACACTTATCTATTATTAAATAAAGAATTGATATTGTCGTAGCAATTCAAACTTATTATAAAGGTTAGAATTTATAGGACTATAAGTAATTAAAACAAGAAAGCGGGGGTCGCCGAGCCTGGCCAAAGAGGCTAGAATATTTGGAAGCGCGGGACTTAAGATCTAATCATGGGTGATCCCGTCCCTTAGGGGTTCGTGGGTTCAAATCCCACCCCCCGCATTATTATTAAGTGGTATATGTGTATAACTACAAGAGGATAACAGAGTATTGGCTAAGAAGTGTAAAGCAGGATATGACTATGCAAGCAGGTTCATTAATGCATTAAGGTTAGCATGTATAGGAGAGTATAAACTCCAATCATACACTCAATTCATACCTCCATGGAGATAATACATGAGTTGTTTGCAGATAATAGTAAGATAGAGATAGCAGAATTAGAGATTATATAAATATCCAGCAAAGGGATAAAGCATTGCTTTACGTTATGTATGAGTTTGATGCTAGACCTAGTGAATTGCTTAATATGCGCATAAACAATCTAATATTCCATGAAGGCTATGTAGAGATAAGACTGGTGTCAAGACCTTAACGCTAGTAATGTCCTATAATGCATTAAGGAAATGGTATGAACAGCATCCATTAAAGAATGATCCTAATGCATATCTATGACATAGCAAGCAGAAGAACAAGCAAGGAGAGTAGTGTCTCATATCAAGTTTGAATCATAGGATTGAAATCGATATAGAGAAGAGGTAAATACCCTCTCTGTATAGCACATTTAGTCTTGAAACTGAAGTATAATTTTAGTTCATAATATCCTCTTTTACTGTATATCTAATTAGCAATAAGGCTTATCATAAAGATTTAATATTACAGATCACGAACTATAAAAATATATTAATGTATTAATATTGAGAGTCATTTTAATTTTAAGCCTTTCATAGTTGTAGATATGCTATTCTTATAAGATTAGGGAATGATTTGATCTATCAATTTAATAAATAAAGAGTGAGGATATCTTCTATAATACTAGTTATATAACAGATGTTACATAGCAATTCTACATAAAGCATAAATAAATATAAGTTAGAAATGTTAATGACGACAACAAGGAATGTTTAGTAACTGCCCTTCTAATACTGCTGTTATCTATGGCTGTTAGACCTGCTCTGGTATATGCTCAAACAACAGTAACATGTAATGGTCATACAATAGAGAGGTAACTTTGATAGTGATGCCAATGATGAGGTTAGAGTAGATGATCATCTATGTGAAGACGGAGCTATCATTACTATACCAGAGAGTACATATACTGTAATGATTGCTGGTTCTTCATCCTCTTCTAGTCCATTCACAGTATATCTCCTACTAATTTCACAAGATGTGATACAAATACTGCTGGAACATATCTAGTAATACTAGAAACAGAGGTTGGAGATCCAATAACAACATTCGATACATCATTCAATGTTGTACCAGAGCTAGTATTAGGAGCAATAGGTATAGTAGGAATATCACTTGTTATAATGATGCTTTATGCTCGAAGAAGATAAAATATCATTATTTATTTAATGGATAAATAATAGTTGCTATATAGTAGCTCTTTACTAATCCTCTTATAGCTTGTTGATAAAAAATGATAGATATACCATACATTAAATAGATAGCATCTTAGCAGTATCCTTTAATATTCTATATAATGATGTTAAATCTATTCATGCTTTGAATTAGGTAACATTAATGCATTAGTAGAAGATATGAATGAAGGAGAAATGGTAGTAGATAAATTGTATTAGATTGATAGATTGAACACATCTCTTATTATATCTAGATAGATGCCTTATATTATTTGTATTGTACAAGCAAGAAGAAGAGTGTATAAAGTGATGTATATCACTTTATTTTATATACCTCTTAAGCATAAATCTACACATGCAGAGTAATGAATTGAAGAGGAAGTTATTAGATATGTTAGGAGAGGATAAGGAGTTTAGACATGCAGTAGCAGGAGTTATAGGCTATAAAGAGATACTTGATAAGTTTGCTGATTTAGAGGCTAGAATGGATGAGAGGTTTGCTTCTATGCAAGAGGATATGAATAATAGATTTCTAGCTGTTGATAATAGATTTCTAGAGTTAGAGACTAGAATGGATGAGAGGTTTGCTTCTATGCAAGAGGATATGAATAATAGATTTCTAGCTGTTGATAATAGATTTCTAGAGTTAGAGACTAGAATGGATGAGAGGTTTGCAAAGATTGAGGAAGAGATTAGAGATCTTAGAGAAGAAAGCAATAATCTTAGAAAGGATATGCAAGAAGGGTTTAGAAGACATGATGAGGAGTTTGTTAAGCTTAGACAAGATATGCAAGAAGGGTTTAAGAGAATGGATAAGAGGTTAAGATACATAGAATCATACATTGAGAGAACATCTCTAACTCTAGAGGAGGAGGCTAGAGATGTTATAGAGCATAGATTAAAGGATAGAGGGATATCATTAAGCATATCTAGATTAGAGTTAGCAGATATAGAGATAGATATCTATGGTGTAGATACTGATAGATGTATAATAGGAGAGGTTAAGACTAGAGCAAGTCCTAATGTTATAGAAGATGTTGATAATGATATAGAGAGATTATGCAATAGATATCCTCAATATCTAAGGAAGAAGGTTATAAAAGTGATATATGCTATGCAGGTAGCAGAGGAGGCAATAAAGGAGGCAGAGAAGAGGAAGATATGGGTAGTTACTGCTAGAAAGGATCTTACACCTTTAGTTGTGTAAAGCAGTAATGTGTATAATATAATCTATTACTAATCCTCTTATAATCTCTCCTCATTAATACAATGTATAGATCTACTTGCTTCTGAAGAGTATGTGTATTGGGTCTTGTTGATAGTTATCTGTTGTTGATTCTTTACTAATTCATAAGAGGAAAGGAGTAAAGAGTAGATTAATGTTTCTCTTTTTAAGTATAAAACAACATGCAGATATTGTTCTATCCTTCTTAAGAGTATAGAGATTAAAACCGAACTATAAATCCCACATCCAGCAAATATTTGAGTTTTAGATATTTTTTCATAACTGAGTGAATGTTCAAGAAAATTTAGAAATTATGTATGTAGAGTAAACCCTTTTGTACTTAAGTATCATTCTGACAAAAAGAAGGGTTATAATTCTAGCGTTTATTTGAAAACTCTACTCTTGTCAACTTGATATTCTATTAAAGGTTTTTCTGTGATCTTGAATTTTACAGTGGATAATGAGGGTTGAGATACAGTAGAAAACTTTATTTGTATCGATTATTACTTTATTACTATCATCCTTCTCAACTTTATCGATCACAAATCTTAGCTCTACATCTACCTCAGATATTTCAAACACGTTTATAGGTAATGATCTCATAAACTCGTCTATTTCATAATCCTTTCTTACTTCATTAACACGCTTGTCTATTAGTAATTTTGAATTAACAATTGATGATGTAATACTTTGAATTATATCTTCAAGGTAAATCCTTTTTAGTTTAGAATCATCTCTAGACATAATTCACATCATCTCCCCTCTGTAATAATTGGATCACTGAGTATAGTAAGAGTCTTTGCAAGCCCTTCTGGGATCTCGCTCCTCTTAACCTTGATCTTTATGTTAATTTAGCTCTAGAAATCAATTGTAGATACATTTCTACTTGCATAAGTAGCATATAGCTTGCTCTCCTCTTTATATCAATAATCTTAGCATTGAAATTAATTTCGGCTTCATCTACATTAATATAAGGCACAGGAAGCATAGTAATAAGTGGGATACTAAGTAATTGTTTTACAATTTTGATGCCCCACTATCTTGATCATGTATCATCCTCTCAAATGTAAAGTTAAGAGTTTCCAAAACATGTTTATTACCCTCTATTTTTGTAAGTTGAAGCAAAAAATCATGGATAGCTGCCGCTGTCTCTTATATGTGCATCTACAAGCACCCCTTAGTAGAGCTGCAATAAGCTGTTCAAGCTGTAGTGCAATATTGTTAGACATTTCTTGGTTACCTCTATGCAGACGCATGTCTTTCCATTATCGAGTCTTTTAATATTCCAAGAACGGTCTTCTGGCATTTCATCTTGTACTACATTGACAGTTATATCTAGTACAGCGCTACGGTCAACTGATGATCTTGTCTCTTTCTTAAAGCTATATGATACATCTACCTTGATACTACCCCATTCCCATCCTGCTCGTGCAGAAAGACTTGCTGCAAATTCATGCTGAGTTGTATCAGTTGACGTTGTCTTTTGTAAAGTTAAAATGCACAGTCATATCCTTGATTCTAATATAAGGGATTGGGAGTATTGAAAGTAATGGTGCATCAAACTGTGTATCTGTTTCTGTTTGTGCATGAGTATTTGGATCAACGGTCTTCTTCCTGTATTTGTATGCGATATTCTTAACATTCCCCCTATCATCTAGAAGACCTACTTGTATGAACCTAACAGTTGTCATTGCAGCATATACTCGAGCTCTAATAGCGGCCTCTAATGGTTTGCCAATTAGACTTTCAATAGGTAAGGCTGATAATTCGACTAATATGTTGGCAGACATGACATTTAAGTTAACATGTGAACAATAGTGAAAGTTTAATAACGGTTCAAGATTTATAATAGGGTATAATAGCAAAGTGATAGTGAGAAGATATGGGTCATAGGAGGCATAGCTCACCAAGAAGAGGCAGTATTGCATATCTGCCAAGAAAAAGGGCTGGCACATTAGAGCCAGATATGAATACATTTGATATAGTTAGTGATAAACCTACTTTACTTGGTTTTGCTGGTTATAAAGTAGGTATGATCCATGTTATTACACTTGATGATAGAGAGCATACTCCCAATTATGGTAAACCGTTAATGAATGCTGCTACTATTATCTCAACTCCTCCATTAAAGATAATTGGATTTAGAGGATATACAAATAATCATGGATTAAAAACATTATTTGATGTTTACAGTAACTCAATGCCAAATAATATATCAAGAAAGTTTGTGATGAAGAACATAGATCAGAACTCTGCTATTAATAATGCTGAATCTAAGATTGATATGATCAATTCCTTAAATGCTATTGTATGCACAATACCTAGAGAAGCTGGACTAGAGCAGAAAAAACCATATGTATTTGAGATTGGCGTTGGAGGAGGTGATATAAAGAGTAGATTTGAGTATCTAAAGTCCTTACTTGGTAAGGAGGTTAGAGTTAATGAGATATTTAAACCTGGTATGTTTATAGATGTTGGTGCTATAACAAAAGGAAAGGGATTTGAAGGTCCAGTAACTAGATGGGGAGTAAAAAGGAAGCAACATAAATCAAGGAAGAGTGTTAGAGCGTTAGGAACTTTAGGCGCATGGAATCCAAGATCTGTAATGTATACAGTTCCTAGAGCAGGACAAATGGGATTTCATCAAAGAATAGAATATAACAAGAGGATACTAAGTATAAATAATCCTCAAGAGAATAATATAACTCCATCTGGAGGATTTATGCATTATGGTATATTAAAGAGTGATTATATAATAGTTAGAGGCTCTGTTCCAGGAACAATAAAGAGGTTGATAAAGATGAGATATGCTATAAGATCTACTGCAAAGATAATCGCCCCAAATATACTTGAGGTTGTAGTATGAAAGCAAATGTATATTCTCTTGATGGCAATAAGATTGAAGAGATAGAACTACCCTTAGTATTTGAGACTCCATACAGACCAGATCTAATACATAAAGCATTCATACATGTACAATCTACTATTTTTCAACCTCAGGGAAGAGATCCACTAGCAGGAGAAAGAACAAGTGCAGAATCTAGGAATACAGGACAAGGAATAGCAAGGATGGCTAGAATTAAAGGTTCTGGCTTTCCACGAGCTGGGCAAGCTGCAGGCGTAGGTAATGTAGTTAAAGGAAGATTAGCACATCCTCCAACATCTGAGAAGATAATAATCAAGCGCATAAATAAGAAGGAGAAAGCATTAGCATTGGCAAGTGCTATTGCTGCAACAAGTAAAAAAGAATTAGTAACAAAAAGAGGTCATTTATATGATAATGAATTACCATTAGTTATATCTGATGATATAGAGAAGATAAAGAAGGCAAAGGATCTATTAAATATACTAAAGATATTAAAGATAGATAAAGATTTGGAAAGAGTAAAAGAACGTATAAAAAAGAGAAGTGGCAAATCAAGGATGAGAGGGAGAAGTAAGAGAGTAGGTAAGAGTGTATTAATTGTAGTAAAAGATCCAACTAATATATCAAAAGCTGCTGGTTCTATACCAGGTATTGATGTTACTTCACTTTCAAGATTAAGTATAATAGATCTAGCTCCAGGATCACATGCAGGAAGATTAACACTATGGAGTAGATCTGCTATTGAAGGATTGGATGAGAGAGTGAAGGCACCATTATTAGATCTTATGAGAGTGATAGCATGAACATAGAGCAAGCTAGAAAGATAATTATAAATCCATACATAACAGAAAAGGCATATATGGCTATCGATAAAGAGAATAAGATATCTTTTATAGTAAATGATAATGCTAATAAACGAGATATAAAAGAAGCAATAAAGATGCTATATAATGTAAATGTAGAGAGTATAAATATTGCTAGGACTGTATATGGGAAGAAGGCATTCGTAAAGTTTTCTGCTGCTGGTGCAGCAAGAGAGTTAGCAACTAAACTAGGGTTGGTCTAAATGAATAAGTTAGATTTAATAATTCCTATAAAGGTGAGATTACCATGGTAAAAGAGTTTAGATATAGAGGTAAGAGTATAGAAGAACTGATAAATCTATCTACAGATGAATTGCGTCATCTTTTGAATTCTAGACAAAGAAGATCATTAACACGAGGTCTCAGTGAAGATAAAAGAGAATTACTTACAGCTATAAAATCTAGTAATAAACCAATAAGAACTCATCTCAGAGATATGATAATCTTGCCTCCTATGGTTGGAAAGACTATACATGTTTATAATGGTAAAGAGTTTGTACCAGTTGAGATAAAGCCTGAGATGATCGGGCATTATCTAGGCGAATATGTTATAACTAATAAACGCGTAATTCATAATGCTCCAGGTGTAGGAGCTTCTAGATCAAGTTTGTATGTTCCATTGAAGTGATGACATATGCCACATTTCTCATACTCATTCCAAAATTATGATAAAACAAAGCATGTAAGGGCTAGTCTAAGAGAAGTTGATATATCTCACAAACATGCACGAGAGATATGTAAAGCTATAAATGGTATGAAGCTCTCTAGAGCAAGAGAATATCTAGAGAATGTAATAGCAAAGAAGGAGCCTGTTCCTTTTAGGAGATACAAGTTAGAGGTTGGTCATAGATCAGAATTACAAGGCTTTCCTGCTGGAAGATACCCAGTCAAGGCTGCAAGTGAGTTTATAAAACTTTTTGATAATTTAGAGAGCAATGCTGAATACAAGGGCATGGATATTGATAGATTAAAGATAATACACGTAGCAGCATATCCTGGTATAAAGATAAGAAACTTTATAGAGAGAGCATTTGGTAGAGGCTCTCCACGTTTTAATATATTAACACATGTAGAGATAGTTGCTATGGAGGTATGAGTATGGCAAGTGGAAATTCAGCAATAAAAGAGGTTATGAATAAATTTTATAAAAATATGGAACTAGATGAGTTCCTAGCAAACGAGTTAGTAGATGCAGGTTATGGTGGAGTAGAAGTTCAAAAGACTCCATTAGGAACGAGAGTAATACTTCATGTTACAAGACCTGGATTGGTTATAGGTAAAAGAGGATTCGGGATAAAAGATCTTACAGATAAGCTATCACAATTTGGCTTGCAGAATCCTCAGATCTCAGTATCAGAGATAGAAGTACCAGAGCTTAATGCAAGAGTAATTGCTAATAGGGTAGCACAATTAATAAACAAAGGCACTGCATTTAGAAGGGCTGCTTTATGGGCCTTAAATGTTATAATGAATGCAGGAGCCATTGGTGCTGAAGTAATCATCTCTGGTAAATTAAGGAGTGAAAGAGCCAATTTTGAAAAATATACTGCTGGTATATTACCAAAGAGCGGAGAACCGGCAAATACTTATGTAGATGAAGCAGTATCCCATGTTCAACTTAAATTAGGAACATATGGCATAAAGATCAAGATAGCGCATAAGAGTATTCCAGAATTCGAGTTAAAGGAGGAGAGTAGTAATGGCTAGACTTAAACTAAAGGATCTAAGAGAGAAGAGTGTTGACGAACTATTATCACAGTTAGTAGAATTAAAAGGAGAATTGGCTAAACTTAAAATAGATGCTGCAAAAGGTACATTAAGGAAAGATACTGGCAGGATAAAATATTATAGGAGGGATATAGCACGTATCCTTACAATATTAAGAGAGAAGGGGAAGAAGCTATGAGTAAGATCGAACTTTTAGGATTGAATGTAAGGATAATAGATAGTAGAGATCCTACCCTACTAAATCTTACTGGTAAGATAGTATATGAGAGTAAAAATATGATACATCTTCTTACTAATAACTCTATAAAGATGATACCGAAACAAGTGATCAGGTTAGAGTCTATTGCTGATGCTTCTATCATAGAAGGGAAGGATATAATAGGGAGACCTGAAGATAGGATAAGGAGATAAATATGGTTAAAAATATTGGGATAAATGTAATGGCACCGGAAAGAACATGTAACGATAGTCTATGTCCATTTCATGGTTCATTATCAATTAGGGGCAAATTATTTGTTGGCAATATTGTTAGCAAAAAGACTAAGAAGATGGTAGTAATAGAGCGTGAATACTCTTATCTAATAAGCAAGTATAAAAGGTATGCAAGAAGAAAAAGTAAGATCCATGCTTACTTACCAGATTGTATAGATGTTAATGTTGGTGATACCGTAACAAGTGCAGAATGTAGACCATTGAATAAGACAACATCGTTTGTAGTAATAGAGGTGAACAAACATGGCTAAGGCAAAGAGTAGAGCAGTATCTGCAAAGGGTGCTGCAGAGTTCAAATCTTATATAACAAGAGCTATACCAGTCTCAGCAAATCTTGTATGTGCTGATAATACTGGAGCAAAGATAGTTCAAGTAGTTCAAGTAAATAAGTTTAAAGGAAGATTATCAAGACAACCAGCAGCATCTGTTGGTGATCTAGTTACTGTAGTAGTAAAGAAAGGTCCTGCAGAATTAAGAAAGCAGATATTTGGTGCTATTATTATAAGACAGAAATATCCAATTCGAAGGTTGAGTGGAGTGCGTGTATCATTTGAGGATAATGCTGCTGTAATAGTAACACCTGAAGGAGACGTTAAAGGCACCGATATAAAAGGACCTGTTGCAGCAGAAGCTGCAGAACGTTGGCCAAGATTGGCAACACTTGCATCGATGATAGTGTGATCTAATATGAAGCCATCTAAAGCTAGATTAAATTCATTGTATAAAGCACCTCTACATAAGAGGTCATCAATGATACGTTCCATGCTCTCAGATGATCTAAAAACAAAATATAAGAGAAATAGTGTTAGAGTTAGAGTAGGTGATATAGTTAAGATCATGCGTGGAGAATTTAAAGGAGTGGAAGGAAAAGTAAGTAAAGTTCATACAGAGAATGGTAGATTAGAGATAGAAGGTGTGCAAAGAGAAAAATTAAGGGGTGGAAATGTTCCAGTTCTAATACATTCATCAAAGGTTATGATTACTTCACTAGATCTCAGTGATGAGATTAGAAAGAATAAATTGGAGGGTAAGGCATGACTAGAGTAAGTGGTTCAACATACCTTAAAGTTCAAAAGGCTCCTCCGTTTTGGGCCATATCAAGGAAGACTCATAGATTTGTACTTAAACCAAGTGCTGGTCCATATCCTCTTATGGAATCATATCCTCTTGGTGTATTACTTAGAGATATCATTCGGGTAGTAAATACTATGCGCGAAGCTCGTGCTATACTTATTGAAGGTAGAGTTTATGTTGATGGAAAGAAGCGATATGATGAACATTTTCCTGTAGGTCTTATGAATGTAGTTAGTATAGATGTAATAAATAAGCATTATAGACTTGTAACAGGTGAAGGTGTACTGTTAACTCCAATAGAGATAAGTGAGAATGAGCATAAATTAAAGATATGTAAGATAAAAAATAAGGTTACTATCAAAGGTAATAAGATCCAATATGGATTACATGATGGAAGGAGTATATTAGATGGTATAAATGCTAAGGTTAACGATTCGTTATTGATTGAAGTTCCAGAACAGAAAGTAATTGATATTTTAAAGTTTGAGAAGGGTGCTAATGTTATTATAACAAGAGGAGATAATACTGGTAAGTTAGGTTTTGTAGAAGAGATTAAAGATGGTACATTTACTTTGCCAAAACGAGCAGTAGTTGTTATAGATGAGAGAAGGATAGAGTTACCAGTCAATATGATGATAGTAGTTGGGAAGAATAATAACATCCCCATAAAGATAAGGTGATTATATGCAAACAATGGAGAATCCAATGAGAGCAATAAGGATAGATAAAGTAGTTATAAATATAGGCGTAGGAAAATCTGGAGAACCTTTAGAAAAAGCAAAAAAGGTATTACAAGAGTTGACTGGACATAAACCAAGTGCAAGAGAGGCAAAGAAGAGTGTGAGAGATTTCAACATACATAAGAAAGAGCCTATCGGCGTTATGGTAACTCTTAGGGGTGATGATGCTATAAATACACTAAAGAGATTGTTAGCAGCAAAGAATAACCAGATAAAGAGTTCATCATTTGATGAATATGGTAATGTATCATTTGGTATAAAAGAGCATATAGATATACCAGGGATAAAATATAATCCAGAGATTGGAATATTTGGTATGGATGTATCGATAAGATTAGCGAGAGCAGGGTATAGAGTTAGAGAGAGAAGATATAGAAGGAGCAAGATAGGAAAGAATCATATGATTAATAAAGAGGAAGCAATAGCATTCTTTAAAGATATGCTCAAGACTGTGGTGATATGATATGAAGATTAGAGATTACAAACTTACAGGAAGAAAAGAGAGGAAGCAAGGTAAAGGATCTAGATGGTGTAAAAAATGTGGTCAGTATACAGCACTAGTTAACAAATACAATATAATGCTATGTAGGCAATGCTTTAGAGAAGCAGCAAAGAAGCTAGGGTTTAAGAAATACGAGTGAGATAACATGCCTGCGCAAAATATAATACCAAACCTCTTTAATACGATATACAATAACGAGATGAGAAGAAAGGGCGAATGTATAATAGCTCCTACATCAAGATTAGCAAGAGAAGTTCTCAATACAATGAAGAGGCATGGATTTATCGATGGTTTTGAATATTTTGAAGATGGAAGAGGCGGTAAGTTTAAAGTTACCTTAAATGCTAAGATAAACAAGTGTAAAGCTATAACTCCTCGTTTCAATGTAAAGAAGGATGGTTATATAGATTGGGAGAGGAATTATCTACCGTCTTATAGTAGAGGAATACTTATCATATCTACACCAAAGGGTGTAATGTCTCATCATGAAGCAAGAAAGGAAGGATTAGGAGGTGTGCTTATAGGCTATGTCTACTGAGCAGGTATTTGAGTTAAAGATCCCAGATGGTATCAGGATAGACTATAAAGATAATATAATTACTGTATCAAGTTCTAAAACTAAGATTAGTAAGGATATAAGTAAGATACCAGTTAAACTTAATATTAAAGAAGGTATGATCGAGTTCATACCATATAGTAATAGAAAGAAGTATATCTCTATAGCAAATACATTAAGATCAATAGTAAAGAATATGATTCATGGAGTTACAAAAGGGTATAGATACAAATTAAAGATAGTATATTCACATTTTCCTATCTCTGTAAAGGTTAAGGATAATACATTATTGATAGAGAATTTTATAGGAGAAAGAGCAGCAAGAAAGGCAAAGATTCAAGGTAACTGTAAAGTAAGTGTTGAAGGAGAGGATATAATAGTTGAGGGTCCTAGTTTAGAAGATGTATCACAAACAGCAGCAAATATAGAGCTTGCTACAAACATTAAAGGCAAGGATCTAAGAGTCTTTCTAGATGGTATATATATCTATGAGAAGGAAAGATTATCCTAAAGTTTTTATTACATCAATTTATTATGAGAGTTTATAAGCCGCCGTAGCTCAGCGTGGTAGAGCGGCTGGCTGTTAGTATCTAGTAGAAACCAGTCGGTCGTCGGTTCGAGTCCGACCGGCGGCGTATCTATTTTATGAAAGATATATTACATACTATTCTTACGATTTGTTTAAATAACTGTTACTAATAAGTTTTTAGTATGAAGATAGCTATAATAGTAGCGGTAATATTACTAATATCTGCAAGTAACGTATATGCTATCTCATCCAGTATAAGCAGTAATAAGATCATTAATGGAACAGAAGAATGGATAATAGAAGATGATACTAGTATTATAAATAATGCTAGGATAACTAATTATGGAAAGATAGTAATTAAAGGGGAATTGATTAACAATGCTGAGATAGAGAATTTTGGTTTGATTGTAATAGATGATACATTTATCAATAATAAGCGCCTAATTAATAATGGTTATATTCATAACATTGGTATCTTTACAAATAATTATATAATAAGTAACCTCAATATAATAAACAATACAAACACCTTAAATAACAATGGCTACATCTTTAATATAGGGAGGATAGTTAATAGTACTGGGACTGCAAATGACGATGAGATGCGAGCTTTATTCCCAAGTTTTATTAGTGGTAAGATAGATAATAATGGGCATATATTTGATATAAGAGAGAGAGGAAAGAGTAGTAGACCTATCTCTAATACTAATATTTGTGAATTATCTCTAGATAAAACTCTTATAAACTTGGGAGAGAAGATAACTGCTAGTGTAAATACAAACTCTAATACTGTAAGGTTCATATGGAGCAATCAAGTTGGAATAGAGAGAGATGTTACAAAGAGTGCTCTAACAGATGAGTATACTCCTACAAGTGCTGGAAATTGGCAAGTGAAAGCAGAGTGTGGCAATGCTAGTGATAGTGAGACGTTTGAAGTAAGTTTTAATGTTCTCTCAGAGTATGCAATTGGCATATTAGCATCAGTAATCACAATGAGCAGCATATTATTCTTCCATCTAAGAAGATTATTCTGAATTTTTTACTATTCCTTTTATTACTCTTCCTTTTACTATACTCTTATCACTCCAATACTCTTTAGTCCCTCTACTCTTTCTATCACTCTCATTCTTTATGATAATGATTATCTTGCATTTAGTGCACTCATAAGCATATGTACGCTCTTTATTTGTAGCAAATGGATTACTAAGATCTCTCCTATACCATAATCTTCTTCTACAATATAAGCAACTAACCATTCCTCATCTATTATATAAGATACTTTAACCATCTTCTAAGTTTTACATATATTCCATCCATCTCAATAAATCCAATCTCTTTTAATCTATCTATATAATCCCTCTCAAACCCTTCTTCTAATAATGTATCTAAAGGTTTTTTACTATATCTTAACTCTTCTATTATCTTTTTATGCTCCTCAATATTTAACTTTAAGGGTATTGCTGGTAGTTTGATAAGATCTCTAAATGTCTCAAACCTATAATAGATAGAATCTACGCCTGATAAGAGAGCTGCTATAACAGCATAGGTACTCTCTGGCTTAAATCCTCCACTTGCATTTATATGTACTTTAAACCCTTGTCTCTTCTTATTTATTATGATTTTAGTAAGTCTCTCGATTATATCTACTAAGGCATCATCAAATTCTTCACTTGATTTAAAATATTTTAAGCGCTGAGGTTCACTAACCATTCTAGCATAATTACTATTTTGAAGGTATTCATGGATAACATTTGCACATAATACTCCAGTGCCAGTATCGGTGCAATACAATAACGCTTCTCTCTCTGCATTATAAAGTTCACAAAACCTTATGAATGTATTAAGTTCAGCACTATTAGCCTTTGGTTCATTAGTTAAGAATTTATACAATATATCAAATCTCTTATCACCTTTATGTGCTAACTTCTCTATCTCTATCTGTTTAATATCGGTAGGATTTAATCTTGCCCATTCTGTCATATCCAACTCTTTAGCCTCTTTAGTCTTTCCAAAATTTGTAAGTAGAGAAGTACCACAAAGGATAATATGAAACTCTTTCATAAGTGATGCATCTAATCTTTCTTATAAAAGTATTTCTAAGATAATATTAAATGAGAGTTACTAGAATGAAGATTATTGTTAGTAGCAAGAGCAAAGATAAAGTTTAGAGTTAGTAATGATCTAATTATACCACCATTCTCATCTAAGGTTAGTAGAAGCATGATTATGAAGATCTTAGGAGAGGATAATCAATTATTTAAGAATAATATAAAACCATATGTTATCTCTCCTATCTTCAATAATAACAAACCGTTAATCAAACATACTAATGATAATACACTTAAATTATTTGCTAATAATGATTATTACTTTTATTTCACCACATTAAGCATTGAGCCTATAACTAAAGTTATTGAGATCTCTAATATAGAAGTATTTAATACCATCTTTAATATTAAAGATTATGAACTAGAGGTTAAGACATTTGGTTCTTTAATGATAGATATGGATAAGGTTAATATAAAAATAATAACTCCATTATTGTTAAAATTACCTACAAAATGGTCTAATATAAAGAGGAAGAGGAATCTGTTATTTCCTATACCTTCATTGATGTTATGGTCTCTTGCTCATCATTGGAATATGTTTGCTCCAGAAGAGTTGAGGATACCTAACATAAAGAGGTTAGTAATCTTTAGTAATTACTCTATGCTAGAGTTTAATTATCATATAATGCCATTATCAATAGTATATGATGAGCATAGAAAACCTACAGGGATAAGTGGTTGGATACAATTTATAATAGATTCCAATGATCGAGAGTATAAAATCATGCTAAAGAGGTTATTAGCATACGCTAATTATTTTGGTATGGGTAGATCAAGAGCAATAGGATTTGGGATGGTTAATGTTAGAGGCATGATTTAGATCTGCTCTAATATATTATCTATATACTTATATTTTAGATAGATATCTCCATCATCTCTTCTTAATAATGTAACATTCTCCTCTAACCCTGCATGTGCATATAATGTTCTTTGATCTGTTCTACCTTCCTTTGTTTTATCAAACTCTTCTCCATACTTGAGTTCTGCATATAGAGTATATTGATTATTTATATCTAAATTGCAAATACAATGTAACTCATTTGATAATATTGAATACACAGCGGTATTCTTATAAAATTTTTCATTCAATTCTTTAAGCGTTGATAATTTTACCTCTGCTTCTATATTTATTGAGGTTAATGCGTGTAATATAGCATGTAAAAGCGATACCTCCTTTTTTAATTTAAGAGTATAATCGAATATTAGAGGATCATCGATTTTACACTCTATCATTGGTTCTAATAATTTCTTTAAAGTATCATCTACTCTCCCTTTAATATCTTTTAGTTTACCCATAATAGATCCAATAACTAATAATAAACCCATCTCTCCAGCTTTAGATGCTTTATATATACTTTCAATATCATCCTTACTTACACTATTTTGATTAGAGATTCTACTCCATCTAAATATATTAAAATCATAATTTAATGTTAATCTTGTTAATAATTCATTTAATGATTCATAAGGTTTGAATTTAACATTTGCGACTTGATTTATATTAAGTTCTATACTAGGATCGTCTTGCTTAGGTATTGGGGATAATGGATCTGAATTATATATAATAATCTCTATCCTCTTACCATTTGCTGCTGCATATGTAGCTGCTGCTAATTCTATTGCTTCTCTAACCATAATCGGCATGTAATTTATTCCGTGTGTAAGATCTAGATGAAGCTTTATATCATCATTTATTTCATTAAATAATATTAGAGTGTTATAGTATACATAGTTATAATATAGGTCTATGGATCCTTTGTGAATGTAGACTTTATCTTTGCCAAATCTACCTATACCTGGTGCTACCCATAATTTAATCTCATTAGAGGTTAGGATGTTTGTACTCTTAATCTTTTCTTTGACTTTATCCTCTAATTCTCTATAATTATTAGCAGGTTTATCCATAAGTGTTGATGACAATATTACTACAATATTCTTAATTGATAACATATCAGATAATGCTAATGTACATGCATGTGTAACACATTTCTTCCCGTCATATAAGTAACTAACCTTCTTCCAATTTTCAGGGTTACCCCATGGTGCTATTATTAGTTCTGACACATCTATATACTCCTATAATACATTAAAAACTTTTGCTAAGATTTTTAGCAATACTTTCCCTAGAGTATTCGTCTAATACCGGGAGTTCTATCTTTATTAAATTGCCTTTAACCATAGGGTGAAGCATCTCTATCATCTTATTCATCAATTGCTCTGGTATATTACCATCAAGATATTTTGATAAATCATAATTTGCTAGTATATACTTGCTTTGCATTACTCCAGATGATGGAGGTAATCTAACATAATATAAAATATCAATACCATTTGCTAATGCTGCAAGAGTAAAATCTACGACCATACTCTTTCTTCCTCCTGCTATTAAGAGATGGACTTTGTTATCCTTCTCATCATTAATGCATTTATATAACATACTCCTAAATTTTGTAACTTCATTACTACTAACTATATCATCAAATGGTAGAGCAATCTCTTCTAATTTTATCCTATTAGCATATACTCCATACTTAAAATCTATCTTTAATGCTAATAAATATTGCAATACATCTTTTGTATAAAATAATTTAACCCTTTGTATACCTATGCCACTTCTTCCAAACT
>JACAFH010000034.1 GCA_013538715.1 Candidatus Nitrosothermus koennekei | reverse complement strand
GTAGAATGTACCCTTCCACTTCTCCTCTCCTCGTGGCTTATACTTTATAGTGATCTTTGCTTCTCTTTGCAGTAGTATTCTTTCCCCTGCTACCAGTACCAACATTGTACCATTCTACTGTAGAATCTGCACCAGCAAGTATATAAAGACTACTCTATCGTTAACGATAGCAGATAATAAAAAGAAGCTAGAAGCTTTGACGACGTTAACTATTAACAAAGATACCATCTCACTACTATCAGCGCTGCCTTCATTTATATCCATACATAGGTAATGACTGTATCCGCTTTCATATTGATACGTGATCTACGCATTATTAGCAACAAATATCTTACCTGATGTATACCAACCTTAAACTTCTAGAAGAGTAGTAAAGATTAAGCATAGAATATCAATGGCTTATGTTTTACTGCGTATGAACATAATATAAAATATAGTAGATGAACAATGGTTAAGTACATTAAGTTAACAGATGTAGTCGAAAAGTTAAAATAGGTAAAGATGATCTCATATATACAATGCAAATATCGCAGCGTGATATCCACTCTCTTTTGGAGGATATAGAGCGTGGTGATATTGCACTCCCAGAGGTTCAAAGAGAGTTTGTGTGGTCTGATAATGATGCAAAGGACTTGCTTGATTCACTCTACAAGAAGTATCCAGTTGGGTACATATTCCTCTGGCGCCCCAAAGAAGTAAAGCCGTATAGATATTTTGAAGGACAGACCCAATTAACTAACTACATGGGTATAAAACGAGAACCAGTATGGTACCTCCTGGACGGTCAACAAAGGCTTACTTCTTTACTTAAGATAAAAAAGGGAGATATCAAGATATACTTTAATATAGATAGAGAAGAATTCCATCTTGAGAATCGAGCAATAAAGAGTGATCCTACATGGATCTATGTAACAGAGGTATGGAGAGAAGGACCAAATAACATACTACGTAAATTGAAAGAAAAACTTGGAATAAGCTTAGAAGATATATGGGAGAAATATATGACACGTATCTCAAATTTGTATAGTGTTCTTGAAGAAGAATTACCAGTATATGAATTACAAGAAGACAATTACTCAAAGATTACTGAAATATATATGCGCCTTAATTCTAAAGGTGTCCGTTTAAAGAAGGCAGAACTTGTTATGGCTATGGCAGTATTAAATATACCAAAAGAGTTCAGATCCAATCTTGAAAAGCTTCATGATGAATTTGAGGATTGGGACTTTGATGTGAATTTCTATATGCGTTGCCTTACATGCATGATTACTGAACAGAGCAAGTTTGAGTATCTTAAGAGTTATTTAAATACTGACAAAGATAAGGTTCTCAGAATAATGAATGATTTACACAAGTATATGGACATTACATTAAAGTTGCTTAATACTCATCTAGGTCTTACATCTGCTAAAGTTCAAACCATCCTTCCCTCAGAGATAGTTCTGATTCCATTGCTTATGTACATTTATAATAACAGGGATAAAGGTATCAAGAACGATTCAGAGCTGAATAAACTTCTTTACTGGTTCCTCATGGCATCATTCTGGGGAAGATATAGTGGAGCTACAGAATCAAAGTTAGATGAAGATTTAAAAGCATTAAAAGATCCTAATCCCATAGATAGATGGATCCAGAATATACTAAAGGAAAAAGGAAGACTTAAAGTCGATATAAGAGATTTTGAAGGTAGGTTCACAAAGAATAAACTATTGTTGCTTTACTTTCTAGTGCATATGAATAAGGCTATGGATTGGTTTTCTGCAACTGATCTGACAAATACCGATACTGTAGAGCTTCATCATGTCTTCCCCAAGAAGGTTCTTAAAGATAAGGGAGATATAACTGACGAACAGATAAATGATATAAGGAACATTGTATTTATCTCTGCTAAAGCCAATAGAAGGATAAGTTCAAAGGAACCAAGAGATTACTTTAAGAGCGAAAATATAGATAAAAATAGGCTGAATGCACAGCTTATACCATTAGATGATGATCTTCATAGGAAAGAAGCCTACAATGAATTTCTTAAAAAGAGAGGTGAATTGATAGTAAATTCATTGAATAATGTATTAGCAAACATGTATAAAGGTCACTCATCATCATTATCATGATAAGGATCAGAATTATGGCAAGTACAAGAACTAATAAGGCAGATCTACGGGAAGGACAAGAGGAACAATAAGATATGTCAAGCTCAGAATCAAGTTCTATTGCTTGGAGATTAAAGCAACATACCTCTTGGCTACTCGGTTCATAAATAAAGCTTCTAGATTAAGAGAACAAATAGAGTTCAGGATCCATGATAAGGAACATTGACAGTAGCAAACTTCTTTATAATCCTAATACCAACACCAATAAATCCCCTACCCATATCCAAATACCGCTAATACCTTTCTCTTACCTGCTCCTTCCTCTATATATTTCTCTATCTAACGTAAGTCTCTCCTTACCTATCATACTCTTCTTATTCTCCATGTT
>JACAFH010000033.1 GCA_013538715.1 Candidatus Nitrosothermus koennekei | reverse complement strand
CTAATTATCTTTAAAGCATCTTCATTACCTTTTATAACCTCGCTCTTTTTGATTGAACCTTCTTCTCTATAATCGCACCTAATACATGCTAATACTACTCCCGATTCTTCATGTTTATTCTTTAGTCTGCTACCGCATTTAGGACAAAACTTCATTGTTTCACCTTATTCTTTATTAATTCTTCCAACTCTTTAGTATTATCCAATGCTGCCTTTATAGCATTCTCAAATGCTTTAAGAGGATCGTCTGCTACTATATTAAATGTATACTCTATCTTTAATGGATGCTTTAAAGAGAAACCAGCAAACTTTACACTCTTATCATTAAGTAACTCATGTTGAAGTATGTAGAGTAGTGATATATCTTCCTCCGTTATATTCAGCGTTAGTCTATTCTCGCTCATATTTACTATACTTATCTCCATATCCATTACTTGGTTTTTATTTAGGATATAAACTATTATAAAGCATGAGCAGTATAAGAGAGTTAACACTAACCCCTTCGTTGATAGAGTTTGGTGAGAATGATAGTATAGAATTCATGATATCATTTATGATAGATGGTGAGGTCAGAGAAAAATTAAATGAGGATGTATGGAGTACTGCTTATGACAAGCACGACAACTTATTTAGAATAAAATATACCTTAGTATTAAGCCATGGCAAACCGATTACATTGCTAAGGAAAGCATCTTTCTACTGGAGTAGAGATCCTAAACGTTATCCATTACCACCATCAAAGAAGATATGGGTTATGATAGTTAGAGATGATCAACCTATAATACCTAAAGATACAGAAGAGGCGAGAAGATTACTGTTTGACGTGCAGTATAGTATAGTATTAGATGCTTCTTCCTTTCATAATGGAGAGAATGAAGTATATGTTGATGTCAAGGCATCATGGGGTAGACATACATTCATAGAGAAAGGGGAGATAAGTGCTAGATCTACAACAATAAAGATTAGAAAGGTTTAGAGAATATATTAGAGTATTATTTACAAAATTGTATGGCAAAATATGATGGAATAAAAGGACAAGAACTGATGGATGTAGAAGAAGGCGAGAATGAACTAACTTTAGTATTTAAGGATAATAGATATCTATTCATTAGAATTGAGGATGGAAGATTGGTAACAGAATCAGTCCCTGAATGAGCATAATATTTTTATCTATCAATATTATATAATTATCATGCAATATAAGATTATTAATAATCCTATGGGCATGCTTGTTATAAATATGAATAAGGATGAGGAGATAACTGCTGAGGCTGGCTCATTAGTATATCTAAAAGGTGATATAGAGATAAAGACTAGAATGAGAAATAAAGGTTTGTTGAAGAGCTTAAAGGTTACAGTACTAGGAGGAGAGACATTCTTCGTTAACGATTATATAGCACATGAAGATAATTCCATACTAGGATTAACAGGACCTCCAGTAGGAGATATATGCCAGATCAAGGTAGATTCTTATGGCTATATAGTTCAAGCAGGGGCATATATAGCATCTACAAAGGGCATAGAATTGGATACTCAATGGCAAGGTTTTACAAAGGGTATATTTGGGACTGAACTATTCATGTTAAAGGCTACTGGTAAAGGTGATCTTTTTGTAAATTCTTATGGATCAATAATTGAGGATGAATTAAAAGGAGGGGAGAAGATGTTACTAGATAATTATCATCTAGTAGCATTAAGTGCTAATGCAGAATATAAGGTTGTAAAGGTTGGAGGTTTAAAGACAACTATATTAGGAGGAGAAGGATTGGCAACAGAGATAACTGGTCCAGCAAAAGTATATTATCAAACTAAGAACCTTAAAGAGTTAATAGATCTATTAGGAGTACGCGCTAGAGAAGAGACACAAGGCAGAGGTTTATCAATAGGTGGTTTTAGAGTTTAGATACTCCTTATACATCTTTAATGCTAACATTTGATACTCACTCTGAATAGAACCAGGTCTAAGACTTCTAATATGCATTATAGCATCATCTACCTCAAATCCATTATACTTAATAAAGTATGCTGCTAGTAATGTCCCAGTTCTACCTTTTCCTGCTGCACAATGAACCATTACAGGTTTATCATCATTTATCATACTATTAATAAAATCTACTGCGTAATCTAGATCTCTAATATCTGGAGCCATGAGATCTTGAGAGTATATATGAAGATATGCTAAACCATCTATCCATCTAGAAGGTAATGCTTCCTCTTTAACTGTAACTATAGCTCTTATTCCACTCTCCTTTACCCATTCAATCTCATCATATGAGGTAGGCATACCAGAACCAGCCAATCTATTATCTATAACCCATGAAAACTTTGTTGGTTTATTAGTAATCATACCATGTATCTTCCTCCATGAGTCTCCTAATCTAGTCATTACTATTATTCTCTCCTACTCTATTTATAATCTTCACTAACGCCATCTTTACTGCCTCTACTATTAGCATCTTCCTATCTATTCTTCCATTACTCATTAATGATATAATTCCATCCTTTTCGCCTATATCTTTTATATTAAGAAGAGTTTCAACAGCCTCATCTAACTCGATACCTTGAAGCACTAACGATTCTATCCTCTTTGGTAGTTGGAATGCAGGACCAAAACCCAATGCTATTCTATCGCTAATAACTACTGCTACATGAATATTTAGATTGTAATCATATACTCTCATTAATCCAGCTTCTATCCCTACTCCATAATCTGCTCCATCCTTT
>JACAFH010000032.1 GCA_013538715.1 Candidatus Nitrosothermus koennekei | reverse complement strand
ATTAATAACTATCACCTTTGATTCTCCCCTCTTTACTAGAGTATCACTTTACTTAATAACTAAATAGCATCACGCATGAACAAAAAAATCTCTCTAAATAATAACACTAAATAACTTAATAACACCAAGCGTAATTTATTTGGGGATAGGAGAGTAAAATATAAGATATAAACAAATATAGATTAGGAAAAATTTTTTTTGAACAAGCGTGAGGGTTATTTAGTTGTTATAGTAATGTTATTCAATACTAGCACTCAATCTTCTTTCCTACTAGTAGTGTTAAGATATTACTCAGCATATAATATACTACATATAATATTCTTACAAACTTTTAAACTATATAGGATAACTCTTTAATCCTCTTATAGCTTGTTAATAAAAATATAATTGAAGATATACCATGCATTAAATAGATAACTCATAAAAGTTCTACATAATGATGTTAACTCCATCTATTCTCTTTAAGATTGCCATTAAACAATCCTCAATCAAAGCATTTGTATTATCTGCTATTATAGTATATTATCAAGAGCTTTAATGAAACTATTCCTCTCATCAAAACTTTTTGATGTAGAGACAGCCTCTACTAAAGAATTCTCTTATACAAACTTCTTCTTTGGCGTGATGACTGTTTGGCAATTCTTACATACAAACATGATTTCCATACGTTCCTCTCTTCATCATCTAACCATTCATATTTGCATCTATTGCATCTTACTAACATATTATACTTTTGGCGTTAATATCGTAAGAGATATCATTGTAACAATATAATACCCCGTTTTGTTACGTTATTGTAACAATATTAATGCATTCTTTTAGGATGTCTTCGGTCGTATAAATTCGTATATCCCTTCTGGTAAGAGATTAGCAGTGAATATATAGACGTATTTATGTTTAGAAGTAATATAACCTCTCTTAACAAGCTCGTGAAAAGCATTATGTATAATCCTTTTATTCCGGCTACATAACAATCTTAATTGCTGTGCGTAATCATCTTCCCAATATGGAAAGATTACATCATCATAGCTAAAAATAATACTATTCTTCTCTGGAGCTCTCTTCTTGATTAACAAGAGCTTTCTAAGCATTGCGTAAAGTAAGAGTGCTGTATTATACCTTTCCAGTTGGAGGTAAAATTGTAGTAATGCTACAATATCATGAAGTTCAATAGTAAGAGCTCTTACGAAGATTATACGATATCTGTTGAGTCTAGTGAGTGAATCAAAGAGCTCAATTATTCTAAAATCATTTAGATTCAATCCATCAATAACCTCTGCTAATGTAACCTTATGTCTCTTCCTCTCAATAAAAAATAAAAGTATTTGTTTATCTAATTCATTCAACTTTTTCAACTCTTTCTTTCTTACTCTTGTTTTTATTTCTGTATTCATAAACCTTCACTTTATCTCTATGTTTATACCATATCTTCTCAACTGTTTAATGAGACTCTCAATTACCCTCTGTAGATACTTCTCTGCTTTTGTAGGATACTTGAATATAAGTATCTTCGTTATTATCCCCTCTTCTTCTCTACTCTCACTCTCTTCTAATATCACTGATTCTCCATCTACTTTGTTTGTTACTAATACTCTTTCTCCTAAAGATATTGGGACTTCTCTCTTCTCATTAGGCGTGTAAAGACTTACTGTAACATCCTTTACCTTCTCCTTTATGTTCTCTTCAATCCTCTCCTTTATTCTCTCTTCTTCCTCCTTTACCTCTTCAAACAATGCTTCAATGTAACTTCTAATTGCTATCGGGGTAGGATAATAGATAGCATTGTTAGTAATATCTACAAGTTCATCTATAACCCTTAAAATCTCCTCCATTGGTAGCTTCTTCTCTTCTATGTATATGCTATCTATAATAGAGATAGCATCTAGCACACTTAACGTTATACTTATAGGCTTACCTTTCTTCTCTAACGAGAGAAGATGTGTATTTAACCTCTCTAGTAGTTCATTACTTATCTTAATATTACGATCAAGTATTTCAAAGGCTACACCATTAAGCTTAGATAAGATCTCCTTCTTCTCTTTGTAAAGCAATAATAAAGCATAAGGATTTACTGTATTTCTCAAGTTTGCTTCTATATATCGTTTATATACTTCATCTATTGTATCTACTCTATCAACGACTTTAACGTCTACTCCTTCTTTGAGTTCATCATCTATACAATAGAGTTTATTATCATAATAAACACATTCTACATACTCCTTATCTACTGTAAAGCCTTTAACAGTTATCCTTTCAAGTGTTATTATCTCATCCATTAGTATATCAACTCCTCAATACACTTTACTGCTTTGTATGCTCCCTTCTCTTCTGCAATTCTTGTTATCCTTCTAAAGAATGATTGACTTGTTACATAAGCAGTATAGAGTTTAAGAATATCTATATTTTCTCTTCTGCTTCCATTACGAAAGTAGTTATCAACTATACTCATAATATACTTGATATATTCATTAGGTAAAGAAGAAGAACAAAAGTCACTTACAAAACGCATTATCCTATTCTGTACCTCTTTATGCCTTGTTAACTTGATAAGAGCAAGCTTTGCTGCTACTACTCTATCTCTCTTCCCTTTAACAAATTGTCTATATATATTGTAAAACTCTATAGCAAGATGCTGTTGCAACTCAAGTTTATTAGCAATATTTGATATTATACTTATATCATCCTGCTCCTTCAAATCTCTAGATAATTCAAGAGAACCTAAACCTGTCTGAAATAGTGATGTCTCACCATGAGGATCCCAACCTATCTCTTCTAACCTTGTTACCCTCTCTTCTTCTTTCTCAAAGACTCTACCACATCTATTACATACTATCTCTCCTCTATCAGTTATTAGCCTATGCTGACATGTATCTACATCCATCATAATATAATATAGCATGATCATATCTCTAGGTTATTAACTGTAAAAGGAAATAATTAAATGTTACGGTTCATAACCTAATAATATGCCAGCAAAAGGTTGGAAGACATTAACCATTACTGAAGAGCTCTATAAACGACTCCATAATAGATGGAAGGAAGAGAATAAGCCAATGATACCATTCACACCATGGGTTTCTCAATATATCCTTGAGAATCTTGAAGAGGATGAGATGTTACTAAGATATGCTCCCGGTCTTGAGTTTATAAGCATAACAGGTAATGTAGTAGATATAGCAGATCGCTTCATAGATAGAATAGTTGAGGTTGAGATACATGATCAAGGTATAGGTAAACGATTCTTATATTGTAGATATTGTGAGAGGGATGATTGCTTACATGTAGGATTTGCATTTGCTATTAGAGAAGTTAATAAGGTACTAGTTGAGAGAGGATTTAAGCAACCTAAAGTAAAGTAAACCTCATATTATTTTTTAACCTATTATGCACAAATTTTATATCTTGTTAGAAATTTCAATCCTATTATAGATTCAAACTATATCTGAAGTGCAAATAACCAATTCAGCAACATATTACTATGTGATACAAACCTAACATATCAATGAGTCTATCATAACATCATCATATCATTTTTA
>JACAFH010000031.1 GCA_013538715.1 Candidatus Nitrosothermus koennekei | reverse complement strand
GAGTAAAGTATCTATCGAGAAGTCAATCTATAACATTAACAAATGTTACAATTGTTCCATATGCTCCTATCCTAAAAGTATATCCATATCTCTCACTATCTAGCAATGGTGATTGGTCTTTTGATAAGCAATTAAAGTTAGCAATGCATTATCAAGGTTCAATGGATATGGATGGAACTATACACCCCCTTAGAAGAGCATTAATAAATTCTGATTATAATGAAGAGTATGTATATCAAGTGTTAAAAGGTTATGATATAGTTGATGATTATAAAGTAAAGAAGATCTTTAGAGATGATATAAAGTATCTAGCATATAATATAACATGTTCAAATCCTATTGCTAATACAACAAGTGTAATATATGCTTATGATAATAACAGTGATGGATATCATGATGAGTTTATGCTAACTAAAGAAGGATATTATGAATTATCACTCTACTATGATGCTAGTTATATGCTTGATATAATCAATAATCAATATGCTGATTTAACATTGTATACTCTTCTAAAGAGTAATTTTGCTTATGAGAGTATAGAGATTGCTAACTTTACTTACATCTATCCTTCAAGAGCATTTAATGCTAGAATCAATATCACTACTATAACAGATTATAATAACAATCCTACTCAACTAGTAGTTGAGAAGATAGCATTAAATTTATCCAGATATGAGTATCCATTATATGATTATCTTTATTTGAAGTATTATCGTGAGAGTAATGATTTATTGATAGTAAACTCTATCATGTGCATGGAAGATGCTATGAATACATATCTAAAAGATTACTATGAAGCAACATATAGCAGTAGATTAATTGTTGATGCATTATATTCTGAATTATTGATACCTGAACATTCATTACAATTCTATAATGCTAGTGATGTTTTTGATATACCTCTTAATTATGCTCTTACTACTCTTACTCCTTACAATATAACAATAACTATCATTAAGGATGTAGATATTAGTAATGAATATATCTTACCAGCACTACAGCAATATAGCGATTATGTTTATTATGCAAATGTTGGTAACTATCATTTTGATCAGTATCTTAAGAGATTTAATAACATAATATATGTAGAACCTCCAGAAACATTCTTGATTAGAGATTTGTATGTTAATAAGTTTGATGAGAACAATAATTATGTTGGTAGTGAGCATTACAATTGCAGATCAGGTTGTATAGTTACATTGCCAGAGGAATACTCAGCATGGATTTTAATGAGTAATGAATGGCAAGGTAGAGCTGATGCATTTGTAAGTGCATTACCTACTCAAACTACTCAAGCAGTAGAGAGTGACATCATTGTTATATTAATACTTGCATCAAGCATTGCATTATCCATCCTAATCTGTTTAAGAAAATTCTGGAATATTATATATTGATGGTATTCAGTGAAGTAACAGAAGAGGAGAGAGCAAGATGGATAAAGATGCTAGTGATGTTCATATTAGTTGGATTCATAATAGCATTCACACCAGAGCTAACAACATTTCTAACAGGTATAACAATCGATCCTGCTACTGATAATCCAAACATTCCAAACGGTATTGAAGGTCCACTAGAGAATTTCTTCACACTTGCTAGATATCTTGGTGCAGCTGTAATGGCAGCTGGTGGAGGCATAGCAGCTATAAAACTAGAACTAAACTAATTTTTTATTTGATATGATATTCATTATAGCACTAATAATAACATTGGTAATGCTTTACCTAAAGATAGAATTACCAATATATCTTATAGTAATATGGTGTATAGCATTTGCTATAGATGCTATCTATACATACATCAATAGAGCATACATCAAGAGTAAAGAGTTTAACATAATAATGAGAGGTCTTTATCAGAGACTTAACTACTCTCTAATAATATTAATTGTATTAGCAATAGAGGTAGCAATGATATTTGCTATAGCATATCTTACTAATGGGAAGATAACAACAATTATGATAGCATTTACCATCTTACATCTAGAAGCATTTTACAATAGTAGAAGAACAATAAAAAATATTAAGTGACGATTAGTCTTGTTATAGTTTGCTTATCTACTTCAATCACTACTTTATGTATATCAGCATTTAGTATTATGTTAGAGTCACCTACTGTAAGTGTATTACCTTTCAACTCTAGTTGAAGATTGGAGCAATTTGGGGTAAGATAGTATAGTTGCTCTTCTCTTTTTATTGGTTCTATAAACGGTTTAGAGTATTTTGGAAGTATTTCCTCCTCTGAAGTTTTCTTCTCTGGTGTTGGAGCAAGTAGTTGATCTCTCTTCTTCTTGAATAGCTTCACATTATATAATTTATCACTTTCTATCTTCTTAAAGGGTTTATCATCTTTAAATAATTTATTTATATTATCTAACCTTACCCTCATGTAGTATCTTATCATGCTTATCAATAAAAGATCAAACGACATACTTCTATACTTATAAAATGTTAAGAGCAGGAATGGTGTAGCAATTATTATCGCTAATATTATGTTTACCTTTGCAATAGAATATGCTATTAGCATAGTTACTATCAATAGTGCTAGTTGCTTCATTGATACCTTTATTAATGGAAAGGGAAGTATTTGTTGATCTAACACAGAGATATTCTCAAATGATATTACATCTACTATCTTCATATTATATAATGATGTATGAGATAGTAAGCAATAGCAATTACTTTGCAATGCCTGAAGATAAGCAAAGATTGTTACTAACTAGATTCTTAGGATTTATCAACAATGCTACAGTAAATCATGAACTAAAGATAATAATGATGAGAGATACAATATCTGGTTATAAAGTAAATAGAGTATTTGTTGATAGCAGAGAAGAGTTAGCACCATTCTTAGAAGGAGCAGATTTCAAGTATACTAGTGCAAAACCAATCGCTCTCTATACTGTTAGAGAGCATGTAACATATCTAGAGGGGGTTAACAATTACATGAGAGTCTTTACATTAGTATCCTTACCATCATCTTTACCAGTAGCATATGCCCCCTCTCTGTTAGATATGGCAGAGATGGTAAATGTAAGATTGAAGAGAATGGAGCATGATGTAGCCTTATCTACTATACTTAGAACCTCTTCATTGCTTAGAGCGGGAGGAAGCATAAAGATGCAGCAAGAAGTATCAAAGGCAGAACAACTTAGAGAAGCGTTATTGAGACAAGAGACAGCATTATTTAAGTTTAGTTTAGATGCCATCATCATAGCAAACAATAAGGATGAATTGATGCAAATAAGTAAAATGTTTAAGAGGTATAATAGAGCCATGCTAGTAAAGTTTGAGGCATTACCATTTATGCAATCTGCTTCTCATAAGCACTTATACATAGAATTAGGCTCATTAGCAATACTATATCCATTCATCTCATCTAACATGTTAGAGCATAATGGTATAAACTTAGGAATGAATGTAGTAACAAAATCACCTATCATATATGATTAT
This sequence comes from Candidatus Nitrosothermus koennekei, assembly GCA_013538715.1. Lineage (GTDB taxonomy): Archaea > Thermoproteota > Nitrososphaeria > Nitrososphaerales > Nitrosocaldaceae > Nitrosothermus > Nitrosothermus koenneki. Next base: position 681 of record JACAFH010000031.1, on the reverse strand, counting down.
AGGATGAGAGATAACTATAACATATCTATACTAGCAACATCTGGTGCAGGGAAGAGTGTAACAGCAAAGACTATAGTTAATAGGTTGTTAAGAGAAGATACCCATCTCTATATAATAGACCCTCAAGGAGAGTATGAGAGATTAGCAAAGATGTATGATGCAAGTATCATTAGATTAACAGATAGCATAGAGTTAGGCTTAGATCCATTTCTATTATTTGATAAGAGTAATGCATGTAACATCATAGCAGATATATTAAACGCTCCTGAGACAGTAAGAAAGGAGATAATAGCATTAGGATTGGATGTTAGGGTTAAGATCAATAGTATTGATATGCTATATGCTCTTTGTAGTGAGAATGCTAAGCAATACTTGGTAGATATAGTTAAGGATGTTAGATTGAGAGGTAATGCAATCATTAAAGATAGAACGATATTTAGTATGAGAAGCACTTATGGCTCAAGAGCAAGAGATTCATTTTTGCTGACACTAGCATTAGCAAAAGTTTGGAATACCATCAATAGTATAAATATAGAGACACCTAAGATTTTATTGATAGATGAAGGATGGCTGCTCTTCAATATAGAGACTAGTGCTAAATTCATTAATCTAATAGCAAGAGTCGGCAGAAAATTAAATACAATCTTTATCTTCATAACTCAGCGTCCTGAGGATTTGATA
>JACAFH010000003.1 GCA_013538715.1 Candidatus Nitrosothermus koennekei | reverse complement strand
TATGTTTAAAGATTGTAATATTGATGCAAAGGTTAGTCTTTATGCTATATGCTGTCCTATGAACTATAGATATAATATGTTACCAATATTATTTGCTAATGTATTAAAGGATAATTTTATATCTAATGGGTTAATATCTGAATATGAATATGAAGATATTATAAATGGTATTAAAGAATTTGCACAAAATAACAATGCAATACTATTATATTCATCAGTATTTCGTGTATATGGTTTAAAAGTCATATAGTTAATAAACTTATATAACATAAATTAAATGATTCTATTAATTACTATATTAATATTATCTATATTTATATATTTATATACTATATATTTTATAATATAAAATTCATATTATTAATTTTATCGAAATATTTATCAGATAGATAATTTATTATCCAAATATGGATAATAAATATGAATATTCACTAATCAAAGAGTACAACCATAGAAAAAACGAAACAGTTGAGATAGTTGTAGCATCCATGAAGGCACTGTTACAATATGCTAAGGCTAGATGGCTTATATTCAACTTTCCATGGGCCACATTCGTAGCATTAATGATCTCATATGATGGAGCATTGGATCCTACCATAGGAGTATTAGCTGTAAGTTCTAGTTATCTTATATTACTAGCAACTTATACATATAACGATGCACAAGATCTAGAGGTAGATAAAGTTAATGACCCTAATAGACCTTTTGCTAGTGGTAAAGTTACAAAAGAGCATATAATACGTTTGACATGGATACTCAATATCATTGCTCTAGTAATGACTTTCTTTATAAACATTCAAGCTTTTATAATATCTAGCATCCTAGTAATATTAGGAATAGCATATTCTCATCCTAAGACAAGTTTCAAAGATAGATTTCCTTACAAAACTATTGTAACAAGTATAGGAGCTATGCTCGCATCATTTCTTGGAGGATTTGCAAACGATGAAATAGCTTTAGATACATTATATGCAGGTATTGCATTCTTTATAATATGCACTGTACTAGCACTATTAGGAGATATAAGTGATCTAAAAGGAGATAAAGCAAACAATAGAAGAACATTACCAATAATTATAGGGCAAATAAATACTACAAAAGTGATGTATGGAGCATTGTCTACTTTAATGGCATTAACAGCATGGCTTTATTTTATAAATGAGATGAGCATAGTAAGCACTGTATTATCAATGATAGTATGTATGTTATTCATGCTTAAACTATCAATACTCTTCAAAACTGAAGATACAAAGAAAATAAAAAGTTTAAGGCCGCCAATACGTCTACTTTCCTTCTCATTTCAGTTAGTGCTCTTACTAGCAATATTTGTTTAACTATTTATTAATGATTTTGCTTTTTCTTCACTTATAGCAACGTTCCATAGTTCATTAAATTTGTACCTTGCAGTCTTTGCTACGTTCTCATCTTTAATCATTATGCAGCCATAGAACTCATTTGGATTTGTTTTATCTATAAATTCTAAAAAGCATATTTTGCTATCAATTACTACCATACTAAATGGTATAGATCCAATCTTCCTTTCCCTCTTACTTCCAGAACCATACCAAGGATCTGTTGCAACCTTCTCTCTTTCTTCAACATGTTGATCATGCTTTATTCTTTCTAACCATTTACTAGCATATGACTTGAATAACTCTAAATCTACAACGACTTTTGCATCCATGTTAGCTACTTTATTTCTCTCTATTATAGCATTTATTATCCTCTCTTCATAAAATCTAGATGATAATAGTACTTCTTTTTCAGTGTGTGCTATAGCATTTATTATAGCCTCTACCATCTTCTCCCATGATAATATTATCTCGCATTTTGTTACTATTCTATCTCCAGCTATTTTTGATAAGAACTTTGTTATCTCATCTGTAGTAAACTCACTACTCTTCTTTAATACGTCTATCATCTTCATCTCTTTATCATATACTAGTGCATTAGAGAGCTTTACAACATGTTCGTTATAGATCAAACTACCTAGTGTAGTATGATAGTATATACCTTCCTTCCTCTCTATTAATGCAAGATCTACCAATTGCTTTAGTCTTGTATAGTATTGCTTTCTTGTTAGCCCTATCTTATAAGGCGCTTCGGTCTCTGCCGGTAAACCATCTTTTGCTAGTATGAATATAGTCATTGCGTCAGACTTTGATAGTACATTAAAGACATCCATTAGCTTTGATGTATTTGATTCCAGTATAGGTGAAGCAATTGTTTTTATCACATTACATAGTTATAGTTTCATATTTATAACTCTTACGTATAATCGTTTACTTAAAGCTAGTATGTATCTATAATGTCATATCAAGTTGTATAAACTATGGGACAAACGTTATTAGTAATATTAGATGCATTATTCTCTCCATAATTCTATGTTCTTTAAATATGATATAGCGTCGATTAATCCTTCACCATATCCTATGCTTAGGATAGACAATTCATACTCCTTATTTCTAATGAAAGATTCAGCATCGTCAATATATCTTTTAGCATTATCAAGTAGTAATGATGTATCAAAACCTTCAAGACTTATCTTTCTTGCTCTTTCTAATGCTCTTCTAGCTCTTGGTATGTATCTATTAACCATCTCTTCACTTTTGTTTCTCAAATCTCTATTATTATCAGTAGGTTCATCTAATAACTCTATATACTTTAATGCATCAAGTTCTGTAAAATGAAATGAAGCAGGAATTATTATTGTATGAGGTGGTTTACCAAACTCTCTTTTTAGTAATGAATTAATCTTACCAGCATATATTGCTCCATTCACTCCTACTCTTGATGCTACTATTACAAATGTCTCTCTATCTATTATTTTATACCTTAAATCGTCTTCAATCTCTAAAAGGCATATTAATGCATCTCTTGGGTCTAGGAAAAATCCTTTCTCTTGATCATACTCTAATAAGAGGATTGTATGTAGATTATGTAACAAGTTATCATATATGATCTTAAATACACTTTTATTAGCCTCTCTATTATTTACTAAAGTTGCTATCCTTCCAATCTTATATATATGTAAACCTGACTCACCTATTATAGATGTTATTGCTGAAGCATTATGTATTGTTTTAACTTTAATCTTCTTCTCTCTTGCTCTATTCAATAGGTCTATATGAGTAGTAGCTATTAAAGGATCGCCGTATGTTAATAACGCTACATCCTTCTCTTCTGCTTCTCTTAATATCTCTCTACCATCTTCTACGTACCATCTAGGCACTACACTTATCTTCTTCCCTATTACACCCTCTAATATCTCTATGCTTTCATCTATAGGACTTGTATATTGTTCTAGTAATATCTTATCTATACTCTTTAATATCTCAATCGAGTAAAGGCTTATACCCTTAAATCCATATATACCAATTCCTATTAGCCATAGCATACAATATGTTCATTAAAGCGATTAATTATTCTTTATCTAGATCTACATCAACTTTACAATCTCTACAATAGAAATGCATTGGTAAAGTACACCAGCACTTGTTTGTATTATATATATCTACTCTATTATCCATTATAGCCTTTCTATAATCTATAAACTCTGTTGCTTGCATATAACATTCTTTGCATATAACATTATGACCTTTATGATTCATAATTAGATCTATGCTCATATTTGATCTATGTTATGAAGCATTATTTATATGAAAGGTTTACATCACTAAATATACTTCGCATCTTCATACAATCTATCTCTAATAATGGTGATTCGCAGATTATAGTTATACTCTCTTTTCTATTCATTAGCTCTATTGCTAATGGTTCAAATGAAGGTTCGCCTATAGGTGCATGGATATCTACATACTTACCATTCTTATATCTTAACCCTTCAAAGTGAGCATTCAAATGAGATATTCTCTGATATATAAGATCCAATATCTTTCCATAATCTATATTTCCATTAGACCTAGCAAATATATGAGCAAAATCTATGTAAGGTTTTATACCTAGATCGTCATATAATCTTATCACCTCATCTAAAGTACCAAACTGATTACTCTTTGCAAGAGTCTCTATTCCTATATACTTCGCTGCATCGCTCTCAATACTACATATCTCTTTTAGCTCTTCTCTAACCCTTTTGTATACATCTTCCTTATTTAATCTACCATAAAATGCTGCGTGCACTGCTATTATTTCAGCATTAAGATATCTTGCTCTCTCTATGCATAATAAGATCCTTCTTTTAGATGCTTCTATTACACTCTTATTCTCAGATGATAGATTTATATAATATGGAGCATGGATAGATAACCTAATACCTAACTTCTTTGCGATATCTCCTACTAATTTACACTCTTCGTTATTAAGGTATATTCTATGAACAAAATCTATTTCTAATGCATTTAAACCAAGAGTATGTAATGCATATAAGCCATCTATTATATTGCCTCCATTTACCCTTACAGAAGCTGGTATGCCTTGAGTACCTAGGTATATTTGCATGTTAAAAAATATTTATGCTCTGGGTATGCCCCAGTTCTCTACTATTGTAGCAATCTCTGCAGCCCTTTCATCAGTATACAATCCATGTAAATTAAACTTTGGCCATAGTTTGGTATTTAATCCAGGTGGAGGTATAGCATCACTTGGTTGTCCTAATGCTTCAGCATAATAATTGATTCCATCAACAGCATCTCCTAGATCATCCCTTAATGCCTCTTTAAAGAAGTTACCTGCTACAAAGATAGCAACGTGTCCAGTCATTGCGTTTGAGTAATCATGATTTGCCCATACATATACTCCTGGATTCTCGAATACTATATCTATTATAGCACCGGTTGAACCAGGTATACCCCATGATTCTACACCTTCTGCCTGTATTCTATTACCCATGGTTATCCTATCAAATATCTCTCCTATAAAATGCACAAATATAGTCTGTGTTCCATGGTTCTCTGCAAATATCCTTATATGCTCATTAGTTGGGACGTATATTAATTGCCCCTTATACTGATTAGTAAATGCTTGCCATGGTTGGAATCCTGGTAAGATATCTTTATTAGCATCGCCATTGATTAAGGCATCTAAATCGTTATTTGGTGTATAACCTAGAGCCATTCCATTAATTACTGATTGAGTTGGCTTCTCCATAAGCATTGCATTTATATCATAGTTACCGTTTGCATCTATGTATAGGTTGTTAAAGTTAAATTGTAATTCATATGCATCTGCTGAGTATCTTGTAAACTCTTGTTTAATTTCTCCATCCTCAGTAGCTGTAGATCTTACTAGTAATGGCTTGTAACCATCAACTGGATCTACAATTATTAATCCATACATACCCGATAATACGTGTCTATCCATATCTGCTACATTTACACCAGTACAATGATACTTGAATATGCCAGGAACTTCTGCTATAAAGTAGGTTGTTCTACTCTCTCCAGGATTAACTGCAAGTATGCCAGGAACTACACTTCCTTGTGCTGCATGTATACTTCTACCATGAGGAAACATCTCTCCTTCTGGAACTGCTAGTGTAAACTTTACAATATCTCCTTGCTTAACTCTTAATGTAGGACCTGGCACTTGTTGGTTAAATGTCATTGCTTGATACATCTTTGGAGCATCAGGCGTTCCTCCCATTATAGGAAGATTTACAGTTTGACCTATTACAGTAAACTCTACTATCTTTCTACCATCCTTAGACATCTTCAAAGCCTCTTCTTCCGTTAAAGCATTAGCATTAGAAACTTGTAATAATAAACCACCCATTTCTCTTATCTTATGAGCCATCTCTACATCTAATGGTTTTATGCCAATTCCTTCGAATGATTGTTCGCTAATATTATTCTTGTATAAATCGGTTGATGATGTATTAAGTGGTGAGGTCATGAATGTAGCAGTTAATAGACTTGATGAGATTGCTACCACAGCCACTAATGACAATAACCTGTATACGTTCTTCATTGCCAATAGTACAGTTATAGATGTTAATAAAGTTTATTGCTTTATTAGTTGGTGATATGACTAATAACCTAATTATATTTCTTAAATAATAAGATTCGAAAAGATATAAGATTATAATATAAACAATTGATTGTTAATACAACTACAATATTATTAAATAATATTTAGTAAAATTAATCTAGATTAACTTTAAATACCTATAATAAGAAAAAATAATATGGAAATTGGTATAGTTGGTGCAGGAAAATTAGGGTTTCCCGTTGCATTGGCAATAGAGAGCAAAGGTCATGAAGTATCTGTTTATGATATAGATGAAAGAAAGATTAAAAATATCTTAGAAAGTAAACGATATCCATACTTAGAAAAGCATGTTGACAAATTATTACCTAAAACCAAAATCAAATTTAAACAATTGGATGAATTAGTAAGAGATAGTAAAATTATATTTATAGCAGTACAAACTCCACATGACCCAAAATATGAAGGTATAACACCATTACCTAAACATAGAAAAGACTTCGATTATAGATATCTCAAGAAAGCTGTAAAGGATGTTAGTAAGATTATCAAAGATATAGGTGAGGATAGAATAGTAGTTATTATAAGTACAGTATTACCAGGAACAATAAGAAGAGAAGTTATACCACTTATTAACAAACATGTTAAGCTATGCTATAATCCATTCTTCATAGCCATGGGTGTAACTATTGAAGATTTCTTACACCCAGAATTTGTATTATTTGGTGCATATGACAAAGATGCTGTAGAAAAAGCGAAAGAGTTCTACAAAACTATCACAAATGCTCAATTGTATGAATGTTCAATAGAGGAAGCAGAGCTTATCAAAGTAACTTACAATACATTTATAGGATTTAAGATAGAATTTGCAAATCTAATAGGAGAGATCAGTCATAAACTAGGTATAAATGCAGATAATGTAACAAACGCACTAAAACTAGCTAATGTTCGTCTAATTAGTGGAAGCTATTTGAGTGCTGGAATGAGCGATGGAGGTGCATGTCATCCAAGGGATAATATAGCGTTATCATGGTTCAGCAAGAAGTTGCATTTACATTATGATCTCTTTGGTGCTATAATGAAAGCAAGGGAGAATTATACTAGATGGCAAGCAGAATTGATAAAGATGCATCTAAATGGCCATAAAGAGGTGATAATATTAGGTAAAGCATATAAGCCAAACACTAATCTAACTTATGGTTCGCCAAGTATATTGTTGTATAATATACTAAAAGAGAAGTATCCACAACTCAATGTTAAGATGTATGACCCTTATATAGATGGCGAGACACAATTACCACTTCATCCATGTCTATTCTTCATAGGAACTAAACACGATGACTTTAAAGAATATAATTATCCACATGGCTCTACGGTAGTAGATCCATTTGGTTACATTCCAGATATGGATGGTGTTAAAGTGATTAGAATTGGTAGGAATGTTAACTGAGTTTATGCAGAGAAGATTGATGGATTTTATACATGTACGCTCTAGATATCTATGTTTATTTATCACTTTTAGTAATTTCATATTCGCTATACAAAAACAATTACTATTACATTTATTCGTAATTATATTTGTATTTACATATATACCTCTTGCAATACTTATTGGATATATACATAGGAAGACTCGATTTAGATTGGAAAATAAGATAAATGCAGAAGAACAACCATACAGAGATATAATAATAAGAGGTAAAGAAGAATTACAAACTGAACTTAATCTATTCATATTAAGAATACAAAAAAAGATAATGTTACAGAATAATGCTATACTGAAGATATTAAATATAGATGATAGTCTAATGTTTAAAGGGGGTAAATGATATGGGAAGATGGATTAAAAGATTATAGGACTGGGTATAAGGCGAGTGAATTATTATGAAAGATTTTACTATTGTAGTACCTATTAGGAATACAGAGTATGAATATAACTTCATGATAAGAACCTTGCCATCAGCATTTAATCTCGAACCAGAAGAGATTATTATTGGATTAGATCCTAATAGTGAGAGAATAAAAGAACGTGCGTTATTATTAGCGACCAAATATTCTTACAATGGCTCTCTCGAATTTATAGAGCCGCAAATAGATAGATCATGGAAGTTTAGGTTAGCACATCTTACATATGAGATGTATAAAGCAGCAAGTAATGATATAATACTCCATTATGATATTGATAATATATTATTGAAAAGAGTATTAAGAGGATTGGATTATATAAAAAAAGATTATACTATATGTGTAAGTTTTACTAAACGATTCTTGATAAAGAATCTGCAAGATCTTGTCAGATATGCAGGATATAGGATAAATGTTTATTATAATGAATTATCTTTTGCTGCTTTGTATTATATATATAGACCATACTTCTTTGATCTTATAGATATTAATGAATATAAGGATATAAGCAACGGAATAGATTCGTATCTAGTTCATAAGATATTAAATAACGAGAAGTATAAATTAATTACATTAAAAGAGATTGGATGCAAGTGTTTAACATATCAGAACGAAGATTATCCATGGAGACAATTTCAATATGGATTTTGGTTTGGTTCTAATTTTGATAGACTTCGAGATGAGAGATTTAATAGATATAAAAAGAGAGCAAATTACTATAGTCATGGATTAAGATATAAACTAAGTAATATAGCATTAAGAATTAAAACTAGACCATATATACATATATTAATTTACTCTCTTATATATCAGAGATGGCATGCATTATATGGATTCAAGTTTGCACTCAAAAATCAGGATAACTATGCTGTAAAAATTGCAAAGCAAATGGAATTAATAGAATGGATAAACAAAGGTTCAGAATTCTTTACTTACTTGCCTCCTGAAATAAATAGAAAATATTTGCCAAAAACAAATGAGATGACTGGTTTTGCAAGATAGATTAGATGTTAAATATGTTAAAGAGCCTATAAGGTATATATTTTCAATTTCAGATAATGGTAATATAAAATCAGTAGTGGAATTGATTATAATATATGATATATTTGGAGGTAGGCCATCTGCATATATACATAAGGTATACACTGCAGAGAAGTATCAAAGACAGGGATTTGCTACTAAATTATTGAATGATGCAATTAATAAAGCTAAAGAGATGAATTGTTACAAAGTATTCTTGGTTTGCGATGATAAACTAGTAGATTTCTACGAGAGATTAGGATTCTTTATTGATCAACATAGTATGAGGTATAATGTAGAGGTGAATAATTATTAATGAGAGAGAAGATATATATTAATATAAAAAACACTTTAGATTCTATAAAGACTGAGAGATTTATCATAGGATTATCTGGAGGTCTAGACTCTACTGTTGTAGCTGCACTTGAATCTCAAACAAATAAGCATAAAAGGATGAGAATATGATAGTTATAACTGGTGCGTTTGGTTATATAGGTAGTATGCTTGTCGATGTTTTAAGTGACGAAGAACTATTATTAATAGACAAATATATGTATATGACCAATGAATCATGGATAATAAATACAATAAAGAAGAATAATATTATGTATATAAAATCAGATGTATTAAACGTCACACTAGATATATTCAAGAATGCGAATGCTATAATCAATTTAGCAGCATATGTCGGAGAGAATATATGTAATAAGGTAAGTAAAGAAGAATTGTATAACACAAATGTATACTCTGCTGTTAAATTAGCAAAGATAGCAAGTCAATTTGAGATACCTTTCATACAAATGAGCACTTGTAGTAATTATGGTATAAAAGATAATATAGTTGATGAGGATAGCTTGTTAGAACCAACAAATAGATATGCAGAAAGTAAGGTAATGGCAGAGACATTAACTAAAGTATATCCTAGTACTATAATTATTCGTGGAGCAACTGTATATGGATTAAGCCATAGGATGAGATTTGATCTAATACTTAATGAGTGGGTTAAAGATGCATATTTTACTAACACAATTAATGTGTATAACCCATACGCATATAGGCCATTGATTCATGTAAAAGATATGTGCAATGCTATAAGACATATTTTATTACTTGCTCTTAATAATAGATTAGAATATAACATAATAAATGTAGGTTCTGTAAATTATCAAAAGATTGAAATAGCAAAGAGTATCTCAAGATATCTGGATGTAAAGGTTATGATAAAAGAAAGTTCTAGCGATAAAAGGAATTATCGTGTGAGTTTTGATAGATTACGTAGATTAGGATTTAATACATTGTATACTTTAGACGATGGAATACTAGAAGTACTAGAGTATCTAAAAAATAATCCGCATAAAAAGGAGGAAATAGAGCAATATGCAAATATCTAACATTTTACAATTTGTCCCATATTGGGATGATGAAGAAAGGAGAGCAGTTAACGAGGTATTAATGAGCAATTATCTGAATGAGCATAAAAGAGTTAGAGAGTTTGAGGAGAGATTTGCAGAATTTGTGGGTGCAAAATATTGTGTTGCTTGTACTTCAGGTACAATGGCATTATGGTTAGCATTAGAAACAGTAAAACTCATGCATAAAATAGATAATATAAACATCCCCACTCTACATGGTATATTCGCATATAATGCTGCTACACTTGCAGGTTTAAATATAGATATTATTGATGTAGATGATATATATTCTGCTACTAAAAATCCTAAATTACCAATTCATATAAATGGAAGATACAAGGAATATGAAGATACAAGGAATATATATGTTGAAGATTGTTGCCAGGCTATAAATTATCATACTAAATATATGTTATCATGTTACTCGTTTGCTAGTACTAAACATCTAACTACATTTGGACAAGGTGGTGCTGTATGCTGTGATAAGAAAGATGAATATGAGATACTTATAAAATTAAAGGATCATGGTAGAGCTGATAGGGCATATTTAAAACCAGTAAGTGACGACTTTGGTGAATTTGGTATAAATCTAAAGATGACAGAAGTGCAAGCAGCTTTTGGACTCATTCAATTAAAGAAATTACCTAATCGATTAAAACGTTTAGAATATATGTATAGACTATATAAAGATCTCTTAGATAAGAGTATATTAATGTTAGATGATATACCGATGTGGTATGTTGATATATATCTCCCAACTAGAAAGGTAAGAGATTACATACATGAAGAATTAAAAAAATATGAAATAAGCACTAGAATATATAATAAGCCATTGCATAAACAATCAATAATCAAGAAAAGTTATTCATGTCCAATGGGAGAATGGTATGCAGAACATGGTTTATTCCTGCCTTCGACAACAAATCTTACAGATGAAGAGATTCATTATATATGCAAATCAATAAATATTATTATAAAATCATAAGTAATCAAGCATATAATCTCTAACAACAATATGCAGAATATTGCTTTATACATCATGAGACTTGTATTAATAATCTATATATAACTATAAACCTATATAATTAGTATTAATAAAAATGTTCTAACTATATATTGTCTATAACAAAACTATATATATTATTTTAATATTTTTATAAATATTGGGAGTGTTTAGTTTAAGTATTAATAGCAAGATAATAGCTTTTAGTTTACTACTCTCCATAGGCACGTTAATAATAGTAACAGCACTAAGTTTCTCGACAGCAGATACATTACTCAGGGAAAGAGCAAAAGATCAACTCATAAGTGAAGCTAGTGGAAGAGGTGCTGCTATACGTGCTCTTATAAAATTGAAGATAGAACAGATAAGATTACTAGCAGAAGATAAGATTATAATAGAAGATTTGAGTGAGGATAAGAAGATAGATCGTAATGCAATATTTAATCTCGAAGTAGAACCATTTATGCGTATATTAGGAAGGACTTTGAATATTACTAACATAAAGATTATTAACAGTGATGGTCTAATACTATTATCATCCGATCCATCTGAAGAGGGACTTGTATATGAAAATGTTAATAATATAGAGTTCGTATTTAGTAAGGTTAATAATGAAAGGATGAGTATAGTTAAAGTACCTATTATTGCTGATGGAAAACGTATAGGTGGTGTAATAGCAATCTTAGGAGTTAATGATTTCGATGAGATACTTCTAAATAGAAAAGGATTAGGTAATACTGGTGAAGTATATCTAGTTAATAAGGATAAGATCATGATCTCTGAATCTAGATTCATAGAGAATGCAGCGTTCAAGGTACCAGTAGATACTATACCAGTTAGAGATTGCTTCGAGAATAATATAGAAGCCAACGGTCTAATATATCCAGATTATAGAGATATACCTATATTTGGTGCATCGTATTGTGCACAAGATCTTGGTTTTGTCTTACTTGCTGAGATAGATGAATCAGAGATATTTGCGCCTATAATAGAGTTAAGAAATGCTACTATAATGACAGCATTAATAATAAGCGCAGTAGTTGTCACAATAGCATTATTTGTATCCATGAGTATAACTAAACCCTTAAAAGAGCTAGAATATGCTGCTAGAAGAATATCACAAGGTGATTATACGTATGAGATTAATGTTAGATCTAAAGATGAGATAGGTCAGCTTGCAAGACAATTCATAGTAATGAAGAATAGCGTATTAGAGACAAATATGAATCTAAATAGATTAGTAAAGGAGAGAACAAAGGAACTTACAGATATAACCACAGCGCTTGATACTACTGCTATAGTATCTGTAACTGATAATGAAGGTAGAATTCTAAAAGTGAATAAGAGGTTTATTGAGATCTCAGGCTATAGTGAAGAAGAGCTATTAGGTAATACTCATAAGGTATTGAAATCTGGGTATCATGATCCATCATTCTTCAAGAATATGTGGGATACAATAAGTGATGGAAGGATATGGATGGGAGAGATAAAGAATAAAACAAAGGATGGGAGATATTATTGGGTGAATGCAACTATAGTACCCTTCTTAGACGAGAATAATAAACCCAAACAATACATCTCTATACAGCATGATATAACAGCATTAAAAGATATAGAGGAACAACTTCAAAGAGCGTTAAAGAAGAATGAGGAGAGTGCAAAGATAATTAAAGAGCAACTTGAAGAATTGGAGAAGGCAAACATAGAATTGCTTCGTAAAGATAAACTTAAGGATGAGTTTTTAAGTATGGCTTCACATGAATTAAAAACGCCTTTAACACCAATAATTGGATGGTGTAGTGCATTAAAATCAAATCTATTAGGTGAGTTATCGCCAGAACAAAAGGCAGCAATAGATACTATAGAATCAAATGCTATAAAGTTGGAGAAGTTAATAAGTGATATGCTCGATGTTCAAAAACTAGAGCTTAATGAGATGAAATTTAATTTTGAAGAGGCTGATATAGATAAGATACTAAATAATGTCCAGAGAGATTTTGAGTTTATGATGAAGGAGAAGGGTATCAAATTTGTAATAGATGCACAACACAATTTGAGATTGAGATCTGATGGAGGAAGAATAGCACAAGTATTGTCTGCACTATTATACAATGCAATAGACTTTGTACCAGAGAAGAGAGGTATCATAGAGGTAATCGTTAAAGATAAAGGAGATAAGATACTCTTTTGTGTCAAAGATAATGGTCCAGGTATACCGAAAGATAAGAAACAATTCTTATTCAAGAAGTTTTATCAGATAGATACATCCATAACCAGAAAACATGGAGGAACGGGATTAGGCTTGGCAATAAGTAAAGGTATAGTAACAAAATTAGGAGGCGAAATATGGGTAGAGAGTGAAGAAGGTAAGGGAGCAAGTTTTTATTTTGCATTGCCTAAATAATATTAATATGAAAATATTAGTAATAGATGATAATAAGGATATAACAGATCTGCTAGTTAAAGTACTTACTATAGTAGGTCATATAGTAAAAGCATCAAATAATGGTATAGAAGGTTTAGAGAGTATACAAAACGATAAGTTTGATATAGTATTCTTAGATATAGCGATGCCTGATTTCTCTGGGTTAGATGTTATAAATAATCTTGTAAAGAACGGTAAGATAAATTCCACAAAAATAGTTCTATTTACTGCATCGTCTATTACAGATGATGAGGTTAATAAACTCATAAATATAGGTGTGCATTCATGTTTAAGAAAGCCAGTAAGGATTGACACATTACTAGCAAAGATCAATGAGATAGCTCATGGTTAGGTGACATGCATAAAATAGATAAGGAGAAAGAGGAAGAACAGTTAAAGTTTCTACTAGAATTTCTATCTTATACTAAAAATTATTGTGTAAGTATGATCGATATAGTTGGCTCTACTAGAACTGTTATGAATTTACCAGTAAAGAAAGTAAGTATGTATTATAGTATATTTCTTAATAAAATGGCAAATATTGCAAATAGTTTTGGTGCAATAATTGTAAAGAATATAGGTGATAGTTTATTATATTACTACCCAAATACGGAGACTGGAGAGGAGAAGTATTTTAGGGATGTCTTTGAATGCTCATTAACAATGTTAAATAAACGCCAAGAGCTAAATTCTTACCTAAGTATGGAAGAGTTGCCAGAGATTAATTATAGAATTAGTGCTGAATATGGTTATGTAGTTATTGCTAGATTATCCACTTCGTCAGTAAATGATATGTTTGGTTCAACAATAAATATATGTTCTAAGATAAATTCGTTAGCAAAACCTAATACATTTATAATAGGAGAACAGCTCTATGATAGAGCTAAGATATTTAAAGAGTATAAATTTACTGAAGTAAATAGTAACATACAGGATTACCATGCCTATCTCGTTTCTCGTGAAAATCTTAATCCTTAACATCTATCTTTAAACTCTTCTTATGAGTTAAAACTTCTCCTCCATTTAGATCGTTCCATATAAATATATCAATGTCATATACCCCTACCTTCTCTGGCATCCATGAGGTTGCGACTGTTATACTCTCATTAGATGGTAATTCGCTCTTATTGTATGAGAGATTTACAGAACCATCTGGGCTCTTTACCTTTATTATACATATAAAAGGTTGATTAATACTCTGTAGATTTGTTATATCAATTTGAAAGAGCACTAGAGAATTAACATTCACATCGTTTATTTCTGAACCGAATTCATTTATTAGTGTTATATCAGTTATATTAACCTTTGGTGTTAATGATACTGTATGTATTGATAAATCTCTCGTTTCATCATGATTAATAAAGGTGTATATGCTTATTCCTAATATAAGTATAGTAACAGAGATTATTGCAATATCTATTCTTCTCAATATCCTAATTTTTATTAATTATGATTTTAATCTTTCTTTGATATAGTAATATTCAGAGTATCGCCAACTCTTGGAGAACCTAATCTTTCATATATTTGCCTTGTTATAGTTATGTTCATTTGTATAGGAGATATTATAACTTCTTGTTTTGGAGTATATGATGCCAATAGTGCTGGTAATATCTTCTTCATTAAGAGTTTACTATCATCATCAAGTCCTTCTATATTATCTATCCTCTGCCTAATGATTTCTGCTTGATCTATTATCTCTGTTCTTATCTCTTGTTGCAAGGTTAATGTTAACAATCTTCCCTGATCTACTATACTCTTGATTGTAAATTCAAGCGTGCTCATATTCTTACTCTATTATTATAATATCGATATGATTTAACGAACATGGAGGACCATCTATAAACCATGAATATGGAGGTGAAGGACAGGTTCTACCATCTGGATATATCTTCATACATTTTACTTTTGAGCCTTTTTGCACCTCATATCTCTCATTATTGTTACAAATTGGACATGTATCATTAGTGCTAAGATATACATGCTTAATATTACCATTGCATCTAACCCATCTTCCTAAGAAGTGCTTATTCTCACATCTTGGTTCATTGATCCTTAATAATTTATAATCTACATGCGTCTTACATTCTTTGCATTCCATCTTTACTCCATCCCTAATAGCAAATCTATATCTTCTGTTGGTTTACCTGTCAACTGTACTAATGAAATCATATATCCGTCTGGATCTTCTACTATTGCATGTTTACCAAAATTCTCCTCTTTGGGTTCTTTTATGAACTTTGCTCCTCTGGCCTTTAATATCTTATATGTTTCATTTATATCCAAAACCATAAATCCAATTAAGATTCCTATCTTAGAACTCATTCTATCCTTTAACCTCTTATTGACATGCAATGCGAGTTTTGTACCCTTTAAAAAGAACTCTGTCCATTCTGGTGATTGACTCTTTAATGGTAGCCCTAATACATTCTTATAAAAGTCTATAGATTTATTCATATCAGATACTAGCAATATTATAGCGTCCATTTTTCTAAACATATTTAACACATATCTTACTAAAAGGTAGTTTAAAAGTTTATTGTTGATATTAACTATTGATACATAACTAATTCCCAATATCTAACCATCTATAGTTATCTACCAATTATTCTATGTCAATGAAATATTAATTTATAGTTATTCTATTATTATATTATAAATTTTATAATCTATAGCCTTATATTCATATTATATTATTATAATAGATAAATGAATATGTAATTATGTATATCAACTACAATTTATTAATGATTATCATATGATTATCATAATTAATATATAAGTAAATTAATATGTATCAATATATTATTCATTTATAAGATAACTCCTAAAAAATATAATTATATAGAGAGTTAGATATAAAAATAGTTAATCTTATATCTTTGATGTATATAATATTATACGATGAAGAAGATTGAAGCTGTGATACCATCAGAGAAGCTAACAACGGTTAATGAGGAATTGAAGAAGGTAGGGGTTGGTGGTATTATGGTTATGGATATTAAAGGGCGTGGAGCAGGAAAGAGAGCACCTGTTGCTGTATCTAGGGGTACGTCATATTATGTTCCTGAATTTCACCAAAGAACGGTAATAGTAACCATAGTAAATGACGCACTTGTAAATAAAGTAGTGGATAGTATATTGAATACTGTAAGCACTGGCTCTCCTGGCGATGGTAAGATCTTCATATATGACGTTAATGAAGCAATAGATATAGGAACTAAAAAGAGAGGAGAGGTAGCAATCTAATTTTTTATTATAGTCTTATTTTTGCTTTCATCTTAAAGAACTTCTTTGTCTCACCAAATGTTAGTGTCTGAGATGCTGCGCTTTTTATGACTATGGGTAAGTCGTTAACAACCTTCCCTATTACAAAACATTCTCTCTGTGCAAGAGTCTTAACTATAGATCTTACTGTATCTGTGTCTACAAGTGATATCTTACTTATCCTCTCGAGATCTGCATCACTTGTAAAATTGAATAAGAAGATATTATCTACTTGTCTATATATACAATCATCTATAGCATCAGGTTGGTTTGTTATGAATGTTGTAAATATGCCGAAATGTCTCATCCTCGTAATTATATCCTCCCAATACGTATCCCTTAGATACAGATGAGCTTCTTCAGCAAACAAGAATATTGGAGGTATCTTGTTACATTCAAGTAATTCTACTATCTTACTTAATATGATCTCAACTGTCATCCTTCTTACTACTGGACTTACCCTACCCATTCCTATTATGATAGCAGCACCATCGTTATGGCTCCTTATAATATCTTCAAACTTTATGCTCTTCTCTTCATCATCTGTAAATAATCTTGATGACGTTATAGTATGTAATCTTGATAACATAGCATCTCTAATAAGTTCATTAATATTCCATGTTCCTATAGCCCTATTTAGCATTGCAAATGTTAAACTTGATGAGTTTTCTAATGTATCCCATATTCTTGAGAATTCACGCATTGATGCTGCCGGCATATCAAGAGCATATATTAGCATGCTAGATACCGCTGCTTTACCTATATAGTTTATAGTAAATCTAAGATCCTTGCCAGCTTCTAAAACAATAACCTTATCATTTATATTACTAGCCTTTCCATCTCTATCCCAACCTAATCCTGTATATTCATTATTAAGATCAAAGACTATCACATATGCACCATGCTCAACTAAACTTTTTACTAATATCTTTGCTAGGTGAGACTTTCCACTCTCCTTCTTTCCTGTTATCACATTTAACCTTCCATCTAGATCCTCAGCATATATAGTTAAGTGTTTATCATCCTTAGTGCTTCCTATAACTATAGGAAGCATACCATTTCTCTTCAATATATCATTAAGTTCGTTAACACTTACCTTTCTTATTACAGAATCTACTCTCGATGGTAGGTATGTTACCGATGGATAGAACATTCCATTTATAATACCGCCTCTTATCTTGCATTTTAATAATCTTGCATCTCTAATCATTCTAGAGATATCATTAACGTTTAATGGATCTATGTTATTCTCTACACTGGAAAATCTTATTACCTCATCTTTGATCATATCATCTATAACAGATTCAGAGTTTAGATATAGTTCATCGTACATCTGTATCAAGAGTTTTTTATTACTCTTATCATCAACGATAAGATAATCACCTTTATCTACTCTTTCGTCATTTAACGCTAAAAGAATTAAATCGTTATTTTCTTTAACTATTATTCTCATTATCGTTAACCTCCTATCTTACCTAATAATACATTCCTAAGATTACAGCTATCTATCTCACTAGTCTTGAATTTTGACGATATCATACTAATCGTAGCAATAACTTCTATCCTTGTAAATACAGAGAGGTGATGTGCTAACCTCAATGTTTGTGGATAGCCATTATGTAATATATCATTCCTAATAAGTAAAGATAGATCGTTCTCGTTAATTACATCTGCTCGTAATACTAAACCATCTTTACTTAATTTTACTAATAATTGTTTTCCATATAAATTACTTATATAAGCTCGCAATATAGATGAGATATCAATATAACATGCGTCTCTTTTATGAAATGATGATATCAACTTCTCTATCAGCTTTAATCTTGAAACCTTGCTTATACCAATGAGTGTATTGTTATATTCTTTACAATCGTCTAATATACTTGGTATGCTATTATCATTCTCAAATATAGATGATTTAAGTGAACCATCGACAAGTATTATAGCATTATCCAGAGTATTTGCTAATTTCTTCTGCAATGCTCTCTCTACTCTTACTCTTATCATCCTCTTGATCATACTGTAATCCAATGTAATACTATTCTCGTTTAGATAGAATAATATAGGACCAATTTTGAAGTGTGTTATCTGCTTACAATCATATGCTATAGATATGCCACATTTTGATGCATATAATGATCCTTCTGCTGTATCTGCTAGAAAGATAGCACTAGAATCAACTGCTGCTATAATATGCTTTCTATCTTCGCTCTTTATATGTTTAACATTCACATTGATATCATTGCTCCACCCATTTAATGGTGATAAGTTCTCTTCTGGATTGAAAAGTATCTCGCTTCTTTCGAGATCTTTTAATTTATTTCTCTTTAATGCGTTATCTATACACTCTACTAGATCCTTTGCATCTAGTATGGGAAGATTTAATTGTGTGTTCATGTTGAACAATATAATAGAAGATGAGTCATATAAATGTTGCACAAGATGAACAACATGAACATATAGGAGATATAGTTACTATTAAATTGAAGAAAGGAGAATGGGAGGTAGAGATCTCTTGTAGAGAAGATCGTGTAAAACAAGTAATAGAGAATGTACTTGCTGGAATGAATAAAGAAGATGTGAAGCAAGATGGTAAGCATATAGAAAAGAGAGGTTACACTACATGCAAAGGTTTGCTTGAAGAGTTATGGAAGGAGAAGTGGTTCTCTAATGAGCATACACTCTCTGAAGTTCATGGAGAATTAGCAATGAGAGGTTATAATTATGACAAGACTGCAGTGTCTCATGCATTAACAGATCTAACTCGTGAAGGTGTATTATTTAGAGTAGGATCTGCAAGAGTATATAGATATATACAGAAACGACCCCCTTCATGATACCTTTTCCTTTAACTCTGACGCTAGCCAATGTATACCATATGTAGTTATCTTATATTTAATGCCGTTTTCATTAATCTTCTCTATGCATCTAATCTTTGTTAGATCGCTAAGTCTAGAGCTTATAGTCTTTGGTTTGAGATTGGTTAATCTTTGAATATCTTGACTCGAGAGGTTATCTCTCTCTACTTTACCTAGTAATTTTGCCATCCTATATGCTATCAATTGTAATGCTATAAGATATCTATCAGATATCTTTTTATCAGTAATTACAGTGGGACCCTCTGGAGTAATCTTCACATAATCACCAAATATATTTATCATCTCTGGTAATGTATAGTCTAATGAGATCTTTGATGCCAGATCTAAATTTGGAATCTCTTTAGTTAGAAACCTATAGATAGATTCAAGCACAGTCTCTGGTTTACCTTTAAACTCAACCCTCGTATCTTTATATGTTATTATAGCATCTACATACTCATCCATTCTCTTCACCAGTATTGAGTATTGTACGTGCAGTGTAAAGGTATTCGTTATTTTGTTTAAATCTTCTTAACTTACCATTTTGAGCTAGTCTCATTAGAGTTACTGCTATAGATTGTTTTGGATAATTCAAGCCATATGATTCTATCATATCTTTTACCTCCGATAATCTTCTAGCACTCTTACCCCAATCATCTCTAAAGATCTTTATAATTATGTCGCTTAATGAATCATTTTTGTTTATAGATATATTTGGAATATTATAGTCTTTACCACTTTCTATCTTCTCAACTAATTTAGGAATGAATTCTATAGCATTATTCATCAACTCTAATGGAGATTCTACCTCTATCTCATTTGAACCAACTCTAACTCTTATCTTTATATTGCTCAACAAATCACTTATGAGCATATATATATAAAACTCTTTACTTATATTGAGAGATCTTCTCTTTAATCAATATACTAATCTTCTTTCCATCTACTTTGCCACGCAATTTATCCATAGCCTTGCCCATAAGAATATTAAATGATTGATCACCCTTCTCCTTTACAATCTCTAAATTATCCCTAATAATCTTCTCTATTATTGTTTTAAGAGCAGCATCACTTATGCTTTCTAAACCTAAGTTCTTTATTGCTTCGTCTACACTACATCTATTATTGATCATAATCTTTATGATATCGACTATAGATTCCTTTGCTATTCTCTGCTCATTAACTATATTAAAGATTGATATAAGTTTATCATCTGTTAATATTGATATATCATATCCTTCCCTCTCAATACTTGTCATACTCTCTGTTAATAGTGATACTATAAAACTTGGTTGGATATTCTTACAAGTGCTTGCTATCCTCTCAAATAAGTTTAGATATTCAGAGTCGAATATCTTCTCTGCCTGAATTCTATTGATATTATATTTGCTACTCAACTCATCTATATATTCATCCCACCCCTTTGGTAGATTACTTCTAATCTGCTCAAGAAGTTCTTTCCTAATAACTACTGGTGCGATATCAGTCTCTGGGTACATTCTTGCTGCACCCGGTCTAGGCCTACTATATACAGTAACATTACCTTTTGCTGCTCTTGTCTCTGCTGGTACACCTTTTAACGCTTCCTCTAGTCTCTTAATTATAGCATTTATAGCGTCCTCTACATTCTTTCCAGCAATTAATATTATAGCATCTTCTTTCTCTGTGCCTAATATCTCTCTAACCTTATTAAGTTCTTCCTCGCTTATTCCATATGCTGGTAACTCATCAGAATGGAATATACCGCCTAATCCATAAGACCTAACCATTTCTCCTAACTCTTTCCCTAGTCTTATACCTTGATATGGTTCAAATCCTAACATACCTGCAAATCCTTTTATATTAATAGCTTTAATATTTCCATTAGATTTTATAGCATTAATAATTATCTTTGATTTACTATCTATAAATATACTTGTTACATCCTTTACTACAGTATCTAGATGATCTATCCTTTCTTTTAACATATCTGCAATTATCATCAATCCATGCTGCCTCTTAACTTCATACTCTATTACATCTTTCAATTGATCTAATCTCTGAACTCCTTTAATCTCTACTACATTGCCATTTGCTATAGATATATTTACATCTTGCCTTATAGTTCCTAAACCTCTTGCAACACGCTTAGTAGCTCTTAATAATCTTCCTATCTTTAATGCTAATAATGCTACTTCCTCAGCATTATTAGTTACTGGCTCTAATGAGATCTCTATTAATGGTACTCCTAATCTATCAAGAGAGTAGCTCTTAATCTTCTCATTCTCATCTATTATCTTTGCGGCATCTTCTTCTAATGAAATACTTTGTATCGTTACTCCATCTATAGTCCCTCCTAATGCTATAAGCATAGTCCTTTGAAAACCTGTTGTATTAGAACCATCTATTACTATCTTACGCATGGCATGAACCTCATCAACTATATCAGAATTTACTAACATAGCTATTGTTAATGCAATATCTAATGCTTCACTATTTAGATCATGAGGTGGTTCTTCATCTGCCTCTACTAAACATGAATTATTATTGCTTGCAATATATCTTATTATTCTTCCCTTCTTAAATTCAAATAATGCTGCTGGATCATACTCCCCTAGTTCGCTTTGAGTAGGTCTTAATCTTCTAAAGAATTCATGTTCATGCTTCTCAATCTCTATCGATTTACATGAACAAAATAACTTCTTCTCAGTAGCAAGTTGCTGATGAATCTCCAAACCTATCTTTACATTAAGATCTTTATATGATAGCATATCAATCAACTAATGATCTATCAGACATCTCCATTGCTATATTCTTTAACATTACACTCTTCACATCTTCTTTATTTGCTAATGCCCATGATAACTTTGCTAATGCTACTTCTGGAAGCATATCGTCTAAAGGTAATACTCCTATCCTTAAAAGATCTCGCCCAGTTTCATAAACAGTCATCCTTACTCTGCCATATATACATTGAGATGTCATGCATATTATCATACCTTTTTTAATAGCATCTTCTATTGAATTGAATAGATACTTAGATACATGCCCTAATCCAGTCCCCTCTAGAACTAAACCTTTGTATCCTAATTCTGAGAGATATTCTATTAATCTTGCGTCCATATTGGGATGATATTTTAATAATGCGACTTTATCCTCAAACTTTGGAAGTATATACTCTTCTCTTCTTGTTTCTACTCTTAGATTGTATATTATCTCACCATTCCTAACATATGCTATAGGTTTAATACCAATAGATTTGAAAGCATCCCTCCTACTAGTATGATTTTTTCTAACTCTGGTTCCTAGATGTATTGCTATTGTATCATCACTTATGCTATCGTGCATAGCAACAAATACACCGTTTAGATCACTCTTTGAAGCAAATGTAGTAGCAGCAATTAGATTAGTAGCAGCATCTGATGATGGTCTATCTGATGATCTTTGTGCCCCTACTAATACTATTGGTTTATTTATACTCACAGCAAATGATAAAGCTGCTGCAGTATAATGCATCGTATCTGTCCCATGTGTAACTACTATGCCTTTATATCCTTCTTTACTCTTCTCATAGATCTTCTCTGCTAACATGCTCCAATGCCTAAATGTCAAATTCTCACTGTATTCACTAAACAACACTTCTGGATAGATATCAGCTAACTCTCCTAATTCTGGTATAGCGTCATATAACTCCTTAGCAGTAAGCATTGCTCTAACTCCTCCTGTTCTATAATCTATCTTGCTTGCTATTGTCCCTCCAGTGCTTATCATTGCTATCTTTGATAAACCTCTATCTTCTCTCTCAACTTCTGCAATCTTTATTTGATTCTTACCCTCTATACTCTTGATACTCTTTATTCTATCTATAGATATACCTATATTATATCCATTCTTGAGTTTTAGAACTATATGAGTATCATCAGCAGATTCATATCTAGGCATTATTATACCTTCATATCTCTTAGAATCCAATTCTATTATTACATGTTCACCTGCATAAGCATTAAACCTATACAATAGCTCTAAAGCCTTACCCCTATATCCATGCATGTTATCTATTCAGATGAACAGCATTAAAGCCTTACTATTGTTTATATTTTATAAGGTAAATAGAATTTATTTTATATAGGTTTTACGTATGGAGATATATGCGCAGACCAAAAATACTAGATAATATAGACAAGGAGATATTAAGGTTAGTATCAAAAGATCCAGAGATAACTCAAACTAAGCTTGCTAACGCATTATCATTAACACAACCTGCTATATCGCTAAGGCTTAAGAAATTAAAAAAGATGAATATACTTAATGGTAGTAATATAATAGACCCGAGTATATTAGATATAAAGATGATTCGTATAGATATTAATACTAATAATACCTCTACTATAATAGATAAAGTAAAACGTTGTCCAATGATAGTTAATTGTTACGAGACCGATGATAATACCATCTCAATGATAGCAATAGGAGAGAATATGCAATTCCTTAATTGCATGCTATTAAAACATATAGATACAAATGGCGATGATATAATAAGAAGAAATATAATAAAAAGTATCAAGGGTCTAAGTATAGCTAATAATCTAGAACAAAGGTCAGAATATCCACCGTGTGGAGATAAACCGTGTGGAGAATGTGAATATTACATAGATAATGGTGGAGAATGTGTAGGTTGCCCTTTAACAATATATTATAAAGGTAATCTCTGGAATGATGAAAGTAATACAAAACTTAGATTCTAATCAACTAATATTGACATGCCTCTAAATTAGAATAGTATACAATCATAATTGATGACCAAAGTTGATGTTGAACTACCAGAAGGAGCAGTAAAATTTCTATATGCAATGCAAGTAGTATGGCAGCTAGATGAAAACTGGGTAAAACATTACATGTCAAATGCTATTATAAAGGCTATAGAAAGTGATGCTGATAGTTTCTTAGATAGAGAGAAGATCAAAGAACTATATGGAATAGGAAGAAGTGAGTATCAGGAACTTCCAGCAAACAAAGATGCTATCTCTACTTAATTTTTTTATCCTCCTGTGAGTCTAGCAAATCTATTACTCTTTTTCATGTTAGATACATAATTTATGTTGCTTAATGCTATTATTGCTGATTCTCTAACTTCTTTATCAGGATCGTTTAATGCCTTTTCTAAAACCTTTCTACCTTCTTCAGCGCCAATAACTCCAATAGCAATAGCAGCTTCATGTCTTACAAACATACTTTTATCATTTTCCACAGCCTTTGACAATGCTTCTAAACCTTTCTTAAAACCCATCTGACCTAAAGAGAATGCAGCTTCATGTCTTACAAGATCATTTGGATCGTTTAATAATACATAGCTTATATCGTTTATAACATCTTCATCTCCTATATCTGCTAATATACATACAGCTCTAGTTCTAACCACATAATCTTCATGCCTCACTAACCTCTTAAAATACTCTATATCATGTCTATCATATGCTTCTTCCATCTCAGAAAAAATACGTATTCTATCCATGTATATGCATTTATTTAATGAGGTATTTATTCCTAGCAATTATACATACAAAAACTTTATAACTTAATTTTCCATAACCAAATGTATATGACAGTTTCGGTAACAAAATCGGGGGATGGCTGGCTTATCAGATGTAGCGATTCTGGGAATAGGGGAGGGGGACCAGTTCGTGTTAGAGGAGTTGGTATAATGATGAGTGTAAAGGATGCAGCAGATTTTATAACTGCAATAGACAAAGCTTCTGCGGGTTTAACATATACTTTTACAAGAAGTGACGGTGCAGTTATCAGAGCATATCCTAGTTCATCAAAACCAAAGAGTATAGTTATTGAAAGGGGAGGAGGAAACTGGATTAGATTAGACCCCAACGATATTACAGATCTAAGACTAAAGTTAACAAGACTGTAATACTATTTTTTACAACATTCTCCTCTTGGTATACTATGTCCATGTGGACATTTCTCTGGATGATTAAGTAATGTGCATAAGGCATCAGTAAATTTTGTATTCATATGATGCTCTATTCCACAAACCATCTCCTCATCTATCTCTATCTTTAATGCATTCTTCATAAGAACCTCTAATAATCTACTATTCCTTATCATCTGCTTACCTATACTCTCTCCTTTCTCTGTTAGAGATGCCATACCTTTCTTATATGTTACAAGGTTCATATCATTAAGTTTCCTAAGCATCTGAACAACACTGGGTTGTGTTACATTTAGTATCTTTGCTATCGTACTTACCTTTGCCTCTTTATTCATCTCTCTTAGCCACCATATAGCCTTTAGATACATCTCTATATGCTCTGATTCAGCAGTGCCTATAAATAATGCCTCTTTATCTTCCATACTCTCCATATCGCTTATTATAATTTATATTCTATTAAATTTTATTGCTTGCATCCTTCCATAAATATTGAAAATACTCTCTAGCAAATCTTGCTAATCCTGCATGTTCAGCCCAGATTGCAAGTGCTTCACCTGGTTTATCAATCTCACCAGCAAGAAGTATTACAACCTTTTCTGAATCGCTTATAACTCCTCCTCCGAACATGCTATCCTTTAGCCTAACCTCACTAACCCTAGATAAAGCCTTTATCACATCACTAGGAGTATTCTCTGATGCCAATACTTGAATCTTTACACCTTTTTCGTGCATTGTTCTAAAGATGGGTTGCATATTCCTTGCTAGCTCTCCAGCATATAATGGGAGTGCTATCAATAGTTCTACCTTACTCTTTTCTATAACTTCTTTGACTCTTGCTAATATATTATACACACCTCTTATAACCCAGATCTCTGGTTTCTCTTTTACCCCAGTCTTCTCATACAACTCTGTAAGTTCGTTAAGTAATATACTCTCATTCTCCTTTCTCTGTTCTTCGAACTTTAGTCTTGTTACCTCTATTGCTGTTGTTGGAGATTTTGGATAGAATTTTATTGGTCTAGAGCTATCCTCTTCTATCCAACCTTTCTCTTGTAATCTATCCAATACTTCATATATCTTACTATAAGGGACTTTAGATTCTTTACTTAGGGTTTGAGCAGTCATAGCTCCTTTGTTAAGTAATGTTACATATACTTTTATCTCATAACCTGTCAAACCAAGGCTCTCCATAGCCTTCCATGCCTTTTCGCTTATCATATCTTTTCTCTCTCTAGTAGATATTTATTTTGTTCGTTAATAACACCCTTTAATACGCTAATAAGTTAAAAAATGTTTATATAGTAAAAGACGATCTTAACCTTCATGGAATTAATACATATAACATCAAACATAGCAAAGAAAGAAGGTAAAAAGAAGACTATAAGATATACACAAAGTATATGTCCTGATTGTAATATGATACTTGATGCAGAGATATTTGAGAGAGATGGGAAAGTCTTTATGAGTAAAACATGCCCAACTCATGGAGAGTGTGAGGAACTTTACTATGGTTCATTTGAAATGTATCAAAAGTTTAGTGCTTATTGGAGAGATGGGAAAGGCATGGAATCTCCAAATGTTATGATAGATAAATGCTCTTGTCCTATGAATTGTGGTTTATGTACTAATCATCTAAGCCATTCTGGTTTATCTAATATGATAGTTACCAATAGATGTGATCTAACATGTTGGTATTGCTTCTTTTATGTAAAGAAAGGTTTAGAAGGTGCTTATTTATATGAGCCAACTTTAGAGCAAATAAGGGCTATGGCAAAAACTCTCAAGGCTGAGAGACCTATACCAGGAAATTCATTACAAATAACAGGAGGTGAACCTATGCTTAGAGATGATATAGTAGATGTTATAAAGACTATTCGAGAAGAAGGAATAGATCATATACAGATGAATACGAATGGTATAAGAGTAGCAATGGATGTTGATCTAATGAGAAAGATCAGAGAGGCTGGTGTAAATAATCTATATCTAAGCTTTGATGGAGTTACACCAAGAACAAATCCAAAGAATCATTGGGAGATTCCATATGCTTTAGAGAATGCTAGAAAAGTAGGTATGACGATAGTATTTGTACCTACTGTTATAAAATCTATCAATGATCACGAATTGGGAGATATCATAAGATATGCTCAAAGAAACATAGATGTTGTTCATGGAGTAAACTTCCAACCTGTATCATTAACTGGTAGAATGACAAAGAAGGAGAGAGAGAAGTATAGAATAACTATACCAGATTGCATAAAGAGGATTGAAGAACAGACAAATGGAGAGATACCAGAAGATGCATGGTTCCCAGTTCCTAGTTGCATGCCATTAACTGATGTTATAGAAGCGTTTAGCAAGAGACCTAAATATGAACTAAGCATACACTTTGCTTGTGGAGCAGGTACATATGTATTTGAGGATGTAGAGAGTAAGAAATTGGTTCCATTAACCCACTTCGTAGATATCAAAGGTTTATTAGAATATTTTGAAGAGAAAGCAGAGGAGATTAGATCTGGGAAGAATAGATATACTACAATGTTAGATGTAGTTAGAAGTTTAAACTCGTTTGTTGATGAGAAGAAGCAACCGAAAGGTTTAGATCTAGCAAAAATGTTTGCAAGTATACTGATAAAGAGGAACTTTGATTCCGTAGGTTCATGGCATGTAAGAAGTCTCTTCATAGGTATGATGCATTTCCAAGACAAGTATAATGAAGATCTTGAGAGATTGCAAAGATGTGATATACATTATCTGACACCAGATCTAAGAATAATACCATTCTGTGCATTCAATGTAATACCAGAGTGGTATAGAGATAGGATACAAAAGAAATATGGTATATCAGTAGAAGAGTGGGAAAAGGCTAACAATACCAAGCTTGAAGCAGGATTATATAGAGGAACTTTAAGAAGGGGTAATACAATGGAAGGTGCATCATGTGCACTAAGTGAGATGCATAGGCAAGCAGAGCTAGGATTAAATAATATCTAATTTATTAATTATTCTACATATCTGATTCAAGAAAGTCTATTACTAGTTTATTAAATATGGCTGGTTTTTCATAATGTACTCTGTGACCACATCTCTCAACTAATACAACTCTAAAATCTGTTTTTATGAATGGTTTGCAATATCTTACTGGTATTATCTTATCCTCTTTGCCCCAAATTAGCATTCCTTTTGATTTTATCATATCTAACTTCTTATTTAATCTACAAGCTTTAGCACTATTAGTTAGTGCTGAATAAAAAGCATATTTAGAATTCTCCATTTTAATGTAACTATATATAAACTCAATATATTCATCACTTAGATGAGATTCCCTATCAAGAGTTGAAAGTCTATGTTTAAGATCTTCCTTATCTTTTGCATCGAATATACTTGCATAGAGACGTAACTCTTTACTACCTTTATAATAAGGCGGTGTAAATCCAGCTGGACTTATTAGTATAAGTTCATAGACCATACTAGGATATTTAAGAGCAAACGCTGTAGCTATTTGTCCACCTAGAGAAGAACCTATTATGCTAACATCCTCAATTGATAATTTAGCAAGAAATTCTTTAACGAACTTCACAAACATACTTATGCTATATCTTATCTTTGGTTTGTCACTTAGACCAAATCCTAGTAGATCGCATGCTACTACATGGAAATGTTTTGAGAGTATTTCTCTGTTATGAATCCAACTATCGATTGAACCGCCTAATCCATGTATTAGTAAGATATTCTTACCATCTCCTTTCTCATAATATCTAATCTTGTATCCTTCTACATTTATATACATAAGATAGAATTAAAGGTTTGTATAATAAAAATCATTAATATGGTAGCTATAGCAGCAGTAGAAATTGAGTATGAGATGAATCTTGGATATATAGCAAGAATCATGAAGAATTTTGATATTAACGAGTTGTTACTAATAAAACCTAATTGTGATATCAATAAGGCTAAGATATATGCAACACATGGCGTAGATATACTTAATAATGCTAAGATAGTTGATTTAGAATTTCTTAAAAAATTTGATCAGATAATAGGTACTACAGCAGTACGTGCATTATCTAGAAATAATATAATTAGAGATGCTGTTAGTCCAGAAGAGGTTAAAGTTACAGATAATTCATGTATAGTAGTTGGTAGAGAGTCTACTGGTTTAACCAATGAAGAATTAGCTATGTGTGATACAGTTATAACAATAGATGCTGGAAGATATAACACTCTTAACATATCTCACGCATTAGCAATAATATTATATGAGTTAAATAAGAAGAGATATGTTAGAGATATAGCAAATAATGAGGAGATCAGATTATTAATAGATTATGCGTTACTTCTAGCAAGAGTATCTGGAATCAATGAACATAGGATTAAGCGTATTGAATATTCTTTAAAACGTATATTAGGAAGATCACTTCCAACATCAAAAGAGGTTAGATCTTTAATAATATTATTAAGAAAAGCAATATTGTCTATAGAAAGAACAAATAATAATTATGCAATATAAAATCTATTTATATTATTAATATATCAAACTTTATTAACTACGTTAGCGATAATATAACTATGTGCTCCATTATTGCTTATAAAGGTAAGAACAAAGCAGCACCCATAATAGTTGATGCGTTAAAGAAGATGGAGTATAGAGGTTATGATAGTGTTGGTGTAGCAACTATATCTAGGAAGAAGATACTATTAAAGAAAGGTGTAGGGAAAGTAGAAGAGGTTAATAAAGAATTGAAACTAGAAGCATTAAATGGAAATGTAGGTATAGGGCATACTAGATGGGCTACTCATGGAGGAATAACGGATTATAATGCTCATCCTCATCATTCATGCAATAAAGATATAGCTATAGTACATAATGGTAAGATAGATAATTATGAAGAATTAAAGAATCTTTTAATTAATAAAGGACATGAATTTAAAAGTGAAACAGATAGTGAGGTTATAGCACATCTTATAGAAGAGCATCTTAAGAATGATAATATAATTAATTCTATAATAAAGAGTTGTAATATGTTAGAAGGCGCATATGCTTTTGTAGCAGTGTTTAATGCTGGAACTATTATTAGTGCAAGAAGGGATGAACCTCTAATAATTGGGATAGGGAATGATGAATATTATATCTCGAGTGATGTTCTAGGTTTCATAAAATATACTGATCAAGCTATATTCTTAGATAACAATGAATTTGCAATTATAGATAAAAATCTTAAGATATATAATAATGAAGGAAGAGAAATACATAAAAATAAAGTTCAAATAGCATGGGAATTTGCTAATGTTGATAAGGGTAAGTATGCTCATTATACATTAAAAGAGATAAACGAACAATCATATACGATAGCAAGGGTATTAAATGCAAAGTATGATTTAAATGAGATTAAAGATGCTATAATTAATAAAAAAGTTATATTAGTTGCTAGTGGATCTAGCTATAATGCATCTCTCATAGGTAAGATGTTACTATCTCAAGTGGCAATAAATTGTGAAGTTTTAATAGCAAGTGAATGTCAATATTATAAAGATGTATTTAGTAGTAATGCTGTATTACTAGCGTTATCACAAAGTGGTGAGACTAAAGACGTATTAAGAGCAGTTTCATTTGCTAAAGAGAATAATATGAAGGTATTATCTTTAGTTAATGTTAAGACTTCATCATTAGCAAGAGAGAGTGATCTTTCATTAAGTATAGACTGTGGTCCAGAGATAGGGGTTGCTGCTACAAAGAGTTTTACTGCGCAAGTAGCATTCTTTTATAAATTAGCAAATTACATCTCTAATAAGTTTATTATAAATGTTGATGAGATAAATAATGCAGTAAGTTCTCTCTTGAGTATAGGAATAGATGAGATAGTAGAACAATTAAAATATGTATCAGATATATATATACTTGCTAGAGGCTTACATTACCCTATAGCGTTAGAAGGTGCATTAAAGATAAAAGAGTTAGCGTATATCCATGCTGAGGCTATGCCTGCTGGAGAATTTAGACACGGACCATTGGCATTAGTTGACAATAATACTGTTGTAATAATAATAAATCCATGTGATAATACGTATAATGATACCTCTTCTAATATAAAAGAGGTAAAGGCTAGAGGAGGAAGAGTTCTAGGTATATCAAATGTAGTATCAAAAGAGTATGATTGGTTCATAAAGATACCTAGTGTTAATAGCATAGTATATCCATTGATAGAGGTTATACCATTACAATTATTAGCATATAACCTAGCATTAAAGAGAGATTACAATCCAGATTACCCTAGAAACCTAGCTAAATCTGTTACTGTTGATTAATTATATAATGTGCAATAAGCCTTATTATAGATAATAAACTCATATTATTTTGTATTTTTATTTAGTTTTAATTGAGTGTCTAATCAGTATTGTTGCAATTTTAGATTATGAAACATCTATTAATGTTGATTAGTATTGTTATACATCTTCTTCTCTATATCAAGAAGAATCTTCCTAATCTCTTCTATCTCCTCTTTTGTAGCTCTTCCTAATTGAACATCTAGCATTATCCTATACATTCTAGCAAATAAAGGATTCTCAAGCATGCCTATTGTAGTCTCTACTTTTAATTGGGTTATTCTATGCCATCTACCTATCAATATAGAAGCTGGTATATATACTAAGATAAAGAATATTATGAATATCCATAAATCTGTAAATATATTTTGAAGTGCTGGTATTCTTTCTATTAATAATCTATACGTTATAAGTATAAAGTTTGTGAATGATAATATAAATGCAAGATATATACTATGTCCTTGTCTAAATTCAAACCATCTTCTTCTTAACCAATCGTTCTCTAACATGCAATTACATAACTTATTGTAATATTTAAGGTTAAAACTATTTAAACTAGTATGCATAAATAAAGAATTATGTGCAAGTGGTTTGCTATAATCACTGCAAAAGATTCTGCATTTACTATTAAAGATGCTCTATTATCTATATTTAATCAAACCATAAAACCATCGTATGTTATAGTTGTTGATGATGGTTCTATAGATGATACTCCTAACATTCTTGAATCTATGAAGCAAATATATTCTAATCTATACATAATAGCATTACCAAACAAAGGTTATGATATAAGGAGGATTGTTCATAATTGGAATAAGGCTCTTGAGTACTCAAAATCGTTAGAAGAGACTGATTATCACTTCATATCTGCAGATGATTGTATATATCAAGATAATTATGTGCAATTCTTGATAGAAAGGATGAATGAGAATCCAAAGTTAGTTATAGCTTCAGGCACAAGGGATAGTTTCAAGATTAAGCGTTTTGTAAAGAGAGTACCAGAAGGTGCTGGAAGGTTAATAGATAATACTTTCTTTAAGGAGATAGGATATAAATATCCACCATATTATGGATATGAGTCATGGATATTATTTAAAGCACTCCAACTAGGATTTGAAGTAGCGCATTTTTATGATGTAGAATTTAAACATTTACGAAATTTTGGGAGTAAACATGGATTTGTAGAATATGGTGCAATGATGCGATGCTTAGGATATAATCCGTTATTTGTTATAGCAAGATGTGTAAGAAATATAATCTTTGGTACTGAAGAGATTCCATGGAAAGCATCATTAAAGATGATGCTAGATTATTTTCTAGCAGATATTAAGTTTAAAAATGATGAGTACTATCGTTATTATGATGAAGAATTTAGAAGATTTGTTAACGATTCACAAAAAGAGAGATTGAAGAAGATATTAAATAGTTAAAATGTCATTCTCATTAAATGAGCAATCTATAGTTAACCTCTTAACATTACGTTATAACCCATTACAAAAACCACTAATCTCAAAAATCACTGCTGATGATCTTAACAGTATAATGGATGTTGATAAGAATATACTAAAAGAATTATTGATATATGTTATAAATAGAGAGATAAAGGGTAAAAAGAGAGTGGCATTGACATTAAGTAGTGGTGTAGATTCTACTCTCTTGCTATCATTAATAAGGGATACAAATCCATCGATCAAGATAGATTGTATATGTGCAATATTTGATGAGAATCATGAATGTAAATGTGCAACTGAACTTGCATCTAGATTCAATGCTGAAATCCATATAATAGATTTTAGAGATATCAATATTTTAGATGATATGCCATTACACTTAAGCATAGTAAAAGAACCTAGGTGGAATCTTTATTTTTATTATATAGTAAAAGAAGCAAGCAAATATTCTGATATGTTAATCACTGGAGATGGTGGCGATGAGTTATTTGGTGGCTATACATTTAGATATTCAAAATTTCTCAAATATAATGCAACTTCGTGGAGGGATAAGGCTTTAGCATATCTCTCATGTCATGAACGTGATCATGTCCCAGATCAACATAAACTCTTTGGAGATAGAATTAGGTTTAATTGGGATAATATACTAGCACTCTTTAAGCCATATTTTGATAATAATCTAGAACCCTTACAACAAGTGTTTCTTGCTGATTTTAATGGCAAATTACTGTTTGATTGGATACCTACTAATACAAAATTGTTTCAACATTTCTCACTGCATGGGGTAACACCTTTCTTAGATCATGATGTTATAAGAATGGCTATGTCAATAGATCCCAGATTAAAGTTTGATCAGAGAAGTGGCATTGGTAAGATTATCTTAAGAGAGATATTGAGTGAATACAACATACATCTTAACAACAGTAAAATTGGTTTCACATTAGATACAAGAACTATATGCAAGAATCATAAAGAGACTTTGTTCTATTATTTAGATGATGCAAGAATAGTAAAGGATGGATGGATAAATAAAGAATGGTTAGATAAAGCACTTAAGATGCTTGAGACAGAAGATATAGATGTGAGATATGTAAACAAGATACTTGCATTATTAGCCTTTGAGATATGGTATAGGTTGTTTATAACTAAGGAGATAAAGTATTAAGTGTTTAACAGAGATGTATAGATGTGCCATAATCTCTTAACAACATTCTCTGCTTTATGTTCTTCTGGTAATCTATCTATAATCCTTTTATCCCAAGTTATTACTTTTGTATTACATGCTAGTGCTTCTAAACCTGTCTTAAAGTGTGTAACACATTACCTTGGGCTTTCTTGATATCAATGTAATACTCATATCTTGTTAAGATGGGTGGCATCTCCTTAAATGATATAGGTTTATTCTTTTCTATCTAGTTAATTGTAGATTCATCTCATTAGCTATCTTTTTTGCTTCTTCATCAACACCATACGATATATGAAATGCTTTACCTTTCTCTTTATCATTAGTTGGTTTAAATAGATCTGTATCTATGGGATTAGGCAAATAAATAACTCCTTCTGGTGCGTCATCTAACAGATCTCTAGTAGATACTAGAATCGCATCTACATATCTTCATCTATCTCTCTTTTCTAACCATCTATCTCTTATCTCAGTGCCGTGATAATGTAGTATTATCTTTTTATTATATAGATACCTTAATGCTTTAAGAAATAATGGCTTATCTATTGAATGGATATGAATTATATCATATTTTCTTGCTGAGAATACTGTATTAATAAGAAAATCTCTTGCACTACTATCATATAGATATTTCTCATCAACAAAATTAAAAGGATCAAATACCCTTCTCATCATTATACTAGAATTAGTAGCATACATTCTATCCATAAACTTGGCAAGTGTTACTGATACACCAGCAACATCCCAAACATGTAATATCTTCATATTATAATTTATATGAAGGGTTTTATTAAAGATTATTTAGATTGCTAAAAGAAGAGATAAAAAGTGGTAAATCAAAAATAGCTGTTTATGGATTAGGGCAGATAGGTTCTGCTATAGCAGCAGTATGGTTAAGATATGGAGCATATGTTATAGGGGTAGATAAATCAAAAAGAGTTATTGAGGAAGCACAAAATGGGTTTCCTAATTCAAATGAATATGGCGTAAAAGAAGCGTTTGCTAAAGCCATTGAAGAGAATAGATTTATGGCTATTGAAGATGGTATAGAAGCATCTAGATTATCAAAGATAAAGTTTGTAATTGTGCCATTAATAAATAATGGAACTTTTACAGATTACACAGCAATAAAAGATGTAACGGAGAAGATAGGTAAAGGTTTAAAGAAGAATGATATAGTATGTTTTAACACTAGCCTACCAGTAGGGAGCTGTGATAATATTATATTACCAACTCTAATAAGTGAGAGTAATTTAAAACCAGAAGAAGATTTCTTCTTCATTTATAGCCCAGAAAGGGTATTAGTCGGCAGGATTATAAAAGATATAGAGGAGAATTATCCTGCAATAGTATCTGGAGTAGGGAGTAAGAGTAGAGATATTGCAAGAGAGTTATATTCTCTTATAGCAAAGAAAGGTGTTATAGTCATGAATGATATAAGAGCAGCAGAGTTGGAGAAGTTATTTGAAGGAATATATAGAGATGTTAATATAGCATTAGCAAATGAGTTAGCAATCTTATGTAATAAATTAAATATAGATTTTTGGGAAGTGAGAGAAGCAGCAAATTCACAACCATATTGTAATATACATAAAGCTGGAGTAGGTGTTGGAGGAATATGTATACCAGTATATCCAAAGTTTGTGTTAGATATAGCAAAGAATGTTAAGGTTGAGTGTAATATAGTAGAGCAAGCTAGAATGTTAAATGATGAGATGCCCATATATGCTGCTAGGGATGCTATGAGATTAACAAATAAGAAGAATGTTACAATTTTGGGACTAGCATTTAGAGGTAATGTGGCGGATGCACGATTATCTCCATCATATGCTATAATAGAAGAGTTTGTTAAGAATGGTTATAATGTAAGATTACATGATCCATATGTTAGTGAATCTATTGTTCCAAGGGGTGTAGAGTTTACAAAAGAGATAGATAAAGCTATAAGAGATACTAATCTTATATTCATAGCAACGGATCATGATGAATATAGAATGATTGAAGAGGAATTTATCTCTAATCTATCTAGTGATGTGATAATATATGATGGAAGGAATGTATTGGATAGAGATAGATTTAAGAATATCAAGATCTATGGTATAGGTAGAAAGAATGAGATTATGGTTTGATATCCTCACTCCAAAGCAAGTAAACTTCTTTAAACCTATTATAGATGAGCTAAGAAGGGATCATGAGATATTATGCACATCAAGAGCATTTAGAGAGACTATAGGCTTAGCAAAGATTAGAGGCTTGGAATTAGAGATAATTGGGGAATATGGCTTTACTTTGTATGATAAATTAGTCAATGCTGGTGTGAGAATACAAAGGCTTGCTGAGATAATCAATGATTATAAGCCAGATAAACTTGTAACGTTCTCATCGCCAGATGCATGCAGAGTAGCATTTGGATTAAAGATACCCATCATATGCTTTAATGATTCTCCTCATGCTGAAGCAGTGTGTAGGTTAAGTATACCGTTGGTAGATAAACTCATGCATTCATGGATAATACCTACTCAAGCATTTGTTAGATATGGTATAGATAAAGATAAAATAACTGTATATAGGGCATTAGATCCAGCTCTATGGATAAGAGAAGTATCATATTCAAATGGCAATACAATACTCTTTAGATTTGAGGAGAGTAAAGCTGCATATTTATATGGAAAGAGATCGAGATCGATAGAGTTGATAAAAGAATTATCAATATCTTACAAAATTAATGTATTATATAGATATGAGGAACAGAGAGATGCGTTGAAGGATTTGAACTGTGTTGTAATACAAGATGTGGTAGATGGTTTAGAGTTGTTAAGTAATTCTGCTGTATTTATAGGATCTGGAGGAACTATGAATTGTGAAGCAGCGTTACTTGGTATACCTAATATGATCTATAACATGCAAGATATATATGTAAACCGTTATCTAATAGATAATAAACTTAGTTATATATTAGATTATAATAACATTGCACAATCTATAGAGATTCTACTAAAAGAGAAGGAAGAGTTCAAGGAGAGGAGTAAGAATATACTTAGAAATATGGAAGACCTTAAAACAAAGATTGTTAATGAGATAACAAAGAAAAACTAATTATAGTATTAGTAGTAAGATAAATGCATGAATATTGAACTTATGACAGTAAAGTGGGAAGATGAAAGTGTAATATTAATAGATCAGACTAAATTGCCTAGTAAACTAGAGTATGTTAGATGTAAGAGATATGAGCAGATAGCAGATTGTATAAAGAATATGGTAGTTAGGGGTGCACCTGCAATTGGAGTAGCCGCAGCATTTGGTTTAGCATTAGCAGCATTAAAGAGTAAGAGTAAGAGTAAAGAAGAATTAATTAAAGACCTAGAAGTAGCATATAATACATTAAGATCAACTAGACCTACTGCAGTAAATCTATTCTGGGCTCTGGAGAGGATTATGAAGAAGGCTAGAGAAGGAAACGATATAGAGAGTATAAAGAAGAATATACTAGATGAAGCATTAACTATGCTGAAAGAGGATATAGATGTTAACAAGATGATAGGATTTAATGGCTCATCCCTAATAGATGATGGTGATACTGTATTAACACATTGTAATGCTGGTGCTTTAGCAACTGTAGCATATGGAACAGCATTAGGTGTGTTAAGAGCAGTAAAAGAGCATGGTAAGAAGATAAGCGTAGTTGCTACTGAAACTAGACCTGTAATGCAAGGATCTAGACTAACAGCGTTTGAATTAAAGCATGATGGTTTCGATGTTAGTTTAGCACCTGATACAGCTATAGGTTCGTTAATGGCAAGAGGTATGATAAATAAAGTTATAGTTGGGGCAGATAGAGTATTAAAAAGTGGACATGTATTTAATAAGATTGGTACTTACCAAATTGCAGTATTAGCAAAGATGCATAACATACCATTCTATGTAGCGGCACCGCTATCAAGTTTTGACCTAAAAAGTAAGCCCGATGAGGTCATAATTGAGGAGAGGAAGTATGATGAAGTTACTAGTATAGGTGGAAGAAAACTAGTCCCAAAAGGTGTTAGAATATTTAATCCAGCGTTTGATATGACTCCTCCAGAGTTAATAACAGCAATAATAACTGAGAAGGGTATAGTAAAGCAACCATATGATGAGAGCATACCTAGATTATTTAGATAAGCCATAATATTATTATTATCAGCAATATTAACAATATTATTAATCTTGTTAATATCAACTAATATAAGGTTATGCTATGATCACAGATTGTAGTAGAATTTTACAGAATTGTATAACAATAATGGTAAAGATGCATTAAAGGATATAACTATATAGATTATGAAAGATATATTAGTTATCTCTCAAGAATGTAGAGAGATTAGAGGTGAGAGTTTAGATTATCATCAGCTGAGATTATCACTAAAGGTATTTATTATTTATAATTATATGCAATTATATGCAGGTTACCGTAGAACAAATAAGAGATGCATTAAAGAAGTGTATGGACCCAGAGATACCATTAAGCGTAGTAGATTTAGGGTTGATATATGGCATAGATATCAATGAGAGAAATGATGTAAAGATAAAGATGACTATGACTACTAGAGGTTGTCCATTACATGATACACTTGTTAGAGATGTAAGAAATGCATTAAAGGATCTCAAAGGGTTAGGAGATGTTAATGTAGAGATAGTATGGGATCCTCCATGGACGCCAGATAGAATGAGTGAGGAAGCAAAAGCAAAGATATATGGAAGTAAGAATCTACGCTTTAATCTAGATCTAGATAAGGCAAAACCATTAAAGCAAGGTAGATTAGAAAGACATGATGATGCGTTAGCACTATATAATGATGCTAATCAAGGCTTCATGATAAATGATGCGTTAGCAGAGTTTTGGAACTCTTGTGATGGAACAAAGACATTAAATGAATTGATAGATCTATTTGCTGCTAAGCTTAGATTGCCTAGGATAGATATAGAGAAGGAAGTTGTAGAACTTGTAAAGCAATTGATTGACGCAAATCTATTAAAGACATAATACCAATAATTTTATTAATAAATGCATAGAAGAGAGTAATATGGATATTATAAACAATATAAAGACTATAGAACTCCTTATAAATCAATTTAATAAACGATTGCACACAATAGAAAACTCAAAAGAGTTATTAAGGTTTATAAGATATTCTAATAATCATTCTTCGACTGATAATGGTAGCATTATAGCTATAGATGGTTCAATGGATTATGAAGAGAGATTAGAGATGCTATTCTTTTATGTTAATGCTATGGCATATAGTGCTAACCTTACTACAAAGAAAGAAGTAAGATTTGGCAATGATATTAGAAGGTCGTCTATAGGCATATCTAGTATAATACCCTTATGGTATTCTGATATATCAAATATAGTAGATGAGAGTGATGAATTTGATGCAAGATACAATCTAGATAAGATACCATATATGCTTATGACAATGGCAGAGTTGTATTCCGCATATAATGCTGTAAATGTATGTAAAGATCTTAAATTAATCATTTTAGATAGAGCACTGATAAGGACATTTGCTTCTCTCATAAGAGAGGTAAAGAAGTTAATAAGGATTAAAAGATCAGCATTATTCTTGGATACAAGATATGGTAAGGTATCATTATCTGATATAAAAATAGCATACATGTTAGGAGATGGAAGTATATATGTGCCAGCGAGAGGTGCATATGCAAAATATGCAATAATAAAAGAGCTATTGGATGGGGAGAAGAGTAGAGATGAACTTGCTAAAAGATTAAGGATAGATATAGATAAGCATATTAAGTATCTAAAGGATCTTGATATATTTGATAGAACAGATTCTACGTTAAAGTTGAGTGAATATACTAAAAACTACTGGCAAAGAATATCAAGCGTTACTAATACTCTCATTAATAACATATTTAATAACAATGAGTATCCATTTGTGATAAATGATAAATGGCTTACACTTCTTGACATATCAGCCCTAAATTTATTCTTACTATATGAACTAATTGGTAAAGTGTTAAAGGAGAATATATTGATGATAGGTATAGTTAAAGATATGAATACTACTGAGTTCATAAGAGCAATAATGCCATATTACAAAATAATACTCCAACCTAACATACTTAGTAATGATAGGGCATTGTTTACAATGCTAAGTGCTACTCATAATATAGATACACCATGGAGGAGTATATCATATGATGGGGCATTTACGTCATTAATATATGATAAGGAAAGGGATACGTTAAAGGCTGCTAGAAAAGCTATATTCAGAGAACGGTTGTTCGTAAGAGCATACTTCCAGTTAAGAAGATACAAGAATAACTTAAGATCACCAGTCTTTATGTATGATAGACTCTTCTATCCTAAGTTCGATATGAAATATCTTAAAGAGGTTGAAGCTGAAGAATGGAATAATACAAGTAAATTAGAATTGTTTATTGATGGGAGTAATATAGATGATCTATATTTAAGTATGTTAGCAAATCTAGATAGTAAAGAGATTTATGAGGCATATGGTCATAATTATCTACTCTATCTAGCAGATAAAGCAGCAAAGGCTGATATAAGACATATGCGTTCTATGTTAGAAGGTATGGTAAATCTTTATGTTAACAGAGGAGAGATAAGGAAGGTTTCGTCTCTTACAAAGAGTTTCAGAGAGCAAAGATACGATATAGAGCGTGCAAGAGTATGAACAAATGGATTACAGATCTTAATGGAAAATTTAATGCAAGAGTAAGAGAGAGTAAGATAGTTACTAGATCATCCAAATCAAGAGATGGGGAGATAAGTTTAAGTAATATACAAGCTATACTTGAAGTTAAGTTTAATCTTGAAGTATTAGATAGGTTACATAATCCAGCATTTGTTGCTATTGAGAGAAAGAGCAGTAATGGTGTAAGATTTCTTGTTTATGAGGTTATAGTACCTAATCCCACTCATTATCAAATGTTAGGGATGGATGTTAGTATGCCTAGTATCTTAAGAGAAGAGTATCTAGATATAATAGATGATAGTTGGGAGAAGAGTGATGAGACATGGATAGATATAATAACAATTCCGACAAATTATGAACTTATTATTAGTGATGAGATAGAGTTCAAGAAGTGTAATCTAACTCCATTAGTTGGTGCAAAGGCTTATCTATTAACAGATCATGCTGTTGAGAAGTTCTTGTGTATAGATAATGGCGTATCCATTGGAGATCTGCTTGGCTTTAATGTTCCATTAAAGGTTGATATAGAGAATATGGTAAGGTATCATACTGGAATATTTGGTTTTACTGGCGTAGGCAAATCAAACCTTACGTCATTATTGATAAGAAAGTCTTTAGAATATATCAAAGATCTACATGTAATAATATTTGATGTATCTGGAGAATATATGATACACCTATTAGATCTTATAGAGAGTGCTAGCTTATACACTACAGAAGAGTTTAATGATTATGAATCATTATTATTGTCTCAAACCATACCAGAAACATTAGAAGATAAGATAGATGCATCTTCTATATTTAAGAAGATATTTGGCAGAATAACTAGATTAACTTTAACAGAATATGGAATAAACCTAAATGATATAATTGCCATGCTAAAAAATGAATATGAAGGAAAGAAGAGTGTGCAAATAAAGATCACGTTGCAAGAATTGGATATGCTCAATATTGATGGACTGAGTGATATTAGAGGTTTAGATAAAGAATCAAAAGATAGATTGTATAATATACTAAATAAATTATTTGATGAATTGCACGAAAAGTCTGGTTTAAGAAATCAACTAACGTCTATCTTTAGATATATTAATGAAGGAGGTAAGAAGGAAGAGAAGATCTCACCAGAGCAGTTAGCATATAATATGAATTTTAATGCCTCTAGATTAAGCATAGTATATGTACCAGAACCTAATGAAGCTAGAGAAACCATATCAAGATTTATAACCTCGCTTCTAAGATTGAGAAAGATGAGAGGTTCAAGAGAGAAGGTATTGATAGTTATAGATGAGGCACAAGAGTTCATACCAGATAGAAATAGTGAAAAGGATTATAGCGAACAATCAAACCTAGCTGTAGAAGCATTACTTAGACAAGGTAGAAAGTATAGAGTACATTGCTGGTTATCTACACAAAGGTTAGCACATCTAAATGTTAACGCTTTACAGCAATTACATAGCTACTTCATAAGCACCATGCCAAGGAGTTATGATAGGTTTGTTATAGCAGATGCATTCTCATTAAGCTATGATATATTGGATAAGAGCATAGAGCTATCTAGTGGAGAATGGCTTTTCATATCATATAAAGCTACAAAACAAAAGAATGTTCCTGCATTCGTCAAGACGTATAATAATGAAGATATACTCTCTTCAAACCTTTCTAAAACGTGATACTCTTTTAGTTATCATTGCTGCTAATGCTCCAGCGCCTATACCATTATCTATATTCATAACCGCTAAACCTAGAGTACAACTCTGAAGCATAGATGCTAACGCGGCATATCCATTTGAGCCAAATCCATAACCTACAGATGTTGGAATACCAATTACAGGAATGTCTACCAATGATGCTATGAGGGATGGCAATGCTCCCTCCATGCCAGCGAATACTATTATAACATCTGCATCGTTCTCTATTATCCTCTTCAATATTGGAAATAGCCTATGTATACCAGCAATAC
Source organism: Candidatus Nitrosothermus koennekei (assembly GCA_013538715.1). Taxonomy (GTDB): domain Archaea; phylum Thermoproteota; class Nitrososphaeria; order Nitrososphaerales; family Nitrosocaldaceae; genus Nitrosothermus; species Nitrosothermus koenneki. The sequence goes on along the minus strand of JACAFH010000003.1, from coordinate 141,777 downwards.
CAACGTCATAACCCTTGATTATCTTGCAATTCATTGCCTCTAACATAAATTCTGCCTCTTCTGAAACCTTTAGATCAGATGTTCCTGCAGTTATAACACCTACTATACCTTCATCATCCTTTAACTCATTCTTATATGCTAGTATTGTATTGCTATACTTCCCTACCTTAACATTTGCATATTCTTTGAGATATTCACTTAACTTTAAATATTCTTCAGATCTGCTTATTATAACTTTATTATTACTTTTTAATACGCTAGATGCTATCTTCTTTAGTTCTTCAAGTGATTTATTTGCACCATATATGACTTCAGGAATGCCTCGTCTCTTCTCTCTATTAATATCTAATGTAGCAATCTCTATATTCTCTACAGAGAAGAGTGATAATAACTTCTCTGCTTCATCAATGCTAAACTTATCCTCCTTTAATCCATTAAGTATATCCCTAACATTCATTTACATGAACACTCTTTTACTTCTTTATTACAACCTATACATAGATAAATCCTTTTACATTCTAAGAATGAGCAGACTTCCATAACTTTTAACTCTTTGTTACATATGCATTTATCCATACTTGTATCTTACGCCCTTCTCTCCTTTAGTATGACGCCATTCTGTCTCTTTAGAGCATGTACCACATTCTATACATCCTTCATGTTGTAATATAACATTCTCTCTTCCATTTATAGTCTCAAGTATATAGCATTTAGTTGGGCATAAACTAACCATACTCTTTATAAACTTTGATTGTTCTATTATCCTTATATGAGGTTCACTATCCTCCTCTATATCTAATTTAGCTATTCTTTCATCTATACTTAAGGTTCTTATATTATAATTTGCATTAACTACTCTTCCAGCCTTTTCTGCTATCTCTATTGGCAATTTAACATATGCATCATTACTCTCTATTATCTTAAATAATGTTCTTTGATCAAGCATCTTTGCTACTCTCTCAGCAAGTTCTTGTATTGATGCTCTTGAGATTAGATGAAATGCTAGTCTTAAGAATATATTAAATGACTCTGTTGGTATACCAGCACATGCATTTACAAATATCTTCATATATTCAAAATCTATATTTTTGATCTGACGAGTATACGGACTTGCTCTTATCAATTGCATATAATGTTCTCCAACATGTTCGTAGCCTTTCTCTTTTGCTCTAGCAATAGCTCTTGCTGCTCTTGCAGCATCGTCTATACCAATGTTTATACCTTCTATCCTACTTCCAATGAATATACCCCTACCAGCAGCATCACCTATAAATAATACATTCTTAGCATATGGCTTATCCATTATAGCCTTCTTCCCATCTGGAACTAATTTAGTGCTATACTCTAACTCAACATAGTTTGTAGAAAAGTCTACAAATTCCTCTAGTTTTGTTCTTAACTCTTTTAGTCTGTTCTCCATCTCTTCTATGCTAGAATATACTTTACCTATCAATCGTTCTCTTGCACTCTTTGAATAATACGCATAACGTAGTTCTTCCCATTCTTTTAGAAGTGAAGCACGTGTAAATCTTATCCTTATCTCTTCCTCTTTTGGAATCTCTCTACTTAACTCTTTAGGTATTGGAACCTCATCGGCTATTAGGTTTGAGACTATTGGTATCCTTAAGAAGTTGTCAAGCAATGTATATGGTTCGGTTGGATTTTTAATGAGAGAATCTAAATGGTATACTAATCCTACTGAGAGTGTATCCTTATTAGTATAAAGGAAACCTCCACCGTTATGACCTCTAGATATATCTCCTGCAAAGAGATGAGCAATACCTTCATCATCATTCAGATCAAACCTCTCCTCAATTATATCTTCTGGTAATCTAACTATACACTTAACTCCTTGATATAATGCTTGAGGTTCAAACTTTTCTCTAGCTTTTGAGATCCATGCAAGTTCTGAATTGACTCCATCAGCAGCTATGATAACATCTGTCTCAAACTCTTCTAATTCATCAGTTATGACTATACTCTTCTCTCCTTTCCATATAACATCTTTAACATGAACCCCAGTTAATATACCTCCACCATTCTTCATCGCCTTTTCTTCAGCCATCTTTGCAAACCATCTATTCATCTTTCCCATTAATACCGAATAAGCAAATTTTGTCTTGTGTTTATGTGCTTCTGTTAGATCTATAGTATAAACTTTATTATGAGATACCGCATTAAGATAATAACCAGTTATTAGTCTCTCAACTGGCGCTTCATTAAAATTCTCATAAATATCATCTACGTTATAAACATCATCAATCTTTGAGTAAAGTATACCTCCAGTTACGCTCTTACCTCCAATCATATTTGCACTCTCTAATAATATAGCTTGTATACCTAATCTTGATAATTCCATCAATGCTGCTAAGCCAGCAGAACCTCCTCCAACTATTGTAACTTCATACCTTTCCATGTTTAACACCTCTTAATTCGTCTATCAATACTGGTAATACATCTTCCATCCTTCCATGAATGAAGAGATCGGATTCGTCCTTAATTGGAGCGTTAGCATCACTATTAATTGCTATGACATACTCTGCATCCTTCATTCCAACTATATGTTGAGAGGCTCCACTAATCCCTATTGCTATATATAGTTTTGGTGCTACTTTCTTACCACTACTACCAACAACTCTAGCAATACTAAAATATCTCTTTAGATTACTATCAACATTATATGGTTGTTTAGATAATGGAAGTGAGATCGCTATCTCAGCATTAATCATCTTTGCAAACTCTTCAATAATCTTGATGTTGTTTGATGGATCATCTCTTATACCTCTTCCAAATGCTACTATTATATCTTTATCAAGAGATACCTCGCTCTTTATTACTTCTCTTTTTATTATCTTTATTGCTTGATCTATCTCCTCAATCGATGCTTTGTACTCTATTATCTTACCCTTTCTGTTAATATCTCTCTCTAACGGTTCAAAGACATGGGGTATTATACTACATGCTTGAGGGTGAAAATCTTTTTTGTTTGCTTCATCTCTATTATCCAAGCATAGAATTTGAGTCCATAAAAATCCACTAAAATCTGGTCTATACATAATTAGAGTCTTCTCATACTTCTCTTCCTTTCCTCCTGTCTTTTGTGTATGTCTTAGCACTATATCATCTATCTCTAGTTTATTTACATCACTCGCTAATCCAGAGTCTAATGCTGCTAGTGTACTTGCGGATAAATGCCTCCCTATACTATCAGCTGCAAAGAAGATATATCTAGGTTTAATATATTGCTCAGAACACTCTACTACTTTACTAACTACCTCTCTATTACTTACTATATTTGAGATGATTCTAGCATATGTATCATTCTTAACATATCTTAACTCTGGATGGTCAACAAATATGACAGCATCTGCACCATAATAGATTGCTTCGTTACATAACTCTCTTATATTACTGCCTAGAATTATAGCTATAACACTCTCATTAGAATTGTATCTAACATTGTATTTATCCATTAATCTTTTAGCCTCTCCAATCATCTCATAGCTTACGCTTAATGGTTTACCATCGTCATGTTCAAATATAACAAAGAGATGTTGATATTTCATTGATTAACAACCTCTAATATCTTACTGATAACATCATATCTCTCTTTTAATGTTATAACTTTAGCACTCCTTCTACTCTTTGCACGAGGTATCTTCTCGACTTTATATACTATAGTTGGTGAACCTGCTAAACCTACACGTGATGGATTTACTCCTAGATCCTTTACACTCCAGATCTTTAGATAATCTTTATAATGTTCTATCCTTTTACTTGCAGCGTTTTTAAGTAATGAGTATTTAAGCCTCTCTGATACTCTTCTATAACTCTCCTTATAACTAGGATCTATTGTTAGAAATACTGGCAATCTAGCTTCTACCTCTTCTTTAATATAAATACCTTCTAGATCTAACAATCTTATTGCTCTAACAATCCTCTTATCTAGATCTAAATCATATGCTATTACATTACCTATGAATGTATAACCTAGCTTCCATGCAGTTTGAGGACCTGTCTGACCAGTTTCTCCATCGACGGCTCTATGCCCGCTAAATACTAGGTCAGCGTTTAATTTCTCTATCCCATACTTCAATACTTCAGCAGTTGCAAGAGTATCAGCTCCAGCAAATAGTCTATCGCTATAAAGATGCAATTCGTCAGCATTACATATGCTCATAGCCTCCTTTAATGCAACTTCAGCAAGAGGAGGACCCATAGTACATATACTTACTCTTGCATCGTATTTGATCTTAGCATATAATGCTGCTTTGCATGCTATTGCACTATGTGGTCCTAGAATATTCTTTGTCTTTGTTCTATTAAGAGTACCATCAGGATTATAGCTTACATTACCTTCAGAGAGATCTGGTTCTAATTTAACCATAACAGCTACATTTATGCTCATGATAAAGTTATCTAGAATACTATATTATAAGTTAGCGATGTATTCATGAGTAAAAAACAATCTAGTATAATATCAAAAGCTTGGTATATAATCTAGATTGCCATACAACGAGTGTTACATAAGATAAGATATAGAACTGTTTCATGAAGTTGCAAGAATTTAGTATTGCTTATCATCACTAAAGAATTTGGATTGAAGATATAATATGTAGTTTAATCTAATGATACCAAGCAGATTTTAAATTTATTTAAACTAAAAAGATAAATATAGACATGGATTTATTGTTAATGTTACTAATCTATTAAGAATAAAAGCATATAATAACTGAATACTAGAACGAGGATAAGATTTTTATCTTATATATGAAGAATAATAATTATGTCTGTACAACCTGATGTTATAAAAGATGCACTATTTAAACTACTTAAAGAGAATAAGGAGTTTAGATATATTATGTCTGGGTTGTTAGGGTTGGAAGAGATTAAGAGTTCTATAACTGAACTTACAGATTCTATAAATAAACTAGTTTCATTACAAGGCAAGATGGAAGAGAGGATAGTAGCATTAGATGAGAGGGTAACTAATAGGATTGTTAGTTTAGAGGAGAAGATTGCAGAGGCAGATAAGAGGTTAACAGAGAGGATAGTAGCATTAGATGAGAGGGTAACTAGTTTGGAAGAGAGGATAGTAGCATTAGATGAGAGGGTAACTAATAGGATTGTTAGTTTAGAGGAGAAGATTGCAGAGGCAGATAAGAGGTTAACAGAGAGGATAGTAGCATTAGATGAGAGGGTAACTAGTTTGGAAGAGAGGATAGTAGCATTAGATGAGAGGGTAACTAATAGGATTGTTAGTTTAGAGGAGAAGATTGCAGAGGCAGATAAGAGGTTAACAGAGAGGATAGTAGCATTAGATGAGAGGGTAACTAATAGGATTGTTAGTTTAGAGGAGAAGATTGCAGAGGCAGATAAGAGGTTAACAGAGAGGATAGTAGCATTAGATGAGAGGGTAACTAATAGGATTGTTAGTTTAGAGGAGAAGATTGCAGAGGCAGATAAGAGGTTAACAGAGAGGATAGTAGCATTAGATGAGAGGGTAACTAGTTTGGAAGAGAGGATAGTAGCATTAGATGAGAGGGTAACTAATAGGATTGTTAGTTTAGAGACAAGAGTAGCGAGGACAGAAGAGAGATTGATTAGATTAGAAGATGCGGTAGAGAAACTTGCTTTAGCTCAAGCGAGGACAGAAGAGAGATTGATTAGATTAGAAGATGCGGTAGAGAAACTTGCTTTAGCTCAAGCGAGGACAGAAGAGAGTCTAATGGCTCTAAGACATGAAGTAGGTAGATTATCTAATACAGTAGGATTTACATTAGAAGATATAGCAGTTACAAAACTCCCTCGGTTATTAAGGAAAGACGGTATAATAATTAAGAGAAGCGATATAAAAGTCAGATATATCATTAAGATCAATGATAAAGAGATAGAGACAGATATATATGTTAAAGGCTATAAAAATGGTAAAAGCATAGATGTAATAGGAGAGATAAAAAGTAGGATTGATGTGAATGATATCAATGCATTCTATAACAAGTTCAAAGATGTAGATGCACATAAGTTTATCTTTGGTTATACTATAAGACCAGAAGTAGAGGTAGAAGGGGATAGAAAAGGTATCAGAGTTTATGCAACTTATATGTAGGTTATGTATGTATCTATTACCTTCCTAAACATATCATAAAACTCTTCTGATAATTGTATAGCTCTAGTGTATGCATTATCTGCTATAGAATAGTCTACTGCTTCTATATATTTAATGGCCTCATCTATGCTATTGTATGCATATCCATATACACCATTCTTACTATCAAGTATATCCATCCATGGACCTCCATTTCTTGGCACTATTGGTATGCATTTTGCTATCATTCCTTCTATTATGGATAAGCCATACGTCTCGTAATCCATAGTATGAAGAAGGATCTTCGCTTTGTTCATATACTCTATCATTACATCTCTTGGCTTATTAACTATTATAGTTAGATTATTAATTTGCTTACTCTTCTCTAATAATTTATAATAATATGGATAATCATATACCCTACCTACTATTACAAATTTAGTATCCTTTAATCTCTCTGCTATCTCTAATACTCTCTCTAGCTTCTTCCCTCTAGCTATTCTTGTAACTGTTAGTACTATCTCTTCCTTCTCTCTACTTTCTAACTTACTTCTATCTATAGTTAATGGCGGATGAATAACTATCGAGTCTAATCCTAATCTCTCTTTTATGATGCTTCTAGTATAGAATGAATTACTTATTAGTATGTTATTCTTCTTTGGTTTAACTAGATGTTTATATACTCTTCTTATAATGCTGTTTAGATAGATAGGTGCCCTCTCTTCATCTATTATACTAAACGGTATGCCATTGATGTATGTTATCTTTGCCCTATCTATAAAGAGATCTAGATCGCCATACATGTTTATAGTAGCATAATCTAGCAGAGAATTATATGCGATTATCATCCTTGTTATATTTATAGCATTTATATGCTCAGTAAGATCATAATCTATTTTATATACCTCTTCTATCTTTATCTCATAATTTAGTATGCTTCTTATCTTATTCCAATTTGGTTTATCTACTGTTATCAATCTTATTCTATGATTATCGCTTAGATGTTTTAGCAATTCTAGTGTTACTGCTTCTGCTCCTCCACAAAAGTTTAATGATGGTATAGCTATAGATAGCATATACTAATTATCAAAAAAAAGATTATGGATCATGTTGTGGTATCTCGCTTATTATTCCTAACTCTTCAACTATTGTTATCTTTGGATGATATCCTCCATCCCTGCTTATGCTTCCTTCATCAGTATAATCTATCCAGAGTATTATTGTTGTTACTCCTTCTTCCTCCTCATCCATTAACCATTCTGCTATACTATTCTCATCGCCTCCAAGAGTAATTAAATCATATTCTATTAAATCATCATTGCTACTTGGACCATTATCATCATTATCAACAGCAATTATCTTGTATAATGTTATTGGACTCTTTTTATATAATACCTCTTCATTTAAACCATTCTGGAAGACTTGAGCAGCCCAGAATGAGTCATTGCCTGTTGCGCCCCATACATTGAAGCCTACTGTGCCATTGATATCTTTGTATGTTGATATGACTGCCCATCCGTAATCTTGATCTTCTACTGGTATAATCTTTGGATCAGTGCTATCTGTGATGTTATATTTAACACTATCGGTGTTATCTGTTATAGCTTGTCCAGTTAATCTTTCTGGTTTCTCATTACCACTTCCTAAAGCATCCCAACTTGGAACTAGCAATAGATCTGCCACTCCAAAGAATGAGCCTCTGTATATTGCTGGCATGAATTCGTTAAAGTATTCGGTGACAAGATTTGCACCTGGACCTCCTACTGAGATAATATTACTAGACGCTATTGGTATTGTAGTACTCCAATACTTCTTTAATGCTGATCTATGATCATCTCCAGCATGATCATAGTGATAATCTCCTCTAGTATCACCATTTCCAAATCTTTCCATTAAGAATACTGGTGTTTGATGCTCTGTATCTTTCATATCCAATGCTGCCCATAATGTAGATACATCATTGATAGCATTAAATCCAGCAGTAACCATACTTGCTGCTGCACTATCCACTACATTGCTATCTCTTCCTACTGCTGTCCATTCATATGACCCTTCAGAGTTTACTGAGTAGTAGATTACTAGTTCATCGTCAACTCTTACAGGTGAAGTAAATACTATTAATGCAGAATCATCACTATCCTCTTCTATTGTATAATCTACACCTCTCTCTAATAATTCTCCATCTACTAATACTCTCTCAGCAAATGTACTATATGCTCTCCACTCTTCTGCTTCTTCAGTCGTATCACCTATTATGTCATTAGCATTAACATCAGTTCCTTGGAAATCTGTAAAATCAACACCTAGATCTACACTAGAAACAGTAATACGACCGTCTAATTGATATAAATGTCTCTGAGTACTCTTGTTAGCAGCATCAGTTAGATCCCATGGACAGAACTTCATCTTTAGATAGTATGCTACCTCTGGGTCTAGTATATTATCAAGACTACCAACAGCATCTGAATCGTCTCCTCTTCCATACATGACATTTCCTTCAACCCCAATATCATCACACATCATCAATGGAAAGTCTCCTCCCTCTACTAATTCATCATGTCTATCAACAACTCCATACTGAGATACACCTCTAAACATCCTATCACCTTCTAACTCATCTCCATCTGGATTGCCATCTGGATCTATGAATATTGCTTCATCAGTTAATACAAAGTCCCATTCTCCAATTATGTATGGTGACCTAAATGGTTCGTCAGTAACATCAATCCTATGAGGATTAGATGCTTCTAATGATTGCCACCAATATCCAGTTCTACCTCCATCAACATCCCAATCACTTAGTGAAGGCCAGAACGCAGCCCATGCTACAGTATTTCCTAAACCATTAGATGATGTTCGTGATATTATCTGAGCAACATCGTATGTTCCATAAATTATATCATCAGTTGGATTGTCAGGACCCGCTGGTTCACTACCCCATGAACTTAATGGAGTACCTTGAACACTAGTTTGTGGTGGCATAGTTCTTAACCAAGTGTATCTATTATCATACACTGTTGGTAATCTATCATTATCAGCATCATTAGTATGATTTGCACCATATGTATAAAAGTGCACAAAACTCTTAAAATCGCTAGCATCGGCAGCCTTGAGATCAAACTCTCCTCTATTGCTAAATGATACTATCATACCTTCTATTTCTTCTGTAACCCCTTCAAATATATCGTATTGTCCACTCTCATCTCTATATTCTAGATCAGGTATTGTAATCTCTATAGGAGCGATAGTAAACTTTGCTTGATCTACCATCTTTATATCCTTTAATACATTAACCTCTTTAGTTACTTTATTAAAGTCAATTGTAAATACAATATCTACTAATCCCTTTGCATCTCCATCTACATAGTCGTATACTGTAGTGTGTGTAACACCAACAAACCTTCTTGGACCATCATACAACACTTCTATAGGCCCTGTTGTTGCTGTTCCATTGGTCTTTCTACCTCCATTAAATGGAGTAGTACCAAAACTTGTTGGATCGTTTACATCAATCAAGACTCCTTTATCTGCTGGATCTTCTAACTTCTCAGCATCATCTGTTAATGATGGATTATTACTGCCAGTTATACCATTAACACTAACAGTAGCTCCATAAAGATCTTGATAATCATCATCTACTCTTAACCAATTCCTTGCTAGATCTACAGTATCTGCATGCTGTGCAGTAGCCCATACATTCCTAATACCCGCTGTTGGATGATTGTATGTAATATTGATAAGCCAACCTTGTAACCATGAAGATGGTGGTATATCTGATGGAAAACTAGAACCTGCTGCTGGGGCAAATGGATCTTGATTCCTATACTCTAAACCTATTCTTACACTATTGATGCTGTTTATCATCTCTCCAAATCTAGAGAAGCCTATAGTTAGTGATTCATCATGCTCATATGGATAAAGATCGTATGTATCGGTATCCAAATTACCTGCTACAGTAGTATACCACGTGCTTGGGTCTGAATTAGCAGACGATGGTTCTACTTGTGCGTTAACAGGAAGCATGTAAGCAGTTTGTAACAATAGTATTGTTGCTAGAAATGTTGCTAGAATTATTTTACTGTGCTTTTCAGCCATAGGTAGTTATTAGATATAGCAATATAAAAAGTTTATGGAAAAATTGGTAATATACAAATATTTAAGTATTATGCTTATTAAGCATGAATTAAAAAATTATACTTAACTAACATGTTCTATTATAATATTTAGTATACAATAATACTATTAGCCATTTATGGATAATACATGTATTAATTTTATAATTATTGCTATTATATAACATGATAATCAAACGAGATATTGATAATACTATTAACAATAAATAATTTATTCTTTAATTATTTATCTCTTATCTCGAGTCTCATATATTTATATTTAAAATTCTTATTAATCTTTGCATTGATTATATACTCAAAACCTTCACATCCTCTTTTTTAAAGATGAATTATATTCATCGCCATCAAAATCTATATTATCTCTAAATATGAAGTTACAATATATCCTATCATTAAGACTTAAGGTGGGGATGGGATTTGAACCCATATATACCCGCTCTGCAGGCGGGCGCATAGCCGCTCTGCCACCCCACCATTATGCTTCCCTCACAGTTTAAATTGTTATCTCTTAAGCATAGACCTTGCTAATCTTATATCTTCTGCTCTAACCGTTCTCCTTCCTGCATGTATTGCTAATTCTATAGCCTGTTTTGATATCTCTATAGCAATCTCTTCTAGTATACTTCTTAATTCTTCTGCTGCGTCATCACTTACCCTTTCTGCACCTGCCTTCTTTATTAGTCTATACACACCTGCTAAACCAAGCTCTGATTCAATCATGTATCGCTATTATCATTCTCTACTTAAAAAGTTTAATATGAGATTGAGAGTATAGTTATATGCTAATTGATGCTCATGCACACCTAACAGATGATGAACTCTTTGTATTAAAGGATTATATTATTATGATGATAAATAGATTAAATATCAAGGTTGTCTCAGTATCTATGGATCTAATTACATCAGAAAGGAACTTAGAGTTAAGTTCTGATGCGATAATACCATTCGTAGGTATACATCCATGGAGTATAAATGAGGATCTTGAGAGATTTGAAGAGTTTGTTATTGCTAATATAGATAAGATTTATGGAATAGGTGAGATAGGTTTGGATAAAAAGTATGCAAAGGATGGAGAAGAGTATGAGAGACAGAAGCATATATTTAGAAGTATGTTAGATATTGCTGAGAAGTATGATAAATCTGTATCTATTCATTCTAGAGCAAGTTTAGATGATATATTTGAGATATTATCATCATATAATCTTAGAGTATTACTGCACTGGTTTGCTGGTAGTAAGAAACAACTTAGATATGCAAACGAACATGGTTATTATGTATCTTATGGACCAGCATTGCTCTATGCTAGCGATAAACCTCATCTCTTGCAAGAGAGTGAGAAAGAACTTATCTTAATAGAGACAGATAGTCCTGTACACTATCCAAGATGTTTCGAAGAAAGAATGGCAATGCCTTCTTATCTAATTAGTGTAGCTTATGCTGTATCCAATATATTAGGATTTGATTATTGCAATACTTGTAATATGCTAACAAATAATACTTTAAGATACTTAGCGATAGAATAAAATAGTTGCTATCTCATCTATACCTTTATGAATAGGATTAAGAAGATTTCTATGCAATTGATAGATAAGTATCCAGATCTATTTAGCAATGATTATAATGCTAATAAAGATACATTAGAGAAGATTGCCATATTCAGATCAAAAGAACTAAAGAATAAAGTAGCAGGATATATAACTAGTTATATTAATGATAAAACTAGCAATCATACAGACTCGATTTAAATGCTAATATATCAACTCTTCTAATTTGATTCTCATCATTATCAAATGTTAGTATCTTCAATAGATGTATAGTTATTAAGTTGATCTTATCTATAATTGTTCTATAAGCCTTTGTTACGTATTATATAAATGCTATAATAGATAATTACCATTACTCATAATAAAACAAAAATTACTCTACTGAGATGAGTATCTTCTTATCATCCAATTCACTTTCTGCCCATCTTATACCATCTCTAATATCTCTCATTAATACTATTCTTCTTACTCTAACAAGATATCTCATCTCTTCGATCATCTCATTTATCATAGCAATTATATTCTCATCGAGATTTGCTATATAAGCAGCGTCTAGTATATCTGTTGGGTTATATCCTCGCTCCTTTCTTAATGCTTGCAATCTTCTTGCTAAATCTCTTATTATGCCTTTTGCTATTAGATGCTGATCTCTCTCTTTAGAGATAGATATGAATATACCGTCTCTCTCTACTAAAGTATATCCTTCTTTGCTTTTATACTCCAAGTTAAGATCGCCTTGAGTTATCTCTATCTCTTTACCATCATATGCTAATATGAATCTCTTCTTCCTTAGCTCTTTAATCACTTCATGATGATCTAACTTCTCAAATGCATCTATAACTCTTCTCAAATCTGCCTTTACTCGAGGTGCTATCTTATCTTTCTTTAACGAAAGTTTAACATTTATAGGATAGAGGTTATCTAACATAGACGATATATTCTCTACCTTATCATCAGACTCTAATGCCAATATCTTTATATCCATTATATTAGTCTGATTAGATAACAACTCTCTATACCTCATGATAAGGTCTGCTTTATCTTTCTTAAGAGCAATGTAAGCGGTTGATAAAGGCCATCTTCTCTTTAATCCAGCAAGATTCCTAGCAGTGTTAGTTATTGATATTATATTATTTATAATCTCAAACACATACTCTAGTGTATTGTTATGAAATCTCTCATCACTCTTTGGCCATCTTTCTAACAATATACTTTCTCTATTGAAGATCTTTATAGCAAGATATTCAGTTATAAATGGAGAGATTGGGTGCAATAATATATCTATAGTAAGAAGCGCCTCTGCTAATGTAGCATAAATGGCAAACCTTCTCTCTCTACTCTCCTCATCGTCATTCCATAGTTCATTCCTTATGAGTGGAAGATAAGTCTGACTTAGATCATTTATTATAAAACTCTCCAATGCTCTAGCTGCTTCATGATATCTACACTTCTCGTAACCGTTAGTAATTATAGACTTGACTCTTTCAAGTTTTGATAATATCCATAAATCACTCTCTCTTAATAGATTCTTCTCTAATGCCCATGATATTGTATAATTACTTGAGTATTTATCATACATACTGTTCTGGAGGAAGTATAGATGGAGGTTATATAATGTGTTAAGTATTTGATAAGAACGCTTCTGCATCTCGTTAATACTAAAGCTTAATGGTTCTATAGGACTTGCCTTCCAAATTAGATATAATCTTATTAGATCTGCTGGATATTTGCTAACCATCTCATAACCATCTATAACATTCCCTAAACTCTTACTCATCTTGTTACCATTTTCATCCAATATATGACCTTGGAATAAGAAAGACCTAAATGGCGCCTGAGACTTTCCATATATTATGACACTCTCTATTAAGAGCGTATATGCCCATCCTCTTGTTTGATCTATACCCTCTGTCAAGAAGGGAGCTGGAACTAATTCATTAAACTCTTCATCTGTTAAAGATGCATATGGTGCAGCACCACTATTATGCCATGTATCTAGAACGAATGGTTCTCTATATGCTTCACCATTACATCTTTGGCAATTAATAACTATCTTATCTATCCACGGTCTATGTAACTCAAAATGTTTACCATCTGGCAATATCTTTGCATTCTTTACTATCTCCTCCCTACTAAACAATGCATTCTTATGTTTGCATTTGCTACATACCCATATAGGAAGAGGAGCTCCCCAGATCCTCTCTCTTGATATACACCATGGTTTCTGTTCACTAATAATAGATATGAATCTATTCTTTGGTTCTGGGTAATAATACTCAACGTTCTCTGCTGCTTCTAATGCTTTATCTATTATCTTATCAACCATAATAAAATACTCTCTTCTCGCAATCCATATGAGTTTGTGCTTGCTTCTCCAACACAATGGATATTCATGCTTTATCCTTCCTATCTTTAATAATGAGTTACGCTCTTTCAACTTAGCAACTATATGAGTATCTGCATCTCTAACAAACATGCCAGTAAACACGCCAGCAGAATCAGTAAACCTAGCAGAATCATCTATTGGATTGAAGATAGGAATATTTCTTCTCTTAGCAACTTGAAAATCTTCCTCGCCATTTGCTGGAGACAAATGTACTATACCACTCCCAGTGCTAGTATCAACAAATTCTTCAGCCACTACTATATGAATGCCTTTATACTCTTTGAGTTGGGGTAAGAGATCAAGCAGAGGATGTAAATACCTAATTCCCTCTAGAGTTCTTCCTTTTACGCTTTTGATGATCGAGTAATCATCTATATTTAATTCATGCATTAATTCTTCAAGTCTCTCTTTACCAACTATCCACCTCTCATCTTTAACTTTTATGTAAAGATAATCACCATCTGGCTTTACACCTACCATCTCATCGGTTATTACAGTAAAAGGCATTGTGGTCCATACTATGATGTATAGATCTTCTTCACCAACAACTCTAACCTTATAATAAAGTGAAGGATCCTCTACAGTCTCATAACCTTGATTAACCTCAGCATGGCTTAAAGAGGTTTGACAACTAGGACAATAGGCAACTACTGCGTATCCCTCAACTAATATACCATCATTCCAAGCCCTTCTTAGATACTGCCATTCTCTCTCTATATACTCGTCATAATACGTCCAATAAGAATTTATATGATCAAGTGATATGCCTAGCAATCTATCTACCTCTAACCATTTCTTATTATATCTATGAACTAGCTCTTTGCATGCTTCTACCATCTTCTCCATGCCTATCTTTGATAGATTCTCTGCTTTACTTCCATACAGACCGAGTTCCTTTTCTGCTTGTAATTCAACTGGCAAACCTTGTGTATCCCATCCTGCTCTAAACACTACATTATATTTACGTAATATATTGAATCTATACCACAGATCTTTAATTATCCTTCCTCTTATATGCCCTATATGAGGTTCCCCATTCATAGTAGGTGGACCATCTATGAAACCTATTCTTTTAGCATCTTTTAGTATAGAATCTAACTTCTCTTTTATGTTTATCTTGGAATAATGCTCCCTAACATACTCTTCAAACGATTTAAGATCAAATTCTTCTCCCATACTACCTCATGAATGTAATTGCGATATAATAAGCTAATTCTAGAGACAGCATATTATTAATTCTTTTGAGGCTACTATACGAGTTTAATGGGTTGATTAAACATGTTAGTAGATATAATAATTATGATATATTATCCATTCCTACTTGATGTGTTGAATTGTATTATACTATTATTCCACATATTATAAAATATTCTCATATACATCTTTACAAATTCTTTATCATTAAATACATAATACTTCTCTAGCCCATCAAACAATACAAGTGTATCATCTATTATCAACATATTATTACTACCTTCATATCTCTTGATCTCTATCCCATCTATAAGTGAGTTTATATTAGCAAGTATCTTTACCTCTATACCGTTTCTATATGCTAATATTATCTCATCTTTATATCGCTCAGTTATGTTTAGATTTTGCGCATCAAACATTAGTAAGAGAGAGTATCTTGCATTGTTTATTAGATTATGTATATACTCTGATGATCTATCTATGATCATATAAGTCTTATTTCTAATCTTATCGTTCATTACCTCTTCAAGCTCTTTTATAATCTCTCTTACATCATTTGCAAGTTGTTGATGATGTTTTACAAATCGCTCGAGTGCATATTCTGGATGTATTGCAACTACTACAAGTGGTTTACTACTAATTGTATCTACCATCTCTTTCTTAATAAGCCGTCTTATTACCGAATATGCCTTTGATCTAGGTATACTTGCTTTATGTGCTAGAGCACTAATATTCTGTGGACCATTGGAAAGCAGTGCAATGTAAGCTTTTGCTTCATTTACACTAAGATCTAAGCTTACCAGTACATTAATCATGCTTTGCATGTTATTATCTATATATAATATCTGAAATAGATCCAAGCTAAATACTTTTGAATAGTTTATCAAATTATAAGCACATGATAGTATTAGATATGATAAGAATAGTTAGTTTATGTCATTTGTATCTAAATGGGATAAAGAGAATAAAGAAGAAGAGAGTAAAATATCAGGACCTATAAAGCCAAGAATTGAGTTAGCACAGAAGAGATTACAGATGCAGATCAATGCACTAGATTCTATACTTCAACGACTCAAGAGTAAGGATGAGATGATATTTAAGAGGATAATAAATGCTTTACAAAAAAGAGATACTCAATACTCGATAATATTATCTAACGAGCTAGCTCAAATAAGAAAGACTATAAAGATGGTCAATAGATCTAAGCTTGCGTTAGAACAAGTAAATCTAAGGTTAAATACAATTACTGAATTAGGTGATGTAGTAGTTACTCTAAGTCCTGCTATGGCTGTAGTAAAGAATGTAAGGGCGGGATTATCTGATATGATGCCAGAAGTGGATAATAGTATGAATGATATATCTAATGTTCTAGCAAACATACTAATAGATGCTGGTCAAGTAGGAGGATATACTATAAACTTTGATACTGCAAATGAGGAAGCGGCAAAGATTATGGAAGAAGCAGCAGCTATTGCTGAGAACTCTATAGAAGAGAGATTGCCAGATGTAACAATGATAAACGAGAAAAAGATAGTAAGTAATGAATAATATGGAAGAAAGGAGTAAAGAAAGGATAGAATATGCATTAAAAGAGATAGAGAAGAGTATAAACTCTATCAATTTATTGAGAAATAGGTTATTAGAAAGTTTTAATGAAAAATTTCCTGAATATTCTAATGAGCCAATTGATGATTTATCGTCTATTCAAGTTTTATTGTTGGCATTACATAATAAGATCGATTCTATAGCACGGTTTTATGAACTGGTTACAATTATGGAAAATACTTCTAAGACGCTAGATTGTGTAATAGATGAGATGAATGATTTATTACCATCTATTGATCTAGCATTGAATAATATTATGAATTCGTTAATTGAAGTAAAAGCCATATTAGGCATTAAGAATGAGAAGATGTATCCAGAATTGCCATATACTAACGATTATTAGTCAACATATATCAACTTATTTTACTAAGAATATTTACATGCAAGTATAGGTAATAATCTCGATAAATTGAGTTGATATATATTGAGCATAGCACCAAATGAATTAGAGAATATTGCAAGTAGATATGCGGCAGAGGCTATTAGATTAGATTCACAAGGCTCACGACCTTTAGCTATTCAGTATTATCAAAAAGCAGTAGATTATCTACTTAAACTTGTAAAACTTTACCCAGATTACAAGCTAAACAATATATATATGGAAAGGGCGAAGGCTTACCAAAATAGAATAAGAGCACTGCAAGAGATAAGAACGTATGAAGATGTAGATGATAACAATGGTAATGCTAACTCTACAGAAACGAAGTCAGAATTTGATGAACTGATAATGAATGATAAACCAAATATAAAATTGGATGAAGTCGTAGGATTAGAAGATGCAAAGACCGCTTTAAAAGAGTCTATAGTATATCCATCAGAAAGACCGGATCTCTTTCCCTTAGGCTGGCCACGTGGTATATTACTTTATGGTCCTCCAGGTAATGGTAAGACTATGCTCGCTGCTGCTACAGCAAGTGAGATCAAGGGTTATTTTATAAATGTTGATGCTGCATCAATGATGAGCAAATGGTTAGGTGAGGCAGAGAAGAATGTTGCAAAACTCTTCAGTATGGCAAGACGATTAACTCAAAAAGAGAATGTGCCTGTTATACTCTTTATAGATGAATTAGATTCGTTATTAGGAAGTAGAAACAATGAGATCGGTGGAGAAGTTAGAGTAAAGAACCAATTCTTGACTGAGATGGATGGTATAAATAGTAAGGGCAATAATATGCAATTATATGTAATTGGTGCAACTAATAAACCTTGGAGTTTAGATTGGCCTTTCTTGAGAAGATTCCAAAAAAGGATATTTGTTGGTTTGCCGAATTACGAGGCTAGATTAAAGATGTTTACACAATATACTGCCCCATTAAATAAAGATGCTTCTTTAAGTTTAGAAGAATTAGCAAAAGAGAGTGAAGGGTATTCAGCAAGTGATATAAGGGATATATGTCAATCTGTGCAGTTAAAAGTAGTTAATGAATTATTTGCTAGCCATAAAGAGAATGAAGCGACTACGAGATCTGTAACAAATAAAGACTTTATAGAGATGTTAAAAAATAGGAAACCAAGTGTTAGCCAAGATATGCTTAAAGCATATCAACGATGGACAGAACAGTTCAAAGCATTATAATCACAATATTTCTAATTCATGCTATAATTCTCTTCTATAAATATTATAATATTTTATCTAACAATTTGATCAAAGAACTGCCTATGTACTCTATCTCTTCTCTCTTTACAAGTGGATGAATTGGCAGTGATAATATATGTTCTGATACATACTCAGTAATAGGAAGTCTTATTTTATTACCATAGAACGGTGTTTTATGAACTGGAATTCTATAGTATACAGATGCTCCAATTCCTAATTCGTTTAATCTCTTCTGTATATAGTCTCTATCGTTAACTAATATGCTATATAGATACCAATTATATCTTCTATCACTATTTTCTTTTGGTATCTTTACTCTTCCATCTAGCATAGTGTTTAATACGTAAGCATTACTCCTTCTTACTTCAAGCATCATCTCTAACTTGTGCATTTGCGCAATTGCTATCGCAGCATTTATCTCTCCCATTCTCAAATTCATACCTAATATTCTAGTATCGTAACCTTCAAGCATACCATGATTCCTTATCATCTTTATCTTATCTGCAAGCTCTTTATTGTTAGTAACTATCGCACCTCCTTCTCCAGATGTTAATACTTTACTAGGATAGAAACTATAACATCCTAGATCGGATAAAGTTCCTGTGTGTTTCCCTTTATAAATAGAACCAAGTGATTGACATGCATCTTCTATTACATAAAGCGAGTGCTTAGATGCTAACTCTCTTATTAGGGTCATCTCTGCTGTATGTCCATATATATGAACTGGTATTATCGCTTTAGTATTCTTAGTTATCTTTTTCTCTATATCATTAGCATCTATTGTATAATCATCTTCTCTTATATCTGCAAAAACTGGTTTTGCACCTGCAGCAACTACTGCATTAGCAGTTGCTACAAATGTTAGTGATGGTATTATAACCTCATCACTACTTTTTAATGATAATGATAATAATGCTGCATATAGTGCTGACGTTCCAGAATTAATAGCAATAGCATATTTGGCATTTGTATACTCACTTAATAGTCTCTCAAATTCACGAACATATTTTCCTCCCTCGTATGAAGCATTTGTTAACTCATTGCTAGTAAGAACTTTATTAACAAGTTCTATCTCTTCCTTCTCTATCAATGGTCTTGAGATTGGTATCATTATTAACTATATGATGCTAATTTCTATTAAACTTAACTTGAATTATAATATTATTATCTACATACTAAATGAACATACTACGTAAGAGTATTAAATTAACTATTTTAATATCATAAACGTTTTATACTTCTATAAAGTATATGATAAAAGCATGAGATGTGTCTTATGCAATTCACAATTCGACTTCGGGAATGATCGTGGTGTAAACTACAGAGGCAAACCTATATGTGATGAGTGTATAATGAATATGATGTTCATATGCTTAGATAAGAATAAAGAACGTATAAAGCGTTATCTAAAACAAGAGATGCAACTCCAGTTCTTCTCTTAACCTTTTTTGATGTTTGTTAATCGAATATATTCATATGCGTTAGTGCTATTGTCAAATGTATACTTTACATGTTTAAATAGTTCCTTGAAATTCTTAACATCTCTCCTAATAATTGACGCTTCCTCTTTATCTATAATAGCTCTCTTCATAAATATAGCAATACTCTTCATATCGTCTACTTTCATACCTAATCTAGTTATCTCTGCAGTCCCTAGCCTTATACCACCTGGATGTAGATAATTCCTACCTGCCTTTATATCTCCTGGCAATAATTGTCTATTACATATTATATTAACCTCCTCTAATCTTTTCTCAACACTCCATCCATCACCATATTTACTAACATCAACTGCAACCTGATGTGAACTGGTAAACCCTTTCTTCTCTGCTAGTACATCAAATCCTAAATTGTATAATGCTTCTGCTAGAGTCTTTGCATTTTCTATTACTTGCCTAGCATACTCCTTCCCAAACTCCAACATCTCTGATAATGCTATAGCCTTCCCAGCAACATTATGTAAATGATGACTACTAGTATTACCAGGGAATACCGCTTTCTTTATATCTTCACTGTACTTTTCAAATGAGAGTATTAATCCTCCAGGAGGACCAAAGAGTGTCTTATGCGTGCTCATAGTCATAAAATCTGCACCCTCTCTCAATGGATCTTGAAACTCTTTTCCAGCTATTAGTCCGGCTACATGAGCAGCATCATAGCATATCTTTATATCATTTTCATGTAGAAAATCTTTCATCTCTTTGACTGGATGAGGAAACAAGAATAAACTTCCACCAAACATAGCAAGTGCAGGTTTTCTGTCTTCTCTTATAAGTCCTTCTATCTTCTTAATACTCTCATCAATATCTATATTCATCTCATCTTTGTCAAATACATATGTTTCTATATTCAAACCTCTGACCAAACCGGCAGTTCCAGCATGTTCTCTTTTTCCATGTGATATATGTCCTCCACTAGGAATAGCTAATGCTAGCATTGTATCATTAGGTTTGGTAAATGCTGCATATACGGCAAGATTTGCTGATACACCAGATATTGGTCTAACATCTGCAAACTCTGCATCAAATACTCTCTTTGCTAACTCTATACATTTTATCTCTACTTGATCTATATATCTACAACCGGCATATACACGCTCTCCAGGCCATCCTTCAGCATATCTATTAGCAAAATCAGAGACCATTGCTTCTCTTACTGCAGGGCTTGGAATGTTCTCACTAGCGATTAATGGTATAGAACTATCAAACCATTCATGATGTTCTCTCATTAATGTTAGTATATCTCTACAATATTCTTCTCCTTTCATACATTAATCATAAAGAACATAACTTATTAGTATTTCTAATATTGATATGAAGTGTATGATATGTAACAGAGATGCAGATAATAAATTATGTAAATATCATGAACTTGCATATGATAAAGTTAAGAAGAATTATGATACATGGAAAAAAGCGTATGACAATCTTAAATATGATGAGTATCTTACAAGATTATTAGAGTTAGATGAGAGTGGAGAATTCATTAGAGATGTTGTTAAATGGCAATTAAGTTTATTTAAGGATGAGAAACGATAATAGATATGAGATGGCATACTATACTGCCTATTGTAAGTTCAGTATATATAGTAGCAATCTTTACTTTAGCATCTGGTATCTTTAATGGGATATTAGAGGGAGAGAATGCATTATTCATAACTAGAAATAGGAATGTACAAACATTAGGGGAGGTAGTACTTGGAATATTTATAATGAGTGCTGGTGCTACTGCTTTCTATCTAATTCATAAATCGGTAGATAGGAAGATAGGTGTGAACAAGTTAATGGTTGTGGGATTCTCTATCCTAACATTAACACTTATATCACTCTATGCTTTGATGATAATCAAACTCTAAACCAGAAAGCGTAGGATGTTTTACTATATTCCTTTTATCTATATCAATTATAACATCAAATACCTTATCCATTATAATTTTCTTACTAATAGCAACAATCTTATTAGTATGTACATATAATATTGAGAAATAAATGCTTAATAGGTGCTCACCATAAAGTAAAGAAAATGTATCTATTGAATCAAATATAACTATACTGTTATCTACATTTAATATCGCTTCTGTTAAACTCTTTTCTATATCATCCATTATGAATAGATCTATATTAGTTGTTTTTATAAATCCACTTTTTATATAGCCACTTATGAATAGATCTATATCAATGTATACTAACTTAGTTTTAGAGTTTAGAAATTTATTTAGAAAATCAAACTTGGTAATCTCATTTTCAAAGAGTATTAGATTAGTCTTCCTTAGTATCTCTGATAGTTTAAATTGCATGCATATCTTATCTAATGATGGGTAATAATGGATATCGGAATTATACGTAGAGATTTCCCGATCACAAAACGGCTAATATATATGAACAATGCATCTAGTTCGCCAATGCCTATAACGAGTATAAAAGCGGCAACTGATTTTATGTTAACTCTTGCTGAATATGGTCCAGACTCTACATCATCAATCTCTAGAATAGAAGAGTTAATGTTAGATACTAGAAAGGTTATTTCTAAAATGCTAAATTGTAATGAGCAAGAGATTATATTTACTCATAGTACAACAGAAGGCATAAACATAGTTAGTAAAGGGTTAAAATCAAAAGGAAAGATATTAATTAGAGATGGTATACATGAACATCCTGCAAATTATATACCATGGATAAGAAACGAGGTAGTAAGATTAAAGATAGATGAGCATGGTTTTATATCTCTAGATGAAGTTAAAGAAAAGATCGTTGAGAGTAAATTAGTAGTATTAAGTCATGTTTTATTCAATACAGGAGCTATATTACCAGTTGAAGAGGTTAGTAAAATTACAAGCGAATATAATGTACCATTTTTTATAGACGCTGCCCAAAGCGTAGGAGCTATTGATGTTGATCTAAAAAAGATAGAGTGTGACTTCTTATCATTCCCAGCATCGAAATGGCTTTGTGGTCCTAGTGGCATAGGTGTATTTTATTGCAAGAAGGAGAAGCAGGATCTTCTTGAGCCATTAATAGATGGAAATTCATACATAATAGATGATAAGATTGTATTAAGTGATATACCAGCTAGATTTGAAGCAGGATTTAGAAATTATGCTGCATTAGCAGCATTTAATTCATCTCTAAAATATATACTGAGTATAGGTATTAGTAATATAAGGGAGAGAAATATGAAGTTAGCAGGGATCCTTAGAGAGGGTTTAAAAGATAGAGAGATTTATGGACCACACGAGGCAGAAAAGAGGAGTAGTATAGTATCATTTAATGATAATAATATAGATGATTTACTTACTAAATTAGAGAGAGCAGGTATAATATTCGCAAAAAGAGATATAATGGGAAAAAATATTATCAGAGCATCGCCGCACTTCTTCAATGATGAACAAGAGATAAATAGAGCTCTATCAATAATCAATGCTTAGACTGTTCTTCTATAACTATCATTGTTAGCGTAGATCTAACCTTTTCTATTCTTCTTATCTTCCATGTTATTATCTCTCTTAACTTCTCCATATTCTCTGCTTGTATCTTTGTTATAATATCATATACACCATATACACCATATACCTCTATTACTTCCCTAACATTCTTTATCTCTTTAATTATCTCTTCTTCAGAACCCAGATCACAGTTTATTAATACATATGCTGTAGGCATATAACTAATAAATTAGTTATATATATAACCTCTTCTATTGCTTTAAACTCACAATCGAGAGAAAATAATTCAGTTATTAGATATAATTTAAATATTATAAATAATATATTAGATAAAATAATAACTATTCTCTGAAGAGTTTGCCTGTAACTTCTCTATTACCTTCATGATATTCCGTAACTTCATCTATAAGCCAATCATATACTTCTTTTGGTGTCTTCTTTTTATCTAATACCATGCATATCTCTATCATCTAATCATATAAATAAATTAGGTTTAATAGAAATATTTCAGGATGAAGATATACTTGATAGGTGTAGGACCAGGAGATCCAGATTATATAACAGAGAGAGCGAGAAAGATAATAAAGAGTGCAGATATAGTAGTAGGTTATAGATATACAATAAATACAATTAAAGATTTGATTATTAATAAAGATGTTAGATATGTTACATTAAAGACGCAAGAAGAGATTTATAGTAATGTATTAAAGGAGATAAAAGATAGCGAGAAAATATGTGTAATACCATTTACAGGTGATTCATGTTTCTCAGAATCTGAGATAGTTGATAGATTAAGAGAGATATTTGGTGATAAAAATATAATTATTGAACCTGGAATAAGTTCTATTCAGGTCGCTGCAGCAAGAGCTAAAGTGGCACTAGATAAATGTAAAATAATAACATTTCATATTACAGGTAATATAGATAAAGAGAAGGAGGAATTGATATATGCATTAAAAAAGAGGAAGACTGTAATCATACTTCCACGACCATGGGATTTCATGCCTAAACATATAGTAGAGTTCTTAAAGGATAATAAAATAGAGCTTAAAGAATTTGATGCAGAAATATATGAGCGTTTAACACATAATGAAGAGCTAACATATGCTAGACTTGATGAGATACCAGAAAAAGAATATAGTGACCTAATTGTTATAGTAATTAAACCTAGGTGATACTTATTCCTCCTAATTCTTTTATCATATAATATTCAATAATGGCTGCAATAAAGAGTATCAATGTAACCATCCCTACTTGTATGAGTGTAGAATAAAGCAAAGTTTTATCTAACTTTTTATTTATAATTGCCTTTAATAAAATAATACTTTGTGATATTGCTAACCCATATGAAAATATCTCTAATATTCCAAATGGTGTTAATAATATTAATAATGACGGTATACTTGCTAGTTGAGAAGATGTTTGAGCAAATGATTGGTATACCAAACCAGTATTATATGCTGCATATAGTCCAATAGCAGCACCAACTCCAGGAATAAACATACCAAGTGTTATTCTAAAGTTATTAAGAAATATTGATAGGTAATCAATGTTTTGTATTATATTTTTAAATTCTTTCCTAAGTATTGAAGAGTACTCTTCACTTAATGGAGCAATACTACCAATATAATATGTTAAAACAAATATAAGCGAGGCTATTAATGTGTATAAAAACCTTTTCTTTAACGTGATATACAATATGTTCAATATAGAATTCTATTTAATGACTTTATAATATACCATTCGTTAAAGGATCCTCTTCAATTGCCTGCTTTAATAATGAGTGTTGAATAGCCAAAGTTATCTTTTTAGTTCTTCCATGTCTACCTTTATTTATTATAGGAGCGTATATTAAACCCTGCATATCAAGTTCGCTTATCATCATACCTATCCTTCGTTGAGTAACTGGTTCTATTGATAATTTTTTAGTTAATTCAAGATATTTAGAGTATACGTCACCAGTAATACCATTATCTGCAAGTAATATACTATACATTACAAGTTTCTCATGTAGTGGTAACCTTCTTAAAGTTTCTGTAACTTTATCTTGCTCTATCTTCTTTTCAGCAATTCTAATATGTCTTTCCTCTACTTTAACTGCTCCCTCCCTTTCAGCAACTTCCCCAGCAACTCTTAAAAGATCTACTGCTCTTCTTGCATCACCATGCTCAGAACCAGCTATAGCTGCACAAAGATTTATTGCTGAAGTATTTACTGTATCTTTATAAAAACCAAGTTCAACTCTCTCTAATAATATCTCTTTTAACTCATTAACACTATATGGAGCAAACACTACCTCTTCTTCACTTAAACTACTTAAAACTCTTGGATCGAGAAATTCTTTAAAATTAAGATCATTTGATATACCAACTAAACCTAATGAACCATTCTCAAGTCTCTCATTTGAACGTGTCATTTGATATAATATCTCATCACCATACCTCTTAACAAGAAAGTCAATTTCATCAAGAACAAATACAGTATTTAAATTATAATTATTTATATAATTAAGTATTCTTGTAAAAAGCTCACTAGATGCTAACCCAGTAAATGGAAACTTGAGACCTATTGAATTACCTAATTCAACAAGCATTGTATATTCTCTATTTGCCGTCTTTGTATTTGAGTAAGCTAAAGCAATTTTAATATTTAATTCATTAGCTTTCCTTTGTAAATGTTTAAGAACATACCTTGCAACTGCTGTCTTACCAGTACCAGGCTTACCATAAAGTAATAGATTTGATGCTCTATATCCTTTTAGTAATGGTGATAACACTTCTGCAACTGCTGTTATCTCATTATTTCTAAAAAGAAGTTTGTCTGGTACGTAATCAGCTCTAAGTACTGCTCTATCTTTAATTAATGATCTTGAAGATACTATTTTATTGAATATCTCATCTATACTCAAGAGACACACCAGTATTTCTTCTCTATTATTATTGATAAGATAGTAGAAGTAGAGTTATAAAGTGAGAAGTAAAAATTCTTAGAGTTACTAAGTAAAAATTCTTTAAATATATTATGTAGAAACCTATACAGTAGAATAACCGGTGTCCCTCTTGTTAATATTTTGTTAATTTTAAAGTTAACAAGTATTTTTTGACACCACAATTTCCACTGGAGTGTTAATCCTTTGTTAACAAAGTTAACAAGTATTTTTTGACACCACAATTTCCACTGGAGTGTTTTTCAACCTTGTTTTAACTATCACAATTTCCACTCCTGTTAATCTGTTAATACTTTTTAAGCGCTTTATAATTATTGTTTAACAAGTTAACAAAAAGTATCCATTAACACTTATCTGTTAATTTGTTAATATAATAATAATTAATGGTGCGAGTTAGAAGAATTAAAGTACAAATTGAGTATGATGATGGTAGTAGACACTCTGTAGTATTTGATGGTAATTTTGATAAGAATAAGTTATTGAGAATGATTGAGGTTGCAGAATTTATTAATGGTTCTGACACTAATTTAAATACACCACATGAACTAAGTTCAGTTGGAGAGAAGATTTGGAATATTATAGATACATATCCATCAAATGAGTTTACTTCTAGTGATATACTTGAATTATATGAAGATAGGTATAATGAACCTATAAAACTTAGTGTAATATCTACATATCTTAGTAGATTTACTAATAGAAATCTACTTTCAAGAATAAAAGGGAAAAATGAATGGTTGTATCGTAAGGAAAGAATTAGACAGCATCTCTCTTAATAATCTTTCTTCCTTCTTCTGTTAGAGTGTAGATATACGGTTTCTTTTTCTCATCCCTTCTAACATATCCTTCTTCAAACAATTTTTTCATTAATCTTGCAGTATGTTCTCTTGTCTTTCCTATACTGACCTCTATTTCTCTCGAACTCTTCTCTCCATTTTCTAATAAACTTAGTATCTGTAGTTCTACATCATTATGCTTTTCTTTTCTGTTAGTATTGTGATATGTGATGTGATTTATATTTTGATCTGATGTGACATTATCTTTTAATCTTGTTTCTATCTCACTTAATTTTATCATAATGTTATCTAAAGCCTTTTTATACTCCTCTATCTCTTTCCTATCTCTATCTCTTTCCATCTCTTTCCATCTCTTATCCTTTAATACCTTTTGTATGAACAATGTAGTTATTAATCCTATTACATAACCTATTAATACAATTAGAACTAATGTAACAAACTCTACAATTTCTTCATAAGTCATGTGATATAATAACATCACATTACATATAAAGTTTATTCGTTAACAAGGTTATCTAAAATGTTATCAACTATATTTATCACATCACGTATATTGATATTATTTATATCACATGCCTTTTCAAGGTTGTTTGATAATGCCTTTAATGTGTTTATTTTTCTATCATCTATTATATTTAATATCTCTAGTAATATAATACTATAAAATACTCTTTCTATGTTTTGCTTGCCTTGTTGTAATACTCTATAGTATGCACCTTTGCTTTGGTTACTAACTTTAATACCTTTTTTCCTATTATAAATAATTGATATTTGTTTCTCAGTTAATACTGATTTTCTAATTAAGTATTTAATAATATCATTTTTGTTAATATCTATAATACTCATTATTATACCAGATCTGTATAGCTGTTAGTATCTAATAAAGTTATAACACCCTTCTGTATTAGAAAATGGTATGGGAAGAATTGAGGATATTCTTAGAATGAAGTGTAAAGAGCATACGCTATGTTTTATATTATTAGATTCTGAGATGCTAGAACTAGTAAAGGCAGTAGAGATGGCAAAAGACGCTGAAGAGCTTGGGGTTGATGCAATATTAGTAGGCGGCTCTTCAGCAATAGATCAGATAGAATTAAGTAATATAATACAAGCTATCAAGAGTAAAATAAGCATACCAGTAATATTGTTTCCTGGGAATGTTACAGGTATATCACCTTATGCTGATGCAATATTATTTAGTTCATTGCTAAATTCAGAAAATCCTTATTACATATCACAAGCACAAGCGTTAGGAGCATTAGCAATAGAGAAATATAAATTGGAGAGTATACCAATGGCTTATTTAATAATAGGTGATGGTAGTACAGCATGGTTTGTTGGACAAGCAAGAGGTATACCGTTTGATAAACCAAAGATAGCAGTTATGTATGCATTAGCAGCAAAATATATGGGTATGAGGGCTTTATATTTAGAAGCTGGTTCTGGTGCATCAAGAAGTGTTGACCCTAAGATGGTATCTTATGTTAGAAATAGTTTTGAAGGGCTTTTGATAGTAGGCGGAGGAATAAAGAATGGTAATATAGCAAGAGAGCTTAGCAAAGCAGGTGCAAATGCTATAGTTATAGGTACAGCATTTGAAGAGAACGGTTCTAAAGTATTAAGAGATATATTATCAGCATTAAAGTAAAATCTTTATAGAAATATTATGCTAGATGCTTATATGCATATAGCGAACATAGAATGGGATGATAAGAAAACAGCGTTGCTTTATAAGATCATATTGTATATCTGTGGCGCTATAATGGCTTCAATAACATTCTATGCTTTATTTCAAAGTATAGGAGAGTATCTCTCTACTGGTAAAGTTACAGTTGGTGAGATTCTTGTAACAACAGAGTTTCCTATTAAAGGTTTTGCAAAACCAGTATCATATCTAATGCTTGCATCAGTAATTGGTTGGTATTGTGTTACACGTCTTGGTGTTAGAGTTACTAAGAAGAATTCAAAGGCATCGATAGCAATAATAGAGTTAATTTCTATAGCTGTAACTGTCATCTCATTATATGAACTTATGTATAATTTTATGGTGTGGAATGCGCTAATTACAGCTGGTTTAATGAAGGGAGAATTAGAGATAGATAAGTTAAATATGCCATATCCTAGTGCTAATACACCATGGAGTCTAGTGTTTGCTACTAAGATGTTTCTTGCGTCTTTAATAATAAGTGCACATGCATGGTATTTAAGTGCTAAAGCATATAATGAGAGAAACAGACATAATATTTAAATAATTAAACCATTAAATTTCTTCATGGTAGATTATAATACATTAAAAATGAGATTAGAAGAATACGGCGAAGTTATGATACGTGTAGACACAGGTGAGAAGATAGAATTACATAAACATAATGTAACGTTTGAAGATTCTACAAAAGAGATAAAGGTAGATGCTGGAACAGATACATATTGGATAAATACAGATAGAATAACGTATTATTGGATACACAAAGAAAAATTTGAAAAAGAATAATTTTTTTTAACTAGACATACAACTACTCCAACCACAATCTATGCAAAGGTTGCAGCCTTCACTAAATACTACTTTGCCTTTACATATAGGGCATACAAATTCTTTATCTTTCGGTATATTACTATAAGTTGGTTCTCTACCCTTTAAAGACCTACTTATCTCTTTGTATACCTCTTCATCTATATGATTTATTATATATTCTAGCACGTAACTACTTGGATTTATTTCATATGTCTTCTCTTTCCTCTCGCTAGTTACATGTAATACTTGTTGATTCCTAGATCCATCCCTATAAACAGTAATACCTTTCAAACCTAATGCATATGCGAGCAGATATGACGATTTAACATCCTCAACAGTAGCATCATTAGGCATGTTTATAGTCTTAGCAATAGCATTGCTTATCCATTTTTGCCATATAGCTTGAGCCATTATATGATCAGCCCAGTGCATATCCATAGCAGTTACAAATATTTCTTCAAAAGGTAAACCTAGACCCTTTATACTCCCATAATTATTAGCTATCCTTACTAGTAGTTCCTCATTATATAATCCGTGTTTCTTTAAAACTTCTTCAAATCGTTTATTAATATACATAAATCTTCCAACTGTTACAATCTTCTCAAAGACTAAAGCAAAGATAGGTTCTATACCACTAGAACAATCTGCTATCATAGAAATAGTTCCAGTAGGAGCAACAGTTGTAGTCTGAGAATTTCTTATACCATACTTCTTTATCTTCTCTATTAATGCTTGCCAATCTAATAAACCTCCAGAGTAATCAATTGGTAATTCTCCATTAATATATGCTGATTCATTATATAATGGAAATGCATTTCTACTCTTTGCTATTTCTACACTCTCATCCATGCTATAATATGTTAATGCCTCTGCTAATCTATTCATAAACTCATAACCTTCTTTGCTATTATATGCTATCTTTAATTTAAATAGCAAATCTGCTAAACCCATGACACCTAATCCTATTCGCCTACTTAGCTTACTTGCTACGTCTATCTCTTCTATTGGATATTTGTTAACATCTATTATATTATCTAAGAATCTTGTTGCCAATCTTATAGTTTGTTCATACTTTTGCCAGTCAAATTCATACTCTCCATCTATTCGTCTTTTTACCATGTTTGATAAATTTATGCTACCAAGGTTACACGATTCGTATGGATATAGACTTTGCTCGCCACATGGATTTGTTGCTCTTAATAAACCTTGTGCTCTCTTCATTACATTGTGCTTATTCATATTATCTAGAAATATAACTCCTGGCTCTGCACTATTCCATGCACTTACTGCTATTATATCTAATAGTTGTCTTGCATCTACGTACTTTACTATCTTACCATTCCTAGGATTTCTTAAAGGATATCTCTCATTATTTTCCCATACTTGCCAGAAATCTTCCCATAGACCTACACTTATATTAAAATTCTCTAATACACCTGGTTTTGTTTTTATTGTTATGAATTTTTCTATATCTGGGTGCCATACTTCTAGTATTCCCATATTTGCTCCTCTCCTCTTTCCTCCTTGCTTTACAACATCAGTAACAGTATCTATTATTCGCATAAATGATGTTGGACCTGATGCTACTCCACTAGTAGAAGCAACTATATCTCCTTCTGGTCTTAGATTAGAATAGTTTATTCCTACTCCTCCACCAGATTTGAAGATTAAAGCAGCATCTGTACTAGCCTTCATTATATCATACATATCATCTTGCATATCTAATACAAAACAAGCACTTAATTGTCCTAATCTAGCACCCGCATTCATTAGTGTTGGAGAATTTGGTAGAAAATCCATACTTGTCATTAATTCATAATATTCTCTTATCTTATCTTCATACATAGCAAACTCATTATTCTGTAGCATATACAATAACTCATCTAATTTAACTTTAGCATAACCTAATTTCGACAATTCTTTATACAGTCTTAGAAAGGCTTCAAAATGCCATTTATTAAGTTTATAAACTCCTATACTAAATTTCTCATCAAATTTATCTATATAATCCTCTATCTTTACATCAATTCTCTCATTTCCATTTGAATATACTCTTGTATCTCTTAATATATCTGGTAAAGTTACTAGTATAGCTACTCTTTCAAACAATTGTTTTGGGCTTTCTATTATCTTACCATTCTCATCTCTAATTAAATATCTTGCTGCTAATATCTTTAATGGATCTAGATCTAATCTCTTATCTAATTCATCTAAAGTATTTTTCTCTAATATCTTCATCTTCTCTTCTCTAATCTTTCTTCTCTCATGTCTATAGAGAATGTAAGCTTTTGCTGTTTCTGCTAATCCTTCTTCTATTAAGATGCTTTCAACTATATCTTGCACATCTTCTACGCTTGGTATTTTATTTGCATCATATCCATGCTCAACTAACTTTGAGACAGTCTTTTCTGCTAATTCTTCAGCTAATCTATAATCTGCTCTATTAGTAGCTAGTAATGCTTTGTATATAGCATTAGTTATCTTCTCTTTTTCAAACTTTACTAATCTTCCATCTCTTTTTCTAATTGTAGTTATAACTAAGGTTTTATTTAGTTCAGCATCTGCCATGCCCATATACTACAGCATACTATTATTTAAAACTTGATCATATAAATAAAATATTTATAAGAATTATTATTAGTAACCATTTATAATTTATACTATTAATATTTTAATTTATCATATATAAATTCTTAAATTATAATCAGATATACCTTTTAGCATAATTTATTATATTAAAAATTATATAAATATTATTTTATATATTGTATAATTTAAAGATCAAACATGAATTTATTTAAATATGGATGTATAAATGTATGAGTTGTTATGTATTAATTAAATTATTTATTATTTGGAACAATAGATGTAACTAGAGATGATTTAAACATAACTGCTTCACTATTATATAGTATGAATGCTTCTTTATCGCGGTTGATGTTAGCGTTATGTATTCAATTAAAATTGTCTTAATCTACTAAGAATGTCTAACTATCTCTTAATACTATAATCAAATCTTTAATGTTAATATGATATAGATTATCGAATGCATGTTTATCCATTATTACAAGTATTAATGGTTTATTTTACAATATTCTAATATTATAAACATCTATGCTACTAAACGAACATCTTTTTTGCTAATATTTTTAACATTCTAGCAGATATAAACAACTGATTATCAAATTTTCTGCCTTATCTATACCATCAACCATAGATTTTATCTTCTCTAGTGATTTACTCATATATGATTGGCTATTATCTAATACATATGTCTAACCTTTCTATAAGAATGATAGATTAATACTAGATATATTGGTTCTTATTAAATTGAAGATCTTTTGCTGTATCTACAAGTATATAATGATTAGAATAATACTAATAGTAAAGCTGGCATCAGAATAATACGTAAAGTTTATTTATATAAAAAGAGAAGAAGAAGTAGCCGGCCATAGAGATAGGGTGCGACCTGGTCCCATTCCGAACCCAGAAGTCAAACCTATCATCGCTATTGTGTTAGTAAGGTGCGGCAGCACTTGCGAAGCAATAGTGCCGGTGCCTTAAATTTGAATTGATATTATCTACTTGATAATATATTTAGTTCTAATAAATAATACTATATAGTATATGTAGCATATTATTACGGGCCCGTCGGGCTTTGATCCCGAGACCCCCGGATCTCCTCAGTCATTTAAAAGTCTCACCACCTTAATTCCGGTGCTCTGCCTGACTGAGCTACGGGCCCTCTAATATCTTCTTTTATAGTATAATTTTAGTCTTGGTATTTTAATATTGGCTATATCTTTCTACAACGTTAGTTGGAAACTAGGCATGATAAATAATTCAAATATCTCAACCTTTAGAATTAGCTTATAATATAGAAACATTGAAATAATGAATTATACCCGCTTTAACACATGACAGATGCCATATTTATAGCAGTATCTGTATTAACAGTTGGGTCTGCTATACTTGCACTAGAATTTAAAGAGCTCATTTATGGAGCTATAGCACTTGCTGCATCACTTCTTGGCGTAGCTATGTTCTTTGTTATGCTAGATGCTTCATTTGTTGCTATGTTTCAGGTTACAGTTTATGTTGGCGCCGTCGTAGTGTTAGTTATATTTACAATCATGCTTGTCAGAAGAGAAGCATGGTTACAAGTAAAAGATGGCAGTAGAAAAGTTTTAGGTGCAATACTTGGATTAAGTATAATACTAGCCCTTGGTGCATTATACTTACAAAGCGGGTTATCAACATTACAAACAAAAGAGAATAGTATAAGTATAAAGCAACTAAGTGAAGAGATGCTTACATATTATTCCCCAGCATTGATAGTAGTAGGTTTGACACTTGCAGGTTCTGTCATTGGTGCATTAATATTATCAAAACGCGAAAAAGGTGAAGAAGAGTGAATATAACAGAATTTGTTATAATATCTGCAATATTAGTTGGAATAGGTATATATGGTCTAGTCGTTAAGCGTAACTTCATAAAGACACTCTTCTCTATAGAGATTATAGTTAATGCTGCTAATCTCAATTTAATAGCATTTTCTAAATTTAATCCTATAACAAGCTCTGCCGGTCAAATAACTGCATTATTCTCTATAGCGATAGCAGCCGCAGAGGTTGCTGTAGGTTTAGCATTGATAATACTTGCGTATAGATTATACAACGATGTGGATGTTAAAGAGTTTAGAAGATTGAGAGGTTGATATATGGTGTATTATCTTTTACAAGCAGTCTTCATACCATTACTCTTATCACCTTTAGCATATTACATAACTAAGAAAGGTGGAGTCACAGCTGGAACATGGTTTACATTTGGCATAATGTTATACTCTACTATAATGATATTATTACCTTCGCTTAATGGGTATTATTATGAAAAATATAATTGGAGTCAGCTTGGTGAGTTTGGTTTATTGCTAGATGGTTTAAGTATACCATTTGCAATTATCATCTATCTCTTATCTACAGTGCTAGTATTATATTCAAAACCATATATGATACATAAGATAGAAGAGGAGTATCATGAAGAACAGAAATCAATACAAGCAACTCCTCTAAAGATAGTATCTAATATTCCTACACATGTCATGAATCATCAAATGGGCATCTATTATGCACTATATATGGTATTTGCGATGGGCATGCTCACAACTGTGCTAGCAACTAATCTTATTGAGTTTTATGTGTTCTTTGAAGTTATGTTAATTCCATCATTCTTTTTAGTAGCATTTTATGGTTATGGTGCTAGAAGAAGGATATCATTAATGTATCTCTTTTGGACTCATGTAGGTGCTGTTATACTTTTACTAGGATTAATAACAATGGGTTTATCGGCCGGAAGTTTTGATATGCAAAATATAAAAGAGAGCAATATATCCGTAGAACTCTTACCATTTATAGCTGTTGCAATTATAGTAGGTTTGTTAGTAAAATTAGCAATAGTACCATTTCATATATGGCTTCCTTATGCACATGCAGAAGCGCCTACTCCAATAAGTGCACTATTATCTCCAGCAATGATAGGCATAGGCGGATACGCTTTAATGAGATTATTATTAACATTGTTACCATCAACATATGAATCCACATCACTCTGGTTATCTATTGGTGCTATGGTTACTATGATATATGGCGGAGCAATGGCTCTTATGCAGAGCGATGTTAAGAGGATGCTTGCATACTCAAGTATCAGCCAAATGGGTTACATGTTGTTTGGTTTCGCTTCAATAAGCGTAATAGGTTTGACAGGTTCTGTACTATTGTATGTAAGTCATGGAACGGGGAAGGCTTTATTATTCATGATGGCTGGTATGCTAATAATGCAAGCACATACAAGGAGTTTCCCTAAGTTGGGAGGACTTGCTGGGAAGCTTCCAATGACAGCAGTATGCTCTGTTATAGGCGCATTAGCAATAATGGGCATACCACCTACTAATGGTTTCATGTCAGAATGGATGCTTTTCGTGGGGGCACTAAATACAGCTATTGATGAAGGATCTACTGCAAAGATAGTAATATTTGCTTTGGCAATGATAGCAACTGCTATAACTGCATCTTATCTCTTATGGAGCATTAAACGAATATTTTATGGTAGAGTTAATGAAGGATTAGAACATGCTAAAGATGGCTCTTATTACATGCTTGCACCTATGTTCTTTTTAGCAATACTTACAATAATCATAGGAATATATCCTGAGATGCTTACGCAGATAATCATACCATACATGCAAAATGTGCTTGGTGAAGGTGTGATTGAGGTGTTAAATAAATGATACCTATAGAATTTATATTTAGAATGGTTGAAGGTGGTGGAGAATTTATACATAACTCAGCATTTGATGCTCTCGCAATTAATGTATGGCTAATATGGATATTACCTATGATTGGTGCAATGATATCTCCGCTTCTTAATAAAGTTAGTAAGAGGGGAAGGGATATATCTCCTGCAATCTTTGCTTTCGTAAGTGCAACATTATCATCTACTTTAATTCCTGTAATGCTTGAAGGCGATGAGATTCATACACAGATTTCATGGATTAATAGTATAGGAATAAAGGCGGGGTTATTAGCAGATACTTTAAGTATAATAATCTCAAATCTGGTAGCATGGATATCATTCCTCATTATAGTATATAGTATAGGCTATATGAAAGGCGACAGGGATCTTGCACGCTATTGGTTCTTCATGCTATTCTTCATAGGTAGCATGCAGTTAATAGTATTATCAGATAATTTCCTTATGCTATTCTTTGGTTGGGAAGGAGTAGGTTTAGCCTCGTATGCCCTTATAGGATTCTGGTATAGAGACAGAAGTAAAGATTATGTTGGTAGAATAGATCATTATGCCTTAGCAATTCCTCAGTTTACCTCACCAACACATGCTGGAATGAAAGCATTTCTTATGACAAAGGCTGGAGATATCTTCATGATCACAGGGATATTTCTCATCTTTATGCATACTGGAACATTTGAGTATAAGCCATTAATAGAGGACCACACATGGGCAGAAAATATGCATACAGCTGGTTTGTTGATTCCAGCAGCTGTGCTAATATTTGGCGGAGCAATAGGAAAATCTGCCCAATTTCCATTACATGAATGGTTATTAGAGGCTATGACCGGTCCTACTGCTGTATCAGCCCTTATACATGCAGCTACAATGGTAAAAGCAGGTGTATATCTAGTAGCAAGAATCGGCCCTATCTTCTTCATTGCTGCAGATATAGCATCAGCACAATTCTTTGAAGTAGTAGCATGGGTTGGAGCAATAACAGCATTTATGCTTGCATCTCAAGCAATAGTGAATAAGGAGATAAAAAAGGTATTAGCATACTCAACCGGTTCACAGATAGGGTATATGATGCTTGCATTAGGCATAGCAGGATTATCAACATCATTTGTAGAGGGTTATTCTGCTGGTATATTTCATCTTGCTAGTCATGCAATGTTCAAGGCGTCATTATTCATGATAGCGGGAGGTTTACTTCATGTAGCAGAGAGTAGATTTATGGATGACATGGGTGGATTGAAGAAAAATATGAAAAAATCATATATTGCTATCATGGCAGCGGGTTTATCTTTAGCGGGAGCTCCTATAATAACAAGTGGATTCTGGAGTAAAGATGCGATATTTGCAGCACTACTCGAGTCTAGTTATGTGTTTGCACCTGTTCTTTATGTTATGGCAGTACTTACTGCTGTTATGACATCATTCTATACAATGAGAATGATAGGGATGGCAATGTTTGGTAAGAAGAGCAAGCATATAGAGGAGTTAGAGGAGCATAGTCACCATATTCATGAAGTATCTGCATTGATGTTTATACCATTTAGTATATTAGCAGCAGGAACTATAATAGTTGGTATCTCTGGACCATTTGTAGAAGGTTTTATACATGAGAGATTAGGTATATTCTTGACCAATTCATATGGAATAGAGGTTGAACATGAAGAGATAAAACTTAATTGGATTGCAGTTATCTCATCACTAGTCTCATTTGGTATAGGAGCAGGTTTAGGCTATATATACTATATAAAACGAGCAGCAAATCCAGAAGTAATATCAAAGAATGCTTTTACTCGAGGTGTATACAAATTCTTGGAAAATAGATGGTATGTTAATAGTATCTATTACTGGCTATTTGTTATAGGTCCATTGTTCATAGCAAGGATATTCTGGAAGTATTTTGAGAATGTAGTAGTTGATGGTATAAATCCAGCATTAGAGTTTAGTATGGCATGGTGGTCAAAGATAGTAAGATATATACAGAGCGGTGTAGTGCAAACCTATGTTTATGCGTTTGGCATAGGAATTATATTCATCCTAATTATATTGCTATCAGTGTGATGAATCATGGACTTTAATACACCTATTTTAGTAACTATAATACTTGCAGTTGTTGGTCTATTAATGCCAGTTATA
This sequence comes from Candidatus Nitrosothermus koennekei, assembly GCA_013538715.1. GTDB lineage: Archaea > Thermoproteota > Nitrososphaeria > Nitrososphaerales > Nitrosocaldaceae > Nitrosothermus > Nitrosothermus koenneki. The sequence goes on along the minus strand of JACAFH010000003.1, from coordinate 103,596 downwards.
GATGCTTTAAGGAGAGAGCGTATATCAAATAAAGCATATGGGATAGCAGCATCAGTTACTCTAGCAATAGTAATAGGAGTGATAATCTTTAATATATTAACAAACAACACGTCAAACATAATATTAACAAACAGTGTATTATCAAACGATCTTTTTGGTGCATTTTTTAGTATAGCAATGCTTCTAGTCTCTATAATATCAACTATATCTAGTATAGATTATATGCGTAAAACTCCCAATCCAGCAGTATATTATTCGTTGATGCTTTTATCATCAATAGGAATGGTTCTCATAGCATATTCTACAGATCTAGTTATGCTTATAGCTGCATGGGAACTCATGAGTATTCCAACATATGTATTAGCAGCGTTTAAAAAGAGAGACCCTTCGTCAAATGAGGCAGCAATAAAATATTTCATATTTGGTGCATTATCTTCTGGTTTACTTATATATGGTATATCGTTAGTTTATGGTATAAGTGGTTCTACAAATATAACAGTTGTTATACAATCATTAGCACATATAGATGAGAGTCTATCTTTTATAGCATTATTAGCCATAGTTACATTCGCAGCTGGGTTTGGTTTCAAGATGGCATTGTTTCCATTCCATATGTGGCTTCCTGATACATATGAGGGTTCACCAACAACTGTAAGTTCATTACTAGCAGCAGCTACAAAGAAGGCTGGATTTGCTGCTGCTATAAGAGTGATAGTAATAGGTATGAGTGCATTTAGTGTAGAATGGGGTCTAATGTTTGCTGTAGTTGCAGTATTAACTATGACTATAGGTAATTTAGCAGCATTAACTCAAAAGAGTTTAACAAGAATGTTAGCATATTCTAGTGTTGCGCAAGCAGGATATATATTGATAGGGCTAAGTGTTGCTCCATATTCAGACTTAGGCATATCCAGTGCTATGTTCCATGTCATGAATCATGCTATAATGAAATCCTCAGCATTCATTGCTGCAGCTGCAGCTATAGTATCAATCTCAACTGTAAATATAGATTCATTTAAAGGCTTAGGTAGAAGAATGCCAGTAACTGCTATTGTTTTAACAATATCATTACTTGCATTAGCAGGTGTGCCTCCTTTAAATGGTTTTTGGAGTAAGTTATATCTATTCACAGCAGCAATTGATGCCTCATCGACGGTTACATGGGGCTCTTATCTTGCATTAGCAGGTGTATTAAACAGTGCATTATCACTAGGCTATTATGGCTGGGTTATAAGGAAGATGTATTTTGAGCCATCAACTAGTGAAAAAGTTAAAGAACCAAGGATTATACTTGGTGTTTTAATATTTACTCTGATATTCATGGTTGGATTTGGTATATATCCTACACCATTAATAGAATTCTCGTCCCTCGCTTCTCCTATTCCATAAGGAATCTCTTTAATTCTAATCTATAATAGTCAAGCATATCTGGATCAAACCTACATACTATTTCTAACGGTTCTCCTCTCTCAATTCTACGTTCTAATACCTTTCTATGATTATACGATGTTAGATAATCATAACCTCGTTTTTTAGCTTCGTTTATAAATACTCGCCTTAGTATTCGTCCTCCTCCAGCATCCCAATATCCTGGTTTTACTATCATTGGTTCAAGATAAATAGTATTATTAAGTCCCATGTTAGTATCTACAGTCTTCTCTCTTAATCTATAATGTTCTAATGGTCCTCCTTTAGCATATCCTACTATTGATGCACCAGTGCTATCTGTTCGTAATGTTACTAATAGTGTATCACTTGTTATGTTTTTTGGACTACTTGCTCTTAATCTCAATTGCAATGGTAAAAAGTTATAAAGCTCTATAATATTTTGCTTTAATGAATTATCTAACAAAGATATATCCTCAACTTTATAAAACATATTTATCTTCTTTGACAGTATAGCATCTCTTATAGAGCATTCTCTTTCCCATGACTCTTTGAATTTTGATACATTAGAGAAGAAGTTATTACTTACCTCTTTTGGTAGATTATTTATGATTTTATCAAACATAATCTTATCATCTATAAATAATCTATCAAAATACTTTACAGATTCTCTATTTATTACAGAAGGATGCCAATTCAAAGCATGAGCATTCCTGATAGCAAGTTCTATAGATCTTCTGAAATCACCTATAGTATAACCAGCTATCCTCTCACATACTGATAGAAACCATCCAAGGTTAATGTAATGTTCTTTATTCTCTACATTAACAAGTAGTTCATTAATCCTCTTCATTGCCTCTTCAGCATTATTTCCAGTAAACGGGTATGTAGTTCTATATATCATTGCTATTATTATATTTATATCTAATCCACCATCTTCTATAAATTTTTTAATCATATTATCGTTTCTTATATATTTTTCTATAGAGAATTCGTGTGGTTTATCAGATTCTTTATAAGGATCCATATCGTGCAATAATGCAGCTATTAATAGGTAGAAGATATCTTTATAATTCATATTAGGATCATTCTTTGCAGCAAGTAATGATATATATGCTGCTTCTAATTCATGTTCTAATGTATGATAACCATAATACTCCTTATCCTTAAACTTTAATGTATATTGTGTGATAATATACTCCAAAAACTTATGAAGCCAATTTTTATTTATCCCTATAGTAGCAGCAAGAGTTTCTATCCTGTTATGTAATTCTGCCGCAGGTATAATACCAAGCTTATAGCTTACCCACCATGGAGCATTAACCACTTTTTTCCAGAGTAATGAAGTCGATCTTTCATCTAATTCTTCATTACCCTCCCTTTTCATCTCATCTCATCTTCTTATAATCACTCCTTGTTAACTCAATCAATCTCTCTAATCTACTATTATCATTTATATACTTTAATGCATCGTATGCCTTTATAATATAATTCTCATAATATTTATTCATTGTAACAAAGAATTCTTCTTTTTGTTTACTTGAATCTAATAATATATTAAATAGTTTATATTCTTTATGCCAATCATTCATATCGTCATGTATTTGGTATGCTAAACCTATATACTTACCAAACATAGCTAGTTTTTCTATTGCATTCTCGTCTCCTCCTCCAAGTATAGCTCCTACTTTAGCAGATACCTCAAATAGAGAAGAAGTTTTTAACTCTATCATATTTATATAATCATCAAATGTTATTATACGACCCTCCATTATATCTAATGCTTCACCTTCACTCATTAATAGTGCAGCATTGGCTAGTTCTCTTGCTGCTCTCGCATTATCTATTTTTGCTACAACATGCAAGATCATACCTAATACAAAATCTGCTGTAAGTATAGAAAAATCATAACCGTACTTTTTATAAAATGGTATATTACCTCTTCTCTTACTCTCTTTATCTATTATATCGTCATGTATTATAGATTCAGTATGTAAAAGTTCTACTGCTACTGCTGCATTATAAAGATCCTCGCTCTTTCCTCCTACACTCTCAGCAGATAAGATAAGTAATAACGGTCTAAGTCTCTTCCCATTAGCAAGTGCATATTTTAACGGTTCGTAAAATTGAGACCAAGAGTATAACTCTAACTCTTTCTCTAGTTCATTATCGAATCTAGTTATATAATTGTCAAAATATCTTAGCGCATCAACTTTGCACATAAGTATATTATCCAATTATAGTATTTAATTGTATATAATATAAATATTCGTTTATAGAGAGAGTATTATGAGATTTAAATTAGGTGCAGTAGGAGGAACTTTTGATATAATACATAAAGGGCATATAAAATTGTTAGAAAGAGCATTTAGTGAAAGCGAATATATAATAATTGGAATAAGTAGCGATGAGTTTGCATTTAGGCGTGGTAAGACTCTAATTCATACATATGAAGAAAGGTTAAATAAGTTAAAGAATATCCTTGAAAGACGTTATACAGGAAGATATACTATAATCAGATTAGATGATGATTTTGGTCCAACATTGGATAGAGAAGAGATAGAAGTATTATTTGTAAGTAAAGAGACTGAATATAAGGCTCATCAGCTCAATATGTTAAGAAGAAAAAATGGTCTCAAAGAGCTCTCAATAATCTCTATTGATATGATCCTTGCAGATGACGGAAAGCCTATCTCGACTAGTAGAATAAGAAGAGGTGAGATAGATACTAATGGTAATATACTTTTATTCTAACATATATTCATCTATTAAATTCTTTGCTTCTTCTCTTCTCCTCTTAAAATCTTTTATAAATATTATAGTCTTATCAATTAGAGCATGTTTACATTCATAGCATGGTAAAGAGCCACTTCTACACTTTATGTATCTATCATCAGAACTCTTCTCGTCCTCAAACATATACTTTAGATACCAAAACACTGGACAATTCTCTGGGTTGCCACCAAGCATTTTTTGTAACTTCATAGTTGCTTGCCCACCTGTAAATGAGTTAGAGATCTTATCCTTTATCTTATCTTCTTCATCGGTAGTAAATATTGCTGTCTCAGGTATAGAGCTTGACATCTTTCCATGCATACCTAAACCTGGAACAAATCTTGAGTGTATTTGTGCAGGCTTATAGTATCCTAGTTTAGTAGCAATATCTCTAGTTATTCTCCAATATGGATCTTGATCAATAGCTGCTGGTATTAAACATGGTACAAGTCTTCCTTCAAACTTTGATGGTAAAAAGCATGGTGCTGCCTGTATTGCTGGAAAAAGGATCATGCCTATATTAGTTGCATTGTTAAAGCCAAACGTTGCTTTTATTGTTGAGAATGTTATTCTCTTTGCTATCTCAATTGCAATAGGATATAGACGATCTATATGTTTTGTATCTACTATTATCTTTGTCTTCTCCTTTCTAAAACCTATTGCTATTATGTCAAGTATATTCTCGTAAGTATATTTTGAGATTTCGTCCATATCTTTATCGTCGTTATATAGAAACTTTTCATCATCTGTAACTTGAAATAATAGATTAACATTAAACGTATCTTGCAAATATTTTGTAAAGATCCATGGGAGTATGTGACCAAGATGTATATTCCCAGACGGCCCTCTTCCAGTGTATAGATAAAACCTCTCGCCTTCTTCATATTTATCAATTATCCAATCTAGATCTCTATGACTAAAGAAATATCCTGTTCTCAGTAAAGGGTGTAAATATCTTGCATGTTTCTTTATTCTAGCAAGTAATTCATCATTTATCATCATTGTACCAAACTCTCGTACTAATTTATTATAATCTATCTCTCCTTCAACACTCCATGGTGTAACTCTCATTTTATCTTCTAAATATAATTAAAGATTTATTCTTTGCTAAAGACTAATAACGGTCCCAGCCTTTCCATCTACAGCGTCTAATAGATCATCGAGATCTGCAATTACAGCCTCTCTCTTAGTATTCTCTACAAATCTCAATGCTGCTTTAACTTTTGGTTTCATGCTACCCTCTTCAAATTTATTACACGCTAAATAATACTTTAATTCACTCGTTGTTACGTTCTTTAGTAACCTCTCATTCTCACTTTTATAATTAAGGTATACACCTTTCTCATTTGTTAACAATATGAGTTTTGATACATTGAGTTCCGTTGCTAATCTTTCACTGGTAAGATCTTTATCAATAACAGCATCAATGAAATGATCATTTGCTATAGGTATTCCTCCTCCACCACCAGTTATTACATTAAATCCATCATCAAGTAATCTCTTTACAGCATCAATATTTAATATCTTAATAGGTTCGGGTGATGGAACTACCCTTCTATACATACCATCTATCTTTTTAAATCTAATATTTGGATTGATCTTTAACAAATCTTTAATATTCTCCTCATAATAAAAGGGTCCTATAGGTTTAGTAGGATTACTAAGAGATGGATCATCTATAGATATCATTACTCTTGACAATAATGTAACGATTTGACTCTTAGTATTAAGTAATGATAGATGCTTATTTATAGATGATTCTAACATGAAACCTAGTAATCCTTGTGTTTCTGCTACACATGCAAATAGTGGTAATGGTGGTATCAAATCTTTTGTATGCTCATGTCTAAGAAGAGTTTCTCCAACTTGAGGGCCATTTCCATGAGTTATAACTAATCTATAACCTTTCTTTATTAATAATGCAAGTTTGTAAGATATTTCATTGATAGAACTGTATTGACCTTCAAAACTTCTATCTTTGCTTATTAATGCATTCCCTCCAAGGCCTATTACTATCTTCATATCTATATTTTCATCCTTTATAATATAAAAATCAAGTAGATATATCATGAATAAGCACCTAATTATATTATCGCTTATCTAAATTGTAGGAATTGTCGTATTACAACTATGTTCTTTTTCGTATTCTCACTATTAATAAATACTATTCTTGCATCTTAAATATGTAATCTCCAATAATGTAATGTTCTGAAGTTCATATTAAATATCATAGATCGTTGAAGATAATATATTATATAAATATGAACAAAACATATTATTTTGTCTTAATCTAAAGTTACTAGATGTTCTATCTAAAGATATATTTTTTAGATTTTGTATATCTAAATAATGACGTATATTCATAACGAAGTTTTTATAATAAAAATAGATCTATTAATAGCTAATTATTTCTTTAGATCTCTTGCAATCTCATCTATCTTATATCTTAAGGCCTTTTTTATATTTGTATTATCTACTTTGTTTAGAAGGTTTTTACAATTTGGGCATTTAAATAACACCTCAACAGCTTCTTCAAACGATAATCTATCACATGATTTGTTGCCACAGTGATAAAACTCTGCAGATTCTTCATACTCTAACCTTTTCTTTAATCGCTCGAGTATCTTCTTTTTTTGGTTCTCTATGAAACTATCAGCGTAATCTCTTCTAGCTCTCCATCTATAGACGAACCATCCTTTCTTGTCATCTTTTACCCTAATACCACTAATTAATGCCTTTCCAAACATATCGTATAAAACCTTTCTGACTATATTTATCCTCAAACCAGTGGCACTTGCAATTTCCTCATCTGTAACATCTTCTGAATTCAATAATGCCCTCGCAACTTTTAGATATTCTTCACCACCAATAAGACTAGCTAGTTTAACAAACGAATCTTCGTATTCTATATGCATATGGCATTTATACGCAAATTAGAGATATATACTTATGGCATAATCATAAATTACAAAATAAAAAGAAGGGATTTATTGTACTAAGAAGGTTACATTTACTGATACTGAGATCTGCTGTTGTGATGGGAATATTGGGGTAGATGTTTCTACTGCACCTGAAGCTCTATAGCTCTCTTGAAATATTGGAATTGGGTAATAACCTACAGATATACTCTTTACACCTATTATACTCATATTCAACGGTTGTAATGCCCTCTCAGCCTTACTCTTTGCATCATTCACTGCTTGTTCTATTAGCTCATTAGTTATCTTGTCTTGTAATTCTTGAGATACGAAGAAACTTACATAATCTACTCTATTTACTCCAGCGCTAACACTCTCATCTATTATCTTTCCAAGATTCGAATTTGCGTCTACTATAACATTTATAGAGTTTATAACTTTATATCCTATTAAGATCTGTTCCATACATTCTGGCGGTGGGGGATATATTGTTATGCACATATTATCGCTTCTTTTAGAGACATAGATAGGAGAAAGATTGTAGTAATTCGTTGATATCTCATCATCTTTTATACCTAACCTATGTAATACATCTACTACTCTAACCATTATCTCTGCATTTTTATCTGTAGCTTCTGATGCTGTCTTACCATCAATTTCTACAGTTAGAATTATACTTGCTTTATCAGGCTTAAGAGACTTGGTAGCACTACCTGTTATAAAGAGTTCTGCTGGCGCTGTATTAGTCTGATTGTTCTTCTCTGCTATTGCGGTATTTGGTGTTTGATTCATTACTGCTAAGATATAGACTATTACTACTGCACTTACGATTATTGGATATACATACTTTTTCATCCCATCAATACTATGGTTAATACCCAAAGTTAACCTTTGGTTTAGAACATTATATTATAATACTTGAACAATGGGCTCTATTCTCCTAGACATTGTTCTAAAGTTTAGAACAGTATTTATCTTACCTTATTAAAGTATAATTAATGCCAAATGAGATTGAATCAAAGCTCAAAGGCAAAACTTTACAAGTTTATCTCTATATGCTTAAACATGATAAAGTAGGTGTGCGAGAAGTCCAAAGGGATCTCGAATTCTCTAGCCCTAGTGTTGCTAGTTATCATCTAGAAAAGCTGATTGAGATGGGACTAGTTGCTAAAGATGAGTATGGACAATACTATGTCTCCAAGAAAGCAGATTTAACTATGTTAGAATCATATATAAATATACTAGGATATACCGTTCCTCGTTTGATATTCTTTGCTATCTTTTTTACAACTTTATTAATAACATATATAATAACAAATTATGAGGCTATTAATATACACGCGCTTGTATTTGCTATTATAGCAAGTACGATATTTTGGTTTGAGAGCATTAGGCTATGGCTTAAGAGGCCGTTCTAATTATTAGTATTATATACATGAGATATGAAGTATGTTTGTGAATAGATATATAATGTTTGGTTCTTCAATTGTATTAGCTATTGCAACTATAATACTACTAAATCAGTTTAACATAAGCTATATCCATACTGAGATAGAAGATAATAATAGAATGGCACTTAAGGCTGAGAGTGTAAGGGTTGAGAGTATAGATTATACCAATATAATACTTCCTTACATTACTAGTATCGTTGTATCTAGTATAGTATTTGTAGTAATGAAACATATATTATATTAAAATTCTTTATATTATTTTTATTAGATATATTGTTTATAATTAATAGTTAATCAGTTTTATAATATCTCTCTTATAACAATGTTCTATAGATATGCAATACATCAAGCTTGTTAATAGTTCTCCTACATAAAATACTCTCACTAGTGATAAAAAGTTTATAATACATAATTGTAGGAGAAGAATATAAGATGAGTAAAGAGATAAGTGAGAAGGATGTAGTAGCAGTACAGGTTATAGAGAAAGCTGGGATAGATGTTAAGAAGCTGCTAGAGCTTCTTATAGCTGGTGTAGGCGCAGAGTTTACAACATATTATTACTATACTATACTAAGAATGCATTGCACTGGTTTAGAAGGAGAAGGGATAAAGGAGATAGTAGAAGATGCTAGAATAGAGGATAGAAACCATTTCGAGGCGATGACACCAAGGATATACGAGTTGGGTGGTAGATTACCAAGAGATATAAGGGAGTTTGCAGATAAAGCAGGATGTCCAGATGCTTATCTACCAGAAAATTGGAAAGATGTAAAAGAGATAATCAAAGTGTTACTTGCTGCTGAACAGTGTGCTATAAGATCATGGGCTGCTGTATGCGAGATGACTTATGGCAAAGATCCTAGGACATATGATATAGCACAACGGATAATGCAAGAAGAGATAGAGCATGAAGCATGGTTCTTAGAGCTTCTATATGGAAGACCGTCAGCGCACTTTAGAAGAAGGTTTATAGGTGAATCTCCACACGCTGGTGCACATCTGAGGACTACACATGGTTAACCCCCATAAATTTTTATAAATATGATCAAAGTTTGTAACATAAATGATATAAAAGATAATAGCATGATACTTGTATGCATAGAGAAGAGAGAGATTATAATAGGTAAAAAGGATGGTAGAATAGTTGCATTTGATCCATTTTGTCCTCATAGACATGCTTATCTTCATAGAGGTTCATTCAAGGACTGTAATATCGTATGTCCTTTACATGAGTTTGAGTTTAATCTAGATACTGGTAAGTTAGTATCCATACCCGCATTTTATAATGAACAGAGAGAAGAATGGAAGAAGAGTGGAGATCTAATACTATATAAGACTACAATAAAAGATAATTGTGTGTATGTAGATTTAAAATCGCTCGATAGAGAGGACGAAGTCAGTAGTTAGTGCAGCGTCACAATTAGGGCATCTATTATTCTTCTTAATTATATCTTTAACAGGTCTGAGCTGTTTTATTCTATATAAAGTATTATTACACTTACTACAAACTATCTCGATACTCATGATGATATGGTATAACAAGTCATATAAAAGAACTAAACACTAATAAAAATTAACTATAAAATAAAAATATTATGCTTTTGAGAGTATGATACCCCTTTCATCATAACCTATAATCTTTACTTTGCTATTTAATGGTAGTTCTGAAGGACTCTTCACCCCTTCTAAGAAGCCGGATATGTTTAATCCATTACTCTCTAGTATGACCCATGCATATGGTGAATACTTCTCATACCCTTCTGGAGCAACATGTAGTATTGTGTATGTAACTACTCTTCCCTCTCCATCTAATTCTACATGCTCTAGTTCATTAGAATTACATTTTAAGCAGAATAATATGGTTGCTAATTGTGTATTGTTACATTTTTTACATTTTGCTGCTAAGATCTTCCCTCTCTTTGCACATTCTATAAACTTATCTTCGATCATGTTAGACACTTCTAAATATATGGACTGCACAACTTGCCCCAGTAGCACCAAAGTTGTGAGATAACCCAATATTAGCATCTTTTACTTGCCTTTCTCCTGCCTTGTTAAGCAATTGTTCATAAATTTCAACTATTTGTCCTATACCTGTTGCACCTATAGGATGACCCTTTGATTTCAATCCTCCAGATGGATTTATACTTATCTCTGAGTTTAATTGTGTTAAACCTTCCCTAACAGCGGCTGCACCTCTACCCTTTTCAAAAAATCCTAAATCTTCAATATCTACAATCTCTGCTATAGTGAAACAATCGTGAACTTCAGCAAAATCTATATCTTTTGGTGTTAAGTTTGCTTGCTTATACGCTTGCATTGCTGCTGCTCTAGTACTTGGTATAGTTGTCAGATCTTCCCTATTCTGTAAAGCAGCCGGAGATGCACCCCTACCGGATCCTATAACTTCTATATACTCTCCTCCATGCTTCTTTGCAAACTCTTCACTAGCGATTATTACAGCACTAGCACCATCAGAGAATGGACAACAATCTAAGAGTTTTAATGGACTCGCAACTATTGGTGAGTTTAATACATCATCTACACTTATCCTCTTTCTAACATGTGCTTTTGGGTTTAACATACCGTTCTCATGGTTCTTTACAGCTACCATTGCTAGATCCTCTTCACTTGCTTTATATCTTGTAATATATGCTCTTGCCATTGATGCAAATAAGCCAGGGAACGATACACCGCAGCCACCTTCATAGAAGAAATCTGAGCAGTATGAGAATAATGTAGTAGATCTAGTAGTTCCTGTATGCGTAACCTTTTCTACACCAACTGCCAACACAACATCATAAAATCCAGCAGCAACATTTGCATATGCTTCTCTAAATGCTATAGAACCACTACCACACGCAGATTCAATGGTTAATCCTGGAACATGTGGTATTCCAAGATTAGTCATGATAACTGGTGCAAGATGGACTTGTTTGTCTGCTACTCCGAATACATTTGATATCAAACCATATTCTATCTCTTTTGGCTCTATATTGGAACTCTTTATAGCATCTCTAGCTGCATTAACTGCAAGCTCTGTTATACTCTCTTTAGCTTTTCCATAATTTGTGCTCCCAGCACCTATAACACATACCTTCTTCATACAATATGTTTTGATAAGCATATATAAAAAACTTCTTAAATCTTTTTATTGAATTATAACGAATATACATTTATTAATATGTTATATAAACTATCTATTGTAAATCTGATAGACATGTCAATAATAATTATAATGAGAAGATATACAATCATACATTAATTATAGTAATCGGCTATATTATCACCAATTCTTTTGTATATTTATTAAGTACTTTTGCTTTCTTACTAACTATTATACTATCTTCTATTCTTACACCATATTTATTATCTATATATATGCCTGGCTCGATAGTTATAGCCATATTTCGCTCAAGTTGAGTCTTATCATTTGATTTTATCCATGGCGGTTCATGAACATCCAGTCCTATTCCATGTCCAGTAGAGTGTATGAAATATTTTGAATAACCATACTTATCTATTATATCTCTACTTATCTTATCTAGATCAGCTGTCAACATACCTTCTCTAATACTTTCTATAGCTTTTTCTTGTGCTTCCTTAACTATATTGTAGATTAATCTCTTTTCATTTGATATATTACCAATAGCAAACGTTCGTGTAGCATCTGCTACATATCCATTATAGCGTAAAGTTAGGTCGATAGTTAAGAGATCACCTTTCTTTATTCTTCTAGATGTAGGCTGAGCATGTGGTAGAGCAGAGTTCTTACCACTTGCTATTATCAATGGATAAAGTGTAAATTTATACGACGCTGGTTGTAATCCTAATCTTAATCCCTCATACATTATCAATGCTTGAATCTCTAATTCACTCATACCTATCACAACTTTATTCTCAACAAAAGCAAAGAGTTTGTCTAGAAGGGAAGCTGCTTTACTAATCTCTTTAATTTCGTCATCATCCTTGATCATCCTAACTTTATCAAATATACTCTTATCATATACAAGATTAAATTTATTTTCTAAATTCTTCATTATATTATAATCATTACAATCAGTGCAAACTCTTCCTTCTATGTTAGGTAATGAATTAAGCATGTTACTTCTCTCACTCTCTATTATAGTGCAATTAGCACTCTTCTTAGCTCTTTCTGTCTCCAATTTAGGAATTATTAATGATAATCCATTCTTATCCAATAAAGATATTCCCTCACCCCAGAATCCTGTTAGATAAAATATGTTAGTTGGTTCAAAGATAAGAGCATTATCATATCCTAACTCTTCCATCTCCGCTTTTAATCTACTAATTCTTTCCATATATCTAGATCAACAAAACCTAAATAATAATATTATAGTACATTTTACAACCTCTTATGCATAAAGTAGTCGCATTATTATCAGGAGGTCTAGATAGCACATTAAGTGTAAAGATTATGAAAGATCAAGGATTTGATGTAAAAGCATTAGCAATAAAGACGCCATTTTGTGATTTTGATTGTGGGCATGGATGTGGTTTTAAGGTAATGGAAGTTGCAGATAGATTAGGAGTGGATCTTAAGACAGTTTACATTGGGGATGAATACATAGAGATGCTAAAGAATCCAAAACACGGCTATGGTTCTGGTATGAATCCGTGTATAGATTGTAGAATAATGATGTACAAAGAAGCAAAGAAGTATATGGAAGAGATCGGTGCAGAATTTATTATAACTGGAGAAGTGTTAGGACAACGACCAATGAGTCAAAATAAAAGGGCATTAAAAATAATAGAACTAGAAGGAGATTTAGAAGGTAAGGTTTTAAGACCGTTATCTGGAAAGAATCTAGAACCTATAGAAGCAGAAAAGAAAGGTATAATTGATAGAAATAAACTATTATCAATAAGAGGAAGATCTAGAAAAACCCAATTCAGGCTTGCAAAAGAACTTGGAATAGTAGAATATCCAAACGCAGCTGGAGGATGCCTTTTAACTGATCCTCAGTTCTCAAAACGTGTAAAGGATCTTCTTAAGTATGTTAATAAACCAACTCTGAATGATATAGAATTATTAAAGATTGGTAGACATTTCAGACTAGATAACTCTAAACTCATAGTAGGTAGGAATAAAGAGGAGAACGAGAAGATCAAAGCATTAGCATTAGATGATGATATACTATTAGAAACAAGGGATTATAAGGGTCCTGTAGGTCTATTACGTAAAGACCCTAATGACATTATGCAAGCATCAATGATAGTACTTAGATATTCTGATGCACCTAAGAATAAAGAAAGTACAATTATATCAAATATAGGTAATAATATAAATGTAATTCCAATAGATGATAAAATATTAGATAAATATAGGATATAACGTGAATGTAACTTAATGTTTATTAACTAATTACTTAAATATATTTTATAGATAATAATATTTATATATTATCAGTATTATTAATTAATGGCTAATAATAACTTAATTTATGTAAAAGCATTCTCTTTAAAGGATTCAAAAGATGTAGATTTAATAAAAGATGATATTAATAAAGGTATGATATTAATAATAAGAATCACTCCATTAGCACAGAAGAATATAGATGAGCTAAGAAGTGTTGTAGATCAATTATATGATTTTATCTCGTCAATAGAAGGAGATATAGCTCGTTTAGGTGAGGAGAGGATAGTAGTAACTCCTCCAAGTGTAAAGATATGGAAGAATGGTAATAGACTACAATAAATCAGAGCTATAGGCTAATCTTCTTACCTTCTCGCCACTCTCTGGTTTTCTAAATACTAATAGATGTTCATGTGCTATTTTATAAAAATCATAATTGCCTTTCCATATTTCCCTTGTAGTCTTCATATTATGTTGAACCTTAATTATATACTCCTTTAATATGAAACCAGCTTCTAAAAATATATGCATAATATTATGTGTAATAGGAATATAATGCTTATGTCTTCTAGTATCTCCGATCAATATAGCACAATACTTCCCTTTCTTTAACACTCTAAATGACTCCTGTGACACTTTATACATCTCTTGTAAATACTCTTTTATTGATAGTGATGAAAGATCCGCTCTATTCTTTCTATTTGAATATTGTATTATACCAGCATAAGGTGGATGAGTAGCTATTAAATCTATACTTTCATCTTCTATTTTATCAAGGTTCCTTGCATCTCCATGGTATGTATTTACATTACTATCTTTATACTCAAAATCTAATCTGTTTTGTGCTAACATTACAGCATCGTAATTTATATCAACACCAATACCATTTCTTCCTAGCAGTTTACATTCTACTAGTGTAGTTCCACTCCCCATCATCTGATCCAATACTATATCTCCTGCTTTTGTATATCTCATTATCAAGTTTCTAGGTATATAAGGGCTCCAGTTACCCCTATAATCTCCTTTATGAGTAGACCAATATCCTCTATCTGGAAATGACCATATAGTAGTAGATTCTATCTTGTAATTATCTGGTTCTAATTTTTGAATATGTTTTTTCTCTAATGGTATAGTCAGATTGCCTATTGTTACATATTTTTTATTACTCATGAATTCGAGGTAGTCTTCTTTAGTAATAAGAGTCATAGGCATAAGAACCTCGCTCTCTATTTGCATATTAACTGCTTCAGATATTAATCTCAAAAATTGATTAAGCAATATATATTTACAAAATGATAAACTAATTGATACATTAACATAAGACATATATCTACAATTATAGTAATAATCTATAGAAATATGAGTGAAAATAGTCAGAGAAAGATCAGAATAGTGATTCAAGAACTAGATAAGGGTAAATATAGAAGGAATACATCAAGAAACATAAGTATATCTGACAATGCATCTGTAGATGATATACAAAATATAATTATAAACGCATTACTTAGATATAGAATAAAACATAAACAGAATTAATATAGTTTGATAGCTTCCTCTACATATGGTTTATAAGCGGGTATCTTAAATACCTTGCTTACATAACTCGCTACATTCTCAACCTTCTTTCTCTCTCCGTGGTTGATTATAACTTTCTTTAGTTTAGGTCTTAATTTATTTATGTAATTTATTATCTGATTATAATCACTATGTCCACTAAAACCTTCTATTCTCTCTATACTACTATTTATGTCTATTACTTCTATCTTACCTTCTTTACTAGTTATAGATACTTGTCTAGATCCATCCAATATTCTTCTACCTAATGTGCCATTAACTTGATATGATACAAATAATATCTTATTCTTTGGGTTAGGAGCTAAAGCTCTAAAATACTCTATTACTGGTCCACCTTCAAGCATGCCAGATGTAGCCATTATAATCGCTGGTTCATCTCTCAATACTTCATCTCTATCATTTACATGCTCTATAGTAGTAAAGTATTCTGATGTAAAAGGGTTATCATAGCTATAAAGTATCTTCTGCTTTAGATCCCTTGACAGATATTCTGGATATGCTACATGTAATGCACTTGCCTCAGATATCATACCCTCTATGAATACAGGAGATTCTATTAACTTACCAGCCTTCATATACGAGTCTATTACCATCAGTATCTCTTGTGCCCTACCAACAGCTGGTATTGGTATAAGCACTTTTCCTCCTTCTGATAAAGTCTTATTAATAGTATTTACAAATGTATTCTCGACTTCTTCTCTAGTTGGCATTATATCTTCTTTTGCACCATACGTGCTCTCTATTATTAATGTCTCAGCTCTAGGAAAATTCCATGAAGCACTCTCAAATAGCTGACTCTTACCATATTTTAGATCTCCTGTATAGACTACATTATGATCTCCTTCACCTATATGAAGATGTACAGATGCTGATCCAAGTATGTGACCAGCATTAGCAAATACTAATTTTATATCAGGTGCTATATCTGTTACAACACCATATGGAAGAGAAATTGTATGTTTAATAACTTCTCTTATATCCTTCTCTGTATATAATGGCAAAGAGCCCTCGCTCATTGCTACTTTAATCATATCTATTTGTATCAAAGTCATTAATGGTAATGTAGGTTCTGTACAATATACTGGCCCCCTATAGCCATATTTAAATAATACTGGCAAGAAGCCTGTATGATCTAGATGTGCATGACTAATAACTACCGCGTCTATCTCATCTAGATCCATATTAAGCCAATCAAAACGAGGATATGCACTAAATGTATCCCGTGCACCTGGATTTATACCACAATCAAGTAATATTTTACTCTCTCTTGTTGTTAAAAGCATACATGATCTTCCTACTTCACTAAAACCTCCCAAAGTAAGTAGGCTCGCTTCTGTATTCTCAGCAAGTCTCTCTCTAAAGATCTTCTCTCCTACATCCTTATAGAATCTACTCCTTTCTTGTGCAGAAGTCTTTAATGTATAATTAACTTGTTGTATATTCTGTGATAGTATATGTGGAGACTTTCTTATCTTGATCTTCCAACCTGTAGCATCTACTAACTCTGTTATATTAAATGTATATTCTGAACCTTCAGTTTGTGGATTAAGTATCCATGGTCTCTTTACTTCAATTGTAACCTCACCTATAGAAGTATCAAAAAATGTACTTGAGATTTCAGCCTCTTTTGGTATCATCTCTAATATGATCTTCCTAGCCTCTTCCTCATTTTTCCTTATAGACTCATCTGTCCTAATAACTATTCTCTTCTTTATAGTCTCAACTATATTAGAGATTATAGTATTATTCTCCATTAGATACCTTGGATTCCTTGTATAAATTGCTATCCTTGGTCCTTCATATTCTATCTTCGTTATAGCAGCCTCGTTTGGCATATTCTGGAGTATAACACTCATTACGTTTTGCTCTTCTTTGACACGTTCCATTACTCTCACTTTATTATCATAGATAACTTTTCTTCTCTACTTAACTCTCTATATCCATTAGCATCTATTATAGTAACATCTATACCATCACCAGTACCAGCATTACGAAGTATAGCAGCATTTATTGCTCTTGCAGCAACCTTTGCACCTTCATCTACTCTCATATCCTCTTTAAACTCATTCTCTAGTATACCATACGCAACGAATGATCCGCTACCAGTAGATACGAAACTCTCTTTATTGATTGAACCAAACAAGTCTATCTTGTACAGATCTGGCTTCTCATCGTATCCTCCAACCAATATCTCAATTATATACGGATAGAACCTGTTAGCAAAGAATACATTTGATGCTAGTCTAGCACATGACTTGACAGGTATGGGTCTTTTATTCTGTAATCTATATGTATTTGCATAATACCTTAATATATCAACCATATTTTGTGCATCTGCAACAGTTCCAGCCATTGTTAACGCAACATGATTATCTATCTTTGCTATCTTCTTAACATTTCTATGTGCTATATATAGAAATCCTGCAGTAGCTCTGTTATCAGTTGCTAGAACTACCCCATCTTTACACTGCAATCCTACAGTTGTAGTTCCATGTAATTTATGTGCATCTACATAGTTTGACAAAACTTCACCTTACATCATTACTATTCTAATGGCATTAATAAGCTTTTGCATCGATCTTTTATTGTGAATATAATTATATGTTATGTAGGTTCATCTTGATAAATGATCAAATATAGTAATTTAGTTATTTAACTCTATAAATTGGTTCTAATCCTTTGTATGGGTTAATTATATTGAGAGCAGCAATTTCAGCCATCCTCTCTCTCGTCTCTATAGTAGCACTACCAATGTGAGGAGTTAATACTACATTATCAAGTTCAATAAGCTCTGATGCAACTAAGGGTTCTTGTTCATAAACATCAAGTGCTGCACCTGCAATCCACCCTTCTTTTAATGCTCTAATCAATGCTCTTTCATCCACTATTTTACCTCTTGCAGTGTTTATAAGATATGCACACCTCTTCATACTCTTTAGCTCTTTTTCTCCAATCATGTGATATGTATGCTCATTTAATGGAGTATGAATACTTACAAAATCACTAACCTTAAGAAGTTCATCTAATGAGAGA
Source organism: Candidatus Nitrosothermus koennekei (assembly GCA_013538715.1). GTDB lineage: Archaea > Thermoproteota > Nitrososphaeria > Nitrososphaerales > Nitrosocaldaceae > Nitrosothermus > Nitrosothermus koenneki. Next base: position 85,081 of record JACAFH010000003.1, on the reverse strand, counting down.
TATTCATATATATTCTTCTTTTCTCTACTATTATATACTATCTTCATCCCAAACCCTGCTGCTCTTCTAGCTACTGCAGCACCTATTCTTCCTAAGCCTATTATGCCTAATATCTTACCCTCTAGATCTCTTCCTAGCATAAAATTATATTCATATATATTACTCCATTTAGCACTTCTTATCAATTTATCACCTTCAACTACTCTCCTTGCTATAGCTAATAATAAAGCAAATGTGAGATCTGCAGTAGCATTTGTAAGAACATTTGGTGTATATCCTACAATTATACCTCTTGCATTTGCTGATGCAAGATCTATATGATCATAACCAACACTATAAGTACTTATTACTCTTAATTTATTAGCAGCGTTTATAACTATACTATCTATATTATCTGACGGTGAGCAGAGTATAGCATATACATTACTAACGTTCTTTACTATCTCATAACGATCTGGTGGCTTTGTACTATCATGTATAATCAACTCAAAATATTCTTTTAACATACTCACTGCCTTTGGTATATTTCTAGTTAGATAAACACGTTCCATATGTGTGAAGTATTATAAGGAATTAATATAGTATTCTCAGCATTCATTAAGAATACTCTTTATTCTTCATAGATGCCACTTAGCAGTATATAATAAAAATAGGTAAAGTTATAATTATATAACCATAAAGAATTTGGATGTGTATATTTAAGAGAAGATATATTTTCAAGAAGTGTTACTAAAAATATCTAGCATAGATATTACTAACGATCTCCATGTAGATATATATAATGAAGATTTGTAATGATATAGGCGATCTAAAAATGGTAAGTTATATATCAGATAAGAACTAATAATATTTATGAACTTAAATGTAATCATTATTTATACTACATCTTGCTAAAGAATTCAACTATAATAAATAACATAATTAGTTTTACTAAAATTTAGTAAAGAGTAAATCTATAATCTAAACTTATTTTTAGAACAAAAATTATTAATAGTATGATAGTTATAAAGAGTTATGAGCGAAGAAGAGAATGATATTGTAAGATGCGAGATCTGTGGTAATAGACTAGAATTTTGTGTTTGTGTATGTCCATTCTGTGGAGAAAGTGATAAATGTGAATGCTGTTTATTTGACGCAACTACTGGCGGTTAGAAGAAAATAAATATACACAGTATCACTATAAAGAATATGAATATAATTAATGAACTATCGTGGGTCACTGGTGGTCCACAAGGGAGTGGCGTAGATACATCTGCAAATATATTCGCAAGAGCATGTTATCTAGCTGGTTTACATATATATGGTAAGAGAGAATATCATTCTAATATAAAAGGTGAACATAGTTATTTCACTATTAGAGTCAGTAATAAAACAATTAGATCTCATCTTGATAGAATAGATATGCTTGTAGCATTAGATGCTGAGACTATCTTTAGGCATTTATCATATGTATCAAAAGGCGCTTCTATAATATATGATTCCTCTCTTAATGATAAACGTCTAGAAGATATTAATACGATTGGTGATGTTGCACGAAGAAGAATAGAAACATTCTTGAAATCTAAGAATAAGAATAGTGTAAAAGATATGCTTGATAGTGTTAGAGATGAATGTAGTATTTGTTCTATACCATTCAACGAACTATTATCTCAATTAGCCGCAGAGAGAGGAGAATCAATGTTAAGTAGATTAACTAGAGTAACAAATATTATGAGTGTAGCATCATCACTTGCTTTATTAGATTTAGATGTAAAGTATATTCATGATGCTATAAAATCTATATTCAAATCTAAAACTAATGTTATAGCACTAAATATAGACGCTGCTAATAAAGCATATAACTATACTAAAGCAAAGTACGATATAAGTAAAAGATTTGTTAGTAAAAGCTTAGATAATTTAATACTATTACAAGGGACACAAGCAGCAGCATTGGGTAAGATAAGTGCTGGTTGTAGATTTCAAACATATTATCCTATAACACCAGCAACTGACGAGAGTGAATTTCTTGAGTCAAATCAGATAATAAGTAACATAGATGGCACTAAAGGCTCTTTGGTAGTAATACAGACTGAGGATGAGATCTCTGCTATAACAATGGCTACAGGAGCCGCTATAGCTGGTGCAAGATCATCTACAAGCACATCTGGTCCAGGTTTCTCACTTATGGCTGAAGGTTTGAGTTGGGCTGGAATGAATGAGGTGCCAGTAGTAATAACACTATACCAAAGAGCAGGACCTAGTACTGGGTTGCCTACTAGACATGAGCAAGGAGATCTGTTATTTGCTATCAATGCTGGTCATGGCGAATTTCCTAGAGCAGTTATAGCATCTGGAGATGTTGAGGAGATATACTATGATACAATAAGGGCATTTAATTATGCCGAAAGATATCAAATGCCAGTTATACATATACTAGATAAAGCACTTGCGAATAGCTTAGTAACATGTAAAGTATATGATACAAGTAAGATTAAGATAGACAGAGGTTTGTTAATAGATAGTGTTAATGGAGACTATAAGAGGTTTAGATTGAGTGATGATGGTATATCTACAAGAGTAAGACTGGGGACAGAGAATGGCATATTCTGGAATACGGGTGATGAACATGATGAGTATGGTCATATAACAGAGGATCCAGAGATGAGAGATATAATGATGGAGAAGAGAATGAAGAAGTTAGATACTATGCTTAGAGACTTAAGTAATGAAGAGAAGGCTATCTTCTATGATAACAATTCTGATAAGACGATAATAACATGGGGTTCTCCAAAAGGTGCAATACTAGATGCTATATCTATGCTAGATAACACTTTTAATATGCTTCAAATTAAATTATTACAGCCATTTCCATCATCTTATATAAGCGAAGTATTAAGTAATACACAAATGGTAATAGATGTAGAGATGAATTATTCAGCACAATTAGCAAAGCTTATTAAACTATATACAAATAAAGAGGTCGATTATAGGATAGTAAAATATAATGGAAGACCCATATCAGCTGATGAATTATATTATGCTTTAAGTAACATAATAAATGGGAGTAAAGAGAGGAGAGTGGTTCTAAGGAATGGTGTCTAAGAGGTTTACTATAGCAGATTATAAAACTAGCGTTCATAATGATTGGTGTCCAGGATGTGGAGATTTTGGTATATTAAATTCTATACAAATGGTTCTTACTGAGATGCAATTACCAAATCATAAAGTAGCGATATTCTCTGGTATAGGATGTTCTGGAAAGACTCCTCATTACATTAACGTTAACGGTATTCATACACTTCATGGTAGAGTATTACCATATGCAATTGGTGCAAAGTTGGCAAATCCAAATCTAGAGGTTATAGCTGTAGGAGGTGATGGTGATGGTTTAGGTATAGGCGCTGGACATTTTGTGAATATTGGGAGGAGGAATATAGATCTAACATATATAATATTTGATAATGGTGTCTATGGTTTAACTAAAGGTCAAGCAAGTCCAACATTAAAGCTAGGTATAAAGACGAAATCTCTTCCAAATCCAAATATAAACCAGAATATAAATCCGATAGCATTAGCATTAGTTGCAGGTTTTACATTTATTGCACGAGCTTACTCTTATGATATAAAGCATTTAAAAGATGTAATAAGAAAGGCTATAGAACATAAAGGGTTAGCATTTATAGATGTATTACAACCATGTCCAACATATAATGATATCTATACTAGAGAATGGTTTGCAGGTGAAGGTAATATGGATCCTACTACAATGAAAGAGAGATCAAGGGTTTATAAACTCGAGGATGAAAACTATGATCCAATTGTGCATGAAGGAAGTAAGGAAGAGATAAATCTTAAGATGGCGCAAGCAATAGCAAAATCTAATGAATGGGATAATAGAATACCCATAGGTGTATTTTATAAAAATGAGCATGGATATATATATGAGGAGAGGATAGAGAGTAGGATAAGCGATTATAAAGAGAATCCACCTGCATTACAAAAGATAGAAAGTAATGGAATATCTATAGCATCTATTAAGAGTATATTACAATTATTGTAAGTACATATACATATAACATAATCTATATAAACTAAAACTGTTCGACTAATATTTGAGTTATGATGGTTTAATATAATAATATTATAAATCCAAAATATACACTGTCATTTCTAATTTATAATAAACGATAGTAATTGTTAAATATTGGTAAATATTAGCCTTTAACATGAATGATCTACCAAATGATTTTTGTGAGAAGATTCTTGCATTAGACGATTCTATAAGATTTGCTGCTATAATGGATAGATCTGAACAGATTATAATGCAAGCAACAAGAAAAAACATACAATTATTATTGCCAAAAGATGTAAGAGAATTCTCATTAAAGACTGCAGCGGAGAGGATGAGGGCTAGAATACTTCTTAGACCATATATAGGCAAACCTCTCTATTCTATTACTGTGTATCAAAAGATCACAAGAGTAACTATACCATTAGAGGGTAAATATTATATATTAGCTGTATCAATGGATAACAATGCAAAATATGAGAGTATACTTAAATATAAATTGCTTCCCTTCCTTCAAAAATATAATATTATAGAGAGTACTTTAGTATAGATACTATGAATGCAAGAGAGATGATTGAATACATATTACAACAAAGAAGAGATCTTACAGAATCTAAATTATTAGAATTAGTAGCAGAAAAGAAAGAAGAAGTAGGAGCTGGTTATTTGACAGATCAAGGAGCATTATTTCTAGTTGCAGCAGATCTAGGAATAGATGTAGAGAGAGAGAATATAGAGCTATCATTAAAAGATCTATATGCAGGTATTAGGGAGATAACTCTAGTATCTAGAATATTAAAGATATATCCAATAAAGAGGATAGAAAGGAGCGATGGTTCAGTATCTATGCTAAGAACACTTGTTATATATGATAATGATGCTACTGCTAGATTGACTCTTTGGGATGCTATGGCTACACTTCCAGATACACTCGGTTTAAAGCATGGAGATGCTATAAGGATAAATAGAGCATATACTCGCTCTACACCAGATGGTAAGGTAAGTTTAAGCACAAGCAGTAAGAGTAAGATAGAGTTAATTGAGGATGATGTGCAATATATAAGAAGCATAGAAAAGTTAGCAATAGATATAAAAGAGATTAGTGAAAGAGATAATCTAGTTATAAATGCTGAGATCTTATCACCTCCAAGGATATCATCATTTATAAACAATAAAGGAGAGAAGAGTAGAGTTCTTCATATGAAGATAAATTCTAGTAATGAAATGAGAGTAATAATATGGAATGTAGATGAGAATAGTCTACCAAAGATAATTAAGAGAGGCGATAAAGCATTTTTAATAGGATTTAGAGCAAAGAGAAACCAATTTGGTGATATTGAACTACATGGTGATGAAGGGAGTAAGATTATGATGGAGAAGGATAGAGAAGAACCCGATATAATTCAAATAAGAATAATCTCTTTAGAGGAGAGAGGTGATGAGATATTAGCATTAGTAATGGATAAGGATAATCCGTATCTATTATTAAGTTCTTTATCCATAGATGGTTTAGAGATTGATAGATATGTAGAGTGTGTACCAAGCAGGATATATGGCAATACAATAATTCTAGATAGAGATTCATATGTAAGGGTATTAGATGAGGCAGATATTCCTTCTCCTAGTACATTAGAGGTAAAGATCAATGAGATAAAACCTGATGAAGATACACTATACTTTCTAGAAGCGATAACATTATTGCCAGTAAAGATACAAGAAGTAATTATAAAGAATGAGAGTGTGAACTATGCTGAAACATTGTTAGGCGATGATAGCGGAGAGATAAGACTTGTAGCATGGAGAGAAACAGCAAAAATGATAGAAAATCTAAGTACAGGAAGAAGGATCAAGGTTTATGGTGCTTCAGCATCTGTATCAAGAGATGGTAAGCCAGAGCTGAGGCTAAAACCATATTCAAAGATAATGGTAGTATCATAGGTATTATCTTATGATACATACACATAGTTATATCACTCTACTCTAAATAATTAATTAGAGTATGACACTTACAATAGAGGAGAATGGTCTAGGAAGTATATTCGCTAACTTCTTTAAGGCCAATCCTACTTCATTACTAATAAGAGGAGATCCAGGAGTAGGTAAGACTACATTAGCATTAGAATTATTGAATTACGTAAAACCTTACTATAGAGGATGTTACATATCTACTCGTGTATCATATGAGAAGTTAATACAGCAGATCCCATGGTGTAAGGATCTTCTAATAGATGAGAATGTAATGAGGCCATTTGCAAGTAATATGAAAGGTACTGCACCTTTAGTTGATGTTAGGTTAGGTACTATAAACATAATAGTAGAGATGGTAATGAGTGCTGTTATGAAGGATCGTGCGTTTATAATATTAGATAGTTGGGATGCATTAGCAAAGGAGGCTGATATGAAAGAACGTTTGAAAGCGGAAAAGACTATGGTATCTTTAGCAGATGCTAATAACGGTTTTATTATATTTATAAGTGAAGAACCAGTACTAAATACTGTAGCATATCTAGTAGATGCTGTAGTTACACTTGAGAATAAAACTATAAGATATATGAGAATTGACAAGATGAGGGGTTCGCAAATAAGTGATAAATATATATTCTATTCTTTGATAGATTCTCATTTTACACCTATTAATAGACAGAATATAGTATTTAATAAACCAAATAGGATATTTGAACCAATAGTGTATGAGCGTAAAAGATCTACAGGCAATAAATATCTAGACAACGCTATAAATAAGATTGGTGCTGGTAATGTAATATTATTTGAGGTTAGTGAGAACAGAGATAGAAGAGTTTTAGGTTTGATACTGCTTAATATGATACTTAATTATATGCGAAGTGGAGGATCTGCTATAGTATTTAATACACCTGATAAACCTTATGCTAGTATATTAAATCATATTAAACCATACTGCACTGAAGAAGACTTAGAGCGGTTAATATTAGTATCATCTGATATTAATCTCCCAGCTTATCAATACCTTGAGAAGATGTCATACGAAGATATTATGGGAACATTTGAGAGAGTTATAACCAATAGATATCCACAATTAAAGATAAAGAGTAATAAACCATGCCTATTATCTGTGGATATAGGAATGTGTGAGGCAAGAATTAATGAGAAAGATGCAATAGGTAACAATTTATTGGTATTAGCAAATATATTTAGGAGTAATGGTGATAATATGGTATTTGTTCTTACTGATAAGCACAAAAATTTTGCAACAACACAATCTATAGCTGATATACATCTTAAATTATTTACAAAAGATGGTGTATCATTCATTAAAACAATTAAACCTTATAATGGAATATATGGAATTATTATAGACGATAATGAGTATCCATTATATAAACTCGTAAAAATGGTATAGTGTACAAATATAATCTAGAAATTTTAAATATAATAGCACTTATTTAATAATAACTAAAAGTTTATAAATATGATATGGAATGTATTAATCATGCCAAAGATATTTACAGTTGTACTACTATCAATACTACTACTACCATTAACAAAAGCATTTGCTATAGACCTAAATGTAACCATATTTGCTCAAGAAGATAAAGGTATTGGTCATTTAGAGGCACAGCATGTAGCAAATATAGCGTATAATGAAGGTCCTATCAAATCGCTGTTAGAGAATAAAGAGAAGGTAATAAAGTTTGAGGCTAATATGGATACACCAGGTGTTAAGGAGATAATGGATAAGATGAATTCAAATCTTATCCAACAATTAAATTCTCCAGCACAATTTGAATCCATAAATATATCTTATGAAGGCAAAATAGCTGGTGATGATCGTTCAGCACGAATAGATGCTAAAGTGTCAGTAGAGTTTATTATAAAGGATATAGTAGTAAGTGGCGATACTATGGGTGATGGTGCATTAACTGATCTTAACTGGAGAGGTATATCATTAAACGAACCATTGATAGTGAACACAGCAGAATATGGAGAAATTGATATAAATAGCCTAAAAGGCTTAATTGAAAAGTTAGAACCAGAATTGGCTCAGATGTTACAGAACGCTGGTGTAGACGATGCATTAAGCCATTCGTTATTAGATGGGAGCGATTTCAAAAAGCTACCACTATCTAACTGGGCAACCTCATTCGAGGCTTCTGGTGCTTCAGCCGATGCAAAGAGGTTAGGACTTACAGGAAATATACCTGCAGTTCTTACAACTTATGCAAAGGGTGAGAGTAGTTTTAGAGAGGGCATATTGAAAGAGATACATATAGAGAAGGATATAAAAGTAGATAACAGCGAAGCAAAGCTCAAAGTTACGATACCTCCAGCATATTCAACCATAAAGATAGCAGGTTATGCCTCTTTAGAAAGTAGAGATAGCAATGAATATGTATTAGTAACAGATTATGCTACAGGTAAACAGATATACCAAAGTCAGAATTTACCCATCATGGTCTTTGCAGGATTTGCTGGTATAGCTGCTGTTATTGCAGGTATAGTAATCTGGAAGGTAAATAAGAAGAAATAAAAATAGTTTATTTTATACTTTTGTAAGACGTTTTTCTGCGTCATCCCAGTTAACTACATTCCACCATGCATTAATATAACTTCCCCTATCATTCTTATATTGTAGATAATACGCATGTTCCCATACATCTAACACTAAGATAGGTATGGTATTTTGTCCTACTTGCATATTATGCTTCTCTATATTAAATGTCAGTAATTGGTCTGATAATGGATCGTATGCTAATATAGCCCATCCTATCCCTTCAACGTTCTTTGCAGTTTCACTAAATTGAACCTTAAACATATCAAAAGAGCCAAAATCTCTATTAATCATGTCTGCAAGTTTTCCTCCAGCCTTTCCTCCACCATTAGGTTTCATATTTGTCCAGAATATGGAGTGAAGTATATGTCCAGATACATGAAATGATAGATCCCTTTCTATTCCTCTTATATCTATTCCAGTAAAATTATTCTTTCTTGCATTCTCTAATTTATCAAGTGCAGCATTTGCGCCATTTACATACGCTAGATGATGTTTATCATGGTGTAATGTCATTATCTCCTTTGATATATGAGGCTCAAGTGCATCGTATGGATATTGCAATGGCGGTAGTGTATATTTAGCCATACTACATCTAACTGCTATAATCATTTTTAACTTTTATCCTACTACTAATGTTATTAATTCTAGATCAATGATGTATTACCATCTATCTCCCCAATTGTACTTTCAGTATTACTTAGTATCTTCCTAAATACTTCCAATGCTTTATATTTATGTAACATCTCATTATTATTACCGCATCTATATGAATAAGTACATTTAGGACATCCACTCTCATTCTTGCACTTGCACTCCTCAAGTATACTCTTCCCTCTTACAATTGCATCTTCTAATCTATCATATAAGACTCTGCTTGCCCCATTTCCTCCTACGCTCCCATCGTAAATAAAGATCAAACCTGAAGAGCCTAAAGATATACCTCCTAAATCTTGTGACGCTCCTCCAGTTATCATCTTACTCCCTTCTATTATAACATGTTCTAGTGCATGATACGCACTAATTAGAATATTATCATCTTGCTCTTCTATCATAGGCGCCCTAAATACTAAACCTTTTGTTACAAAATCATAACTTACTTCATCTATCATAACTTTATGATCTTTAACAACATCAGAGCTTATCTCTATATTCATATAACCTAAGATACTCTTCTTTATATGTAAGAGAGAGTATGATACCTCCATTCCATATACATATCTTCTATCATAATTCTCCATTACAGATGGCCACTCTACACTTAACGCTCTAGTATAATATGGATGATCTTTTGGTAATAGAGATATGTGTGCTTTATATTGATCAAGATCCAATTTATCTACCTTATATCTTTTACCAGCAAGAAAATATACAGCATCTGTATGAAGTTCTTCCAACGCTATTGGTAATGCCCTCTCACCAACCTTTTTGTTATTTAGATATATCTCTACACTCTCACCACTTCCACGTATATTAGATCCATGTAACACTTTAATAGCATCTTTATAATTTGCTATAAACCTATTATTACTCTCTTTAACTAAACCTTCTTTTATCAATCCATCTATAATAGATGAGTAATCATCATAGTAAGATGAATTTAATGGTTTATCACAAATCATTGCTAATACTTGATATCTTTGAATTACTGGATTATAGGGATCTATGAACGCATAATCAGTATCATTAAGATAATCTTCTGGATGATTCTTATAATATTGACTTATAGGATCGTTACCAAATACTAGAAAGGTATACCCTACTCGTCTCTTTCTTGCCGCTCTCCCTATTCTTTGAATGAATCTATTAAGTGGTGTTCTAGTAGAGATTACAACATCTAAATCTCCTATATCTATTCCTAGCTCTAGTGTTGGTGTCGCTGAGATAGCTCTTATATTACCTTTCTTAAACTCTTCTTCTACCTGCTCCCTATAACTCTTCATTAATCCTGCTCTATGAACCTTGATCTTTATTCCCTGTTTCATTCCATAATATGCTAATAATTCTGCAGATATATGTGAATCAGAGAATACTATGCTTTTATTATCCTTAAACATCTTTAGTATAGATAGTATTAAACTCTTCTGGCTTCTTAATGTAGGATAGATCATAAGTAGGTGTATATCTCCCCTCTTACCCTTGCCATTTATCACAAGCATATCTCTCTCAAATAATTTATCACAAAACTCTTTTGCATTTGAGAGTGTTGCTGATGCTGCTATAATCTGAAATTTACTGAATCTTGCAAGGCGCTTTATTATATAGTGTATATGTGAGCCAAATATACCATTATATGTATGAACCTCATCTATAACAAGATATTTAACATTATTTAACACTCTACTAAACTCTGTTCTATGTATTAGATGGTAATGCAATGTATCGAAGTTTGTAAGTATTATAGATGGTTTCTTCTCCATAATCATTTGCTTCTCTGTATATGTAGTATCACCATCAAGCGTTGCTGCATCAAGATTAATAGCATTTGCGTATCTCTTTATTTTTGTAAGTTGATCTCTTGCTAATGCTTTTGTAGGGTATACAAATAAAGCCTCAAAACCATTCTTAATACTGCTTAGTATAGGTATAGAAAATGATTCTGTCTTTCCAGATGCTGTTGGAGCTACTATCACAACATCCTTACCGTTTAATATGCTCTTTATAACTTCTTCTTGAAACTTATATAGAATAGTTATATTATTATCTTTAAGAACCTTTTTTAGCTGTTCTGATATATCAAGTTCATCTATTGAACTTCCAATCTCTATTTCATTATCTCTTATTATTTTGTAATATACTATATAATCTTCTTTACTCGTTAATATAGGATAAAGTATCTCATCTGTATCCTCTACCATCTTATCTATTTCTTCTCTTCTCCTTATCAGCCCTTCTTTGACAAGTAGATCTTCTAGTTCTATACTATCCTTCTCATCATATCCATCAATAAACTCTATATAAGCACTCTCTCTATCTTTTATGCTTATTATCTTACTTATCTTACACCACTTACAATAAAATAACCATTTATCATTCTCTACCTTATTTACATCTATACTCTTTCTACACTTGGGGCATCTATACATATCAATTAATTTAATTTAGTATCATAGCAAATAAAAATGCATGGGGTTAGGCAAAGAATATTGGAGACAAGTTATATCCGCACTTAAAGAGATAATACCTGTTTATGATAAGGTTAATTCTATTATATCTCTTGGTAAGGCTAATAGATTAAGAGAGTTAGGGATTAAACTATTATTAGAGGGATATTATAAGCCTTTATTGCTTGATGCAGGTTCTGGGTATGGTAATTTAAGTAGGATTGTTATGAACGAAAGTAGAGATGCAAAGATAATTATGCTTGATCCAATAAGAGAGATGCTAAGAGTGTCAGATCTAAATCTCGATAAAGTATCATCTATATTCGAGGCTTTACCATTCAGCAATTATACTTTTGATCTTGTAATGTGTGGTTATTCGTTTAGAGATTCTATAGATTACTCTAAAGCAATTGAAGAATTTGCCAGAGTCTTGAAAGACGAAGGTAGATTGGTAATAATTGATCTAGGAAAACCTGATAATAATATCTATAGATTAGGCGCTGCATTCTATCTTAGATTTATAATGCCAATATTTGCATTTATTATTGCTGGAAATATTGGATTAAGATTTAGAGAAATATATGGAACATACAAGAGGTTGCCAAAAAATAGCGAGATGAAGAGGTTATTATCAAGAAGGTTTAGATATGTTAAGATACATACAATGCTCTTTGGTGCTGCTGTTATATTCATAGCAGAGAAATGATATCATGAATATATCAATCTTATTTATTATATTTATTATAGGCATATCTTACGGTTCACATGCCCCATTAGTCCCTGTCTTTGCTAGAGAAGAGATCAATGCAAATTATATAGAGGTTGGAGAGATAGGCATGGTTAATTATCTTCCTTACCTCTTCGTACCTATCTTAGTAGGACTTTTACTAGATAGATTTAACAAGAGTGCAATATTGAGTATAGGTATAACAATTAGCACATTATCCATCTTCCTTCTCTCATTTGCATCAAATGTAATAGATATGATGGTGATAAGAGCTTTTGCTGGATTGGCACATGCTTTTATATGGCCAGCAGCAACATCGATAGTAAGTGAAACAAACAGTAGATCTGTGAAATCAATCTCTAGATTTACTATGTTTTGGGTTGGGGGCTATATGATAGGTCCTATTATAGGTTCATTATTATTTGAGAGTTTTGGGTTTAGAGCATTATTTCAATACACTTCACTGTTTATGATAATAGCATTGTTATTATCTAGTATACTTATAAAAAAGGTTAAGAATATCACTAATGGTAGAGAAGATAGTATAAGAGATATCTTAATAATGTTCCATGACAATTTAAGGGTACATATATTAATAATCTATTATAGTGCAGCATTTGGAATAACACTCTCTATATTACCAGCATACATGAAAGAGCATGGTATAAACGAACAGGAGATAGGACTACTATTCTTTATATTTGGTTTAGCACGTTTGTTAACATTATTATTTACAGATAAACTGGCCTCTTCTTCAAGTAAGATACTAATAATTGCAATATTATCCATCTCATTTGCAATGCTAATATTATATTCCATGATAGAATTTACTTTATTTATGTTAGCAGTAACCATGCTAGGATTTTCTTTTAGTATATATTTTCCACTAACACTTAACCTAATAACTAAAGATGTACCAAATGAGATGATAGGGAGATATATAGGCGCATATGAGACTGTATTTGGTTTAGGTTGGGCTATAGCTCCTTTCATTGCTGGCATATTATCAGATATATTCACTAGTAATACTCCATACTTGATCATGTTTGTTATAGGCTTATTTATGCCATTAATGATGCTAAGATTTAATTCTAAGTAGAATGATCAAATTATTATGGATTATCTCTTTATAGAAGGTATAGAATGGCTTATAATCATACTCTTATTCCTTATACTAATAGTTGGTGGTAAGGGATTACCAGAGATTAGTAGAAAGATTGGCAAAGCAGTAGGCGAGTATCAAAGAACTAGAAAGAGGCTTGAGCAAGAGTTTAATAGATTTAACAAGATTGATATAACTCCTGTTAGTAGCGAAAGAGAGAAATTAGAGAGGATTGCAAAAGCGTTTAATATAGACCCTACTGACAAGAATGACGATGAATTAAGAAGATTGATACAAAATAGACTAGATGAGATTTAGTATAATGAAATTATAGATAGTATACGAATAGAAAGATATATATCTTGTTATTGTTACTGTATTTACAATGAAGATAGGTAGCACACTATTACTGGCAAGCATAGTAGCAATGATCGTATTAGGTATATCGGCATCTGCTATGGAAAAGGCATGGGCGCATGGTGTGCAGGCACAATTACAGAGTAGGTTTGTAGAGATTGCAAATGAGAAATTCGACAAGACTACAGTAAGGACTGGAGAGATATTAACAGTAACTGGTGAGTTTAGGAGTCTAGTAAATAGAGATTTAAGGGCATGGGCTTCTTTATTCAATGAGTCAGCAAACTCAGGTAATAGGTGGGAGTTTGTATATAGAAGTCCACCAGGAAACGTATTTGATATTCCAGCATTACAAACTATAAAGTATGAGATGAGGATGAGAGCATTAGAAGCTGGTACATATCATGTCCATACACAGTTAAATGTTGCTGGTGTAGGTCCTGGTCTTGGTCCTGGTGAGACTATATTCGTAGATGGTCCTCCAATAGGCAAGCCTGCATCAGTAGCTAATATAATATACCAAACTATACTGATACTTGTAGGTTATGGAGTAACATTTGCGACTAGACCGTGGCAAGTTATCTAATATTTTTATAAAATTTTTTATCTTGAATCTTTAATAATATTGTATAAATACTTACGATCTATGATGGCAAATAACGTTAAACATATCTTGAATCTATTATATTAGAAATATAATTCCAAATTGATGTTTAGTTTAAATCTTAAAATATGGTGTAGGGGGAGAGTATGTAAGGGCCTGTAGCTCAGCCAGGTAGAAGAATGCCTAAAGCGACTGGCTCTTAACCAGTAAGTCGAGGGTCCGAATCCCTCCAGGCCCGTGATTATATATTCAGATGTGCTTAGAATACACAGCTATAGAAAGATAATTGAACTAATTTGAGAGTTAAGGATTTTCTTATTATGAGAGATTATTGAGTTTAAATGCTTCTATTATCGGAGAGGACAGAGATTATCCATAATTATTCTATAGGAGAATAAGTATGCTAACATTAAGACAATAATAGAAGAATATCTTAACTATTTCTCTCGTAGTGTCTCTTTCTATTCTTATTAATGATAATTTATTTATGATAATAAGAGGTTAATGACGATTTATCAAATTTTAATCAAAATATGATATTAGGAGTAAGCAACAAATAGTTGATATAAATTTCATAATATTATTTATCCAGTTTACAATAATATTTTAGATAGGGGTAGATGATTGATATATATTGCTTAAAATTTAGACATATATAAGATAAAGGCAATAATGTTAGCAATAGCAACAATGATATTAACATCTACAAAAGTAGCATTAGGAACAGTAGCTGCATCACTTGCTTTTAATTCTAATAAACAAGATGATACATAACAAATTATACACCAACTAGAGAGCAATAATATGAGATTATATTGCATATATGAGGTCTGGTAACAATTGCATTTATTGGAGCAAGTGTACATTAGACAATAGTCTCAATACAATAGAGTTACTATCTAACATTTACAATATAACTAATGGTATATAATATGACAACATCTTATCTAGGTCATAATAATAGAGCTACGATATACGCTCAAGTATATAAAATATATTAGATAATTGCTGGAAGTATAAAGCATGTAGTCTGCAAGCAAGATGTCATCTTATTCTACTAGTATAACTGGAGATGGAAGTAAAGCATCTATATTGATAGTGAATAAGTATCTTATTGTCAAAGCCTTTGTCTTATCTGTAACTACACCATTTAATGATTTAATATATGTGCTATTCTATAAATGCCTATACCTTACTATAAAGAATAATAGATTAATATCATTATGCTATCTATTATTCTTAAAATATTCCTTTTTATTACTCTAACAAATATGCAATTGATGCAGACCAATAGGCGTAATGACAAGTATTATCTTAAGCTTACATCATCACATTATTATATACATTTATACATATTTCGCTCAAAACATTAAATCTATTATGAATATTTAGTGCATTTATCATGAGCATTAATCTCATTGATGATAGATCAATTCTTTATTGTAAGAACAATATAAAATAATCTAATTACTTAATTAAATCTAAACTAGCCAATATATAATTTTCTGATGAAAACATATTAACTAATATAATTAATAGCTATTATCAATCGAATCGGATCTTTTTACAATTTTACCTCTCTCATGAGGTATTATCCTTAATCTACCATTAAAATTCTTCTCTAACTCCTTTCCTTCAAATAGTCTATCTAGAAAGATTGCCAGTGCTGCTATCTCTGAATGTGGTTGATTGCCTATTGCTATATTGTAATCACTCAACTCAAATACCTCTCTTGGAACTTTTTCTGCACCTACGATGATCATAATATCCTTCCCCTCATTTCTTATCTTATCTATTATAGAGTTAATATTAATTCCATACATTGTCAGATGTATTATAAGATTATTCTTATCTTTCCATTCTTTAATTACATCCCTCCAATTTTCTACCTCTTCTATATCAAATTTACCACCCCAATTATTTTCTACCTCCTCTATACTCTTCTTAACATCTTCTTCTATTTTTGTAACTATCATCTTCTCTGCTCCAAATACTCTCGCTACGAGTGCTAGATGGGTAGTAACTCGATAATCTCTTACATATCTATGTCCTAATCTTAGTACAATTATTCTTACCATTTATTACTAAATCCTTAAAGATCATCTTATCAATCTTACTCAATAATAGATCTATATTAATATATTTTTTTGCTGAGATAGTGACGTAATTATCTATATTTAGCATGTTTATCTTATCATATAACTCTTCTTCATTAACCAATTCTATCTTGTTATACACATATAATATTTTATTTTGATTTATATTCAACTCATTGAGTATATCAATACAACTATCATATTTCTTTAGTATCTCTCTAATATCATCACTTAGATCTATTACAAGTAATATAAGATCCGCATAGATCAATTCATCGAGTGTAGATTTAAACGCTTCAATCATATATGCTGGTAATTTACTTATAAATCCAACAGTATCTGAGATTAGAGCTTTCCCATGTTCTAGTTGTAATGCACTTGTATGTGTAGCAAGAGTAGTAAAGATCTTCTCATTTGTATCTCTATTCTCATTGGTTAATGCATTAAAGAGTGTAGTCTTACCTGCACTTGTATATCCCGCAAGCGATATATTTGGTAGTCCTTCTTTTTTCCTGTGGTATCTATACAACTCTCTTCTTTTCTTAACCTTATCTAACTTCTTCTCTAGTATCGAGATCCTTCTCTTTATGTCTCTATAATAATCATCTACCTCATATCTTCCTAATCCGTAAAAACCTGGTTGTTCTCCTTTCTTACTCAACCTTACCTTCTCCCTTGCTCTAGTAATCTCATATCTTAACTCTGCAAGCTTAACTTGTATACTAGATTCTTCACTTTTTGCTCTTTTATTGAATATATCTAGTATTAATCTCTCTCTATCTATTATCTCCTTCTTAACTTCGCTTGTAAGATTATATACTTGAGATGGTCCTATAACTTCATCAAATATTATAGCATCTGCATTTAATTCGTCTACCATAACCTTTATCTCGTCTACTTTACCTTTACCTATACCATATTTAGATCTGGTTAAATATTTTTGTGTAACTATCTTCAATACATTATAATCTGCGCTCTCTGCTAACGCAATAGCCTCTTTAATAGTATACTCATTTGGATATGTTATTAATATAGCGCTTCTCATAAAATACCATTCCCATTCATATTTTCAAATACTATAAACATATTTAGATATTTGTAATTAACCATATCATTAGTATATATAATCTTCTTTCCTCTCCTTCGTTTTTAGAATCAAAATCAGTTTTTATCAAATAATATTAATTTTATAATACAAATTATAAATAAATACTACAATGAAGAATAAATATTTTGGTTTATCTAAATAAATATCTCTTTTTATACTAATTTGTAATTTAGCACATACAATAACAGCTATATATCACTTCCAATCTACAAATATGAATCTATAAATTTATAATGCGGTCGCCGGGATTTGAACCCGGGTCACGGGCTTGGAAGGCCAGTGTCCTAGACCAAACTAGACGACGACCGCTTCAATAGATTTTATATGCACTGCTTAATAAATTATCAAATGCTTCTCATTCATAAACTCTACTAGGTAATTATAATCATGTGTATTATGGTATAAACAGCATGTATGTTATTATTAGAAAATGATTGAAACTTAGCATATACTATGTATTCAATAAGAATTTTAAATAGATTGTAATATAATCTATTATTATGAAGGTTAAGGATCTTGCAACTCATAGAATAGAGATAATAATAAAGAATTCATTAGAGAGTGCAAGATATGATCTAAAGCTTGCACAGATGCAAGCAATGATAGCAAAGAGGATAAGTATGAGATACAGAGTTAGATTGCCATATGAGATAAGACAATTATTTTGTAAAAAGTGTAAAAGATTTATCGTACCAGGTATAAATGCAAGAGTAAGGATAGGAAGGTCAAATATAAAGGCTATAAGAATTACATGCTTAGAGTGTAATCATATATATAGGAAGATCATAAAATAGCATTTATAAGGGTTTTAACAAAATGCTAGTCATGGTAAAAGTATATGACGTGCCAGCGGATATGATAATAGCTAAGTTAAAAGAGGAGTTTATGAAGGATGAGAGATTTAAGCCTCCAGAATGGGTAGCGTATGTCAAGACTGGATCACATAAAGAACGATTACCGCAGAATAAGGACTGGTGGTATACCAGATTGGCATCTATAATGAGGAAGGTTTATCTTTATGCGCCTGTGAGTATTAAGGATTTAAAGAGGGAATATGGAGGATGGAAGCAAGTAGGATACTCTAAAGCACATCATAGAGATGCAGGTGGGGCTATAATAAGGAACGCTTTTCATCTATTAGAGAATGCTAATTATATAGCAAAGACACCAAAAGGTAGAATATTAACACCTGAAGGAATGAGATTAGTAGATGGTATTGCAAAGATTATTCATCAAGAACTTGTTAAGAAGATACCAGAATTATCAAAATATGCTTAGGTGGTTCTATGTCAAGAGATGAGAGTGAGAAAGTAAGAGAAACTGAATTACAAATGCTAAAAGAGAGAATGCTTAGAACATTACTCTCGCTAGAAGCTAGACAGAGATTGTCAAATATAAAGATGGTAAAACCAGAACTTGCAAGAACTGTAGAAGATTATATAATAGCTATGGCATCTCAAGGCAGAATCAAGGGAGAATTATCTGATGAAGATCTCAAAAAGATATTAATAGCGTTACAAAAACCTAAGAGAGATTTTAGGATAAGTTACAGATGACCTTTAATCTTCTTTAATCTATAGCCTAGTATAAATATTATCATGCCAGTTATTACTAGCATCATGCCTCTAATAAATGCGAATTGATCCACATCAATTACTATAGCAATAACTCCAACAGCTATTATAACAATACCAGCAATAATAGAGATGAGAGATATTCTCATAACATATCATTCTATCATAAAGTATATTAACTATTCAATAATAACTCCATCTTATGAAGGCTGCAATATATAGAGAATATAATAAAGATCCAGAAAAGGTAGTTAAGATAGAAGATATAGATTTACCTAAGATTAAACCTAATGAAGTTCTTATAAAAGTAGAAGCAGCAGCGTATAATTATAATGATCTTTGGGCTATATGGGGCGAACCTATACAAGTACCATTGCCTCATATATCTGGTTCAGATGCTGCTGGAGTAGTAGAGGAAGTAGGAGAGCAAGTTACAACTTTAAAGAAGGGTGATAGAGTAGTAAGTCACTCTAATATGTCATGTAGAGTATGTGATTATTGTACATCAGGGAGAGAATATGATTGTCCACAAAGGGTGATTTGGGGATTCCAAACAGGACCATTAGATGGTGGATTTGCTCAATACGCTAAACTACCAGAAGTTAATGTAGCAAAGATACCAGATAATGTATCATTTGAAGACGCAGCTGCTGTCTCAATGGTTGGTATGACATCATGGCATATGTTAGTAGGAAGAGTAAAGATAGAACCTGGTCAGACAGTACTTATAATGGGAGGAACTAGTGGTGTAGGTTCAATAGGTATACAAATTGCCAAGTTGTATAATTGTACTGTTATAGCAACTGCTGGCAATGAATCAAAGATGAATAAGTGTAAAGAGTTAGGAGCAGATTATGTTGTAAATCATAGAGATCCAAACTGGTATAAAGAGGTTAGAAAGATAACAAATAAACAAGGCGTAGATGTAATTTTTGAGCATATAGGTAAGAGTGTATTTGCTCAAGAAGTGGCGTTACTAAAGATGGGAGGTACGCTCGTAACTACAGGAGCAACAACTGGTTATGACTCTAGCATAGATCTAAGATACCTCTTCTTTAAAGGATTAAATCTATTAGGTTCTACTCAAGGGACTAAAGCAGAGCTGAATAAGGTTTTATATTGGGTTGGAAGGGGAAAGATAAAACCATTAATAGATGGTGTATTACCATTCAGTAGAATGGTTGAAGGACATAGAAGGATGATTGAAGGAAAGATTGAAGGAAAGCTAGTAACTACTCCACAAAAATTATAAAATTTTTATTAATTATAGTATTAAATCTACAAATAATATATTCATAAATTAACTTCTCTCTTTATAAAAATTATATGATATTTCTATATTTATCGTATATCTATGTATTATTATTAAGTATTATATATTACTAAAATTTAAATACGAATTTGTTTATTATATTATTATCGCTCACCGAGAGAGGGAGTGATCTATCAGATAGATCTAGCATTAGGGGAAGCCTTAATGCTCATATGATCTGATAGTCGTCTCTGCTTGCAAAGGAGTGTGGAGAGATCCATGAGTTCATGTGAGAAAGAGACGAGGGTTACTCTCTTCGTACAGGGACTTAACTCCTTCTAGTATGAAGGGAGAAAACCACATGCTCTCGAGAGTGAGCGAGTAAACTATTTTATGTTAGCTTTATCAATTAAATAATAATGAGCAGATTAATTAGAAGTTTGATATTCGTTCCAGGAAATAATACTAGATTCATAAATAAGGCAAAGAACTTGAACGCAGATATAATATGTTTGGATTTAGAAGATTCTGTCCCAGCTAGTGAGAAAGATAAGGCAAGAGAATTAGTGAGGGAAGAATTAAGTGACAAATTTATGAATGAGGTTTATGTTAGAATTAATGCTCCAAATACTCAATATATAGAGGATGATATAAAATGTATTGTAAGACAAGGATTAAGTGGTATAGTCATACCAAAAGTTAATAGCGCTAATGAGATCAGAAAGATAGAAGAACTAATCAAATCGTTAGAAGAGAAAGAAGGATTAAGAGAAGGGAGTATAGAATTGATACCATCTATAGAGAATGCTATAGGTGTAGTAAATGCATATAATATAGCATCTTCAAGTGAGAGAGTAACTGCAGTAATATTTGGTATATTTGATTTGCTACATGATCTAGGAGTAGAATATGATGAGAATGATTTTATATCATATATATATCCACGAGCAAAAGTCGCATTAGATGCAAAAGCAGCAAACGTCTATGCGATAGATTCTATATGGCAGAAGATAGATGATAGAGAGGGTTTAATTAGAGATGCTAAATTTGGAATGAAACTAGGATATAATGGGAAGAGTATAATACATCCAAACCAGATAGATGTAGTGCATGATATATTCAAACCTAGTAAAGAAGAGATAGAATGGGCAAAGAGAATTGTCAATGCATTAGAAGAAGCAAAAAGAGCAGGTAAAGGTGCTATTAGATTAGAAGGTAAGATGATCGACGAAGTGCATTATAAAAGAGCAAAGGCTTTACTCTCTTCTATATCCTCTTAAATTTTATCTTTAATACACCATTAAGGTAGTCTATACTTTCAGGTATTTCATACACTTTAACTCTTAGTAATGCTCTTCCTTCATACTTTTTCGCTCTGTCCTCAGTTACTCCTTCTATATATAGAATATCATCAACAACATTAACCTTGATACTTTTAAAATCTATACCTGGCATATAGGCTAATATCTCAACATAATTAGATGTTATAATACCTTCTAACCTTAATGGTTTAAGAATCTGTGCTTCACTATAATACATCTTAGTAGGTTGTCTTATCTTTATATTGATCAAACTCTTATATAATGCTGCTAAAGCGATCCCGCCAACAAAGCCTCCAATATGCGCCAAATAAGCAACGCCACCTCCAAATGGTGCTAATATTACTTGATATATAAACCACATAAAGAGATAAGTAAATGCAGGTATCCTTACGGTTGTTACAAAGAAGAAAAATACAAGTGTAACGATCTTTGCTTTTGGGAATATCATCATATAAGCACCTAATACTCCAGATACTGCTCCAGAAGCTCCTACTGCAGGTATCATAAGATTATCATTAGTAGCAATAATCCAAACAAAGTGAGATACAGCTGCTATAAATCCAAACATCAAGTATGCTAATAGATATTTAAGATGCCCAAATCTATCCTCTATATTATCTCCAAAAACCCATAGGAATAACATATTTCCAAGTATATGGAATATTCCTCCATGCATAAACATGCTTGAAAAGATTGGCAATATACCATCTAAGCTCCCTTCTTGAATACTTGCTAAGAACCTTGCTGGAACGAACCCATATTCTAGCATTAATCTCATGGAGGAGATATTATTAAGGAATATAGATCTTGTAACTATAACTTCCCATATGAATACTATAAAATTTACTGCTATTAGACTATAGTTGATGTAAGGTCTACTACTCCTTGGGTTCTCATCATATAATGGGAACATAAATAATTTAATATGGCTCTATAATAAATTAGTATTCCTATGAGAATTTATAGCATCAATAAAAGGTTTCCAATTAGGTTTCTCATACTCTATAGGATCTGGGAGAGGATATCTTATCCAACTTCTAACAAGAGCAAAGTTTAATGATCGAGTATGCTTCTTCACCTCTTTAAATATAATTTTTAATTCTGGAGCCCATCTCTTCTCTTCAATCTTCGCGTCGATTATATTTGATAATGGTATGTTAAGGTTAGCATCAGAATCTAAATCTGTATTTAGATCTTCTATGGTATAATAAACACTTCTTATAGTATCTATGTTACCTTTCTTAAAAGCATTCTTTTGCTCTTCTACTGCTCTTTGCCATTTTGTCGGTTTCATCTCTGTATTATATATAACTGCTAATCTCTTATTTGTTAAGCATAGTATACATTCCCTACTTCTTGAGAAGAAACCTCCTTGGCTAGTCGCTACTGAGAATAAGGCAGATATTATCTTTTCATTGCTCTCTACATTGCTCATAAATCTTAATAAGTATAATATAATATAATATTTTAGTAAGATTTTAATATCGCTAGTGAGAAGCAGTAATATGAGATTAATTTTATACACAGGTAAAGGTGGAACTGGAAAGACAGTGACATCATGTGCAACTGCTATAAGAGCATCTGAATTAGGTTATAAGACACTACTATTATCAGTAGATCCAGCACATACTCTTTCTGATGCATTAGAGTATAGAGTTGGTAACGAGTTAACAAGGATAGTAAATAACTTTGATGTATTGCAGATAGATCCAGTTATAGAATTAAGCAAGAATTATAGTCAATTGTTAGAATATACTGCATCAATATTCTCATCAAAAGGATTGGATGAAACACTTGCATATGAGATCGCTATGCTTCCTGGTATGACACAATTATTTGCTCTACTAAAGGTTGAGGAGATAGAAAAGGAGAGTTCTTATGATGTTATTATACTAGATATGATGCCATCTGGTGAAGCATTAAGATATCTCTACTTCCCAAAACTCATAGGAAGTTTAAGTAGAAAACTCATGGGTCTAACAACATTGATAAGCGGTGTTGCGAGATTATTTGAGCCTATAGCAAGAATACCAGCACCATCATCAAGTGTAATAAAGTTGGAGGTGCAATTGGTAGAGAGGCTTGAGAGATTAGCAAGTATATTCCAGAATGGAGAGATTACTAGTATAAGATTATTAGCAAATCCTGATACTTTTAGTATAGAGAATGCAAAAAGAACTCTGATGTCAGCAAACCTTTATGGTATAAACGTAGATCTAGCCATAATAAATAAACATATACCTAGTAGTAGTGATGAATACTTTACTAAATGGTCAGAGTATCAAGAACTAAAGTATAAGGAAGCGGAGGTAAACTTTTATCCTCTCCCTATAAAGAAGATTAGATTATTTGAAAGTGAGTTAAAAGGTATAGATATGCTTAGAAGATATGCTTTAGAGATATTTAACAACGAAGATCCTACAAAGGTATTCTATAAAGGCGGTATGTTTAGATTCGAGGGCTATGATGGGAAATTAAATATGATGGTTAACGTTCCATTTACTAGTAAGGATAATCTAGAAATAGAGAGGATAGGTGATCAATTAACTATTACAGTAAAGAGTGAGATCGGTAAAGTTGTAAATATAATACCATTACCTGCTGCAACAATTGGAATGAAGTTATCGAAAGCAAGATTAGAGAATAATACATTGTATATAATGTTTACAAAGTAAGCATCACCTTTTATCAAAAATATTATTAATAATTTTTGAATATTAATATTAATAAAAATATATTTAGAAACATCACTCTTCAGATAAACTTTTATAACCATATAGGTTAGCAAGATTATGGCAGAAACAGGTTTTGATACATTATGGCTTATGATATTATTTGGTATATTAGCATCTGTTCCAGCATTAATATTAGCAAAGATAGTTGCTCCTCGAAGGAGATTTGTTAATCCTGTAAAGTTCTTACCCATGGAATGTGGTCAGGTTCCATTAGGAGAGGGTAAAGCGAGATTCATGATGCAGTATTATGCTTATGTAATAATGTTTGTTGTATTTGATGTTATGACTATATTCTTGTATGTATGGGGCACTTCGTTACTAGCATTGCCACAAGTAGTAACTATACCAATAATAGTATTCCTTGCTATACTTGGTGCTGCTATGGGCTATGCGATGTATCTATCTGGCAAGAAGGATATATGGTAATAATGTATAAATAATATGTAGTGGGAGTCATATTATGAAGAATCAAAGCCCGACCAATTTCAATATATGGGTAGGAAAGTTGAAGGAGGCTATAGTAAAGACTATAGAACCACCTATAGGTTATGCTATAAATTGGGGTAGAATATGGTCATTATGGCCAGTTCACCTTGAGACTGCATGTTGTAGTCTAGAATTTGGTGCCGCATCTGGTCCTCGATATGACGTAGAGAGATTTGGTATAATTGAGGCATTTGGTTCTTTAAGGCAATGTGATCTAATGGTTATACAAGGTACTGTTACAAGAAAGATGGCTCCAAGAGTAAGAATGATCTATGATCAGATGCCAGATCCGAAATATGTTATAGCAATGGGTGCATGTGCTATAACTGGTGGCTTATACTTCGATTCTTATAATGTATTACCAGGAATAGATTCAATAGTGCCAGTAGATGTATATGTGCCAGGATGCCCTCCAAGGCCCGAAACACTGATACAAGGTTGCATCTTATTACAAGAGAAGATCAAATATACAAAGTTTAGATGATATATGAGCGACCAATCATTATATAGAGAGAAGGAGATAGTTGATAAGATAAGTTCTAAGTTTGGAGAGAAGATAAAGACAAATTATATTAATACAAAGCGAATAAAATTTGAGGTTAGTAAGGATGATATTATAGAGTTTGCAAAATTCGTTAAGGATATGGGTTTTGATCACCCAATCTCTGTTGCAGGAACAGATTATCCTAAAGATGGTAAGATTGAAGTAACATATCATATTGACTCATGCTCTAACGAATCATATTTTGGCATAGTGTTAACAATAGCTGTAAGGCTTGCAAGGGACGAACCAATAATGCCAACGCTAATGAATATATATAAAGGAGTTGAATATCATGAAAGGGAAACTTTTGAGATGCTTGGAGTGGTATTTAAAGATCATAGAAAGCTTGATAGATTACTATTGCCAGAAGATTGGGCAGATATACCACCATTAAGGAAAGATTTTCAGATAAAAGGGAGATGATATGAGCGATATTGAGAGATTAAACTCTATGTTGCCTAACTCTCTAAGTGTAGAAGAGAGTAGAGAGAAAGGTATACTTACATTAAGTGTAGGACCTCAACACCCAGGTTCTGGTCATTTCAGACTGATTATAAAAGTTGATGGGGATATAATAGTAGATGCTGAGCCCGATCCTGGATATGTTCATAGAGGAGAAGAGAAGATGTGTGAGTATAGGAATTTCATGCAAAATATTCCACATCTTGAGAGGCCAGTAATAGCAGATTCTTGTAGTATATTATATCCATATTGCTTAGCAATTGAAGAGTTGTTAAATATAGAAGCACCAAGAAGAGCCAAATTCATCAGAGTTATAATGTCTGAGATAAATAAGATGATCTTTGAACTTTATTGGTTAGGCATATATGGTATATTTCTAGGACATTCTACAATGTTTATGTGGCCAATGGCTGATAGAGAATTGTTGATAGATCTAGCAGAGTTAGCATCAGGAGCAAGGGTTACACATGCATATTTCGTTCCAGGTGGTGTAAGAAACGATCTTCCTGATATATTCAAAGATAGAGCAGTTAGACAATTGAAATACTTTAGAAATAGGTTAAATGAGTATAGTAAGGTATTTTATGAGAATCCATTATTCATAGATAGGACAAAGGGCGTAGGGATATTGAGTAGAGAAGATGCCATAAATTTAGGAGTTACTGGACCAGTATTGAGAGGTTCTAATGTTCCATATGATATAAGAAAAGTAGAACCTTATGATGTTTATGATGAGTTAAATTTTGACGTAAAATATATGAAGGACGGTGATTGTTTTGCTAGAGCATACGTCCCATATCTAGAGATGTATGAGAGTGTAGATCTAATTCTACAAGCATTAGAGAAGATGCCTGATGGTCCAGTAAGAGCAAAACTGCCTCCAAATCCCAAAGGTAAGGTAGGAGAAGTATTTAAGAGAGTAGAAGCTGGTAGAGGGGAACTCGCATATTATGTAATTAGCGATGGCACACAAAAGCCATATAGAGTAAAGTTAAGCGTTCCATCATTTAGAGCTATACCAGCTATGAGGAAACTCCTTATAGGCGCAAGATTAGCAGATATGCCAGCAATATATTGGGGATTAAATTATTGGCCAGTAGAGGCTGATAGATGATGACAATAGAAGAGTTCTCATTTGCAAACTTTATTAAAAGTGTATTATGGCTAGCATTCTGGATATTAACAGTTGTATCATTAATAGGTATACCTATTCTTTTTATACTCTTATTCTATGTCGAACCTCCTGAGATAGCTGGTATGAAGATAACTCCATATCTCTTACTTACAATGATAACTAATCCTCAAGTCGGTGCTCCATTAATAAGAGCAACATTAGAGAGTGATTTCTTTAAAGTAGCTGTATTTCCTGGATTTGGGTTTGCATCTATATTTGCTACTCTCTTAATATTTACAGAAAGGAAGCTGTTGGCAAAGATGCAGATTAGAGTTGGACCTCATTATGCAGGGAAAGAAGCATTATGGTGGATAAGACAATTTGGTGGATTTCCTCAACTCATAGCAGATCTTCTAAAACTTATAGGTAAAGAGATAATAATACCAGCGTCAGCAGATAAGATAATCTTTCTTGCAGCTCCAGTAACAATGGTAGTAGCGTCAGCAGGTTTAGTATCTCTAATACCAGTTGGAGAAAATTGGGTTGTAGCAGATATAGATGTAGGTTTGCTTGTAATATTTGCGTTATTAGGATTCTTCCCATTGACTGCTTTGCTAGGATCATGGGCTAGTAATAGCAAGTATCCATTCATAGGAGGCTTAAGAGCTTTGCATCAATTAGTATCATATGAGATACCATTATTCTTATCTATCCTAGGTGTTGTCATACTTGCAGGAACATTAAACCTTACTGGAGTAGTTAATGCACAATCAGATATATGGTTTCTATTCTTGCTTCCAATAGGGGCATTCATATTCTTCATAACAGCCTTAGCAGAGTTGGAGAGGATTCCATTTGATATACCAGAGGCAGAGAGTGAGATAGTTGCTGGCTGGTTAACAGAGTATTCTGGAATGGCATATGGTTTGATACAATTAGCAAATTATGTTAAATTATACGCATTAGCTGCCATATTTGTTACTCTTTTTATGGGAGGATGGAGCGGTCCCACTATATTTGATAGTATATACATCTTTGACTCTCTAGTATTTAGTGGTGAAGAGCTTAGTTCATTTCTATGGTTTAGTATAAAGACATTTGGTGTAGCAGTTCTAATGATACTACCAAGAGGAATAAATCCTAGAATAAGAATGGATATACTATTAAGAACTGGTTGGGCTAAATTAATAGCAATCTCATTCATAAATATATTCATAGCTGTAGCATTAATATATACAGGAGTAGTATAATAGGATATGAGTTCAATAGAAGGTATGTTTAAAGCATTAGAAGCAGGTAGTAAACATGTTTTAATTAAGAGATTTACTCTCTTCTATCCAGAGCAGAAACTCAAATTTGTAGGGGATGGATATCAATTCGATCCAAAGGAGGGTGTAGGAATAGCAGGTTATAGAGGCAGGCATATATTGTTTCACGATAAATGTACTGGATGTCAGTTATGTTCTATAATGTGTGAAGGTATAGCAGAAGCAATATCAATGGTAAAGATAGACAAAGAATATAAGCAAAATAAGAAAGGTATAATGCCACAGATAGATTATGGTAAGTGTGTATTCTGCGGTTTATGCGTAGACGCATGTCCATTTTATGCACTATTCATGACTGATGATTATGAATTATCAGCATATACAAAAGAACATCTAATCTATACACCAGATCAATTATCTATAAAACCTAATTATAAGGGAGAATATGTCATTGATATAAACGAGTTTGGCGCTACTCATAAGAAAGATATCAAGTAATAATAATTCTAATTGTAAATATTTAATGTGTATGAATAATAAGAAAATTAGTAGCTGAAGTGGATTCGTAGATAGAAATCTCGTAAATCGATTGATTAATTATAAATATGTATTACTTGTAGACCAGATTCATTAAAAGGTGTATTAGGTGAAAGAAATGACATGCTACTAATTATGATGACCTACTTAATGAATGGTGTAGATATAGCATTTTATCAATCCATTCTATGGAAGGAAAGAGTGGAATAGATTTGCAAAGATAAGATAGCAGCATAAAATTTTGCACGTGACTAATGAATCAAATGTAAAGGTATAATTTATCTAGGAGGTTTGAGTCATAAAAGTCGGGGATATATTAAAGAGTTCATCTTGTAAAGTTTATTTAACGCATTGATGATAGTAGGAGAGGATGGTGCGTCTTTCTAGATATTGAGATATTTAGTAGAGGGATTGCCTATTATATTATGCCCACAATTGATATTAACCTCCCATTAGCACATCAATTACTAGACCGTTAATAGTATTAAACATGAATTAATTGAAGATATATGTGCAAGATCTTATCCTACTCAAGATTTGAGAATATTATTAATATAAAAAGATGGTTCATCAGATTGAATATATAGCTCTAGCGGTATGCTCTTTCTATTAAGTGAGATTTACGATATTCTATTATCAAATTTTTACTTTTTATTGATATTATTCTGTATCTTGTTGGTGTATTTAGCATCTTTTTCTATATAATAGAACTAGATTAGGCACACTAGGTGCTGGTATAGTAGGATGGATTATTCTTATTGCATTATAAATATATTGTCTAATCTTCCTCATATTCTTATCATTATCTCCGATAGTAACATCTTATCATATTTTCAGTAATATATTTTAGGACTAAACAACATTAATTAGTAGCATTATTTGGAATGTATTTTATACACTTTCATCAATGTACCAAAATACTAATATAGATAAAAAAGAAGAGTTAATTCATGTTAAGAATAATATCTATTATAATAATAGCATCTATATTAATGATAAGTAGTGCATACGCTCATACAGATCTACAAGCTGAGGATATAACTGTGAGTATAGGTTGGGTAGACGAACCTCCATTAGTTAACGAATTTAATCATGTATATTTTAAATTTACAAAGAATGACAAACCATTCGTAATAGAACCTACTGATCTACAGATAACTCTAAGATATGGGGGAATTACAAAAGAACTAGAACTAAAACCATTAGATAAATTAGGTGAATATGGTGCTGAGATAATTCCAACTAGAACTGGAAGTTATAGCGTTATTCTTAAAGGTTCTATTGACGGTAAGCCTATAGATGCAATCTTTCCTATTGAGGATGTAGAAGATAAGAGTAGGTTAAATTTTCCTGAAACAACAAGTTCTCAAGAAGTAGAGATGATAACATCACAATTACAATCTTCATTAAACCAGCTTCAATTAAACATAGATCAAGCGGTGAGAAAGACTGAAGAATCAAACAAGATAGCACAAGATACACTTGCTGCACTTAACACTATGCAAAGTGATTTTGATAGAGTATATAACTTTGGTATACTTGGCATAAGCCTAGGAGCTGCTGGCGTTATAATGGGTGTAATATCTTTGATAAAACGTCAAAAAGAATATTAATATTTTCTATAATAAGAATTATATGTTCGAACAAGAGATAGAGGTTCACGGTCATCTTATAGATTCTATGATCTTAACAAGGATATTTGATACTATAATGGATTTAAATGGGGAATTCACTGTATTAGATTTTAAGATTGGTAAGGCTAAGGATGAATTTAGTTATGCTAGATTAATAGTAAAAGCAGATAGCCAAGAGAAATTAGATAGTATATTAGAAGAAGTATATAGAGAAGGAGCATCGCCAGTGAAAATTGAAGAGGTTATGTTAGAGAGAGCAGAGAAGGATATGACTATGCCAGATGACTTTTATAGCACGACAAATAATAGGACGTATATTTATCATAATAATAGATGGATAGAGGTAGAAGACATAATGATGGATAAATGCATAGTATATGATCCTAATTCAGATAGAGCATATTGCAAGCCTATTAGAGATGTTAAGATGGGAGATCTAATAGTAGTTGGAGAGAAAGGTGTTAAGGTTGTGCCACCAGAAAGACCAAGAGAAGGGGTAGATGTATTTCAATTTATGAGTAGTAGTGCTTCTAGTGAGAGACCTACAATACATATCATAAGAAAGATTGCTAAAGATATGTATAATATAAAGAAGAAAGGCGGGAAGATAGCTATAGTTGCAGGTCCTGCTGCGGTTCATACTGGAGTATCTGATGCCTTTGCGAAACTGATAAGGAAAGGTTATGTTTATTGTTTAATGGCTGGTAACGCTTTAGCCGTTCATGATATAGAGTATGCTCTATTTGGAACTTCATTGGGTATGAATGTTAACGACGGAACGTTAGCAGTTAGAGGTCATAGAAATCATATGCGAGCAATAAATGAGGTATTTAAGGCAGGTTCTATAGAGAATCTAGTAAAGCAAGGTAAATTAACTAAAGGTATAATGTATGAGTGTATAAAGAATAACGTTCCATTTTTACTTGCCGCTTCGTTAAGAGATGATGGACCAATTCCAGATGTCATAACTGATATTGTGGAAGCACAAAAGAGGCACAGAGAGTTACTTAAAGGAGTAGATATGGTTCTAATGATAAGTACTATGTTACATTCTATAGCTGTTGGTAATATGCTTAATGCTAATGTTAAGGTCGTTGTAGTAGATATAAACCAAGCAATGGTTACTAAACTTTTGGATAGAGGTACATGGCAAGCAATTGGTATAGTTTCTGATGTAGGGGCATTCTTACCTATATTAGTAGATAGTATAGAAAAGATAGAAAATGAATTAGATTAACTTATAAGATCATATATATCTCGATTATGCATAGATCTAAAGTATAAAATTCATATACAGTAATAGAAGCTAAACACCTAATATCTGTTTAAGTAACGCTCTGTAATCTACACTCTCTTTCTTACTTCCAGGTGATGGTAATTCAAATATCAAAGGAACGGGTTTTTTGGTTCTCAGCTCTGCAAGTTCTTTTCTCATACTTTTAGATATATCATCACTTATCAAGATCAGCCCATTATCTTTATCATTAACCAACCTCTTGATATGAGTTATAGCATCCATAGGAGATTCTACTATTACTCCTTGCATACCAGCTAATTGAAAGCTAGTTACAAATACTCTACTACCTACTACAACTATACGCATAGTTACACCATCAATTTAATTCAATTTAATCTTTATGACTATACAGTAACTTCTATATTGCTCTTATACTTGATTATATTAGAAACACCATTCTTAGCATATACACCATATACTAGATTTGCATGAGATGCTATCATATCCTTTAAAGTAACTATGATCATCTGACTAACTTTAGATTTTTCTATTAATATCTTTAATAATCTCTCAGTATTCTGTGCATCTAGGTGTGCATCTACCTCATCAAATAGATAGTAAGGAGAAGATCTTAAAGATTGTAATGCCAACAAGAATGTTATAGCAGCAATAGTCTTCTCACCCCCACTTAGAGATGTACTCTCTCTTGCAGGTTTATTAGGGAATTGGATCATTAATGAGAGTCCACTCTCAAATATATTATCTGTATCCTCTACCTCTAGCCATGCTGAACCTAGATTATCTGTCATTGTAGAGAAAATATATCTAATATCTTTATCGACTTTCTCAAATGACTCCATGAATATCTTCCTTTTCTCTTTATCTATATCTTCTATGAATCGTACTATGGAATTCCTCTCTTCTTCTAATTGATTCCTTCTAGTAGATATGCCCTTATATCCTTCTATTAACTGTTTGTAACTCTTATCTGCTAATTGATTTATTGTATGTTTTATCTCATCATACTCTTTAGTCAATTCTTTTAAGATATCCTCAACATCTATCACTTCATCAACTTCTTTATATCCAATATTTGATAATTCAGAGGATATCCTCTCTATACTTGTATTTAGATAATTCCTCTCCTTCATATTTATTGAGAGATCCTTTTCTATTGTCGCTAGATGTTTTGTTATCTTCTTCTCTTTATCTATTAGTTCTTTGATCTTTATATCATACTCCTTTAGTAATGATATTGAGTTTGATGATGTATTTATCATCTTTTGCTCCAACTCTCTAGCATCCCTTAATTCTTTCTCTAATTTTGCCAATTCTTTGTCAGCATCTATAGATATGCTTCTTCTCTCTCTAGCATCCCTCTTTATTCTCTCCAACTCTCTTTTTATATCATCTAAGCGTCTAGTAGAGTTGCTATACTCAGCCTTCTTTGCTGATAAATCTGTTAAAATCTTTCTTATACTATTCTCCTTTTCTTCTAAAGCACTTATGAGTTCTCTCTTCTTTATGTTATTAATATTTATTTCATCAACTATACTCTTCTTATCTATTCTCTCCAACTCTCTTCTGAGATCTTCTTTCTCTTTAGTTAGATTAGCTATCTTCTCTTCTTTTAATATTATCTCTTTTTCTAGTGCTCCTCTTATTACCTTTTGCTCCTCTATCTTTCTCATTAGATTTGTATAACTCTCTTTACATCTACCCTCCTCTCTCTTCAAATTCTCTAATTGTATATTTGTATCTGTGAGTATACTCTGAGTATTAATCACCTCTTTATTATATTCCACTATCTTCTCTTCAATCCTTTTGAGTTGATCTTTCTTAATGAAATATAAATTATCTAATCTAGCCATCTCTTCTTTTAACACTTCTAGAGAATCCGTAAGTATCATAATCTTTGTTATATCTTTTAACGTTACATTCTCTAATCTTAGTGATGAGAGATTAGCATTAAATACTTGCCCTTCAAGAGTTACGACATTATACCCTTCTTGAGCAAGTCTTCTAGCATCATAAGGAGAATTTACCAGATAATAATCTAGTAAGAAATCTGTTAGATTAGTATAATCACTCTTTACAAACATTGACAAATGTTTATCACTCTTCTTGAATTCTAATCTCTCAAGTATATCTAATGGTATAACTCTTATCTTTGGTATATTAAGTGATTTTGCCTTCTCTATTATAGCAATAGCATCACTAACAGTCCTTACTACTATTCCATTTATCCATTCGCGTATTGCCGCTATTACTGCTTTTGCATAATATTCATCGTAATTAATCAGCTCCCTAACCAACCCTATTACTCTAGAATCCTTCTTTAACATAGCAGCATAATATTCATCATCCTTTGCTACACTAATCTTTGCATCATATTTAGCACTAATCTTTGAAGCATAATCCAATATGCCTCTTGCATCATCAGTATATTTAACAAGCATATCTCTTAATTCTTCTAATCTCACTATCTCTTCCTTCATATTCTTAATTTTACTATCATTTTTTATCTTTATACTCTCAAGTTCAGCTATAAGGGGTTCTATTCTACTAATCTGCTCTCTTAAAGTATCTAACCTCTTGATGTTTAATTCCATATTTTCTATTATAATCTTAAGTCTTTCTCTCTCTGATGTTAGCTCTGATTGTAGTTTAGATATAATTACTTCTTTCTCTTTGAATACCTTTGACAATCTATCTTCGTCTTCACTAAGCTCTATTAACCTTTTATTCAATATCCCAAGCTTATCATTTAATTCTTTGATCTTTTCTGCTATAGATCCTTTATCCATGTTTAATAGTTTAGTTTCGCTTTCTAACTCACCTAATTCTATCTCTAATCTTTTTACTCTCTTTTCTATCTCTATCTCTTCTTTAATTAGAGATGATATTGTACTTCCTATTGATTTAATCCTCTGTTCACTAGCGGTCTTCATAGATTTTAGCTGTTCACTCCTCATTATAAGTGAGGAGATCTTGCTACTGAGCTCAGTCTTATTCTTTGTCATCATATCAACATCTTTCATAATATTATTTCTAGCCTCTTCAAGTTGAGAGAGTTGGATCTTTATTTCTTCAGCCTCTTTAGTATGCAACGAATACTCAATACTCTTATCTTCTATTATCTTCTCGAGTTCAATACTTTTTTGCTTACTCTCTTTAAGCATTCGTGAGAGTTTTATAGCATTTAATCTCTTTATCTCCTTCTCAAGATAATAAAATCTAATCTGATTATTCCTCTCAACCTCTAACTCATCAATCCTCTTTCTTATTTCACTCATTCTTGCTAATGCTACTTCTAACTTTCTGTCTGCATCATCTAATTGCTTAAGCGCTTCCTCTTTCTTCTTATCGAAATATGATAAGCCTATTATATCCTCTAATATCTTCCTCCTCTCTTCACTGTTTAATTCTGCAATCCTCATTATCATACCTTGTTGTACATTGTTTAACCTATTTGGCGTTGCCAATGCAACGTCTAAAAGGTCTGTTATTGTAGATTTTGATACATGTTTGCCATTTAAGTAGTATATACTATCACCATCAAATGGCATCTCTCTTGTTATAGTTACACTATTTGCATCTACCGGTATTACTCTATCGCTATTATCAAATGTTACACTTACTCTTATATTCTTTCTCTTCTGCTCATTATTATCATCATGAAATAACGAATGTAGTTTATCAACCCTCAACGATTTTGGACTATTCTCTCCTAATGCAAATGCTATTGCATCAAGTATATTGCTCTTCCCAGATCCATTAGGACCGGTTATACACATCATACCTTTCTCTAAATTTATAACTTTATTAGTAAACCCAAATGATTTAAATCCATAAATCTCAACCTTTTTTATATGGACCATATTTATCAAAACGGATAATAACTATTTTAATTTTTAATAATCTATGCTGGTAGATATTCTATCATATATAAAGTGTATTATCTGTGCTGGTAAATTGGAGTTAGAGTGTATAAAGGGAGATGAAGATTGTATAGAAGGTTTCCTACACTGTGATTGTAATGCTATATATCCTATCATTGATGGCGTTGCTATAATTGTAGATGACATATCAAAGTATTTTAGTAGTAGAAGTAGAGTTCTTGGCGATATATTCGTTAATTCTAGTGAAAGTATGAAGAAATATCTAAGATATCATGCTAAAAATATAAAGAAGACAAGCATGGATGTGTATGAAGAATATAGTAATTTATTTAAGATATACGAGTGTAAAATCGAAGATAATATAAAGTATTTACTCTCAATCAATACAGATTTTTATGAGAAGATTGTAGATACCATAAATGTATTTACTATAAACAATTATCTAGATATAGGATGCGGGACTGGTTATATAGTAAATAATGTATCGTCTAATCTAGCAATAGGAATAGATAAATCATTTAGTATGATAAGAAGAGCAAGAAAATATAAAAAGAAGAATAGAGAATTTATCGTAGCAGATCTCTTCGCATTACCATTTAAAGAGTTTGATCTCGTGAGCTGTATAAATGTGATAGATCTCTTTGATGTAGATGTTGTAATACAATCAATAAAGAAGAGTATAAAGAAAGATGGATATCTTATATTGGTTGATCCATATGATTTCAGAGATGCAAAAGGTTACCCTTTGCCTTTATATGATGAAAGAGGTATTAGAGAGATATTAAAGATTCATGGATTTAAGATAGAAAATGATAAAGAGGAGTATATACCATGGTTACTTAAGATTAACAAGAGATCTTACATTCTTTACTTCTGTGATCTTATAATAGCTAAATTAATCAAGTAAGACTCTAATCTTGCCTTTACTATTCTCTTTTACTATTCTGATAACTTCATTTACATCATTACTATAAAACCATCTATCATCAAACATTATAGAGAATTCATAAGCGCTTCTAGTTATGTATATGTGACGGTTAAATTCATCTATAATCTCTATTATTGAATCTAGCTCCAAACTCTCTAACTCATCATATAGACTAGACTCTTCCATACCATATTTATAAAGAATTATTATATAAAGAGGTATGAAGATCTATAATACATCATCTAGAAAGGAAGAAGAGATTAAAGAGAAAGATGTAAAGATGGTTATTTGCGGTCCTACATTATATGATTATATGCATCTAGGGCATGCTAGATTATTTGTATTATTGGATGTATTTGCTAGATATCTAAGATACGAAGGTTATAAACCTTTGATGCTAGTAGTACTAACAGATATAGATCCAAAGATCTTTAAGAGAGCCAAAGAGCTTAATATAGACTATAAAGAGTTTATAAATAGATATAAGAGAGAATTTATATACGATTTTTCATTGCTTAACATAGATCTAAGAAATATAATCTTTGCATCAGCATCAGATTATCTTGCTCAAGCACATAATAATATATTACAATTAATAGATAAAGGATATGCTTATGTAAACAGATCAAATGTATACTTTGATATTACAAAGATAAAAGATTATGGTTATCTCTCAGAGTTTAGGTTAAAGGCTGTAGATCTTATCGAAGGAAAGAGGAGTTTATATGATTTCATGCTTTGGAATGGTAGAGAAGAGTTTCCAAATTATATAAAGAGTAATGTGTTAGGAAAGGGTTTACCATGGTGGCATATACAAGACGTTAGCATAGCGTTATCAAATTTTAATATCTATACTTTGCATGCTGGAGCAACAGAATTGATATATCCTCATCATGAGGCACAAAGAGCAATTTTAAGAGTATTTAATAAAGAGCCTAAATTCTGGTTTCATATAAATCTATTAACTATAAATGGTGAGAAGATGGGCAAGAGTAAGAATAATACTATATTGGTTAGAGACGCTATTCTAAGATATGGTCTAAATACATTAAGAGTATACCTCTTATCAAAAGATTACAGAGAGGAGTTGGAGTTTAGAGAAGATGATATAAGTATGTTTCATAAAAAGGTTAAAGAGATTGGATATGGTGGATCTGATATTGAGATGAATAATCTCAACTCTAAAGAGGTAGTAAACAAGATAGAATCTATAAAAGGTTCTATATTAGAAGATGTAATAGGTTTAAAGATTTGAGCTATGAGGAGATGGAAGAGAATGAGGAGAAATTTGTATCATTATTTAGTAATAGATATGATAATAATTTAAAGATATATGCTAATAAAGTAATGAGTGATGATCCATTCTTTAATAGAGCATATATTCAATCAAATGCTTTCAATTTAGAAGAATTTGAGAGTATATGCAAGATGTTAAATGTTAAGATCTATCTCTATGCATATAAGGAGCATAAAGAATTAGAGAGGTATGGTTATATACTATATGATAAGATCTCAACACTCTTACTAGAATCACCATATCTAATCAAAGGTATCGAGCATATAAGGATAGAGAGGGTTAAAGAGACAAAAGAGTGGTTAGATGTATACTCTGTAGCATTTGAAGATTATAGAGATGAGATGGAGAATAGATTACGTCATGCTAAGGAATTAGAGTTGTACACGGCAAATATTAAGGATAAAACAGTAGGCTGTATGGCTTTACTCTCAAGTAAGAGTCTATTAGGCTTATATTGTTTAGGTATATTACCAGAGTTTAGAATGTTAGGGGTAGCATCGTCATTAATAAGGTATGCATATCTATCTTCAAGGGAGCGTAATCTATATCTTTT
This sequence comes from Candidatus Nitrosothermus koennekei, assembly GCA_013538715.1. Classification (GTDB taxonomy): domain Archaea; phylum Thermoproteota; class Nitrososphaeria; order Nitrososphaerales; family Nitrosocaldaceae; genus Nitrosothermus; species Nitrosothermus koenneki. Next base: position 46,559 of record JACAFH010000003.1, on the reverse strand, counting down.
TCTACAGACATTCTTAAAAGATAATCTTTTAAGGTATTATATAAAACGTGGGTTTGTGCAGATGTATATAAAGTATATTTATACTAAAGCCTCTTGATTAACGCTGAGAAGAGAAATGGTAATACTATAGTGGCCTCACCATGTATAGTTACTTGTTTTGCCTTGATCTTTACTTTACCCCATGATATAGCTTCCCTAACCAAAGCACCACTTAAACTGCCATCATATTCTTCTGCAGTAGTTATATACACAGCATTATCTAAACCATCTCTAAATTGATTCCACCAAAGTGTATGGTGTTTTGATATTCCTCCTCCAATCATTAACGCTCCAGTTCTTTTTGCATCGAATACTATATCTGATAGTTTATTAGCATCTTTCAGCAGATCTATACCAAAGCCTTTGTTACGTTGAGAATAGAGCCACAATTGATTCCCTACAGCACCGTCCATTATTCCAGGTACGAATACTGGTATGTTATTCTTGCTAGCCCAGTATAAAAATGAACTCTCATTAAGATGTTTACCAATCAATTCTGTTAGTTCATATGTGGCTAATTGGCGATTATATCCTTTAAGTATATCCTGCATCTTCTCCTCTATTATTATTCCATAACTCTCTTTAGGCACTAATACATTCCCAAGTCTATGTATATTCTTCTCTGCTAATATCTCATCATCAAGTCTAAAATCTCCATGATAATATTCTTTAAATGATCTCGCTATATCATGATCTAATGCTCCACATGTAGTTACTATTGCATCAAACATCTTTAACCTTACCATATCTCTTATTATACCTCTCAAACCAGTCGCTATTATTGCTCCTACGAACGAGATAAATTTAGTACAATCTTTATCTTTAATCATTTCATATAATATCTCATATCCTTGGGCCATATGCTTTGCTACAAATCCACCACTCTCAAGCATCTGATTAAATATCTCATCGATACTATCATCCTTCTCTATCCTAAGATCTCTTATAGCATGCATAGATAGTATTGAACAAGCAGAGATTAAAACTATACTAATTTATATCTATGCTATATATACTAATACTAAAATGGTTAATCGATTATTAATAGACCCAAAAAGAAAGTTCTGTATGACTTTAGATTCTATCTTTTGTTCAGATATCTCATCTAGTATTCCATTAGATAGACTAAATTTTACATTTTCCAAAAGAACTGGCAAGATAAAACATGTTATGATGGATGATAAGATTATAGCGACGTTAAGAACTGATGGAGGTTTTGCTATAACACTAGATGGAGCACGATTCTTGCTAGAGAGCAATAAAGTAAAAGAGAATTGTATAATAATTAAGAAGGAAGTAGTAGATTTTATAAAAAGTGGGAGATCTGTGTTCTGTAAGCACGTTATATCTTGTGGTAGAAACATAGAAGTAGAGAGCGATGCTATAATACTTGATGATAATGATAGATTAGTAGCAGTAGGAAAGGCTATACTACCTTATAGTATGATTATAGTATTTAAGAGAGGTGCAGCAGTTAGAGTTAGGCATTCTATAAACGATTAAATTAATAGTAATACTATATGATAGATATGTTTAGAAGCAATAGACAGATGAGAAGGATGTTTGATAAGATGGGATTAAACATGAATCCATTAGAGAATATAGAAGAGGTCATAATAAAAATGAGTAATAAGGATATTATCATAAAGAAACCTTCAGTTACAGAGATACGTGCTCAAGATTCTACAATATATCAAATAGTAGCAGAAGATATAGAAGAGGTAGCTAAAGAGGTTAAGAAATTCAGTGAAGAGGACATAATGTTAGTAGTTCAACAAACAGGAGTAACAAAGGAAGTTGCAGAGAAAGCATTAGAAGATGCAGAAGGAGATATAGCTCGTGCTATATTGACTTTAACTTCAAAATAACGAAAAGGATTTAATAACGCATTAAAGGAGGATATAATATGTCTCAGATATCAGAAGTAGAATCAATCTTGAATAAACTTAATACATTAGAGTCTGATATAGAAAAGATAAGTACTCTAACGGAAGAATTGAGAAAAAAATTATCATTGTTTGTAGATAAAGAGATAGATAATATGAGACTTGAATTATTAGAGAAGGCTAGGAAGGAAGCAGATAATATAATTAACAAGGCTAGAAATGAAGCAGAGGGGGAATCTAATAAGATATTACTTGATGCTGAAAGAAATATAGCGATAATAGAGAATAATGTAACCAAGTCATTCAATACAGCAGTAGAAATAGCATTAAAAAGAATACTGAAAGGCTAAAGTTTAAAAATAAGTCTAACAAAGTTAGAAGTGATGAAACGCCCTTAAATAATAAACCAAGGGTAATTGTATCAACTCTTAAAGGTAGGGCTTATTATAAAATAAGTCAAAGGCTTAAAGAGATGAATATAGAATTTTCATCACTTACACCAGAAGAACTAAAATATATTCCACTTACTTCATCACTAATAATAACAACATCTGAAGAGATGACACTAATTAAACATGATAATATTTTACTTGATAATGAATTGAATGATGATATAGCTGTTGTAAAAGCAAAAATACTATCCATAACCTCAAATTATGGTAAGAATATACTACTAATAGGCATAGATCCAGGTAAGAGGATAGGTCTATCACTACTATACAATTATGATGAGATAGATAGCAGAGTTGTATCTATTCATAAACTAGCTGATCTCATAGAGATGTTAATAGATGAGATAGATGCTGATAAAGTTATTATAAGAGTTGGTAATGGTGATCCAATTTTAGCATTTAAGATTGCATATGAGTTAAGTATTAGAGTAAAAGTAGATATAGAATTGGTTGATGAACATGGAACTACAAAAGATAATTTACGAAGGGGTGTAAGAGATAAAGTATCTGCTAAAATGATAGCATTAAGAAAAGGTGTTAGATTCAAACCAAGCGAATTTTATACTCATAAGATAAATCACGATTTAGCTTTATCTCACTAAACATAATTGTATCGAATTCTCCTTCATACGAGGTTTGTATAGACACTTTACTATTTATATCTCTAATTACTCCAAACCCGACTACATATTTATTTATGCTTAATGCTACATACATATCTTTTAATGTATGAATATCTAATATTGGTCCAAATGGTTCAAGTGATATATAACGATCTTTTATTACAGCATGGTATACGTCGCCAAATAACCATACTCTATCTAACTTAACACTTCTACTACAATTTGATATAAATTGTTTATATCTTCTTAACCTATTCGATAACCTCTCTCTTGGGTCTTTTTGAACATATTTTGGTTTATCTGCAAGGTAGATCTTGCCTTTATATTTATTGAGTAAAACATCACTATAAGTATCTCTCCCTAGTGAGAGTATCATATCTGGATTTATCATATCAATAAGTCTTATCTTGTACTCTAATCCATATCTATCTATATAACCATCTGTATTTATAATAACTGGCGTATCTCCCCTCTTTGTATATAATCTATTAATAGCATCTATTATTAATGTTGTTCTCTCTGCAGGAGTTAATGAACCTATGAATTCATAAAAATCTACTGGAATGGTAAGATCTACTATCTTTTCTTTGATCCATGAGGCACCTATACATGCTGGAGGTGCTAGATCACCCTGTCCTACATCAGCATCTATCAAAAATACTTTGATTTTATGATTAAGAAACATGTTAGTTAGATATATTGCTAAAGTAGATTTACCAGTATCATTAGCACCAATTATTATTATACTCTTAACATGTTTAAACGATATAGCATCTCTTATATCATCCCATACTTGAGTACCAATACCTGTCATCTCTCTTATCTCATACCTTCCATTACCCTCAAGAGTAATAGTTATAGAACCCTCACCTTCTATTGGAAGAATCTTATTTTCTCTTACTCTAATTATTTTATCTTTTATATTAACACCTAATATGTAAGCATCAGACAAAGAGCTTACAATAGCAGGTCCTTTAACAAGGATTACTTGATTGTACTTTAAATCTATCTGCATATTCGTGTAATATATAGTTTATAGAGGATATTTATCAAACTTTTGAATAACAGATAGATTTTTATTATGAATAAAGTTTGAATATTTTCTTCATTAATAATAAAATATCAATAAAAATTTAAATACTCATGTTATGATAATATTAATGGTGGAGAGGTGAATAGTAATGACATGTAAAGGTATATGCACAAGATATAAAGCACAAAAACCAGTAGGTTCAGGGAGGTATGCATGTGGACAAAAGAGATGTCAGATATGTGAGATATTTATAAAATGGGACGGTTTATGGTGCCCATGCTGTGGTTATAGGCTAAGGACAAAACCAAGAAACCTAAAGTACAAGGCTAAGCTGAGAGCAAAGAAGAGTACTATAGCACAACCTATAGAGATACGATCTTAAGATTAATATCTAATAATAGTAATACTTTATTCGATGAATAGATACATAGAATATACTATAAATACAGATATAGAATATTCTATACTTATTTTTAAGTTTGTTAACGGCTACTTCATCTCAATAAGTGAAGGAAGAGATCACAAACTTGGATATCTGAGTATCTCAGTACCAAATATTAGCAATCCTTTAATGACTGATAATATATTAGCAAAGGTACTCTCTCAACATATATCAGATATAACAAACAAGTTATGTATAGTATCTGTCAATGCTAAGAAGATTAACACTATAAATATGAAGAAGATATTTGATAGTGTAATGGAGTACATAAGATGAGCGATATAAGATCTTTCATTGATATAATTAAAAAAGGTAACGAGTTAATAGAGATAAATAAAGAGGTCTCTACCAAATTTGAGGTGGCAGCACTTATTAAACAGACAGATAAGACCATACTCTTTAATAATATACAAGATAACAAGTTTAGAATAGTTGCAAATCTATGCAATACAAGGAAAAAGTTTGGTTTAGCTATAGATAGTGAGGATATCCATTCTAAAATACTTAATGCTATTACAAATAATAGAGAGTTGTTGTATGAAGATATTAAGGCTAGAAATATAGCAAATGATCTCTCAATACTACCAATAGTTACACATTTTGAGAAAGATAGTGGTCCGTTTATAACATCAAGCATAGTATTTGCGAGAAATGAGAATAAGATACAGAATGCATCAGTACATAGAATGTTACTTATAGATGAGAAGCATCTTGCAATAAGGATGGTTGAGGGTAGACATTTAGATAGATGTTATCAATACGCTAAAGAACATGGTGAAGATTTACAAGTAGTAATTACTATAGGTGTACATCCAGCAGTATTGATAGCTGCAGCCTATCAGGCTGCATATAATTTTAATGAGATGAAGATAGCAGCAGCACTTACAGATCTTAAGGTTAGTACTATAAATGATTTAGAGATTCCATCACATGCTGAATTCATCTTAGAAGGAAGAATCCTTAAAGATCTTTATCATAAAGAATCTATGGTTGAGATGTTAAGAACATATGATCATGTTAGATCACAACCTGTCTTTGAAGTTGAAAAGATTAGATACAGAGATAATGCTATCTATCACGATATACTTGCAGGATACAATGAGCATAGATTACTTATGGGGCTACCCATAGAGGCAAAGATAGAGCAAGCAGTAAAAGGTATAGCAAATGTAAAGAAAGTAAGATTAACAGATGGAGGATGTAATTGGTTACATGCTGTAATACAAATCTCAAAAAGATTAGAGGGTGAACCAAAGAACATATTATTAGCAGCATTTGCTGCACACCCATCACTGAAACTTGCTATAATTGTTGACGACGACATAGATCCAGAAGATCCAGTTGCTATAGAGTATGCATTAGCTACTAGATTTCAGGCAGATGAGGATCTAATCATAATAAACAAGGCTAAAGGTTCTAGTTTGGATCCATCAAGTGATCAAGAGCATCTATTAACAAGTAAGATGGGTATAGATGCAACTATACCATTATATAAGAGAAGAGAAGGTTTTGAAATAGCAAAGATACCTAATGAAGATAATATTAGAATTGAAGATTATGTGAAATATTAAATCATATTATTACATATGAATAGCAGCATCAATTGCCATGAATATGAATATTATAGTAAGGTATGGACTACTAAATTTGAATAATTGCCATGATCTATTCGGAGTTGGTTTAATAACTAATACTATACTCATAACACTTATTATTACTCCTAACACTATTGATGTTACTAGGTATATGATATTAAAATAACCCCAAAATACTGGTAATATACTGAATACAACCATTATGAGTGTTGCTATAGATATTATTCTTATAGCTATATCCTCTTTCATAACTACTGGGAGCATTGGAACTTTGGCTCTTGCATAGTCATCCTTTACTCTCATCGCAAGGCTCCATATATGAGTTGGTGTCCATAAAAATACTAATCCTGCAAGTATCAAACCAAGTTCAATGTTTTGAATGCTTGCTGCAACGTATCCTATCAATGCTGGTGCTCCTCCAGAAAATCCACCAAGTATTATATTACTAGCACTTCTTCTCTTTAACCATTTGCTATAGACTATTATATTATCAAATAAACCAAAAATCATAAGAGCAAATGCATATACATTGATCAACCATGCTAGTATAAGTGCTATGCAAGTTAAAGATAAGCCATAATAGAGTGCATTATTTGGTTTAATTCTACCAGATGGTATAGGTCTATGTTTAGTTCTCTCCATAATAGCATCTATATCTCTATCTATATAGCTTGTTAAAGTATTAGCAGCAGCAGATCCAGCAGTTACTGATCCAAAGACAAGTAGATACATTATGATAGATACACTCACATTATTCACTCTCTCTGAGATAAAGGTTGATATTAGAGCTGTAAATACAAGAAGATACCATATCTTTGGCTTTGTAACCTCCCAGTAAGATCTCAGATCATCTCTAATACTTGTTCTCTGCATATATTCTTATATATAATAACATTATTTATACCATTTCTATTTATATTATTACTATCATTTCTCAGGGTTTAATAACAAGTATATTTTAAGTATATATCTATCTAATATATATTAAATATAGTTTTTAGTGGGGAATATTCTATTTTACAATCAATTTACATAGTTACATAATCAATTCTCTTTAGCATTCATGATATAAAGCCTCGGGCGGGCTTCGATCCCGCGACCTTTTCCTTACCAAGGAAACGCTCTACCAGGCTGAGCTACCGAGGCGTAATCTTGCTTTCATTAAGCAAACTTATTAACCTTCCTAACTCAACATTGTTTTGATATATTAAAGTTCAATACTTGTTATTATAAACAAATATTAATTAGTCAATTTCATATATTGCTATCAATTTTTATTACCCATCAACGAAGATTTATTATGCAAACGCTAGATATAATAGATAACAGTATTTTACGTATATTATACGTTTGTAGGTTATTATCATTAGAACCTCATGATTCTCTAGCAGATAAGATATACGATGAAAAACTATTAAATGAAAGAATAGAGTCATTAACAAAAAAGGATCTTATAAGTAAAGATCTAAGATTAACTGATAAAGGTAGAGAATACTTAAAGATAGTATTAACTGGAGGTGTATTTGATATAATTCATCCAGGGCATATCTATACTCTACGCTCAGCAAAAGCGTTAGGAGATATATTGATAGTTATAATAGCAAGAGATAGCACTGCTATAAAAAGTAAAGGTAAGAAACCTATACACGATGAGAATACGAGATGTGAACTAGTAAACTCTTTAAGATTTGTAGATGCCGCTATATTGGGAAGAGAAGGTGACATATTCAAGACCGTAGAGTATGTAAGACCAAATATAATAGCATTAGGTTATGATCAGATTCATGAAGAAAGATTCATAGCAGAAGAATGTAAAAAGAGAGGATTAAATATAAACGTTGTTAGGCTAGATTCCCCCTTACCAGATCTTAAGAGTACTAAGATCAAAGAGGTATTAGGTAAATCAATCTATAACTTTTAGAATCTTATCTTAACTGTAATAGTTGAACCATAGTCAACATTCATCTTCTCCATGATTTTAACTGGCGCTATGATCTCTAATATGCTATCGTCATGATGAGTCCTCTCTAATATCAATACAGCCCCTTCTATGCTATCTATGCTTGCTCTATAACATTTAACCCAACCATATGTTCTATTTCCATCATTAAATCCTTCTATGAATATACCAGGTTGCATCTTTAATACGCTCTTAACACCCCTATAATATGGTTCAAGTTTTATGTTTAATGTACCTCTGTATGGTTCAAAACCTAGCTTCTGTATAAACTGTTTCTTATACCCTGGTAGGGATATATAATAAGATCCTTCGCCCATACCTTTTGTTATAATACCTTTTATCTCTATCTCTTTAATATCCTCAAGAGCATGTTTTAACACCAAGAAGAGTTTAAACAATTCATCGTTACATTTCTCTGTTACCTTGATCTTGAAACCTTTTCCATCCTTTACTCTTTCTATATAATTATTTCTTTCTAGCTCTAAAAGATTGTTAGAGATTGTTTGTTGGGATTTGTTTAATATTTCACCCAATTCGGTAGTAGTGATATTAATATATGAGTATCTTCCTCCCTTTTTTATCAACTCCACCAATAGCATAATATGCTTAATTGCTATCTCCATGCAATAAAAAAGTTAGAAGTGTTATAAAAATATCATCTATATTCATCAAATGTCTTTAATACTATACCTTCGCGTGGATTTTTGATTTCTGCTATCCTATTTGCTACTATACTCTTTACACCAACCTCACTTGCTGTATCGATTAGACGCTGTGTTATTATTCCATCAAGTATTAGGTATCTAACATCAGGATGACCTTGCAGCTCTTTTACTACATTACTTACTGGCACTCTAAATACCTCGTTCATCTCCTCATTATATCCTCTCGCTTCAAGCGTCTCATTTATCTCTGGAAATATCTCAATAATCTTTTCATCAAACTTATCTTTTGTTTCTATCTTCTTTTCTCTAACATCTTTAGTAACTTCATCAAGTATCTCTACTATCTCTATTGGTGTTAAATCTTCTACCTCTTTACCTACTGGAGCTCTTGCAACCTTATCTAGTTTTACTGTATTCTCTAACTCTTTAAGTATTAGATCACCAGCTCTATCTCCATCCAAAAACGCAATAACCTTCTTCTTCTCCTTACACAACTCTATTACAGAATCTGCTATCTTTGCCCCTTCTATAGCTATAGCATTGTCATAACCAGCTCTAAGTAGATTTATGACATCTGCTCTCCCTTCTACTAATATTATCCAATCACTATCATAAATTCCAGATCCACAAGCAAGCTTCTCTGTCCCAAAAGTAGCTAGCTTGCCTGTTTTTGTAGCACCATAAATCTCTTTAAGCATTTCTTCAGACTCACTCATACTCTTTGTAGCCCATTCTTGTACGATCTTCTTTGCTCTCTCTACTATATTCTTCTTCTTTATCTCTCTTATATCTTCTATTGCTACAAGACTAAACTTTGCTGTAAACGGTCCTACTTTATCTATGCTTTCTACAGCAGCTGCTATCAATGCTACTGTATTTATATCAGTACTCATAGGTATTATTATATCCCCATTAGACTTGTTCTGCTTTATGTTTACATTAACCTCTATCCTACCTACTTTTGATAGCTTTTGTAGCTCATTCAAATTCATTTCTGGTCCTAACAAACCTTCAGTCTGCCCAAATAAGGCTCCTATTATGTCAGTCTTCTCTACTATTCCATCCACTTCAAATTTTATCTTAACATGATATTTTACAACTGTTGAGTTAGGCATTTATCTTAACCTCCTAATTATACGCATACTAATCTTAACACAGATATAAGTGCTTGTGTTAAAAAGAATGAGTATTGTATTTTATGGCTCATTATAAAATAAACATTTCGTGTATTTTTATCTCATACAACGGTTCACTCATTATTCTTATTAAGCAATTATAAATATAATGTTATGATTAGATTTGTGATTTAATAATTCTTATTTATTTTGATATGTGTACCAAAATATTTATTAATTTCTATCTTTAAACCAAAAGCTATAATTATATAATTCGAAGGAATAAAAGTAATGGAAGTAAATAAACTCTTAGCAATTGTAATATTATCGATAGTTATTACTGGAACGACGCTGTATGTAACTACATCAACGATCATAGCACAGCAAGAGACTCGTGTATTAGATACAACTATGTTATCATTAGGCTATCAAAGAGTAAGACCGGGGCAGTTCATACATATTTATGATACAACACCATATCCAATAACATCTGGACATCTAGCAGTTCATATCGATTGTGATGATGAAGGTGTAGGAGTGCTTGCAGCAGCAATTGGTTCAGTCCCAGATGTTGAGATAATCGAATTTAATATGAAGAATATGATACATGAGAGTTCGGAACATGGTGAGATGTGTTTATATCATCTAGATCTACCACCAGAGCATGATATGATAGTAACAGATATATCATTAATAAATACGGGTGATAAATGGGTTAGATTATCACCAGAAGCAGGAGTAACTGTAACTGTTCACTCCCTAGGCGAAGCTATAGAAGAAAAGCATGGCCATGAAGAAGGTTCTAGTACTGGGATGTAATCCTATTATTTTTTATTATACATATATATATGAATTATAGTCAATAATCTCATGAAACTAAAGCGAGTTACTGAGATAATGACTGAATATCCTCTTGATACAATAGAACAAGGTTTAAGCATACAACATGCTGCAAATATTATGAAAGAAAGGGGTAGAGGTAGTTTAGTTGTTTTAGACAATAAGAAACCCATAGGGATCATAACAGAGAGAGATATAGTAAGAAGAGTAGTAGCAGAAGGTAGAGATCTTAATATTAAAGTTAAGGATGTCATGAGCACCCCATTAATAACTGTTGGTCCAGAGGCTACAGTAGAGGTTGCTGCAAAGATCATGTATGAGAATGGCATAAGAAGATTACCAGTTGTAGAGAATGATAATCTTCTAGGTATAGTCACAGCTACAGATTTTGTAAAACATATGCTTAAAGAGAAAAAGGATAGTATGCTATTAGCTATGGCTAGGTTCAAATACATAGAAGAGTTAAACAAATAATTTTTTATATATTATTGATCAGATTATTTAATAAGATGCATCATTGGTATAAACCTAAAGTATGTAATATCTAATACAAACACTTGATTATATTATATCATACAAAATATAATAATGATGATCAGCGAGGTTGATTACATAAAAGAGGTTTTAACAATGGCTAGTATAGGGAGGGTGGAATCTATATTTAGAATGCTATTAAATGATGAGATTGAATATAATATACACTTTGTAGGAGAAGTGGAACAGAAAGATCTGGAGAATTTATTTAGTCTTCAATCAGATAGTGAGATATATGCTATATACATCAAATGTGAAAGTAAAGATCTTAATATAAGTATGATATATTTTATAACACATGAAGAGGCTAAGAAACTAGCCTCGATATTACTCCAAACTAATATTAATAATATAGACGAATTTGCAATATCTGCTCTAATAGAGGTTGGAAACATATTTCTTGTAGGAGCATTTGCTAATTCTATATCCAACATAACGAAGCGTAACATAGAATGCTCAATTCCCGGTTTTTCTAATGAAACTCTACGTACTATACTGCAATATGCTTCATTAGAGCAATATACAGATAATGGAAAGATATTAGTATTAAACGAGATCTTGCGTTGTAAGAATAGTGATATAACATTAAACGTCATCTTCTTATTTAATACGACAGAGATCAAAAATATAGTGAATAGCAGATGAAGAATGTAAGAAATATTGTAATGGGAGAATATATAGTTACTGATAACGAATATGATGCCATTACTACATTTGTAGGTTCATGTATAGCATTATATATCTACGATCAGAAGAGAAGAATAACAGGTGCTGCACACATAGCATTACCAACATGTAAGAATGGAAATAAGTCAGAGAAGGGTAAATATGCAGATCTCGCTATAGAAAGCATCTTAGAAATTATGGAGAAGAAAGGAAGTAACATAAAAGAGTTGAATATTAAACTTGCAGGAGGTGCACAAATATTTACATCTTCTAGTAGTGAGTTATTTAACATAGGAAGAAATAATATAAACGCTGTAAAGAATATACTAAATGATAAAGGCATAAGGATAGTAGCAGAAGATCTTGGAGGTAATTATGGGAGGCATATTACATTTAACTTGAATACTTTTGAATTAATTATAAAATCTACAAAGGGTGTGATGAAAACAATTTGATTAATAAAATGGAAGAGATTGTAGATTATCTCTATACTAAAGGTATAGATTTGAGATACTATGATCAATCATTTATAAAAAGACGTATAGATAATAGATTACGAGTAAGGAGATTAGAGAACTATGAAGAATATATTAAATTACTTTGTCATGATAATAATGAATATAGAGAATTGATATATTCTCTCAGTATAAATGTAACTGAATTTTTTAGAGATAAAGATACATTCTATTCTATTGGAAAACTCCCTTTTAATACAGAATATATAAAGATATGGAGTGCTGGTTGTGCAACAGGAGAAGAGGCATATACACTTGCTATAATAATGGAAGAGATGAGTAGAGTAAAAGGTATAAGGTATAAGATATTTGCAACTGATCGTAACAACAATGCTATAGAATATGCAAAGAAAGGAGTTTATGATATTAAACTATTAAGTAATATAAGTAAAGAATTGCTTGAAAGATATTTTGTAAAATATGACGAGGCACATTATAAGGTAACAGATACTATAAAGTACAAAATAGAGTTTAATGTTGGAGACATAATAACATCTCAACCATCTAATAACTTTGATATCATAGTATGCAGGAATGTATTGATATATTTTAAACAGAATATACGTGATGAGTTATTAATTAAATTTCATAGATTATTAAAAGAAAAAGGATACCTTATATTAGGTAGATCAGAGATAGTAACAAATACTTCTGTTAATCTATACAAATGCATAATGCCACTAGAGCGCATCTATATGAAGATATAGATATATTTAACAGTTTACGAATATTATGTAATGCTTAATCTAAATAGTATAGAGAGAGAAGATGTCTACAAATTAATATCAAAAGATCTTCATGAGTTATTAAATATATCTAAGAGTATTAGAGATGCTCAAAAAGGTAATATAATAAGTTATTCACGTAAAATATTCATACCTTTAACATATCTATGTAGGGATACGTGCTCTTATTGCACATATAAAAAAGAACCAGATGATTCATGTATAATACTTCAACCTAAAGAGGTCTTATCATTAGTGGAGATGGGTAAAAAGTATAAATGTACAGAAGCGTTATTAGTTACTGGAGAGAGACCAGAACAGAGATATCAATTAATTAAAGATTGGCTAAACACTCATGGATTTAATAGTATGGTTGAATACATCTCTTACATAAGCGAGATGATACTAGATCAAGGATTATTTCCACATACAAATGCTGGTATATTAAATAGTAGAGAGATGAGTATACTAAGAGAGAGTAATCCTAGTTTAGGACTGATGCTTGAGAATGTAAGTGAAAGACTTATGAATCATGGTATGGCTCATGAATATGCACCTAGTAAGCATCCAAAGGCAAGAATCAAAATGATAGAAGATGCTGGCAGGTTAAGAATACCGTTTACTACTGGGCTATTGATAGGTATAGGCGAGAATATATATGAGGTTATAGATTCTTTATTTACAATTAGAGAGATAGATGAGAAGTATAATCATATACAAGAAGTTATAATTCAGAATTTTGTACCAAAGTCTAATACACCAATGAAAGATGCCAAAGCACCTTCATTAGAATATATGTTAAGAATAGTAGCAATAGCTAGAATAATTATGCCTAGCATGAATATTCAAGCACCACCAAACTTAGTCTCAGATTATGCTAGATATATTGATGCTGGAATAAATGATTGGGGTGGTATATCTCCAGTAACTATAGACCATGTTAATCCAGAGATGCCATGGCCAGATATAAATGAATTAAGATATATAACTAAAGATAAAGGTTATAGATTAAGAGCTAGACTTCCTGTATATCCAAAGTTCATAAAGAATGATATGCTTAGCGAGAGAGTGTTCAAATATATTAACACTATAATAGATGAAGATGGATATGTTAAAGAGACATGATATGGATCCTATAGTAGCAAGCATATTAGATAAAGCACTTGATGGAAAAGAGTTATCAGTAAAAGATGCTATTGAGTTATTTAATAGTAATGAAGTAAATGCTATTGCTAGAGTTGCTGATAGTGTTAGAAAGAAGAAGGTGGGGGATCTCATTACTTATGTTATAAATAGAAATATTAATTTTACTAATGTATGTATAAAAAGATGTGGTTTCTGTGCTTTTTCAAGGGATTTTAGAGAAGAAGAAGGTTACTTCTTGCCTATAGAAGAGATAGTTAGAAGAGCAAAGGAAGCTTATATGTTAGGAGCAACTGAAGTATGCATACAAGCAGGTTTAGCTCCAAAGATGGATGGATATCTATATATAGATATATGCAAAGCAATAAAGAGAGAAGTTCCAGACATTCACATACACGCTTACTCTCCTGAAGAGGTATTATATGGAGCAATAAGAACAGATACAAGTGTTGAGGATTATCTAAAGATGCTTAAGGAAGCTGGCTTAGGTTCATTACCAGGAACAGCTGCAGAGATATTAGATCAAGAGATAAGAGATAAGATCTCTCCAGGAAGGATAAGTAAGGATGAGTGGATAAGAATAATAAAATATGCCCATAAACTAGGTATACCTACTACATCAACAATAATGTATGGACATATAGAAGATGCTAGGCATAGAGCAGAGCATCTAGCATTAATAAGAGAGATACAGAAAGAGACTAGAGGTTTTACAGAATTCGTTCCATTGAGTTTTGTATATCATGAAGCACCTATGTATAGATACAAGTTGGTAGATGGTATTAAAGATGGACCTAGTATAGATGATACAATAAAGATGCACGCAATTGCTAGATTAATGCTTAATAATATAGATAATATTCAAGTATCATGGGTTAAAGAAGGAATAGAAACGGCCAGGACTATACTCAATGCTGGAGCAAATGATCTAGGGGGTACATTAATTAATGAGAGTATATCTCTCGCAGCAGGATCAAAGAACGGTCAATTGTTAAGACCTAAAGAGATTAGAAGTGTAATAAAAAGTATTAATAGAATACCAGCAGAAAGGGATACTACATATAAGAATATAAAGATAATTAATGACAATCATATAGATCCTTTAGATCTTGTAGATGATACATCTAGATTTGGCTCATATCATGAATTGATAAAGATGGATAAGTTTAGGTTTAAGAGATATGGAAGCGGATGAGATAGTAAGTATATTACATGTAGATGAGGCAGAAGTGTATAAGATAGAGAAGGAGATCCTAACTGTAAGGATAGCAGATAAGCATGTAATAGAGACAAAGGGGATAAGAGACGATGGTGTAGCAATAAGAATAGTGAAGGATAAGAGGATAAATGGTATAAAGATATCATCAGATAAAACATCTTTAAGAGATATTGATATAAAAGGAGAGAGACATGAAGAGTGGAAAGGTTTACCTGCAACTAGTAATGTAAAGCCTTTTAATGGTTATGACAAAGCATTAGATGATCTATCTATAGAAGATTATCTTGAAATATCTAAATCTATGTTGAATCATGCAAATAAGTTCAAGTTAGATAATTTCTCTGGTAGTATTCATCTTATTAAGGAGAGAGTAGAGTTAACAAATAGTAATGGAGTAAACCTTAACGATAAAGCAACATATATACTAACAAATATAAACGCTGATAAGGATAATGTAAGTGGAGTAGGGTTTAGTTCTTCTAGAACTCTAAATAGATTCGATTATTTAGATGCTGTAGAATATGCTTCACAAATGGCTATACGATCTTTAAATGCTAAGAGATGCGATGAAGATTATTATAGTATTATATTTGAACCATATGCACTTGCCGAACTGTTATCATTTGTCTTTGCATATAATTTTAATTCAAAGATGTATAGAGAGAAGAGGAGTTGTTTATACAATAGATTAGATGAGCAGATAGCAAGTGAGATCCTTACAGTCTATGATGATGGAAGGATTGAAGATGGATTAGGGAGTAAAGCCTTTGATGACGAGGGTTTAGAGACTAAAAGGACGCCATTAATAGAAGATGGTATATTCAAGAATATAATATATGACACCTTTTATGCATGTAAGGATAGTAGAGAGAGTACTGCAAATGGATTAAGGGTAGGTTATCCAGTTGGAAGAGCCTCTGAACCTTCTATAACACCCTCAATGCATAATATAGTTATAAAAGAAGGAGAATATAGTAAAGAGGAGATGATTAAAGATACAAGAAAGGGATTATTAGTAGGAAGATTATGGTATACCTATCCAGTAAATCCAGAGCAAGGAGATTTTTCATGTACTGCTAGAAGTGGTATCTTTCTTATAGAGAATGGAGAAATAAAACATCCTTGTAAGATGGTTAGGATAATAGATAATCTTAAACGTTTCATGCTTAATATATCTGCTATAAGCAAAGAAAGGAAACAAGTGTTACAATGGCATGCAATTCCTTGCGTAGCATCTTATATTAAAGTTGATAAAATAAGGGCTATACCTATATAGAAAAGAGGTTTATAATATGCCTTATACATATAAAGACGCTGGTGTTGATATAAATAAAGTTAGAGATATTCAGAAGAACTTTGCTAGATTATTAGCATCAACGTTTGATAATAAAGTAATTTCTGGATTTGGGCATTATGCTGGATTATATGCTATTAATGATGAGATAATAGCTATGCATACAGATGGAGTAGGTAGCAAGGTTATGATCGCCCAAATGCTTAACAGATTCAATACGATAGGAATAGATTGTATAGCTATGAATGCTAATGATATAATATGTGTAGGTGCTAAACCATTAGCATTTGTAGATTATCTTATGCTAAAAGAGGCTAATGAGTATTTAATTAAAGAGATAATGAAAGGTTTGATAAAAGGTGCAAGAGAGTCCAATGTATCTATCATAGGAGGCGAAACAGCTATCATGCCAGATCTATTACATGGAGATAATTCATTTGATCTTGCTGGGAGTATGATAGGGATAGTAAAGAAGGATGAGGTTATACTTGGAGAGAAGATAAAGATAGGCGATGCTATAATTGGATTAGAAAGTACCGGATTGCATTCTAATGGTTATACATTAGCAAGAAAGGTATTACTTAAAGAGTATAGATTAGATGAGAAGATTAAAGGGTTGAGAAGTACTTTAGGTTTAGAATTACTACGACCTACAGCAATATATGTTAAACCTATTCTTGCACTATTAGAGAAGCATAGAGAGAATATTCATGGGATGGCTCATATCACTGGAGGAGCATTTAGCAAGTTAAGAAGGTTAACAAGGTATAGATTTGATATCAAGATAGACTATGTACCATCAATCTTTAAACTTATCCAAGAACATGCTTCTATTAATGAGAGAGAGATGCTAAGAACATTTAACATGGGTATAGGTTTTTGTATAGTAATTGAGAAAGGATATGTAGACGAGGTTATCTCACTCTTAAAGAGATATGGAGTAAAGAGTAGATTATTAGGTTATATAAGGGAAGGAAGAGGGATATATGTGAATAGCATAAAGATAGATTAGGCTTTTATTATAATACAATAAGAGAGTCTTATGTCAAACGAATCATATTTTTCTGCGTGTGAAGAGATTGCATATAGCTTGAATGGAATAGATAGTGTAGAGAAAGCAAACCGTATTATAAAGAGTATATCAGCTAGATATGGTTTAGATAAGATTCCAAAAAGATCTGATATACTCAAGTATGTAAAGGATGAAAGCATTAGACATATGTTAACGATCCGTCCAGCAAGATCAGCATCTGGTATAATAGTAATCTCAGCAATGCCTATGCCATATGCATGTCCTCATGGAAGATGCATATACTGTCCAGGTGGTATAGAGAGTAATACTGCTAATAGTTATACTAAATCATCACCAGCAACCATTGTAGCACAAAGATATAACTTTGATCCTTACATGCAAGTTAGGTCAAAATTAGAGAAATTTAATGAATATGGACACGATACAAGTAAGGTAGAGATTGTAATAGTTGGAGGAACATTTCTCTTCATGCCTAAAATATATCAAGAGTATTTTATAAAAGCATGTTATGATGCACTTAACGGATTCATAGCAAACTCTTTAGAAGAGGCTATCAATGCTAATGAACATGCTTATTGTAGGAATGTAGGCTTAACTATAGAGACAAAACCAGATTATTGTAAGATGGAGCATATAGATCTAATGCTTAGATATGGTGCAACTAAAGTGGAGATAGGAGTGCAGACATTAAATAATAAAGTATATGAGATAGTTAATAGAGGTCATGATCTAGAAGATGTGATAAATGCATTTAAAGCTGCAAGAGATTCTGGCTATAAGATAGTAGCACATATGATGCCTGGCTTACCTGGTTCATCTCTAAAAGAGGATTATAATTCATTTATACAATTGTTTAGTGATCCTCGTTTCAAGCCAGATATGATGAAGATCTATCCTACCCTCGTTATTAAGGATACCAAATTAGAAGAGATGTATATGAGAGGCGAATACAAACCATATAGCGAAGAAGATATGATAAATTTATTGATAGAAGTAAAGAGGAAGATACCTAGGTGGATGAGGATAATGAGGATGCAAAGAGAGGTAGATAAAGAGGAGATAATAACTGGAGTTAAGCATGGAAATATAAGACAATTGGTGTTAGAGAGATTAAACAAGATGGGAGAAAAGTGTAATTGTATAAGATGCAGAGAGGCTGGACTAAAACATGCTAAAATAGATAACGCTAATATTATTAAGGAAGAATATGAAGCATCTGATGGAAAAGAGTTCTTCATATCATTAGAGGATGAAGATACACTATTAGGATTTGTAAGATTAAGATTACCTAGCAAAGATGCTCATAGAGATGAGATAAGAGGATTCAGATCTGCTATAGTTAGAGAGTTACATGTTTATGGTAGAGCATTAGCATTAGGCGAGAGGGATCCATCAAGTTATCAACATAAAGGATATGGTGCATTATTAATGAATGAGGCTGAGAATGTAGCATTAAAACATAAGAGAGAGAAGATTATAGTGATAAGTGCTATAGGAACTAGGGAGTATTACAAAAGGTTAGGATATATATTAGAAGGACCATATATGGTAAAGTATCTATAGTGAGATAGTATGGAAGCAAGGATAATAGGTAGAGGTACATGGTTAGATAAATTAGCATATGAGATAATAGAGAGGGAGAAGAGACAAGGAAGATCATTAGATCTAATTAGAGTAGAGAGTGGTTTGGGAGCATCTGGTATACCTCATATAGGTAGTTTAGGAGATGCTGTTAGAGCATATGGGGTCAAACTAGCGTTAGAGAATCTAGGCTATAGGTCAGAGCTAATAGCATATTCAGATGATATGGATGGCTTAAGGAAGGTTCCACATGGATTACCAGAGTGGTTAAATGATTATATAGCAAAACCAGTCTCAAGTATACCAGATCCATTCAATTGTCATGATAGTTATGGTATGCATATGAGTAGTATGTTACTAGATGCTTTAGATAGATTGGATATAAAATATAGATTTCAGAGAGGTATAGATACATATAAACAAGGTCTGATGATTAACGAGATAGATACTATTCTTAAAAATGCTTCTCTTATAGGGGCGAAGATAGAAGAGCTAGTATCACAAGACAAATTTAAAAATATACTGCCTTACTTTCCTGTATGTAAGAATTGCAAAAGGATCTATGTTGCAGAGGCTTACAAGTATATAGAAGATGAGAAGAAGGTTATGTATAGATGTACAGGGACTACAATAAGGAATAGATTTATTGAAGGATGTAATTATGAAGGAGAAGCTGATATAAGAAGAGATGATGGTAAACTAAGTTGGAAAGTAGAATTTGCTTCTAGATGGAGAAGGTTCGATGTTAGATTTGAAGCGTATGGTAAGGATATTGCAGATAGTGTAAAGGTCAACGATTGGATATCAGATAATATACTACATTATCCTCATCCTATGCATGTAAAGTATGAGATGTTTTTAGATAAAGGAGGTAAGAAGATAAGTAAGAGTGCTGGAAATGTATTTACACCTCAAGTTTGGCTTAGATATGGTTCTCCACAGTCTTTGCTATTACTTCTATATAAGAGGATAGCAGGAACTAGAAATATTAGCATTGAGGATATACCTAAACTAATGGATGAATATGACATGCTCGAGGAGCATTATTTTAGTAACAAGAGTAATGATATGAAGAGCATAAAGATGAGAGGTTTGTATGAATATATAAATAATCTTAAGGTAAGAAGTGCATCTATACATATACCCTATCAATTATTAATTAATCTAGCATCTCTAGTAAAGGAAGATAGAGAAGAATTTGTTATAAAAAGGCTACAAAAATATGGTATGATAAAAGAGGTTAATGAAGAACTTAAGAATAGAATAAGACTCGCATCTAATTGGGCTGATGATTTTGGTGTAAAGAGAGAGTTGAATATATCATTAAATGAGAATGAGATTAATGCTATAAAGGGGCTGATTAATGTTTTAAAGAATGAGAATGATATAAAGATTATACAGTCAAGTATATTCGATATTGCAAAAAGCAATAATATAGAACCTAAAGAGTTCTTTAGAATAATCTATAACATATTACTAGGTTCTGATAAGGGTCCTAGATTAGGTAATTATATTAGCGATATGGGTAAGGAGAAAGTCATAAGAGAATTAGAGTCTATATCAAGCTGAGATTGGTTATACCTCTTTAAGTAGATTCTCATCAAATATCTCAGAAGCATACCATGTATATCTAAAGAAATCGATACACCACTCATGAAATAGTTTGTCTTTACTATAAAACATTTCATTGATATCTGTATCACCTTTCTTATCAGGAAAGAGCACACCAGCTTCTTGATCTGTTACTATAACCATAACTTGAACTTTGTTTATCATCCTCCTCTCTACCAAACCCTTTGCTATAAAATTATTCCACCCTAATCTATTAAGTAACTCTCTTCTACCCTTTGGTATTATTGTATTCTTGCCAAATATATACGAGAATTTTACACCATTGCTGATTCTATCTACTAGTGGTTCTATAAGATCCAATGGAACTTGAGCCATAATCTCCATTATATTATTATTAGCATTATTATACATACTCTTCCACCTCTCAAATACTGCTACTACACCAGTAATAAGTTCAGAATTATTTAATGCACCTATTCTCTGCACAAATTTCATTGGTAAATCACCCAGAATATGCTCCTCAAAATATGTTCTATGCTTTTCAAGAAATTGAAAGGATGGTATTTGTGTTAATATAGTCTTACCATATGTAGTTAAGTATATGAAACCTTCTGAATCCTTCTCTACAAGTCTTGCATCTAATAATCTACCTATATTTCTATGTACTTCTTGTATGCTCACATCTAATATCTTAGCAAGTTGGGATAGCTTCATACTTCTCTCACTTAATTTGAAGAGTATGCTTCTTCTTATCTCGCCAGCCAGCTCCCAAAATATATCATGCTCTTCAATTACATCAATACCCATGAATAAAGTAACGCATAACACATTTTTAAGTGTAAGGTTGATAATGGACCGGGTGGGATTTGAACCCACGACCTCTCCCATGCCAAGGGAACATCCTACCAGGCTAGACGATTGGCCGTATCAGCTCCGGCCCATCTAACCGATCCATCTCTACTCTCCTTCTCAAATATATTTTAACCTTTATATTCTCTTATAATTTTAAGTGTATTTGTATCCAATTTTATTGTATATACCATTGCATCTTCACTATTTAATCTAGATAAATTATCTAAAAATTCTACTTTATCTCTCCCCCTCTCAATGCTAGTGCTCTCTTTAACACATAATGGAAACTTGTTCATCCTTATATTATTATACTTGAGATATCTTATGAAGGATCTATAACCATCAAGATCATACCATTCCTTACTCCTCTCATTACATAATGTTATCCATACATCTATAGTATTCTGAAACAACGCTTTAACCTTTAGATCCTCAAGCATGCTAATAGTAACGCTTTCTATAATATAGGTTTAATCTTTATACTCTTACTTCCTAGACATATTTGTATACATACTTCAATATTACAACTTATCATTTTATAATATATATAGAGACAATGAAAGAAGAAGTGAGGAAGATAAATGAGAG
This sequence comes from Candidatus Nitrosothermus koennekei, assembly GCA_013538715.1. Classification (GTDB taxonomy): domain Archaea; phylum Thermoproteota; class Nitrososphaeria; order Nitrososphaerales; family Nitrosocaldaceae; genus Nitrosothermus; species Nitrosothermus koenneki. Next base: position 24,187 of record JACAFH010000003.1, on the reverse strand, counting down.
AGTAAAGAGTCTAAAGAGAAGAGAAGAGTTATACACATCATATATCTCAGTTATGAACGATAATAATACTAAGAAGACTCTAAAAGAGCTGTATAGAGCTCCAAATATAGCAAGTAAGATACGTAATCTTGGTGTATTAATATTCTGGATCCCTGAACCTACAATGATATCAAATTTGGTAGCAATTCCTATGATAGCATCTGGCAAGTTATTAGAGAGATACTATAATGATCTCTCAATAAAGGATATACGTGATGAGGAATTAAAAGTATTCTCTACTCTAAAAGATCTTAAAGATAATCTTAAATTATTTTAAGTTTGCTAGTATCTCTTTAGCCCTTGCTAGTGTGATGTTATTCTCTTCATAAATCATCTTTGATACTAGATCTATCAAAGAACCTCTAGCACCAGCTAACATAGCTATATTCCTTGCATGCATCTTCATATGGCCTTTCTGTATACCAGTAGTTGACAATGCTAAGAGCGCTGCAAGATTCTGTGCTAAACCTACTGATGCCATAACAGCTGCTAGTTCTTTTGAGCTATTAACATTTAATATCTTTAGAGATGCTTTAACTACTGGATGTATATTAATTGCACCTCCTATTGTTCCTACTGCTAATGGTAACTCTATCTTTCCTATCAAATTACCATCCTCATCTTTGCTCCAGTCTGTTAACGAACTATAGCCATTTCTACAAGCATATGCATGAGCAGCTGCCTCTATTGCTCTAGAATCTTGCATTAAAGCATTTGCTACTGCAATTATACCATTCATTATACCTTTGTTGTGTGTAACTGCCCTATACTTATCAAGTATAGCAAATCTATATGCATTAATGATGTTATCTATAACCTCCTCTCCCAGCTCATCCTTGCTAATCTTAGCTTCTGCTCTAGCAATTCTACTTGTAGAATAGTTTGATAATATTCTTAACAATACTTTCCCTCCTGTAACCTCTTCAATTAAAGGAGCAACTGCTTCACACATGGTATTAATAATATTTGCACCCATTGCATCTCTAACATCAATAAGTAACTCTACTATAAGCATAGAATCTATTATCTTATATGAGAGATCTTTTGCCCCTGCGTTTAACCTTTTCAATGTCTGACTCTTACTGTTAGCTATATCTAATATAGCATCTTTAGTATCTAATACTCTTTTAGCAGCATCTAAAGGATCCTTTAGATTAATTATTTGGATTTGTCCTATCATATAGGGTTCATCACTATTACTCTTAAACCCTCCTAATCTCCTTGTAAGCTTGGCAGCCTTGCTTGCAGCTGCTATAACAGATGGTTCTTCTATAGACATTGGTATAAGATACTCCTTACCATTGATAAAGAAGTTTGTTGCTATACCTAATGGAAATGATATCATCCCTATAGCATTCTCAACCATATGATTTGCTTTATCGATATCTAATCCACCATTTCTTATGGCATCTATCTCCTCGTCAGTAAGAGAATATTTATCTCTCAAGAACTTTAGACGTTCTTCTACACTCATCTCATAAAACTTCATGTTATTATTATCGTAATGATATCTTTAAAATCTTATCATCATCAGTATTTGGACTTCCTCTTCCATCCTTATTACTAGTTGCTATATACATATAATCCCCATCTATAACAACATCTCTTATTCTTCCTACTCCAGCTATAAACTCACTCCTTTCATTCTCCATTGTAAACCTTTCAACATGCGCTCCTCTTAGAGTTGCTATGTATAGATCGTTGTTATAAAATGCCATACCTGACGGTGCAACTGCAACTTGATAACAAAACAATGGTTCCTCATATTTATTAACAGAGCATTCTTCTATTGGCCAACCGTAGTTCTTTCCAGCTATTATTAGATTGATCTCATCATTTGCAACTTCTCCATGCTCACTCTCATACAACTCTTTGGTTATAGGATGCCATGCTATACCCTGTGGATTTCTATGTCCATAGCTATAGATAGGAGAATTGAAGGGATTATCAGTTGGTATACTCCCATTCTTATGTATCCTTAATATCTTACCTGCCAATGAGTTTAGATCTTGAGCAAGCTCTGGTTTGTTAGCATCACCAGTAGTTATATATAGCATTCCATCAGGACCAAACTTTATCCTGCCTCCATTATGTATAACTGCTCCTGGGATCTTATCAATAAGTATCAAAGATTCATGATAAGTATCATTAACTTTTGCAAGTCTAACAACTCTATTCCATAATTCACCTTCTTCTACGTATGTATAGTATACATATATATAATTATTTATAGTGAATTCTGGATCTAATGCTAAACCTAACATCCCTCCCTCTCCTATCTCTGCAACCTTGCTACTATAGATTGTTTTAATAGTGCCATTCTCAATAACTTTAAGATTTCCTATCCTCTCTGTAAAGAACACTTTGCCATCAATAACATCTATAGCCCATGGCACAACTAGATTGCTTGCAATAACCTCAACTCTATTTCTTAATTCTGGTAATGGTGGAGAATTTCTTGGTAATGTTAAATTTATAACAGATATTATTACCATACCAATAATGGCTATTACTATTAGTATATTCTTCCTTTCCATATACAATCTATCACTTGTATCATATTTTAATGCTCATCATAAAGATTTAATATACTGCTTGTAGATGGAAAGTATAGCGGGGATTCCGTAGCGAGATTATCCTATAAGGGTGGGGAAGTCAGGTATCCCGGCGGGCTCATAACTTCTAGTAAGAAACCCGCAGAACGGTGGTTCGAAAGTCAAGCCGAAAATCCACCCCCCGCTACTTTTACATGATTAGATACATACCAACCATCAATGAGAGGATAATCCTTGCTCTTTAATCCATATCTTTGTAGTGGTTTAGTTAGATGTCTATGAGCCTTTGGTGTAGGTATATAAAGCCTTTCATCTATATCTTCCCTCTTAACTATAACCTCTTCCCTTTCTTTGAAGCCTTTAAAATCGCAACTCTCACATTTATATCCTTTATTCCTTCCAGCTGACTTGAGTCTCTTTCCACAACTACAGATGGGATTTAGCGTTAATTTAATATCCGTTAACTTTAATACTTGTATATACTCAACATTTAAAACTCTTGGATGATTCTTTGATGCTTTTCTAATACCCCCACCAACTCTAACTATATCCCCCTTAACTAATCTTTGTGCTACAGCAGATAATCCAGTTGGTTCATAAACTGCACATCTTATACCATTTATGCTAAAGAATGTATGACCTCCTTTGTGAGCATATAATTCTTCTATACTTCCTTCAATATAACCAGAAGTGTATGGTTTAAGAGTCTCTATTCTATTCGTAAGATGAGCGTTTGTACCTTGATTGCTCTTAAATATAGTATAACCTTCTAACTCTTCTTCTATCTTCAGCATCTTGATTGCTCGTATTAATATATTTGGTTCTTCACCCCTTATACCTAAGAATACAGGATCTTTTCCATGGGGGGTTAATAATATTCTATTATGATTATAATCATAATTATTAAATGTGTATGGATATGTTGCTTTATCCATTGCTATAACATCTTCTTTAGATAATATCCTCTTCCTCTTACAGTTATTAGCATAACGGTATGCCAATAATTCATATGTATGTTCGTTAAGGACACTTCCAACAGCTGCTATTGCTCCTATCAAACCTTGACCATTACCTTTAAAGTATACTCTATCAGCCTTTTCTGCTAATCTGAATCCCTCGCTTCTCTTAAGTAATGTATATAATGCCTTCCTACTAAATTCTCTAACCTCATCATCTATTGCAGAGAATATTACCACTGCAGGATTTGATCTCTTACCAACATGAGCATAAGTATCTATCAAGTATTTTAGATGCATGAAGAGGCGATCCTCGTCAATATCTTTAACTCTAATACATAATGCACCATTACCTCTAGTCTTCCATGGGATATTTGGGTTAAGTCTTATCAATAGTGGATAATCTACTATGGTTGCATTCTCTTTAATAAGAAATTGGATCAGCTTAAAGACTAGGTATGTAGTGCACATACCTTCACTACTATCGGTATCATCTATCCCTATACTAAGCATGATTAGCTCTCTATCACTATCATAGTTAGAGTTGATCTAACATTCTCTAACCTTCTTATCTTCCAAGTTATAGTCTCTTTTACTTTATCCATATTATCACTCTCTACCTTTGCTATTACATCATATGCTCCATATACTGCATAAACCTCTTTAACATTCTCTATCTTCTTTAATTCATCAACAACTTTATCTTCAGCGCCTATCTCAGCGTTTATTAATACAAATGCTTTTGGCATATCAAATCATTACAATCTCTTCTTTTTAAATATTTTAGTCACTGAGATCTACTAATAATAATGAGGTTATATATTATAAATACATTAAGGTATAATTATTTATAAGGTCATTTAATATAAAATTAAGATTCATACATATGAATATTGCATTAAATTTATATGATAGAAACTCACATTAAAAATATGAGAGCAGCAATAATACTAGCATCTTTTCTATTATCAATACTAATTATAAATAACTCATATGCTCAAACAGACGACAATATACAAGATGATGTAAGTATAGTTACCATTGTAGGTAATGATACTCAAGGTAATAATATTGAGTTAGAGGTTGTTCTTAGTAGAGGTATTATGATGATGTCAAGAGGTAGTATGATGATGGATCCAACAATGATGTTTGGAATGCCTATGATGATGCAAATGATGAATATGGGACAAGGAATGGGCATGGGTATGGGTATGTCACAAGATATGATGACGCAGATGCAACAAAAGATTAACTTATGGATAAGGAGTCATTATCTTATACAAGGTGGTTCTATAACTATAGATGATAGCACATATATAATAGAAGCTGGTAGTGCAAGAATAAGTAATGATAAGATATTCATAAATGCAATTATAGACCAAGGCTTGTCTAGAAATGGTAAAGTTATCACATGGGGAGTTCTCAATAGTGATGATGGATTAAAAGGGAGAATATTAATCTGGGAAAGTAGAACTCAATTAACTAGTATAAAGTTTACAGCAAAAGGTAGTATTGAGAGTGCGTTTTGATTATCTATAATCTATTTATTTTATAATCTACTTTTGCATTAGTCTATTGCTATCATCCATTCTCATCTATCCAATTTAAAGAATGTCTCATCATAACTAACCTATTATACACATGCCAATCCATACAATAGTCAAGGGTATATTAAAAACATCTTGATAGTTATGTAACAAAACATTATTTGTATATAAGCTTAATTATATGAACTATATTTTTTAATTATTAATTGATTATTCATTATAATGCTTCATATGCTACATATGTTATTGATAACATATGGGTAATTCTCATTATATGCTAATCCATCTTTAATTGTATACTTCCCATACTTTAATGCAGTATCATATACTTTATGCTCTAAGTATTCTTTAGCCAATAGTTCGTCAATATATTCTGATTCTAGTATGCATAACATATACTAGAACATCTTCTTCATATGGTAATATATGTGCTGATAAAGGATTCTTTCCAGAAAGGTATGAAGTATAATAGCAAAGCATGAGCATCTCCATACATACCATTGAAGAGTAATACCAAAGGATGGAAGAGAGGAGGCAAGGTTTGAAGGGAGATGGTATTCCTGTATAAGAGGAAACTATTCCTATCAATATAAATTTAGCCTATTATATCAGCAGTAAAGAGAAGATTTGAACACTAGTATAAAGAGAAACAATAGCTCATACTAAAGATATTGACATACAATCTGTCAATAGTAGCTAGGATGTCTATCAAAGCATAATAATGTGTCAAAGCCATTTGAGATAAACTTTATAAGAATGCTCTGTATATTATTTACAGAGATGTGAGTAAAGTGAGCAAGAACTCCATTCATTTTTCGTTAAAGAAGGGTGGTATATTATATCCACTGGTAGGTATGGCTCTTAGAGAGATATACCTACTGGAGTTCTTGCATATTGGTCCCTATATAAGGAGGGGTCTATATGCAAGATACTCCGCCACCCTATCGAAGAATATATAAAGTAAATAATATAAGCAGTAATATCCTTAATGTGAATTATGCTTTTAACAATATTCACTCTCTAACATATAGCGGTAAGAAATTCTCAAACATAAACCAAGATATACATTTAACATACTCAAACAAAAGTGATTGGAAGAATAGCATAAATTATATCAATACAAATGTAAGGGATGCTCTGGTAGATATAAGACAACTCAAAGCATATGCTAGAACATTCACAAGTATGTCAAAGGGTGTTATACTGTGCAAATTTGATAACCTTAGTGTATTCTTAGCTGAGGCATGGTTGAATATTGCTAGATTATGTTATGAGAGATACATAAAGGAGGTTGATGGCTAATGATGACGGAATTATTCGGCCAGAAAGAGATAAGGGAGATACTTGCAAGGGAGAATAGATATGGAATAGATCATATCCCTATCAATCATTACTATAATGATGAGAAGGAAGCATGGAACAAGACACCATACAAAGACTTTCCATTAGATAAGCATTATTCATATGATGAATACTCAAGATTAGAGGAGTTAGAAGAGTATATAACAAAGTATAATTGTAATACATTTGCTATACGCTTAGGTAAGTTAAGATCTTCTAACTATATCATAGGTATAGATTGTGATAGCAAGGAATATTCTCTATTGATAGATCATTACTTAATAGAAGAAGGGTTAGATACTATGAAAGAGTATACTCCTAGAGGTATGCATTTCTACTTCCTCATTGATGGAGGAGAGTTGAAGAATAGAGATGTTATTAATCTAGCAAAAGATACTTCTTTAGATGCAAAACTTTACTTTGAGAAGAGATACTTTATTCATATTGATAGGAATTATCAGATAATAAATGGTATAGATAAGATTAAGCATATAGATAATGATAAATTACTTGCTATTATCTCTACTTTGGAGAGGATAATAAGGTTATCTTATGCTCTAGCAAAATACTATAGCAATGGTCAAAGAGATTATCTATGGTTTTATCTATCAGCAGTGATGAAGAATAGCATAACATTAGAGGAAGCATTAAAGATCTGTAGATATGTATGCTACTTCTTTAATGATGAAGAACTTAAGAGTAGGCTAACAGTAGTAGAGGAGACATATAAGAAAGAGAATGTTAAAGGGATAGAAGGTTTAAGAGAGTTAGGAATTAGTGATGATGTTATAAAGACAATAAATGAGATATTCAAAAATACTCATAGTGATGATGATAACATAAATGTAGCACATATGTTTGTATGTAAATATCTTCTATCAGAGAGGAAGAGAGGTATAGAGAGAGCATTGTTTGTTGATAACTATAGATACGTATCAAAAATCGAGGAGTGGATAAAATGGGATAATAACATATGGATTAATGAATATGCTAAGGAGAGTCTAATTAATGATTTTATCAATTATTGTGAAGAGATAAAGAAGGAACTAAAGTGTATCAATTATGAAGAGTGTAAGAGGCATCTAGAGCACTTCATACATGTAACTAAGAGCAAGTCATCAATTGATGAATTGATAGCAACATTAAGTATATTCCTTAGCATTGATAGTAAATCATTAAACAGCATACCTGATAATATCATACTAGCAAAGAATTGTGCTATTGAGGTTAATAGCAATAAGATAAAGACTCTAACATTAGAAGAGGTGAAGAGATACTATCCAACCAAAGCAATTAATTGCTCATATGATGAGAATGCTAAATGTGATAAGTTTAGAGAGTTTATTCTAACAATCTGTAATAACAATAAAGAGAAGGCATTATTCCTTGTTCAATTATTAGGTTCATTCTTATTGAAGAGGAGAGAAGAGAAGGCATTTATCTTCTATGGTTCTGGAGCAAATGGTAAAAGCACACTAATGAAGGTTATGAGTAACATATTAGGAGATTATATGAGATACTCTAACATAAGCATGATTAATGCTAATGAAGTAGAAGGAAAGAATCCAGAGTTGATTGAGAGTAAAGATAAGCATCTAATATGTATATCTGAGCCTAAACAGGTTTATTTAAATGAGGCAAATCTTAAGGCTATGACATCACTTGAACCTAAATCTGTAAGAGCATTATACCATCATCCAATAGAGATTATACCTACCTTCCATTTAATCATTATGACAAATAATAAACCTATCATTCATGAATTTACATTAGGTATGTTAAGAAGATTAGTAATGATAAACTTTGATTATGTTATACCTGAAGAGAAGAGGATAGAGAATTATGCTGATATATTATTGCAAGAGAGTTCAGGTATTCTAAATCTAATGATAGTAGCATTACAAAGAGTGATGCAAGAAGGATTAACTATCCCTAATATAGTGAAGAGTGAGACTGCAGAGTGGTTATGGGAGATTGATAACTTTACAGAGTTTGTTGATAAGTATCTAGTAATGACTGATAATGAAAGACTTGAATTTGCAGTTGTTTATGAATATTACAAGACCTTCTGTAAAGTTAAAGGTATTGATGTTATGACAAAACAATTATTTAGCAAAAGATTAAGAGATAGAGGCTTACTAACAGATCATAAATATGAAAAAGAGAGAGATAAGGTAATAACATATCTCTTGAGATGCAAATTTAGTGATAGAATCAATGAACTCTCTGATGATAGTAGCAATACTAGCATAAACACTAGAAAGTCATATAAAATAAGTGAACTTATAAATATCATCAATTACATTGAGAGATACTTTGTAGATTATGATAATCATATAATGTGTAAGAGATGTAATGAGTTACATGCACCTGCAATATTCTGTAATAAGAAGATTATGATAAATGATATGCTAACACTAACAAAAGAAGAACCAGAGTTGGTATTGTATGAAGATGATGATTTGATAAAGAGAATGCAAGAGCTTGTATATCACTCTGCTGTATGTGAACTAAAGAGTGCTGCTGACAAATAAGTATCTAGCGTAAGCTATTCTTTATTTATAGAAAGATTTATATGTATTATTAATAATTATATCAAAAGTTAATAATCATAATCTCAAACTCTCTTCTCTCTACTAAAGTATCACTTTACTTAATAACTTAATAGCATCAAGCGTGAACAAAAAAATCTCTCTAAATGATACACTTAACAACTTAATAGCATCAAGCGTAATTTATTTGAGTATAGGAAAGTTTATAATAGAAAAATATAGATTAGGAAAATTTTTTTGAACAAGCGTGAGGGTTATTTAGTTATTATAGTTACACACTCTAGCTTCACTCATTACCTTAATCACATGTCTATAGACATAGTCTCTATGTGTGTTCACACAAGCACGTTTGAATCAACTATAGTAGGATTGAAATATGAGGGTTGAAACTATAACTTATGCTGTATAAACCTCTATACCTAATCTATTGCATGCATCTCTAGCATCATCATCTATGAATGGTGTAACAAACATCATCTTACTTACCTCCTTACCCTCCTTCTTCTTATACAATTCTACCTTCTTCTTAAGCATAAATGAATCACTCCTCTTAATATGTGATGCTATCTCTATAACAATTATCTTACCATTACTAACAACTATATCTAATTGTATGCTACTAGGATAACCATATACATAACCTTCATCATCATAAGTATTCCATTCACTTATAGTATAGCCTAACTCCTCCCCAACTATACCCTTTAATGCTTCTCTAACCGATTGCTCATTCATTATGCATCTTGCACCTAATGCAGATACCTTTAGATCCATATACTTGAATCCTTCATTCATATCCTTTCTAAGATTCTCTATACTTTGCCATACTCTAGCAAACTCCTCATCATGTCTTCTAAACCCTTCATTCATATCCTGTCTAAGCTTAACAAACTCCTCATCATGTCTTCTAAACCCTTCATTCATATCCTGTCTAAGCTTAACAAACTCCTCATCATGCCTCTTGAATCCTTCATTCATATCCTGTCTAAGCTTAACAAACTCCTCATCATGCCTCTTGAATCCTTCATTCATATCCTGTCTAAGCTTAACAAACTCCTCATCATGCCTCTTGAATCCTTCTTGCATATCCTTTCTAAGATTATTGCTTTCTTCTCTAAGATCTCTAATCTCTTCCTCAATCTTTGCAAACCTCTCATCCATTCTAGCCTCTAAATCAGCAAACCTATCCAGTATCTCCTTGTAGCCTATTGCACCTGCTACAGCATGCCTAAACTCCTTATCCCCTTCTAACATATCTAAGAACTTCTTCTTCAGTTCATTACTCTGCATGAGTAAAATTGTGTTAAAATTGTATTTAAGGATAATGTCACGATATTACGATAATGCTATTAAACTGTATCTTGATCACATCAATTGCAATGGCATATAATGAATGAAGATAATCTTGATGTATGAGTTACAATGATGAATTACTATAGCATAACTAGATAATAATCTATACAAATATGATAGATGTTAGATAATTTGCATCTATATAAAAGTATATATAGATAAGAAATATGTATATTGTATGGATAATAAAAAGAGTATAATAATTGCTGCTACACTTCTAATTGTGTTATCAATGACTATAACAGATGTTAGAATGGTATATGCTCAAGCAGTAGATTGTAATAATCATATTATAGAGCTAGGTAACTTTGATAGTGATGGTAATGATGAGGTTAAAGTAGATGGTACTGTATATGAAGATGGAGATATCATTACTATAGGTAGTAACACATATACTATAAAGATTGCTGGTTCTTCATCCTTTTCTAGTCCATTCACTGGCACTAATAGCAATGACTTGATAGTTGGTACTAACAATCATGATGTGATATATGGTAAGGAAGGAGATGACTTTATAGTTGGATTGGATGGTAATGATACGCTTGTGGGAGATAATATAGATGGAACTTCTAGTGATGATACACTAGAGGGAGGAGATGATATATTGTGTGGTAATGCTGGTGCTGATTGGCTTTATGGAGATTATATAGTTGGATATGATGGCAATGATACACTAACTGGAGGGAATGATACACTAGAGGGAGGAGATGGTAATGATTGGCTTGCTGGAGATGATATAGATGGACGGGATGGCAATGATACACTAACTGGAGGCAATGATACACTAAAGGGAGGAATTGGTGACGATGAGCTTTCTGGAGATTATATAGTTGGATTGGATGGCGATGATACACTAACTGGAGGTAATGATATACTAAAGGGAGGAGATGGTAATGATTGGCTTGCTGGAGATAATATAGGTGGATTTGATGGCAATGATACACTAACTGGAAGCAATGATATACTAGATGGAGGAGATGGCAATGATTATCTTTATGGAGATTATATATATGGAAATGTTGGCAATGATACAGCAAATGGAGGCAATGATGTAATCAATGCTAAAGATGGTATAGTCAATAATGACAGCATAGATGGTGATGATGTTGTTGCAGAAACATCAACTCTAGGAAATCAAGATATATGTGCAAGTGATCCAGATTCTGAAATAAACTGTGAATATGATGATATATCAAGTTTAGCAACATTAAGTACAAGTGCAGGCTCTTCTCCTATACCTATTGGAAGTTCAGTAGATATAATATTCTCATCTAGCGTTGATACTCCAGTGAAGATAACAGGCTTAAAAGTAATAACACCATCACCTGCTAATAGTGAATGTACATATACTGGTACATTACCACAAACAGTGCCTCCAAGTCCATTCACAGTAACATATCCTGATGACTTTACAGGAACAGGTTGTGATACAAGTACTGCTGGAACATACACAGTAATACTGACTACAGAGGTTGGAGATCCTATCATAACAACATTCGATACATCATTCAACGTTGTACCAGAGCTAGCGGTGGGAGCAATAGGCATAATAGGAACATCACTTGCTGTAATGATGCTTTATGCTAGAAGAAGATAAAATATCATATTATTTATTTAATGGATAAATAATAGATGTTTATATAGAATAACTTTGCTAATCCTCTTCTTCTTGAGAAATGGCAGATATACCATACATTAAATAGATAGCATAACTCTCTATCCTTATCTAAAGATAAAAGTTCTTAGTGATGTTATCTCATCAAATCTAAGTTAGGTAACATTAATACATTCAATACTTTAATAACAAATGTATTGATTAGTTGTACCTCATCTATGTATAGTATTTATTAGATAATGCTGATACATATAGCATAAGCCAACAAATCTTATTATATCATCAGCAATTATTGATGATAGATCAATCATGAAATATTATATTGCCTCTACAAGTTTAGTTCTACTATACATGCATCATCTGATAGTGTAGAATTGAGTGTATGATTTTACTCTCCTATACCTGCTAACTTTGTTATGAATCTGCTTGCATAGTCATATCCTGCTTTATCATCTAGTTATACACATATAGAGTCTAGGAGATTTATCGTTTTCGGTTTAAATCTGTATAAACCTTAATAAGACGAAGATAATATCTGTATATTGTTTTATATTTCTTCTAATGTAGAAGGAGAAAAAGAGAATGAATAGAAGTAGTTGTTCTTATTCCTTCTACTCTTACCTCTCCTATCTTTCCTACCCATCCTACACCTTTTCTTACCTTCTAACAACTATCAACAGTTACTACTACTATTACAGTTGAACCTCCTCAAGAAGATCCATGTCAACAGATACCTCTACCTTTCCTGCCCCTACTACCACCACTACTATCACTACCTTTACCTCTACCCTTACCTCTACTTCTACCCCTACCCCCTACCACTGCTACTATATTATATTATGAATGAGTGTAGAACCAGCTAACAGTAGCAACAAGAACAAGAACAAGAACAGGGATAGGGATAGGAACCTTATTGCACTACATAGTACCAGCAAGCAAGAACTTCAATCTAGAGATAGGAGAGAATGGATAAGAAAACATATTAAGAGACTAGATTCAGCATTAACTTTATAACAGCCCTATACCATTTATTCAAGTATGGAGATAAAGGAAATGAAACCTAGCAAGGAAGAGGTTACTAGAGCGATTGAACGTGAGATAAGACAGAATAAGCGTTTATATGAATTACTTAAGTACGATAGAAGAGAATACAATCCTATACATGAATCAAAAAATAATAGATAATATTACGAATAAGCTTGTAGATGTTATAAGGTATCAGCTTAAAAATTGCAAGGAAGCAAAATTTGCTATAGGTTATTTCTTCCTTACCGGCTTCAACCTTGTGAAGGATGACTTTCCAGAACCCTCATACCTTACCATAAAACCCTTTTTAAGGATAGTAATGGGTAATGAAACCACATATCCTACAAGGGAGGAGCTTGTTGCTGGTTATAGATTAAAAGAGTTATTCAAGGCAAGAATGCTTGAAGAACTACAGAGGGATCTTAATGATGAAGAGATTAATAGAGTAATATCGTTAAGGAATTTAATAGCAAATGGAATTATAGATGTTAGGTTGTATGATAAGCAAAGATTACATGCTAAACTATATCTCTTCATAACAAATTCTACGCCTATGTATGAGTCGAAAGGCGTTGCAGTAGTTGGCTCCTCAAACTTTACTACTGAAGGACTGACAAATAATAAGGAGTTGAATGTGTTAATAACTGATCATGTAGATGTTGAACACCTAGATAAATGGTTCGAGGATCTATGGCAAGATTCCATGGAGTTTAGAGAGGATCTTATAAAGGTTATAGAGGTATCTGGTGTAACCATGAAAGCAAAGATACAACCAACAATAATAAATCAAAAGTACCCACTCTTTGGTCAATATCTAGAAGATCCTGAACTTTTATTCAAATATCTCATCTATAGATGGTTTGAAGGTATGATACTTGAGCTTGTTAGGAAGGATATCCTGTTAGAATTCCAGGTTGTTGGTATGTTAAACGCAATTAAGATCATCAACTATTACAATGGTGTAATACTAGCAGATTCTGTAGGTTTAGGTAAAAGTTACATAGCTAGCAAGATAATAGAAGAGTTCATAAGTGGAAAGTACCCACATTGGTTGGATAATAAGATAGAGAAAGAACCCTCAGTTCTTTTAATATTACCACCATCTATAATTGCTCAATGGGAAGAACTACTTATCAAATCTGACAATTTCCTTAAGACTTATGTAAAGAGGTGTATATGTGTTTATCCCAATGATAAGGAATACGTACTAAGTGCTACCAACTATGATTCACATGAGAAGAAAGCTAAGATAAGATTCATATCACTCGGCTTATTCCAGAAGATGAAAGAGGGAGAAGTAAAGGAGTTAGCAGATGAATATGATCTCTTCATAATAGATGAGGCTCACAAATATAGAAATAGTAACACAAATAGATGGAAGAATGCTAGATTATTACAAAACAAGCATGATGGATTCTCTAATAAGTTCATATTGTTAACCGCTACACCCCTAAACAATTCTATAAATGATATATATAATCTGATAAGGTTGTTCACTGATATAGCATTTACATCCTTTAATATGAAAGGAGTTAACGTACCAGAACTAATAAGTGAATACCAAAAGCTAAAGAGAGAATATACAAAGACCAATGACAAGGAGATAAAGAATAAGTTATTAAAGAAGGCTGATGAGTTAAAGACTAAAGTACTTGATGAGATAATGGTATTGAGAACTAGGAAATATATAATGGAAGAGTTTAAGGATATAACAATTAACAATAAGCCATTAATATTTAAGGATCCTAAACCCTATAGTATAGAATGTAAATCATTTTATACTAAGAAATATAGAGATCTTGTAAAGAAGGTAGGGGAAGAACTTTACAATATAGTATTTGAGTATACTAAACTATATGGGGTAAGGTTCGTTGTATTTGAGGATACAAGTGTAGATATAGAGATAGATAGTAGAACGAAGGAGAGTCAGAGAGATAGAGATAAAGATGTTAATACTACCAAACGTTACATAGATATAGCTGATCTATTCAGATTAATCTTAGGTAAGAGGTTAGAGAGTGGTATCTATTCATTTGAGACCACACTGAGAAGGCTATATGAGAAAGAGAAGATATTCTATACTACTCTGGCTAGCAAATATCATGAGATAAAGAATGAAGATGATTTGGTATGTGTAATAAAAGAAGCTATGGATAAAGCCAATATTATGAAGGAGATTGAAGAGATTAGTGAAGAATACTATGTAGACATAGATATTGGGAGCAATTATAAGAATATGGATTGGTTCAGAAAAGCCAAGGATATAATGACGGAGTATGCAGAAGATTATATGCAAAAACAGAGTAACCCTGCCAACAACAATAATAATTATGCTAACAATACTATGAATGAGTTTTCTAAGTTAATGCTCGGTTTAAGGTTATTGATTAATAATATAGATAGTGATCTAAAGAAGATAGAAGGTCTATTGTGTATATTGGATGATATGAAGGAGAAGGATACCCTAGGTAGACCATTAACACTAGAGAAACTACCAAAAGAGGATATAGAACTATATGTATACAGATATGGCAAGGATGATCCAAAATTCGAGATACTAAAACAACTACTATATGAACCAAGCAAGAGATCACAACATTTTAATGATATACCCTCATTATATGGTAAGAAAGTGCTTATATTCACTCAATACAAGGATACTGCCTACTATCTCTATCATAACTTGAAGGAATGGGTTAACAAAGAGATCATACTGCATAGATGGCTGAAATATGATAATAATGCTAACGGTAATGTAAGAATAGGATTAGTTACGGGAGATACAGATATTGAGACAAAGATGAACTACATAAGAAGGTTTGCACCAATAGCAAATAGATATGGAGAGAAGGGCATTGTTAACTATATTAATAACTCACAACCATATGATAATGAGATACATATACTAATCTCTACTGATGTGTTAAGCGAGGGTGTAAACCTACAAGATGCAGATGCTGTAATTAACTATGACCTCCCATGGAATCCTATGGTGATAGTACAAAGAGTAGGAAGGGTAAATAGAATAGGTAATGAGAAGGATATCATTGTTATAAACTATTTACCAAGTGATGAGATAGATGTTGTTGTTAGAGTATTGCAGAAGCTTAAGGAGAAGATAGATGATATAACATTAATAATAGGTAAGGATGTAAGAATACTGCATCCAAATGAAGATATCAACATCCAAACATTTGGGGAGAAGATAAAGAGTATATCAGAGAAGAAGATGACAGAACTTGAGGAATATGGACTCGATGAAGACTTTAAACAGTTTATACCGAAAGGCATACCTAAAGAGCAGATAGATGAGTACAAATTGCTCAATATAATCCAATATGAACTCAATTATAGACCAGAGGACTTTGAAGAGGTCAAAGATCTGATTAAGGCTAAGGGGTCTAGCCCCTACTATACCTATATAAGTAAAGCATGCAACGATAGTGAAAGGATCATAGGTATATACGAATTCTATAGAGGACAAACTAAGATAGATAAGAAGATACTGCGTATAGATATAAGTAATAACACGAAGACCGGCCATGATAATAGTACACCTGACACATTGGATGGTTATGGTAATGATGGTGTAGATGAAAATTATAAGAATACAATAAATATAACTTATGAAACTCCTTTAATATTTCTTGATTTAATAAAGAATAGAAGCCATATAAGTAATGTAGATAAGGCTATAGAATGTATTAAAGTTATGCAGGATAAATGTGAGAAGATAGTAGAGGATATGAAGAACAAAGAAGTGAATAAACAGAAAGGATTTCTTAGAGAGCTATATAATGCGTTGGTCAATGAGAAGGATAAAGTCAAAGAAATAAATAAAGAAGATGAATCATTTGACGATAAGTTCTATACTGTTGCCAATATAATAGGTATGTTACCAGTACAATCATCAAAGGAGATAAAGGGTATTCTTACATTTACTAACTCTATAACTATAAGTAATAATAAAAATGAAGAACCGCAAGTAAAGATAAATGATCTAAGGGTAGTTATAAACACGCTCTTTGAACACTTTAGAAGCAGAGGTATAACTATACCATCTCTAGAACCATCTTCTGTACATGTGGGATGGTATTATGAGCTTTAAAACAACAAGAAAGAAAGACAACATTAGTGAACCTATAAAGATAGATTACAATACTATAAAGGCTATACTTGATAATAAATATAAGAAGAAGAAAATACCAATAGATATAGATGGATCTTGTGAATATTATGATAATTTCTATCTAATACCAGCGTTATGCGATAATAGACTCAACAGATATGAAGGATTTCTTTTAGTAGAAAGCAATGAAAAGAATGTGATAGAGTATTTTAGTAGCAAGTATAGTATGGGGACTACTGGTTATATCATAAGATTGATCTTTCTATTCTATACTGATAATAAAGGTGAGAAAAAGTTATTCATAAAAGATTACTATTATAGGAGAAAGATGACTAAAAATATAGATAAATTGAGTATTTTATTCAAAAGAAAGATTAAAGAATTCTTAGATATGAAAGATGAATCAAGCATTAGTTCAATACAACAACAGATAAATAAACTATTTGATCGTAGCGATCTAATAGAGGAATTCTATAAATTGTATCAGAAATGCAAAAGATATATATCCAAACAGATAAAAGGAGTTACAGAGGAAAAGGATGAGTTCATAGATAACTTCATGATGCAGATGATGATACTATGGTATCTACAAGAGAAGGGATTCTTAAATGATGATAGAAGATATTTTATAACCAAGTTCAACGAATTAAGAGGAGCTAAGAGTACTATAACAAGTTATATATCTACCAATTCGAACAAATTTAAAAGCTATTATGAATTCTTACTGTATCTATTCGATAAACTACAGGGATCTAATGAGAGTGATGACAACAAATACTATAAAGATGATATAGTAGGTAAAGTAGTAATAGTTGGTCCTGCAGTATTCCTTAATGGTACGGAGATGCCTAAAGGTATAAACATACCAGATGAATGTTTTTATAATAACGAAGCAACACCTAAGTTAATTACTAAAGATGTTGAGGAACTTTATGATGAAGATGTTCCATTATTAAATCTATTTGAGAGTAGAGAATGGACAGAATATGAGGTAGATGAATATGTTATAGGTTCTCTATATGAGAAGTTAATAACTGGCAAAGAGAAGAAAGAGAAAGGTGCATACTATACGCCAGAGGCTATAACAAGTTATATCTGTAAGAATACTATAGAACCATATCTTTTAGATGAAGTTAATAAGAAACAGAATTCTTCTTACCCTAGTCTAGAGAATATTATAGAGAATGCAGATGAAACCATGCTTAGATTTATATTCAAAAAGATAAAGAATATAAAAATAGTAGATCCTGCAGTAGGCTCAGCACACTTTCTTGAGAGTGCAATAGATGTTCTATTAGATATATATCTGAAAGTAATAAAGAAGGCAAGAAGTCTTAATCTAAATAACTTTGATATAGTAATAGCAAATAATAGAGGAGAATTAGAAAAGATAGATCTTACTACAATAAATGATGAGAATAAATTTGCTTTATATGTAAAATTCTTCATATTACTTGCAAGGAATGTATATGGTGTAGATATAATGCCTACAGCGATAAACATTGCAAAGGCTAGACTCTTTCTTACACTAGCAAGGCATTTTAATGCTAAAGAAGATACATATGTAAGGTTTCCAAATATACATTTCAATCTAATGGTTGGTAATTCTCTAATAGGTTATGTTAACCTGCCAGATACTACAAATAATAAATATGAGGAACCACCATTGTTTAGTTTTGTTAATAATGAACTCCAACATGTAAAGGAGGAGATCTCGAGTATAATTAAGGAGAAAGAATTTAATGATTTTTTAATGAAGATTAGGGATAAATTATATATAAATATAATTGAGGATATAAAGGAATTAGATAACTATCTATCAAAGCAGTATCTAACATGGTCTGATCTAAAAGAAGTACTAAAGATTAAATCAAAGTTAGTTGATATATTTGTAGTAACACTTAGCACCAAATATGCAAGAACATTAAATAAATTACTCCATTGTATAGATGAAAAGTTAAATGAAAAACTAGATAAGAAGTTTGTTGATACCTATCGAATCACACTCGATGATTTAAAAAAGATTAAAAGATTCCATTGGTTATTACACTTCCCTGAAGTGTTTCTAGAGAAAGGGGGATTCGATATAGTCATAGGGAATCCTCCCTATATTAGACAAGAAGAAATTAATAAGATTGTTAATAATGTTTTTAATTATAAAGGATTTTTACAACAAATTTATAGTCCAATCAGTGATGACAGTTTTGATCTTGCTATATTCTTTATATTAAGAAGTCTCCAGATAATGAATGATAAAGGATATCATTCTTTCATTATCACTAATAAATGGATACAAGCAAAGTATGGGCGGAAAATTCGAGATTACTTGAGAAAGCATATAAGACTGATCAATATACTTGATCTTCGTATTAAAGTCTTTAAAAACGCAAATGTAGATACATTAATCTATATACTACAAAAGGATCAACCGCAAGAAAACAATGAGATAGTCTACGGCAAAGTTATACAATTGGTAGATATAGAGAATGTCGAAAAAATAAGTTATCGTATTAAACAAAAGAATCTTGATACTACATGGACTTTTATGCCTGAATGTATAGAAGAAATCAAACATTATATAAAAGAAAATACAAAACCTTTAAAGGAATTAAATGTAAAAATATACGGGGGTATTAAGACTGGGTTCAATAAAGCATTTGTAATAGATACGGAAACAAAAGATAAGTTGATAAAGAAAGATAAGAATAGTGCATGTCTAATAAAACCTTGTCTTACTGGTAAAGATATTAAACGATATTCTATTGAATATTCACATACATACTTATTAAACATACCACAAGGTTTGACCAAAAAATTAGCAGGTATTAATAATTTAGATGAAAATACTGCTAGTATGATATTCAAGAAATATTACCCCGCTATTTATGACTATTTATTATCGATTGCTGAAACAAATAACGAGATACGCAATAGATATGATAAAGGTGACTTCTGGTGGGAGTTAAGACCATGTGATTATTATAACGAGCTTGAGGGAGAAAAGATCATATGGCAAGAGATCTCTAGCGAAGCCTCGTATTATTGGGATGATCAGGGTTTCTATATAATAAACACTGCTTACTTCATGACCCTACCAAAATCCTATCTTTTGATCTTAAATTCAAGGCTGATAGAGAGTCTTTTCCATTATATCAGCCAGTCTTTAGGAAACGCATATAGACGTACTAAACAATATGTTGAAAAGATTCCTATAGTTCAGTTAAATAATGATGAACCGTATAGAATTCTTGTAGACTATCTTTTATTTCTTAATAATAGGCATGTTAAAGATAAAATAGAATATAATATTATTAAATATTTTGATCAATTGGGAGATTGCTTAGTATATGAATTATATTTCAAAAAGAAGTTTTATGAAGATAAATTATATGAAAAGCCACAAGAATATTTACGAGATCGTAGTTCAAAATATCTTAAACCAATAAATTATGATAGATTTAGTCAACTGTATTGGAAAGGACAATTAGGAGATTTATCAAAAGATGAATGTTGTGAATTGAAACTAATAGAAGAAGATAACATTAAAGTAATAACAACAACTTATAATAACATGAAAGATGATAGTGAAATACACACTTTAATACATAAAATTATGAGTCATACATGGGTTCAATATTGTCAAAAACAGTAACTACATATATTATCGGCTTTGCCTAGTTGTAATCCTCTATTCATTATATCTTTAGTTCTGTCAACTCACCTCTAGCAGTTACCAACCATATATCCCTTCTCTTTGCCTCTTCTATAGCATCTGGCATTGCTCTAATAGCATATACTACTCTTATTACCTTGCTCCTTGCATATTGAGGATACTTCTTGCATAATCTATTGATATCCTTCTCTATCTGTAATATTGCCTTCTTTACTGCTCTAGTCTTTGCCTCTCCTACTATACAGTAATCAGTATCTACAGCATAGATATCTATCTCCAGATCTGGTAGTACAAGATCTGTAACATTAAGAGTGATACCCTTCTGCTTTAATAGATATGATATCATATCCCTTGCCTCATCCTCTATGCTAACAGATATGTTATCCATGAATGATTCTATGTATGTTAGTCTCTTATCCATACGCTTGAACCCTTCATGCATATCATGCCTTAACCTATTACTCTCTTCCATTAGATCCCTTATCTCTTCTTCTACCTTAGCAAACCTCTCCTCAACCTTAAGGAATCTAGTATCCATATCCCTTCTAAGCTCCTTTATCTCTTCTTCTACCTTAGCAATCCTCTCCTCAACCCTTACTATCCTATCCAGTATCTCCTTATAGCCTATTGCCCCTGCTACTGCATGCCTAAACTCCTTATCCTGCTCAAGCATATCTAGCAATGTCTTCTTCAACTCTTCCTTCTGCACAAGTAAGACTGTGTTGAAGTAGTATATAAGGTGTAAGGTAAGGGAAGTAAGTTACTCTTGCTTACTCATTCACTCTCTCTAGTAGTACTACATACTCTTCTTTCTTCTTCCTTCCTCTTCCTTCTTTCTTCCCCTATCCTATACATGATAAGAAAAATCTTCTAAAGTTGAATATATGTTATAATATAACGATCTTATCACTAAACACAATTTTTAACAGGTATAAGATCGGGGAATGGTTTTAGTTAGTAAGATTGAAATAACGACTTAACAGGGTTAAGTACTTAACTAGGTTAAGTAATAAATAAATAAATAAACTGTTCTTTCTTATACTCTTCTTACTCTTATATTGCTGCTATTACTACTGCTAATACTGTTGCTACTGCTGTTGTTGCTACCGCTACTGCTATTGCTACTGCTTACTGTTACTACTACTGTTGTTGATCTTGCCTCCTAAGCAACTCCTCTACCAATGCTGTTACCTTTGCTAACCTATCCTCTAACTCCCTTATCCTCTCCTCTTCCCTCTTCCCCTCTTCCTCTCTCTTCCTCTGCATAGCATATCTAGTGTCAAGGATAAGACCACAATATTTGCAAATGTAAGCGTTAGGTTCATTAAGGGTATTGCAACGGTAGCACCTCTTTGGTTCAATAATGCTACCATTACTATTACTACCATTACTACTATTATTATTAGCAAGCAACCCATACCTCTTCAACACTGCTTCCCTCTGATCTGAACTTGCTAAATGGATATACCTGTTGCGTATAGGTGAACCTCTCCTCCAATTCCCATACATTTCAGTAATGGAGGAACCATACTCCTTCTCTACATGCGTTAATGCTGTATGTCTTATAAGATAGAGCCATACCCTCTTCCTTATCCCTGCTTCCTCTGCTAGTCTCTTCAGGAATACCCTTAACCTTTGATATGATACCCTATACTCTCCCTGCTTATTCTTCTGCTTACTATACCATAAGTAAGCATTAGGATCATTCTTTAATGGATGCTGCTCATACCATTCCCTTAATGCATTATATGAGATTACTAGTGTTAAGGTCTTAACACCAGTCTTACCCTCACTAGTTACCTCTACATAGCCATCATAGAATATTAGGTTACCTATACGCATATTAAGCAGTTCACTAGGTCTAGCAGCAAACTCATACATAACGTATAGTAATGCTCTATCTCTTGCTGGATACCTACTGATTCTAGGTACTGCTTCAATGAGTTTAAGGAACTCCTCTTTGGTTAGAAGGTCAGTTACTCTTACAGTCTCCCTCTTCATTGCTTGCCTCTTATATCGATCTGGCTTGATATTAGCAACCTCTTCACAGTAGTTACCCTCACCCTCTGCTATCTCCCCTTCTTTGGCATAATGGACTAACCTCTTTAACGTCCTTAATGCTATTGTTATGGTTGATAGACTCCAACCCTTCCTATTCACTATTGTACTTGCTATCCTATCTATATCCTCCCTTGTTAGGTTTGCTATATTCACATGCTTACCAGTATTAGTCATATGATCTGCATGCTTACCTGCAGACTCGTGTATTATCTCCATTATCCTGTATGTGAATTGAGCATATGAGTTTACTCTCCTATGCCTGCTAACCTTAATGCATTAATGAACCTCCTTGCTAGTTCATAGTCATATCCTGCTTTATCATCTAGTTATACACATATCAATTAATAATGGTGGGCCGGGAGAGATTTGAACTCTCGACCTTCGCCGTGTCAGAGCGACATCCTAACCAGCTAGACGACCGGCCCTCTTGATTATATACTTATATTCTATGTGAATATAAAGGTAGCAGTTAACTCAAACCATACAAAATTTTAATGACATAGAGGATGTTAGTAATATATTATAATCAGAGGTGTCAACATTGTTGTATTGAGCTAATGGTTTACACTTGTTCATTGAGTTTAATAGATAAACCTACCAGTAATGAGATTAAAAGATTACCATAATGATACATAAATACCAGAATAGAGTATTAGCATGTGAACTAAGGCTGCGCTTCTTCCTCTACTAATCTTGTTGATAAGATATTTCATCTCTGTTCAAGACCCAATTTTAGAATGTCCTTTGCTATATTATGTTTATATCAAGATACATCTAAAACATGCATATTGAGAGATAAGCTTGAGCATTTCTGCAATGTAGAGCATGTATTGATAACTAATTTATTGCTAGATGATGATTCATATTTTGATATTCAACTCGATTGCTTTGTTCCCCATACCCTTCATTAGACTAAATGCTAATGTTAGTATGTCCGTCATTTATGATAACTATCACTGGTTATAACAGAATAAGATATTATGTCATGCTAGATGTATTAAATAGCAGAGGTAATCTTTTGTTAATGAAGAATGTAATGATGATAGCATTAGCAGATAAATGTAGATAATATATGTTTGAAAGAGAACAAAGATACATAAGGATAGATTAAATAAAATGCAGTTGCATAAGGTGGTTGTATGTTTAGTAAAGAAGAGAAAGAAGGAGTATATAAGGCTATATATAGTAGAAGAGACGTAAGGATGCAATTTATATCAAAGCCTATAGATGATAATTTATTACTAAAGATAATTGACGCAGCTCATCATGCACCATCTGTTGGTTTCTCTCAACCATGGAACTTCATAATAATTAGGGATATTGAGATTAGGAGAAAGATT
>JACAFH010000030.1 GCA_013538715.1 Candidatus Nitrosothermus koennekei | reverse complement strand
TAGTAATTATAATGAATAACAGAGAGAAGTAGATTTTATAATCGACTCATACGACGGTGCGAATTAACCATGGCAATGTAACAATAGAATTAATGAGAGGTTATATAGTTATTATATGCATAGGCTTCATTACAGATAGTTTAAGAGTTTATCGTATAAGTACCGTAGACGATGTAAATGTAGCAGTACAAAAGATGACATCTAATTTGTTCACATAAAAAGAAATGATTACTTTATCAAGATTCCCTGGTTTTGTACTCTGTCACATAGTTTTATCTTCATTCTTACTTTTAACAGTCTATTTATTTAAATCTCTTCAACTATATATTATCTGTGCGATTCTTATAACAATTTTATGGTCGATCTCCAAATTGAGAAGTATAAAACTTATATTTATTAGTTCTTTAATATTATTTTTAACGTTACGTCTAATATTCTTTGTAAGTACACAATTTAGAATATTACCATTTATTGACACATACTGGGATTTAGCAGTAGTAAGAACTTTCTTAGATAATAAAGAGATTTCTATTCTATCAGACCTTAAAGGTGGTGTCTCGCCATTAGAAGGGTACTCTGCGTGGCCATTTCTACATATATTTGAATACATATTCATTATAACTACTGATATGAATCCTTTATTGGCTCATATTCTAAATACTCTATATATTCCCTTAATTCCATTTATATTTACCTTTCTCATTATTAGACTATTGCATATAAAATTAGCGTTGCCTATTGAATTTGTATATATTGCTTCAATATTTTATGCCACTATGCCTGATACTATATATTGGAGTCTTCAACTTATACGTAATACTCTAGCATGGGCTTTTATAAGTATATTAATCTTCCTTATTTTAAAAAATGATAAGAAACCATCATATCATTATATATTAATAATGTTATTACTATTTGTTGCAATAATATTGTCACATCATTGGAGTTCTATAATGGTTATATTCGGATTTTCGTTATATCTTTTTATTATTTATGTGAAAAAATCTAATAAGGAAGATCAATTTAATAACTATACTAATCGTCGTTTATATATTACATACATACTGTTTTTAATAATAACATTGCTAATATGGTGGATAAATTATTCTAATATAATTTTTGAAATGGTTAATTTTAATAGAGTTATTTCTATACAGCCTACTATAGAAAGATGGACACCTACTTTTCCACCAGAGTTAGTGCCAGCGCCACTAATTTTATTGCTACGTATTAAAATGTTTTTGATTTATATTCCAGTTATAATTGGTCTCTATTTCATTTATAGATATTATAAAAGTTCTCCTGTACCTATTGCAAGGTTTATATTTTTATTTTCAACTATTATTATAGTGTTAGCAATATTAAATTTTGTAATCGATCTTGAACCAACACGAGTAGTTATATTATTTATTCCTTTCATATTAATCTCACTTTCATTATTTTATACACACCTATTTAATAGAAATAATAGTTTAAAATTGTTAACTACATATATTTTTCTACCATTTATAATAATAATTTCCTTTATAGGAATATTCAGTCATTCTATAATACCATCACATCTTTATGATAATAATTTGGATCCCCTAACTATAGGCGAACATCCCACTACTATATATATAAATGAATTTCTTAAAAGAATAAATTATTCAGATATTATTAATATATTTAGTGATGATACTGAAATATCCACACTATTATTACCATCATCGCAGCTACATAAGATAGAAAAGCTATCACCTGCAGTTAACGATGAGAGATTCTTTACTTATAATAGTAATAGATTAGTAGTGATCATGAAAGATTTCTTTCCATATAGGTATGCTGGTGGAGGTTTATCATATATTTCTTATGATGACGCATTATTGTCAAGAGAAGAAATAAAAAGAAATATTAATAGGACTAATCTACTATATGCTGATAGTTATTCATTTATATACCAATAAAGAAGATTATTAATGATTATAAACTGCTTTGTTGCATAACTACCTAACAGATGTTTTCAATACGTCCTTCCTCTACTCTGACTCTCTACTGATGATAGCATACATAAGAGCATACATGCATATAGCATATACTAGACATTCTTTAATGCTAATATCACATTGCAAGATCAGACCATGGCATGACATAATAAATGGATAATAAGGTTGATAGCACTATAGTCTGATACTAATGATAGACTAGTTATACAACAAAGCAGTAAAAACAATAAGGATTCCTACATTAATTACTTACAGTCTTCGAATATCTATTGTATTACTGCCTTGATACTGTATAGCATTGCTATCATATTCATATAATATATCTGTAGCAAATGCACAGTTGATTGCCGTGAGATTCTTCGTTGTTCCTCTTATCCAGAGACCTAGCCTGCTTTGGTTGCTATCTGGTATGCCATCATCATTGGTATCTATCTTTGGTATCTCTATTCTATCAAGCCTACAGCCTGAACTATCCAGTATTGATATGTTTGGTCTCGTCCCTCTTGCCTTACTTCTTATTATACCATTGGAGAGCCTTACATTACTACAGTTGGCTATTGCTATATCATAGGCAACCTGTTGTGCTGTTGGTGGTATAGGCATATCCATCAGGCTGAACCTATCTATCTGTAGATTATCACAGTTAGAGATTCTTAGACCCCATCTATAGAAGGCTTGTACTGGTTTAGAGTTGACTGCACCAGCGGTACCATCAAGCTCAAGCCTTACCTCACTTATCTTTACATTTGCTACTCTCATACTAGAATCAGCACCAGAGCCTTTCCAGATATGGATGATTGGACCATCGCTCTCAGTATAGCCAAGTGATTTTACTATAATAGTGCCTATCTCAATATCTCTTGTTCTGCCTGCTCCTAAATCGTTACCCCATTTAGCACCTATGTTCATAGCACAAGAATCTATCGAATCTCCACCATAGCCATTTACGATCAGGGTATCTACTCTGATGTTGTATGTATCCTTATTGCCAGTATTATGTATCCTTAGACCATTTGCTAGCCTTGAATTTACTATAGCTGTATTTATATGAATGTTAGATGCCTCTGTATGTAATGTAGGTGATATCTGAGCTCCATTTATGGCTATTGAATCATCGCCTGAGAATATTACATGGATAAGGTCAGCATAGACATTTGTAGTACCTTTAAAATGCACACCATCTTGATATATTTTTGTATGATTTACTGTCTTCCCATCTATAACTTCTGTAGTACCAAACTTACCTAGGGTATCACCATTTACATAGAGGCTCTTTATTCTGACGTTATTACACATCCTGAAATTAGCTAGGAATTGGTTCGAATCTTCTACCTTTACATCTTCAATGTAGATTCCATCAACCCTTTGTAATATCAAGGCATGGTTATTGTCTGCCCCTTCTCCTTCTACATTCCTCTCAAACTTATATCCATTATCATTTATTGTAAGACCTATAATACTTATATTAGTATTACCAGCCATGAAGTTGTAATTTTTTATGAATGGTCTGTAGTATAATGGTATATGCCCTGTTGATATGCTTGTTGGTACATTAGGGTAGCCAAATACACCATATGGGTCATTCATAGTACTTTGATCCTCGTAGGGGAATGGTTTGAAGTAGAATGGTATTGGCACACGCCTCCTCAATATGGTTTGCTTGCTCCCAGCACCAAGGAATGTCATGTTTGAGTATATCACTAACTGACCTGTTATGTATGTGCCAGAGGGGAAGTATACTGTAACTGGGTTATTGTTGTTGCTAATACTCCATTGCCTTGCTTGCTCTATAGTATTCCTTACTGCTTGGGTATCATCTGTTATACCATCACCCTTAGCACCATAATCCTTTACGTTGAAGACCTTAGCGGTTGTAATGAGTCTAGTTATTATGCTGCTTCTGTTATTAAGCCTATCTATAGCATAGAACTCTAGGCTATGTGCACCATAGCCTAGACTGGATGATGGTGATAACTGTATTAATTGGCTGTTGCTATTATTATTCTCTCCAGACATATGCATATTTTACCTTATATAGGATAAAAATATTACTAAGGAGAAATAAGGAGAATAATGTACAATTTTATAGCTACGCAGCTTTATTAACAAGTTGATTCACCTTTCATTATATGAAAGGCTTCACT
This sequence comes from Candidatus Nitrosothermus koennekei, assembly GCA_013538715.1. Classification (GTDB taxonomy): domain Archaea; phylum Thermoproteota; class Nitrososphaeria; order Nitrososphaerales; family Nitrosocaldaceae; genus Nitrosothermus; species Nitrosothermus koenneki. The sequence continues at coordinate 112 of JACAFH010000030.1, read as the reverse complement.
ATATGGCTTACAGGCTTATCAGGCTCAGGTAAGACAACTATTGCTAGAGAGTTGCAAAAGCGACTACTAACAATGAACTATAAAGCAGAACTCCTAGATGGTGATGAGGTTA
>JACAFH010000029.1 GCA_013538715.1 Candidatus Nitrosothermus koennekei | reverse complement strand
GGATTAGATGCAAGAAGTTCTGGTTAAGATCGCCACACACTCTTGCTTACTTGTTATGGAGATTGTTATTCAGATTAGGTAAATATAGAATAGAAAAGAATCATGTAGGTAAAGAATTCTATGCGCTCTCTCTAAAGAACCACTATATAAAGGTTATATGGTCTATTGTAGAGTTTATAAGTATAATACCTCATATACTGAGATTCTATATGTTAATAAATGGTGGTTATGTTGTAATTGCCGAGCGATATGTTATTGATACCATTGCTAATATAGCATATTTCATAAATGAAAAGAATTTTGTGAACAGTAAGATAGCTAATATGTTAGTAAGATTCATACCTGGAAATGTAGTGCTGATATATCTTGACGCAGATTATGATACAATAGTTAAGAGGCGTGGTAGCCTTACTGAACCACCTAAGTATATAGAAATCCAAAGATATATTTATGAATACTATGCATTATTATTCGGCGCCCCTACAATATCTACGACAAGGTATAACAAAGAGAGTGTTAATAGGATTATATTGCAATATATAAATATCACCTAGTATCATAATGCAGTTTAATTTCTTTATATCATTTATTATATTTAGTATAGTACTATTGCCATTATTCATATTCTTACTTTATAGATTACGTACTTATACAATATTTAAGGAGCATCAAGTTATATCGTCAATATCTATCAGTCTTACATTATTATTGTTATTAGTAATAATCTTAATACTAATTATTAGTAGTACTATAAGTATAGTACAAGGTAGATTACATATGCTGTATATAATTGCAATAGCCAGTACTGTAAGCTTTTTACTAATAACTTCATTTATTAATATAAGCTCTAATCTCCGGTTAAAAATTTACTTGTCTATGGTAAGTATAATAGTCGTAACCTATACATTAACGGTTAGCGCTATAAATGATTTCTATCCATATTATAGAGATAATGTTAGGGATACATTAGCAGTTAGTCGAATAATAGAGAGTGGATTCATTTATGAAGCGCAAGAGCTGTTAAAAAATACTGAACGTTATTATTCAATATTACCTATATTTCAATTATTACTAGTCTATCTGACATCTCTAACTGGCGACATTAACTCAGCTTATCTACTCATTGGTACAATACAATTAATCGGAATCATTCTAGGTACATTTGTTTTATTGAAAGCCATTTGTAAATATAATATTGTTGGAAATATATACAATAAAAACATATATCATAACAAAATATATAATAAATATCTGATTCACTCTATACCATTTATAGGTTCATTACTTATAATAGGTTTACCTTATGGATTTTTTGCAATCACAGCCACTCAACCACAGAGTATAAGCTTGTCATTAGCAGTTATTATACTTTACTTATTAATTAATTTAGTAAATAAAATATCAAAATCAATTATCATAATATTTACAATATTGATTGCAGTAGCAAATATTTATCATGTAATAATGAGTATTGTTTTATTTATATTTACGATAGGATATGTGATATATAGTTATAATAAACGCGATTATAATGGTAAGAAAATAACCACCTCGTATATATTATCTATAATAATATTTGCTTCTTTACTTATTACAATATATTGGTATGAACCATCATCTATATTACGTATTAATGTACAAGCCAATAGGATACTGAATGCATTACAGACTACTAGTATAACTACAGCTGTAACCACTAGTGGCGAATATCTAAGTGAAGGTTTTAAATTCTATGCTTATTCATTTGCATTTTTATTAATACCATTAATTGGTTTGTTATGTATATGGACCTTAGATAAGATGAAGATAGTTACTATACATAATAAATCTATATTTTCTTCATTTAACATATTTTTTACAATCTTAATAATTACATTCATTACACTAGCATTTATCTCTGTTATGGCTAATCCATCACAGACTGGCGGTTTAGGGCGGTATTTATTGGGTCAGGGCGCAATATTTATATTATCACTAATTGTAGTGAGTAGCATATTAGCAAATATTATGTTAGTAGATAGGAAGGCCAAAGCCTTACTATTATGTTTGTTGTTTATATATACATTAAGTGGGTTAACGCAATTTTATTGGACGCCAGATTATACTGTCACTGTATATGCTAGTCATCCTAATCTTGTCAATATAAATACATTCTATTCCAAAATAAACAGCGAACTTGATATTCTTTACTTACATGGATCCATTTATATACCACCCGAATCAGATAATTATTCGCTTCAACAATACAAACTAAGAACACTCTATCCAGCTGTTAAAACTAAATTATTCACACATATTAGTGATAATGATCTTCAATTCTATTTACTTAAACATCATAACATAGGTCATAATCAATCTTTCTTAATATTTATCACTGAAGAAGTTGATAAGAACAAGTTAACATATAGCGATGCTTTTAATAGAATATTTACTTCTAATAGATATAGTGTATTTTCTACATCACTTATTATGGTATAAAAATGTGTTATTAACTATTACGCGCATCTACCAACATCTGTCTGAATGTCATGGTTCTTATACTGTTCCACCTGTCATTATAATTATTATCCTTTATAGACCAGGGATAGTTGGGATCATAGTTATAGAAGAACCAACCATACTTCCTAGTCTTAAATATATTAAGATAATTAACATAGAATGACGTACTAGGTTCTACTCCTCCTTGTGCTGGATCTTGTTCATTCCATTCAGTTATTACAATTGGTATATCTATTATACCTTGTTGTCTTAACATAGTAAAGACTCTATCATATTCATCAGCTTGTGAGTTGAAATGTATACCATAGTTACCATTTTTTCCATATTCTGTGTTACTAAATACAATATTACTAATAATAGAACCATCAATATTTCTTGGCAGCATTAACCTTACTGTTAATTCTGCCTTCTTATGATACGCACTTTTCCCCGCTAGGTCTCTATAAACACTATTTATCTCTGTATCATTATGTCTCCATGATAACAATTCTGAAAAGAAGATCTTCTTAGTTCCAGTTAACCTACGTATATTTTGGCCTATAAAAGAATAGTAATCTCCTAGACCTCTATAGATAGATGTTATAATACCATCAACTGATTCTAATGGTTCATTAATCAATTCATATCCAATAGTTGATGTATGATCTTTAGTTGTTACTACGACATCTATAAAATAATCATCCCATATATGTTGCCATATAGGTTTTGTTATTCCATCGATAGTAACACTGTAATTATTAACAAAGCTCTTCCAGAATATATTTTTTGGTTGCCTTTCAACATCGCTAGAACCATCAATTGTCTGATCAAATATATAGGAATCTGACAGTCTCACTAGACCTAATGGTTGCAAACATTCTTCTGGGAACCCACTACCTCTATTTGTCTTAGATACTGAAGAATATAATACTGATGATATCTTCCATTGATGCATCACATTATACAGTATACCTAACCCCAACGAATCTGCAATACTTGCTATCTCCTTTAATCTATTAAGAAATATATTTGCTTGTCCCTGTGATTTATACCACCTATATCCTTCCCAATACATATTTATTCTTATAACGTTAAGACCCATATTCTTTATTTCTTGGAACCTTGTTAATACAGATAATTGTTTAGGATATGGTATAGATGGAGGGTTGCTCTTTGGATAGTCGTTTGGATACTTCTTAGTTACTAGTATTCTATCATTATTATTTATACCATAGTATGATGTTATTGGTAATTTATCGAAGGTAATTTGTTTAACTACTTGTAATTGCTTTATATTATGCATATTGCCTAATTTGTCTATAGTATAATATGCTATGGAATGCGTTCCATTAGTCATAGTAGTTGGTGAGATATCGATACTCATACTCATACTATAATTAAGAGATAAAGCCTATTATTAGAATTATTATAGATAATATGTCAAGAAGAGATATTACAATAAGTTACCTATTATTAATTATATGATAGGTATTATATAACTTATCTTACTTACAAGTATATAAGATCCCATAAGTAAAGGATTAACTGTATGAAAGGCTTTACAGTATGGCTTACAGGTTTATCAGGTTCCGGGAAAACAACCATAGCTAGGAAACTACAGGAGCAGTTTCTAACGATGGGTTATAGAGCAGAACTCCTAGATGGTGATGAAGTTAGAAGAAACCTTAGCCCAGATCTAGGCTTCAGCAAAGAGGACAGAGAGATTCATGCTAGAAGAGTAGTGTACATAAGCAAGTTATTGGCAAGGAATGGTATAATCTCTATAGTATCCTTGATATCACCATATAGAGCGTTCAGAGCATATGCTAGAGAAGAGCTAAAAGATTTTGTTGAGGTATACGTTAAATGCTCAATAGATACATGCATAAAGAGGGATCCAAAAGGTCTATACAGGAAGGCATTGAATGGAGAGATACAAGATATGACTGGCATACAAGATCCATATGAAGAGCCTGTAAACCCAGAGATTACAGTAGATACAGATAGGCAGAGTGTTGATGAGTGTGTTGATACAATACTTACTAGATTAAATCAACTAGGTTATATAAATACACTGATAGAAGAGAGGAGTAATGCAAAGCAAGGAAAAGAGTAGAGAAGAAGGGGAGGAAGAAAATAGTAGATCGTTAATACTATTAATTGAGTGATATGACAAGCAATACCAATATCTCTACAACTAACATATTGCACTCTATAGAGGATCTTATAAAGGAGAGTGTTGGCAATGTTATAATATGGGATGAGAAGTCCAAGCATATGAAGGGTAAGTACTTCTACATGAGTGTTGGCAAGGAT
>JACAFH010000028.1 GCA_013538715.1 Candidatus Nitrosothermus koennekei | reverse complement strand
CGCACTACTAATATACCTTGATGCAGATTATTATACGATAGTTAATAGACGGGGCGATCTTGCTGAACCATTTACATATATAGACATCCAAAGGTATACTTACGAATATTACTCATTATTATTCAATCCACTCAAGATATCCACAACAAGGTATAGCAAGGAAGATGTTAATAGAATTATATTACAGTATCTAAATAATTATCTGGCATCATAATGCAGTTCAATTTCCTTACATCACTAATTGTATTTGTAGTAATACTGTTACCATTATTCATATTCTTAATTTATAGAGTAAAAACATATAAAATATATGGAAAATATAAAGTTATATCATTAACATCTAACAATATTCTCTTATTATTGATCATTTTAATAATAATTACTATAATAAGTAGTGCCGTAAGTATAATAGAAGGAAAATTACATATACTACATATAGCTGTAATAGCTAGCACAGTGAACTTTTTAGTGATAACTTTATTTACTAATATAAGCTCTAATACACAAACAAAAATTTACTTAGGTACTATAATTGTAATAGTGATAATATATACATTAACTAGTAGTGCTATAAACTATTTCTATCCATATTATCGGGATAATGTAAGAGATACATTAGCAGTTGATCAAATAATTAATAGTGGATTGATTCATGGAGCACAAGAGCTGTTAAAGAATACTGAACGTTATTATTCTACATTACCTATATTTCAATTATTATTAGCATATCTAACATCTATAATTGGTAATATTAATTTTGCTTATTTACTTATTGGAGTCATACAATTACTTGGAATCATTTTAGGTACATTTATTTTATTAAAAGTTATTAATAAAAAAAATATAAACAATTATGAGATATATGATAATAAATATTTGATTCAATCAGTGCCATTTATAGGCTCATTACTTATAATAGGTTTACCCTATGCGTTCTTTACTATTACAGCTACTCAGCCACAAAGTATAAGCTTGTTATTGGCAATTATTATACTGTATTTGTTTATTAATTTAATAAATAGGAAAACTAAATCAGTTATAATAATATTTGCAATAATAGTAGCAGTAGCAAATATTTATCATGTTATAATGAGTATTATTTTATTTATATTCGTAATAGGATATATGATAGATAGTTATAATAAAAGGAATAATAAAATATCTGTATCATATATATCATCGATAGTAATATTTGCTTTTTTGCTAATTGCAATATATTGGTATGAACCATCATCTATACTACGTATAAATATCCAATTTGATAGAATAGTTAATGCATTACAGACTACTAGCATAACTACTGCTGTAACTACTAGCGCAGAATATCTAAGCGAAGGTTTTAAATTCTATGCTTATGCGTTTGCATTTATATTGGTACCCATAATTGGTTTATTATGTATGTGGATATTAAATAAAACAAAGATAATCATTATACATAACATATACATATTTTCTTCATTTAACATTACTATTGCAATACTAATAGTGATATCTACTATATTGGCATTCGTCTCTGTCATGGCTAACCCATTTCAGACTGGAGGTTTAGGAAGATATCTACTAGGCCAGGGAGCAATATTTATACTATCGCTAATAGTAGTAAGTGCTATATTAGCAAATATTATGATAATAAATAAAAAGGTCTTTGTCTTACTATTATGTTCGTTATTTATATATACTACAAGTGGGCTAACTCAATTTTATTGGACCCCAGATTATAACACTAGTGTATATGCTACCTTCTCTAATTTTATAAATATAAGTACATTTTATTCCAATATAGAAAAAGTTGATATTGTATATTTACATGGATCAATTTATATACCCTCTGAATCACAAACTTCGCTTCAGCAATATAAATCAAGATCATATTACAGAGATGTTAGCGTTCAATTATTCGAACATGCAAACGATAAATTAGATCTTCAATCCTATTTACTTAAACGTCATAACATAGGTAGTGATCAATCTTTATTAATATTTGTACCGAATGAGATTCGTAAAAACGAGTTGACGTATAGCGAGAATTTTAATAGAATATTTACTTCTAATAGATATAGTGGATTTTCTACATCACTAATTATGGTAGAAAACAAATAAATATTATTTACTATTAAAAAGTGCATCTATCAACATCTGCTTAAATGTCATAGTCCTTGTACTGTTCCATCTATCATTATAGTTACTATCCTTTATAGACCATGGATAGTTAGGGTCATAGTTAAAGAAGAACCAGCCATATCCCCTTGTTTTCAATGTACTCAAATAATTAATATAAGATGATGTATTGGGTTCTACACCTCCTTGTGCTGGATCCTGTTCATTCCATTCTGTTATTAGAATAGGTATATCTACGTTATTATTCTGTCTCAGTGTACTAAAGACTCTATCATATTCATCAGCCTGTGAGTTGAAATGGGTGCCATAACCACCATTCTTACCATACTCAGTATTACTGAATGCAATATTACTGATAATAGTAGCAGAAGAACTATCTCTTGGCAACATTAACCTTACTGTTAACTCTGCTTTCTTATAGTATGTGTTCTTCCCTGCTAGATCTGGATATACACTGTTAATTTCTGCATCATTGTGTCTCCATGATATTAACTCTGCAAAGAAGATCTTCTTATTAGTAGTGGTTAACTTTCTTATGTTTTGAGCTATGAAAGAGTTGTAATTACCTAATCCCCTATAAATTGATGTTGTTATACTATCAACTGCTTCCAGTGGCTCATTTAGCAACTCGTACCCTATGGTTGAGGGATGATCTTTAGTTGCTATAACAACATCCTTATAGTAATCATCCCAGATATGTTGCCATATTGGCTTTGTTATTCCATCGACAGTAATATTGTAATTGTTTACAAAGTTCTTCCAAAATATGTTCTTTGGCTGCTTCTCTACATTTGTAGAACCATCTATAGGCTGATCATAAACATAGGAATCTGGTAGCCTTACTAGACCTAATGGTTTGAGTGCTTCCTCTGGGAAGCCAGCGCCTCTATTTGCCTTTGATGAAGAGCTATACAGTACTGAGGAGACCTTCCATTGATGCATTACATTATATAGGATACCTAAGCCTAAAGAGTCTGCTGTATCTGCTATCTCCTTCACTCTGTTAAGGAAGGTACTTGTTTGTCCTTGTGATTTATACCAGCGATACCCTTCCCAGTACATATTTATCCTTATAACATTGAGACCCATATCCTTGATCTCTTGGAACCTTGTTGCTACAGGCAATTGGTTAGGAAATGGTATAGATGGAGGATTACTATTTGGATAGTTATTTGGATACTTCTTGGTTGTTAGTATTCTATCGTTATTATTTATACCATAGTATGATGTTACTGGCAATGTAGCAAAATCTATCTGTTTAATTACCTGTACTTGCTTAAGATTATATATATTGCCTACTCTATCTACAGCATAATATGCTAACAAATGGGTTCCAGCAGTCATAGTAGTTGGTGATATATTAATACTAGTACTCATATTATAATTAATAGGTAATTCATACTATTAGGAATTATTGTACCCATTGTATTAAGTATATATATCATAACAGTAACCTTATTATTAATTATCTAACATATATTATATAACTTATCTTACTTATAACTATATAAGGCACCATACAAAGTGTTATTGTATGAAAGGCTTCACTATATGGCTAACAGGATTATCAGGCTCTGGCAAGACAACTATTGCTAAAGAACTTCAGAAGAAGCTTCTAATGTTAGGCTGTAAAGCAGAACTCCTAGATGGTGATGAGGTTAGAAAGAACCTTAGCCCAGATCTAGGCTTCAGCAAACAGGATAGGGAGATGCATGCTAAAAGGGTAGTATACATAAGCAAGTTACTAGCAAGGAATGGCATAATCTCTATAGTGTCCTTGATATCACCATATAGAGCGTTTAGAGCATATGCTAGGGAAGAGCTAAAAGATTTTGTTGAAGTATATGTTAAATGCTCAATAGATACATGCATAAAGAGAGATCCAAAAGGTCTCTACAAGAAGGCATTGAATGGAGAGATACAAGATATGACTGGCATACAAGATCCATATGAAGAACCTTTAAACCCAGAGGTTGCAGTAGATACAGATAGGCAGAGTATTGATGAGTGTGTTGATACAATACTTGCTAGATTACATCAACTAGGTTATATAAATACATTGATAGAAGAGAGGAGTGATGCAAAGCAAGGGTAAAGGGAAAGTAGAGAAGAAGGGGAGGAAGAAAATAGTAGATCGTTAATACTATTAATTGAGTGATATGACAAGCAATACAAGCAATACCAATATCTCTACAACTAACATATTGCACTCTATAGAGGATCTTATAAAGGAGAGTGTTGGCAATGTTATAATATGGGATGAGAAGTCTAGGCATATGAAGGGTAAGTACTTCTACATGAGTGTTGGCAAGGATTTGCAGATAGGCATATTTCTAGGTTTTGTAATGGATGATGATGATGGAAGAGCAAAGAGATGCTTAGCCTTATGCTTCACAGATCCTAAGGGTAGAGTAGATAAGAGCATAGCAACAAGAACAGAGAACCTCTTCAACAGCATTATAAACAAGTTAGAGGGGTTCACTATTGTAAAGGATGATCTGCCAGCATTGATGGGAACCTCAACAATCAATGATGAAAGCAAGGCAATAGAATTCTTTAAATCTTCTCTCTTGCTACTTGTTAACGAGTTGGCTAGTAAGTAATATAAGTATATTGAATAACTAAGTAAATTCTGAAGGTATAATAAATGTTACTCATTTGTTAAAGGCAGTAACCCTTACTCCAGTCTCTTTCAGAGTAGCCTACGTAACATTAATATACATCTTCATCTCTTTGCTAACCTCTTCAAGAATGCTCTTAACCTTATGAGATCCTATACTCTCCCTGCTATAGGTAAGCATTAGGATGGATAATTCTTGAAATGATGTTGCTCATATCATGCTAGTAATGCATTGTAAGACATGACAAGCGTTAAGTTAAGTTTATACCAGTCTTACCCTCACTAGTTATCTGCATAACCTTCATAGAAGTGTACATTACCTATACAAAGTAGTT
>JACAFH010000027.1 GCA_013538715.1 Candidatus Nitrosothermus koennekei | reverse complement strand
ATACATTTGCTATCAGAGAGGTATTGAATGCTATGAGAAAGTTTAATGTTAATGTTACTTTAGCAACACAAAGCATGAATAGATTTGATGATAGCATAAGAAGAGAGATAACATCATTATGTAGAACATTAATTATCTTTAGAGTGGATAAGGATACTGCTAAAGAGTTATGTTATCTATTTAATGTAAGTGAAGCAAGAATATATAATTTGCCATTACATTACTTCTACTTCTATCAACAAGGAGAGAAGGCTATAAGAGGATTAGCAAAGAGTTATCCTATATAGAAGTAACAGCAAAATAAAATGATAATTTTATATCATCAGATTATGGACAGTTCACTGAAGTGTCTGGATCACTTGTGCATGTATCTACTCCTAGAGATATTATCACTGCGTTTATAACATAGTCGCCATCTATAGTATCATTATTATTTATACCATCTTTAGCATTAATTACATCATTGCCACCAGTTATTGTATTAATGCCATCACTTCCATCTATCTCATCGCCAATAAGCATATCATTACCAGCTCCTCCAGTTAATTTATCATTGCCACCAGTTATTGTATCATCACCAAAGAATCCTCCATGTATACGATCTCCAGTAAGCCTATCATCACCCATTCCTCCATATAGTGTGTCATTGCCACCAGTTATTGTATCATCACCTACATAATGTGGATAAACACTATGTCTATACATCACATCTCCACCTATATTATCTCCCTCAAGCGTATCATCACCAGCTCCTCCAGTTAATTTATCATTGCCACCAGTTATTATATCATCACCATTACCTTCATCTATATGATCTCCAACAAGCCTATCATCACCCATTCCTCCATATAGTGTGTCATCTCCTCCTCTTACTTTATCATCGTCAACTCCTCCAGATATATGATCTCCAACAAGCCTATCATTGCCATTATCTCCATATAGTGTGTCATCTCCTCCTCTTACTTTATCATTACCACCATCACCTATAAGTTCACTATCATTGCCACCTCCAATAAAGTCTCCAGATATACCATCGCCAGTAAGCGAATCATTACCCATTCCTCCAGTTAGTGTATCATTGCCTCCAGTTAGTGTATCATCACCAACCCATCCATCTATCTCATCTCCACCAAGCAGATCATCACCATCTCCTCCCTTTATTGTATCATTGCCTCCCTTTATTGTATCATTGCCAGCATATCCACCTAGATCATCTCCAGTAAGCGTATCATTGCCATCTACTCCATATAGTATATCATCCCCTCCAGTTATTGTATCATTGCCATCCCATCCACTTATCCCATCTCCAGTAAGCCTATCATTGCCATCTACTCCATATAGTATATCATCCCCTCCAGTTAGTGTATCATTGCCATCCCATCCATCTATCTCATCTCCACCAAGAGTATCATTACCATCATTACCACACAATATATCATCCCCTCCAGTTAGTGTATCATCACTAGAAGTTCCTTCTATATTATCTCCTTGAAGCCAATCATCACCATCCAATCCAACTATAAAATCATCTCCTTCCTTACCATATATTGTATCGTTACCATTAGTACCAACTATCAAGTCATTACTATTAGTGCCAATGAATGGACTAGCATAGGATGAAGAACCAGCAATCATTACAGTATATGTCTTGCCATCTATAATAATGCTATCTCCATCTTCATACATTATACCATCAACCAGAACCTCATCACTAGCATCACTATCAAAGTCACCCCTCTCTATTGTATGATTATTACAATCTACTGCTACAGCATATACCATTCTAACATCTGTTATAGTCATTGATAACACTATTAGAAGTGTAGCAGCAATTATTATATTCAGCCTTTTACTAGCCATACAATGCATACATTTCTTATCTTTATATTTTTTTTTCTATAGATGCAAATTATCTATCATATATTATAAAGTTTATTATCTAGTAATTCATCATTGCAACTCATACAAAGATTATCCTATTCATTCATTATATACTATGCAAGAGTTATCCTATATAGAAGTAACAACAATTGATATGGTTAAGATGGTTAATACACTATAGTAATAGCATGACATTATCCTTAAATACAATTTTAACACAATTTTACTCATGCAGAGTAATGAATTGAAGAGGAAGTTATTAGATATGTTAGGAGAGGATAAGGAGTTTAGACATGCAGTAGCAGGAGTTATAGGATATAAAGAGATACTTGATAAGTTTGTTGATTTAGAGGCTAGAATGGATGAGAGGTTTGCAAAGATTGATGAGAGGTTTGTTTCTATGCAAGAGGATATGAATAATAGATTTCTAGCTGTTGATAATAGATTTCTAGAGTTAGAGACTAGAATGGATGAGAGGTTTGCAAAGATTGATGAGAGGTTTGCAAAGATTGATGAGAGGTTTGCAAAGATTGATGAGAGGTTTGCAAAGATTGAGGAAGAGATTAGAGATCTTAGAGAAGAAAGCAATAATCTTAGAAAGGATATGCAAGAAGGGTTTAAGAGAATGGATAAGAGGTTAAGATACATAGAATCATACATTGAGAGAACATCTCTAACTCTAGAGGAGGAGGCTAGAGATGTTATAGAGTATAGATTAAGGAAGAGAGACTTGCCAATAAGCATATCTAGATTAGAGTTACCAGATATAGAGATAGATATCTATGGTGTAGATACTGATAGATGTATAATAGGAGAGGTTAAGACTAGAGCAAGCTCTAATGTTGTTGAGCATGTAGATAAGGATATAGAGATGTTATGCAAGAGATATCCTCAATATCTAAGGAAGAAGGTTATAAAAGTGATATATGCTATGCAGGTTACTCAAGATGCTATAGAGGAAGGAGAGAAGAGAGATATATGGATAGTTACTGCAAAGAGTGAACTTACTAGTCTAAAGATGGATGATATAGATAGATAGGCTATCTAATCTCTCTTGTAGAATTATCCTAAACATAATACTATTGAGAGCATAGTATTATCTTCTAAAAATGATATGATGATGTTATGATAGACTCATTGATATGTTAGGTTTGTATCACATAGTAATATGTTGCTGAATTGGTTATTTGCACTTCAGATATAGTTTGAATCTATAATAGGATTGAAATTTATACATCTGCTGTCAGTAATGCATAGATAATAATTGCAGCATACATGAGTATGAAGGCTAATGTGCTAAGCCTTCCAATCTTCCATATATTGTCCTTTGCAACAAATGCAGAATCTATAATCTTATATCCTGCCTATGTTTCTTTCTGCGCAAAAAGAGAATAACTGTAGAGACCACTAGAAGAAAGGCAAAAGATGCAACATAACCTATCATATATTTGAAGAACGGCTCGGTATCACCTCTCGGTCTTTCTGGAGTTGGAATAGAAGAACCTTGAAGATCACTCAAGTCATTATATACAAATTCTTCAATGATTCCTGAATCAAGTTTCAACATTACTTTTCCAGTGGTGTAGTTCAAGCGTTCGAATGATATACTTTCTATTCTGGACCCAGAGAGTTCATTACTGTATTTTGCAACGGTCTCAATGCCAAGATTATGTAGAGTAGTTACCCAAACATTGAACTCCTTCGAAGGAGCAGATACTGGGAATATCTTACAATCTGATTCTAAATATACAATGCTCTGAAGTGGGTTCATGCTCAAATGTGCTAATTTTACAGCACTTGTCTTCAAGAATACGTTCTTTAGGTCTTGTCTAAACTGCCTCTCTTCATCATAATAATAGATCTGAAGATCATATTGCTCTTCATTCAATGACCACTCTGCCTCTACATAATACGGTATAAGGTTAGTAACCTTTCCAATATTATCTCTAACAATTTCTGATACATCTGAAATAAAGGAACCTCTAACGATGTCAAATGCCTGGCGTATATCATCCTGTAATAATGAGGTCTTGTCTACTTCTCCTTGTATTGTCAATTCAAGCAGGAATGATGGTCTGTTTGTTACATCTGGCCTAGGCACCAGAGTACATCCAAAAGTTACCTCGTTTACCATTGTCATGGTAATTGTGCCCGTTATAATGAACAAAAATAAAGCTCCTTTGATCTGCTCACGTTTTATCATATAAAGTATACGAAAAGAGTAAATTTATAGTTTTTTGACTCTTGATTCATTCAATCAGTACTAGATTGCCTATGAATGGGAAGTTTAGATATATTATCAGATAGTGCATTCCAATCTGTCACTAGTAATATCACATATAAAGCTGTTCTGAATTAAGTCATAAGATGTTCAAATGTAATATATATAATGATATACGACAAGCAGAATTTGAACCTCCACCCAAATAGGTATAACTTCCTAGTATCTTCATCAATTGTCCAGAAGGAGCAAGATTTCCCTGATGAGATGGAAGATGAAGATATAGATAGGTAATATGTTGTTCTTTGATCCTAGTGGAAGGATATTCGAATCTTATGAGTCTTTTGAATTGGAAAGATAACACTCTTAGTAGAGAGCCTAGAAGGATCCGATAAATTCGTAATGTAAGGTTTCTTGAAGAGAATCCTCAGATAACAGATAGCGATGGTAAGTATAATTGAGAGATTATAAGATGAAAATGGAAGATAATAGTAGAGAAAAAAGGTTATATAGTGCTCATGTCACTATTTCTCTACCAGTAATTAACCTGAACTTGTTATTAGAAAGAAGCATTGGTTGTATCTTAGATACTGATAAGAGAGATATACTGTCTGTAAATGGCACAACATTAATTTTAACTATTGATAGTGAAGGATTTGATGATACAAATATACTAGTATGAAATGAGGAACTAGATTGAAATGTATGCTTTACCACTTTCTACACTCAAACAGTTCTACATCAATGGTTTAAAGACAACTTTATACTATTAGGGCTAGATGATGAAAATAGCGAAGATAATGAGTGTAATACAAATAATATATAGGTATTTATGCTGTAAATGCTTATAAGCATGTAGTGGCTCATAATAAAATCGTTTGGCGTATTAGTTATACCAGAATCTTCTGTAGGCATTATATCAATGATAGCAATACTTCTAGCATTGCGAGGTTACTGGAGGATACATATAATGAGTAATGCGTTAATGCTTGTTTATTTTACAAAACTCCTAATAAAAACCATAATGTATATTTTAGATAAGAATATTGATATCTCAAATAATAGTATAATCAAATGTCATAAGTAAACTCTAAACAAACACTATATTCTTGCCTCTCTTAACTATCAAATTAATAATTCTCTCCTCCATATATAAGAAGCATCTAGCATAGCTGATGCTAATCATACCATAAACACTAATATCTATATTCGTTATAACAGAGACTAGCAATGAGTTAGAATTATTTAGCATTACACCAACATGATTAACATATTTAGACAAACGTTTCTATATAACACCTATTACAAGATTATTTATTATTATCAAGTATAAATCTTTAGATAGATTATTATCAATATACCTTGCAATTATATGTTTAATCATAAATCATGTTAAATAAGATATATTATAACATAATAATGCATATTTATTGCTAAATTAACAATTCAAAGAGATATATTTATTTAATACACATTAGAGAGTAATGGATATGGAGAATTATATATTTGGGCATAGTGATATAGAACATCTTAGATTAAAATTACAAGCAGAGTTATTTGAAGAAGAGAGTAAGAGAACACTTGAACTAGCAGGTATAAAGAAAGGTATGAAGTGTGTAGATTTTGGAT
>JACAFH010000026.1 GCA_013538715.1 Candidatus Nitrosothermus koennekei | reverse complement strand
CCATTAGTATTAGTAGCAGTGATCTGATCTCTCATAACATAATATACATCTATAGCACTTATACCTTCTCTCCATGCTTTACTAAATGATGCTGTAGCAGTAGCTACTTCTTGTATGCTATTCTCTTTAGCCTCCTTAAGTATGAAGAATGGAGAGCCATGTATATCTGTATGAAAGATTAGATCCTTACCTTCAGCATATCTCTTTAATAATATCGCATTAGATGAAGCGTCTCTGCCTCCTATTGTTAATAGTCCATCTGATGTTATAAACCATCTATAACGCTCAAACCATGCTTTACTCCTCTCTTGCTTTTTATCTATAGTATTTAAAGATATACTAGATAACTCCTTTTTATCTTTCTCTATAGACTCTTTTATTCTCTTGATACCTTTCTCTATAGAT
The DNA here is from genome assembly GCA_013538715.1 of Candidatus Nitrosothermus koennekei. Classification (GTDB taxonomy): domain Archaea; phylum Thermoproteota; class Nitrososphaeria; order Nitrososphaerales; family Nitrosocaldaceae; genus Nitrosothermus; species Nitrosothermus koenneki. Next base: position 5,704 of record JACAFH010000026.1, on the reverse strand, counting down.
TTTGCATTATCATATAATGCTGATGCTTGTGCATATAACGAACCTTTAAGTTCTAATTCTCTTATGATGCTAAGATCTTCCTCTTTAGCATTATTGGTTAGAATTCTAGATGCTGCATCACGTAGCATCTTAGCCTTATTACTCATCATAATTATTTGCTCTTCTTTTGATTTTATATCATCTATTATCTTCTTCCTCTTCTCTTCTATATCTCTATTGATGAATTTTGTAAGTTCATTATATATCATCTTACTAAAGATATCATCAATTTCATCTAGATAATTATCTAGATCCTTTACTAACAATGATCTACTTCCATATCTAAATTCATCTCTTATCTTAATTAACGAATTATATAGTCTATGCATTTCTTCTTCCTTGCTTACATTATCAATCTCTGCATCACGGATTATCATATCTATTATACTCTTTGGTAATGCTATATTATCTAACATCCATCTCTCTATATTTTGAGATATTGATGGATAGAGATCCTCATATCTAATATTAAAAGGATCTATTCTATTATCTAATGCATAATATCTAGAACCTATACTAAATCTCTTATTCTTAAGCATGGATATTATCCTCATATTAGAATCGCATAGATACATGTTATGAGAGAATAACTCTACTATTAGATTAAGTATTATATCTTCATCACCTATCTTATCATAAAATTTAATACGTATTATCCTATCATTATTGAATTGTTTAAGCTCTATTACCTTACATCTAACAAGTCTATTTAAAGATGCTAAGAAGTATGGTTTAATGTTACTCTCAAATATATTCCTAGTTATCCATACCCCTCTAGTAGATATCATCATTGATATATCATGCTCAAATGCATGATGAAGCTTAAAGAGATATGTATCTTCTAGTATAGGTTGTATCTTTGTAACATAATAATTCTTACCTCTTATTATAGCGTTTATCTTTTCAATAAGATTTGATAGTTCTAATGCACTTAGCATATGATTGATTGTTATAATACTAATATCTATCTAACCAAAAGAAATTAAACTAAGGTATATCTCTAACAGATACATGGATGCATTAGATAAAGTATTTTGGATAAGAATATCTTTAGCAGTAATAGCAGGCTTTGTAGCAGGAGCGTTAGGTTTCTTTAGCACTAATCTTAACTCTATTAATGGAATTGGCATAGGTTTCCTCTTTTACATAATCTCTTATATTGTTGTAAGAGCATTGTATGGAAAGAGCATACCAACTACTGAGAGGAAGAGATTGGCAACAAATGGTATAGGTGGTTATATATTTATGTTCTTATTCATATGGATATTATATAATACAATAGTATACTCACTCTGATATGTGGCAATATAGAACATATGGAATACCAGATGAATTATTCTTAAGGAAGGAGGATGTTCCAATAACCAAAGAAGAGGTTAGAACAATAGCATTAAGCAAAGCTAGGCTTAAAGAAGGATATACTGTAATAGATATAGGCTGTGGAAGTGGTAGTATAACAGTAGAAGCAGCACTTATAATAGGTAATGAAGGTAAACTTTATGCAATAGATAAGAATGAGAGTGCAATAGAACTTACTAAAGATAATCTTAAAAGGTTTGATGTAAAGAATGTTGAAATGATAAATGCAGATGCTGAGGATGTTATAGAGATGCTACCAAGTGTAGATGCTATATTTGTAGGAGGAGGAATAAACCCAAAGGTTATAAGATATGCTTATGAAAAACTCAAGAAGGATAGATTCATGGTTATAGATACTATATTGTTAGAGAGTGTAAATAATGTTATTAATACATTAAAAGATCTAGCAAAAGATATTGAGATTATACAAGTTATAATAAGTAAGGGGAAGAGGACTAATTTAGGAACCATGCTCTTGGCAAGGAACCCAGTAACAGTAATAGTAGCAAAAAGTTAATCAATAAAATATGAGTAAAGCATAGCATGAAGATGTTATATTGTGTAGGCTGTGGACCAGGAGATTACGAATTACTAACATTAAAGGCTGCTAGGTTAATTAAGGAATGTGAGATAATATTCTATCCAACATCAAAGAAAGGTAGAGAGAGTATAGCATTATCTATTATCAAACCTATAATAGATGCTAGAGAGAATAAACCAGAATTGATAGAATTGATCTTTCCTATGGTTAAAGATAAAAGAGTATTAGAAGAGACATGGAGCAAGAATGCAAAGATAATAGCGGAGAATTGTAAAGATGGTAAAATAGCAGTATATCTATGTGTAGGAGATCCTTCATTATATAGCACCTTCTCTCATATCTATAAAAGACTAAAAGATTATAATCTTACTATAGAGATAGTGCCAGGTATAGCATCTATGTTATCTTTTGCAGCAGAAGCAAAGATTAACCTTGCTGAAGGTGATGATATCTTATCAATAATACCAGCATGTTATGATCTTGAGAGGGCAAAGAGTATAGCAGAGGCAAGTGATACACTAATATTCCTTAAGGATGGAAGATATTTTGCTAATGTCATGAAGATATTAAGAGATAGTAAGTTTAAGAATAGTAAGCTAGCAATAGCTGAGAATATATCATCAGAGAATAGTGTAATAAAGATAAGTAGTATAAAGGATTTTAATGATATTCCTGTTGCAAAATACTTTTCTATAATGGTGGTTAAGAATGAATAGTGTATATTTTGTAGGTGCAGGACCAGGAGATCCAGAACTTATAACATTAAAGGCTAAGAGGCTTATTGAAGAGGCTGATGTGATAGTGTACTCTGGCTCTTTATTAAACCCAAAGATACTTGAATATGCAAAGAAAGCAGTTCTATATGATGCATCAAAGATGGATAGAGAAGAGATAAATAATATACTAGCAGAGGCAGCGATGGATAATAAACTTGCTATAAGATTGCATGATGGAGATCCAAGTATATATAGTGCAATAAGAGAGCAGATAGATAAGTTAGAAGATAAGGGTATAAAATGCTACACAATACCAGGAATAAGTGCGTTATTTGGAGCTGCTGCAAGATTAAATCTAGAATTAACATTGCCAGAAGTAACTCAAACTATAATAATAACTAGAGCAGAAGCAAGAACGCCAGTTCCTGAGAGAGAAAGGATAGTAGAACTTGCAAAACATGGATCTACAATGGTATTTTATCTTAGTGTACATCTGATAGATAAGGTTGTTAATGAGTTACTAGAAGGAGGATACTCTAAGGATACACCAGTAGCAGTTGTACATAAAGCAACATGGAATGATGAGTTAATAATAATATCTACTTTAGATGAGATAACATCAAAAGTAAAGGATGCTAGAATAAATAAAACAGCAATAATAATAGTTGGAGAAGTAGTATCACCAAAGAATTACCAATTCTCGAAGGTATACGATCCTAACTTTACTCATGGTTATAGAAGAGCTAAAAATAAAAGAGATTAAGAGAGGTTTTCTACATGTGCAAGATAGTATAGATCTACTATTATATTTCCATCACTATCTACTATATTCCCAGTCACTAGATAGATTTTACCAGCCTTAGTATCTCTTAAGAATTCTCCTTCAATACTTGCTGTGTATTCAACCTCATCACTAACAACTTTGCCTTCTGCAGTAAATGTAGACTTGTCTTCACTTACAGTAACACTCCATGTATCTGCTGCTAAATGATAGATGCCCCTCTCATGAAATCCATATATTACAAATATGAAGCCTCTCTTGACTTCGTATCCATCAGTAGTGTTTAATGCTATCCATATACCACTCTTATGTGATACATTCTCATTATCTATTGCTATCCCAGCTCCTCTAAGATGTGTTCTATCTGCATCATCTACTGCTAATACTGGTACTGCTACTACTAGCAGCAATACCATCATGCTTATTGCATATATCGCTTTCTTCATAATGTAATTATTACAGAAACATCTTTAAAGATTTATGTAACATTTTAAGCTAACAATGTTCTTGTTACAAACAATTATATAGATATAAATAAAAGATTTATTGTTATTATTATATTGTCCCATGAATATAGAGATCGCATCTATATAATTAAGGATATAATCTTAAAATTATCAGAATATGGAGAGTTAAATCAAACTACACTCTTAAGTTATTGTGGTTTAAATATAGTTAAACATAGATCGATTATAGATAGCATGGTAAGGAAGGGATTGATAAGTAGAAGAGAGGAGTTATGGGGCAATAAAAAGATAACAATCTATAAAGTTACTAGTAATGGCTTGGATTTCTGTAGAAGGATTCTTGAGCCATATGAAGAGATGTTTCCTAGAAAGAGTAAAGAGAGGTAACAATGTTAAGTATTTTATATATAACTCAATGTATATAAAATGATATGAGCGAGAAGGATAAACGTGATAGTATATTTGAAGTACTTGATGAACTTATCTTCCATCTTAACACAACAAAGAATATGTTTAATATACTAATAATCTCAGCATTTATATTAACACCTCTAACATTGATATTTACATTCATACTAACACTTAATCCTAGATTTGTAAGACTGCTAATAGTTAGAGAGCCAGATATAGGTATAACTCTTCTTATCTATATAATAATAACAATAATATTATCAAGTATATGGTTATTTATTGGAATTAAAGAGCAAAGATTCTTTAATAAATGGAATGTTAGATTTAATAGATTTATCTCTCTAAAGAAGCAGATAGATAAAGAGTTAGAGGAAGAAGACTCTTCATAGATATTAATTGCAGTAAGAATGTTATATTGCTTGAGTATCTACTCTAACGTTCCTCCATTTCTACCATAATAGTTATTATATAATTACGGGCCCGAAGGGCTTCGATCCCTTGACCTGAAGCTCCGCAAGCTCCCGCCATATCCTGACTAGGCCACGGGCCCCTACTTTTACTCTTTAGTTAATAATTTATTTGCTATCTTATCAATTTGAGTTATATGATCTATTAACAAAAGTATTACATATCATTGCTCTTTAGATTATCATGTGAATTTGGTATCTTGATAGATGTAATTACGGGCTCGGCCGGATTCGAACCGGCGACCTTTAGCCAGAGTTGACTCTTACAGCTGTCTTCGCAGCATAGGAGGCTGCCGCGCTATCCATGCTGCGCCACGAGCCCATATATGCAACAATTATTAAAACAAATTTATCTCTTATTATTCCATCTTTCATAATATATTAAATCTTTAACATCAACCCTATTTAACCATCCAAATCTCTCTAGATCTGGTTTATCCTCAAAATGTGTTACATATCCTATACATAAATATGCTATAGGCTTTATGTGATCGGGTATGCTCAGTATACTCTTTAATTCATTATTATCTAGTATACTAACCCATCCTACACCTAATCCTTCTGCTCTTGCAGCAAGCCATAAATTCTCTATTGCTAAACAGACACTATATATACCAGTCTCTGGAATGCTATGTTTGCCTATTATAAACGGACCAAAGCGTGTTGGATCATAAGTTACACATATATTAACTGGAGAATCTAGTATACCTTCAAGCTTAAATGAGAGATATTTCTCTCTCTTTTCTCCATCAATTAATTCAGCTGTTTTTATCCTTTCCTTAGCAAAAGATTCTTTAATCTTTCTCCTAATCTCAATATCCCTAATTATTATGAAGTTCCATGGTTGAGAGAAACCAACAGATGGTGCATGATGAGCTGCGTCAATTATCTTTAGTAATAAATTATCATCTATAGGCTTTGAT
>JACAFH010000002.1 GCA_013538715.1 Candidatus Nitrosothermus koennekei | reverse complement strand
ATCCAAAATCTACACACTTCATACCTTTCTTTATACCTGCTAGTTCAAGTGTTCTCTTACTCTCTTCTTCAAATAACTCTGCTTGTAATTTTAATCTAAGATGTTCTATATCACTATGCCCAAATATGTAACTCTCCATATCCATTACTCTCTAATGTGTATTAAATAAATATATCTCTTTGAATTGTTAATTTAGCAATAAATATGCATTATTATGTTATAATATATATCTATAATACTTATCGTTGATTGTAGCAGCTAATCAATAATTTGTTTATGCAAATCTATATCATAATTTAGTGGTCTTATGCTCATTAAAAATAATATAAAGCTAATTATAATGCTATTATATACATGTAGGTACATTAAGATCTCCATATAATAAAAGATAGCATAAATAATAAATCAATTACTGCTATATATAGGTGGGTTATCTCGTAATTATTAGATGTTTATTAGACACGGAATTAAACCCATTCTGAGGAAGATTTGGTATATATTTCATATATATTCAATTAATTAACAAAATATACAGACATCTTGTCAAAAGAGATTTTTCATCAGATATTAATATTCCTAAAATATCACTTTTTTAAAGAGTCATTAATAATTTAATTATATGAATAATACTATAGGAAGAGTTATATCATATTGTTACTCATATCACTTCATGAGTATAGAAAAGATAGATTTTGCTAAATCTGGAGGACTAGTTCCTGTAATAGTTCAAGATCAAATAAATAAAGATGTATTAATGTTAGCATATGCAAATAGAGAAGCATTGGAACTAACAATAAAGACTGGAAAGGCATGGTTTTGGAGCAGGTCTAGAAATAAGCTATGGATGAAAGGAGAAGAGTCTGGTAATATTCAATATGTTCAACGAATATTGTATGATTGTGACTCTGATGCGTTGTTGTATATTGTAAGAAGTAATGGAGCAGCATGCCATACTGGCAATAGAACATGTTTTCATAATGAACTAAAGTCTTAATCAATTTTTATGAAACAAAATAATAGCATTAAACTAAGTATCAAGAAGTGATATATAGTAAAAAAATTATCTAGTTAATAATCAATTCATGATTATCTTATATCTGTCTAAAGGTTTAATAATAATAGATGTGAAAACCTATTATTTGTGGAATGAGCAAGATACGTGTTCTAAGGTGTAGAGAGTGTAAAAGAGAATACGAACCTAGTATGCGCTATATATGTGAAGATTGTTTTGGTCCATTAGATGTTATATACACTAGCACAAAGATAAATAGAAATACATTTGCGAATAGAGAGAAGAATTACTGGCGTTATATAGAATTATTACCTATTGAGAATAATTCTAATATAGTTAATCTTAATGCTGGTTTTACTCCATTACATAAAGCAGATAGGCTTGGTGAAGTTCTTGGTTTAAAGAATCTATATATAAAAAATGATAGTGTTAATACATCATTCTCTTTTAAAGATAGGCCTGCGGGAGTTGCTATATCAAAAGCTAAAGAGTTTAGACTTAAGCATGTAGGATGTGCTTCTACTGGTAATCTTGCAAGTGCTACTGCTGCACATGCAGCAAAAGCTAATCTTCCATGTTATATATTTGCACCTAGTAATATTGAAGAAGCAAAGATAGCACAAGCATTAGCATATGGTGCACACTTTATTGCAATAAATGGCACATATGACGATGCTAATAGAGTAGCTGCACAGATAGGCGATACTAAAGGTATAGGTATAGTAAATATTAATATGCGCCCATATTATGTTGAAGGCTCGAAGACATTGGCTTTTGAGGTTATTGAGCAATTATCGTATCAAGTTCCAGATCATCTTATAATACCTGTTGCTAGTGGTGCAATGCTAAATGCTATTTGCAAAGGCTTTGAAGAATTCCAAGAACTTGGATTAATAGATGATATAAGTAATATGCATATAACAGCAGCGCAAGGAAAAGGATGTGCACCAGTAGTAGACGCATATAAGAAAAAGAGTGACGAGATAGTACCAGTTGAGCATCCAAATACTATAGCAAAGAGTTTAGCAATAGGTGAACCTGGAGATGGGCTATATGTATTGAGAAGATTAAAACAATTTAATGGCTTTGCTGAAGACCCAGATGATAATGAGATAATAGATGCTATATTATTGTTAGCAAAGACAGAAGGAATATTTACTGAACCCGCAGGAGGAGTATCTATAGCTTCGTTAAAGAGGTTAGTAGAGAACGGTTCTATAGATAAGGATCAGATGGTGGTATGTTATGTTACTGGTAACGGATTAAAGACTGTAGAAGCTATAACACACATCATACCTAAGGTAAATATAGTGAAACCTGATATAGAGGTAATAGTGAATATGATAAGGTGAGAAGAATGGCTAACGTGCAAGTAATAATACCATCAGCCTTAAATAAAGGCGCAGGGGAGAAGAAAATAAAGATAGATGCTAGTACTCTAAAAGAGGCTTTAGATGTATTAATTGAGAGCAATGGCAAAGATTTTGCAAGACGTGTTCTAGACTCAAATGGGAAACCAAGATCTCTAATCAATATATATGTTAATGGAAAGAACATCCGCTTTACAGGAGGATTAGATACCATACTAAAAGATGGTGATGAGATAGTTATATTACCAGCTGTTGCAGGAGGCGCAGAATTTAGTAGAATAGAGTTAGAGAGATACTCAAGACAGATAATGCTTGATAATATAGGCTATGATGGGCAGTTAAAATTGAGATCTGCTAAGGTATGTGTAGTAGGAGTGGGAGGTTTAGGCTCACCAATAGCGATGCAATTAACTGCAATGGGAATAGGGCATATAAGAATAATTGATAGAGATGTCGTAGAGATCTCAAATCTTCATAGACAAACATTGTATAGCGAGGAGGATATAGGTAAGGTAAAAGTAGAAGCAGCTGCTAAAAGGTTAAGAGAGATTAATAAAGATGTTGAAATAGAAGCAATACCTGTCTCTATAAATGAGAATACAGCTTTAGAGGTAGTTAAAGACTGTGATGTAGTAATAGATGGTTTAGATAGTATTTTAGCAAGATATGCATTAAACGATGCATGTCTATATTATAAGATACCATATATCTATGGTGGAGCAATTGGAATGTTAGGATCAGCATTTACTATCTTACCATATCAATCTGCATGCTTAAGATGCCTATTTCCTTCATTGGTAGAAGATGAGATGCCCACTTGTAGTACAGAAGGGGTTCATCCTTCACTCTTATCTATAATCTCTTCCATTGAAGTAGCAGAGGCAGTAAAGATCATAGTTGGGAAAGAACCATCTCTTGTTAACAAACTCTTATACTTCGATCTAACAGATCTAACATTTGATCTAATCAGCATAAAAAGAAATGAGAAGTGCTTATCATGTTCAAATACAGTAAAGATTAATGTGAAAAGCGATGAATTATTAATCGAAGAGCTATGCGGTAGAGATATGGGTAAGAGGACTTATTCTATAACACCATCAAAGTTACAAGAGATAGATATAAGGACGATAATAGAATCTGCATATAAAGAAGGTTATGATATACAGAATAAAGGTGAGATGGGTATAACTATGCTAAATAGGAAAGAGAAGATCTCTATAAGTATGTTAAAGAGTGGTGCAGCAGTTATAGTAGGTGCAAAGGATGAGGACGATGCTTTAAAGATCTATAGTTTACTAACTAGTAAGAGTAAATCTATCTCTTCATAATTATGAACTGCTCACTCTGTAAGTCAGAGATAAAGATTGCATATAGATTAGAAAAGTATGGCATCAAAGGATATGTATGTGGGAGTTGTTATAGTAAGAAAATAAGAGAGGCTTATAACATAAAATAGTTTATGCTATTCATAATTTTATCAAATATATCTAAACTTCACATATAATTTAGATATAATAATTCTTACACTAAATAGTGATATTGTTAATTTATTTTAGTAAAAGACTTTAGTATATATCATTCAACAGCAGTAAATTGAAATATGGTATTACGTAAATTAATATTTAGATACAAATATATCAAATGTTATGTAAAATTATCATACTAAACATGTGGGTCATCTAATAACTCTAGATACAAGAATTATAATTATATGGTTAGATGAGTATTATAGCCTTTCTACAATCTCACGTATCTTACCCTTCCAATCTTTAGCTTTTATTATACCACTAGCTATAAGCACCCCTTCGCTCCCAAGATCTAACGCTGCACTAACGTCAGAACCATCTACTATGCCAGCCCCACAAATAACTTTTATTCCATTTGCAGCAGCTATAGAATCTCTTATAATCTCTGGTTTTGCTTTAGATACAGCTACCCCACTGCCTATAAGTTCTGGAGGTTCTATAGCTATATAATCCGGTTTAAAGAGAGAGAATTCTTTAACTTCTTCAGCAGTTCTAGCGCAAACTACACTAATCATTCCTAAGGTTCTTAACCTCTCTACTAATGCTTTTATATCATTCCTTGCTATTCTATGCTCGCTATGATTTATAAGTGAACCTTTGATCATAGAACCATATGCTATTTCAGGAACTATAAATCCAGTAGTGCTACCTTTAATAACATTATCTAGATGTTGAGCAAACACCTTAAGATTAACCTTCTCTGCTATGTATGTTAAAAGACAATGAGGAGGAGATAATATAACTTCCTTATCTAACTCATTTGATATATCTTCTGCAATTCTTGCTAGTTCTACACCTTTACTTCCTGCTATTTCTTCATAATTTTTATAATTTATTATTAAAATATTTGAGGATTTCATGGTTACTTGAATTTCTTCTCTAATTTTTTCATTCTTTCTTCATACCCTTTGTTATACTCTAACTCTTCTGGGACTAGTGTTGCTGGATGTATAAATCCTTGTGCCCTCATAGCCAAAGCTCTTCTAGTAGCTTCCATTCTAATATAATCCCAATCAGGCGTATCAAATCCATCTATAGGTCCAGTAAACTTTCCATTATGCATGCTAAATATTAATGCCATCACTATAGGTATGGAATAGTTTACAGATGCACTTGTATTCAACCTTACTGGCATTAATGGTAGATGATGACTTCCTCTAGTATTACCTGCAACGAAATGTGGATCATTAAACGCACTACAAACTTCTTCAGTAGCAGCAAAAGACTTTTGGCATCTAACTATTGCTATAGGGTCATCCTTTCCTACATAAGTTCCTGCTATGTTATGTAATCTATCAGTACTTGATGCTACTATCGGTTCATCATTCTTAGTATATATTGATGATACTACATACCTTCCTGGATACATAAGCGCTGCTTCTAATTCAGGTTTATCTTCCCACATCTTTAGAGATGCTATTTTACCATTCATGACATCCATTACATTTATTATAACGCCTTCGGCAAGACTTGGGTTTATTATTAGACCAGTATTACTTCTTGTATCTACAAACATTCTATAGAACGGTAGATTGAAGGCTCCAGGTTCTGTTTTATCTGCTGCTATAACTACAAATGCTTCATTAGGCCTTTCTTCAAACTCTAATTCTGCTACTCCCGGTCCCATACCTTTAATATTTCCAGAGAATGAATCTTTTAATAGATCTTGTCCAGCACCATATAGACCTTCTTCCTTTGCTACTTTTGTTCCTTCAATAAAAGCATCCCATGCGAGTTTATGTATGTTAGAATCGTTAACTCCTTTTGTATGACTCATAATTATATGAATATCGTCTCCAGCATATCCAATATAATAATCTAGTAGTAGATCTTTTGATTTACTTATAGTTTTTCTAACTGCATTAAGCACTCCATCACTAGGCCTTGTATGTCCTCCTATACCTCCAATATCAGCCTTTATAGCAGATAATGTAACTCTCATAGAGAAGAATTATAATACGGATAGTTAAATGTCTTTCTTTTGATATAAGAATATAATATTCTTATTTTAAGAGGTAAAACATTTATAATGTTTATATAGAATGAATAGATCTTTTAATAGAATATCTTTATACTATTATTATATAATAATTTCAAATTAGATACAAGCTATAAAGTTGTATCCATATAATATTATGATAGAGAACATACATATGCTAGAGAGAGGAGAGATAGTATACATGGATATCAAGTATATATTTGAACCATCAAGTATAGCACTCATTGGAGCTTCTGATAAGAAGAGTAGTATAGGTAATGCCATAATGCATAATATAATAAATAATGGTTTCAAAGGTAAGATCTATCCAGTAAACCCATCATGTAAAAGTGTATTTGGTAAAGAGTGTTTCAATAGTATATTAGATATCGATGAATATATAGAGCTTGCAATTATTGTAACTCCTAGTAGAACATTGCCTTCTATAATGAATGAATGTGCTGAGAAGGGGGTAAATGCTTCAATAATAATATCTGCTGGTTTTAGAGAAGTAGGTGAAGAAGGAAGAGCACTAGAGGAAGAAGTTAAGAGTATAGCAAAGAAGAATAATATTAGGATCATAGGACCAAACTGTATTGGTATAATAAATACAGAAACCTTTCTAAATACTACTTTCATAAGATATATGCCTAGACATGGTAATATATCATTAATATCTCAGAGTGGTGCTATATGTGGAGCTATTTTAGAATATGCAAAAGATAGAATAATAGGATTCTCAAAGGTTATTAGTTTAGGTAATAAATTAGATGTGAATGAAAACGATGCGTTGGAGACATTTATCAATGATTCTTCAACTAAAGTGATAATAGTTTATTTAGAAGATTTAGTGGAGCCAAAACGGTTTATTGAATTATCAAACAAGAGCACTAAACCTATCATTGTAATGAAGGTTGGAAGATCAACAATTGGTATGGATGTTACTAGATCTCATACAGGAGCACTAGCAGGATCTGAAGAGATGTACAATGCTATATTTGAAGACGCTAAAGTATTGAGAGTAGATACACTCGAAGAGTTATTTGATGCTGCAATAGCATTTGCATCTCAGCCACTTCCAGAAGAAGGATGTGCTATACTATCCAATGCTGGTGGTGCTGCTGTAATAGCTGCAGATTCTTCACATGACTATAATATATCCCTAGCAAAATTTGATAAAGATACATTAAACAAACTAAGATCATTCTTACCAAAAATAGCAAGTATATCTAATCCATTAGATATCACAGGAAGTGCAGATCATCTTGCATATGATAAAGCTCTTGCTACTATATTAAATGATAATAATGTAAAATCATGCATAGTAATGGCAATACCTCATGCTTTGTTAGATACTACACTTGTTGCTAAATCTATAATTAGGGTTAGTAAAGAGTTCAAGAAGACTATATTAGCGTGTATATTATCAAATACTGATATAGAATCAAAATTATTAGAGGAGAATGGTATACCATGTTATAAATTCCCAGAATCAGCAGTAAAGGTATTATCATCTATGCTTAGATACTCTTCTATTAGAAGATTACAAAAAGGCGAGGTTAAAATATTTACTGATGTTGATAGAACTTCTGTAGCAAATATATTATCGGTAAAGAAGGGTCATATACATCATATAAATGCATTAAGACTTTTAGCATATTACGGCTTTAATATAGCAAGATTTGGAATTGCTAACAATGAAGATGATGCTATAAAGATATCAGACGAATTAGGTTATCCAGTAGTATTAAAGATAGTATCTGAAGATATAATACATAAATACGATCTAGATGCAGTAAAGATTGCCAATGATGCTAACGATGTAATAAAAGGATTTAGAGATATTATGGTTAATATAAGAGAGAAAAGACCAGATGCAAGGATAGAAGGTATTAGCATACAAGAGTTTGTTAAGGGCAAAGAGGTTATAATAGGATTAAAACACGAACAAGACTCATTAATAATGTTTGGCAGCGGAGGAATTTATGTTGATGTACTTAAGGATCTAGCATATAGATTAGTCCCAATAGATGAAAGAAAAGCATATTCCATGATCAATTCAACTAAGATAGGAAAGATACTTCAGGGTGTGAGAGGAGAAAAGCCTTATGATATAAGTGCAGTAATAGAATCTTTAGAGAGATTATCACAGCTATCTGTAGAGTTTAAAGAGATTAAAGAACTAGATATCAATCCTTTGATAGTATCTAAAAAAGGATGTAAGGTAGTCGATGCTAGGATAATTATTTAATCTTAGCCCAATACTCATCTACACTCTTCTGTATAGCGAAGATTATATCATCCCTTCTTTTAGGCTTAAAGAGATGCTTAAATCTCCCTTGTATCTTAAGATAATCTTCAACCGGTCTCCTCTTGTAAGGTATAAATGTATGAGTAACCTCTCCATCTATAGCTTCTTTCAACACCCATATGCCACATTCGACAGCAAGTTTTGCTATCCTAATTATATGACTAGAATCTATGTTCCAACCAGTAGGGCATGGAGAATGTGCTATAAAGAGCTTAGATCCTTTATAATTAGATGCCTTCTCAATCTTACGTATCATATCAATCATATATGCTGGTGATATGGTTGCCAGATATGTTGGCTTATGAGCCCTCCATATCTCAAAAAGATCTTTCTTTTGAAGTAGATTTCCTGGAATATCATCTACTGGTAATGTAGTCTTTGTAGAAGATGCATAGGGAGACGAACTAGATGCTTGAAAGCCAGTATTTGAATATGCTTCATTATCATAAACCAGATAATAGAAATCTAACTTTCTATAAAGAGCTGCCGATGTAGATTGTAAACCTATATCACTAGCTGCACCATCTCCAGTTACAACAACTACTTTTATATCATCATCACGATTAATTTTCCCTCTCTTTATTAATATATCAAGAGCATCTCTTATACCTTGTGCAGCAGCAGGGGCACTTGCCATTGCAACATAAAACCATGATGATTTGAATGGTGTGAATGGGAATACTGATAACAAGCTCATACATCCTGCTGCATTTACAACTACTGTATTAGATCCTAAGATCTTCTCAAATATCCTTATTAGTAATAACCCTCCACATCCTGCACATAGTGAAGTTCCAGGAGCAAGAACTTCCTCTAATGGTATATCCCTCAATGTCTTCATTCTATATCACCTTTAGCAATCTTTAGCATACTCCTTACCATACTCCAATCCTCATCGGTAAAGAGTAGTATGCTACTAGGAACTTTATGAGTATTTGCTGCATCTTCTATTACACTTATCATATGCTTAAATTCTTCTTTACTTATACGCTTGCCACCCAATCCTCCTATGAATGATACTATAGCCTTTGGTCTATCATCTATATGGTATAAAGCACTTACCACCTCTGGATATAATATACCCCCACCCCCAATAGATATATTTTGATCAAATACAGCAACACCTTTTCTTCCTCTTAGTGCATTAATTATATCATCTCTAGGAAATGGTCTTACAACTCTAATCTTTAACAAACCTACACTCTTGCCTTCCTTACGTAGTTCTTTAATAGCTGCTTTACCAAGAGTAGTAAATGAATTACTCATTACTATAACATAATCTGCATCATCTAACATATAACCTTCAACTGTATAATACCTTCTTCTAAATATCTTCTCAAAATCTTTAGATATCTTCTCATGTACCTTAAGTGCATTAAGTGATGCCAAATGCATCTGATACTTAAAGTACGAATAAGCACTACTATTTAAAACTGCTACGCCTAAAGATATAGGATTCTTCGCATTAAGATATCCATGTATTGGCTTATATTCTGGTAAGAATTCTTCTACCTCATCATTTGAAGGAACATCTACAACTTCTTGAGTAAATGATAGATAGAAACCGTCTATATTAACTATCACTGGTAATTTTACCATATCATCCTCAGCTATTCTATAGCCTATAATAACATCATCTAATGCTTCTTGACACGTTTCTGCATGGATCTGTATAAATCCGCAATCTCTAGTAGAGAGAACATCATTATGATCTGGTTCTAATGTTATGGGCGCTGCTACAGCTCTTGACACATTGGCAAGTAGCAATGGCGCTCTCCATCCCGCTACATTATAAAGCATCTCAAACGCATATAGCAATCCTTGACTTGATGTAGATGTAAATGCTCTAACTCCAGTTAGTGATGCTGCTCCGGCAGCAGTTATCATTGAATGCTCTGATTCAAAAGTAACTAACTTTGCATTCATCTTACCTTCTCTGACCCATTTAGATAATATCTCTATTATCTCCGTTTGAGGTGTTATAGGATATGCTGGTATATATTCTACATTAGAAAGCATAGCTCCTGTAGCGATAGAAGCATTACCTGTCAAGAGTCGCTTCATTTCTCTCCAACCTTATAGCCTTCGTTGGGCATTCTACATAACATATGTTACACCCTTTACATAAATCATAGTTAATTACTGGATAATTATCTTTGTTAAGTATTATAGCACTATCTGGACAGAATATAAAACATATCATACATTTAGTGCATTTATCATAATCTATTATAGGTTTATTAACATTCCATCCTTCACTCGATATAGAATTTGCAGGAACAGAGATATAACATGCTGATATTTTAGGATGATGATATGATAAATCTATAACACTTACACTTTTTGTTCTCTTCTTCTCATTCTCTATATTTGAATTTGAAATTAATTCAAATACCTTTCTTACGAGCTCTATATTCTTATCTACCTCTTCTTGCATATTAAGTTCTTCTAATTGCATTATTACAGCATGTTCTACTTCCTCGAGATTTAATCCTATTAATCTACATGCTACTGCTGCAAGTGCTACACTAATAATTGATTTGTTAAGTATTTGAAGTGTTAGTCCTGTTAGATTATATGTAATAATACGTTTATTCTCTATATTATAAAGAGAGCGTAGTTTATCAGCATCTAAAGCTGTATTGACAAACAATATAGCATCTTTATTCAGATTAGTGTCAATAAAAAGAGACTCATCTGCTATCACTATAAGAGAAGGTTCATATATATATCCTCTCTCAAGAATAGGCTCATTAGATATCCTTATGAATGCTGAGATTGGCGCACCTCTTCTCTCTGCTCTATAGATTGGTTGACTTTGGACATAATAGCCTTTTAAAAACGCTGCCGTGCTAACTATATGTGAAGCAGATTTTATACCCTGTCCTCCCCTTCCAATAAGAGTCAACCATATCATAACATTAAATAGTAATTTGAATATATAACTATTAAGAATATATAACATGTTAATTATTGTTTTAGGTGCAATATACAATAGGTAATAATATATGAATAAATATATGAACTTCACAATATCATAAAACTATTATCTTTAGCATCTAGCAATGAGTATATAATGTTACAATCAATAGTTATATATTTGCAATATACTTGTATATTTAATTTAATAATATTTATAGTATTGAATAAATATATAATAAATTGATAAAACTATCTAATATGTAACAAATATAACTAAAATAACTAATTTTTGAGGTTTATAATGATGGGAGCGAGGGGATTTGAACCCCTGACCGCGAGTGCCCGAGACTCGAAGCATACCAAGCTAGCCCACGCCCCCAATTATTAAATAGATATATTAACGATCTTACATTAATTTTGCTTAATGCAGAAGATAGATATCATCGTATCAAGAGATGTATTGCACTACGTATTAGAACGCTTATCGTCTATAGAGAATATAAATGATATTACTGTAACATTAACAGAGAATATTAATCCTAAGAGCGCTATAAGATTTGACGCATATAATACTACAAAGATAGAATTTGTTATTGACGATGTTATTTCTGATAATATACTACATATGTTACTTACGGATCAAAAGATACAAACTGGTAGGATTGATATAATAAATCTAACAAGAAGTTTCATACTTGGAAATCAAAGTGGGAAGAGAATAAAGATAATCTCATCAGCTTTTATACGGGCACCAAGAAAGATAGTTTATAATTTTGTAACTAATTATCAAAGATTACAAGAAGAGATGCCTGAGTATATTAAGAGACTTGACGTGATAAATAAGAGCGAAAATACAATAGTGCTAGAAGAAGAGATAAGCATAGATGGATTAACATTTAAGCAAATAGCAAAACATACAGACTATATACCAGCTGTGCATGAGATAGAGATAATCTCTGGTTATATGGTAGGAAGTAAGATAATAGAAACTTTTACTGAACAAGATGATAATACTCAGATAATGATAGTAGGAGAATTTGTTATATCAAAAGAGATAGAGAGTATTTTAGGCTCTGATCCAAAAACTAGGATAGAGAATATGATTAGAAAGATAACAAATAGGGTTGAAAAGATTATAGAGGAAAGATTTGATAAAAAATAGTTATTTTCTATATTTTGATAGTTCGCTCTCTGTTATTGTCAAGTGAACATAGCTACCATCATATTCTCTAATAAGAGATTTTGGTATTATATACCTCTTTGCTCTAACAGCACCTTCCATAATGATGATCGAGTCTTCAGTAGTACCAACTATTCCACCATGTACATATCTGTCACTAGTCATTACATTTTTGTTAAATATTCTCTTGGGATCTAGACTTACTGAGCTCATATATCATCAATTATAATATAGTATTAATTCCTTTAAAAATCTTTTCATTACAACTTTTATTGTATAATATTAAATTAATTTATTAAATACTACTATAATTGTTATTATTTACATTATATAAACTAATCACAAATAACGAACACATAGTTTTTGCATCATCAAACGTTATTATCCATTTTGTTTATTAATAAGTATTCTATAATCATTAATATGAAATGCATTAGATGCTCTGAAACAGCAGTATATAGAAGAGTATATTCAGGTGAGCTATTATGTGCAACATGCTTCTCCTCTTCCATAGTTATGAAGGTAGCAAAGACCATATCACAATATTCAATGATAGAATATGGTGATGCTATAGCAGTTGGAGTATCGGGTGGTAAGGATAGTTTAACGTTGCTTTATATTCTTAATATCTTATCAAAGAAGCATAATAATAGATTGATAGCAATAACTATTGATGAAGGGATAAGCAATTATAGAGAAGAATCACTTGCTATAGCAAGTGAGTTTAGTAAGGCTTTAGGAGTAGAACATCGTATATTCTCATATAAAGAACTATTTAATAATACTTTAGATGAGATGTTAATTATTAGAGATACTAATTCTCTAAAACTATCTTCATGTTCAATCTGTGGCACATTTAGAAGAAGGGCATTAGATATAGCAGCATCTAAAGTAGATGCTGATGTACTTGCTACTGCACATAATCTAGATGATTATGTTCAAACATTTTTTATGAATGTATTTGCAGGAGATATAGATAGGATAGGATTTATGCATCCTAAACCCATCAGATATGCTCGGGGTCTTAGAAAGATCAAACCATTAATTAGTATATATGAAAATGAGATAATATTTTATGCAATGATAAATAATATACCATTTCAAGCAGATCAGTGTCCTTATATGAATGAGAGTATAAGAAACGATATTAGAAGATTTCTTAATAGCCTTGAGAAAGAACACGCTGGTATAAAATATAACATGTTTAATAGCATACTAAAGATTAGTGAGATGATAAAAGGTAATGAGAAACATAAAAAGTGTAATATATGTAATATGGATTCTTCGATGGATATATGCTCAGCGTGTAAGATGAAGATGTTGGTAACGAAAATCTAGATATAATTGTTTATCAATAGTAATAATGCGGTAGTAGGGAGGGTTAGGGCGCTAGCCGTGCCCTGTACTTGAAACCGGCTTTATGCAGGAACCAGTAACTACTGGGTAAATTCGAGTACTATATGCACCTGCTTGCAATGTGGAGATGAGCTTACGCCGTCATGGGTGGGTACAGGCTAAGAGCCATCCGAAGGGATGGTATCTATAGTCGAACCATCGAAACGGGCGAGATCCGGGAGGGGGCAGCCCTAAGGTGGAGTATCTACGCTTTGACGATCACGTGAGTGATCCTACAATGCTTGAGATTGGGCATATAGTATTCGTTGGAACCAGTAGGCTACTACCGCACTAATATATTATGTTAAATGAATCAAATTCACCTTTATAATCCTCAAACTTTACCTCAACATTCTCCACTCTTGCTGTTGCTGGTCCTACGTGACACCATTCTATAACCTCGTTTACACTCATATTATCTCCTTCAAGTATTGCTTCCACTTTTCCATTTTTAAGATTAGTAACCCAACCAGTTACATTATGTCTTTTAGCAACTTGTTTCATATTCTGTCTAAAGTACACACCTTGAACCTTGCCACTAATTAGTATATGTGCCCTTACGCGCAAATTATCTTAATCTTAAATAATAGAAGTATTTAAGTCTTAGAGTAGTTCTCCACCCTCTTCCATAAATAGATCCTCTATCTTCTGTTCTTTTCTAACCAATCTAAGATTGCCATTAGAGTCTTTCATAACTACAGCAGGTTTAGTCTGACAATGGAAAGGCATGTTAAATACGATCGAGTATGCTCCTACATTATAGAATACTATATATGAGTTTATATCAACATCGTCTAACTTTGATATCTTTGATTTAGGAAATATATCATATGTATCACATAACCTGCCTGCTAGATGTATATTCTTATTACTCTTTCCTTTATCATATCTAATCACTTCTTGAGGATATTGTTGCTTCAATAATGCTGCATCTAATAACAGATGATACCCAGCGTCTAAAATTGCAAATTTATCATTATTATACTCTTTCACGTTTACTACTTTGGATAACATAATCATTGACTCTGCTGTTATATATCTTCCACTCTCTACTATCAAATTCGTAATTCCATGCCTATAAGACATATTGTTTAGTTTATCTATCATAGACGAAGCAATGGTAGATGGTGTAGGAACTGTCTCTCCATAGAAGATAGGTGTTCCGCCTCCAATATCTAATGTATTTACTTTGATATCGTAAGTGTCTTTTGCCTTTGTTATAAATTGATCAAGTTTAGCCAAGGCGTTTATAAAACACGTAGGGTCTGTTATTTGTGAACCGAGATGAAAATGAAATCCATCAAATTGTAAGTTCTCTTCTCTTATTATATGTTCTAATATATGCATAGCATTATCTGCAGTATTAGTATATAGAGGAACTCCAAACTTTCCGTCTCTATATGATGCTTTTATACTTGCCTTTACTCCAACTTCTGGATTTATTCTTATTAGTGTCTTTGGTTTAACATCTATAGTTCTTGCAGCGTCTATAAGATTCAATAAGCCATTATACGAACTTATAACTACTCTTTCAACACCATTCTTTAAAACATGTAGATACTCTTCATATTCTTCTGCAACAGTAGTGTAGATAATCCTCTTTAAATCACCTTTGCATCTTTGATAGAAGTATAACTCTTCTATTGCTGTTAAATCAAACATTATATCATCTTTCATAAGCGCTACTATAATTGAGGGGTTAAAATTCGCCTTTATAGAGTAAGCTATTTCAGTCTTACCTTTAAAACTAGAGTATGCATCACGTAGCTCTTTTACTTTCCTATGAAGTGTATTCTCATCTATTACATACAACGGAGTGCTATATCTTCTGATCAGTTCATCTATCTCTAGAGTGCTTAGAAATCTATTTATGTTTTCTGAATACTCTATTTGAGATTTTAGCTTATCGCCCATCTTTTATTGATCTAGGTAAATCCTTCTAAGAGTACTTATTTAAAGGTTATCATTATCCACGTTATTATTGACTTGCGAAATAACATTTTTTTACAAATGAAGATCCTATCTTTATTATACAATACGTATAGATTATAAAATTATCTTAGAATTATTTATCTTATCTTTCTTATCCTTGTCCTTCCAGTCTTTCTAGCTGCTATATTTCCAACTTTTCTTCCTGGAGGTGTATTTCTACTAACTGTTGTAGGTCTTCCAGGATGCTGATGCCTTCCTCCACCATGAGGATGGTATACTACTGCTACAGCTACCCCTCTTATACTTGGGAACTTCCTACCTTTTGTTCTAGCAATATGATATCTCTTTCCAGCCTTTAACAACGGTTTCTCTAATCTTCCTCCTCCTGCAACTATACCTATTAAAGCTCTACACTTTGGATCAAGTTGCATAAATTTACCAGATGGTAATCTTATTGTTACAAATTTGCTAGTATGACCAAATACAGTAGCATGTGAACCAGCACTCCTAACCAATCTACCTCCATCACCAAAATTCTTTTCTATACAGCATATAGGAGTTCCATCTGGTATATTAGATAATGGTAATATATTCATGAAAGTAGGCGAAGCATTTGGTGAAGCACTTATTATAGAACCTTCTTCTAACTTTTCTACTGCTGGTAGATAAGCTCTCTTTCCATCATCAAATTCTATTAATGCAAGAGGAGCATCCCTACCTCTTTCATGTCTTAATGCTATTACCTTGCCATTGTGACTATCATTAATATCGTATAAAGGATAACCTACTGCACCTAATTTATGAGTCTTCCTTGCTTGGAACTGTTTACCTCCTCTTCCTCTTCTCTGAACTAAAATTGCTTTACCCATGATTAAATTCCTATCCTCTAAACAATATTTATAGGTATGTTTTATGACGAACTTATATTTATATAGTATTATTGCGTAATTGTAGGAAGAGTAATAAAGGGTGAATGAGAAATTAAGGTGAGAGTATGGAAGCCCAAAGAACATTAACATTAAGAGTATTGGAGGCTTATACAAGAGATGTAGGTAGGGGTGTAGCTAGAATAGATTACGATTCAATGGATTCTTTAGGTGCATCAACAGGTGATATAATAGAGATTAGAGGAAAGAGAAGGACGGTAGCAAAATCACTTCCTTTATATCCTTCGGACGAAGGTAAAGGCATAATAAGAATAGATGGACTAGTAAGAAATAATGCAGGTATTGCTATAGGCGATACAGTTATAGTTAGGAAGATAAAAGCTGTTCCAGCAGATAAGGTAATAGTAGCACCTCTAGAATCGATACCCCCAATAGATGAACGCTATCTTGCAGATGCACTAGATAGTGTTCCATTGATCAAAGGCGATAATGTAATGGTTCCTTATTTTGGTGGTAGGTTAACATTTCAAGTTATAGGTATAAATCCTGCAGCAGAGGCAGTATTAGTAACACAAAAGACTGTATTTCATATAGCAGAAAAGGGAGAACAGATAAGAGGTGTACCACAGGTAACATATGAGGATATTGGAGGATTAAAAGAAGAGATACAAAAGGTAAGAGAGATGATAGAGTTGCCTTTAAGACATCCAGAGATATTTGAGAAATTGGGTATAGAAGCACCAAAAGGCGTATTGCTTTACGGTCCACCTGGAACTGGTAAAACACTATTAGCAAAGGCAGTAGCAAATGAGAGTAATGCCCATTTCATAAGCATTAGTGGTCCTGAGATAATGAGTAAGTTCTATGGAGAGAGTGAAGCAAGGTTAAGAGAGATCTTTAAAGAAGCAAAGGAGAAGGCTCCAAGTATAGTATTTATAGATGAGATAGACTCTATCGCTCCAAAGAGAGAAGAGGTTACAGGTGAAGTAGAGAGGAGAGTAGTTAGTCAATTACTATCACTAATGGATGGTTTAGAGGCCAGGGGTAAGGTTGTGGTAATAGCAGCAACAAATAGACCAAATGCTATAGATCCAGCATTAAGAAGACCAGGAAGGTTTGACAGAGAGATAGAGATTAGAGTCCCAGATAAGAAGGGAAGATTAGAGATACTTATGATACATACTAGAAATATGCCACTTGCTACAGATCCAGCTAATGCAGTAAACATAGATAGGATAGCATCTATGACTCATGGTTTTGTAGGTGCAGATCTAGAATATCTATGTAAAGAAGCAGCAATGAAATGCTTAAGAAGATTATTGCCAGAGCTTAATATGTCTGACGAAAAGCTGCCACCTGAATTATTAAACAAATTAATAGTTACCATGAATGACTTTGAGGAAGCATTAAAAGAGATAACACCATCTGCAATGCGTGAAGTGTATCTTGAAAGTCCAGATGTAAAATGGAGTGATATAGGTGGTTTAGAGGATGTAAAGAGACAGTTACAAGAGGCTATAGAATGGCCAATGCGCTATCCCGAACTTTATGATAAGTTAGGACATACTATGCCAAAAGGTGTTCTATTACATGGCCCTAGTGGGACTGGTAAAACAATGCTTGCTAAAGCTGTTGCTACTGAGAGTGAAGCGAATTTCATAAGTATTAGGGGTCCAGAATTACTCTCTAAATGGGTTGGAGAGAGTGAGAGAGGAATAAGAGAGGTATTTAGGAGAGCAAGACAGGCATCACCATGTGTGATCTTCTTTGATGAGATAGATTCACTTGCTCCAATGCGTGGGATAGGAGGAGATAGTATGGTTACAGAAAGAGTAGTAAGTCAATTACTTACAGAACTTGATGGTATACAGACTTTACAAGGCGTAATAGTATTAGCAGCAACAAATAGGATAGATATGATAGATACAGCGCTACTAAGACCTGGAAGATTCGATAAATTGATCTACGTTCCATTACCAGATAAAGAGACTAGAAGAAAGATACTTGAGATACATTGTAAAGATAAGCCATTAGCAGCAGATGTAGATCTTACAAAGATAGCAGATAGTTGTGAAGGTTTTAGTGGTGCTGATATGGCAGCAGTAGCAAATACTGCAGTCTCTCTAGTATTACATGAATATCTAGCAAAATATCCAACACCAGAAGAGGCTAATTTGCACGTTAAGGAAGCACAAATACAATTAAAACACTTTGAAGATGCATTAAAGAAGATAAAACAACAGAAAGAAGGTAAACCAGGTGAAAAGGTTACCGTGCCATACTATAGATAAACATCCACCAAACCTTTCTTACCTATTCTAAAGTACGTTATCCTATCATAAGGATGTAAAAGATGAGCATAATGTATACCATTTATCTTACTAAATTTTATCTTGAAATGAGTGTATCTACTTATAATGTAATCATACTTCTGTCTAGTATCATATGCTATTCTATTTGTAATAATAACAGATAATTCATATTTAATTGCTAAGAGTAGTATCTTGTGTATGAACCATACTAATCTCTCTTCAGGATTTATATCATCAAATACAAGTTCGCTAATATCATCTATTATTATCAATCTTACTTTTAGATAGTTTGCTTTCCTTAATGTATTATAAGCATCATCTATGCTAGATGGTCTTATGACATATATATTCTCAAGTACATTCTTATCAGCGATCTCTATTACTCTTTCTGGTCTAAAGTTATTTAGTGAGTCTATGAAGAGTATACCTAAAGATCTAGCAGCATACGCCGATATATGGAAGCAGAATTGTGTCTTGCCACTTCCATTCTCTCCATATATATTGATGAGAGTATTATATCTTACTCCACCATTAAGTAATATATCTAATGATTTAACATTCGTGCTTATCATTTAATCATATTATCTATCATCTTTGTTAACAATGCAGCATGCTTCTCAGCATCCTTCTCATTATCGCTTAATAGTTGTTTTATATCCTCACTTACTTCATTTATATATCTCTTATAATCAACTATCATCTTAAGTTCTTTCTCTAACATCTCAAGCATTATATCTACACTCTTTATAGAACTCTTCTTAGCATATTCTCGAAAGCATGTGTAATGGACTGCACCCTTTGAGTAAAATGTAAAGAGTTCACTATATAAGATCTGTTTTAAGCATATAGAGCATCTCCATTGTGTACTCAATATCATTCTTCCCCTTTAATTCCCCAGAGTTTAAACATCTGCTTCTGTATCTCATTTTGCTGTTGTTCAGATAATAATTCTCCGCAATTTTTATGCTGGGCTATACTCCTCATACCATCTAACTTGAACTCTACTTCATAAAGACCTACTTTAGGACATCTACACATATTCATACTCTCCTCCTTCTATAATATATTTATTTAGTAAATAATTTATATGAAGAGTGAGGAGTGTAAATATGAAGAGTATACTATCATTCTTAATAATTTTAAACCCCATCGTCTATGCTCAAGTAAGCGGAGCATTGGTTCTAACCTCTAATGATATATCTGTAAATATAGAATGGGATCCATTAGAGATAAAACCTAATCAGCTTATAACATTTAAGTTAGAATTTGTAAAAGATGGCATTCCAACTCCAATACATTATGACTTTATAGTTGAGAAAGACGGCATGATAATAAAAGAGGTTAAAGACTCATTTGCAAGTAACGGAAACGCTAAACATATCGTAGAATTTCCATCTTCTGGTTCATTCAAGGTTATGATCAAGATGCAAGATAGAGATCCTCTAACGTTTGAGCTTAAAGTAACTCCAGAGTTTCCTTTAGGGAGTATGATAGTCATAGTAACACTTGTAGCAATAACTATAGCTTTGGCTAGAACTATAAATATAAAACATAATTAGTAAACTTGATAAGTAAGAAGAGAGTCTTAATTTACAATGAAGACAATAGTGTTAAGTGCACTGTTCTCTCTAATACTCTCATCAAGCATAGTTTTTGCACAACAGAATGAGTGGTATCCAGGTAAAGGTATACAAGAAGGTTTATTAGTAAAGTATAGAGTATTAGAGAATGACCTAACTTCAGGTAAGAATGTTATATTAACAATATGGTTCAAGGATAGAGATAGTGAGGGAAATTGGAATACATATATAATAATAGAGGATGAGGGAAAGGTTAACGATGGTTGGGTAAAATTATCATCTAAGAATCTTTCACCACAAGGTTCATATGCTCAGGAACTAGATAAGGCTGTTAATATATTTAAAAAGACACTAATATGGCTAGGTTCGTATGTCTCAGCAGATAAACCCGGTTCACTTAATATGAATGCTATATGGGGTAGAATAGCAGCAGTCGGAGGAGTAGATATACTTATTAGAGGACAAGAAGAGTTACAAGCAGCTAATAATCAATGGAGTACTAGTATAGTTGGGTGGCAATATGGAAGAGAGAGTAGGATATGGGTTAGTGGGGATGCACCATTGCCAATCAAGGCTATAGTATATGCAGCAACTACGCAAGAACCTATACCGCGTCAGTTTGAGTTTGATCTACTTGAGAGTAGAATAACTAATGAACAACCTGTTCCACCAGAAGAAGTTATTAAACTTCCATCATCTCCATTAACACAATACTCAACTACTAGACAATATATAATAGATCTATATTGGAGATCAACGCAGCCAAATGAAGGAGAAGAACCCGATGTTATAAGACCTGGTGTAGAGATACTTGTTGGTCCTTCTATCAAAAAAGCAACGGGAGAACCACTTCAGAATGTAAAGTATAATATAACTATAGTTGACGAAGGTAATAATAAGATATTTAGTGAGAGTGTAGTTGCTGAAGGAGGGACTTATACTCATAAAGTAACATTTCCTCAGAATGGTAACTACAAGATTACTATAACGTTAGAGCAAGCTACTGTATTAGGCGGTGTTACTGGAGAGATAGGTATAATAGAGAAAGCAGAGTTTGGTTTGATAGCAGTTCCTGAATTTCCAATAAGTGCTGTGTTTGCAATGGCTAGTATAGTAGCAGTTATAATAATGTTTAGTAGATACAAAAGCATAAAGATATAATATATTAATTTTTTATTATTAGTGATGAAGAGTTCAGTAAAGGTTCTAGGTACGTCTATAGGAATAAGTATATCTATAATACTAGGGTTCATATTGTATGGAGAGTTTACGAGACCTGTTGGATTTGTATCAAACGAAGGAGTATGGGAGATAGGAAATGGATTGTCAAATGGTAGTATGTTAACATATAAAATAGAAATGCAGAATAAGAGCATGATAGCAGATCTAAGATTTAAGAGAATTGATAATAATTGGTTATCTTCTATACAAGTTAATAATG
Organism: Candidatus Nitrosothermus koennekei; assembly: GCA_013538715.1. Taxonomy (GTDB): domain Archaea; phylum Thermoproteota; class Nitrososphaeria; order Nitrososphaerales; family Nitrosocaldaceae; genus Nitrosothermus; species Nitrosothermus koenneki. The sequence goes on along the minus strand of JACAFH010000002.1, from coordinate 257,217 downwards.
TTACTCATGATATAACATTTACTAATAATCTAATTCCAACTGATGTACCAGAAGATTTTAATGAATGGAATGATCTAAGAAGTTCACTTTTCTGGATGATAGACTATGTATATGAACCAAAGTCATTAGTGGGAAATTCTATATGGAGTTATATAACATATGGTATTAAGACTTATGAACTAAAGGTTGTAGCAAAGGAGAGTATATCTATAGATGCTGGAGAGTTTGAAGCATATAAGGTAGCATATTATCTAGGCTATCAAGGTGGAGGAGAATTCTGGATAGTTAAGAATATGCCTTTACCAGTAAAAGCTCAAGTGTTTGATACTGATAATAATTTGATATTTAGATACGAGTTATTATCTTATAATTTATAACAATTCTCAAGTAACCAATTACAAAACTCTTCTACCTTCTCATCTATCTTGCACCATATATGCAACGAACCAGGAAGTATATCTATCCTTTCTCTCCCAAAGAATATCTTAACTCCTTCTCTCCCTTCATACATATATGCGTCCCTAACATCTACCTTCTCGAATATCTCTCTAGCCTTCTTCTTTATCTCTTCCCTATCTATTGGGAAACATTTTCTGTGCTTATCTACAATTATACTTATATTCTCCCTTCCATAGCTCTCATAATCCTTTATTCTATCTCTATATGGAAAACTTTGTTGTAACACTATATTATATCTCTCCCCGACTATATTTGTTAGTCTCATAAGTTCAGAGTATAATCTATACTCATTTGGTATAGATAGTAATAATCCTTTATTGTTATCTATTAATTCTTTAAGTTCGTGCATTATATTAGTGAATATCATAAGTATTAATAGATGAATAAATAATAAATATTTATCTAATTTTTATGAGAAACTCTTTATAATAAAAATAAAGTAATAAACATATGTTTGCAACTGATAGGGAAAAGACTAGTAGAGAGGATTATAAAGTTATATGCATAGATTTTATTGAGCAGATAAGTAATGATTACAAAGAATGGGTCTATAAATATAGATTAGATAAAGAAGAAGAGAGATTTAGGACAGAGATGATAGATTACATAGTAAAGAATACAAATTTATGGATAGCAAAGTATGGGGATACAATAAAGAAGATAGATATAATTAAAGACGATGGGTTAAGTAAGATGGCTGGCTTTACTGCTGGTTATCCTTTTAAATTTCATATACTTGTAAACTCTCAAGAGCTATATGCTATTCATAATGCTAGCAAGATAAGATTAGAAGTTATAGCAGAGGCAAGTATGGATGATAGAAAAGTTAGGATTACAAACCTTAGAGAACATGAATTTGTTAACATATTATCATCATCAGATGTTAATGTAATTAAAGGTGAATTTATTGATTCTAGATCTATACATAATACTATTATAGTAGATGCTACTAATTCTAAACCATCTGATATAATAAGCGCTACAGTAGCAGTTGAAGAACTAAGTAATGATATACAGATAGATAAACGAGCTCTATCTATAATAATAAGGATAGAATAATACTATCAAAAAGACTATAAGAGAGGCAAGATATACTCCTTTATCATGATAACTATAATAGGCTCAGGAAAGGTGGGTAGTTCAGCAGCATTACAGATAGCAATGAAGGAGATAGTAGATGAGATATTATTGTTAGATATAGTTGAAGGTCTACCACAAGGGGAGGCTTTAGATATAAATCATTTACTATCTGAACAGGGAATAGATACTATTGTAAAAGGTTCCAACGACTATACACAAATGAAGGGTTCTGATCTAGTAGTTCTAATTGCAGGTGTAGGTAGGAAGCCAGGTATGACAAGAATGGATCTACTAAATACTAATACTACAATAGTAAAAGGCGTAGCAGAGAAGATAAGGGAATATGCAAAAGAGAGTATAGTGATTACCGTAACAAACCCTTTAGATCCAATGACATATGTAACTTATAAAGTGACTGGTTTTGCAAGAGAGAGGATTATGGGAATGGGTAATCTGCTAGATCTATCAAGATTCAAGAGTTTCATAGCAGAGAAGATAAATGTCTCTAGAGATTCAATACAAACATTAGTTATAGGAGAGCATGGAGAGAATATGCTACCATTGGTTAGATACTCAACAATATCAGGGATACCATTAGAGAGATTTCTAGATAAAGCAGAGAGAGATCAATTAGTTGAGGATACAAGAAAAGTAGCAGCAGAGGTTATAAGATTGAAAGGCGCTACTGTTTATGCACCGGCAAATGCTATAGCAGAGATGGTAGAATCTATAGTAGATGATAAGAGGAAATTATTACCAGCAGCAGCATATCTAAATGGAGAATATAACGTTAGCAACATTGCTATCGGTGTACCAATTATAATTGGTAAGAATGGTATAGAGAAGATAATAGAATTGGATCTTAATAAGGATGAGAGATATATATTTGATAAAGGCATAGAAAGCGTAAAGAACGCTATAAACTCTCTAGCACTCTAATTTTTATAAACTAAATGAGATCTTTATTACACTCTTGTTATATTCTATTTCAACATCCTTTTGTAGTAATTTATGGAATATAAAATCGAATACAATCTTATGATATAATGACCATTTCTCGCCTAGATCATGTTTTATTACTATTGTATGCATGTTATTATCAAAACAATGATTGACCTCAAGAGAAGAGTATTTTAATCTCGTATCTAACCATGATAAGAATGTATCTTGATCTATCTTACCTTTCATGAAGAGTATTATATCAGTAAGCATATTCTTACCCATTTTTTCTCCTAGCATTACTATCTCCTCTTCTGATAACATATCATAACACTCTTTAACTAGTATCTTTGGTAACGATATCATTCCTACCTTCTTTTCATATAATTCCCATTCTATATAGCGCCTTAGTATATGATTAACTAACATGTTTAGACTTATATCCTTCTCATTGGCTTCAATCTTTAATCTATTTATAATCTCCTTATCTATTCTAAAAGTTACTACATTATTCTGCATGATCAAGTAACGCTTTAATTCATATTTAAACTTCTATATCTGCTATGCAGATTAACGATATAGTATTCCTTGCTAGCGGGGCAGTATTAGGAGCATTAGCAAGATATATTGTAACATCCAAGCAGCTATTTATTTACGGACTGCCTATTGGTGTATTAACTGTTAATGTAATAGGGAGCATAATACTTGGAATGTTTATGACCATTTTTCAACTTTATGGATTAGATAGAAGATATCTATTATTTGTTGCAATAGGTTTTTGTGGCTCATTAACTACAATGTCATCATTTGCATATGAAGTAGCAAATATGATTGAGAATAAACAATTCATTTACTTTTTCCTTGATATAGCATTAAATGTAGGACTTTCTATATTAGGAATATTTATTGGGAGAATAATAGTATTAACAATAGTAAAGTGAAGAGGATTGGTAAGGAAGAAGATGTTAAAAATAACTATAAGATTTAGAGGTAATGATAAGTATGAAGGTAAACCAATCTTAGATGAATTACTAATACTTTTAAAGGATAATAAGATCAACGGTGCTACTGTATTTAGAGGCATTCATGGATACGGTGCAAGGGGAGTAGCGAGTATGAAAGTATTAGGTTTGTCGCTAGATCTTCCAATAATAATAGAGGTTATAGATGAGTATGAGAAGTTAGAATCTCTATTAGAGAAGATAAAGCAGATAGTTAATGATAATGGATTAATAACTATAGAGGATGTATATGTAATATGATAAAGAAGGGTGTAATGCAATTACCCTTACATGATGGTAAAGCTCCACCATGGTTAACTAAAAGAATGAAAGAGCTAGCAAGATGCATCTCAAGAATAATAATAGATGAATATGGTTCTCAAACCATTCTGGAAAGATTATCAGATCCTTTATGGTTTCAAGCATTTGGATGCGTATTAGGATATGATTGGCATTCATCTGGTGTAACTACTGTAGTTACTGGAGTATTAAAACAGGTAATGGACGAACAAGTTATGATAGCGGGAGGAAAGGGTAAGAAGAGTAGAGATACTCCTTATGAGATAGAAGATATATGTAACAAATTTAACATCAGCGAGTCTAAGAAGAATGAGATGATTTATGCTAGTAGAATTACAGCAAAAGTAGATAATGTATTACTTCAAGACAACTACAAACTATACCATCATGCATTTGTAATATCTGAAGATGGTTCATGGGCTGTCATTCAACAAGGAATGGATGAATTAAGCAAGACTGCAAGAAGATATCATTGGTTGTCAACTATACTAAAAGATTTTGTTAACGAACCAAGAAGCGGCATAATAAGCAGTGATGTTAGAGAGAATGTATTAGATCTAACTTCATGCAATTCAGAAGAGTGCAGAAAGGTATGTGTAGATATAGCAAACGATAACCCAAATAATACCATCTCATCTATTTATAAATTAAGAGATGATACATTAGATAGATGGCTCTATGGTACTGAAGCGTATGGTATGCCTAGAAGGCTCGATTGGGATATATTTAAGAAGATATATGATATTCATCCAAGAAATTATGAGGAATTAATAGCAATAAAAGGCGTAGGTTCTAATACCATTAGAGCATTAGCACTTATTGCAGAGATAATCTATGGTTCAAAGGTATCATGGAGAGATCCAGTAAAATTTACTTTTGCTCATGGAGGAAAAGATGGTATTCCATATCCAGTAGATCGTGAATTATATGATAAGAATATATCAATACTTAAAGATGCTATAGAAGCATCAGAGATAGATAGAAAGAATAAGTTAAATGCCATAAGGCGTCTAAGAGTATTTTATGATTAACATATATCTCCATCTCTTAGAAGTATAAAAAGAGTTTTATATATATCAATAAAGAGAGTATATAGTATGGCGGGTAAGAGGATAGTCCTTACTGCAGATAGAAGTCTTATGACAAATTATAGGGGTAACTTTCTTTATGGTTTCATAGCGTGTGGTCCATATGAATTAGTGCCAGAATGGGTATTCGATAAATTATTCTGTCCTCCAGTAGAGACGGATCCAATAACTGGAGAAGCAAAAGTGGCACAATGTGGTTTAAGAAGAGTCGAGGGTGCATTACTTAAAGAGTATAGGAGAGATGAGGTATTTGTAGCAAATCCAGATATGCTTGATAAATGTATTGGAGAAGATACAAAGGTAGTTGGTATAAATGTCATGGATCCACTAGGAATGGCACCAGTAACTACAACCATGTCTCCTGAAAAACTATCTTATATAGCTATGAAGTTCAAGAGAATGTGTGCTACTATAATTCAATTAAAGAAAAAGTATAACTTTAAAGTTCTAGTAGGTGGGAATGGAGCATGGGAGCTAGCAAAACCAGATAGAATGCGGATACATGGTATAGATACAGTGGTTATTGGTGAGGCAGATGAAGTTGCTTTAGATCTATTCAAGGATGCTGAGAAAGGTGATATTCCACCATTATTACATACATTTGTAAGAAGTATAGATAACATACCTGAGATTCAAGGACCTACTGTAAATTCATTGATTGAAGCTATGCGAGGATGTGGAAGAGGATGCGATTTCTGCGATGTTAACAAGCGAAGCAAGAAAGACTTTCCTTTAGATAGGTTACAAAGAGAGGCTATGATAAATCTAAAATACGGTTTTGATTCTATATGGCTACAATCAGATGAGATGCTCTTATATGGATGCACAGATAAGAACTTTATACCAAACAAAGATGCTTTAGTTGAATTATGGTCTGGGTTAAAGTCATTAGGCGCAAAATTTGTTGGAACTACTCATATGACATTATCAGCAGTTACATCATCACCTGATCTGATCAAAGAGCTATCGCGCATAAATAATATGAGCAATGAGAGATGGCTTGCTACTAATCTTGGATTCGAAACAGCATCTCCTAGATTAGCAAAGAAGCATCTATCAATGAAGACTAAACCATTTCAACCAGAAGAGTGGCCAGAAGTTATTAAAGAAGGATGTAAAATACTAAATGATAATTACTGGTTTCCAGCATTAACACTAATAGTAGGATGGCCAGATGAGACTATAGACGATACAAGAGATACTATTGAGATAGTAGAGTACTTATCATCAACTAATATGCGAGGATTAATTGCACCATTGTTATATCAAGACTTTAGTGAGAAGAACTCTATGCACTTTGGTAATCTTAACGAAGCACAATTCACATTATTCTGGAGGTGTTGGGAGCATAACCTAAATGTAATCAATGATATAATACCTATAATAGTGAGGAATAAAACATATGGTATAGCAATGAAGGTATTTATGACTATGTTAATTAAGGCTGGAACATGGGCTATAATGAGATATCTAAAGGGTTTATGTAGAGAACTCTTTGGAGAGTTACCTGAGGATATAATAAGTAGATATACAAAGAAGAGTATGACTGTATCTGTATAAAATAAAATAATTTTTGATTTTTAATATCTTAGGTTTATTAAGCTCTTCTTAGTTGCTACTATTATAGCACCAACTGCAGCTGCAAGTATAAATACTGCTATTATTCCAAATTCAGGAACCATCCATGTTCCTACTACTGCAATCTCTGTAGTTCCTGCAGGAACTTCAATTGTTAATTTCCTTACCCCATCATCTTTGCTTTCTTCTGGGAATTCGGTTTGACCATCTAGCGTGATAATATATACATCATCATCGCCTTCTTGCCCATTAACCCTTGCATCCATAAAGTCTCTGGGGAGATTAATAGTAAATATCCCATCATCATTCATCTCAACCTCAAATACCAACATAGCATTTTTAGTATCTGCAGTTACAGACTTGATCACTCCGTTAGTTAATGTAGCATCAATTTGGTATTTTTTGCCATCGATAGTAACCTCTAGTCCCTTTGGCATAGTTGTTGCAGTGAACTTGAACTTTGTTTCTTCTACTGTATTACCATATGCTACTCTAACAGTCCATGTTCCACTAGGACCAAGCCTTGCTTCACTTCCACTTAACTTAAATTCTTTTGAGAACGATCCATCTGCAGCAATCTCATCTGGCATTATTTGATCTAGATCAAATCTTGCATTATTTACATTGATTAGTTGTATTGTAATGGCCATACCTTCTAATATTTCTGACACCTTACCACTCACAGTTACTGTATCTCCAGTCATATATTCATCTTTATCAACACTTACAGTAATTGATTGTGCATATATTTTTACTGTATTTACCATAATCAACGATACTACAAGTGCTAATACTACTCCATATGCGATAGTTTTCATAGTCATATAAGGTTAGAGAGCAATAGTATATATCTTTTTACCATAAGAATGTTAAACATTATATACCAAAAGTTATAAACTAATAACTTTTCTTAATCTATTATTTAATGATAATAACAATAATAATTTACATCTAACTTAAATCATGTATGTATTCTAGTCCCTTTTGTTCTTCTAAACGCACCCATATTACTTACATAATTCTCGTATAAACGCTCTAACGCTCCTATCTCTTCTGTAAGTTTAGCTATTTCATTCTGATCTAGTTTCTCACTTGCTTCCAATTCTTTTAACCTAGCCCGTTTCTCCATTAGCATCTTTCTTATGTTATCTTCATATAACGTTGACATTGTTATTATCCTTCAATATCATTTAATTTTAATCTTTTGAAGATACTCTTCTTATAATTCTCATATGCATCTCCGTTATCTATGCATTCTCTGCATATGCAATATGACGATACTTTACTTCTATCACATACATCTGCATATTCACACTCTGCACAGTTAGTACTTTTCGAGCATATAATACATTCCAACTCTAATACAACTTCTTTATTTAATACATTACTTAGTATCGATATTATACTTGTTATCTCTGTATCATCAGTTATCTCAAACGTACTATTCTTCTTATCATACTTTAGCTTTGCACGCATAAGTTTAGAGAATGTATCAGAACCTAATCTAGGTAATTTAAATGGTATATTTCTTTGCAATCTAATCATTATATACACCATTCATACTCTCTAAGATAGATTTATCTATCTTATCTAGCAATTCTGATTTATCCTTTAATATTAGCATTATGTATGGTAGCATCACTGCTATTCTCCTTTTAGATGCATGTAAGAGAGTAGCAAGTTCTGTTAATAATTTATTTATTGCTCTACCATCTTTGAAGATCTTATTTGCTAATGTATATGGTATATTATATTGATTATAGTTGAAGCCTCGTGTATAATTAAAGAGTGAATATGCTAATATAGTATCTATATATCTAAGCATTCTCCATTCTTTACTAGAATTCATCCTTGCTATTATGATATCTACTTCTGATAGAATGTTGAGAATAGTAGCAAGTTTATTTATATCATTAGTACTATTTATTACACTACTAAATAATACGTCTAACTTGTCAACTTCATAATCTCTATTGAAGCGTGGATCGTAATAGAAACCTTCAGCATTGGATAAAGAATCTAACGCTGAATACTTATCTAATGTATTAAAAAAGTTATTAATTGCTTCTTGAAGAGGGACTTTGCTTTTATGCTCATTGCCACTTGAGCCTAAAGCTATTATAGAATTTACTGTATTCAATAGATTCCTCATATCTCCTCCACTTTTTCTAACTATGTTGATCTCTTCACCTCTACTAATTGTTACATTCTCTTTCCTTAATACATATTCTAAATATAATAGTGTCAATCGTGGCGGTATCTCATAAAACTTTACTATCTTGCAAACTTTAATTAACTCTTTTAATGCGTTATTCTCTCTATTAGCAGCCATGATAATTGGTATACTAGGCTCTTTAGCAAATGTTAACAATGATGACAAACCTCCTCTATCAGAATTACTGTATATACCATCCACTTCATCTAAGAATAATATGACTCTTCTATCCATTATGCCTTTGTTAGACAATAATGGGATAATTATACCCTCTAATCTCTCCTTGCTTCTAGTATCACTAGCATTTAACTCTATTAGATCTAAATTGAATTGGATAGCAAGAGCCTTAACTAGCGTAGTCTTTCCAACTCCAGGAGGACCAATAAGTAATAATGGCTTCATTCCTATCTTCCATCTCTTTAACCATTTAACAACTTCAATCCTTGCATCTTCATTACCAACCATCTCCTCAACTCTAGTTGGTCTATACCTGGAGCTCCACATACTATATTATGAGTATAAGAATAATAAAAAGATTAGAGTTTGACTACTTGATTATACCAATATTGATTATAATGTTTAACTATTAGGAATAGAAACTCAATAAATGGCTTAGTAATGAAATCATCAGGAAGCATACTTAATGCTTGCTTCGCTTCTTCCAAATATAATTCTGCCCTTTGTAGTGTTAACGAAAACGCTTTCTTATTATCATTTACTAGTTGTTTATAATAAAGTGGCCATGAAGGGATTTTGATCATCCTATATTTAAAAGAGTCTTCCATTTCATTACCACAACCTACACATTCTCCAGCTTTAGCCATACCATAATAAAGTATCTCTGCAAGAGGGTTTGCTGTCAAAGCCATATTTCTCCCACTAGTGCCCATTATTGCTCTATATTTCTTATAGCAGAGATTCATTGATTCATAATCTATCTGCTTGGCTATCTTTAGCCTGTGATCCATATATTGCCCTTTCATAGCATCCTCAAATCCTTCCTCAAATGAACTACTCACACCTTCCCCAAATTGTGCTATTTTATTACGTGCTATATTTAATATATAAGGATTCATAAGTTTATAATCGTCTAAATATTCTATATCTTCATCGCCATCTATTATTCTATCCATAGGCTCGCTTAGATCTATCGCTATTATATGAGCATCTACAAGGGCATCTTTCATTCTCTCGTCCAAATTTAATGATAAATAAACATTAGTGCCATCTACCAATGCTCTAAATACTGGATATGTCATCTTTACAAAGTTTGAATCGGTTATTCTTCTGACTCTATCATTCAATATACTCTTATCCTCTAATCTCTTCTTAACATTATTTATAGTAGTATAATCTAACATAAGATCTGTGCTCTTTACCTCGTTAACAAATCTTTTCAGAGTAACTTCTGGTTCTTCATCACTTATTATGCAGTTATATAATTCTTGAGTAAATCTATCTATAAATATAGGCAGATTTGTATCAGCATACTCCTTATAATATTGAAATTGTCTATATTGTTTACTCTTAATCATCGCATGTTTCAATATATCTCTTCCAGCAGTTGTGCTCATTAAACTCTCTTTACTAAATATACTCTCATCCTTGCTACTCAATACACTATTTATACTTTCTAAACCATATTTAAATTCTGAGACATGAAGATATATGACTGCTTACCTATAAATTATAGACGATTAATCTTGATTAGTTCATTCTATAAGATATTATATGATATACTAAAAATATTCTATAGTTTTTCTCCATTTCTTATTCTAATAGCCTTTTCTATAGGCCTAACAAATATTATTCCATCCCCTCTAGAATTAGTAGTAGCACTCTTTTGTATTATATCTACAACCTCATCAACCTTCTCATCATCAACTATAAGCATTATATATGTTCGTGCAAATAGATCATATGTTACTTCAATCCCTAAAGCCATACTATATTCCCTCTCTTTTTGCTCTCCTCTTCCTATAACAGTACTTATTGACATTGCACTATAGCCTTTATTGATAAGAGCTGTTCTAACTTCTATAGCCTTTTCAACTCTAATTATAGCTTCTACACTCTTCATATATAATTCATTTACAATAACTTATTTAAGTATATCTGTAACTTTTTAAGAGAGTTAATAATTATTTATTATTATGTTTGAGAATGAACTTACATTTATGAGGGCTGTTATGATGAAAGAAGAAGAGATATTTCATAACAAATATGAAAGTGCTATATCAACAATAGATAAAGAATTAGGAAAGAATCATCCAATAATAATTAATGGAAGAGAGATAATAACGGATGATATATTTCCAGATATATCACCAATAGATACGAGGATAATAGTAGGATATGCTTCAAGAGCTAATGAAGAACATATAACAAGTGCAATAAAGAGTGCAAAGAATGCTTATAGAGAGTGGAAGAGGATTGATTATAAAGAAAGGATTAGAATAATGCTCAAAGCTGCTGATATAATGAGTAAACAGAAATACGAGCTCGCTGCACTAATAACATATGAGAATGGTAAGAACAGATATGAAGCTATTGCAGATGTTGATGAAGCAATAGATTTTCTTAGATATTATGCTGATGAGATGGAAGATAATAATGGATACATAAAAAAGATGAATAGCTGCTATGCTGATGAAGAGAACTATAGCGTTATGAGGCCATATGGAACATTTGCTGTAATCTCTCCATTTAACTTCCCAATAGCAATAACTACTGGCATGTGTACAGGAGCATTGATAACTGGTAATACAGTTGTACTAAAACCTTCAAGTGATACGCCCATAAGTGCTATCAAAATTGTAAGAATATTCATGGAGGCAGGGGTTATAGATGGAGCAATAAATCTAGTCACTGGCTCTGGTAAGGATGTAGGTAATTTACTTGTTACGAGTAGAGAGATAGATGGTATAGTATTTACAGGTTCACGAGATGTTGGTTTAAGTATATTTAAGACTAACGCAGAGTCTCCAAAACCAATAATAACAGAGATGGGAGGAAAGAATGCATGTATAGTTAGTAAAGATGCAGAGATTGAGAAAGCAGTAGTAGCAATAGCACGAGCAGCATTTGGTTATTCTGGACAGAAATGTAGTGCATGCTCAAGACTAATAATAGATAAGAGTATAAAGGATGAGTTTGTTAATAAATTATTGTCATTTACCACGAAATTAAAGATAGGAAACCCTATAGAGAGAGATACATTCATAGGACCAGTTATAAATTATCATGCATATAAGAAGTATGGTAATGTATTAGAGAAAGCGTCAAAAGATGGTAAAGTATTATTTGGAAGAATTGTAGATGAACTAAAACATGGATATTATGTAGCACCTATGATAATAGATGGACTTTCTAAAGATCATGAATTTGTAAAGGAAGAACTATTCTTGCCAGTATTAACAATTATAGAATATGAAAGATTTGATGAGGCTATAGAGATAGCAAATAGTGTTGACTATGGGCTTACTGCTGGCATCTTCACTAACAATAAAGATGAGATAGAGAGATTTTTTAATGAACACGAGGCTGGTGTATTATATGTGAATAGAGAGAGAAGTGCAACTACGGGAGCAATGGTAGGGGCACAACCTTTTGTAGGATGGAAATACTCTGGAATAAGTGGTAAAGGTAGTGGGAGTAAATATTATCTTCCATTGTTCATGAGAGAGCAGAGTAGAACTCAATGTTTGCAATAATAACAATTACATTTTGTATCCTTGCAACATTCCGTGCAATGATTACAACAATAGCACCATTTACCTAATCTCCATAAATGGATACATATGTATCTAGCATCGCTTTTTTGCATCCTTTAACTCTTCCTAAATAATGATATATATACATTAGCATAATAAACTTGTTATAATAATTAGCTCATCTATACAATAGATCTTATTAATAAGAAGATGTTTGTAGGATGTTCTTTTATTCTCCTAATGGAGTATTCTAACGCTTTACCTCCATATGGTATATACTCTCCTACCGCATAACCTTTCCCTACTAAGATCTTCTTTAAATCATCTCTTATACCCCTAAGCATTTGAAACTCAAATTTGCATCTATACATCTTACTAAGATTCTCTGCTAATTCTATGATCTTTGGATCATGTGTTGCAATTGCAAAGTTATCATTACTATTCTTAAAGAGAAACTCCATTAATTTTATATAATTTCTATCTATCATATCTTTTGATTTAAATACTATACTTGCATCTTCTCTATATGCACCTTTAGTAAGTCTTATTATTGCATTTGCATCTAATAATTGAGCAAGATAGATTGGTGCATCTCTTATATAAGATTGCAATGCTATACCTACGTTCTCATAACTTCTTCTAACTTCTATATACATATTGACGACCTTTTCTAGATATTTTGACGATTCCATATCTATCCATATAAACTTCCTGTACGAAGAAGCATATTCTAGTATCTCTTTAAGATTATTTCTGCATTCTACTTCATCTATAGCAAGCCCAATCTGAGTAGATTTTAGAGATATACTACAATCCAGTCTCTCTTCTTCTATAGCATCTAAGATAGATTTATACTCTTTAACAGCACCTTTAACGATATCTCTATCTAGTATATCTTCACCAAGATAATTTATAATACCATGTAACCCAATAGAATTAGCTTCTTTACATGCCATAATAGCATCATCTAACTCTACTCCAGCAATCCATCTCTTTGCAATCTTTGCAACCAATTGCTCATATATAGTATTCATAGTATCATCGTAATTAGATTTGATTAATATATCCATAAATAGTTTTAACAAATAATTTATAGAGGCATTTTATAATATCATATATGCATAGTCAAATAGAAGAACTAAGTTCTATAAAGAGAAAACTATCTATAATAATTCCAACTTATAATGAGTCTGATAATATAATAAAGCTTATTGAAGAGATAAACTCTTCTCTTTTAACTAATAATATAGAGAGGGAGATAATAGTAGTAGATGATAATTCTCCAGATGGAACAGGTTTTATAGTTGATGAGTATGCTAAAAGAGTTAATTATACAATTAGAGTTCTTCATAGAAAAGGAAAGAACGGCTTAGCAAGTGCTATAATAGATGGTATATCAATTGCAGAAGGCGAGAATATACTTGTTATGGATGCCGATTTCTCTCATCCCCCTTCACTCATACCATTAATGCTAAAAGAGTTAGAACATAACGATCTTGTTATAGCATCTAGATATGTAAATGGAGGAAGAATAGTAGGATGGCCTCTTAAGCGTAAATTGTTAAGTAATCTTGCAAAGAAGATTGCTGAGCTTATACTTAAGATAGATGGAATAAAAGATCCATTATCTGGATTCTTTGGATTTAAGAAGAGCATAATATCTATGACAAAATTTGATGGATTAGGATATAAACTCTTACTAGAGATAATAATCAAAGTACATAATGCAAGCATAAAAGAGATTCCTTATACATTCACAAATAGAAAGAGTGGAGCAAGTAAGTTAGATATCACAACTATAATGGATTATCTAAGATCTATATGGCGATTATATAGATATGGGAGGAAGAATAGTAATGAGAGAAGAGGTTCAGTGCTATTTCTATCAAAAGCATCAAGATTCTATACTATTGGTTTCTCTGGATTGTTTGTGAATTATGGATTATCTATGATATTAGCATCATTCATAGATCATAACTCTGCAATGCTTGCTGGTATATCAGCATCAATAACAAGCAATTTCATATTGAACAAGCTATGGACTTTTGAGGATAAGAACTTCGGTATAAAAAGAATATTAAAGCAATATGGGTTATACTTACTATTTAGTTCAGTTGGTGCCTTTATACAATTCATGATAACAAATCTATTAATGGATAGAGTTGAATACGAGATAGCATTGTTAATATCTGTTGGATTAGCATCTATAGGTAATTTCCTTTTTAATAAGAAGTTTACATTTAAAGAAAGGCTATGGAGCTGATCTAAAGCGTTTATAAATCAGTCATGCATTGCATGAGTATATGAGCGATACAGAAAGACTACAAACTATGATTACACAATTGAAGAGTATGGAGGTTTATCTAAGTGAACTTGTATCAAAAGAGTCTATTATAATGAGACTGATTGAGGAAGGTAAGGCAGCACTAGATGCATTAAAGGCTTTAGACGGTAATGAGAAGTTTAGTGTCATGATGCCAATAGGTTTAGGTATATATGCACAATCTACAATAGAGCCAGATACAAAATTTCTAGTTAATGTAGGTTCTGGTATATCTATAGAGAAGAACAGAACAGACGCAACTCTATTTATAGAGAATAGGTTAAGGGAACTTGAGGCTGCTTTGAATAGTACAGTAGCACAGAAGAGGCAAGTAGAAGAGTCTATGGAAGAAATTAGGAGGAATGCAAATGCTTTAGTTATGAAGATGCAAAAACAAGGATGATATCATGTTTGATAGAATAAAGAAAGCTTTCTCAAATGTAATAAAGAAGGTAAGCACAAAAGAGTTATCCGAGAAGGAGATAGATGAGATATTTAGAGAATTAGAATTATCATTAATAGAGAGTGATGTAGCACAAGATGTTATAGAAGATCTAGAGAAGCGAATGAAACAAGAGCTAGTAGGCAAAAAATTTGAAAGTAATGATAGTGCACAAATTATAATAAGAAACTGGCTTAGGGATTATATGCTTAATTTATTTAATAAGGCTGGAAGTATAGATATAGTAGAGAGGATAAGAGTCTCTAATAAGCCTTATACAATACTCTTTTTAGGTATAAATGGGACTGGTAAGACTACTACCATAGCAAAGATAGCAAATATGCTTAAGAAAGAGTTTACAGTAGTCATAGCAGCAGGTGATACTCATAGAGCAGGTGCAATAGAGCAATTATCAACACATGGAGAGAGATTGGGTATAAGGGTTATTACACAAAGATATGGAGCAGATCCAGCTGCTGTTGGCAAAGATGCTGTATTATATGCTAAGGCTCATAAGATTGATGTAGTACTTGTAGATACTGCAGGGAGGATGCAGACTAGTAAGAATCTAATGGATGAGATGAGTAAGATAATTAGAGTAGTCAAACCAGATCTAAAGATCTTCATAGGTGACTCACTTGCTGGTAATGATACTATAAATCAAGCAAAAGAGTTTTACAATTATACAAATTTTGATGCTGCAATACTAACAAAGACAGATGCTGATGTTAAAGGTGGTGCAGCACTATCCATAGTATATGTAACTCAAAAGCCTATAATATATATTGGAACTGGTCAAGAGTATGACGATATAACAAGATTCAATGCTGAACAATTTGTCGATTCATTATTGGTGAGCAATAATGTATAATTTATTAACACTAATGGAGATTGACAAAAAAGAATTGGAGCATCTGCTTGAACTATCTATAATCTTAAAGAGTGAGAGGAGAGAGTTATTAAAGAATAAGATATTTACTATGATATTCCAGAAAGCATCTACAAGAACAAGAGTTAGTTTTGAAGTAGCTATGTTAGAACTAGGAGGGCATGCTATAGCGCTTAATGTTAGTGATATACAGCTCTCAAGAGGAGAGAGTATAGAAGACACTGCTAGAACATTGGCATTATACTCTCATGCAATAGGTGCAAGGGTATATTCTCATTCAGATGTAGAGAGATTAGCAAAAGTGTCAAGAGTGCCTGTTATAAATATGCTTTCTGATCTATATCATCCATGTCAAACGCTAGCAGATCTCTTAACAATTAGAGAGTATAAGAAGGAGAAGGATCTAACTCTAGCATGGATTGGTGATGGAGACAATGTATGTAATTCATTAATCATAGGATGTCATCTAGCTGGTATAAAGATTAGAGTAGGTTGCCCAGAAGGTTACGAACCTTGTGAAGATGCAATAAGGTTTGCAAGAGAGAGTGTTGAGATAATTCATAATTCTAAAGAAGCTATAAAAGATGCTGATATAGTATATACAGATTCATTCGTATCTATGGGAAAGGAAAGCGAGAGAGAAGAGAGATTAAAAGCATTTCTTCCTAACTATCAAGTAAACGAAGAATTATTCTCATTAGCTAAGAAGGATGCTATCTTTATGCATTGTTTGCCTGCAAAAAGAGGAGAAGAGGTTACAGATGCAGTTATTGACGGAGAGAGATCTGTGGTATGGAGACAAGCAGAAAATAGATTACATACTCAGAAAGCATTATTAGTTAGATTGTTAAGAAATGAAGGAATTAAGGATTGATGATCATCATAAAATAATATTTGCTGATTTTAGAGAAGTAATAATAGAAGAGAAGGCAGATCTTATATTTGCTGATCCTCCATTTGGGATAGGTTTTGATGCTAACATGCAGACTTATAATAGAAAACCAGATGCCTTATCATATGTAGAGATAAGAAAGGATAATTATCCATCATTTATAAATGAGTTAATAAGATGGTGTTACAATAATTTAAAAGGTAATGGTTCTTTATGGCTAGTCTCAGGATGGAATAATCTTAGACATGTGCTAAATGCTATAGAAGATGCAGGATTTTATTTACTAAACCACTGTATATGGCATTATCAATTTGGCGTATTTACAAAGAAGCGTTTTGTTACATCACATTACCATCTATTATTGGCAGTAAAGAATGCCTCTAATTACGTATTTAACAAGCCAGAACATTATGCAGAAGATGTATGGTATATAAAGCGATCATATAATAGAGGAGTAAAGACTGCAGGTAATGAATTGCCAGATGAGCTAGTTGCAAAGTGTATAAAAACATCTAGTAATGTAGGAGATCTTGTAGTAGATCCATGCTTAGGCTCTGGTTCTACTATGAAGAATTGTATACTATTAAAGAGGAGATGTATTGGCATAGAGATCAATTCTTTACTTGAAGAAAGGATAAGAACTAAACTCTCACCTCTTTAACCTAGGATTTACTATAGTATTTAAAGTATCTCCAATGAGTACAAATGCTAAACCTGTTAATGTTATCATTAATCCAGGGGGTATTATCCACCACCATAATCCTCTTGCGGAAGCACCGTATGTATTTGCATCATGTAATATCTGACCCCAAGTAGGCAATGTTGGATCACCTAATCCTAAGAAACTCAAACCCGCTTCAGTTATTATAGCACCAGGAACAGATATAGCAATACTGGCAAATGTATATGGTAAGAGCTGAGGTATTATATGCTTGAATATTATTCTGATCTTTGATTCTCCTATCAGCTCTGCTGCCTCTATATATGGCATATTCCTTATCTGAAGAGACATACTTCTTGCTACCTTTGCCACTCCTACCCAACTAAATATCACAAGGTAACCTATCATTAAGAATATACTCTTCCCTATGAATACTGCTAATAATATTAGTAATGGTAATGCTGGTAATGCATATACAATATCATTTGCTCTCATCATGACCTCATCAATACTTCTACTACTATAACCTGCAATTACACCATATATAAGTCCGATAACAACAGCGAGTATAGCAACTGATACGCCTATGAATAATGCTACTGGTGCTCCCCAGATTATACTTATCGCAAGATCTCTTCTCAACTCATCAGTGCCGAATAGACCATATACTTTACCACCTACAATAAACTTACTATCTATAATCTCATCATTCATATTAAAGAAGAATATACTCATCTTTGCTTCATAAACTCCTTTAAGTATATCTCCATCTTTATCTCTAAATATTACATCGAGAGGCTCATTAGAACCATATTTACTAATACTCTTCCTAATAACATCGTCAGTAGAGAATAATATTCCTGTAACTCGTTCTTTTGCTGGAGGAAGTGTTATTCTAGCCAATTCGATCTCCATTCCATCAGGTCTTGTAATTGAGAAGTGTAATAACGAGCTACTATTATATATTGCATCATATCTTAACATAAAATCGTTCGGTTCTTTATCAAATATATAATCAAATTTATAAGTATATGTTACAACCTTTATATTCTCATCTATACTTTCTTCCCTTTCTCCTTTTAGTATTATATGCTCTGGTAATTTATTAGAAGTAAATATGTTTACCCACGATGGCATTGCTGCTCTAGGGTATTCTAACCAATACGATTGATTCCTCCACTCTTTAAATGTGTCTAACGGTATGGAAACAAATGCTATAAGTGATGCTATTAACAATATTGCTAATATTGATAAACCAGTAATTCCTCCTTTACTATTCTTTAACTCATTCCATATATTTGAGAGAGATAATGCACTCATCTGTCATACCCTTATGCGTGGATCAAAGAAGCCATATAGTATATCAGCAATGAATATACTTATCAAAAATACTATGGTAGTTATATAAGTTAAACCTATTATTACTGGCAGATCAAATACACTTATTGCATCATAATATAGTTTACCTATTCCTGGCCAATCGAATACAGCTTCTGAGATTATGGCACCACCTATTGAACCAGATAGTGATAATGCTACAACAGTTATTATTGGCGGTGCAGCATTTTTTAAAGCATGAGAATATATTATCTTTTTCTCTGGTATTCCCTCAGCCCTCTTTGCCATTATATAATCCTCGCCCATGATTCCTATCATAAAGTTTCTAACTATATATGCCCATGTACCGAAACTAAAGATAACTAATGTTATTAATGGTAAGATCATATGATAAAGTAATGCCGAAATGTAAGCTGGATCTGTGCTAGAGATCAAAGGCGTAGCTCTAGCAGGGAATATTGAGAATGTAAACGAGAATAAGAGTATCATTATCATAGCACTCCACCATAATGGGAAACTACTACTAATTATGGCAAATCCTGAGGTTAATTTATCTATTAGCGAACCTACCTTACTAGCAGATAATGCTCCTAATAACAATCCAACTATGGTTACAATTACTGTAGAAGATGTAAATAATAATATAGTTCTTGGCAATCTTTCCATTATTATGTCTATAACTTTTGCAGAACCAGAGAAACTAGTTAGTGTATACGCTCGCCCAAAATCTAAGCTCATTACCTTGATTAGTGTTAACCATAATCTCTTTGGAGAATACCATGCTTCATCCAAACCTAAACTCTTTATATGTGCTTCTATTCTCTCCTTCTTATACTCTTGCAGTTCTGACTCACTATTAAAGACTAGTCCTTTCGTATTTCTAATCTCTTCGTTAACCTCGAATTCAATAGTTCTCTTCAATATGTTATCCATTGTAGGTCCTACTAGAATTAGAGTTATTAATAAAGTCGCAAATAATACTATGAACATATTTATAATTCTCTTTATTACAAACTTTTTAAATTGGTTAGAGCTCTTTTCTTCATTCATATCCTTAATCTATTTGTTTTGGTTAATAATTATTATTGTTGTATATAATCTAGAGTAAAGAAAACTTAATATTATTGTTTTATGATACAAATTAGTGAACTAATATATTTGATTGAATAGAGGGTAGATTAATTTTATTTATACATCTTTATTCTCTCCTTAGGTCATCTACATTTATCTTGTAGATTATGATTACGCTCAGTATAATGAATTGAAATAAAAAGTTATAATGAATTATCATTCCAGCATTACATAATAATTAACATTTTAGATATCTATAGAATCTCTAGCTTATTTAATAGATGATAAATGATACAATCTAGTATAGAGAAATTAGAATATAATGGATTAAATAATAATAGACATAATGATACAAATGAGCATGTTAATTAAGATAAGGTCTAAAATATTTGTAGTAATAGTAGGATTGTTCATAATAACAAGCATTATAGTAGTATCTAATACAATTAGAGATATAGATGATTCTATAGTAAGAGGAGTTACTAGAGGTAATTCAATATTAGATGCTATAATGTTAGCATTTAGTTTTACAGCGGATATATATCCATTCTACTTTTCACCATTGCTTATAATATCGTTCATACTTCTTATAAGACATAAGAGTAGAAAGGTAGGCGCTATACTACTGGTAACCCTTATAATAGCAGTATTTATAACACTGCAACTAAAATCATTATTATATATAGAGAGACCAGATTACAGTCAGTATCTAAGTTTCAAGATTGATGATGATGATACTAACATCTTCACAGGTTCTTATCCTTCAGGTCATGCAGCAAGGAGTACAATATTTGCATATATAATACAATATGTATTGCCTAAGAGAAGGTTATCCATGTCAATATGGTTATTCCCAATTGGTGTAAGCATTAGTAGAGTATATGTAGGCGTACATTATCCTACTGATGTTATAGGTGGCATATTACTAGGATTAATAATAGCAAGTATATTTACAAAACTATTAAAGATAGATAAGCCTTTACTTACAAAATAATTTTATATAATTTTTGTAGAAGATATAGTGCGAGCTAGTGGGCAGGTTACTGTCTAACAGAGGAAACTCCTCCCTCCATGCAAAGATATAATCCAGCGATGGATAGCTAGAGATAGCTGACAACTGCACAGAAAAGTAATCCGAGTTAGGGTATGATGATGCTAAAAAGCTGAAGTTCCTAACAAGGAATGAAACTGCAGCTCTATATGGAGCAAGGCCAAATATTGAACCAATGAGCCTTTGCACGAGGTTCAGGTAGGCCGCATAGTCGAATCCTGCCTAAAACAGAAGGAGGGTTACAACTAGCACGCAATTTTATTTTAGTTATTTATTAACAATAATTAAAGCATATATTAAATCATAACTATATGATATTAATTAGTATGAATGAGATAGAGATGATGGCAAGGATAGAAGCAGCATTATATGCTGCTGGTAAACCGCTAAGCATAAAAGATATACAATATGCTGCTGGAACAGAGTCTGTTAGTAAGGCTGCAAGATTAGCTAGAGAGGTAGCAAAAGTCATCAATTCAAATCTCCAAGCATTAGAAGTGGTAGAGTTACAAGACGGGTCTTTTGTTTTACAATTAAAACTAAAGTATAATAGCATAGTTAGGAGGTTTGCAAGTAAGCCTTTACTCTCAAATAGTGTGCTAAAGACATTATCATGTATAGCATATATGCAACCTGTAAGTGCAAAAGAGTTAGTAAATATAAGAGGTTCACAAGTATATTCTCATCTAAAACTACTACTACAATCAGAATTCATAAAGTATGAGAAGGTGAATAGAAATAAAGTTTATAGGACAACTAAGAAATTTCAAGATTATTTTGGTATAGAGAAGATAATATCAAAAGATGGTATGCCTATTCTAGAAAAGACTTAATAACGTATCCATAAAATTAATGGTATGAGAAAAAGCGTTGAGAATCTAAATAAGAGAAAACCTAGTGGAGGAAGAAGAAATAGTTATAGAGCTAGAAGAAAGTTTGAGATAGATAGATACCCATCAGAACCAATTGTTGGAAAAGAGGAGATAGTGTGTAGAAGAGTAAGAGGCAATAATATAAAGGTAGCAGTAAAAAGAGGAGAATTTACAAACGTTGCAGATCAAACAAAGGTATCCAAGGTAAAGATAATTAGAGTTATTGAGAATGCAGCAAATAGAGATTATGCTAGAAGAGGAGTTATAACAAAAGGCGCAATAATAGAGACAGAGTTAGGAAAAGCAAGAGTAGTTTCACGACCGGGTCAGGACGGAACTATAAACTCGGTATTACTTAAGTGATTGTATGAAGGATTACGAGCATATAATTATCTGGCTAGATTATTTTGATAAGAACTCAAGTAGAAAGCAGGGAAGAAGAGTTAGTAAAGAATTATCAGTGTTTGAACCAAAGATCGAAGAGTTAATCAATGCAGCAAAGAATCTAGGTTATAAAGAGATTACAAATAATACAAATGCTAGATATCCTAAGAGATGGTATGAGAGATCCGCTTATATAATGATAGAGAAGGATGATAACAAAGAGTTGATAATTAGAGAGCTAGCAAAAGAGATAAAGAAGATGAGAAAGTAAATATTAAAATATATTATTAATAATCTTATGCATAGAATAGCATTATTTTATGGTAAAGAACTAGCTAAGTATGGCTTTGATGCACCACATCCATTAGGGAGGGATAGATTAGATGCGTTTTGGAAGTTTTTTCATGAAGCAGATCTTGATAAATTTGTAAGAATAGAAGAGCCAGTGATGGCAGATGAAGAGGTTATATTGGCCTTTCATGATAAAGCATATGTAGAATATGTTAAGAAGGCATCAATATTAGGGTATGGTTTTCTAGACTATGGTGATACACCAGCATATAGAGGGGTATATGAGGCAGCAGCATATGTAGTTGGTTCAACATTAAAAGGATTAGAACTGATTATGAAAGGAGAAGTAGACCATGCATTCAACCCTATAGGTGGCTTGCATCACGCTAGAAGAGATAGAGCGGGAGGTTTCTGTGTATTTAATGATATAGGCATACTTATAGAATGTGCTAGAAGCATCTACAACATAGAGAGGATATCATATATTGATATAGACGCACATCATGGTGATGGAGTATACTATGAATATGCTAAAGATAAAAGTATTACGATAGCAGATATACATGAAGATGGGAGATATCTATATCCAGGTACTGGATTTACTTACGAGGATGGAGAAGAAGAAGCAAAAGGAACCAAACTTAATATACCATTGATGCCATACTCTGGAGATAAAGAATTCGTTGATGCGTTTAAGAGAGTGGAAGAATTCATAGATAATGCAAATCCTCAACTAGTAATATTCCAATGTGGTGCTGATGGATTAAAGAGTGATCCATTAACTCATCTAACATATAGTGAAGAGATTCATAGATACGCTTCTAGTATATTGCATAAAATTGCACATAAACATGCCAATGGTAGGATTATAGCACTAGGAGGAGGTGGTTACAATAGGCTTAATATTGCCAAAGCATGGAGTGAAGTAATTAAAGGAATGCTAGAATAACATTTAAGGAAGCAATTCTAATCTACTTATGCGCTGGGATAGCCGGGATTATAAATACCGAAGGCAGAGTGGACTAATGCGTCGGCCTTGAGAGCCGATGAGCTTTATAGCTCTCGAGGGTTCAAATCCCTCTCCCGGCGCTATTATATATTGGGCCAAGTGTCTAGCATACACAACTATAGAATGCTCTTCCTATCATTATAAAAAGATGAATCATGAATGCTTTATTCATGAGTATGTTTCTTACAGAATAATGGATATATTGCTAGTATTAAAGATAGAGAAGATTTATGAATAAGGATTCAATATTTCTTTCATATAATGTAATTCTTTTCTAAGTATAGTAATTATTGAATTGAGATAATAAGAACTTTATAGCATTAGAGGAAGAATCGATAAGAAGCATTAACCTCATAATATTTTATCTAATTAATGATAATCTCTTCAATATAGATAGATAATGGATAAATCATGCTTTAAATTTCGATATATATCCTTTATTAGTTAAGATAGATAATGAAGATAGCTGGAATATTGTTGATAATACTGTTATTACAAGTAATGATCATAATAAATCTAAACGATGTAGAAGCAACAAAGATAAGAAGTTGCTCTACACAATCAGCACCAAAAGGAGTTGAGGTATATGGTTCTAATGTATGGGTTGCTATTGATGCAGGCAGGTTACAAAAGTTCAATACTAGTAATTGTAGTGTAACATCTTATACTGTTAATGGAGATCCTCACTTCATAGACGTACAATCAAATTCAAAGATAGCTTTTACACAGCATATAAATAATAAGATTACATATTATAATGCAAGTAATAATACACAACTAGATTGTACTAACAACAGTATTAACGGTGCAGACGATATAGATAGTTACTCCTTTAACTTACAATACTTTACAAGTTATAATACTGGGAAGGTTATCAAATCGGTTAAAAATGGTAACAGTTGCACAATTACATCATATACTCTACCTGAGTCAAATTCTAATCCAGAAGGTATAGATAAGAGCACTGATATAAGTGGAATGTTTATAGTTGACCAGAGGAATAACAAGCTCTACAAATTCAATGTAAGTACTGGTCAATTTACGTTATGTGTAGATTTTAAGAGGTCAAAACCATGGTTTATTGCAGTAGATGATTCTCAAGATTTCTTATGGGTGACATTCATGGAAGAGAAGAAGATTAGAGCTGTAGGAACATTAAGTTGCTTAGTAGCAGAGACGTCTACAACTGCTCCAAATAGAGTATACGACGTAGCAGTTATAGGTAGTTATGGTTATGCTGTAGTAACATTTGTAGACGTTCCAAAAGTAGCAAAGTATGATTATAGCACTGATCAATGGATAGTAGATGATTTGTCTAGCGAGTGTAGTAATTGTGAAGGATTTGGCATAGATACTATATACTCTAGTAAGACATATTATGCTGCTTTGCGTAGTCCTAATGGTTCAAAGTTGGTGGTGGGCTCATTCACATGAAGAAATTATTATTGATACTATCTATAGCAATAACATGTATTACAATAATAACAATACAAGCTGAGAATTATATTCAAGAAAGCGCACCTACAACAATAAAGAATTATACTTTATCAGATTTAGCAAATTCTCTAAAGCCTATATATTCTAATGCTACTATTATAAAAGGTAAAATAGACGAAGTAGATGGTATAAGATTAGAGCAGATATATGTAACTAGAACAAGTAGTGCATTAAAACGAGAGAATGGCACATTTGATATAATATATAAGAACGATGAAGCAGAATTCTCACTCAAATATGCTAATGCAGATGATAAGATAATAGCTGCTACTATAACAAATATTAGCAAAAAGCCATTTTATATAACAGGATTTATAATAGGAGGCGGTATAGAGAATGGTCCAATGCCTTTAACAGTAAGAGCGATCGATGCAGGTTATTCTCCTGACATAGATCCTTATCCTAAACCTTCTATTGTAGAAGCATATATGCTTAAACCAGAAGAGTCATTATCTGCAATGATAAGAGGTAAATGGAATGTAGAGCTATTAAATATGACAATAGATACCATTAGTGTTGGTATACGATATGATTATAATTTAGCATATGACGATTTAACTTCACCAGACTCGGCAGATATAGGTATTACAGATTATAAACTTCCATAATAATATTTTATCTAATTAATGATAATCTCTTCAATATAGATAGATAATAGATAAATTATACTTTAAATTTCGATATATATATATCCCTTATTAGTTAAGATAGATAATGAAGGCAATGATGATAGCAAGTATAAGCATAATATTATTAATAACTCAAACAGTAATGCAAGTATATGCTACACACTATTATACTGGTAATAGATGGTCATCATATAGCATAGATGTATGTTATGACTCATATTCTCTAAAGAATATTGTGTTAGATGATAAAGGTGATCAATACTCAAAAGTTGCACAGCAACTTGATATAGCAAGGAATGATTGGAATAGGTTACAATCCATATTCACTTTAAATAAAAAAGATACTTGTGATAATTGGGCATATGCAACTTATAGAGGAGATGAGTTTATAGCACAAACAATGCTATGTATAAATTGGATAGGAAGTTGTTATTATGATTCTCAGAATATGCCATCTGGTAATATAGTAAAGGCTTCTATAACATTTAATGCTGATGATAAATGGTCTACAAGTAGACAGTGTGCTTCACCATATAATAAAGTTGGTCCATGGGCACTAAATTATGTTGCAAGACATGAATTTGGTCATTGGGTAGCATTTAGGCATACTAGTGAGAATTCAGTAATGTATCATTCATATAATTGTAACTATAGAGATTCTATAAAGCCTCATGATAGCTATTCTCTAACGATAATATATGGGTGATAAGAGATGAATAGGCTAATCATCATAGCACCAATAATAGCAATAACAATATCAATAATATTGATAACATATAATATGCAAAATAATCAAAATGTGATAAAGACTAATCTTAATGAGACAGACGTCCCAGATCTTTTCGCAGAGGGACGTGTCAATCTAGAAATAAGCTCTAAGATAGCACGATATATTGTTATAGGAAAGATAATAGACCAATCAGATTACACATATAAGGTATCAGATGATATAGAAGAGTATCAAAGTGGAACAGGTATAGAGATAGAGAAAGAGCTTACAGGAAGTTATAATGGTAGCAGGATATACTTTTCTAGCGTTAGAACATCATGGATAAAAGGCGGAGATAGAGTATTAGCATTCATAGCAGATAAAGAACCTCATACAGTATGGGGTAATAATTATTATCTATTAGGAGGTCTATATGGATTATACAAGATAGTTAATGATAAGGTATATGGTCAAGATCTACGTGATGGTAAACCATTAAATGAGACTATTGATGCTATATATAGAGCAAGAGAGGATAGGTTAAAATACGCTACATTAGAATCTAAATATATAGGTATAGGGAGAGTTGTTAACATAACACTTAAAAGTGTAGATGCAGAAAGTAAAGTATACGATATTACTAATTTAAATATTACTGATTTATATCTTAGTGAACCACATACTAATGTATATATTACTCTTAAGGTAGAGAAGTATCTAATAGGTACATATGATAAGGAAGAGGTAAAGGTCGTTACTGATCTGAGGGACTTTAGGATAGCAGGAGGAGGTTATATAGGTGGTATAGGAGATAGATACCTCTTCTTCATAGTAAATGATGACGATCCATTCTATGACGGTTATAGTTATGTTGGGAAAGAATTATATCATATTAAAGATGGTATAGTAAAAGGCAGAGAATTACAAGAAGGTATGCCAATAGATGAGGTAGAGAAAAGGATAATTATGTTTAAAAACTCTCAATAATATTTTATTCATTGATAATATCTCTATAGAGAATTAAACGAGAATGGAACAGCAGATAAACTAATGATAATAGCAAGTCATAGAAGAGAACGAGAGATCCTCATATTCTAGCACTAAAGAATGCTACAATTTGAAGATGATATTAAGCAATAATTTGATAACATTTTGCAATTAGTCTCATTTTATTAATTATAGCAGATGTAAAAGATTTCAAGAGACAAAGATGAGTAAATAACATTTATAGCATTAATAGTAGATTAAGACAATAATAGAATAATGTCAGCTTATGCTATTATTTATGGTTAAAATATATAAAGAGTTAAAACATATTATATTCATTAATAAATACGAGACTATTATATGATTATTTAATTGCATCTGCTAGCAACTAACAAATGAGTGTATCAAGCTTTTTATGATAACAAGGTTTTATATCTACTAATAATCAGATCCTGATTATAGTAACACTATTATAAGCGATATATAATAATATAACTATATGATTATAATTCAATTATCAAATGATAAACTAATAAATATATGCGTGTATCTAATTAGAAATTAATAAAAATTTAGCTATAGCCATAAAACTTAAAAATAAGCAATAATACTTGATTATATGCCTATAGATACAGGAGATACCGCATGGATAATAGTCTCAACTGGGCTAGTATTTCTAATGATAGGTGGCGTTGGTTTTCTCGAAGCAGGATTGATTAGAGCAAAAAATGCATCTGGTATAATAATGAAAGTGCTTTTCACTGCAGTTATAGGGCTTATAGCATGGTTTATTCTCGGCTTTACAATAGCATTTGGTAATACAAATGGATGGATAGGAGCATTAGACTATATAGCATTGAATAATGTAACTACAGAGCCTCTATTCAGTAATCACACAATACCGGGTTATCTTTTCTTCATCTATCAAGGAATGTTTGCAGCAATAACTGTAGCATTAATAACTGGAGGCTTAGCAGAAAGGATGAGATTCGGTCCATGGTTGGTATTTATACCAATATGGATAGTATTGATCTATGCACCTCTAGCAAATTGGGTCTGGGGCGGTGGTTGGTTAGCAAAGGTAGGAGTGTTGGACTTTGCAGGGGGCATAGTTGTGCATCTCTCAGCAGCATTCGGTTCTTTAGCATCTGCACTAATACTTGGAAGAAGAATAGGATTTGGAACACCATCTGTTATGAGCGGCCATAATGTAACATATCAGTTCTTAGCGCTCTTTCTGCTATGGTTTGGTTGGAATGGATTTAATGGTGGTAGTGCATTAGCTGCAAATGGTATAGCAGTATCTGCAATGGTAGCTACGAATCTTGCTGCTGCAGGTGCTGGATTATCTACAATACTAGCAGGATGGGCAGTAACAAAGAAACCAAGTGCAAGTTTAGGGGCAAATGGTCCAATAGCAGGCTTAGCAGCTGTAACTCCTGCTTCGGGTTATATAGAACCATGGGCTGGATTGGTCATAGGGCTTATTGCAGGAGTAGTATTCTACGTTGGAGTTCTCTTCTTCAAAGACAGGTTGAAAGTAGACGATGTATGTGATGTAATATCTATACATGGAATGACATGTGTCTGGGGAACAATGAGTGTAGCAATATTTGCATCTCCGATGATAACAAATGATGCTGCAGTAGGTTTAGTATATGGTTCTACATCACTAGTTGGAGTACAAGCACTAGGAACTGTAGTAGGAGCTTCATTTGGATTTGTAGGAACTTATGTACTATTAAGGATAATCAATGCTGTCAAACCAATAAGAGTAAATCCAGAAGAGGAAGAGATAGGCGAAGATGTATCACTGCATGGAGAGAAATCATATAATATAACATAATCATTTTTTTAAATCAATAAAATTCTGTACAACAGGAATACACTTTCAAATCAGAAATGATTATCATTTGATTATCATTTGATAATCAAAATAAAAAATATTTTTATAATAAAATGATTATCAAATGATTAATGAAGATGAAGACTACATGGGCTATACTAGTAACTATTCTAAGCATATCATACATAGCAGCATATGGCGAAGTTCAGATTTTACCAAATGAAGCACAACCAAATGAGAATGGAAGCATACCACTCTTTGTTGGTCCTGAGGAGAACCCTTATGAATGTAGAGATGAGGCAGGAAATCCATGTCCTATAGATACAGGAGATAATGCATGGATGTTAACATCATCTGCATTAGTACTATTGATGACACCAGGCGTCGCATTCTTCTATGCAGGATTAGCTAGAAGGAAGAGTGTGAACTCTACTATAATGATGGTATTTATAGTCATGGGTATAATAACAGTTCAGTGGACACTATATGGATATAGTTTAGCATTTGGTCCAGCTATAAATGGACAACATGACTTTGTTGGAGATTTCTCATATGCATTCTTAAACGGTGTATCTCATAAAGCACCACTAGAGGGTCCATTATTCCCAATGACAATACCCCATCAAACATTCATGGCGTTCCAACTAACATTCGCTATAATAACACCAGCACTTATAGTGGGAGGTTTAGTTGATAGGATAAAGTTTAGTGCATTTGCAATATTTGTAGTAATTTGGGCTACAGTAGTATATGATCCACTCGCGCATTGGGTATGGGGAGGAGGATTCCTCTTCGATCTAGGTGCATTAGATTTTGCAGGAGGTACAGTTGTACATATATCTTCAGGTTGGAGTGCATTGGCAGGTGCATTGGTATTAGGCAGGAGGTTAGGTTTAGGTAAAGTCCCAATGGAACCTCATAATATACCAATGATTATACTTGGTGCATCGTTACTATGGTTTGGTTGGTTTGGATTTAACGCAGGTAGTGCAGTAGCAGCAAGTGGTTTAGCAGCAAGTGCATGGGTTGTAACTAATCTCGCTACAGGTACAGCAGCAGTTACATGGATGCTTATGAGCTGGGCACATACTGGCAAACCTAGTATAGTTGGTGCTGCATCTGGTGCAGTAGCTGGTCTAGTAGGTATAACTCCAGCATCAGGATTTGTAGCACCAATGGGTGCAATGATAATAGGGTTTGTAGTTGCAATGGTATGTTATGGTGCAGTAATATTTAAGAATAGAAGAGGTTGGGATGATGCATTAGATGTATGGGGCGTACATGGAACAGGAGGTACAGTTGGTGCTATACTAACAGGAATATTAGCAAATGCACACATAAATGGATTTGATGGAGCATGGGAAGGTGATATAGCACAACTAGGAGTTAATACTCTAGGCGCAGCTGTAGCAATAGCATACTCGTTTGGACTCTCGTTACTTATCTTTAAAGTTATGGATCTAGTATGGCCTGGAGGAATTAGAGTAACGCCAAGAGAAGAAGAGGTAGGATTGGATATAGCGCAACATGGTGAACGTGCATACGTCGAAGAATAATCTATTTTTTATTGTTTATTGATATCTAATTATTGATACAATTAATATCGATAAATATAATAAAAAATTATGTTTGCGTGCTCTTTATTTTTGGTCTTGCTGCACGTACTGCAAACCATATACCTGCACAGATAGCAAATATTACAATCATAGTTGCGACGCTTGTTATTGAAGCTTCCGCCATAATATATATTAATGATAATCATTTATTAACTTATTGATTATCACTTATCTTTTTTACTCATGAGAAATATTACACCCATTGCTAGATCTATTCCTGCAAAAAACAATAAGAAGGAATTATGAAGATATACACTCATGCCTATGCCCCATACTCCAACACCAAAGAGTATAATTGCTACCCTTTTAGCTTTAGTTCTTTCTATCCTCATGTATAATTTAATATAATATATGATAATAAATATTACGTAAGAGTGAAATGTTATGTTAGGAGAAAGGGATTGGAAGGAATTAATTGATAAGATGATTAAAGATAAGTATAATAAAATTACAAAGATAGATGATATAAATATAATATCAGTAGACGAGTGCATAAGATGTTTAAGGAGATCTTATTACGATAGGAAAGAACCTTTACCATCTAGAAAAGAAAAAATGAAGCGTATATTAGATTTAAGGAGTGAGAAGAAAGAGTGTGAGATTGATGGTATCAAACTTGTAGGTTATGCATATGCTATAATGGATGGAGTATTATTTGATATAATATATGTTAACGATCTACCAAAAGAACCATTTCCAGAAGATATATTATCATTAAACGCTAATCTGTTTATATTTGAGGTAGAATATGGAATAATTATATATGTTAATAGAGAAGGTGATACAATAGAGTTTACATTAGGAAGGGATAAAAAGGTATTCAATGAGCTAATAAGACGAGTTAAGATATTTAATACCTTATTAAGAGATGGAAAAACTCCTGTGATAGAACCTAGTAGTTCGTGTAGGGAATGTCAATATAATATAAGATGTTACATTCGTAAATGGGAACAGGATGATTCGTTCATCGC
This sequence comes from Candidatus Nitrosothermus koennekei, assembly GCA_013538715.1. GTDB lineage: Archaea > Thermoproteota > Nitrososphaeria > Nitrososphaerales > Nitrosocaldaceae > Nitrosothermus > Nitrosothermus koenneki. Next base: position 225,366 of record JACAFH010000002.1, on the reverse strand, counting down.
CAGATTATTAGGTAGAAAAGAGTCCTAATCATCTATTATAGAATTTATATTATTACCTTGTTTTATTAGATTTATCTCATATCGTACTATCTGATTTCTAAGTGCTTTCTTCATTACTGATACTTCCCTGGATAGTTTTGCTACTAACTCTTCTAAACTCTCCAGTCTCTCTTCCAGATCTCTATACATCATTACATAATCACTCTCAGTCATATACTCTTCGTAATTCTCATTATCTTTATCTTCACTCATCTAATATACTTACTCTGTATTACTAAATTAATTTATCGGTTATTTAATCTTCATTATTATTATATCACTTTTAATGCATTAACAAGATATATCTATATCTGTAGTAAGACTAGTATAAGATATTTAATATTATATACTTATCTATTTTTGTTAAATCTTATGAATAGCTCTCGTACAATAGGGTTTGTAAGATAAGGTAAGGTTTGTGTTAACCATATTGCACCTCGTGCATAAAATGGAACTGTTATCTCTAACCTCTTAGAGTTTATAGCACGAAGTATTGCCTTTGCTACACTGTTTGCAGATAATGCTATTTTTGGTTCTAATTCAATACTCTTGAATGATTGATGATTAAAGAATTCTGTCTTTACAGTTATAGGACTTACTACACTTATTCTAACATTTGTTCCATGAAGTTCATGGTATAATGCTTGTGAGAATCCTAATAAACCAAATTTTGATGCACAGTAAGAGGCAAGATTTGGTACTCCAATACTAGCTGCTAAACTTGCTACATTAACTATACGTCCAAAATTTCTCTCTAGCATAATAGGTAAAAAGGCTTTTATACAGTAGATTGCACCTAGTAGATTAGTCTCAATCTGGGATTTTATCTCCTCTATGCTAGTATTTATTACATTACTGAATATAGCAAATCCTGCATTATTTACTAATATATCTATATATTTGAAATCTTTTAGAACATCTTTACTCATCTCTAATACCTCTTCTCTCTTGCTTACATCACATCTTATTACTTTACATCTTTGTTCTCTATACTTCTCCTCTATTCTAACTTTTACTTGATTTAATCTATCAACCCTTCTTCCTATCAATATTAGATCAGCACCTTTACTTGCAAATAGATAAGCAGCCTCTTCTCCTATTCCACTAGAGGCTCCAGTTATAAGTACAATCTTATCATTAAACTTCATTTCTTTACTATAAATCTCTCTATGTTATGTGAGTTACATCTAATGCATATCATCTCTTCTACATCTGATATATACGAAACATACATACAATCTTTACACTTATACCTCTCTAACATATGAAGCATGATACTCTTCTCTTTATCTATAATGCCTTTTGTATATAATCTTCTTAATACCTCTTCCATTAGAACACTTATTTCCTCTCTTGATGATCCCTTATATCTAATATGTTTAATTAAACCATCTACTAACGCTTCTTTCCTAACTATTGTATTAGGGAGATTATAATATCTTGAGATATGGTCTCTTACATACCATTCTAATTCATCGATCCTATCCATACTTATGCATCATTTGAACTCATATAAAATAATTCAGGTCATGTATAAGCTAATACTAATCTTCTATTCTAAACTGGATCTATAATGCATCATATATTAAAGACATAATCATTTTATGTATGTTATAAATTTAAATCTTCGATATATGAATATATAAGGCTTTTACGTGTTAGAAGTGCATGGATACAATTAAGCATGATTTATTAATTGCTGGCTCTGGTATAGCGGGTTTGAGAGCGGCAATAGAAGCAGCAAGAACAAGTAATAAGATAAGCATAGCAGTTATATCTAAAGTTCAAGTTATGAGGTCACATTCAGTATCTGCAGAAGGAGGCACTGCAGCTGTACTCTTCCCAGAGCTTGGAGATAATTTTGAATCTCACATCTTCGATACTATAAAAGGGAGTGATTATTTAGCAGATCAGGATTGTGTAGAGAGATTAGTCTATAGCATGCCTAATGAGATTTATCAATTAGAGCATTGGGGTATGCCATGGAGCAGAAGAGAGGATGGAAGAATAGATCAGAGACCTTTTGGTGGTTATAGTTATCCTAGAGCAACTTATGCTCAAGATAAAGTAGGATTCTATGAGATGCAGACTTTATATGATACATGTTTAAAATATGATAATATACACTTTTATAATGAGTGGTTTTTAACCTCAATATTATCTAATGATCATCACTTTGTAGGTTTTACTGCTATAGAGATAGCAACTGGTAACTTTGTAGTATTCAAAGGTAAAGCAGGAATAATAGCAACGGGAGGAGCTGGAAGGATATATCCATTTGCGACGTATGCTCATTCATCAACACCAGACGGAATAGATATGGCTTATAGAGCTGGTCTAGCACTAAAAGATATGGAGTTTGTTCAGTTCCATCCTACAGGTATACTACCATCAGGAATATTGATAACCGAGGGAGCAAGAGGAGAGGGAGGTTATCTTCTTAATAAAGATGGTGAGAGGTTTATGAAAAAGTACGCTCCTAATAAATTAGAGTTAGCATCAAGAGATGTTGTATCTCGTGCAATGTATAGTGAGATATTGGAAGGAAGAGGATTCTTTGATGAAGCTACTCAGATGCCTTATGTATTGTTAGATCTTAGACATCTAGGTGAAGAGAAGATAAAGACAAAACTTGCTGGTATAAGGGAGATATGCATGAAATTCTCTGGTTTAGATCCTATAGATGAACCTATACCAGTTAGACCAGTATGTCATTATATGATGGGTGGTATACATTGTAATATAGATGGTGCTACTGAAATGAAAGGATTATGGAGTGCTGGCGAGGCAGCATGTGTTAGTATAAATGGCGCAAATAGGTTAGGAGCAAACTCTACTGCTGAATGTCTAGTATGGGGGAGATATACAGGAGAGTTCGCTGCTAAATATACTCTCTCTAATTCTTATCTAGAGATTGAGAATCAACAGATCAAGGATGAAGAGAAGAGGATCTACGATGAGATATTTCATGGTTCTGGAGATATTAATCCATATGAACTAAGAGACGAACTAACTAAGAATATGCAAGAGAGTGCTTATATATTTAGAGATGAAAAAGGTATGCAAGAAGGTTTAAGAAAGATTAAAGAATTAAAGGCAAAGTCATGGAAGAGAGTAGATGACAAATCAAAAGAGTATAATACAAATTTTATTAATGTGCTAGAGATAGATGCTATGTTAAGAACTTGTGAAGTTGTATTAATGGGTGCATATTTAAGGAAGGAATCAAGAGGTTCTCATGCAAGAATAGATTATCCAAAAAGAGATGATGTCAACTTTTTAAAGCACACACTAGCATATTATACTGGTGATAGCCCAAAGATAACTTATCATCCTGTGACGATAACAAAATATAAACCTGCAGAGAGACATTATTAGGTGGTATAATGAAGGAGAATAGAGAAGGTATCAAAGGTTGGTTAAGGCCATACAAGTATGGTTTACCTAGGTTTGCTTATTGGCTTCAGAGATGGACGGGTGTAGGTTTATTAGTATATTTTATAGCACATGTAATAGAGACTAGTAATATAGTTAATGGGAAGATAGCATGGGATAAGATGCTAGAACTAACACAAACTACCCAAGGACATATAATACTTACGCTAGTTATTGGTATGTGTGTATTCCATGCTGCAAATGGAGTTAGGTTATATTTTGCTGAAGGAGGAAAAGGTTTAGGCAAAGCAGGAAGACCAGAGTATCCATACAATCCATTAAGTCTTAATAACAAGATGAAGGCATGCATATGGGTCAGTATAGCATTAGCAGCACTAGCAATGATGTATGGAGCAAGTATATTATTTGGTGAGTAAAGATGAGAGAGAGTAATATAATGAAGATACATTATATTACTGGTATATCTGCAATAATCTTAGTTGCTATTCATATTATGTTTAGATTAATTATGCCATATGGAGCAAGTTTAGAATATGAAAATGTTATAGCAAATTATAAAAATCTTCCTTATACTATAGTGCTTGAATTAGTGCTTGTTACTGTAGCAATACATGGTTTCAATGGTTTGAGAATAATTCTTATAGAGCTTAGACAAGGAAGAGTGTGGGAGAAAAGCATGACGTGGCTATGTATAATAGGCGCTGCTTCAATAATAGCGTATGGCACTAGAACTATAATACTTGCTAGTCTTACTGGTGAAGTATAATGAGTGTAAATCTAAAGATCTTAAGATACTCACCCAAAGAAGGTAAACGTTATGATACATTTGAAGTGCCATATCAACGTTGGACTACAGTACTTGATGCCTTACTTTATGTTAAAGCATATGTTGATCATTCTCTTGCATTGAGATATTCATGCAGAATGGCTTCTTGTGGCTCATGCGGTATGCTTATAAATGGCAAACCTAGACTCGCTTGCTATACTAAGATATCTGAACTTAATAGTAATGAAATAATTTGTGAACCATTACCAAACTTTCCTATTATAAGAGATCTTGCAACAAACTTTGATAGATTCTTTACTAATCATAAAAATATGATGCCTTATATAATAAATGAGAAGACAGATAGAAAGATGGATGATATTCATAGAGAATTCATACAAAAACCAGACGAAGTTGAGAAGTATTTACAATTCTCTTATTGTATAAAATGTGGCTTGTGTTACGCTGCATGCCCAACTACTGCAATGGACAAGGAGTTCCCAGGTCCTCAAGCACTAGCTCAAATGTATAGGTATATGATAGATAGTAGAGATCAAGCAAGTAGAAAGAGGTTAGAGATAATAGATAATAGGCATGGTATATGGAGATGTCATTTTGCTGGCTCTTGCTCTAATGTATGTCCAAAAGGCGTAGATCCAGCATTAGGTATACAGTTACTACGCTCTTATTTATTAGGATTCTCAAAGAAGGGAGAAGAAAAAGCAGTGTTATATATTAGTTCTCATTAACTTGTTTATTTATAGCTTCTGCCATGAAATGATTACTCACATTTACTCTAACCTTCTTTACGCCTTCTATCTTTCCTAGATTATTCTTTATATCTTGTGCAATCTTGAATCCAAATACTGCTGGACAAAATGGGCTAGTTAGATGAAGGTCTACATTTATATCTCCATTATCTATCTGTACATTATCTATCAATTGTAACTCTATTATAGATACATTTATCTCTGGGTCTACTATCTTAACCAATTCTTCAAATATCCTCTTTCTTAACACTTGTAGGTTTGTACTCATAACTAAAGAATAAAATATCATTATATTTAACTATAGCTCTTATTATGTAGCATGTTTTACAGAGATAACTTTCATAGCTATTCCGCAAGCTATTAGCACTGCAGCAACTGGCCATAGCACAGGCATTAGATCTGGCGCAAGAAATCCTAATGCTAGAAGTATTATACCAAATACTACTATAGAACCTCCCGCCACAAATACACCATCTACTTCCATGTTTGATATCACTATTTTTTAAGTATAAATTTATTGCGCTTATAATAGAATTATCTTTATACTCTATAAGCAGTTAAATATTTTAAAGGGAGTAAGGAAATTAGATCATGAATGTTAATGAACTTATGGAGAGAGTAGTTAGAGACGATGTAAAATTTATTACATTACAATTTACAGATCTTCATGGAGTAGTTAAAGAGAATATAATACCAGTTGAAGAGTTAGAAACAGCTTTAAAGAGTGGTATATGGTTTGATGGTTCGTCTATAGAAGGATTTTCTCGGATACAAGAGAGTGATCTCTATCTAAAACCAGATCCTAATACTTATATAGTTCTTCCATGGTCAGCTAGTGAGAATACAGCAAGATTAATTTGCGAGATATATAATCCAGATGGCACGCCATTTGAAGGTGATCCTAGATTAGTGTTAAAGAATGTTATTAATGAAGCAACAGAGATGGGTTTTATATATAATACAGGACCAGAACCAGAGTTTTATCTATTCAAAGATGATATTCCAATAGATCGAGAAGGTTATTTCGATCTATCAAGTAATTATACCATAATAAAAGATATGATCATAATTCTCCAACGTTTTGGCATGCATGTAGAGAATGCTCATCATGAAGTTGGAACAGGTCAGTATGAGATAGACTTTGAATACGCTCCTGCACTTATAACAGCTGATAGGCTTGTTACATTAAAATATATAGTAAAGAAGGTTGCGAAGATGAACTCTTTGCATGCTACATTCATGGCAAAACCATTAATGAAGAAAGCAGGTTCAGGATTGCATATACATCAAAGTCTCTTTAATCTAAATAACGAAAACCTCTTTTATGATGCAAATGATGATTATAGATTATCAGATTTAGCATATAATTTTATGGCTGGACAGATGAAGCATATCAAAGAATTATGTGCAATATTATGCCCTACAGTAAACTCTTATAAAAGGCTTGTAGTAGGTTACGAAGCCCCTGTATACATAACATGGGCAAGTATGAATAGATCTGCTCTAATAAGAATACCCAAATGGTTTGAGCAAAAACCTAAATCTGCTAGGATAGAATTAAGATGTCCAGATCCTACATGCAATCCATATCTTGCATTTGCAGTATTACTTAAGGCTGGTCTGGATGGTATAAAGAATAAACTCGAACCTCCAGAACCTGTAGAAGAGAACGTTTATCAACTAGCAGAAACAGATAGAGATAAGAATATAGATACGTTACCCTCCTCGCTTATTGAGGCATTAATGGAGATGAAATCTAGTAAATTAATTAAAGATACATTTGGTGAGTATCTCTTTAATAGATATCTAAGTATAAAAATAAAGGAATGGGATGAGTTTAGGATGCATGTTACTGAATGGGAAAGAGAGAAATACATGAACATGTATTAATTTTATAAAGTCTTTTTTCATTATATTACTAATTGTAATATAGTAGATATGATTGATTATAATTGTGTGTGATGCTAAAACAATTCTTCATATTGAAGATTATAACATCTGACAATAGTATTAAATTATGTTTAGGTATATGCTAATCATGCAACTCATACCTATAAAAATGCCTCTTATGAACGGAAGATTTGATCTATACACTACTTTAATTAATGGTGTAAGGGATAATAATGAGGCTATAAAGAGTAATGACATACTTGTAATATCAAGTAAGTTTGTTGCTATGAGTCAAGGTTCTATCCTTGAGATAAAGAACATCATTCCAAGTGAGAGAGCAAAGAGTTTAGGAGCTAGATATTCACTAGATAGTAGAATAGCACAGATAGTAATAGATGAGTCAGATGATATACTTGGAGGGATAGAAGGATTTATACTTGCAGTAAAAGATGGTGTGCTTGCTCCAAATGCTGGAATAGATAAATCGAATATAACGAATGGTTATATCATAACTCATCCTAAGGAACCGTTTATTATAGCAAAGGAATTAAGGAATAGATTTAAACAAGATGGGAAGAATGTGGGTATAATATTAAATGATAGTAGGCTTATGCCTACTAGAAGGGGTACTATAGGAGTTGCTATAGGAGTAGCAGGCTTTAAACCAGTAAAAGACTTTAGAGGAAGGGAAGATCTATTTGGTAATAAATTAAGAGTTACATTACAAGCTGTTGCAGATAGCATAGCGACTGCAGCAAACCTTCTCATGGGAGAGAGTAACGAATCAATACCTCTAGTCATTGTGAGAGATGCAAATGTTGAATGGAATGATGCAGATCTTTCATGGAGTGATCTTGCTATAAATCATGAAGAGTGTATATATATGAAGAGCCTTAGACTATAATATTTGACAAAGCGTTTTAATATAGAAAGTTAAAGATGAAATAATATGGGAGACTATCTTGTATCATATCCAAAGAGAATCGATCTAATGAAAGGCAGAAGTGAGATAATAAAGAGTGAAGAACTTAATAACGATCCTCTTTATATAGTAGTTAAGGCGAGTGTTGATGATATCATAAATATATTAAAGAAAGAAGGATTTCATAGAGTAAGGTTATGTGAGAATAAGAAACCTTCTCAACTTGGCGATGGTTTTACTAAGATGTTGACAAGGACATGGGAGATGCATGTTAGATTATTTGAGGTTAAACATGGATTAATTGCTATACATGCAGAGGTAGAGATATCGAGAAGATATATACAACATCTTATTAGCGAAAGAGCACCTATAATATATGAGGTAATTAACATCTTTAAGAAACACGGGATTGATTACAAGATATGGAGTACAAAGTTAGAAGGATATGTAGCTCATATTAGGGAAGATCGCATTCTAAAACTAAAAGGGAAGCCAATACCTATGCCATGGATACCATTGTCTATAACACTTGCTTCACTTGGCTTATGGGGTTTATTAAGAATATTAGCGCTTGTTCCACTTTGGCCATTCTACTAAATTGATCAAATTAACATATGCAGGTTTGTCACAAGCAGAAGTAGAGACTATATATAAACTCTTTCAACAATTTGGAGTTGAAGAGAAGGAAGAAGAATTAAGTGAAGAATATAGTAGTATGATTAATATAGAGATGCATTTTAGATATGAACCACAATTCTTTAAGATATTTGGCTTTGACCGATGGGAAGATCTCAAGACATTATTAAAGAATATCAAGTGGAGAAGAGGTAATAAGAGATTTAGGTTTAGCTTATGTTTCAAGGATAATCCAGATGTAGAATTCTCATTACTAACATCATCAGATCTAGCAATGAATAAAGCAGTGGATATTATAGAATATTTGGCTGATAGTATAATTCTCCAATTAAGAAGTATAGATATTGATAATATAAAGAGAGTTATACTTGAACTTAAAGATTATAGATGGAGCATTGGCAAGGTTATAGATCATAATGGAAATGAATATCATTATATAGATAACAGATGGAGAAAGGTATAGTTTATTTACCCATTTAATAGAAACTATTATATGTCAATAGAGATAGATAGCACAAGATTTGAGAAGTATAGAGTTGGAGCTACTCAAGGTTATTATGATAAGATAGCTAGAGTATTCATAGCAGAAAAGACGCTCAAGATATTATTTGATGAAGTAAAACCATCATACAAACCTATAGATACTAATGATATAGTCAATAGTCAAAGGAGAGTCTTAAATAACTTGGAGAGTGATTCTTTGGATAATGATACATATGCACAAATATTCTTGATGCATTTATCTCATTCATATTTACTAAAGAATAGTAATAAGAATGATGTATTTGTAATACTCTATATAGATCTGGTAGGCTCTACTGCCTTAGCAGCAACTATTTCTATTGAGATGGTTGCAAAATTAGTAAGAACTTTCTGTCAAGAGATGTCTATAATAATTAGTAGATTTGGTGGATATGTATTAAAATACGCTGGAGATGCTGTTATAGCATTCTTTCCTCCAAATCCTGATCTTATAAACACATGTGCAAATACTATAGAGTGCTCCTATAGTATGATGTATATAATTGAGAGATCGATAAATGATATGCTTTTTCAGAAGAATTTACCAAAGATAAAAGCACGAATATCTATAGACGCAGGCTATAATCAGATCATAGTACTTGGTTCAGAACCAGATCTATTAGGGCATGTAATAAGTAGGGCTGCAAAGATAATGAGCAAAGCAAAACCGAATCAGATAGTAATAGGTGAAGAAGTTTATAAGAATTTAGATGATATGCATAAACGTAAATTTCAAAGTGAAGGTAGTTATAAATTACATGAGAGTGGAGAGGAATATCCACTTTACACTTCGATATATGACCAATAGCAGATTAGTTATATCCAAATAGATTAGAATATTATCTATATAACAGCTCAGACAAATGCCATCTCATCATAACTATCAGTTTAACTCTGAGTCCTCACTGCTGCTATCTTATATTTGCATAACTTTTATTTATATATCACCTTATGTGATATCTTCTTAATGTACTTATAATCATACCTCTATTATTTAATAAATAATAATTATGTCTATTAACTTTCTTTTTAATTACTAGTTCTTCCTTTATTAGGTAGTTTATATGCCATAATAAAGTAGACCTACTTTTTTATAACACTATTTATCTCTTCTAGGCTCTTCTCTCCATCAATCAATGTATTTATTATCGATTTACGTGTGTTGTTCCTTACACTCCTAAGAATTATTCTATCATTATTATTGACATTTATACTATATAACCTAGTACTCTTTCCACGTTCTACAATTATTAATCCTTCCTTCTCTAGCATACTAATATGATAGCTTAGAGAACCGTGGGATGATTTAGATAATCGTATCAATTCTTTATATTTTATAGCCGGAAAATGTTCTATTATATGAAGTACAATCTCTCTTCTATCTATTTTATGCTTCCTTCTCATGTAATATTACTTGTTATATAACCATATATTAGTACACAGCTAAAAATGTACTACAAATCATATATATTATTAATACAAACTAATGATATGCAGTCAAATATAAAATACTCTATAATTGCTGTGATAGCTGTAGTAGCTATAGTTATGATAACAATAAACGGAGCATTTTCACAAGAGCATTCATCTAGTACAACAATTATGGCTCCTCATGAAGGTAGGAAAGTGCTTGTTATGCACATAACAAGTGGTAATCCAGCAGATTCTCATCAATTACATTCAGCAACTATGGGCGTTGAGCATAGTTTGCAGTGGCATAGAAATGGCTTTAATGTAGTAATATTCCTTGATGTAGAAGGGGTTTTAATAGGTGCAAAGAATGTACCAAGAGAATTACAAGGAGTTAATGAAGAATTAAAGACCTTCATAGCAGAGGGTGGTAGAGTAATTGCATGTAGTCATTGTATAGCACATAATAACCTTAAACCAGAGGATATGCTACCAAGTATAGAGATAGATAGCCATCCATTTATGATAAGATTACAAGACATACTAAGAGATGAAAGTAAAGACATAGTAGTATTAGATTATTAATTTTTTATTTTTCAAATGATTTATATATATTATTTTGGTAAGTAAAACGGAGGTGTTATATTGAGCGAAAAGAGAAGTTTCGGCGGTTTTAGACCAAAACCAGTAGAGAAGGACAAAGAGTATACTGTGAAGATTGAAGAGACTAGCAGAAGAGGAGATGGCATAGCAAAGATTCAAGGTTTTGTTATATTCGTCAAAGGAGGAGAAGTAGGACAAGAATGTAAGATAAAGATATTACAAGTAGGTAATAGATTTGCTACCGCCGAAAGGATAGAGTAAGTGATCTTATGTCACATTAAAATAATTCTTATCTTTATTCGTATTACTTTTAAATGGGTAGGTTAATTCTATATGTTATGGTGAATGGTAAAGATATAAGGATGTCAAGAATATTGAAGAACGGTAAGATGTTATGTATACCAATGGATCATGGAATAAGCTCTGGTCCTATCAAAGGAATAGATAATATTCATCACATCATATACTCGTGTGAGACACAAGGTTTAACAAGCATATTAATAAATAAAGGTATAATGAAGAGTTTACCAAAGCCTCCAAGAATAGGTACAATAATACATGTATCTGGAAGCACTAGTTTAGGTCCAGACCCTAATAAAAAAGTTTTAATGGGAAGTGTAGAAGAGGCTATTAGACTTGGTGCTGATGGTGTATCAGTTCATATAAATATTGGCTCAAAGACTGAGCCAGAGATGCTTGTAAAACTAGGAATTGTAGCAGATGAGTGTGATAAATGGAATATTCCATACATAGCAATGATGTATCCTAGAGGTGAGAATATAAAGAATCCTCATGAACCAGAGATAGTTGCACATGTAGCTAGGATAGGAGCAGAAGCAGGAGCTGATATAGTAAAGACGGTTTATACTGGTGATCCAGATACGTTTAAGCAAGTAGTAAGAAGTTGCCCAGTTCCTATAGTTATAGCAGGAGGACCAAAAGCAGAGAATGATCTAGCAATATTAGAGATGGTAGAAGGAGCAATGGAAGCAGGTGCTATTGGAGTAACATTTGGCAGGAATATATTTCAGCATAATAATCCACCATCAATGGTTAAAGCATTAAAAAGGGTAATATTTGATAAGTTTGAACCAAAAGAGGCGTTGAATGAGATTGAGGGATAGAGAACTAATAGTATATACTAATTCAATTAATGAACAATTAAGAGATGTATTGAATAGTGCTAATATCAAGAAGATATATACTCATGATCCATCAAAGATAGATAGAGAAGGATTCGAGATAATCTCAGAATCAAATGATGCAGATTATATAGTGTATGATAGATTAGAAGATATAATAGATAATAATAGATCTGGATTCAAGATAAGAGTAAAAGGTAAAGAAGATGAAGAGACAATTACAAAAGCAGTAGGTAAAGGAGCAAAGTTTATCATAGTAGAGGCAGATGACTGGAAGATAATACCATTAGAGAATATAATAGCAAGATTAGAGAAGAGTAACACAAAGATATATACACTAGCAAATAACGCTGAAGAAGTTAGAACTATGTTTAATGTGCTACAATTAGGAGTAGACGGTGTAATTCTTAACACAACAGATCCTTCAACTATAAGAAGATCTTTAGCATATATCTCAAGTATAAAGGTAGATCTAAAAGTAGCAGAGATTACAGATATTATGGAATGTGCTAGTGGGGAGAGAGTTTGTGTAGATACGATCTCAATTCTTAAATATGGTGAAGGTATGCTTATAGGAAATAGATCAAACTTCCTCTTTCTAGTACATAATGAATCTATAGGTTCTTCATTCACATCACCTAGACCATTCAGAGTTAATGCTGGTGCTGTGCATTGCTACACTCTACTTCCTAATGGAAAAACAAAATATCTCTCAGAGATAGAGAGCGGTGACGAAGTGCTAATAGTTAGTAAGGATGGGAGTGCTAGAAGTGTTACAGTAGGGAGGGCAAAGATAGAGACAAGACCAATGATACTTATAAAGGCTATATATGATGATGAGGTAGGTAGTATAATTGTTCAAAATGCAGAGACTATAAGATTTGTAAAAGGTGATGGTTCATTAGCATCAGTTACAGAATTAAGGAAAGGAGATCGGGTATTTGTTAGTGTGCAAGAAGGTAAAGGTAGACATTTTGGTATGGCAGTTAATGAATATATAATGGAGAAGTAAGGCAGAATAACATTTTTATTATTAACTTATAAATATGATAAAGTAATAGTATATATCATGGAACTAGGAGACGAGCCAAAAGACGTAATGGTTCTAAATGCATTAAGCAAAGGAAAGAGTGATGAAAAGAGTATAGCAAAGATGACAGGCCTCTCTATGTTTGATGTTATAGGTACTATTGAGAGACTTATAGCAAGAGGTTTAGCTATAAGAGAAGAGAAGAAAGGTTTCTTTGGTAAGAAGATCAAGATTAGATTAACTGAGAAGGGTTTTAAAGAGCTGCAGGAAAGGAGATATGAATTGGAACAGAAATGGCAGAGGATGGTAAATCTAGCAAACAACGGTAATACTCAGGAATTACAGAGATATGCTGAGAATAATAGATCGTGGATCTTACCTATGATGATGTTTGGTATAATAGATATGATGATGTTTATGAGTATGTTAAGTCTAATGGGCTTAGCAATGAATCATTTTGTACCAGAAGGCATGGAGAGTTCAGTACCTTCAGAAGGAATGGAAGGCATGGAAGGAGGCGACCAAGGTTCAGATGTTGGGGACTTTGGAGATTTAGGCGATATATCTTTCTGAATATATTATTTATGTTTCTAATACCTATGGTACACTATAAGTATTCTAAATAGTTTATTAGATCATATAATATTATAATTAATAACATATCAGATATACGCATAATGCTACATGAGATGTAGATAGAGATAAACAGATAATAAGATAAATCGTATCATTACGTAAATGCTCTTCGGTATATTGTATAAGATGAATAACTACTCGATTTATCATTAATAGTATGTATTTATAGATCCATATTATTATTCATATTATACACATAGAAGTTTATTATATATCAATAAACGAGAACAAAGATATTTTAGATGTAGATTAGATATATTCATATGGCAAAGGTAAAAGCATTAGGTAATATAAAGAAAGTAATAGGAGATCTAATAGTTAATGATATAGATGAGCTTATAAGTATACTAAAAGAGAATGGTTTAGATACTAATGATGTTGTAATAGCTATTAACAATGTAGAATTATCTTTAATAGATAAGAAGAGGTTAGATACTAATGATGTTGTAACTATAGCATCTATAATACATGGTGGTTAGATGGTTTATCTTACGAATCTTAAAGACTTTAATCTATTGATTGCTACTGTTAATATCAAGGATCCAGAAGATATTCTAAAGAAGAAGAATGATGATATAATTATCTTATTAGATCTTAACAGTGTAGTTGATATAGAGCATATAGAAGAGATAGTGAAACAGGTTTTAGAGGCACATAAGAGAGGCGTAATGATTGCAGAGCATGTAGAAATAGAGACGATCTTAAGAGTAGCATGTACAAACCAGATATCAAAAGCCATGAAGTTTGCTTCTGCTAAGAGGGATAGTAAAGCAGTGCTTGTAATATTAAGTAAGAAAGAGATAGATACCGGATCTTTAAAGCTTGAGGATTTAGAATACTCTAAAGAGAGGAGCGAAGCATTAATCATGTATCATAACATAGGTAAAGATGAACTATATGCTATGAATAATAGATTATCACTATTACTTGCTGAAAAAGCTAATCTAATCTATTGATCTTTTACTCTTAACTAAACTAAAGATCTCATCCTTTTTCAATAATGATATACCAGTATCTCTTCCAATTATCTCGATAAGTATTATCCAGTCTGGCTCTTCTAGATCTACTCTTCTATCTATTGCTTCTGCTATGCTTGATATTATATCTTTACTCTTAAGAGTGGTAAATCTCTTCTCGATCTCTATTTTATAACTCTCACCCTCTTTTATGTTACTAGATAATTTTATAGCAATATCTCTTATCTTGCTAATCTCTGTATTAGTAACGATGTCTATTGGTATTAATCTAAGTATAAATCTAAATCTCCATGGTTCTTCATTAATAATCTCTTTTACTCTTCTTATAACATCTTTAGCATCTAGTTTTGTTGAGCATCTTACTAAACCAGATATATTTGTATACTCTATTTTTGCATTGTTATCTCCTAATTCTCCTAGTATCTCCTTTAATTCCATTATAACTTTGTTCTCTGCATGCCTATAAGTAGTTGCAATTAAATTCATATCCTAATATCATCTCTATCTCATATTTCTTAACATATCCTTCTCTAACAATCTTTCTTCTTTTAACATCTACTACACTTGATTCTACACCTTTACTCTCTCCACCATCTAGTATAATCTCAACATCTTCTAACAATCTTTTATCCAATTCCTTTACACTCTTAGCACTCTTCATTCCAGATAAATTTGCACTTGTGCCAACTAATATACCACCACATGTCTTTACAAGTTTTAGCGTCAAAGGATTATTTGGTATTCTTACTCCTATCTTATAATTTGCCTCAAGGATATCATTTAATTTAGTATCTATTAACTTGATGATAAGTGTAAGTGCTCCAGGCCATAGTTTTTTTATTAGCTTCTCCTCATCACTATTTAACTCCCCAATCCGTCTTACATCTTCAATTGAAGAGCATAACAACGGGAGTGGTTTACCTTTCTCTCTTCCTTTGATCTCATAAACTCTTTTTATCGCATAGTTATTGTATGGATCACAACCTAAACCATATACAGTATCTGTAGGGTATATTATTATTCCTCCCTCTTTTACATACTTTGATGCTAATTCTATACTATATTCATCTATGTTTAGGATCGTCATAATTCTTCATCATATATTTAATGTTAACTCTTCATATAATATATATCATTATAATAATTATCATAACTTTCAGACACCTATAGAGGTTGATCATATAATAAATAATTGTATATATTACTCTTATATGAACGAAAATATTTATAAGGTAACTAGTTTTTATCCATCCAAGTATGTCAGAAGAAGAGTCTGAAGAAGAAGAGTTTGAAGAAGATTTCGAAGAAGATTTCGAAGAAGAAGATTTCGAAGAAGATTTCGAAGAAGAAGATTTCGAAGAAGAATATTAATTCTTTTATTTATTAGGTTGAATAGAAATCGTAACAAATTTATCTCTCTATTTATATAAATTTTATATGGCTAAATTATTTGGTACAAATGGTATACGAGGAGTTTTTGGCAAGGATCTAACATTAGAACTAGCTTTAAAAGTTTCATATGCATTGGGAGTGTATTATAATGATGGTAAAGTAATAGTAGGTTATGATGGGAGAAACTCCAATACCATACTCTCAAGAATAGTAAGAGCAGGAATTAACTCCATTGGATTAGATACAGTAGATGCTGGTTTAATACCAACTCCTTGCTTGCAATATGCAACAAAGAGTCTTAACTATAAAGGTGGGGTAATGATAACTGCAAGTCATAACCCACCAGAATATAATGGAATTAAGGTTATGGAATCTGATGGTATTGAACTCTCAAGAGATAACGAATTAAGAATAGAAGATATATACTTTAATAAAAACTTTAGATACTCTACTAAGATTGGGAAGGACGAGCAGATAGAAGTAACAAGAAATTACATAGATGGAATAAAATCTATGGTGGATATAGAGAAGATAAAGAAGAGAAATTTCAAAGTTGTTCTAGATTTAGGTAACGGAGCACAAGCAGTTACTGCTCCACAATTACTAAGAGAATTAGGTTGTAAAGTTATAATGATAAATGAGAATATAGATGGTTCATTTCCTGGCAGAGGTTCAGAGCCTACTTTAGATAATCTTCAACAATTATCAGAGAGTGTAAGAAAAGAAGAAGCAGACATAGGAGTTGCATATGACGGTGATGGCGATAGAAGTATCTTTTGTGATGAGTATGGAAATATCACTGCTGGTGACAGATCGGGCGCAATACTATTAGAGCATGTTATATCAAAATATAAAGGAACAATAGTAACTCCAATTAACTCATCTGTAATAATCGACATTATAGCAGAGAAGTATGGATGCAAAGTAATAAAGACAAAGGTAGGAAGCGTAGAGGTATCTAGGAAGATGGCAGAGAGTAATGCTATTGCTGGATTAGAAGAGAACGGAGGGTTCATGTATGGTAAACATATAGCAGTTAGGGATGGAGCAATGAGTACAGCATTAATGTTAGAAGCAATATTAGAGGAGAGATATTCTCAATTAATTAATAGATTGCCAAAGTATTACTCATACAAGACCAAGTTTCCATGCAGTAAAGAAAAAGCGAGTAAGATAATAAATAGTTTAATAGAGGAGGGTGAAAGGGTAGATACGTTAGATGGTGTAAAGATATGGATAGATGATGATAGTTGGATCATGGTTAGGCTGAGCGGTACAGAACCTATAATAAGACTATATGCTGAGGCTAAAGATAAGCTTAAGCTTGAGAAGATAATTAACGAATATAAGGGTAAGATTAGTAGATTACTTGGTTAATTATATTCTCATAAATATAATACATTTTTGTATTATTTATTATTAACAGAAATATATGTATTTTTTATTAAACATAATATACGTTTACTAATAATTAATATTAATTATCATTGTAACTTTTAGTATTATGCTTATCAAATCTATCATGTAACAAATAACTAGTTACCGTTAGATAATCTAATTCATCGATAACATTTTTAAATACCATGATGGTGATAAATAGGGATGAGCCCAAAAGGTGATTTGAATGAGTAAACCATACTATGTAAAATTTGATGTACCTAAGGAGTTGGTAAATGCGATATATGAGTTGGTTAGAGTATCAAGTCAAACAGGCAAGGTTAGAAAAGGAACTAATGAGACTACCAAAGCTATAGAGAGAGGACAAGCAAAACTAGTTATAATTGCAGAAGATGTGGAACCTCCAGAAGTAGTAGCGCATCTCCCTATAATATGCGAAGAGAGAAAATGTCACTATGTATATGTACCTTCTAAGCAAGAATTAGGTAAAGCATTAGGGATAGATATAGGAACAGCAGCAGCATGTATAATAGATGCAGGTGAAGGTAAGCAAGTATTGGAAAGGATAATAAATTCTATAAAGAGGTAAAGGTAGATTATGAGTAAAAGTGAAGAAGAACTTACTCCTGCTGAGGTTATACAGATAATAGGAAAGACTGGTATTGCAGGAGAGATAACACAAGTTAGGGTTAGAATAATGGAAGGTAAAGATAAAGGTAGGATAATAACACGAAATGTAAAAGGTGCAGTGAGATTGAATGATATATTAATGCTAAGAGAGACAGAGAGAGAGGCTAGAAAGATAAAGTGATACTGATGAGTTTAAGCACTAAAATTTGCTCATTTTGTAATAGAAAGATCAAGACAGCAACTGGTATAATGCTTGTTAAGAATGATGGGAGCATAATATATCTATGCTCAGCCAAATGTAAGAAGAATATGTTTAAACTCAAGAGAGAACCAAGAAAACTTAAATGGACAAATAAGTATGTTAAAGGAGGAATAAAGCTTAAGAGTAGATGAATATGGATACACTGATATTATTAAAACCTGATGTAGTAAGAAAGAATTATATAGGTAAGATCCTTGCTAAATTTGAAGAGAATGGTTTCAAGATCAAGAGATTAAAAATGTTAACACTTAATAGAGATGAAGCAAGTGATTTCTATTCTGTGCATAAAAATAAATCATTCTTTAGCGAATTGGTAGATTTTATTACTTCTGGTCCTATAGTAGCAGCAATAATAGAGGGAGATAATGCTATAGAAAGAGTTAGAGAATTGATAGGAAGTACTAAACCTTCAGAAGCCAAGATAGGAACTATAAGGAGAGAATTTGGTAGCAGTATAACAGAGAATGCTATACATGCCTCAGACTCTCATGAAAGCTTCATAAGAGAGGTTAGAGTAGTCTTTCCTGATTATTCTTGATTAGGCAGCCAGTAGTAGTTGTATTAGGTCATGTAGATTCTGGAAAGACATCATTATTAGATAAGATTAGAGGTACAGCTGTGCAAGCAAGAGAGGCAGGAGGTATAACTCAACATATAGGAGCAAGCTTTTTTCCTTTGGATGTGATTAAAGATATTTGTGGAAGATTATTTGATAAATTTGGTGCACAGCTCAAAGTTCCAGGTTTACTTGTTATAGATACTCCAGGTCATGAAGTATTTAGTAATCTTAGAATTAGAGGAGGTTCTGCTGCAGATATAGCAATAGTAGTAATAGATGTTAATAAAGGGTTTGAAGCACAAACATATGAGAGTATAGAGATATTAAAGAATAGAAAGGTTCCATTTTTAATAGCATTAAATAAGATAGATATGATTAAAGGCTGGAGAGATAGTAAGAGTAATCTAATCATAGAATCATTAAAGAAGCAAGATAAATCAGTTATAGAAGAGCTTGATAAGAAGATATATGATGTTGTTGGTGTATTATCAAGGATAGGGTTTGAATCAGAAGCATTCTATAGGATTACGAATTTTAGAAAGCAAGTAGCTATAATTCCAGTAAGTGCGAGAACAGGGGAAGGTATAGCAGAATTGCTAGCGATGCTAATTGGATTAACACAACAATATCTTCAGAAGAAGTTAGAGGTAAGTGACTTTACAAAAGGTATAATATTAGAAGTCAAAGAGGAAGAAGGATTAGGGATTACTGCAAATACTATATTATTGGATGGAAAGCTAAGACAAGGGGATGAAATAATACTTGCAAAGAAGAATGGTGCCGTTATAACAAAAGTGAAAGCATTGTTATTACCAAAACCTTTGGATGAAATGAGGGATCCTCGAGATAAATTTGTAGCAGTGTCAGAGGTATCTGCAGCAATAGGTGTAAAGATTGTATCTCCAGATATGGACGGAGTATTAGCTGGTATGCCATTATATGTAATTAGAGAGAGGAATGAGATAAATAAATTAAAAGAACTTTTAGAGAGTGAGATAAAGAGTCTAATTATAGATACGGATAAAGTAGGAATAACATTGAAATGCGATACTCTAGGTTCGTTAGAGGCTATAGTAGATATGCTCAAAGATGCAAAGATACCAATAAGGAAAGCAGATATAGGTGCTGTAACAAGACATGATGTAATAGAAGCAAGTACAGTGAAAGAAGATGATAGATATCTTGGGGTAATATTAGCATTTAACACAAAAGTATTGCAAGATGCTGAAGAGGAAGCTAATTCTAGATCTATCAAGATATTCAAAGAGAATATAATCTATAATCTAATAAGAATATATACAGAATGGGTTGAAGAAGAGAAGAAGAGAGAGGAGAGCTATATATTCTCTCAAATAACATTACCATCAAAATTTAGAATAATGAAAGGGTTTGTATTTAGAAAGAGCAAACCAGCTGTTGTAGGAGTAGAGATTTTAGAAGGAAGGATTAGGCAGAAGAGTCAAGTGATGAATGAAGAAGGCAAGGATATAGGTCTAATTCATCAAATACAAGATAAGGGTGTTACATTACAAGAAGCTACGAAAGGGATGCAAGTAGCTATATCTATGCAGGAACCTACAGTAGGTAGACAGATAGATGAGGATAATACACTTTATACATATCCTAAAAATGAGCATGTAAATATGCTACTTGAAAAGTTTAGGAATAGATTAAGCGAGGAAGAAATACATTTACTTAATGAGATAATAGAGAAGAGAAGAAAGGTAGAAGCGTTATATGGATATAATGTAGAACTCTAACATCTTATCTATGCTAGTTTAGTATATGAACTACATGTAAATATTAAACCAAATTAATTAAATATAATAGACTAGTAAAGAGATATCATGGAGTATAAGTACATTGCTGTATATTGCAAGTCACATAAAACGATGTCAGATTATACCATATCTAACATATTAAGAAAGGCTAAGGAAGTATATAGTAGACTTGTAAGTTCATATACTAACAATATAAAGATATTGATATTTGGTATCAATGATATAAACAAAGCATATGAATATCTTCCAAGAGAGATGGTAGAAGAGTATGACTCATCTAATATAGAAGAGATGAGCAATATAATATGGTCAATAATTAAGAAGAATGAGTTTCAAAGTAGAGTATATATTATAGCAGCAAATTGGCAATGGAAGTATATAGAGCAACTGCTAAAGTTAAAAGACGAGAGATATAAATTCTTCTTTGAAGGTGCATTGGACGCACGTACAGTAGATGAGCTCAAGATTGAGGAGAAGTATGAAAAATATGCAAAGGTTAGATTAAAAGAGAAGGGACTGTTAGGATTATTAGATGGCATAGGTTCAAATATTAGTACAGATCTGAAAGGATAAATTATTATTTAATTAAGAAGAATGGTATAGTATGCCACTAAATATTCATAACACACTAAAGATGGTTGAAGAAGAGATAATTTCAATGAAGAAAAGGCAACAGTTCGTAGTAGGAACATATCAACAACAAACTAGAGAAGATATATTTAGAAAGTTTATAGATGCAGAGAATGAATTACTATCAAAAGCCGAGGAGAAGATTAAAGAATTTGATATAGAAGAGAATAATATTTATCTTATTAAAAGTAATAGGAAAGAATCTACAATCTCTGTAAGAAGAATATCTGATGAAAGATCTCTAATAGTTGAGATAGATCCCATAATCTATCCTACTCCGTTTAATCTTAAATTTATTCTCAATGAACCAAGTGTAACACTTTATAGTCCTTCCATGAATAAAGGTATAATCTCGTTAAATAGTAATACAGTAATTAGAGCTATTGATACTCTTACCATAATAGATCAGAATGATCTAAAAGATTATCTTGAACTATGGATAGAACCAGCATCTAAAAGTTTCAAGGATAAGCTAAGCAAGGTGATGAGCAAGATAGGCTCTAATGAATTTCTTATAGAAGGATTATTAGCATTGAGCAAAGATCCTCCAAATAGAGAATTGATAAGTTTGTGTTATGATCACGAATTAAAGGGATATCATGAGCATGGTAAGATTATAGATGTTAATATTATTAAGAGTATGATAATTAAACATCTCAAGTTAGATCTTAAAATCTAATATAATATATTGTAAACTAAACTTTAAGTAATGGTTTACAAGTACGGTATGTAATGGAACTGATTGAGAATTGCATGAATAAAGTATTGAATGGTAAATCTATTACAATGAAGGAAGCATTAACACTAGCATCTATAAGTTCTAATTATGTGTCTGAATTAGCAGAGGCTGCTAACATAATCTGTAGAGAATTCAATGGTAATAAAGTAGATGTAGAATCTTTAATAAATGCTAAATCTGGCAATTGTCCAGAAGATTGCTACTTTTGTGCTCAAGCAGCAAGATATAATACTAATATTAAGCGATATCCATTATTAGATAAATATACAATAACAGAATCTGCAGAAAAGGCAAAGAAATCTGGAGCATCTAGTTTCTGTTTAGTATGTGCATATAGAGAACCTCCAGAAGATGACTTTAATGCTATATGCAATATCATTTCTTATATTAAAGATAAAGTTGGGATAGATGTAAACTGTTCTCTAGGATTTATGACAGAGAAGAGAGCTAGAAGGTTAAAAGATGTAGGTGTTAAAAGGTATAATCATAATTTAGAAACATGTAAGAGTTATTTTGATAAGATCTGTAGCACTCATAACTATAATGATAGAGTAAGAACTGCCAAGATTGTAAAATCTGTAGGATTAGAATTATGTTCAGGAGGTATAATAGGTTTAGGAGAGAGTTTAGAGCAGAGATTGGAATTAGCGTTTGAAGCAAAAGAGTTAGAACCGGATGAATTTCCTTTTAATATACTCATAGCAAGAGAGAATACACCTTTAGCAAAGAATAGAACCTTGGATCCTTTAGAGATAATAAAGATGATCTCTATCTACAGATTCATAATGCCAAAAACTATCATTAAGCTAGCGGGAGGAAGAGAAGTTCATTTAAAAGAATTTGAATCGATGGCATTGCTAGGAGGAGCAAATGGGATAATAACAGGCGGTTATTTAACAGTAGGGGGTAACGAAGCGAGTAGAGATCTATCTATGATAAGAAATTTAGGCTTAGAAGTGTAATGAAAGAAGAGTTAGAAGAATTAAAGAAGAGTAATCTATACAGAAGTTTAAAGAGCATTAAGATAGAGAATCCATTTGCATATGTTAATGGTAGAAAGTGTTTACTACTATGTTCCAATGATTATTTAGGATTATCTAGTGATATTAGAGTAATTAATGCTGCAAAAGAGCATCTATCTCATCTATCTCAGTGTAGTTCTAGATTGATTGCTGGAAACGATCCATTAATTGAAGAGTTTGAATACGAACTTGCTAAACATAAAGGGTATGATAGAGCGCTAGTATATCCTAACGGTTACATGGCTAATCTCGCAATCTCTTCTTTAGTAAATAAAGATGATCTTATATTGAGTGACGAACTTAATCATGCTAGCATTATTGATGCATGTAAGTTATCTAAAGCAAGAGTCTTAGTATACAAACATAACTCTCTTGAAGATCTAGATAGAAAACTAAAGGAGAAGGGGAGAAGTAAGTTAGTAGTTACAGAAGGTGTATTTAGTATGGATGGAGATTTTATGAAGAGAGATATTGCTAAGATAGCAAGAGAAAATGGAGCCTTGTTAGTAGTAGATGATGCGCATGGAGATTTTATTTATGGTAGTAATTTTAAAGGTATACAAGAGGAGTTACGTATAGATGCTGATATAATCATAAGTAGTATGAGCAAAGCTTTAGGTACATTTGGTGGATATATAGCAAGTAGAAAAGAGATAATAGAGTATATGATCAACAGATCTAGAAGTTTCATATATACATCTGCTTTGCCATCATATCTAGCAGCAGCATCTCTTGAGGCTTTAAAGATATCTAAAGAAGGGAGTAAACAGAAGATATTATTAGAGAGTGTAAGTAAGATCAAGAAAGGATTAACAGATCTAGGTTTTAGGATAAAAGGAGAATCTCATATAATACCTATAATGATTGGTTCTGAGATAACAGCTTTGAATATATCTGATTATATGCTTGAGAATGGTATATTTATACAAGCAATAAGATACCCAACTGTAGCAATGAATAATGCAAGGCTAAGATTAACATTAACATCACTTCATCATCCATATATAGATGATATACTTATAAAGTTCAAGTTGTTACCTTTGAATTCAAGTCTAAAGTAACATTCAACTTTATAACGCTAGATGTTTTATTCATTACATGACAATAAAGTGGTATGATAAAGATAAAGGTATGAAGGATAGAATCAAAGATATGTTTAAATCGAAGGATGATAAGCCTATCAAGCCACAGTTAGAAGAGACTAGAAGGATATTGCAATTAAACATCTCGAAACTTAACTCTATAAGTATGAAACTGGATGAGAAAGACAAAATGCTATTTAACAAAGTTGTGAACGATATGCAAAAAAGAGATGAACAGCATGCTATTATATTATCTAATGAGCTTACTCAGATTAGGAAGATAAAGAGGATGGTTAATAATTTTAAGATGGCATTAGAGCAGATAGAATTAAGGTTAGGAACTATGACAGACGTAGGAGAGGTTATAGTCTCTTTGAGACCTGCTATGAGTATAGTTAATAGTATCAAGGATGATGTACTCAAGATTACTCCAGAAACTCATGATGAAATGAATAATGTTACAAGTATTCTAAATGAGTTAATAATAAGTTCAAATATGCAAGACAGTAATATAGCAGAATTACCTATCAATGAAGATACAGAGAAGATATTAGAAGAGGCTAGTAAAGTGTTAGAGATGGACGTTAAGGGTAAATTACCAGAGTTACCTAGTAATATGCAAGTAAAACCAACTTCTAATGTAAAAAAGAGTACAAAGAGATATCCCGATCTTCCATCAACTAAATCTAAGAAAAAGATGGAGGCATCAATTTAATATTTTATTTATAGAGTATATTAATTTGTGTTATTTGAATAATTTTAATTATTATAAGGCTATTATTAGATAATGATATATGAAGCTTTTGCACTAGTCATCTATAAACTGCTTCAGCAAATCTGTTATGTTATTATCGATATATATTCTCGCATATAACTAATTTCATATCTATACAACAAAACAACATATGATGCTAAGATCTATTAATATTATGTTTATACTGGATTTTCTGTTTTTAATATACTTTTTAGACGAGTTTTAATATAACAAGTTATAGAAGAGTATAAATGCTTCTGTGAATCTATACATAGAGATTATGTTAATATTTAAGTGTTCTACTCTTTGCTATTTCTTTTATATTAATTTCTTATTATGTTTAATGGGCAAATAAGACTAATGATAAATCACTATCTAAATTTCTTATATTCACATAATCTTGCTATAACCTTAATGTTTATACCGTAAAATTATTTACATAATATATCTTCTCTTATTCTGAATGCTATCTTTTCACGATGTATTATATCATAAATCCTATATAGCGTTTTATCAAAACCAATCTCTATTATATCTCTAAATGTCTCAATTCTATACTCTCTAAGTATCTTTCCTATACCATGTCTTCTATCTCTAATAGCATCAAGTGCTTTAGATGGTAAGGCATCTTTATATATAATTGAAGTAGCATTTATTATAAAACGACCCTCCAATCTAACTTCTCTCTCTATATATTGTTCATATTCTATCTGCTTAATGACCTCAAATCTTATATTATTACTTATCACACTCAAGATATACTCTAATGTGCCATCATATACTAGTAATATCTTACAAATAGGATCTAGTTTTCCAATCTTACTTTCTAAATCATTTATTGCAGCAATAGTATCAATCATTTAACATCTTATTAATAAGAAGTAGAAATGAAGTACTTATAATAGTAATAGTAAGAATTTTTAATATAGATTCGTAAGACTTGAAGTCAGTAGATTTATTTCTCTTAATTTCTTTATATCTTTTAGATATCTTAATCTCTAAATAGCTTAAAGCTCCTGTTAGAAGAGATACTAACATTGGTAGAAGAGTTATCTGATTGGTTTGTATAAAATACCCTGCGAGTAATGGTAACGAACCCCAAGAGAACGCAAATGATATATTATTATGGAATCTGGAATTGAATAATTCAAGATTATATGCAAAAAGAAAGAAACCTTCTAGTATTGCTATGATTGCTAATATATAAAGCGAATAGGTAATTATATAATATATGCCTATAACATAGGCAAGAATGAGAGATATAAGAGCAATAAGCAATAGATACTTCTCATTAAAGTAATTACCCCATGGCTTTATCTTAGAGCCTATAGCATCGAACAAGTGTGCTGATACCCCTAAACCTGAAAAATATATGATTGTGATAGCATATAATCTATCCCAATATACGTTCTCAGTAAGCAATGAGCCTATGATAGTAAATGATATACATATTCCAGTATAGGGAAGAAATAACATACCTATGAATATTCTAAACCTTAAAGGACCAATCTTTGGAACGAACCATTCATCTATCCTACTCATATATATATAAATAGAATAATTATGCTTTTAACTATTATCTAATTATATGATGATATGAAGAGGATATTGATAACAGGAGCATCGGGTTTGATAGGCTCAGAATTAGCAAGATTATTGGAATGTTATAAATTGATATGCTTAATAAGAGATAAGAAGAAGATAGATCTGTCTATTAAGGCTGATTATATTATTGGAGATATAAGATATGATTTAAGACAATTTAAAGGATTAGAGATAGATACAATCTATCATCTAGCAGCATTAAATCCATTGTTCAAGGATAAAAAGATGCAAAGAGAAGTTAACGTAGAAGGAATGAAGAATATAATAAATTTAGCGAGAGAATGTAATGTTAAAAACTTCATATATGCACAAGGTATGGGTATATTTGATAATGAAGAGATAACTGAAGAGAGTAAGAGAAATCCATATACAGAATTTGCAAAGATAAGATTGGAAGCAGAAGATATATTATTGAATGAGAGAGGTAATTTCAATATATGTATAGCGATCTTAGGAGATGTATATGGTTCTAAAGGTTGGTTTGTAGATATGATTGTAAAAAGATTAAAAGAGAATAGATTTAGAATACCCGGAAAAGGAGATTACTACAGATCATTTGTACATGTATATGATGCATCTAATGCATTAAAGTTGTTAGGAGAGAATGAGAGTAATGGTTATTATATAATATGTGATGATCATCCATCCAAATTTTCAGAGTTTGTATATTATGTAGCAGATAGATTAGGGGTAAACAGACCAGGTAATGTTCCAGAATTTATAGCAAAGTTAGTAATAGGTTCTGATATGTTAAGATTGTTAACTCGATCAGTAAAGGCAAGTAATAGAAAGATAAAACACGAATTAGGCTTTAACCTAAAGTTTCCAAATTATATGAGTGGCGTAGATGATATCTTATCTAAGCTTTCTAGCATATAATATTGCTGAGGTTCCAAATGTTAACGATTTAGTTTTTATATCCACAAAACCATTCTTCTTCATCTCTTCTATTATCTCTTCAAGCCATCTACTCTCCATGATAAGTTTATCCAATTCATCAAATATAATCTTCCATCTCTTCACTCTTATGCATTTTAATATCATAAAATAGATATGCCATACTATTCTTATACTATATGATGATGGATACGTAAAGTCATGCATAATAATAAATCCTCCATCTCTAAGCACTCTAGCACATTCTCTAATTGTAAGATCTACATTACAGTATTTTGGAAGATAAGACGTAACTATAGCATCCATGCTATTATTCTTAAACGGTAGATATTCAGCAGCTGCTTGTATAACTTTATTACCTTTTCTCTTTGCTATGCTTATGCTAGAATAGATTATATCTAAACCTATAATATTATTCGCTTTCTCTCTTAGCATAGTTGTTAATATGCCAGTTCCACAAGCAAGATCTAAACAATAATCTATTTTAGGTAATAATGAGATTATATATTTCTTCCATGCTTTATCTCTATTAAAGGTTGTTATGGCAACTACCCTATCATAAGAATCTGATGTATTTAAGAAGAACCTCTTAACTATAGAATAACTCATATCTTTAATCTTATATTAAGATCGTCTGCTATCTCTTCCAATATACTTCTATTAGCAGCAGCTATAAATGATAATCTTTCGTTAATTGATAGTGATGCATCTAACATAGAACCATCTTCATTTATTATTATGCCTCCTGCCTCATTTACTATAAGATATGCAGCAGCTAAATCAGTTACTCTTAATTTTCCTCGAAGATCTATATAAGCATCCATTAATCCATTAGCAAAGAAACAGAGTTCTAATGCATTAGCACCTAAATGTCTAAGATGATTTGATTTATTTAGTATAGGCTTAACCATGTCTATCACACGATTACTTGCTCCTGAAAGATTTATCCCTATTATATATGATGAGGCTTTAACGTTTATCCTCTTTCCATTAAGGTACGCTCCATTATTTTTTGAAGAGTAATACATGTCGCCATTGATAAGGTCTATTATAGCAGAATACTTTATATCAAATCTATAGCCACTAGAATATGCTATTGAACAACATGTAAATGGGAAGCCTCTAATAGCATTAGTAGTGCCATCTATAGCATCGAGTATTATATATCCATCATCATCACCTAATCTTACTTCTCCAGCTTCTTCTGCTATCACTGTACATCTTAAACCAGCCTCTTTGAATGTGTTGATAGCAACATTTTCTGCAACTATATCTATCTTTCTAGATATATCTCCCCCAGCTCCTCTTCCAAGAGCCTCTCCAGCCTCTTTCATTCCGATCATGTCTTTAACGCTCTCTCTAACTCTTATGCATGCATCTTTTAATATATCTAACATATCTCAGATTTAAATATGTAAATAATAAATATGTAACTTATACTATTTATGAATATAACTATACATGGAGGAGTTAACGAAATAGGTGTAATGAGATACTTCTAGAGGATATCTATACAAAGATACTGTTAGATTTTATGAGTTACAGAGATAGAGCAAGGTTTTATTCTGGTCCATGGCTTATTCCAAAAAATCTTCTAGAGTTTAATATATTGCCTAAGATAAAAGGTATCTATAGATTTGATGAAGAACCTTTAGTAGACGCATTCTTTCTTTCTCATGCACATATCGATCGTTACAAATATGATCATTTTTGAATAGAAGTATAAAGATGTATTGTAGTAAAGATACAGAATCTATACTAGATGCGTTTAATATAATAAGATATTCTAGAGAATAGTATTTCTGATATAGTATGGAATACATTTTCTAGCAAGGATGTAATTAAGATAGGTTCATTATCTATAGAGCCTATACATATAGATCACTCTATTCCCGCATCATATGGCTTTATAATTCATGGTTCTATTTCATACACTGGTGATATAATGATATATGGAAGTAAAAGTGATCTAACTAGAGATTTTGTAAAGCGATTCAGATATAAATGCAATATTATGTGAAGAACTAATCTTATGGAAGGAAATACCAGGAGTGATGTATTCTTGAAGTTTAAAGAGATACTACACTTAATTCAAGGACTAGCCATAGCAGGTTTCTCGATAGTAGATATAGATAAATCTAGAACATTCTATGATGCAGCATAGACTAATTGGAGATAGTAATAACTACAGAACAAGCATATCTCATAACAGAGCTTAAAGAAGTAAATAATGGTAAGGGGTGACATATTAGTATATAAGAAGAGGAAGAAACGTTATTATTAATATGGAGTTATTTAACAGATATAATAGATAAATTAGAGATAAACAAAAGAGATACTTTTAGTATTACAATTGTGTTATTAGAGAATTGATAGACATAAAACCATCTAATGGAAGTTGCTACATATATTCTTCATCAGAACCATTTAATGAGGAGAGTGAGATAGAGTTTAATAGATTTATTAATTGGCTTGATCACTTTACCAATATATCATATACATTCATCAGGTTATATAATGCCTTTAGAGCTTAGATCTATTTTAGAAGAGATAAAACCTAAAAGAGTTATACCTATACATACAGAGTATGCTAATAATGTTTGCTAAACTATGTTCAGACAAACTTTGCTTTACCATTAAAATCTACTCTTCAAATATGATTAGCATATAATTTTTATAATAATAGTTGATATATATTATATATGATGTATTTTCTTGTTAATATTTTGAAATTATAAAGATATATATAAGAGCTATAATATACTAGCGATATGGAAAAGATATCATATGATGAGATAGACGACGTATTGTATATATCACTCTCTGAAGAACATTACGTAGAGAGTGTTAACACAAAGGCATTAATACTTTATATGGATAGTAAGGGTAACATATGTAGAATAGGTATAAAGAATGCAAGAAATAAAGGCTTATTAGATGAATTAAATAGAAAATTATATATTATAAATAATATTCCATAATAACTTTGAATATATTTTATATTCATCGCTAATTGTTAAGAGTGAATTTATATCAAATCCATTTATCTCATCCTTATACTCATCTATCCATTCTAATATATCATCTCTTGTAACCTCAAGATGAAATTGTATTGCAAATGCATTATTGATCCTAAATGCTTGTATAGGATAAGAATATGAGGATGCTAATAGTTCAGCATTAGATGGCAGAGTGAATGTATCATTATGCCATTGGAATACCTTCATCTTATCTAGATTAAAACTCTTCTTTAAGATGCCATGTAAATTAACATCGTACCAACCTATCTCCTTCTTATCTCCTTTATACACTTTAGCATTACATGCTTTTGCTATCAATTGTGCACCTAAACATATACCTAATGTAGGTATGTTAAATTTTATTGCTTCCTTAATAATTTCTTCTTCCTTCCTTAAATATGGTAAATTATCATAAGCACTAACAGGTCCTCCAAGTATTATTAATGCATCATAATTATGCAAGTGCGGTATACTCTCTCCTTCATCTGCATGTATAATGTCATAATTAAATAATCCATTTAATGATCCTAGACCCTCACATCTTTTATTTTGTATAACCAAAGATCTCATACATACATCCTCGGAACTGGCAATACATTGCTTGGCATTTCCGGAATAAGCGTTAGTAACAACATACTTGCAGCTATAGAACCAACTATAAATATTATTATCGCTACTATTACTATAACTATAGTCTTTAGCCAACCAGTCTTAAATATAACCTTAAAGGTGCCTAGCCATGATAATATTGCTATTATGAATGAGATCGTTGAGAACAATACATTATTTATTATTAATGTTTGAATAACATTAAGGATGGAGAATACTATGATATATGCTAGTGGTCCAAGAAGAGTAGCACCCATTGCCTGACCAAAGCCTACTCTACCAGCTGTAAATATCTTTGCAGAGATCCATACAGGTATAGATACAACAACCCATAATCCTAAAAGTGTTAGAATTAAAGGAAATATATAATCTAACATACTCATATTTCTTCAAAACCAGTTTTATTTCTTTCTCCAAGGGGTATCATTAATTCCTCTCCTTTTATTGACAGTTCTTGCAAGAATAAACAGTAGATCAGATAATCTATTAATGTATTCTATAATGAAAGGGTTGATATTCTCTTTTTCTGCTAATTCTACTATACTCCTTTCTGCTCTTCTTACTATAGTCCTTGCTATATGTAACAATGCTCCTTCTTTACTTCCTCCAGGTAATATAAAATATCTTATCTCTTCTACCTCTTTCTCATATTCATCAATTATCTTTTCAATATACTCTACCATATCCTTAGTTATTCTTGGTATATTGTATAGATTATTAGGATATGACGTATCAGCAAGGTCTGAACCTAATATAAATAGTTCGTTCTGTATTTTATTGAGTATGAGCTTTATATCTTCGTCTTCTATACTTGCTATTATAAACCCTAGCATAGCATTAGATTCATCTACCTCCCCATACGCTTCTATCCTTTTTGATGCTTTAGATACTCTCGCTCCACCTATTAATGATGTCTCTCCTTTATCTCCACTCTTTGTATATATCTTTCCCAATATAGAATTATTAGTAGTAATAGATATTAAATCTTAGTAAAGAGATAGAATAATACAATATGCATAAGCATATGATACCTTATAATATCCGCTATGGCTATAGTTGTAGCAGCAAGTTTAATAGCATTGATTATAGATGTATTATTCATTAATAATAAGGTAATAGATAATATAAAGATAGATAAAAGATCTTATAAATGGAAATATATATAAAGAGATAATGGATGAGATAAAGAAACTTAATATAAATTGATTAAAGTTCATATTTAGTAATTTATATGATCACTAAATGAGCATATTACATATCATTGATCTAGCATATAGATTAAAATCTATCACTAGAAAAGGATGGATAAAGAAAGTCTCTATAGACATGTTGGATGCAGAGTCAGTAGCAGATCATTCATATTTAACAACATTAATAACTATGTTATTATCTGATCTGAAAGGTCTTGATACTTATAAGGCAATAAAGATAGCATTGTTACATGATCTGGCAGAATCTATAATAGGAGATTATACACCAGAAGAGATAGATGAAGATGTGAAGCATAAGATAGAAGATAAAGCTATGAGAGAAATACTAGATTCTTTACCAGATGATCTGAGGATAAGTTATACAACTTTATGGAGAGAGTATCTTAATAACAATAGTAAAGAAGCTGTATTAGTTCATGAGGTTGATAAGTTAGAGATGAGTATACAAGCATATAGGTATGAGAAGATGGGATATAATAAAGTTCTATTAAGAGAGTTTCATGATTCTGCACTAAGATATATTAGAGATGAATATATTAAAGGATTAATAAAAGATTTAAAAAAGGACGAAACTCTATAAACATATGCAATACTTTCAAGCATTAAAGATAGGTCAACAAAGGATAAGGGATGCAACGGCTTTATTAAAGCGATATGTTGAGAATGCAATGCCAGCAATAGCATTAAGAGAGAGTAAGATTGATGGAGTATGGGAGCCTGTAGGTGAAGAAAACTATGTTGGAGCAGTCAAACAAGATAATGGGTTTATAATATGTATATGTGATAATGATGGAAATGCTAAAGCTATAGCATCATGGTATAATGAAAGAGATAAAGATATAATCATAGAGAAGATGAAGAAGGATGGATTATCACTCTATACCAAGAAGATAAAGATACCATTATAATTATATTACTTATGGCTAATACAACAAAAGTAGGTATGCTATTATATTAAGATCTTGTAACATATATTTTACTCTCAATTCACTTATCGGAACTTTTTCGATTGCAATCAACATAACGTTCATTATTGAGTCATAGAATAACATAAATACGATGAATTTCTATTGATTTGACATGTATTATATTCAATTGTAGAATTGTCTTCATCTAACCTTTCTATATTTATCTTTCTAATATTTTGTATATTAGTATTATATTCTCTAATAGAAAAACTTGTAATTATTTATAAAGTTTATATATTATTAAGATATTATTAAATAATCTAGTATAATCTATATGGTATTAAACATATCAAAAAACTTATAATAGATTTTTGAGAAAGTAAAAGAAGGGATTAGTTGAGTATAAGGGAAGGATTAACGTTTGATGATGTGTTACTTGTTCCAAAGAGATCACATATAATATCTAGAAAAGATACAGATCTTCGCACAAGACTATCGAGGAATATTAGCTTAAATCTTCCTATAATAAGTGCTAATATGGATACTGTAACAGAAGCAAATATGGCAATAACCTTAGCTAGAGAAGGAGGCATAGGTATAATTCATAGATTCATGTCTGTGGAACAACAAGTCGAAGAGGTTAAGAAGGTAAAGAGGAGTGAGAGTATAATAATAGAACAACCATATACTATCTTGCCAACCTCTACTATATATGAAGCAAAGAACATGATGAAGAATCTAGGTATATCAGGTTTATTAGTAGTAGATGAGAATAATAAGTTGATTGGTATAGTAACAAGGCGTGATGTTCAATTCGAATCTGATAAAAAGAAGATATCCAGTGTAATGACAAAGAGTATAATAAAAGCAAAGAGTAATATAAGTATTGAAGAGGCAAAAGAGCTGCTACATAAGCATAGAATAGAAAAACTGCCATTAGTAGATGAGAAGGAGAGAGTAACCGGTTTGATAACTGCAAAAGATATAAAAAAGATGGAAGAGTATCCGTTAGCATCAAAAGATAAGAAGGGTAGATTGTTAGTAGGAGCAGCAGTAGGTGTTAAAGGAGATTTTATGGAGAGAACTGAAGCATTGTTAGATGCAGAGGCTGATGTTATAGTTGTAGATATTGCACATGGTCATAGTGAGAATGCTATAAATGCTATGAGGATGATAAAGAAGGCATTTCCAGATTGTGAACTGATTGCAGGTAATGTTGCTACAGGAGAAGGTACAAAAGACCTAATAGAGGCAGGAGCGAGTGCTGTTAAAGTTGGCGTCGGTTCTGGTTCTATATGTATAACTAGAATAGTTACAGGATCAGGAGTACCACAGCTTACAGCAATAATGGATTGTGCAAAGGTAGCAAAGGATTATGATGTGCCAATAATAGCAGATGGTGGTATTAGAAACTCAGGTGATATAACAAAGGCACTCGCCGCTGGCGCATCGTCTGTCATGGTTGGTAGTCTACTTGCAGGTACTGACGAGAGTCCTGGTGCAAATATAACAAAGAATGGTAAGAAATACAAGATCTATAGAGGTATGGCATCATTTTATGCTTCACTTGGAAGAAAGTTTAGAGAAGAAGGAGAGGTTAGTATAGATGAAGATTTGAACGATTATGTTCCAGAGGGTGTAGAGGCTCTTGTAGAATATAAAGGAAGTGTTATAGAGATAGTTAGACATCTTGCAGGTGGATTAAGGTCAGGTTTAAGTTATTGTGGCGCAACTAACATACAAGAATTACAAAGAAATGCCACATTTATTAAAATGACAACTGCAGGTTATATTGAAAGTATGCCACATGATGTAAATGTGATGTAAAACATCTTATTATTTTCTTCTTCAAGTGTAACATCTATAACAGACAAAATAATATGTATTATGTAATACTGATTAATGGTATGATATCAGTTGAAAAAGACACTCACCTTACAATTAAGGAATATAATGACATAATATGTTTTCATATAACAAAGAGTCTTGAGAATAAATTTGGGGCTGCATTTATACATGCATTAAACTCATATCTAAAGAGATTTAGTCTCACAATATATGATATGTGCTTACAGCCAGATACAATTAGAAGTGTGCTATATAGCATGTTTGGTAATGCTTCTTACAAGACTGAATATGAGATTGTAAAAGACATATACGAGCTATTTGGTCTAACATTAATGTCAATAATCAATCTATCTCATGCTATGAAGATGACAAATACATATTACAAATTGATAAAGAACAAATCTGATCATATCAGTGATATACTTGAACTTGTTAATATAGAATATGCTTCGATGAATTGTAAATGTTGTGATAGATCTATAGATCTTAAGACAAATTATAATGGTATAATCTCTGAGTTATGTGATAAGTGTTATGAATTATATGAAGGAGAGATATATAGATAGATTTTAAATATAATACATATAATATATCCCATGTGATTGGAAGTAAAGCACCAGAGATAAGTAATTTTGAATGGCTTAATACAGATAAATCATTAACATTAAAAGAACTTAATGGATATATCATAGTACTTGATTTCTGGACATATTGTTGCATAAATTGTATGCATATGATAAACACTCTCCAGAATATAGAAGAGATCTATAGTAATAAGCCAGTAGTTGTTATAGGCATACATTCTGCAAAGTTTTATAATGAGCAGATAAAAGAGAATGTTAAACAAGCGATTGAGAGATATGAGATAAAACATCCAGTTGTTCTTGATAAGGATATGAAGATCTGGCGTGCGTATGGTGTAAATGCATGGCCTACAATAGTTATAATAGACCCAAAAGGTTACATAATATACAAACAAGCAGGAGAAGGTCAAGATGAGTACATAAAGGATACGATAGATACTTTATTAGCAAGACACAGGATTGTAAAGGAACCATTTAAGCTGAAGAACAATATCAAAAATAAAAGGATATTATCATTTCCAGCTAAGATCTCATTTAATAACGAAATGTTAGCAATAGCAGATTCAAACAATAATAGAGTACTGATAGCATCTGTTGATGGAAAGATAGAAGAGATCGTTGGAGGAGAGAAAGGGTTTATGGATGGAGAGTTAGAGAATGCAAGATTTCATAAACCACAAAGTGTATTATGGTTAGATAATAAAATCTATGTTGCAGATACTTGGAACCATGCGTTAAGAGAGATAGACTTGAAGAAGAAGATAGTTAAAACATTAGCAGGTAATGGGCAAGAAGGTTTTTACCTTACAAGTAATGATGCTCATTATGCGTTATTAAACTCTCCATGGGATCTAGCATTTAAAGACAGTTATCTTTACATAGCAATGGCAGGGTTACATCAAATATGGAGATATGATATAGAGAGGGAAAGGATTGAAGTATTTGCTGGTAATGGATACGAAGGATTAATGGATGGGAGTATAGAAGAAGCTGAATTTGCTCAACCTAGTGGATTATCTATAAGTGATGACAAATTATATGTGGCGGATAGCGAAACTTCATCTATAAGGGCGATAGATCTTAAAGATGAGATAGTAAAGACTATAGTTGGTAAAGATTTGTTCATATTTGGCTATAAGGATGGTAGATTAAGTGATGCATTATTACAGCATCCAATGGGTTTAGATATTAATGATGAGAGGATATATGTAGCAGATACATATAATCATGCTATAAGAGTAATATATAATAATAGTATATATACTCTAATCTCTAGTAATATTAAATGTACACCTGAAGAGTGTAATACATTGATGCTATATGAGCCTACAGGTATAAAGTATTATAAGAGGAGATTATACATATCAGATACAAATAATCATTTAATAAGAGTATATAATTTAGATACCAATATACTTGATACCTTAAAGATTAGAGAGTAAACTTTGGATAAGAACCTAAGAACTTAAAAAATGTTACTTTATTTTTTATATTTTCAAGACATTCTTTTATACGCTCTTCATCCTTATGCCCTTCAAAATCTATGTAAAAGTTATATTCCCATGGTTTACCTTTGATAGGTCTAGACACTATCATTGTAAGATTTATATTTCTAGCTGCAAACTCACCTAACACATTGTACAATGTCCCAGGAATATGTTTTGTAGCAAATATAATCATACTCTTATCATTATTTGTAGGCTTTGTATCATCTCTACCCAATATAATGAAACGTGTATAGTTATTCTTATCATCCTCAATCCCTTCTTTAATTATCTTCATGTTATAAACTTCTGCAGCTCTAGCACTTGCTATTGCAGCAGCATCTTTTAGATTACTACTAGCAAGCATTTTAACACTTCCTGCAGTGTCATAATACGGAATTGTCTCAAAGCCGTGAGAGTTTATGAATCTTCTACATTGTCCAAGTGCCTGAGGATGAGAATATACACGTTTAATATCCTCTATATTATTTTCTTCATAGCTTATTAAACAATGGATAATCCTAACATAAATCTCACCTATTACATTAAGATTAGTAGTTAATAAAAGATCGTTTGCCTCATTAACACTCCCTTCAATACTGTTCTCTATTGGCACTATAGCATAATCAACTTTGTCTGTCATATCAAATAGATCAGATAATGTCTTACAGGGAATTAGTGTAGCATTGTTACCAAAATATTTTATTGATGCTATCTCACTATATGCCCCTCTCTCTCCTTGATATGCTACCTTCATGTTACTACACTATAGATTGGCAATATATTCTCTATAGAACCGTAATCCTCTGCTAGCTTCCTCTCATCTCTTGTATTGCATTCAGTGCATTTAAGAGCATTATCTATCCTAACCATCTTACCATGACATAAATGACAGCGTGTATAGATAACTCCTAGTCGCTTATTTCTGAATGTTACATGTATGAACGAATTTAATATATTAGTAACACTCGCCCTTACTAAATCTCCAACTCTAAATTGGGTATCTTTCTTTGTCTTGCTATAATATATAGCAGAGAGATTAACTTCCTCTTTATTGTTATTAATGTATAATATTCTCATCTCTATCATCGTTGGTGTTGCCATGGTTATTAACCCTTTTACTATATCTCCATGTTTTGGCATATTTACATTAGTGCTAAATGGTATTACAGTAATAGTTCTACTCTTTATATCATATATAGCCTTACCTGTTATACTTGCTCTTACGATTCCATCATCTTCATAAGTACCTTCTTTTCCTTCAAACTCTTCTATTGTTGCTAGTCTATCACCAGGATATACATACAGTTCTTTACTCACAGATAATTTAATTTCAATCTCTTATTTATTCTATCGTTTCAGATATAGATAATACTATCAAAAATATGTTGATAGAACATTTTATACTTTAAATATATGATATATTACAAGTTCTTATCAAAGACATGTTGCAGAGAATGTATTAGCAATATGGGATACTGGTAGTAAACAAGGATTATACAGAATCAAGGTGGAAGTAAAAGATGATATGAACAATACATATTATAGTGATATAGGATATGTAATGATCAATAATAAAGCACCAAGAGCATCAATAACTATTACTTATGGCGAGGATTATGTGCAGATTTCAAGATCGACGATACAATAACAGGAACTTATAACGCATATGATACAGAATACTTTGGAAGTATAGGTGTGCAACCAGCTTTAGGAGGAAGCATAACTCCATCACAAGATCATATCCTACAGTTCCTACAACTGGTGAGAGTGGCACATGAAAGTTAGATACTTCTGGTATGCCAAGAGCGGTTATATAGTAGAGATCTGGGTGTATGATAGAACGATAGTAAATAATAGTAGCTGTAATCATTATAGTAATAGAGCTGTAGTAGGACTCTTTAAGAGAATAACTCCTCTATTTTTTTAAAAAATAATTTAAATGTTTAGGGCCATATGCCTCTATCATTTATCGCTTCTACTACTCTATTTATTGCAAGTATCATACTTCCCATTCTTAGCTCTTTTTCATATTCATTAGCAGTATTATATACATCATTAAATGCATTAACCATCTTCTCTTCTAACATATTGATAACTTTCTCATGACTCCAATAGTCTCTTGTTAGATTTTGAACCCATTCGAAGTAACTAACAGTAACTCCTCCAGCATTAGCAAGTATATCTGGTATTACCATTTTACCATTCTTGTAAAGCAATTTATCTGCATCTGGTGTAGTTGGTCCATTAGCTGCCTCTGCAATTATCTTTGCTTTAATATCTTTAGCATTATCCTTAGTTATCTGATTCTCATATGCTGCTGGTACTAAGATATCACATTCAATCTGTAGTAATTGAAGATTAGTTATCTCTTTACTCTTGGCAACTCCTCTAACCTTTCCTGTCTTTGCTTTATGTGCTATAACCTCTTCTACATCTAACCCATCACTATTATAAATACCACTAGTAGAGTCGCTTACAGCTATTATATTAGCACCCATCTCATGTAAGAATCTAGCACTATACGTTCCAGCATTTCCAAATCCTTGGATTGCTACATTTGCACCTTTGATGTTAAGATTAATCTTCTTTGCTGCTTCTCTAACACAGAATGCTAAGCCTTTTCCAGTAGCTTCTGCTCTTCCTTTAGAACCTCCTATTGATAACGGTTTACCAGTTATCACTCCTGGCACCATTTTTCCTTTTAAAGTACTATATGTATCCATTATCCATGCCATCTCTCTACTGCTAGTATAAACATCTGGTGCTGGAACATCAACCTCTGCTCCTATGATATCAGAGATAGCATATGCGTATCTTCTTGTTAAACGCTCCAGTTCTGATATTGACATACTTTTTGGGTCACAAACAATGCCACCTTTTCCTCCTCCTAGAGGTATATCTGTTATTGCACATTTCCATGTCATCCATGTTGCTAATGCTTTAACTTCATCAAGTGTTACATTTGGGTGATATCTTATTCCTCCTTTGTAAGGTCCTCTTGCATCATTATGTTGGACTCTATAGCCAGTAAATACTTTAATCTTACCATTATCCATCTTTATTGGCAGAGATACTGTTAATACCCTCTTTGGTGTTCTTAAGAACTCATGCAATCCTTCATCTAGCTTTATTATCTTTGCTGCTGCATCTAATTGTGTCAACGCATTCTCGTATGGATTTATATTCATTCTATTTTTAGCAGAGAAGATAGTTATTTAAAACCTTTGCTATATACTATCAGTTGTTATGATAAGCAATATACTCTTACTTATGCAAGAGAGTATTAAGAGATGCAAAAGTAATAGACTAACTGCTTTAAGAGAATTACAAGAAGAAGAGAATAGAGATCCTTTCAAGATATTAATAGGAACCGTTATATCTGCAAGGACTAGAGACGAAAATTCAAAAATTGCTGTAAGAAATTTGTTTGCAAGATTCGGTAATCCAAAAGAGTTATCAGATGCTGATATAGATGAGATTGCTGACGCTATCAGAGTAGCAGGATTTTATAGAGTAAAAGCAAGAAGGATAAAAGAGATAGCAAAGATCATACATAAAGTTTATCATGACGAGGTGCCTAGAAGCATAGATAAATTACTTAACTTACCAGGTGTTGGAAGGAAAACAGCAAACTGTGTATTAGTATATGCATTTGATATAGATGCTATACCAGTAGATACACATGTTCATAGAATATCTAATAGATTAGGAATCGTTGATACAAAAGATGTAGAAGAGACAGAGAGAGAGTTGATGAGGATGATAGATAAGAGATATTGGAAGCAGATAAATGATACTTTTGTAATATTTGGTCAGAATATATGTAAGCCTTTAAAACCCTCTTGTAATGAATGTTCATTAAGAGATATTTGTAAGTATTATAAAGTCATCTCTTCTTTGTCTTGATAAGTAATGCTATTATAACTCCAACTATAATAACTACTACTGCTGGCATGAATGAGATTGGATTATCTAATGGATTTCCAGAGAGTATATCTATTACTACTCTCCCTCCTATAGTATTATCTAATGAATCTATCGAATCCTTTCCATAAACTTCTAGAGTATCTAAAGTAAACTCCTTTATACTTAATCTATCCATTATATTTCTCTGTCCATTATGCATACTTAATTTATCGTTCTGTACAAATGATACTACTACTGCCCTATCACTAAACCATCCATTTTCACTATCGTGTAACTTAAAATACCCAGTAGAAGATGTAAAAATAGATACTATCAATCTCTTTGTTGAATACATCATTAATTCTATAATCTTATCATCTTCGCTATCTCCAAGCCTAATCACAGCTTTTGCATCATTATTCTCTTTATATATCAATTCATTCTTTATACTAACTATAAAATTTGCCATATGACTATACTTCAGCTTAAATATCTCAGGAGAATCCTCTACTTTATTGAATACTGAGAACGGTATCTCTATGCTCTCACTCTTTCTAGATTCTTGAGCATACACATTTATAATATTACTCAATAACAGAAGTATTACTATTATTATCTTCATTCTTATTATGTTAATAAAAATAGGTATAAATCTCTACTGCTTATTTAGTTTTGCAACTCTAGCAATCATCTCTTTATAACAAGTTTTGCAATACCATTTTAATTCATGAGGAATAAGTTCTAAATAGTCGAATAATTTACCACATTTAGTACA
Source organism: Candidatus Nitrosothermus koennekei (assembly GCA_013538715.1). GTDB lineage: Archaea > Thermoproteota > Nitrososphaeria > Nitrososphaerales > Nitrosocaldaceae > Nitrosothermus > Nitrosothermus koenneki. The sequence goes on along the minus strand of JACAFH010000002.1, from coordinate 183,528 downwards.
ATAATCCGCACTATATAATATTCTCTGACTTTCTTTTAACATTGGTTCTTCTATATCATTCTTTAATACTTCTTTGTAGCAACTTTTGCAATACCATTTAAGTCTATGAGGTTTTAGATCAAGATAATCATATACTCTACCACAGCTATTGCAGTAATCATAGCTATTCATATAGTAATTATAGCGTAACATCTTTAAATATTTTAGCTATATAAATGATATATTAGATTTCTTATTTATATAATGTATTGTTAGTATATATCTTAATAAAAATATTATTTATGTAAATTAAACATATATAATAATGTAATTATCTATTTATAGTAATTTATGTGTCAATATTATCCATATTAGGTTATAAATACAATAATAATAGATGAAGATTATATATAAATATATATAAAAGTCTTCCATATCTTAATAGATATGTCAACAAAGAGCATACTAGACACAGTTTTAAAAAGCAAGGATAAGGTTGTTACAGAAGAAGAAGCGAAGAAGATTCTTCAAAACTATAATATTAAGATACCAGAGTATGCATTAGTAAAGAGTGCTGAGGAGGCAGTAGTAGAAGCAAGAAGAATAGGTTTCCCTCTAGTTATGAAGATAGTCTCTCCTCAAATTCTACACAAAACAGATGTTCAAGGAGTAAAGGTAGGTATTACTAATGAGAAAGAAGTTATAGATGTATTTAATGAGATGTACAATAGGTTAAGTAAACAATATAATGTAAAAGGTGTATTGATGGAGAAGATGATACCCCAAGGTATTGAGTTGATAGTCGGTTTGCAATATGATCAACAATTTGGTCCAGTTATAATGGTTGGTTTAGGAGGAATATTCACTGAAGTATTCAAGGATGTCTCATTTAGGATGTTACCAATAACCAAGGAAGATGCATTATCAATGCTTAATGATCTAAGAGGGAAGAAGATATTGGAAGGATTTAGAGGGGCAGATGCTATTAACAAGGATATGCTTGCAGAGGCTCTTGTAAATATAGGGAATCTAGGAGTTGCGATCTCTGACTATTATGATAGCGTAGATTTTAATCCAGTTGTTGTATATAGTAATGATTATAGAGTTGTAGATGCAAAGATATTACTAAAAGAACAGGCAAATAATTCAATATCTAATGCTCAACCTAACTCAAAATATATGGAAAAATTCTTCTACCCAAAATCTATAGCTGTTGTTGGCGCATCAGCGACTCCTGGTAAGATAGGTTATTCTGTGCTAGATAGCATAGCAAATCACGATTATAAAGGAAGTATATATCCTATAAATCCTAACAGAGCAGAGATAATGGGTTTAAAATGCTATAAATCTTTAAGCGATATAAAGAAGCCTATAGATCTTGTTATAGTATGTGTTGATGTATTACAAACTCCAGCACTGATGGAGGAAGCAGCAAAACTTGGCATACATAATTTTGTAATAATCTCTGGAGGGGGCAAAGAGTTAGGAGGTGAAAGAGCGGCAGCTGAAGCAAAGATCAAGGAACTAGCATTGAAACATGAGATTAGGGTTATTGGACCTAACTGTATAGGTATGTTTAACGGAGAGAATAGATTAGATGCAGCATTTCAGGGGCATGCAAGAATGTTAAGACCTAAAGCGGGTCCTGTAGCATTCTTAACACAAAGTGGAACCATAGGAATAAGCTTCATGGAGAGTGCTGAACCATTTGGATTAGGTAAAATGGTAAGTTATGGTAATAGATCTGATGTTGACGAAGCAGATATGATATGGTATTTTGCACAAGATCCATCAATTAAGGTTATAGGCATGTATGTTGAAGGCTTTGGTGATGGTAGAAAGTTTATAGAAACAGCAAAGAGGGTAATAAGAGAGTATAACAAACCAATAGTTATATGGAAGAGTGGTAGAACAGCTAGAGGAGCAAAACAAGCAGCATCACATACTGGCTCTTTAGGCGGTACATATGCAGTTATAAAAGGTGCTCTAGACCAAGCAGGAGTAATTAGTGTAGATAGTTATCAAGAACTAGTAGGAACTATAAAGGCATTATCATGGCAGCCTAGAGCGAATGGTAATAGAGTAGCATTAGTAACAAACGGTGCCGGTCCTGTTATATCTGTTATAGATCAATTTGAGAGATTAGGATTAGATGTAGCACCTATAACAGACGATACATTAAAATCATTAAAAGAGCATTATCCACCAACATACCCAACAGGAAATCCAATGGATGTTACAGGTTCTGCCACAGCAGCAGATTATGAGTTTGCTATCGAGAAATTTATGGAGGATCCTAATGTAGATATAATTATGCCATGGTTTGTATTTCAAGACGATCCATTGGAAGAGAACATAGTTGATGTTCTAGATCGTTTTAACAAGATAAGAAAGAAGCCAATATTGGTAGGATGTATAGGTGGTCCATTTACAGAGAAGATGAGTAGAGAGATCGAGAAAAGGAATATACCAGTCTATCATGAGATTATGCCATGGGCAGTTGCTGCCAAAGCATTAGTAAATAAATAAAACATTTTATTTATATTATCTTGAATCTTGTTAGTATGGCTATACTTGTTATTGATGCTAATACAATTAATACTATTGGAAATTCTGGTATCACATGCATCTCTATAGTATTAATATTCTCCTTGATCTCATCTATAGTTGATTGTATAGACCCTATACTCTCCCTATCATCTATCTCCTTCTTCAATTCTACAGTTAGTAACTTCCTCGTTTAGAGTATTGTTATAACTACTTACATCCATCTCTATCGTTTCATTAGTTATATTTTGCACGTCTTTCTACCTCATCATAATCTCCAGCTTTGTGATTATAGCATCTAATAACTCATCTATATTATTGGTATATACAAATCTATCATCCTTGACAACCTGTAACTTATCTTTAAGCTTCTCTATTATTCTCTATCTCATTTACATCTTTAATCTCCTCTATATTTTTAACACATTAAAATATCGAACAATTTCTTTAGTATCATCTAGCTTATTAACTGGTTTGCTCTAAATATAAAACCCTGAGCATCTTGTTATTCTATTATATTCTTTATCTCTCCAGCAGTAACAATAGCCTCTTCATACTCTTCTGAAGCATCTCCTAATAGTCTTATTATTACGCTTGCTATGAACGATTCTTCTTTTACATCTTCGCCAACAACCGTTGTTACTAATTCTGTAAGGAACTTTTCTATCTCATTAACTTTTACTGGATAATCTTCTGGAGACGTTCTCATTGTATTAAACATATCCTCTAATCGTTTCTTTGCATCTTCTGCAGGAGCGGGATCCTTCTCTGCTATCTTATCTTTTATGAGTATATACAGCTCGCCTATAGGATGACCAGCATGTGCAGCTGCCAATTCAGTATTATTGTTCTCCAAGTTTAATAATGAAGAATGAATATATCCTCTTATCATTTCTATATTTGCTACAAAATCTACTTTATCCTCTTCTCCTGCTACTAATAAGTAGCAATATAAGCATGCTTATAGCAGCTAGTTTCATTAGGTTAACCTAATTTCTGATATTATTTAAATATTATGGATATGCTATGTTATACATACATTAGATATATCAAAAATATAAGATTTATAATAGAATGAGTAATATTATTTATAATCTACTAATCTTTAGCATATTACTTAACTTTATCTCCATTCCAAATCTTGATTCTCTTTTCTTCATATACAAGTATATCTTTATTAAGGATGGAAGATATTTAATAAGAGTATACTCATTATTTATCTTATCTCTAACAAATCTAAATACATCGTAATATATTTTAAACTCTTCAAGGACTTTCTTTCTATAATATTTAAGATTATTTATATTATTAATCAATAGATCCGCACATGTAGTGCTCGGTATTATACCCTCTCCTAGTAGTGCAAATACAGTCCCTATAGACTCACCCACACCAACCACGTTATCATCTATGAATGGTTCACATAGTGTTGGAGGTGTTAGCCTAACAGGTCTTCCTACTTTCTTTACTATATCACCACCATATTCTTGAACGAATTCATCTACAATTCTCTTATGCATCTTATTCTTATCACCAGCACCTATATGAGCATAATTATCATTTAATGGGAAATACCAAAAATAACCATTCATGTTAGGGAATGGTTTAAGCATAAAATCCTCAAATGGCATCTTATCATACTTTACTTTATATTGTATTGTTGGGATCCATAATTCATTATCTAATCTTGGTAACAGAGTTCTGTTAAAACCGGTAGAATCTATGACAAGATCGAATTCGTCTTTTATCTCTCTCCCTATCATTGAGCCATATATTATCTTACAATCCTTGATTAAATCTTTTATCAAGCCAATCTTATCATAGGTGCATAATCCTTTTAGTCTTAATGAAAATGGAGTATTAGTAATTATATCCATCTTAACCCCTTTGTGAAGTATATAATCCTCAAAATTTAATCCAGTCTTTGATATCAAATCTTTCATACCTTCTATTGTAGTAGCCCAAGCACAGATAGAATCATGCTCACACTCCTTCATCCTTTCAAATCCTACAACCTCATGTTCTTTACTCAATCTATTAAGTAGATACGCTCCAGCAACGCCTACACCAACTACAGCTATCTTCATAAAAGAGTATAGATCAATACATAATAAAAGATTTAGTCTATATATATTGCTGGCTTATATGGTCTAGCATACTTCGCTTTGGATTTTGGATCTATTATCTCTTTATCATCCTCATTATATATGTGAATACTCGCATTAAATTCCCTTTCAAATAATTCTTTAGCATCATTTAATACGCTCTTCTCATCAAGCATAACTCTCTTTTCTCTAATCTCATCAGATATTGATAATATATCATCTACCATCTTCTTTATCATATCTACCATCTTCTTAGCATTATTGTCATTCTTCATAAGATCTTTAATTATATTACTTATATTCTTCTCTCCTTTTAATATTAATAGAAGTATTTTAGAGTATATTGCACATTTATCATTTGATGCAGTATATATATAGATATCTTTTGGTTTGATCTTTGTAACCTTGAGTATATTCTTTATATCTTCTAAGACTGACATTATTAATATCTCACCATGATCAGCATCATAATCTATTAATCTCTCATCAGCGTTTGGCCATTCTGCAAGAGAAACAAAACTATCATTACCAAACATATGCCATATCTCTTCACATATGAACGGAGTGAATGGAGCCAATAGTCTAATCCTTACATCAAAGAATTGTTTTAATGAAGGTTTGTCACCTTTGGCAGATTTCCTTGTTATATACCATTCAAGCATATCGTCCATACTATAGAGGATCTCGTGAAGTGCTTCTCTAACCCTTAATTTATCCATTGATGCTGTAACTCTTATAATTGTATGTTGTAATGTACTTCTCAGCCATCTATCTATCCTATCATTACTTTCATACTCCTTTAGTTCCTTGCAATTCTCATATATCTTCTCCAACTTATTCTTCACTGATGACAATATATCAAATGTAAAATCAGCATCTTGAAGAAGCTCTGATGTTATTAATATTGCTGCTCTTATTGCATCTGCTCCATGTTCTTTTATTGCTGAACGTAATGGTATTATATTACCAAACGATTTACTCATCTTCTTACCTTCCATCAAAACACTTCCATTAACTACTATCTCTTTTGGCCATCTCTCCTTCTCAAATAATGCTGTATGGTTAAATATGAAGAATGTTAGATGATTTGGTATCAAATCCCTTCCAGAGTGTCTACTATCAACTGGATAGAAATACTCGAACTCTCTCTTTATATCCTCTGCTATAGCTTGCTCTACATTCTTACCGCCATTAAATATGTAATCAAAAAATGCATCATCTACACTATCAATATCTATCTTATCTGCGAATTTAGCAATTATATAATATGCCATATATATAACAGAGTCAGATAAACTTTCTATGATCCATTCTTTATCCCATGGTAGTTTAGTACCTAAACCAGATCTCCTAGCACATGCTCTCTCTCTTAACCATTCTATAGTATACTCGAACTCTTCTCTTATATCATTAGGTAGAAGATTCATTCTATTCAAGCATTCATGTGCAAGATCCTTCCATTCTCTCTTAGAATAATCTATGAACCATTGATCGTTTAATATCTTTACAACACATTTGGTTCCACACCTACATCTTACATCTTTTGTTAGCTCAAGCATTGTATCTGCATAATTATCTCTTATTAGAGTAGATTTTACTGCATCTCTGGCATCAGATACCTTTATACCTTTATACTCATCAACGATCATTACACCATTATAGAATTCATAAGAATAAAGAGTAGCAGTCGCATCTTCTAATCTAGGATCATTTTGATCCTTGATATTAAACTCTTTAATAACCTCATATGCTGGAATTTTATCATTATACTTCTCTGACCTTATTATAACTATTGGATTTATATCCAATCTAAGATCTACTAGAGCTTGATAATCATAAGGCGCATGTGCTGGTACACTCATAACTATACCAGTTCCATTCTCCTCATCTACAAACGATGCTTCAAGTATCTTAATAGTTCTATTATGTATAGACCTTACCTCTTTATTTATTAAAGTACTACCATTAAACTTTTCGAGTATCTCAACTTTTTTGTTTAGATATGATAATTTATTAGCGCAGCTCTCGCTTACTATCCATATCTCGTTGTTAACTCTTGCTTTAACATATCTACCATTTGGATTTATCCATAGATTAGTTACACCAAATATAGTTTCAGGTCTTAGAGTTGCTACTAATATCTTTGCCTCATTATAATCAAATTTTATAAGGGTATATTCATTAAACTCTGGCTCTATATCTCCTAAAGTATCATGCTGGCTTACTGGACTATTATCCTTTGGACACCAGCCTACTGGATGTGAACCCTGTACTATATACCCTTTATTCTTTAGTTTTCTAAATTGCCACTCAATAAATTTATTATATAATTTATCAACTGTAGTAAATTCTCTCCTCCAATCTATCGAGTAACCCATCTCTATCATTCCTTGTTTTATCTCTTCTTTGAAGTATTTAGCTATTTCTATTGGCTCTACAAATCTTTCTATGATCTCCTTAGGAACCTTATATATATCTGTAAATGTTTTAATTAATTCAATATCATTTTCAGCAATTCTCTTTGACATTGCTAATATTGGGGTACCAGTATAATGAAATCCCATCGGGAATAATACATTGTAACCCTTCATCCTCATATACCTTGCATGAACATCTGCTAATGTGTATGTTCTTCCATGCCCTATATGTTGAGGTGAATTTGGATATGGATATGCTACTGTTATAAAATATTTTTTCTTATCGTTAGGGTCAGCATAGAATATCTTGGCATCTCTCCATCTATCTATCCACTTCTCTAATGCTTTATAATCTATCATATACCATATTCTCTGCTGCTTCTAACGCTTCTTTATATGCTTCTATAAACTTTCCTCCGCCTTGACCAAACCTCTCATTCCCTCCGCCTGATCCTCCTAATATCTTCGATATCTCTTTAGTAATTGAGGCAGCATTTATCTTTTCTCTCGCACTCTTACCAACAAACGTCACTATCTTAATAGAGCTATCTTTCTTTATTAATGCTAGATAGATTAGAGAAGGATCATATTCTATAGCCTTCTCTCCTAATGTTATATGATAGTTCTCATCCATCGTCTCGTCATATATTGTATAAAGATTCATAGGACCTATTCTCTTAGCCTTGTTACTTATAGTTGGTGCTATAGCATCTACTAATTCTCTCTCCATTATCTTTATCTTCTTTCTACTCTCTTCTAATGGTTTTATTAGACTCTTCTCGATAGTTTCTAATACCTTCTCTCTACTAGAACCTATCATCTTAGCTATCTCAATAATATCTTTCTCCATCTCTTGAATATATCTTAAAGATCTTTCACCTGCAACATACTCTAATCTAACAACGCCGTCTTGAACCCTTTCTGTCTTTGTGATCTTTATTAAACCTATCTCTCCACTCTTCTTACAATGCGTTCCAGCACATGCTTCTATATCCCAATCCTTAACCTTAACAATCCTTACATTCCTACTAGGAACATATCCTCCTTGGTATATTCTAAATCCAAATCTCTTCTCCGCCTCATTTCTATCAAATATCTCTACTTCTATTGGAACATTTGATAATGTTACCTTATTTGCTAGTTCTTCTATCTTAATTATCTCTTCTCTGCTTAAAGGAGAGTGATGTGTTATATCCAATCTAGCATAATCTATATTCTTAAATGCTGAATGTTGCCATACCCATGAACCTAAAGCATTTCTTGCGGCTGAGTTTATTATATGAGTTGCTGTATGATGCCTTGTTATACTCTTCCTCCTTATCTCATCAACCTTACATCTTACAATCATACCCTTACTCAAACTACCTATATTATCAACCTCATGTAAGACTAGATCTCCTTGTTTTATAACATCTTTAACATATGCTTCGCCAATATATCCATGATCTGGTTCCTGACCTCCTCCTCTTGCATAAAACGCAGTCTGATTCAAGACTATATATCTCTCGAATATATCAATTATCTCTGCATCAAACTCAAATAGATCTTCATTCTCATAATATAATAATCTAGTAGAATGTTCAGATGATATCTTTGCTATTGGTTTTGGCTCTTCGATCTTTTGTTCGGTATATTTTTCAGCAAGTTTTGTATAGAAATTTGTCGGTATGCTATCTATAATTGAATACTCTTTCAGAGTTTCTGGTGTTACACCATCAGATTCATAGAGTTTTATCATATCATCTATAGTAAGCCCTTTCTTACTCTTCTTAATATTTGATATTATACTCCCAACTCTTTTTATAGATTCGTCATACCTTTTCTTCTCTATATCAAGTATAGTTTTTATCTCTTCTCTATGTTCATCAACTTCTGGGTATATATCTTTTAAATAATCTATATGCATATCTATTAATTCTGCTAGAGAGATGTTCCATCCCAGCTTCCTTGCAAGTGATAACGCTCTTCTTAATATTACTCTAAGATTATGTCCTCCTCCAACATTACTTGGTAATGCCCCATCAGAGATAGCAAATATGAGAGATCTAGTATGATCTAGTATAGCATATAATGATTCTAAAGGTGTAGTTATAGATAATAGTGCATCCATACTTATATTCAACTCTTTTGCTGCAATACGCTTCAATTCTATTATATCATTTACCTCATCAAGACTGTTTGATATGATTGTAAAGTACTTTGAAAGAAATTCTATATCATATTCTAAAGCAAGAGTATCTATAAGCTTACTTACTATTGGACCAAAACAACAATCGTAACTAGTTGGTGTACCCATTGTTATCCATGAGAACCTCTCTAAACCAGCGCCCATATCTATAACCCTTTCTTTCATCTGCGAGTAATTACTTAGCGAACCTTCAAATTCTGTGAATACAGCATTACCTAACTCTAAACCTCTTACAAAATACTCTAGCGAGTAACCAAATGCACCATATCCTATCCATACATCCTCTTGAAATATTATCTCGCTCTTATCTATGCCTAGAACTTCTGTAAGCATCTTATAATCTAACTCTATACATCTATCCTTCCAATATCCTTTATCATTAGCGAGACTATGCTGCCCTATCATACAGAATGACGTATAGTGTTTCCCACTAACACCTACATTCTCTATATCATTAAACCTTAAGCATATTTGAGGAACTATTAATGGATTATAAGGAAACTCGAATACTATCTTACCCCCTATAACTCTCTGAAAATCTACTATGGATGCAACTGTAAAGAAGAGATCATCCCTCCATCTACATACTACAGGATATCTATTAATAGACTCATGTCCATTTCTTACAAAGAATGCCTCTACTTCTTTCCATGTTTTTATATAATCAAATCTCTTAGCAGTAGGAGGATTACCTATGAAGCTATATGGTTCACAATCTGCACAATAATCTCTATCAATGATAGACCAGAAACCATTATTACATATTTTACACTCATGCCTAGTAAAGCCTACCTCATCAAATAATCCAACTCTATAATATTTGTCATGCTCTGATCTAAATCTCTTCTTCAACTCTTCTTTACTCATGATAATTGATAGAGAATTAATTAATTAATATATATCTTTTTGCACTTATTTAGTGCATCTAATAATTATAATGATATCTAATTGTCTAAAACATACAATCTGATATAGAGAATGTGTTATACACACAATATCAGATATAATAAAAGATATAATTTAATATATATCATAGCGACGTTAAATATTCTGATATAAGAAATATGGTCTAATAAAATTTATGTATTCAAAGATATATTGTTCAAATATGAAGAGAATAATTATATCCACTTGATTTTGTTTCAAATAAAGATGAGGAAGAGATAAATACCAATCTAGGTTATTTACTTAATAAAATGCAATATCAGTATAATATTTTTATGTTATTGAAGAATGGCTATCCAGAACATATATAATCATATATCTTTACTGGTATTTTAGTATATAAGGAAAACATCATACAGATTATGTCTTGATGGATTACCGTTTAAGCAAACATTACAGTGATGTATATTGCAAAGATTTAAACAGGTATTTGAGTGAAGGCACAAAAAGAGGAATATTATACAGACACAAGTTACCCCATTAGGCTAGCAGAGAGCATGCTAGCTGTAGCAGTCTCTCTTTGATATTATTACTCCCGATACGTTACCTTATACTATATCTATCTATTATCTGTTACCTTGATCCATAACAAATGGCTCGTAAAATAACTATTCTATATGCTCAACCCTCTCCTTTAGGTGTTTAATCTTCTCCCTCAATCTTATACAACTCCATTGCATAGCTGGATCTATAACATGAGCAGTGTATGTGGATATGTGTATTTAGTTCATTGAGGTTCTGGCACCTATGACAGTGCTTCAGTGATATATTGTTACTACTATTGTTGCTTGATAATAACCCATACCTCTTCAAGATGGTTTCCTTCCGATCAGAACTTGCAATGTGTATGTACATGTTATGTATTGGTGAGTCCTTCCTCCAGTTCCATATATCTCTGTTATTGAGGAATCATATTACTTCTCAACATGTGTTAATGCTATATGCCTTATCAGATATAGCTATACACTTTTCTTTAACCTACTGCATCTGCCAAATCCTTTATGAACCTCCTTAACCTTGGATAAGATATTCTCGCATTTGATCTTGAGTATCATAGATAAGCATTTGGTTCATCCCTGGTAGATGCTGTTCGTACAACTCAATTAGTTATATATGTACTAACATGAGCGCCTTGATCCCAGTCTTCCCGTTAGTTGTTACCTCAATATACCACTCATGGAACATAACATTGGCTACATGCATATTCAAGATCTCTGATGGTCTTGCAACAAAAATACATAACATATAACAATGCTCTTCCTTGTACTGCATCTATAAGCTTAAGGAACCATCATTTGTAAGGAGGTTAGTAGCTCTAACAGTCTCTTCCTTTATTGTTGATCTTCTATTATACCTATATGACTATATGTGCCACTTCAGTATCTCTGCTCTCCTTCTGCAACCTCTCTATGCTTTGCGTAATGTACGTCTCTTCAGTACCCCCTCTATTATAGCGTTGCTCCATCTCTATTGTTTATTATAGATAATCCTATCTACATCATCTTTTGTAAGTTCATCTAATCTCTTTTATACCCTAACTTCTTAATCTTGGGTACTTAGGATAACTGGGCATATGTAACTACCTTTCTATCTTTATGCCATTAACGAAGAGCGCATTTATGAATCCCTTTTCTCTTCCTCATAGTAGATCTTCTCTCTCCTAACCTCATCTATCCTGTTTATATAGTATGCAAGGCATGTGCTATAGCCATGGATATCATCTATCTCTGCTATTAGTGTTGGTTCAATAGTTGTAGTAGAGACATATTATACCTATTATATTATTCATGTCTACCCTTCTTTTACTACTGCCCTTATCTTCCTCTAACTTTCTGTTTCTCTTTCTCCTCTTCATCTAACCCTTTCCTTCTTATCCTTCCCATTTTACACTCCTTTCGTCTGGTAGTGCACAAATCTGATTTAATATATAATTATGCGGGATGCGGGATTCGAACCCGCGCAGCTGGCTTGGGAAGCCAGTATCATAACCACTAGATCAATCCCGCATTAGAACAAACCAGCACTAGAAGATTTTCTATATGGTCCTCTGCTTCTATGTTTAGCTTTCTCTTTCTCTTCCTCCATCTTTAACATATCTAGTTCAGTCTCATCTATATATGAGTCTTTATAAAATTCGTATATTTTTTCTATTTTTTCAATATATATTTCATCTAACACCTCACATTTACCTATAATAACTTTATTACTATCTATAGTTATCAATGGGTAAACCTTTCTATTTTTGATAATAGCCGATATCTCATTAACATAATCTATAGCATCATTAAAGGTTTTAAACTCAAATATCTTCTCCATTATATAATCATTCTAAATAACACTTATTATCTCTAACTCCTTCCTAAAGCTATAACTGGGTCTAACCTAGTTGCTTTAAACGCAGGATATAAACCAGCGATAACACTTAACGATACTGATAATAACCATACTTGAATTAATGCTAATGTATCATATGATGGTATTACAGGCGTGCCTCCAGGAAATGCTATAGCTGCAATCCTGCCTAAAATATATCCTCCACCCATTCCAACAGGTATACCAATACTTGCTCCCGCAATACCAATTATTATAGCTTCACCTAGAAATAATGAAAGTATATGTATGCTTTGAGCACCTATAGACCTGAATATCCCTATCTCTCTAATTCTCTCAATAACTGATGTATAAAGTGTAGTAACTATTCCTATACTAGCAACAATCAGAGCCATTATAGCTATACTCGTTAAGAATGAGTTTATACTTCTATTAAAACTTCTTATTGTATCTAATATAGCCTCAGCTGATGATATCCCTATATCATTACCATAAAGCCTCTTTAATCCATCGACAACAGTATCTACTAAATCTTTGTTCTTTGCCAATACAATAAAATTGTCATACCTATTATTCTTATTCATTAAAGTATTACCAGCATCTAAATTTATAATAATACTATTATCTACATTAGGATTTCCAGTCTGCTTTAGTATACCTTTGACTACGAAACTCTTCTTGTTAGTTATTTGATTACCATCTTCACCAACAAATGTATATTTTGCAACTAACGTTTGGCCTAGAACTACAAAAGGTACGTTCTCACCTGGTGGGTTTGCAATGTTTGTGCCTAGGACTATTGTATTTCTATCATTACTCAATACGCTACCTTCAACAAGTTTAACATTTGGTGCTATAGCATATATCTTTCGAGGGTCAAATGATATTACGCTTGCACTAATCTTTTTGCTACCACTCTCTAATGTTACACTACCTCTATAACTTGGTATTACTTCAGCAACACCTTGCAAAGTTTTTATCCTATTAGCAACTACATCATTAAAGACAATCTTTGGAGTTGGTGGTGGCCCTCCTCTAATCTCGTTATCCTGTTCTGCAACAGAATTTACAAATATAACATTTGGTGCTAATTGGCTTAGATTCTTCTCCGCCTCAGTTAATATTCCATTAGAGAAACCATTGATTGATATCATTAATCCAGCACCAACTACCACCATAAGTGTTGTTAACATAGATCTAGCCTTTCTTTCACTAATAGCCTCTATTGTTAGCGATATTATAGTTAAAATATTCATATTTGTGTTCTTTTCTTTCTAGCGATGTACATTATGATAGAACCAATTCCAGCAACACCAGCAATTATGTATGTTATTAGTTGACTATTATCACCCTTCTCCATATTCTCTTGCTGTATTATAGTTGGTGTATAAGTTAAATCTATAGGCAATACCTCTTTATACTCATTTCTTAGGTCATCCTTATATACTATTGATATATCTCCTCCTTTTATCTCTCTATTATCAATAGGTATAGCAAATGGTGTAGGAGAGTTAGGATCTAGATCGCCTATATATTGTGAAGAACCTTCAAATTCTATAGTTGTAAAGAGTGCAGTATCTGTTCCTTCATTAAGCAGATAACCCGAAATGTTAGGAACATTTCCTATAGTTGATATCCCAACGTCATACAACTTCAAGGCTATAGTACCTTGAGCATATATACTAATGCTTCTCTCTATCTTATGTAAGCCTCCCTTACTATCTAGATAAGATATACTCAATGGTAACTCGAATATCTTACCTTTTGCATTCTCATTAGCAAATAGCCTTACATTTATGCTATCAGTTTTCTTTCCCTCTAACTTATCTATTAGATTATATCTTTCGCCCATTATTGAGAGTTCTCCTACTTGATTGTTTACTATTATCTCTACATTATTTGCTTCTTCATAACCATAGTTACTAATAGTTATGGTTAATTCTTCATTATGCAATACTTTAATGAATTCTTTATCACTCTTAATTCTTAGATCAATAGAATTAGCACTTCCAGCAATCATAAACTCGCGTGATAATCTTTTACTCTTCTCTTCTCCATACGAATCAAAATATGCTATATCGATATTTAATGTTTGAATTGTATTTGCTAATGATGGATTGACATATACTTTTGTATTGATAGTTACATTTCCATTTGGTTCAACTGTACCTAGCCTAAATATCTTTGATGATAATATCAAATTATCAGACGATAAAGTAGATATGGCAGCAGAGATAGGAGCGTCACCTAAATTCATTATGTTTAACGCTATATTATTATCTCCTATCTCTAACATCTCTGTATTAGATGTTAGATCTAGAATATTCTTACCAGTAATTCTAAATTGTATATCAATATTTCTAAACTGTATTCCTAGATCCCTAACTCTAAAATACTCAACATATAATTTTGTATTATAAAGATCTATCTTTGCATCTTTAATATATATAGGGAATTCGAGATAGATCATATCAGCAGGTGCTATATTAAAATCAAATGTATCAAATGCTACCCTACCTTTATCAATTGATTCAAAACCAGAAGGTAGAGTTAACCACCCTCTTAAACCCGCTAGCTCGAAGTGACCTGTATTTGCAAGCACTACAATAAGTGTAGATACACCATCATTAGGTGCTACCTCGATCTTCTTTATATTAGAACCTTCTCTAAATCCAAAATACGCATTAACAAACTTGATCTCTTTACTACTTTCAACTTGTTCTCTTTCACACTGATTTTCAACTCCTGCTATCTCAACATCTGGACATGAGTTAGGATCTCTAGGTTCAGGTATCTTAGCATAAGCAATAGGAATGATTAACATGATTATTATGATTGTAAGTATCTTCACTTATGCTCTACCTCCTTTTCAATTATTCCGTCTCTTAATATTATGGATTTGTCAGTTGCATCTGCTAGATCTGGGCTATGAGTAACCATAATTATAGTTCTATTTTGTTTCTTAACAAGCATTTTAAGTATATTGAATACTTCACTACCAGTCTTTGTATCAAGGTTTCCAGTTGGTTCATCAGCAAGTATTATACTCGGTTCATTGATTAATGCTCTTGCTATAGCTACTCTTTGTTGTTGTCCTCCACTAAGTTGGTTAGGTTTATAATTAGACTTATCTGATATACCTAACATATCCAATAACTCCATTATACGTTTTCTCCTAATCTTTTCATCTATTCCTGCTATTATTGCTGGTATCTCAATATTCCTTAATACACTAGTTCTATTTATTAGATTATATGATTGGAATACAAAACCAATTTTTCGATTCCTTATAATTGATAGGTTATGATCATTTAAAGCAAATATATCTATTCCATCTATAAGGACTGTACCTTTGGTTGGTCTAGCAAGACCACCTAGAATATTTAGTAGTGTAGATTTACCACTCCCTGACGGACCTATTATTGATACAAACTCACCTTTTCTTATCTTTATATTAACATTGTCTATTGCTACTACTTTATTTGGTCCACTACCATATATTTTTGTTAGATTCTTTGTCTCAAGTACTATATTAAAAGAATCATTATAAGTTAATGATGCCAACATGATCATAATTTCTCTAATCTTCTATATATGTGTTCCATTAGTATATTATTAACCATCTCTTTATTACAAATTATGGCACTTTTAGATTTATCAATAACCATTATATTTATGTAGTATATTTATACTAATATAATTATGGACAAAGTAGATCTAAACATAATCAAGATATTATTAGATAACAGTAAAATATCTTACAAAGATATTAGTGATAAGGTTGGATTAAACTACAACAGTATTAGAAATAGGGTAAAAAAGATGCTAGATAATGGCATAATAAGGTATAATATATTAATAAATTTGGTAAATTTCGGATATGATATTATTCATATAATGATAAAGCAGGTAGATGATATAGAATCTCTAATTAATAAGATAAGATTACTAGGAAATGTTTATATATTAGTTAAATGTATAAATGCTACATATATTATAGGTATAGCTCTCAAAAATAGAGAGAATTCATTAGAGCTTGTAAAGGCTTTATTAGATCCGTTAGAACCAATCATAATATCATATAGAACTAATTCGTCTATAAAACTATCTCAGACCCAAATTAGGATAATCAGATACCTTTTATTAAAACCATCTTCAAGCAATAAAGAGATTGCTTTCGCATTAAATATATCTCCAAAGACTGTAAAAAGGAATCTTGATTATCTTATAAATAATGCAATAATAAGATTCTCTATGCTTCTAGATCCGTCAAAATTAGAGAGTTATATTAATGTTGGCATGATAATAAGATTAAATAAGAATGACGATATAAATAAAATATACCAAATTTTACAAGATAATTTCTTAATGAAGCCAATAGTCTATGAAGATATCATGTTAGTAATACTATATACTAATAATATATCATGGATAGATGAATGTTATAGAAATATACGAAATATAGGTATAAAATATATAGAAGCGTTAATCGCATTAGATGTGAAAATTTCGTTAGATTGGTTCATAGATAATCTTAAATCTATGATTAGAGAAAGATAAAGTATGGATGCAAAGTGTCCTAAATGCAATAAAATAGCAGAGTTAAGCGAAGATATAGAGTTTGTAAGATGTAGATGTGGCTATGAAGCATCTTATAGTGACTATATAGAGGATATGAAGGAGAGGCTTATTAACATACTCAACGAAAATATATAGTTACCAATATGCGCTCTCGCTTTCTCTTGGAATTTTTGCAATCTTAAGATATTCTCTTACTCCATCTAGACCTCTGAATATACCTTCTGGTGCAAACACAGCAGGAACTTTAGTCTGATAACTTCCACAGCAACCTATGTCTCTCTCATCTATCTTATAAAGTGTATATGGTACATTCTCCTTCTTAAATAGTTCTAATGCTTCATCACACTCTTTGCTAGAGTCAATCATTAATACTGCTTTTCTCATATTCAATATTATTTGGTAAGGTTAATTAAAGGTATTTTCTAGCTGTATAACATGCCTACATTTAAGATAACACTATCAGATCCAAAGAATAAGAGATCTAGATCTTATGAAGTAAAAGATAGTAATGCTCAACCATTATTAGGTTTAAGAATATACGATACATTTGATACTTCCATACTTGGTATACAAGGTAAAGCAAAGATAACAGGAGGAAGCGACAAAGCTGGGATACCTATGCATGATGATGTCCATGGTGCTGTTAAGAAATATGTATTATTAACAAAAGGAAAAGGAGTAAGAGCTTTAAAAGAAGGAGAAAGGATACGAAAACTAGTTAGAGGAAATACTATAAGCGATGATATATATCAGATAAATGCTGTGTTAATAGAAGGCACCATTGAAGAGAATAGCAAAGGTTAACATAACCCTTTTTATATTCCCATATCAATTTGCACTGGAGAGATACTTTACCACAATGGTATATGGAGAGATATGGCGTACAGCCATGTGTGAATATAGGTACAGCAGGACATGTAGATCATGGAAAGACTACATTAGTTGAAGCTATAACTGGTATATGGACAAGTGCTCATAGTGAAGAGCTTAAGAGAGGAATTACTATTAAAGTAGGATATGCTGATGCTGCATTTTATAAATGCAAAGTATGTAAATCTCATGACGCATATTCAACATCAAATATATGTCCTAACTGTGGTAATGAGACTGAATTACTAAGAGTTGTTAGTTTTGTAGACTCTCCTGGTCATGAGAGTCTTATGGCTAACATGCTCTCAGGAGCAGCGTTAATGGACGGTTCAATATTGGTTATAGCAGCAAATGAAGTAGTTCCTAAACCACAGACAAGAGAACATCTGACTGCATTAGGAATACTTGGTATAAAGAATATAGTTGTAGTGCAGAATAAAGTCGATCTAGTTAGTAGAGAAGATGCCATAAAGAATTATAATGCTATAAGAGAATTTATAAAAGATGTTAACGAAGATGCGCCTATAATACCTGTCTCTGCACAGCAGAGGATAAATATAGATGCATTGATAGAAGCAATAGAAGAGTACATACCAACTCCTCAAAAAGATCCTACATTGAATCCTATAATGTATGTATTAAGATCGTTTGATATAAACAAACCAGGTATGAAGCCAAAAGATCTAAAAGGTGGAGTTATAGGTGGCTCGTTGCTTCAAGGAAGATTAAGAGTTGGTGATGAGATAGAGATCAAACCTGGCATATATAATGAGAGGAGTAATAAGTATGAATCTATAATAACAAAGATAGTGAGTTTATCTACTAGTGCTGGTTTAGTAGATGAAGTTAGGCCAGGAGGATTGATAGCTATAGGTACACAAATAGATCCAGCATTTACAAAAAGTGATTCTATGATAGGTAATATTATAGGTAAACCTGGACAACTTCCAGAGAATGTTAACAGTATTACTGTAAGAGCTCAACTCTTTGATAGCGCAGTTGGAACTACAGACGAGATTCAAGTTGAGCCTATAAAGAATAATGAAGTATTAAGGCTTAATATAGGTACAGCAGTGATAACCTCTTTTGTGAGCAGTGTTAAAAATGAGATAATTACTCTTAAACTTAAGAAACCTATATGTTTACTAAAGGATAGTAAGGTAGCTATAAGTAGAAGGATATCAGATAGATGGCGATTAATAGGCGCTGCTACAGTACTAACATGAATGTTATTTTAGATTCTAGTTTCCTAATCACTATTGCTACTAAACCTATCAAGAGGATGTACATACTCGAGGATTTAGAATGTATAGTATTATCTGCTATCATTAAAGAGCTTAAATCTTTAGAGGGAAGTAAGAGTGTAAAACGTGCAATAGCAGCAAGAACAGCATTAGAATTGATAGAAAGGATGAAAGTAAGGATAATAGATATCAAAGGAGAGCCGATAGACGATTTGATAATAGAATATGCTGATAAAAATAGTTCATATATAGCAACATTAGATAAAGAGATGAAAAAGAAAGCAAAAGATAGAGGTATAGGAGTAATAACATTATCAAAGGACGAAGTGATTATAGAGAGATAAACTTTAAAAGAATTTTGTAAGAAGATATATGGTATGGAGTATGGTAAGATAAAGATAAGATGGCTAGGACATGACTCATTTATTATAAGCAATAGTAAAGTAATAATGATAGATCCGTATAGGCTGAAGAAACGATACAAGACAGATCTATTGCTAATAACACATGAACATTTTGATCATCTAAGTGAAGATGATATTAAGAAGGTTATTGATTCTAACACAAGCATAATTGCGCCTAAACAATGCGAAGCTGAATTAAAGAAGATTAGATGTAAGGAGGTTATAATAGTAAAGCCTAGAGATAAGATTAATGTACAGGGAGTAGATATAGAGGCTATAGCAGCCTATAATACCAATAAGATAAACCCTGCTACAAATAAACCATATCACCCTAAAGATGATGAAAAGGTAGGTTATGTATTTACTTTAGATAATGTTAGAATATATCATGCTGGTGATACTGATGCTATTGAGGAGATGAAAGGAGTAAAGACTGATATAGCATTGCTACCCGTTAGTGGCACATATGTTATGACTCCAGAAGAAGCTGTAGAAGCAGTGAAAATGATAAAACCTAAATTGATTATACCTATGCATTATGGAGCAATAGTAGGTTCTAAAGATGATGCTGTAAAGTTTAAGAGATTAGTAGGCGAATACAATGTAAATATTCTCGACATAGAACCTTAATAATAATATTTGTTTAATACAAGGAATATTAAAATTAGACACAATTCTATAGATTAAAATATAGAGAGATAGGAATAGTGAGAGTAATGAAGGCTACAGAGAGTATCAATATACCTTTATTAAGGTTTGATAAAAAAAGGTTAATAATAATATGCATACTTGCTATATCATTCTCTATAGCATTTATGTTAAGAGCATTGCCGATAGAATATGGTTTCTATCTTAACGAATTTGACCCATACTTTGATTATAGAGCAACTCAATATTTGGTAGAGAATGGATTTGATGCATATTTTAATTGGCATGATAATATGTCATGGTATCCAGAAGGCAGAGATATATCAAAGACTTCTCAGACTGGATTACATATTACTGCTGCAGTACTTTATAAGATCTTTGGCTTTGGAATGCCATTATATGATTTTGTAGTATGGTTCCCAGTTATCTTTGGCTCTTTATTAACAATAGTAGTATTTGGATTGGTTAGGGTAATAGCAGGGAATATAGCAGGTGTATTTGCATCAATATTTACTTCATTATCTCCATCAATAATACAGAGAGGTAATCTCGGCTGGTTTAAATCAGAACCTTTAGGACTATTCTATGGTGTATTAGCAATATATCTATTACTTAGTGCTTTAAAACATAAGGATCTTAAATTTGCTATAATTAAAGCTGCCGTAGGGGGATTATTACTAGGTTTTGGTATGACGGCATGGGGAGGCGTTCAATATTTTGCATTACTCTTAAGCCTATTCTTTGTAACATTACCATTCTTCTCTAAAGAGAGAAGCATAATATATATACTTCCTATCTTCACTATTCTTACTGTAATAACAGCAGCATCATTTCCACGACCTGGAGGAGTATTCTTATTCTCACTTCCAAGCTTAGGATTGATAGGGTCTACTATATTTGCAATAGCTGCCAACTTTGTAAGCAAAGATCCCTTAAAAGAGGTTAGGAATAAGTTTATATTATTAGCAATATTTGTTGGTATAGCCTCTTCAATCTTAATAGTTGGTGTATATGCACCATCATCATTTAGATATATAAGTGTTGTAAATCCATTTTCAAAGAGTGACATACCATTAGTTGAATCAGTTGCAGAACATTTTACGCCAACAATAGTAGATTATACACAAGACTATTCTACATTACTGCTATTGGCAGGATATGGTGCATTCATATCGTTTAGGAAAAGGACTCCTATGCATATATTTGCTCTAGTGCTTGGTTTAACTGGAATCTATATAAGCTCATCATTTGCTAGACTTATGGTATTTTCATCATTAAGTATAATAGTCTTAGCAGCAATAGCATTTGTAGAGATAACTAGAGTAATATTTGAGAAGGGGTATAGAGTAAGAAGTATATTTGATCCAAGGGATTCGAGATTAATCTATAGTTCATTAATGATAACAATGCTTTCAGTACCTCTCTTTTATCCGCCAAATGGGAATTGGGTAGCAATGGCTGATATACCTCCAACTATCTCTAATGGCGCAACATCATTAAGAGTAGAGACAAGAGATTGGATAGATGCATTAGAATGGATAAAGAATAATACAGAGAAGGATGCTGTTATAGCATCATGGTGGGATTATGGATATTGGATTACTGTATTAGGAGAGAGATCAACATTAGCGGATAACGCTACAATCAATTCTACAAGGATAGAGAGGATAGCAGCTGCTTTAACATCCGAAGAGGAGGAAGGTATAAAAATATTAAAAGACGAATTAAAGGCTGATTATCTATTAGTATATATGGTTGCACAGAGAATAGATCAGAATTTCCTATCATTAGGAGGTGGAGGAGATGAAAGTAAGAAGCATTGGTTCATGAGGATTGCTGGTGTTAACGAGAGTAGATACATTCAGAATGATGGATTTACCCCAACAGCAGAATTTTGGTTTACATTATTAGGTAAGACATTCCCTGTAATACCAGTAGGCTATGCATCAATAAATGAGAATGGGACTGTTAGTGTACAACCACAGTTTACTCGTGGAAGTACAGCCATATATATGGAGCAAGTAAAATATGATGAGAATGGTGCATTAGAATTAGTATATTCTTCTCCAAGTTTTAATGATAAATCATCTAATATTGTATTTGGAGTGTTAATATACAAGATCAAAGGTGTAGTAGAGAAGGAGAAAGTAGATTATGATGCTAGAGTAAAAGAGATCTCATCAAGACTTTCAAGTGGGGAATATGCTATACTAAACCTTAGTGTAGATGGAAGAGATGAAGGAGCAGTAGTTATAGAATTAATGCCTGATATAGCACCAAAGACGGTTAATAACTTCAAGAAACTTATAGACACTGGATTTTATGATGGCATAAAGATACATAGAGTTGTTAAAGATTTTGTTATACAAGGAGGAGATCCAAATACAAAGGATAAGAGTAAAGATACATGGGGTTTAGGTGGACCTGGTTATACAATTGAGGCTGAGATTAGTAATATGACACATTCTAGAGGTGTAGTAGCAATGGCTCATCCAGGAGATCCAAATCTAGCTGGTTCACAATTTTACATTGTAGTAAAAGATGCACCACATCTAGATGGAGAATATACAATATTTGGTCAAGTTATAGAAGGAATGGAGATAGTAGATAGGATAAATAATCTTCCTACAGATGAGAGAAGTATACCATTGTTGGATGTCACAATAGAAAAGGCTTATACTATCAGTAAGTGAAGAGGAAATGAAAGTTATGCATGACTTATATCTCAAGAAGGAATACTCAGTATTGATAACAGTCCAGTCAAGCTTACCCACCCTTACTAGCATTAAGAGACTTGATTTTACTAACCTTTATGAAGAGGATTATGATATATGAAGGCTAAACATTTACTTGCAATAGTTTACGAGAAACCAGAAACAATGGTTCTGAGACAAAATTGCAGTAAATATTTGGCATTGTTAAATCACGTATAAGCAAAAGAGTGATTGAGAAGAGAAACCACATTGAAATTCTGATAAGAAAATAGCCACTACCTTGACAAGTATCCTAGGCTAGATTTAGACAGATGTATTCTTGTCTACAAATATAAATGGAGTATTCATTCTGAAGCAGATGATACTTTATGGAGGATTGTTAAAAATAGTAGAGTTATATGGGTAGCTTTTTGTCTAGTTCGAATTCTGCTATAGATCATAGCAATATAATATTAATATTATCTATAGCATTAGTAATAAAGATATTTGAGATAAAACATTAATCACTAATCTACACTAAAAAGTGCTAATACAATCTAAATATGAAATAATATGTGATATCTCTTTGCTACTTTGCTAAATAATGAATATTCCATAGTGCTAATAAAGTATCATATATATCAAAAGGATAGATATGTAATTCTATCAACAATATTTATGATAGATTAATACATCTCTACAACGTTTCTATATTAAGAACTATAGTGTAATGTTGCGAGATATTTAATGTATATAGCATTGATAATTTGTTTGTGAATAATTCTATGAGAGTAAATCTTAAATAAATGTATATAATGGATAGTAATATGACAACAGCTCAAATAGAGATAGTTATTAGGCTTCCTGTTACAAATCAAACATATAAAGAGTTCGCTGAGACTATAGCACGAGCATTAGGACAATCTAAGGTTGAAGTACAGAAGAGTAGCAAGTCATTAAGTTCAGAGGAGAAGACACAACTTAATGCTAAATTAAAGGAGTTACAAACACTACTAGAGATTGCAAAGGCAAGAGGACAAACTAGTGTAGTAGCAGAGACAGAAGCAGAGATTAAGAAGTTAGAGAAGGAACTAAGTTAACATATCATAATTTTTTGGTAGTGTTTATTTAATAGTTTATGATATGAAAAATATAATGGATGAGAAGGGGAGGATAGAGAAGGTAATATTCAATGCATTTAATGTAGGGAAGAATAAGGATATCTCAATCATAAGAGATATACATATGCATAATAGATTCTCGAAATTTAGTGATGTACCTCCATATAATCTTCAAACATATGAGGATGCATGTTTATATGAAGAGTTGTACTTTGCTAACATATCAGATTATGAATTTGATATAGAAGATTTGAGGATAGATATATTTAATGATATAGCATTATGCACATTCATAGTAGTGCAAAGAGGTGTACTTGTTGATAATTATAACTTTACTGGGAGTATAATGAATACTAAATCTAGAGTAAGCATGGTATTAAAGAAAGAAGGTAATGAATGGTTAATACTACACGAGCATCTTTCTAGGTTTTAACAACAATCTCTTCTTTTATACTATTGAAGTACTCATATGCCTCATCAGCAGATACATTCTCATGTACAATTTTTCTAACTGCTTTGATCATTGCTACTGGATGATCAGATTGCCAGATGTTTCTTCCCATATCAACTCCAGCAGCACCTTCTCTTATTGCATTGTATGTTAGCTCTAACGCATCCTTTTCTGGTATCTTCTTACCTCCAGCAATAATTATTGGAACTGGGCATCCATTTACAACCTTCTCAAAATCTTTACAATAATAAGTCTTTACCATATGAGCGCCCATCTCTGCTGCTATTCTACATGCTAAACCTAAATATCTAGCGTCTCTAACCATCTCTTTCCCAACAGCAGTTACTGCTAATACAGGTATTCCATACTTCTCTCCTTCATCTACTAACTTTGATAGGTTTACTATGGATTGATGTTCATACTCTGCTCCTATAAAGATAGATAGAGTAACAGCAGAGGCATTTACTCTTATAGCGTCTTCAATACTTGCAGTTATTGCTTCATTAGAAAGATCTTTACTTATTATACTTGCACCCCCCGATACTCTTAATACTACTGGAACATTCATACTAGCATCTACACAATTCCTTAATATACCTCTAGTTAACATTATAGAATCGGCATAAGGTAGTAATGGAGTTATAGTCTTTCTTGCATCTTCTAACCTTTCTGTTGGTCCAAGGAAGTATCCATGATCTACTGCTAACATAACTGTCCTTCCATCACTCTTAAATATCCTAGATAATCTATTCTTCATTCCCCATTCCATATTACTATCGATACTTCTCTCTACATTTATATAGTTAAACTTTTCTTATCTATATTTACTATCATACAGATACGTTATTAATACATCTTTATTATAGATGATTATAGATTACTAATTTATTGATAAGATTAATTAATATTAGTCACTCTCATAATTAGTGATTACTACCTTCATAGCATCTTTACCTTCATGAGCAGTTCTAAATGCCTGTTCACTATCTTCTAATCTAAATCTATGAGTTATTATACTTGATATATCTATTCTCTTCTCATCAATTAATCTAAATGCCTTTGCAGTATCTATATCAGATGCTGCTAAACTAGGCAATATCTTTATCTCTTTAGTAAATACCTTATTAAGATCTAGATCAACTACCGATCCCTTTGATGGAACACCAAAGATAATTACTTTACCACCACTTCTAACTATATCTAAAGCAAGTTTAAATGCATTAATATTGCTAGTAGATACAATAACAGTATCTACACCTATCTTAGTATCTCTTATTATATATTCACTAAAATTCTTATCATTTGCATTTATACTTGTTGCACCATATTTACTTGCAAACTTTAATCTAAATTGATTTATGTCTATTGCAAAGACCTTATCTGCTCCATATAATTTTGCAAGCATGATCTGCATCAAACCTGTAGGTCCTGTTCCAACTACTGCTATATTATCATCCTTCATTATACTTGCTTTATCTATAGCTCTTATACAACATGCTAACGGTTCTATCATTGCTGCTTCTTCAAATGTAATATTATCTGATAGTTTGAGAACCCCTCCCCTTTTGATATTCCATTCTGGCACCAAGAATATCTCCGCTAGACCACATGGCTCTATATTGCTCCTCTGATAATCTTTACACATAGTATGATCTCCATGCTTACAATAATGACACTCATAACATGGAACGTGATGATGCACAAATACTCTATCACCAACTTTAAATTCTTTAACATTATCTCCTGTTTTAATAACCTCTCCAGCTGGTTCATGTCCTAATCTTTTAGATACTACTCCATATTTACCATAAACCTTCTCTAGATCAGAGCCACATATGCCACAGACCCTCATCTTTACAAGTATACTATTACTATCTACTTTTGGTTCTGAGATCTCATCTATAACAACCCCATTATTAGCAACTACTACTTTCACGATTGAGATTAGCTGTGTTAACAAAATAAATGTTATCAAAAAATTAAGATATTAACTCCTTTGAGGAGTTATCATACTGCTCCATGTATTAACCATGTTTATGCCTAGTTTTGTGAATGAGTCTATGTTGTCATTAAACACTCTCATATTCTGCCTTACCAATTCTAGAACAGAGATTACTGTCTTATTATTTATGCTTGTTATCTTTGATGTTACATCAGCAGCATCACTTATACCTTTTGTAAATATTGTAGGGATCTTTACTGAACCCCATGTATTATGCATAGTTGTCTTTGATATGCTAATCAAAGACTCTAAAGTCTTCTTAACTGAATCATTATACTCTTGCTGTATGTTTGTTATAGTCTGAATATACTGTGCTTGAGTTCTAACGGCTTCGTCTATAGCATTTACACATGTATCGAATATAGTATCGAATACATCTTTAGACTCTTTTTGTGTTACTGGTATATCTGTAGGTTTCTTCTCACTCATGATATATCATAACCTATTAGAAACATTCATAATATAAATCTTTGGTAAATAATGGTAATAAAAACCTTCAAGAGGTTTTGAATTTATCACATTCAAAACATATCGAGCGTGCTGCAGCTGTAAGAGTAGAAGCCTCTAGAACTATCTCACTTGCTAATCTAGCATACCTCCTTGCTATAGGATCTGGATTATCATTTGAGTATGATTTTAAAATATTACCAGCATAAGCTGTCATCTTTGCAGCAGCCATAATTATCTTGATAGCTTTATCTAATCTTACATCATTACATGTATGTTTGTCAAAAAGATCTGCTCCATTCATCAACGAATCTATATCTATTAGGCTCATATAGTATTAACACGAAACTAATATAAAAAAATTACCATAGAAATCTTAAAAATGATACTTTAAACTATACAACGATAATAGATCAAATAGGTAAATGTTACAATACCTTTTCTATTGGTATCAATATTGTTTTAGTCTCTCCGTCATCAAATCTCATTCTAGCATCTACAGAATCTACTATTATCCTACTCTTAAGTGTGATTGTATATGTATCATCTGGCTCTACCATTAAATTATTAAATTCTACTTCTCTCCCTTCTAATGAGATTATTATATCATCTATCAATTTATTACTATTATTATTTATTACTATCAATAATATATTATCTTCGCCATTAGATACTATCATGCCTGAGTATTCTCTATCTTCACTTAATGTATTATTATAAGGATCATTATTAATATGTTCAACCAACTCATTTAACTTATCCTGATTAAACTTATTTAAGAGACTCAATTTCTCCATCATAGAATCATATATAAGAGATCCTCCTACAGATGCTACACTCATCATTATAAGTGTCATAAGAACCATTGAACTTGCCATAGTTAATTACTCTTATCTTATGCTAATAATATTATGTAAGAATATAAGCATACAGACTCCTTTTTAAATAAGTAAACATATTATGCTTATGGAAAGAAAGGCTATAAGTGAAGCGTTGAGTGTCATACTAATACTTGTAATAACCACAGCCATATTTAGTAGTGTAGCACTATATGCCAATCAGCAATTAGAGATGGATAAGCAGACTACTTCTAGTGTTATAGAGAATAGTAAAGAGAGGATAGGAGAGTTATTATCAGTTATAAGAGCAATTAATAATGGCACTCATATAAAGATCGTTGTTGTTAATTATGGAGAGAAGGATATATGTATAGATAAGATACTAGGCGATGCAAGCGTGATAAATGCAGCATTAGCATTTTATAATGTAACTTCTTACGCATCTACTCTTACAAGTAATTGTGATCCTGCTGTTCTTAATGGTAAATTTATCTATAATGATGAGGTATACAAACCGACACTAATAATAACTCCTAATACATATGGAAGTATACAGATCATAACATCCAAAGGTAATGTATTTGATATAGATATACCATAATTAATGCTATAAGCATATAAAAGAGGAATGGAATGGATAGTGATACATATTTATCTCTATAATCTATTACAACATCATCTATACTCGTTTTAAACCTAAACCTTTTGCTATTTCCATCATCATACTCTGCAATATAAACAAACCTATCAATATTGATCATCTTATGTAAGAAGAAGAATGCTATAACTCTTCTATATAATGGTTCATCAAATTCATCAAAGAGTCTTCTCTTTTTTAGATAGTGATAAGTGTTAATTATTGAATTGTACATAATACTATATATTATTGAGAGTGTTGCTGCTACTATTATTACAATTAATGGTAATGGAATATTATTATAGATAGGCACTAAGATAGATAATGCAACTATAGCAAGTGCATCAGCACCTCCAAACAATCTTACATACCATGCTAGTAATGCTATAGCAACTGCAGCAGTTATACTGATCATGACTGTTTGAAACACATAATCATTATAATCATAAATATAAAGTAATGCGCCTATTGAACCAAATACCATCCATATTATATCATTAACTGCTCTCTTCTTTAGATCAAAGAACGCTGCTGTTGCTAGCATAATTAATGCAATTGCTATCCTTACTTCTATCATGATTATTTATGGATAGACAGAATAAAAATGCCATTTATAAGTAATCTTATAGATAGATAGTAGATGAGGTTTAAGATAATCTCACTACATGCTAATGTAAATAAGGAAGAGATATTAGAAGAGTATAGACTTGATGAAGTAAGAGTAAGTATAACAAAGAATGGAGAATATATAATAAACGAACCTTTAGTAAACGACGAGTTGCAATCTATGTATGAAAAGCTTATGGAAGCGTTATTTCTCTCATTAAAACCTTTAGCTGAGGTTAAAGATCCTCTCAAGTATATGGAAGAACACATCTATAAAGAGGCAGAAGAACTAGATTTAAAGAACGTGCAGCAAGTATTTCCACAATTAAGATATTATCTTGTAAGAGATGTTCTAGGCTATGGTATACTTGATACTTTTATGAAGGATGATAGGATAGAGGAGATAACATGTGAGAGATATGATAGAAATATAGGAGTAGTGCATAGAGATTATACACAATTCAATATACTTGATAGCAATGTAACATTCTCTACAATGGATGCTATGAATTCATATGTACAAAGGTTGATGCAAAGATCTGGAAAGAGTATAACTGCTGCTACACCAATAGCAGATGCAGTTACTAAAGAAGGAGATAGGATCATGGTTACATATGGAAAAGAGGTATCTCTTCCAGGTCCTACATTAGATATAAGGAAGTTTCCTAGACAACCTTTTGTGATAACCCATCTTCTAAAGTTTAATACCCTTAATCCATTAATGGCTGCATATATCTGGCTATTGTTAGATGCTAAAGGGTTTGGACTTATTGTTGGCGAGACTGGCTCTGGTAAGACTACAATGATCAATTCACTAATGTCATTAACCAATCCTAAATGGAAGATAATAACTATAGAAGAGACACCAGAACTTAAGATACCTCACTATAGATGGGCGAGATTGGTTACAAGGAGTAGTGCAAATATAGTAGATACTAAATTTGATATAGGTATAATGGAGCTTGTTAAAGGTACACTAAGGATGAGACCAGATTTTCTGATCGTTGGTGAAGTTAGAGGGACAGAGAGTTATACACTCTTTCAATCTGCTGCCACTGGTCATGGAGGGTTAACATCATTTCATGCTACAGATCCATTAGCAGCATTAAATAGATTATCTGCTGAGCCTATAAACATAAAGCCGAGTCAGCAGATGCTCCTCTGGTTTATAATTCATCTAAAGAAGGTTAGATTAAAAGGAGGTAGAGTTGTAAGGAGGGTAATGAGTATAGTAGAGATAATACCTAAAGATGATAAAGTAGTAATGCAAGAGATCTTCAAATATGATGTAGAGAATGACAGATTCAATATAGATAATATAAAGGAGTTGATTACTAAAAGTAATAGAATCAAGCAAGCAGCAGAACTGTTAGGGGTAAAATTAGAAGAGGATTTAGAGAAGCGTTTATCGCTCATAAATATATGCATAGAGAAGAATGCAGATAGTATAGATGATGTATTTAATCTTGTTCAGAGATATTATGATTATGCACCAAGCAATGGTATGTAAGGCATTATGTATATTGAGATTATAGTTATCAAGATTGTGATTATAATACTTAAGGTATTCTTCATTGAGAAATTAACTATCTTAGTTACTACCAATCCTAAACATAATGCAGCAACTGTAACTATTATATTCATAAATCCTAAGAACTCATTTGTTATTGCTATGTTAAGTATATCTGCTCCATAGAACTCTTTTGCTC
This sequence comes from Candidatus Nitrosothermus koennekei, assembly GCA_013538715.1. Classification (GTDB taxonomy): domain Archaea; phylum Thermoproteota; class Nitrososphaeria; order Nitrososphaerales; family Nitrosocaldaceae; genus Nitrosothermus; species Nitrosothermus koenneki. The sequence goes on along the minus strand of JACAFH010000002.1, from coordinate 152,764 downwards.
CTGGTCCTATCTTCTCTATTATAGATACTACATTTCTCATTATCCATACCATCAAGAATGGTCCTACATATGCTATTATTGTAAATACCCTTATACTAGAATACATCTCATTCTTTATTGTAAGATACTGCCTTATGAAATTGGTCATATACTCTAGTATCTGTGCACTTCCTCCACCTGTTTCGCTAATCTTACTCAAGTTAAAGAAGATCAGCTTTGCTAACCATGATCTTATCTTTACTACGCTTGTTGCATACTCTAAAGAATAACCTAATTTTAATAATATTGTTATATCCCTTAAGAGTTTAGTAAATGCTTTGTTGTATGTCCTCTCCTCACTTAACTTTATTATTGATGCAGTAAGATCATATCCTATCTTCCTATACTCAGTAACATCTCTTAAGAGGTTTGGCAACTCTTTATTGATGCTATTTACACTCCTTATCTGAGGTAATACATAAAATAAGTTTACTAGTGAGGTTAGGATAGTTGTTATTGCCAATCCTAACCAAATATCTATCTTCCCATCCTTAACCATATAAAAGAGTATTATTGCTACTATTCCTCCTACTACAAATGTATAGTTAGTATGCACTATCTCATCCTTCATTGGCGGCTGTGCTCTATCTGCTAATACTATCAAACCAATTGATGCAATTGGCATTACTATCAAGATCATTGGAGCCAAGGTATCAAAGAACCCTGCTGCCATTATGAATGCACTTGAGATTATTAGAGTTGGGAATACAATTAATGCTATAAGCATCATCTCGCTCAATGTTCCTGCTTGTTCTTTATACTTCTCCATTCTAAACTTTAAATTATTGAAGAACTCGTTAGATTTCTCTTCTAGATAGTTTACTACATCTCCTCCACTCCTTGCTACACTAGTATAACCTAGCATTACAGTCCTAAAATCTTCGTTTGGATGATTGATTGCTATTTCATTTAATACATCCAAAGGATCCATGCCAAAGAATTCAATATTCCTCCTTACCAATCTTGCTTCCCTCTCAATTATCTCAAATATATGCTTGTTAATAATGTCATTTAGTGATACAACTAAAGATCTTCCTATGCTTTGCATTATACTAGCATAAGATATGAAGAATGGTAATTCATCACTGATCTTATTCTTCCTATTATTTATTAGCATCTTTAATTCAATACTTGGATACAATAACATAACTGCTGGGGTTAGCATCAATGCTATGTATGCTTTGTTAATTGTCGAGAGATAGATTGATAATGGTATCATTATCGATGCTGAGATTATCATATATGCAATGCTCTTACTACTTATTCTTCTTGGGCTTTCTGTCATTCCTGCTGTTAAGATATCCTTACTTAATGATTCTGCTAATGTAATTCTTGTCTTACTTAAGAGTGAATAATCTAATAGCTTCTTCATCTTCTTAATTAATCTCTCTTCATAATTTGAGATTATACTCTTCTCTACTCGTTCTCTCCTCTCCTCTCTTAATACCTTTCTTAATCTTCTTGATACCCTCTTTAGATTCTTCTTTGATACCCTCTCTTTACTCTTCATTATAGATGATTTTATGATTGTTAAAGATGCTATTGCTGTTAAGATTATGAAGAGTAATATTACCCTCTCAGAGTTTATGAATGAACTTAAAGTATCACTTAACATCTTAAGGTATGTATTACTTATCTCTAAGTATGGTATGTTAGAGATAGTTAAGAAAGATACTAATGCTACTATAATCCATATCCCTATCACTCCTCCATACTCTATCTTCTTCTCTATCTTCATATAGCATCTATAATAGAGTTGATTTATAAAGATGCATGATATGTAACTTGTGTTATATAACTTGTAATACTAGCAATTCTACTGCAAAAATTTGCAGAAAAGTTGCTAGTTAAATTTTATCGCCTTAAATATGATTCCCATCATTAGGTGTAGGGATGAACATGAACAGAATAAGAGAGAGAAAAGCAATATCTGGAGCCATCATGGCTTTGATACTGATAGGAATAGCAGTAGTTGCTGGTGTAGTAGTATTTACATCATTCACACAAAGTAGTGGAGCAGCAGGTGTAAGAAACCAATTCACAATAGATGGGTTGACAGTAACAAATCCTACTGGCAATGATGTAGATACAGGCACTGTTGGTGATACTGATACAGGTGATGAGGATAGTTTAATGGTAGTAGCAAACATAAAGAATACAGGAGTTAAGACGATAAGTGAAGTAGAGTTCGAGTTGATGGTAACGGCAGCTAATGGTAATGCACACACAACAAGTGGTGGTAATGTACTAGCAACAGGTGTTACAATACCACCGGGTGGAACAGCTAGAGCAGAGCATCACTTTGATGAGGATGATACTGTTTCTACCAACCAGAATATAGACGAAGAAGTTGATCTATTCGTTGGAGAACAGATACCAATACATGTGATAGTAACCTTCACTGATGGCTCTACAGCTGATATAACAACAAAAGCAATCATTCAATAATTTTTTTCTTTTATATTATATACCTCAGATCTTGATATTGTTGATAATATATAAATTATGAAATGTAATTTAGGTTATGATATATCTATTCCAGCTCTGATCAGTGCATTTTTGATCTTACTTATCTCTTCTTCTAGATTCTTAAATCTATCCTCTAACAACTCATTAGTTTTAGAAACTTTACTAGAGAGATCTTTAAACCCTTCATCTAACTTATTCTCTATCTTATCAAGTTTATTCTCTACCCTAGTAAACCCTTCATCTAACTTATTCTCTATCTTATCAAGTTTATTCTCTACCCTAGTAAACCCTTCATCTAACTTATTCTCTATCTTATCAAGTTTATTCTCTACCCTAGTAAACCCTTCATCTAACTTATTCTCTATCTTATCAAGTTTATTCTCTACCCTAGTAAACCCTTCATCTAACTTATTCTCTATCTTATCAAGTTTATTCTCTACCCTAGTAAACCCTTCATCTAACTTATTCTCTATCTTATCAAGTTTTCCTAGCATGTTGATTCCAACATTTACAATCTTTGATAATTGTTGAGTATCAAGACTCGCTCTAAATCTATTTAATTCTCTAATCCTTCCATCATAACTCTCAATATTAATCTCTTCAACCTTAGCATATTCTGGCACGTTATTCTTAACAAACTCTACAAAATTATTCAACTGTTCATCACTCCCATCTATCAATACAACTACAGTCTCTTTGTTATCTATCATAACATTCCTAGCATCAAATCTATCAATACATAAACTGTCAGCCTCTTCTAATAAGAATAACCTATAGCCTATATCATGAACCTTGCCTTTTATGATTATTTTAAATGGCATAAAAGTATATCATGGTAAATAGGATATTAATATTTCCTATCTTTAAACCATTTTTATATATTTCATCTCTTTTCTTAATGATGCAATTAGTTAATAAGTATTACAGGAACTTGTTCCTAATATCAGATATATTAGGCGTAGAGAGTTATGTATTAGCAAGTAAGATAGCAGAGATGAAGGTTAATGATACATTTCAGGTTTCGGTTTATACAATAAAGCTAGATGGATTGTTATCATTTGAAGGATATACAGTGTATTCAATAACACTTCTAAAGAATGGAGAGTTTATAATGAAGAAGTTACTGCTGCCAACTAAACCTATTAGAAGGAGAATCAGTTTAAAGTCTTAAAAATATATTAATGCTAATATAATCGATGAAAAGGAAAGGAATAGGAGAAGCATTGACTATACTAATGCTATTAGGAGTTGCAAGTGTAGTAAGTATTATAGTATGGGATCAGATGTATAAACAAGCAAGTATAGAGAGTATAGAGAGGAAGTATGAATTATTAGATCTAGTATTTAAACGTTTAAGTGTAAGTAACTCTACTCATACTCAAGCATACTTCTTCTTAACTCTAAAGAATACTGGCAGCACTACATTTAAAGATACCAATATAGAATTACAATATAACAATGGAACTGTAATACTATCTATGCAAAATACTACACTAATAGGAGTAAGTAAAAGTATAACTATTGATAATATAATAAGTATAGAGAATACTAGGCTTGACGAAGAGTATCTACTAAAAATAGATGCAATAACTTCAGATGGTTCAACATATGGATTTATCAAAAAGATAAAATTAAGTCCTTAAATATATTTTATTATCATTAAAGATATGGTAAGTCCAGTAGCTTTACTAGCAATCACAGGGGTTATAGCAGTAGGTATAGGTGTATTCATCTCATTAATAGGCTCGATGGTAAATTATACAATTACATCAAAAGAAGTAATGGAGGTAGAGAATGATAGGGTTAGAGAAGATCTAAATGCAACAGCAGTAATTGATGCTGGTAATAATCTAAATAGTATAGATGTTAAGAGTAATTGGTTAAAGAGAAGTGTAATAAATGCAATAATGTTTGAAGATACTAATGATATATACATATGTAAACTTGTAAATGAGATAGTGGTAAATCCTTTACAGACACAAACTATTAATAGTAGTGATATCGAGGTAGGATGCGATCTTACTAATATGAATACTAAGAAGATAGTATTGATAACAGAGCTAGGTAATGCTATAGTTAGCAGGTAGGGTTTTTAAGTATTGATAAGTATTAGAGACATGAAGAAAGGTATAGTATTGATAGTATTGATATTCATGATTAGTATTGCATATGCATATGCCGATAACGAATTTATAATTTGGATTCCAGAGAAGATGCTGATAGGAGAAGAGTATGAAGGTATAGTAATAGCTAGAAACGCTACCGATCATTCAAGGGATGTTATGTTAATAAGTGATGAGAAGTTAAGTATATCAGATCATGTAACCATCAAACCTTATCAAAATCATGCTAAATTCAAGATCAAACCATTAATTATAGGCAATTCAACAGTATTTGGTGTTTTAGATGAAAATTTTGCAACAAAAAGTACAAATATCTATAAAAATATACAGACAACAAATTCTCTCAAGATAATATTACAAAAGAAGATAGTAGATAGTGCATTTGGCTATATCTTCCTGCTAGATAACAACGGCATACCAGTAGAGGCTAAAAAGGATATGAAGATACGCCTAATTGCTGAGGGAGGGGTAAGTGTTATAGATAGTATAACCATCAAGAAAGGTAACTATTATGCTTCTTTTATAGCAAGAGTAGAGAGTGATGGAAAGATATATGCTATTAGTGAAGATGCTAGATCAACAAGCATTGATATTAAGAGAGATACAGGAAGGATAGATATAAGATTAGCAGTTGCACCACATATAATATTACCAGATTCAAAAGCATATTTTTATGTGTGGTTAGAGAAAGACGGAAGACCATATATACCAAAAGATCCTCTTAATGTAATACTAACCTCCTCAAATATAGCTGTAGCATCGTTTAATCCACTCTTCAAAGGAGTAAATGAAGAGAAGCACTCCATTGTCATTGATGAGAGATTTGAGAGTGGTGAGATATATACACATAACATAGGAAATGCTACCATTACAGCATTTATCAATGGTGTAGGTGCTACGACAACAAATCTTATAGTGGGTGCATTGTTCAATAGTACTTTAACCATTACTCAAACAGACTCTATTGGTAAGACATTCTCAACACAAAATGTTACAATAACAGATGTACCAAATGATGCTACTGCTACTGATGTAATATTATGGGTATATCCTAATGTTATAGAAAGTGATAGTAGAGCTGAAGGTTTGGTTGCATTGTATCAAATAAAGAAGAATTATACTCAAGAGGTAAGAATAGGTAAGAATAATACTGTATCTATACATACTTCTGCTGCTGAGTCTATAATACCTGTTGAGAATGATGGTAATAATTTTAGAATAATAGATCTATCATCTGATGGTTTAGAGCATCCATCTATATTAACTCCATCAGTATTATTTAAAGAGCATGCTATAAGATTTGATATATATGCTATAAGAGATGGAAAGTTTACTCTCGTAGCAGGAGGTTCTAATATATTCCCATCTAGCATTGAGGTAAATGTTATACCTCAAGCTCAAAACAGCTTAGATGCATCTATCTTACCTATCAAAAAGGGAGTAAAACAGCCTTTAATTATCTTACCAGGCATAGGCTATCAAATAACTTCTAATAATCCAGATTTATCTTTAGAGGTTAAAGAGAAGGATAACATCACCATAGTCTTTGGTATAATAGAGAAGGAGACTATATTAGCAATATCTAAGAATGGAGTAGAAAATATAGTATTAAGTCCTAATATTTCATTATTAAAGTTGGAGATAGATGCGCCATCCTTAGTGCATCATGGTGAAGAGTTTCCTATGGCTATCCATCTAATGGATAATGAGACACCTATCATGAAGATAAAGTATAGCAAAGTTATAGTTAATACTAATAAAGTTTTAGTAATTACAGATAATGGCATATTAGAGAAGGATATAGATCTCTTTCTTAACAAACTAAGATTTAATGTAACTATTAATGGTGAGAAGATGAATAACACTATCAATACAAATGTTGGAGAAGAGAATATCATAGAGATAGATACTGATGGCTTTGTAGATATAGATGCTGATATAGATTATGAAGTTAAAGATAATAGAATCATAATTATACCTAACGAGAGAGGAGAATATAATCTATCTATTAAAGCATATAGAGAAGGTTATAAGGATGAGAGAATAGATCTCAAGATAATAGTTAAAAGATTTGTAACACTTACTATAAACGCACAAGGTCCTAGAAATTCTCTTAACGTACAATTTGATTCAACTCTTGGGAGATTAACAACTCCATATAAAGAGAGATTAGAAGTCGGTTCAATAAATATGACATTTCCTCAAAAGTATAACGATCTAGATCTTCAAAAAGTAATAATAAATACTGTAAACGGAACAGATAGTATGGTAAGGAATAATATTATGCTACATTTGGATAGTGATACTACTTTAAATCTAATTTACGGAAGGAATGTTGTTATAACAGTAGAGGATGGTGAGGGGAGTGGAAGCTATCCTGTAGGAAGTAGCGTAGTTATATCTGCAAATGAAAAACCTATAGTGCCTATTATATTGAGAGAAGTATTTGATCATTGGGAAGGTTTACCAGAGGGATATGATAAAAATGAGAATAATCTTACATTGATAGCAAATGAGAGTATGACTATAAGGGCTGTATATAGAATGGATTACATAGGTTTGTTACTTCCTATCATAGTTGTTGCTGCTATAATAGTAACTAAAGTTGTAAGAAGGTAAATTATCTGCAATTCTTTTATATAATAGATATCACTAATTTATAATCTATTGTATAACTAGATTATTAGTTATTGTATAATGATATTTTTGTTAGAACATTTACATTTAATATGAATTGATAACTGCTCTAACATGATGCTTCGTAATAGTATCTATCTCAGTTTATAGTATATCTAAGTTCTCCTTGTTATAATACTCTAATACCTTACCAATCTCAAGTATATCTTAGTAACATCCAATACTAGTATATTCTTATATCAACGAGTCTAACCTTTATTCATCCACTCTTCATGACTTATCATCATTACTATATTTGATAGATATTCATCCTTCATATTGCAATGTAATATGCTACTGAAATTAGCATTTAGCCTAATGAAGGGTATGAAAAACAAAGAAGCTCAAGCGAGTTGAATATCAAAAATAGTTAAGAATATCATCTAGCAATAAATGTCACTTACTACCTAGTGCAATAAACTAGCTATCAATACATGCTCTACATAGAAATGCTCAATCAAAAGCTTATCTCACAATATGCATGTTTATGATAGACGTATCTTGATATAAACATAATACAAAGAATATTCTAAAATTGGGTCTTGAAGAGAGAGATGAAACATCTTATCAGACAACGGATCAGTAGAGGAAGAAGCGCAGCCTTGAGAGTATAGTTCACAAGTATCTAAAGGTTAAGAAGGTATATTAAGAATATTTATAACTATTATCATTATGTTAACATATATAGATCCAGTATATAGACCTCCATCAGAAGCAGATTCTCTTATACTTCAAGTTACTATAGGTTGCTCATATAATAGATGCTCTTTCTGTGCTATGTATAGAAGTAAGAGATATGAAGAACGAAGTATTGAAGAGATTAAAGCAGATATAGATTATGCAGCAAAAGAGTATCCAAATATAAAGAGGGTATTTCTTGCTGATGGGGATGCTTTAAATCTGAATAGTAATACATTAGTAGAGATACTTGATTACCTACGCACCTCATTTCCTAATCTTGAGAGAGTATCGTCTTATGCAATGCCAAAGAATCTATTACAAAAGAGTGTGGAAGAGCTTAAGATGTTAAGAGAGAAAGGTCTAAAGATGCTTTATATAGGTATAGAGAGTGGATCTGATCTTATACTTAGAAAAGTAACAAAAGGTGCTAATACTAAGGGCATAATAGAAGGATGCAAGAAAGCAAAAGATGCTGACATAATAATCTCTTGTATGCTTATCTTAGGGTTAGGTGGTAAGAAGTATAGTACCCTCCATGCTATAGAGAGTGCTAAAATCATTAATATTATAGAACCAGATTATCTTGCAGCATTAACACTTTATCTAGATGATAGTATAAAGGATGAATTTTGTAGTAAGTTTGAAGAACAATTTGAGATGTTAAGCGATCAAGATGTACTTGAAGAATTAAAGGTAATGGTACAAAATATTAATAATAAAAGGAAGATAATATTTAGAGTCAATCATGCTTCTAATCCATATCCTTTAAAGGCTTTACTCCCAGATGAAAAGGAAGAACTGCTAAGAAAGATAGATACTCTTCTCAAGTCACCAGAATTGTATAGACCACGATTTTTGCGAGGATTTTGATGCTTAGCGTATAAACTTCAAAAGTGTATCTTGTCCCTTACTACTAACGAGTTCTGATACTTTTACTCCTAATCTTCTTACAATAGGTTTATCACTCATAATATCTTCAAGCAATGTTTTTGCTATGTTATAAAGATCTTCATTACTATTGCTTATCCTCTTTAGACTCTTACTCTTACTTCTAATATTAAGATCATTTAATACTACAATTACTCCTACATTCCTAAACGAATATCCATTATTAACAATGATCTTATGGAGTTCATTTGTTAAATAGTTAAGATCATTAATCATATAATTTATATCGTTTTTATCCTCTTTTAGCGTAATTATCTTACTAAATTGTGTTACAGTTTGTTCTTCTTTAACCTCTTCCTCATCTATCCCTCTAGAAGAATTATAAAGATATATACCATTCTTTCTCCCAAATTCATTCATAAGAGTATATACATCTAACTTTGCAAGTTCTTTGATAGTTCTAATATTCATCTCAATTAATCTTTCTCTAGTCTTCTTACCTATCCCTACTATAGCATCAACATTCATATCAGCAATAAAATTATTAACCTCGCTAGGTTTAACTATAGTTAATCCATCAGGTTTCTGATAACCAGATGCTATCTTCGCTATAAGTTTGTTTGGAGCTACACCTATAGAGATTGATAAATGTAATACTCGCCTAATCTCATTCTTTATAATAAGAGCCAATTCTCTAGCTTTATCAAAATCTCCATTTGTAGTATTACTAACATCTATGTATGCTTCATCGTCCCCAACATATTCGAATTTATCAGCAAATGATCTTATTATCTCCATAGCCTTGTTAGAGATCTCATCATAGTATGCATGATCTACAGGTAAGAATATAGCATTAGTATATTTTAACCGCTGCTTTGCAAATCTTATCGGCATTCCTGATTTTACACCATATCTTCTTGCATTATAATTTGCAGTACTAACAGCACCCGCATCATTACCTCTAGCAGAATAGACACAAACTACTACTGGTTTATCCTTTATACTAGTATTTCTTAACTCTTCACATTGAGCATAAAAATAATCAAAATCTATGTGCATAATAACTCTCTTCTTTATACTATTCATAATAGTTAAATAACATTAAAGGTATTTCAATTTATGGATGCTATAGAGTCTAATAACGGAAAGATAATAATAAGGAATGAGTTAATAGAGAAAGATAAGATTTATACGTGTATACATGAAGATAAAGTATTTCTCTTTTTCAAGAATGAGGTAGGGATATTAAGCTGTTATGAGGTACAAGATGAAGAGGTTGCTAAAAAGATAAAGGAGAATAATGATTCAGATTCTGTTAAGAAGATATTAAATAGCTTGATTTGACTTACCGAACCATATAGTCATTTGTGGGAATGGTATCTCTATTCCGTGTTTATCAAACTCCTCCTTTAGTAATTGTAGTAATTCTATCCTTATATTAAACCATTCACTGCTAGGTATCCATGCACGTACATTTATTTTTATACTAGAGTCTGCTAATTCCCATGCTGTGACGATAGGTTTTGGTTGGGCTAGTATCTTTTGATGTCTATCAAGCAGATTACTTATTATCTCTTTCACTATATTAATATCTTGATCATATGTAATATCCATCGTAAATTCTATCCTTCTAGCTATATATGCGTTGAAATTTCTTAATTGAGATGTAAAGAATTTATCATTTGGAACTCTAACCAGTATACCATCAAAAGTTATTATTCTAGTTGAGAATGCTGTAATATCAACTATTCTACCAGATATATCACTACCAACGATCTCTATCGGGTCTCCTATCTTTACTGGTTTATCTAAATGTAAAAATAAACCAGATATTAGATTTGATACTACTGATTGAGTAGCAAATCCTATGATTATACCTGCTATACCACCAGCAAGAAGTAAACCAGTAAAATCTATACCAAGAAAACTAAGAGCCGAGATAATTGAGAATGTGATTATAGACCAATATATTATTCTCTTTAATACTATCTCTATATTATCTGGGATATATTTTCCTAATACTCTCTTTATTAACTGATTTACTAAAGTTGCTATAATAAACCCACTAGCTATTATTATTATTCCAGTTATTAGATTAGATAACGCTATCTCATTTCCTAATATATTAATTGCATCTGGTAACATATCTCTAGAAACCCCACTCCATTATGTAACTACTCTTAAATTGTTTACCAAGTCTAGTCTTATTAGCATTCCATTCAACCTCTTTTACTTCTACGCTAACTATATCAACTATAAATTTAGTCTCTATTGTAGCTACTACACCATCAAAATATGCATATGCATCTTTATAATACATATCAGCTCCTTCAATTGGATATACTATCTTACTTATACTCTTTAACTGATCAGTATTATTGATTAATGTACATCTTACTGCTGCATCAATTAAAGGTGTTAAGTGAGGAATCTCTTCGTATATATTACTCTTATTATATCTACATATTATACCTCTTTCTGGGTTTCCATATAATACATATTTTGTATATCCTAGAGAATACGTATCTATGATTGTATTATCTACACATACACCTATCTCAACAGGCATAGTTAAGTAACATGTAAAACTACTCTTTGGACTTAATATAATTGGATTGAATTCAAGCATCATATAACTAGCATATTTTCCAGGTACATTTATTGGCGTTATAGGTAATATATCCATCTTTAATGTATCTTCACTAGCAATGAGCTTACTTTCTTTAAGTTCTTCATCTTCGTACTTTTCATAAACATATGAATTATATCTATTTCTATATACAACAAATCTGTTATGATCATTTAATGTAAATACAGCTTTTTCATCTATGCTATATTGCCCATATTTTATATCATTGATCATAAAACAATATCATTTTTATTCATTTCATGAATACAGCAAGAAGGAAGAATGGTATTGTTATAACTATGAGTATAATTGCTATTGCAGATATAGCTTCCTCTGGTATAGTAACTCCTAAGAATGGTAAAATAGGTATAGGAAATAATGCAATAACCCATAACATACCTAATGCAGCAAATCTCTTCCATCTTCTCCTTAGAAGACTCATACCAATTACTTATTAATGGCTGTATTTATCCTTTAGTATCTCTGCAGCTCTCTTTGCAAAGTATGTTATTATTACATCTGCACCAGCCCTCTTTATTGAGGTTAGGAATTCAAGCATAACTTGATCCTCATCTATCATTCCTGCTTTAGCAGTAAACTTTACTAAAGCATACTCGCCAGATACACTATATGCTGCTAATGGGAGGTTAAATAGACTCTTTACACGATATATTAGATCTAGATATGCTATAGCAGGTTTAACCATAATTATATCTACTCCTTCTTCTATATCAAGTTGAATCTCTCTCAATGCCTCTCTAGCATTAGCATAGAATAATTGATAACTCATTCTATTACCAAATGATGGAGAAGAATTAGCAGCATAACGAAAAGGTGTGTAAAGAGATGAAGCAAATTTTGCGGAGTATGACATTATAGACACGTTACTAAATCCATGATCGTCTAATGCTTCTCTTATAGCCTTTACTTGTCCATCCATCATCGCTGATGGCGCAATTATATCTGCGCCTGCTTCTGCTTGACTAACTGCTACCTTTGCTAATACTTTTATACTAAGATCGTTATCTATCTTCCCGTCTTTAACAAACCCACAATGTCCATGTGAGGTATATTGGCATAAACATGCATCAGTTATTATGGTTAGATCGTTAACCTTCTTTCTTATCTCCCTTACAGCTTTTTGAACTATTCCATTATAATCGAAGGCTGAACTTCCTTCCTCATCTTTATGACTTGGTATACCAAATATTATAACACTATTAATACCTAATTCTTTAATTCTTATTGCCTCTTCAGCAATAGAAGAGAGGGGGAAACTAAAGATTCCTGGTAAAGATTCTATCTCTACAGCTCTCTCTATCCCTTCTTGAACGAATAATGGTGCAATGAGATCCTTCTCACTTAATCTAACCTCTTGAAATAATTCTCTAATACTCTCATTGCTTCTTAATCTTCTAAGTCTTACAGTAGGAAATTTACTCATATTTAAACAACCTATTTATTATACTTATTAATTCAGTATCTCCATTCTCACTAGCCTTCATAAGATTATTCATAGGATTATATAGTATGCCCTCTACTATTGATATGCTCATCCTTTCTATTATCTCTCTCTCTTCTTCGCTTATATTGCCGAGCATCTCTAAAGCCTTTGTTACCTCTTTTACTCTTATTCTATCAGCATCTTTAAATAATGTGTCTATTAGAGGCATTATCTCTAATCTCTTTAATCTATTATAAAATGTATCTAATTCTTCTCTAGTTATCTTCTCAGCATAACTAACCTCATCCTTTCTATTCTTCATATTCTCTTCTATATTCTTAGCAACCTCATCAATGGTAATAACTTTGAAATTTTCTCTAACTTTATCATCTACAGTAGTAGGATTTGTAAGATCAACTATGGTTAGATGATTGTTATCTTTAACCTTATCATAAGTGATTAGATGATAAGGTGCACTAGTCGCTATAAATAGTACATCAATATCTTTAAGTATGTTCATTGCTTCCTCAAACTTTATAGGTTTACCACCAATTCTATTAGCAAAAGATATAGCTCTACTAATAGTTCTACTTGTTATCATAAAATCTATATCTCTACTTCTCAGGGCTTTAGCTATCATAGTAGCACCTTCTCCAGAACCTATAAGAAGTATCTTCTTATTATTAAGATCCTTAATATGTTCTTCAACAAGTTTTATGCTCATAGAACCATAAGATATAGAACCTTTACTAATACCTGTTAAAGCTCTTACCTTCCCTCCTACTTTAATAGCCTTTTCAAATATTAGGTTGAGATATCTATTACTATAGTACTTTTCTTTTGCATATTCATATGCCCTCTTAACTTGCGATAAGATCTGCTCCTCTCCTATAACTATTGAATCTAAACCTGATGCTAATCTAAAGAGGTGTAGAATAGCATCTTTATCCAAACTTAATTCTATACATCTTAATTCATCTAAATTTAATTTACACATATCAAACCATAAATGTGCTATATTGCTTGGATCATAATAATTATCAGCCACCCCGTATACTTCTACCCTATTACACGTCTCAATTATAACACATTCATCAAGTCCGTTCTCTATAAATTTTCGATATGCAGAATCTTTATCCTTAAAGATAACTCTCTCAAGTTTATGTATTGGTATGTTTCTATATGTTACTTTAGCATTAATAATTCTCTTCATTGCCATCTCTCTAATATCTCAATAACTTCTCTCTTTGCCTCATCTAATTTATTATTTCTTATCATCTCATTGATCTTTGCATCATTTATTATAGTATATAGATACTTCTTCCTCTCCTCTACTGTCTTTAATTTTGTAATAGATTTTGTTCTAGCAAAATTTGTTAGCTTTATCATCTCAAGATCATCTTTACTTATAATACTCTTTATCATCTCTTCGATCTTCATCCTTAATACTCTTGCCATTGCGGGGCTTGCACCTTTTGTAGATATTGCTATAAACAGTACTCCTTCTATATTAATAACTGCTGGGTGTATAAAATCACTTACCTCTGGATCATCAGCAGCATAAGCAAATGCATTCATGCTTTTTGCCTTCTCTATTATCATTCTATTTAATGCTTTATCATCTGTAGTTGCTAATACCATAAAAGGTTTTATGTTTATCTCATCTAGTATATTGGCGTCATTTATATGCCTCTGTATAAAACTTATCTTACCTTCTTTAACCAATGAAGAGAGATAATCGTTTATATTATCACTTATAAGTGTAATATTACAATTTTGACCAAGTAATGCTCTAATCTTTCTTGTTCCTTCTTCTCCACCTCCAATAACTATTATATTTTTACCTTCAACATTAAGATCTATTATCATTAGAATAAACATAGATGGAATCTTATTTATACCTTTTAGATATTCTCTAATATCATTAATCTAAATATACTATTATTGATTTGATAGATAATGAAGCAAGATTATAAGCATGAACAATAATTTTCCAAGAATAAAATTAATGATATAAACTATTATTTTCTATCATAGTGTATATTATAATATAAATAAAATAAAATATATAATTTATATTTATTTAATGACACAATATTAAATAATTTATTAATTTATTATAAAACAAATTTTGTATAACTATAAATATGCTAGAATAGGTTGATAATATATGACAATAAAACTAGGATTGATAGGTAAAACTAACACTGGTAAGACTACATTTTTTAATGCTGCTACATTAGGCTTTGCTGAGATCTCTAACTATCCATTCACAACAAAGAAACATAATATTGGTATTGCTCATGCAATAACTATATGTGTACATAAAGAGTTAAAAGTTAGAGATAATCCTAAGAACTCTACATGTATAGATGGATGGAGGTTTATACCAATAGAGATAATAGACCTTCCAGGCTTGATAAAAGGCGCTTGGGCTGGGAAGGGATTAGGTAATCAATTCTTATCAATCGCTGCACAAGCAGACGCTCTACTACATATAATAGATATCTCAGGAAGTGTAGATGCTGCTGGAAGAGTAACAGATCCTGGAAGTGGAGATCCACTAGCAGATATAGCTGATATAGAGGAAGAACTAGTTATGTGGTATCTTAAATTACTTGAAGGTAATAGAGAGAAGATTTCAAGAGCATTAAAGAGCGGAGATAAGTTAGAGAGTATAATAGCAAGGACATTCGCTGGTATTGGTATAAAGGAGATACATGTAATAAACGCATTAAAAGAGTGTAAGTTAGAGGATAAGAATTTTGGTGAACTAGACTTTGATGAGATGAAGCAATTTGCATGGGCATTAAGAGATATATCAAAACCTACATTAATAGTTGCAAATAAGATAGATATACCATCAGCAGCAGAGAACTTCAAGAAAGTAAGGGAAGTATACAAAGATACATTAATAGTCTCTGCAAGTGCTGAAGCAGAACTAGTACTAAGGAGAGCAGAGAGTAAAGGTTTAATAAGATATGTCCCAGGAGATGAGAGGTTTGAGGTTATTAAGCAAGAGTTAAGTGAGAAACAGAAATGGGCTCTTAACCTAATAAGAAGAGATGTTCTAGGAGAGTACATGAGAACTGGTGTTCAGCACGCAATTAACGTTGCAGTCTTCAAGTTATTAAGGATGAACACTATATATCCAGTAGCAGATATCTCTACATTTGCTGATAAAGACGGTAATGTATTACCTGATGTATATCTTTTACAAGATGGAAGTACTGTAGAAGACCTAGCAAAGGCTATACATACTGATCTAGCAAAAGGTTTACTATATGCTATAGATGCCAGAGATGGATTACGATTGCCAAATGATTACGTATTAAAGGATAGAGATGTTATAAATATAGTCTCAACATCAAAGAAGCGATGACATGTCATATCCAAACAACTCTTTAAACTCTTTACTATCAAATGGCTCGATCTCTGCTATCTTTATGTTCTCTCTAACATGCTCTTCTCTTTTTTGACCTACTAGTGGTATGACCCCAGTAGATCTAGCAAATTGTATAGCAAGTAACGCTGGTGTTAATCTATCATATCTTATCATCTTTAGTAATCTTCCTTGCATTAATGGAACACTTGTAAAGATGCTAATTCCTAACCTTACTGCTGCGTCTATTATGTTAAACTTATCTCCATTAATACTTTGATTCTTTAATGTTAACGCTTCATTCATGGTTATGTTAAATGGTAATTGGATAAACCTAAATCCATGATCCTCTCTTACACTCTTTGCCATATTTACAAGATCATAAAGGTTCAGATATTCTATGTGATCCTCTTTAACTCTAAATGAATTCCATGTTGCTAATCCATAGTATCTAATCTTTCCTTCTTCTCTCTTCTTTTCATAAAACTCGAATACATCTCTTAACATCTCCATAAACTTCTCTCTCCCAACATCATATACTTGGCTCTCCATAGGATTATGAAGATACATAAGATCTATACACTCTAAATCAAGATTTCTTCTACTCCTTTCAAGCTGATCTTCAAGGTATGATATCTTCATACAATGATATCCTGACGATATATCTTCTGGATTTATTATACCAGTATTTATTAATCTACTCTGTACATATTTCCATATATCCATGTTAAGATCTGCATCATCTGTAAGATATCCATTCTTACTACTTATGAATACCTCGTCTCTTGATATCTTTCCATCATTGATCATCTCATTTAATGCTTTACCTATTGCTCTCTCTGATCTTTGGGAGCGATAATTTATTGCTGTATCTATTACGTTCATTGCTCCACCCCCTAATGATATTTTTATAGCGTTTATTATCATCTCATCCTCTTCTTTACTCGCTCTTCCTAGGTATGTGCCCATACCTACACTAGTAAGATATAATCCATTGATAGTTCTTACATGCATCTCTTTCACATTTAGTCTATCAACGAATCGTTTAGTACCTTTGCTCGTAGCATAACCTTCTATCATGAATATGATAATATTTTGCTCCTTTATATATTAAAGAGTCTTCTCCATCGATCTAAAAACTTACCGAATAAACCTCCAAATATTAGGTTTATTGTAGCAGAGAAGGCTGCCATAGCAAGTATCTGCCATATATCTAACTTTAATACAAAATAGTTAAATAATATATATAAAGGTACCCAAAAGAGTATGGAGGCAAGCGAGTCTATTATATATTTTTTATTACTCTTCATATTTTACTCTTCCTATATATAAAATAAATTCTTTATCGTTGAGAATAAATTTTTAAGTGAGTGTAATGAGATTATTTTGTGAATGAAGAGAGAAAGTTCTTTAACTTTGCTGTATTTAAGGCTAATGAGAAATGGAGATGGTTAAATGATATTACTAAGGAAGAATCTGCCAAGGAGTTTGTAGAGATAATTAATGCTACTAATAATGTAAAGTATAGATCATACTCTACCATAGGTTTGAGAGAAGATGCTGATCTAATGTTATGGTTATTGGCAGATAAGTTAGATTATACTCAAGATCTAATGAGTAAGTTAAATACTACTGTATTAGGAAAGTATCTAGAGTTAAGATATAGTTTCCTATCCATAGTAAAGCCATCTATCTATGCACCAACAAGTGTACCTTCATTTGTAAAGGGCGAAGCACCATTAAGGTATGTAATAGTTTATCCTTTCATTAAGAGTAGAGAATGGTATCTATTACCTTTTGAAGAGAGGAGGAAGATGATGGAAGAACATGCAATGATAGGTAGAAGATTTCCAGATATCAAACTTAATACAACATCATCGTTTGGCTTGGATGATCAAGACTTTATGTTAGCGTTTGAGACAAACGATCTAGCATCCTTCCATGATCTAGTTATGCAGTTAAGGGAGACTCAAGTGAGTAAGTATGTGGTAAGGGATACGCCATTCATAGTAGGAATAAATAAGCCATTGTATGATATAATTAAGGGTTTGTAATATGCAAGTATTAGATCAAGCACTAAAGGAATGGAGTGTTGTAATAAAAGCGTTAGAAGATAGTAAGCAATTTATATTGTTAAGGAAAGGTGGTATATTAGATCAAAGGTTTGACATAGCAAGTACTTCTTTCTTACTCTTTCCTACATTTGAGCATCAGCATAAGCAATATGTTAGAGACGAATTCTTATATCTCTTTAATGATATGAATGAGAAGATAGAGATAAGATCTGCTGCTAGTATTCATAAAGTATATGAGACATTTGATAAGAATAAACTATTAAAATTATCTAAATATCACATATATAATGAGAATTTCATTGATTATAGACTAAATACATATAAAGAAAGACCAGTAAAGGTATTGTTAATAAAGACGTATATGCTTGATGAACCACTATTATTAGAGAATAAGTTAGAGTACGCTGGATGTAAATCATGGGTTAATTTATATATTAATTCAAGAATTAGAGATAAACCAATACTCTCAAATACCAGATTTGAGAGTATAGCTGAAGAGATAGATGGTGTTATGAATGAAGTATAGAAGATTAGGAAGAAGCAATCTAATGGTATCAGAGATAGGTTTTGGAGCATGGAGTATAGCATTAGATTGGTGGGGTAAGAAGTTTGATGATGAAGAAGCGATAAAGATGTTAAAAAGAGCATATGATCTCGGCATAAATTATTATCAAACATCAGATATTTATGGAAAAGGTAGGAGTGATAAATTAATAGGAGAAGCATTTAAAGGTATGAAGAATGAGGTTATAATCTCAACTCTGCTCGGTTATGACATATATTCACATACTCAAATAGGGCATGATGAAATAGCACAAAGGTTTGATGAAGAATTTATGTATTATGCACTAGAGCAGACTGAAGCGAGAATTGGGAGAAAAGTAGATCTCTTAATATTACATAATCCAAAGATGGAAGTTATATTAGATGATGAAGTCTTTAGAATGCTTGAAGAGTTAAGAAGAAAAGAGAGGATAATTCATTATGGAGTTGGTTTAGGACCAGCAATAGGTTGGAGAGAAGAAGGTATAATTGCGATGGAGAATAGAAAGATCTCTACACTTCTTACAGTATATAATTTGTTAGAGCAACAACCTTCAAGAGATCTATTCGAGATAGCAAAATCTAATGATGTTGGTACATGGGTTAGAGTACCAGATGCATCTGGTATACTAACTGGAAAAGTTAATGCCAATACTGTATTTAGCAGTAATGATCATAGGAGGTTTAGGAGCAAAGAATGGATAATTGAGTCTCTTAAGAAGATTGAGAATATCAAAGATATGGCAGAAAATAAAGGTTGGAGCATAAAAGAGTTAGCAATGAAATTCATACTTAGTGAGGATAGTGTTAGTGGAATACTTCCTACGGTAACTAGTATTGAAGAGATGGAAGAGTATGCTAGTTTCTCAGATGGTAAGTATCTTAGTAAGGATGAGTATCAATATCTGAAGAATATGTATGATAAGAACTTTTTAGTAGAGCCATTAAAGGCTTAGTACTAACAATAAACTTATTATCATGAAGATTAAAGTAATTATATGTTTAGTGTAACATCTAATGTATTAGAAAAAGCATTAAAGAATGAAGAGCTATCGTTTAATGATGGTTTAGAATTATTTAACGAAGATATATTTATGCTTGGAAAAGTAGCAGATGAAATAAGAAAAAGATTAAAGAATGATATGGTAACATTTACAGTCTCATATTATATTAATTATACAAATATATGTGCTGCTAATTGTCCTATATGCGCATTTTATAGAAAGAAGTATGATAAAGATGCATATGCACTTAACATAGATGAGATCTTAAGAAGGGTAAATGTAGCAGTTGATCTTGGTGCTAGTGAGATCCATATAGTAGGAGGCTTTAATCCAGACCTTAAGATGGAGTATTATGAACAAATGATCAAAGCAATAAAGAGTAGATTTAATAGAGTTACAGTTAAAGCATTGACACCAGCAGAGATCTTCTTCATATCAAAAGTTACAAGGAATAGCATTAGAGAAGTACTATCTAGATTAAAGGATGCAGGTTTAGACGCATTACCAGGTGGAGGTGCAGAGATATTTCATGAAGATGTTAGGAAGTATATAGTAAAAGGCAAATGCTCTGGTGACGAATGGCTAAAAGTAGCAGAAGAGGCTCATAACCTAGGCATAAAAAGTAATTGTACTATGCTTTACGGTCATATTGAAGAACCTAAACATATTATAGACCATATATTAAGATTAAGAGAGTTACAGAAGAGAAGTAATGGATTTTTGACATTCATACCATTAAGGTTTAGTGCTAACAATACAGAACTAGCAATAAAAGGTATGGTTATAGAAAGATCATCTTTATATGATTTAAGAGTTATATCAATAGCAAGATTACTTCTTGCAAATTATATCAATAACATATCTGTATATTGGATAGCATTAGGCAAGAAACTAGCACAAATCGCGTTGGCATATGGAGGAAACGATCTAGTAGGTACAGCTTTTGAGGAAGAGATATTTAGTGCTACAGGATTAAAATATAACATATCTATAGAAGAATTATCTTATATTATTAAATCAGCAAATAGGATACCAGCACAAAGGGATACATTTCATAATATTATAAAACAATATTGATGTATAAAAAATCTCCTCTAATTATAAATAATTTTATCTTTCATTCTAAATTTGTGTATTATAATATTAATTTCATTTTTATAGACGCTAGAGAGATATTCTCGCAATAACGATCTATTTCAATCCTACTATAGTTCGATTCAAACATAAGAATATTGATATAACTAAGTGTTTAAATCATACTATATAAAAACTTCCTTTAACATATGTTTGAATTATAGTGAAACTACTCTTAATTGGATAAGTAATTAATATATGTCTTTCAAATCCTATCTATTATATATTATTAGATAACTAATATTCTATCTTTTTGAGTTATAAGCAATATTCTAGCAGTATATATCTTGTTTATAGCAATTTTAGTACTACGCTTAAGTAGCAATCTAAACATTTTTAGATATGCAAAGTATTTAAGCTCATCATTGGAGCAATATATTAAGCATAAGTACATAAAAGAAGATAGTATAGAGTATAGAGAGTATCAAGTTAATCTAGCACAAGTTGCAAAAGATGCGAACACACTAATCTTATTACCAACTGGACTGGGAAAGACTACTATAGCATTACTTATAATTGCTGACATGCTTGAGAGAAGTAAGAAGCGTATACTATTGATGGCTCCTACTAGAGTATTAGTACATCAACATTATGAATTCCTAAAGAAGCATATGAATATAATAGATATAAGCATAGTAACAGGGGAGAAGAGTGCAGAAAAGAGAGTAGATGTTTGGAATAATAGTATAATCTGTGCAACTCCTCAAGTAGTACAAAATGATCTAGAACATGGAATTATAGATCCTAATGAATTCTCTTTAGCAATATTTGATGAAGCACATAGGGCTATAGGGGATCATGCGTATGTAAAGATAGCATCGCTTCTAAAGAATGCAAGAATAATAGGGTTGACAGCAACTATACCAAATGAGCAGGCAAAAGCTAAAGAGATAATAAATAATCTTTCAATAATTAATATTGAACATAGAGATGAGGAGAGTAAAGACGTAAAACCCTATCTTCATGATACAAAGATAGAGTATGTTAATGTAGAATTATCATTATTGCTAAAGAAGATCAGAGAACATTTAGAGCAAGCAATGAGTTCACAGATTAATATACTTAAAAGTGCTGGTTTACCATATAAAGGCAGCATAAGTGAACTTATAAGAATTAAAGATTATGAGATAGTAAAAAAGAATAGATTGATAGCAAAGGCTTTATTCTCAACAATTAGGTTATATCATGCTTTAAACATTTTTGATACGCAAAGCCTACATGCGTTTGTATTATTTTATGATAGATTAAGAGAGAGGAAAGGTATAGGGATAGATTCTTTATTAAAGGATGATAACTTTAAAATGGCTTATGAGATTGCTAGAGGAGCAATATTAAGTGGGATAGAACATCCAAAGATATACAAACTATGCGAGATAATAGAGAAAGAGAAAGGTAAGATATTAGTATTTACTAGTTATAGAGATAACGTAGAAGTATTATATGATGTATTAAAGAAGAGAGGATTTAAGGTAGGATACCTTGTAGGTAAGGCTGGCGAGGATGGATTAAAGGAGAAAGAGCAGATTAATGTTGTAGAAGAGTTCAAGGATGGGAGAATTGATATATTAATTGCAACACGAGTAGGTGAAGAGGGTTTAGATATAAGCGAATGTAATCTTGTAATATTTTATGATAATGTACCTAGTATCATAAGATTTATACAACGAAAAGGAAGGACGGGAAGGCACAAAGCTGGAAGGGTTATAATGCTTATCACTAAAGATACACTTGATGAGACTTATTCAGTGATAAGTAAGAGGAAGATCAAAAGTGCAAAGAATGTAATTAAAAAGATTAGTAAGAGGAAGATTATAGATTATTTATGAGATTTAAGCGATATTAGAGTTGTAATGGTTAATATACTTGCTACTATTACTAATGAGATTACTGTTGGTATCTCTATGAAGTTACTAGCAATCATCTTTGCTCCTAAATAGAGAAGTAGTACGAATAAACCAACATGTAAATATTTAAGTCTCTCGAGTACATTAATGAGTAAGAAGTATAACGATCTTAACCCTAATACAGCAAATATGTTTGATGTATATGCAACGAATAGATTATCAGTTACAGCAAGAACTGCAGGGACAGAATCTATAGCAAATAGTATATCAGTACTCTCAACAGCAATAAGTGTCACAAACAATGGTGTAACCGCTATAGTGCCACTTCTAACAATAAATCTATCACTTGGTTCTTCTACTACTGGAAATACCTTTTTAACATATCTTATTATTGGGTTCTTGGCAGGATCTGTAGGCATCTCTCTACTCCTTAATAATCTAATTCCTGTGTAAATTAACACTGCTCCAAATATGTATGTCATGAAATGGAAATTCTCTAATAGATGTATACCAGCCACCATGAATACTGCCCTTGCAACTATTGCTCCAATTACTCCATAAAATAATATTTTATGCTCATACTTCTTATGTATACCAAAATAAGCAAATATTACAGCAAATACAAATAGATTATCTACACTAAGCATCTTCTCAATAACATATGCTGTTGTATATTCCAAAGAATACGCTGCGCCGAGTTTATCAAATATATAGAGTATAAATATAGATGCTGCTGCTATCCATATTATACTCCATATCAATGCTTCTTTAAATGTTTGTATATGATCCTTTTTATGGAATAATAGATCTATAAGAAGTAATACACCTATTATAACATGAAAGGTTATCCAATCTATCTCTGTTATCATCATATTTCGTTAACATTGGTGCTATAAATAGCATACATTTAAAATAATAGATTACTCATAACTACTTCATGTATGTAACTCTAATAATGATAGGCATAAATATAATTATATTTTTATTAGTAAAACTACTTGATATACAACTATTAGCATATTATCTTGTACCAGCGTATATATTAAGTCATTATGCTAGATATATCTTAACTTTATTTACATCCATCTTTATACATATAGATTATTTGCATATAATCTTTAACTCTACAGCATTATTCTTTCTTGGAAGAATAATAGAACCATTTATAAATTCTAAACGTTTTCTGCTAATATATATCTCATCTGGTATAACTGGAGGAATATCACATACACTTTATACATTTATTATTGATGGTGAAAATATATATACTCCAGTTATAGGAGCGTCTGGTTCAATATCAGGTATAATAGGTATTGCTGCAGCAGCAGGTGATAGGTTAGCATTATTCTGGCTATTGACTCAAATACCTTTAGCAATCTTCTCTGGCATAGAGTCTATAGCATTTTTTGCACATATAGGCGGTTTTATAACTGGATATTCTATAGGTAAATTGATCAAAATAAGCAAATATGAGAGATATTCATTCTAATACTATAATCTTTCCTACAATTCTATTAACCTTACTATCTGGTTTCAATAAGATACCCTCTTCCCCCTTACTATATGCTATACTCTTCTCTGCTTTGAGAGAGTCGCCTTTAAACTTCACACTCTTTACTTGTAAACCTAGTGAGAGCATGTACGAAGATTTCTCACTTACCTCCTCATTAAAGAAATTGCTCTTAACAAATTTTATACCTAATGAATCAGACTTTGATAAGGAACCTTGTTTTGCAAGCATGTCGCCTCTAGATATCTCATCAACTTTTATACCTTTAAGTGCTAAGCCTACTCTCGCTGGACTAGATGCTTCATCAACATCCTTTCCATGTAATTGTATAGATTTTATAGTAACCATCTTAGACGCTGGCATAAGTTCTAATTCGTCGTAAACTTTAATGTTACCTCTTCTCAGTATACCAAGTACAACTGTACCAACTCCCTTAACGTCAAACACATGATCTATATAGATTAAAGGTTCTCCTTCTTGTTTAATAACTTCCAATTCATCTATTCTCCTTTTTAATACATCAAGAGTAATGAATTCAAACGATGCTAAAGATGTATTACTTATTAGATGTTTAACTTTACCAGTCAACTCATCTTCTGTTATGATGAAACCTCTCCTGAACCTTAAGAGATCTAATGCTATTATCGATTCTCCTATGTATCTATCTAACTTATTTATATTAAGAATAGCATACTCTGCCATATTTATGGCTTGCATCAATGGTTGGATCTTCTCAGGAAATGATGTTGGTGCTATGAATGAGTAGATAGAATTATCTATCTTCCTATCATATATAGTTAGATCTGAAGTAGTACCTTTCTTTCCTAATTCTGATGCTATTGAATAATCTCCTAATATTACTATATTTATTGATCTCATCGGTTCAAGATTAGATAATACCTAAACTTAATTGTTTTTTGAATACATTATATAATTGGATGAAATGTAATGACAGTAATAGAAAAGCTCAAGAGACATATTCAAACCCATTAACTATGATAGTGAAGAGGCAAAGTAATTATTATAAGTGTATTACTAAGGCATACTATCAGAACCATATCCTATGCAAGGATTGAATTTTCTTTATAACAAGCTATATAGCATTACAGCAAATCTACTTTTAGACGCGTTGATCTAGCAAATTCTATCAAATAACATATTTTTATTTTAATTCAATAATAAAATATGGAAAATAATACTAACCTCAATACAATCACCATAACATTATGAACAACTTATAATGTCGCATAATTCTACACTATACTAGCAACTACTATTACTTTCTAGCATATAATCTGTTTATCTCATATACAAAAGTATAATATGTTATAATAATTAGAAAAATTAATAATATCATATCGCTTAGATTAGCAGTAGTAATTACATAGCGAAAGTGTTTCTACTCAGTATATTATAAATGCTAGATTTTGGATTCAACTTCAGCCAGATGCTCTAAGCTAATAATATGAGTTATTATCAATTAATAGGTAAGTCCAAATAGATACAAACAAGCCTAGAAATTATAATCGAGACTTATAGCGATAGATTTTTTTAATTGCAATTTATACAAAGTATTAGATATGCCTAAACTTGTATCTTATTAATAGCGTCACTAAGACAGATGATACCATAATTAACATGCTTGCACCAAACTCTGGTACGACTATGATATTTGTGCTAGTCTTATTCTCATTAATTGTTATCTCTACATTTACTATACCTTCTCTATCAAATACATAGTTTATCACATCTATACCATTAATAGTATCTCTATCTTCATCAAGAAGGATTGTGTTATCTTGTATGAGTTTTATATTATATTGAATATCTTTCAAGAGTTTATCATTTGTCTTGTTATAGAATACAAGCGTTATATTATTTGGTTGGGAGATCATCATATTAGATGGCATTCGAATTGTTGCTCTAGTGCTATTATCAATATCTATACTCCTATATTTGAATTGTTGTTCATCAAATCCTTTTATCTCTATATAATGAATTATTGATAATGGAGGGTACTCAAACGTTAGATGCCAGCTCATTCTATCCTCATCCATACTTTGAAAAGTATATGTATTATTTCCTCCTATGTATGCTTGCAACTTCTCATTCATTGATGAGATAGGTACTCTTAGATTGATTCTCATAGGTAGAGGTGTAGAGTTGCTTGATGTATTAATATATAATGTATTACTATCTTCATCAAATCTTTGGTTATAAAGCCACATAACACTCTCAGAATATACTTCAAACTTTTCATTATTTCTAGTTGTAGTTAAATTTAATACAAATGGATCTGATGGACCAAAACAACTATAGTATCCTACTTGACCATAGAAGATTGGGTCTATGTATAATGTGAATGGTTTAGATTCTCCAGGTTTTAACTCATTAATTATCTCATGGCTTATAGATGTATCTAACCATGAGCCATCCAAAGCGTGCGCACCTGCATAAATCCTTATATTATATACAGTCTCGTTACCAAGATTTATTGCTCTTCCTTTAACATGGTCACTATACATTGTAAGAGTATTATCATATAATGCAACTACAGATATTGGTTTCCTATTAAGATACTCAAACGTGACATTTATCTCATTAATCCTAGCGTTCTTGTTCTTGACCTCAGGAATTATTATTTTAAATGGTATCTCTCTAGCTAATGAAGGTACATTCATTATAGGAACCCATTCTACACTCTTCTCTATTATATTATTTTCATCACGTATGCTTAGATGTATAGTAGGCTTTACTGGAGTTAGCTCTGTGCTAACCACTTTGCCAACTACTGTATATAATCCATCAGAATTATAGTATCCTTTATAATCATTCTCTGGTATGTATACCTCAGCATATGCTACTTCTATCGCAATTACAAATAATACTAATAAGAGTATATAATACACATTAAAACCTCTTCGTATTTTATATTTAATCTTTTAGAGCAGTTTCACTTGAGGTTTTATTATATGAGTCATGCTATATATAGCTGGGCATCTCTCTTCTGCCATCTTTATAATCTCTTCTAATTGCTCTTTACTAGCATTATCACTCTTGGCATCAATCTCAAAGTTTATAGATTCTGTTATAGGCTCATCTGATATATCAAAAGTCTTTGAAAAGTTTATAATACAATTACTCTTTATACTAACTTTAGATAATCTTACTCCTTTGCTTGCTGCTATATTAACAAATGTTCCTATAAAACATGAGGTTAATCCTGCTATACAATATTGCATAGCTCCTGGTCTGTTACCATCGCCTCCTAAGAATGATGGTGAGTCGATCTCTATTCTCTCTATACCCTTCTCATATACTAATTCTGTTACAAACTGATAACCTTTATTATCTATAATCCATTCCCCTTCCAATGATATCTTCTTCTTTAGTGTACTCTTATCTTTCTTACCATTATCTATAGTTTTAGATATCTTATCTAGATCAACATTATTTATTCTCATAAAGTTGATCATTCAAACACTATTATAAAAGTCATTCTATTATTAGTCATATCTACCATAACATTTAATGTGACATATATTCAACGTATTTTACAACTTGTTCCTGCCATCCTAAGAGTTGCTATTACTGCATTTTTTGCACCTAACTCAGCCTTTAACCTATCATTAGCAGAGCCTATTATTATTGCATCTCCATCTTTTGGTTCTAATTTCATCAATATTTCATAAGGTTCATTCTCTAAAGATTCTATGATATTTCCTTGCATCATAAATCCTTGATTATATGTTAAGGTTGTCGCTCCTAAAGCGCCCACTTTAATAGCAGCATCTCTCTGCTCTATACCAGATCTTATTACATAAGCAAAACCTCTTAGTAGTATAGCATAGTTAAATCTTCCAATGGCTATGGATGAGGATGGTAATTCACACTCGCTTATAAAAGAGAATAATTTATTGTATAATCCCCTCCCCTCTTCAGTTAGATATGTACCACACTTATTAGTATAAATGAGATTATACATCTTTAGATGTTTTATTAGTGTCTTTATACTTCCCTCTCCTAATTCTAATTCTTTAATAAGTTTGGATCTACTTGATCTCTTGGAGATAAGTTGTAATGCTTTGAATACATGTACTGTCTCAAAAGAGATAGCTCTACTTGGAGCATATCTATATGTAATCTTATCTAAAATATCTAGCATGGTTGTTGATAGTAATATAATATTTATAAATCTTGGATAAACCATCCAAATACTTAAATACTTCTCGTTAGAAGAGAGTATATGAAAAGTATAGCTATAAACGAATTCAAACTTTCTAAGACAGGAGTAATTATATTAGCAACGCTAGCTATATTCATATTATTCATGGCAGGCTATGATCAAGGACATCTATTTAGTATAGTCCAAGGTTCTAAAGCGTTTGATGAATTGTACATACACGAACTATTTCATGACATGAGACATGCAGCAGGTTTCCCATGTCATTAGATGATTCATATGAATACTAAAATTTTTATTTTGATAACATTAATAACTGGAATTATAAGTGGTTTAATCTATTCTTTATTAAATTTTCTAATGATAGAACCATATATTGATAAAGCAATAGAATTTGAGATTGAAAGGCTAGAAACTGAAGGAGAGAGTATAGATATGAATGAGATAACTACATATAGACTATGGCAGAAGGAAGGAAGTGTATTTGCTGCTATTGTATTGACTATTGCATATACTAGCATATTTGCAATAGTATACTCATATGTTAGAAATTCTATTAATGGCTCAGAGGTGAAGAGAGGATTAATAATATCAAGTATATTATGGATAGTAATATTCTTAGTACCTTCACTTAAATATCCGGCAAATCCTCCAGCGGTAGGAGATCCAACTACTATATACTATAGACAAGCATTATATCTTACAATATTAGGTATATCTATGAGCGTAGCATTATTCCTTGCTTATTTAGCAAGATTCAAGAAGATAAAACATGTTATTCCATTCATATATATAGGTATAATAACAGCAGCATATCTTATATTACCAAACAATCCTGATGAAGTAACCATTACAATGGATGTTGTTAATTGGTTTAGAATAGTTAGTATTATTGCATCTCTCATTACATGGTTATCTTTAGGGGTTATATTTGGCGCTTTATATAAAAGGTTCAATAAAGTAGAGAAATTGACATAAATATATGCGTGTAAACGGATTAGCATTAAACGTAGATTCTATTGACGCTATGAAGTTTAGGAGAGGAGATATCAGCATACATACTTTTGATAATAACATATTATATCTCTTTAAACTGGATGAGCGATATGAAATCTTCATACATGGAATGATATATGGCAATAGTGAAGATCCATATGATTTTATGAGATATGATGGTAGTTTTGCATTTATTAAATTTGATGATGAAATTATATTTGGGAGAGATCAATTAGGAACAAAACCATTGTATTATTCAGCCAGTAAAGGTTTGAAGATAGCAAGTGATGCTAGAGTATTAGATAATGCTATAGCTGTAGAGCCTGGTACAATTTATAGATATGATAAAGTATTAACAAAAGAGAAGATTGAACCATTATCAAACAAATATGAAGGTAGTCCAGTAGAGAATATTATAGAATTACTTACTACATCTATTAAGAAAAGAACTAGAGAAGGAAGATGCCTAATAGGTTTATCTGGGCTTGATAGCATAATCTTAGCAAAGATAGCAGATGCCGCTCAAGCAATAGTATGTACTAAAGATTCGTACGATTATCATCATGCTAAAAATGTCTCTAATTATTTCGATCTAGATATTATACTTGTTGATGAGGAGGATATTAAGCGTTCGTTAATAAGAGTTAAAGACATAATACCGTTTCATGATCCTATGAATCTTAGTATAGGAGTAACATTTGATATATTAGCAAGATATGCATATCAGCATCAATATACTAGCATAGTTCTTGGTCAGCTAGCAGATGAATTGTTTGGAGGTTATGCAAGGTATACATCAATAGATAAGAAGTATTTGAATAGAGTCCTTTATGATGAAGTTATGAATGCATGGAAGATTAATTTTATTAGAGATGAATTGGTTACATCACAATATGTTGAGCTGTTGCTTCCTTATACATCGTTAGAATTAGTTAGATATGTTTTATCTCTAGATGCTGATTTAAAGATTAGAGGCAGATTAAGAAAGGTCATATTAAGAGATGTTGCAAAACAATTAGGAATAGAAGAGCTGATTAGAGAGAAGAAAGCTGTGCAATTTAGTAGTGGTATCTATAAGATAGTTAAGAGATATATAAGTTAGAGGAGGATAGGTAATGTATGATAAGGAATAAAGAGTTTAGATATAGAGATGGCAAAAATAATCTATTAAGGAGTAAAACAGAACTTTCTATAGCAAAATTATTACAATATTTATCAATAGATTATGAATATGATACATCTATAGATTTTAATGGCATGACATACAAAATAGATTTTAAGACTGATAAGGGTTTCATAGAGATTATAGATAATCATGAAGATCTGATCAAATATAATACACTAAAGCCTTTTGTTAAGATATTTGGTATAGGTAATGCTATTAACATAGCAAAAGAAGAAGAGATAGGTTCATTATCTGTTTTCGGTGAGAGTAATGAATATGGCTCAATCTTTATAGAAGATCCTTCTCTCTCATTTGATTACGCACATATTCTTCCTTTAGTAGAGAAATGCTCAGTCTTACATGGACATACAGCAAGCTTAATGGTTGAAATAATTGGGAATATGAGAGATAACATGGTTATAGATTTTGGAGAAGCAAAGAGACTTGTTAAAGATGTAATTAGAAATTTTGATCATAAATTCTTCATAAATAGAAGATATATAATAAAAGAAGACGATTCATACTATAGAGTAGCATTTGATGGACCAAATGGTAGATTTGATATAACATTACCAAAGCATACATCATACATACTTAATGGAGAAGCAACTGTAGAAAATCTTGCTAATGAGATAATATGTTTACTAATGCCGAAAATGCCTAATAATGTAGAAGCTCTAGGAGTTTACATATACGAAGGTGTTAGTAAAGGCGCACATCTAATTTCACTTAAAGATGTATGAAGCACTAGTATTATTCTCTGGAGGTATAGATTCGAGTACTGCTTTATATTGGAGTAAGAGTAGATATAAAACTCTTGCACTAACTATTAATTACAATTCTAGACCAGAAGGAGAGATAGATAGTGCTAGAAAGATAATTCGATATGCCAATCTTGAACTCTTAGAGATAGATGCAAAATTCATAAAAGAAGCATTCCATTTCTATAATAAGTTTGAGGGAGATGTTAGATGGCCATTTTATATAGCTTCAAAGAACCTACTATTTTATGCTATTGCTGCACATTATGCTGAATATATGAGGATTAGATTGATAGTTGGCGGACATAATAGTGAAGATACAGAATTTTATACTGATGCTACAAAAGAGTATATAAAATTATTAAATATGTTACTAAAGAAGGGTTCTATGCTATATAATGAATATGAAATAGTAACACCCTTAGTAAACCTTACAAAGATAGACGTCATAAAACTTGCTAGAGAATTAGGTCTTCCTCTAGAACTTACATGGAGTTGTCATATGAATGGTAAGATACATTGTGGTATATGTTATGGATGTAAATCTAGAAGAGATGCATTTAATCGATTATATATTAAAGATAAAACAACATACGAGCGTTAGATTATAATATAAATGGTATTAACATACATCCTATGGAGATTATCAAAGAGAAACATTGGAACCCTTCAATAGAGAATACACTTTTAAAGATATGGAGAGAAGAAGGATTATACAAATTTAATACTGGTCCAAATACATTTGTTATAGATACTCCTCCTCCATATCCATCTGGTAGACCGTGGCATATAGGAGCTGCTGCTCATTATTCTCAGATAGATATGATTGCTAGAACCGCAAGAATGCAAGGTTATAACGTATTATTCCCTATAGGAATTGATAGAAATGGTTTACCAGTTGAGATCTATACTGAGAAGAAGTATAAGGTTAAGATGAAAGAGATTGGTAGAGAAGAATTTATTAGTTTATGCAAAAAAGCACTTGATGAATTAGAAGAAGAGATGATATCTATAATGAAGAGAATGGGTTTAAGTGCAGATTTTGACAATTATTACAGAACAGATTCTGATGAATATAGAGCGTTGACGCAGCAAACATTTATAGAGCTCTGGGAGAAGGGTTTGGTTTATGAATCAAATAGACCTAACAACTATTGTCCAGTATGTGGTACTACAATAGCAGATGCCGAAGTCTTTTATGAAGATAAAGAATCCAGATTAGTATACATAAAATTTAGATTAGATAATGATAATAATGCAATAATAGCAACTACTCGACCAGAATTACTATGCTCGTGTAGAGCAGTTATAGTTAATCCTCACGATGAAAGGTATAAAGATCTCCATGGAAAAAGTGTCAAAGTTCCTATATATGGGAGGGATGTCCCTATAATTCCTCATAAGGCTGCAGACCCAAACTTTGGTTCTGGAATGGTTATGATATGTAGTTATGGTGATCAAACTGA
Organism: Candidatus Nitrosothermus koennekei; assembly: GCA_013538715.1. Lineage (GTDB taxonomy): Archaea > Thermoproteota > Nitrososphaeria > Nitrososphaerales > Nitrosocaldaceae > Nitrosothermus > Nitrosothermus koenneki. The sequence continues at coordinate 119,752 of JACAFH010000002.1, read as the reverse complement.
TGTTCAATTATTTAGAGAGTTAGGATTGGAAGAGATAGTAGCAATAAACGAAGATGGTAAGATGAGCGATAATGCTGGAAAGTATAAAGGATTAAGCATAGAAGAAGCAAGAAGAAGAATAATAGAAGATCTAAAGAATGATGGTTTAATAGTTAAAGAAGAGGTTATAATGCATAGAACTCCAATATGCGAGAGAAGTAAGAATCCTATAGAAATAATACCGATGAAAGAGTATTATCTTAAACAGTTAGATTTTATAGATAAATTAAGGGAGTTTGCTTTACAATTAAATTTCCATCCTGAGATGCATAGATATATACTTCTCAATTGGTTAGAATCTGTAATCATAGATTGGCCTATCTCTAGAAGAAGATACTATGCTACTGAGATCCCAGTATGGTATTGTACAAATTGTAATAAGCCTAATTTACCTAAACCAAGTAAATATTACAAACCATGGAAAGAGGATCCACCATTTGATAAATGTACATATTGTTCAAATAATAAATTTGTAGGAGATACTAGAACGTTTGATACATGGATGGATTCTAGTATATCTCCATTATTTATAAGCAGATACAAGAAGGATGAGAATTTCTTTAAGAGTGTTTATCCAAATACATTAAGACCTCAAGCAAAAGATATTGTTAGAACATGGCTTCACTATACAATATTAAGATGTTACCAACTAACAGAGATGGTTCCATTTAAACATGCATGGATAATGGGTTATGGTTTAGATGAGAAAGGAGAAAGAATGAGTAAGAGTAAGGGTAATGTAATAGACCCATATCCTATAATAGAGAAATATGGTGCTGATACATTTAGATTTTGGAGTGCAAGTGAAGTTAATCTAGGATATGATTTTAGATGTTCAGAGCAGAAGATCGCAGGAACTCAAAAATTCATGAGTAAGTTATGGAATATCGCTCGATTCGTATCATCATTTAGTATGGATTGTAATTACCCTTTAAGGGAGACGGATAGGTGGATACTATCAGAGCTATCAATATTTATAGAGAAGTGTATTGAGGGCTATAATGATTTTAATTTCTTTATAGTATCAAACGCTATAAGAGAATTTACATGGAATCTATTTGCTCCTCATTATATAGAGATGGTTAAAGCAAGAGCGTATGGATTGATAGATGGAAAAGAGAGTGCACATTATACACTTCATAAATGTTTATCAACAATACTCTTACTTGCTGCTCCAATAATACCATTTATTACAGATGCAATTTGGAGAGAATTATACAAGAAGAGTATACACACTGAAAGGTTTCCTAAAGTAGAATGGGATAAGAAGTATAGTGTATATACAAAGGATATTATAGAATTTAATTCGTCTATATGGAATATAAAAAAGAAAGAAGGTAAATCGTTAAAAGATCCTATAAATATAGAGATACCAGATAGATTAAATATATTTAAAGATGATTTGAGAATAATGCACAATATAATATAAACAATTATTGCTTAAGACAGATTCGTATCTTTAATATTATATGTAAGAGGTTGTTAAATAATAATATTATGGATATACTATATTGTTATCTGAGACTATTAATAAAGAGTTTAGGAACATATTAGGAAATTTTATGTACGATATAATCAATGCACATTTAAAAAGGAGAGATAGTAACTATAGTAGATACAGGGAATATACCAGAAAGGATATATGCCTAAAACCGTATCAGCTCTAACTAATTATAATTATGGTGTAGTACAATCTATATTGCGCACTAGTAACAGAGATGATCCTGACTCAATATTTAGTATGAATTTTGCATGGTTTAGAATATGGGTTAATGATAGATATAAACTGGGTCTATTCTCACCTAGGATGAACTGGAAATTATTTTAAATTGAATGATGTTGGTAAATGGGATTCTATAAATCTTACATAGAATGCTTAGATAACTATCATAGAATCGAAGATCGCTGTTACAAATGGTGTATATTAGGAGGCATTAATTACATTCGAGCATGGATAAGAGAGAACTAGATGGTATAGATGATGTTACAAAGTTTATGACAATACATATTCTTATTATGAAAACCATTTATAAAGCGAATTGGAATAAAGATTGGTTATAGGTATAATACTAATGCTAGTAGCACCTTTGATAGTGATTATGCAATGGATAACATATGCTTTATACTGGATTTTGGAAGAGATTAATAAATACAACTCTAAGGTAAGTTTCCTATATTATATATCATTAGTATTCAACGGTCTATATATTACTATATTTGGTTAAAACGGGGATAGTTAGAGAATGTAAAATTTAAGGGGTATTTCTTATTAATGTTCTAAATATAATGATGACTATTGCTGCTTTTCGTGCTCTTTTATCAAGAATATTTAAACCAACCTTATGAGAAAAGACAGCAACCAGGAAGAGGGGTTAAATGGGCAGTAAATAAATAGTATGAGAAAAAATATAATAGATAAGCATTATAAGATATATAGTATGAGAAAAGAGTATATAGTTATAAGGATAGATGCGGCACCTGACAATAGTCCTCAAGTACTTGTATCGTTAGCAGAACCAAAAGATGTAAGAGAGAAACAACCAACAACAATACCTATGTTCGGAGGATTTGGTTCTATGGATGATCTGATGAAGAATCTTAACAAGATAATCACTAGCCAGATGATGAGTAGTTTTACTACCACACTAAAATTATCTATCAAAGAATATGAAGATTCTGGTATTAAGGTAGGTGATAAGATCTATCTTGATATAATAAAACCTGATATATTATCAAATGAGATTATATTAAATGCAGAACAGATGCAAAAGTATGAAGAGGTTATGAGCATACTAACAGATCTTGGTGTAAAACCAAATGAGTGGGCTAGTAAGAGGAATGATATAGTAGAGATGATAAATAGAGGTTTATCAGCAAAAGAGATTGCTGATGCTATAGCTAAAAGTCTTAAATAATATCAACATCTAAATATTACTATATACATACTTTATACAATGCCGTCTGCATATGTGTTAATAAACTGTGATCTAGGCTCTGAGGAAGAGATAATTAGAGAGATACGTAAAATGGAAGGTGTTAAAGAAGTTGAAGGAACATATGGCGTATATGATATAATAACAAAAGTAGAGAGCGATAGTATGGAGAAATTAAAGAATATAATAACATGGAAGATTAGAAGAATGCCAAAGGTAAGATCTACTGTAACATTGATAGTAATAGAAGGACAAGGATAAAATATCTAATTTTTTATTTAAAAAATTATGGATTGATTATTGCTCTTCCTACAATCTTTCCCTCCTTAAGCTCTTCCAATGCTTTATTTACTTCATCTAGAAGAAATCTCTTTGAGATTATTGTCTTTATAACTCCTCTTTCTGCTAATGTTACTAGATCAAAGAGATCGTCTAATCTCCCTGTGTAAGAACCTATTATCTTGATAGCTCTTAATGGTATGGATACTAGTGGTAGTTCTATTGAACCGCCAAACAATCCTACTGGCACTAGCCTCCCTCTCTTTCTTAGCATCTCTAGATCTTTAGAAACAGTAGAAGAAGCATTTACAAAATCTATAACTGCATCTGCACCTAATCCATTTGTCAATTCCTTTACCGCCTTTACTGGATCTTCGCTCTTGCTATTAACTATATAATCAGCACCTAACTTCTTTGCCTCCATTAATTTTTTATCATCAAGATCTATAACTATGATCTTTGAATTGGTTATACTTCTTGCTAATTGAACACCTATTAAACCTAGCCCACCAGCACCAACTATGACCAAAGCTTCAGAAGGTTTTATATTAGCATTCTTTACAGCACTATATGCAGTTAAACCTGAACATGCTAATGATGCTGCCTCTTCCTCTTTTAACTTATCTAATTTTACTAGATATTTTGCAGAAGGTACTAATAGATACTCAGCATATCCTCCATTTTGATATACTCCTAACGATCTAGGATTATCACATATATTTTCTGAGCCTACTCTACATGCAGGACATAATCCATCTCCAATCCATGGATATACTAAGACGCGATCTCCGCTTCTTAGTCCATTAACATCCTCACCTACCTTTTCTACAATACCTGCTATCTCATGCCCTGGAGTTAATGGAAATTTTACACCTCTATCCTCAACACGAATGAATGATCCAGCAGCGCCAGCATATCCTCCTTCCCATAAGTGAAGATCACTATGACATACTCCACTTGCAATTACTTTAATTAAAGCCTGCATGCCCTTTGGTTCTGGTTTCTGTATATCTGTAATTATTAACGGTTCTTTAGGTTTGATTATTCTAGCTGCCTTCATGAGACTTGTAAATGATAATGAAGTTATTATATCTTGCTATAACATAAGTCGATATATTGGATTATATAAAAATAATTATTTATAACATATTCTTGATAAATTAGTTATCTCATTTATTGACTATTAGAAGCTCTTCCTTTATGCTATTAGATGGTGCTATAAACGAATCTATTGATGTTATCAGATCAGAGCAATCTTTACATGTTATCTCTACTAAACCATTTGTGTTATTCTTATCAGCTATAAAGTTTATCCTTACCTTCTTCTCTAAGAATTCTTCAATTACTCTATAAGAGCTTATATTCTCTCTAGTCAACTGAAATATTATACCTTCTAAAGCGTCTTCAAATACTATTCTCTGATCCGTTACGTATATAGTACCCTTACCTTCTTTATAAAGTATATACTTTTCTTTCTCAAAATCTTTCTTCTTTATGGTTATCCGTGCCTCTTTACGCTTATTTATATATTCTCCTTTGTGTAATACTATCATGATCTAGAATTCATACTCTAATGATATAAGTATTTGTTATTTTATTCTATATATTACACTAAACATTATCTAGTATATAAATTGACTAAACAAAATTATAAACAATATATTAGAATAATTTTGAATACTTTACATCATCATGTATATGTTATTAATCTGTATTATTCATAACTAACAAAATTATATAAAAATGATTCTGTGCACTTTATCTAATGAAAATATCAAAACGTCTCATGATATTTTACTCTATACTAATAGTTTCTTCAATTGGAATAGTATCTTACATTGCAATATACATGTTTAATGAATATATAACAAAAGCTGGTATTAAAGAGATGAATTATAATGTAGAGAGAATAAAAATCGAGATTAATAATATGCATAATCGTGCTAAGGAATACATTTTATTTGCACTAAATAATCCTGTCATTAAAGAGTATTTCACCCTATCAGAGAGTAGTATAAATATGTATAATAATATCAAGTTCACCGGCAAACAGCTAGAGTTAAAAGAAGATATAGATAAATGGCTTTTACATTTCCAAACGTATTTTAATATTGACGAGATATGTTTAATAGATGTAACTGGACAGGAACATTCAAGAATTATATTATCAAAAGTTGAAAGCATAGATAAACTATCATCAGATGAAGAGTATTCTTCATACTTTAAACAATCGTTTGAGATTAATGAAGGAGATGTTTATATAGCCTACCCTTATGTATCTCCAGATACAAACCGATGGGTATTTGCTTATACAAGTCCAGTAGTACTTAATGACGGTAGTAAACCTGCGTTCTTACATTTCGAGATCCCATTAGAACATATGCGTAATATTATAGATGTTAATCACGGCAGAATATATATAGTAGACCTCAATGGATATGTTATACTCGATTCTGAAAATAAAGTAAAACATAACAATTCTATATATATAGGACAAAAACCAGCAGAATACTTTGGTACACTTGCTACTGTCTCAGATTCGAGAGAGTTTAGAGAACTTTTAGAAGATACAAAAGATTCAGTTGTAGGTGAGAATGTATACGCTACTTATCATAATGATGGAGAGTTACATCATGTAGTATATTCAAAACTTCCTATGTTTGATTGGATATTGATATATGATGTTCCACATTCTATGGTAATTGGAGACAATATTAATCTATTAGTAATGTCAATATCATTAGCAATATTTATATTAACTATTGGAAGTATATTTGCAGTTTATATTTTATCTAAAAGTATAACAAATCCTATAGCTAGACTTTCCGAAGAATGCAATAAGTTAGACGCTACTCAATTGAAGAAGTTAGATATAAAGAGTAATGATGAACTAGCAAGTATAACTAATTCAATAAACAATTTGATAGATAAAGTTAATTCTATAGATAGACAGAAAGAGGAGTTCTCATCCATGATAACTCATGAATTAAAGACACCGTTAACTCCAATTATTGGTTGGAGTCAAGCGTTATTAAATGAGAAGATAATGGGTAATATGAATCAAAAACAGATCAAGGCTGTAAATGCAATACTTAGTAATGCTGAAAGGCTCAGAAGGCTTATAGGCGATATACTCGATGCACAAAAACTTGATCTAAAGAGTATGAAATTTGATTATAAGGAGTTTAATGTTAATGATATGATGAGTGAATTATACAATAATCTATTACACTCTATGAAGAGTAAGAATATAACATTCACAAACAATACTGACATACAAACTATTATTAAGAGTGACAGGAATAGAATAGAACAGGTGTTAAATAATATGGTATTTAATGCAATAGATTTTGTCCCTGAGAATGGAAAGATAGAGATGGCAGCAAAGGATAATGGTAATGATATACTCTTCTATGTGAAAGATAATGGAATAGGAATTCCTAAAGATAAACAAGCAAATCTATTCAAGAAGTTTTATCAGATAGATACATCAGCAAAGAGGAAACATGGTGGTTCTGGTCTAGGTTTAGCCATATGTAAGGGAATAGTAGAAGGGTTAGGAGGTAAAATATGGGTTGAGAGTGAAGAAGGCAAAGGCAGTACATTCTACTTTACCATACCAAAGGTGAGAGAATGAATATACTTGCAATAGATGATAATAAAGATATAACAGATATGCTTGAGACCATATTAAGTATAGAGCATAATGTGACTGTTGTTAATAATGGTAAAGATGGTTTAAGGATGATTATAGAAGGTAATTATGATCTTGTTTTGTTAGATCTAGCGATGCCAGAATTTACAGGATATGATGTGATCAAATCGTTAAAGGAAAAGGGTTTATTGAATAAACAAAAGATAGCGTTATTTACTGCTTCTAGTATGACAGAGAGCGAAATAGATGAACTACAAAGAGAAGGAGTAAAGTATTGTATAAGAAAACCAGTAGATATAGATGTATTACTAACACTTGTTAATGCGTTACAACCTTACAAATAAGTATTATTATATCTTAGAACATAATTTATTACTAGTTATAATCGTCTCTATACTATAATAATCTCTCTAATAGATATCGTGCATTTGATAACATGCCTTGATCATTATTTAGATAGATAGCTACTTCTTGTGTATTTGTTTGCTTAATCTCTTTTATGATAGCTTCTAACTCAAATTCACTATACTGATATGAATACCACATATCCCTTCCATGTAAGCGCAGATATATTACATTATTGCTTACTATTACGTCACGTGGAAGATTGGGTGCATCTACTGAACAGAATATTACACCTAACTCATTAATCTTATCAATACTCTTCCACCAGCTCTTATCTCTAAATTCAAAAACTAATCTCTTATCATTAGCATTTGTCACGAAACTCTTTAGTTCGTCCATATGATGTTCATTATATTCATATGAAGGAGGCATTTGAAATAACCAGAATCTTATTATATCATCTATCTCACTTAATCTATTCTTAAAATCAAAGAATGTATCCAAAGCGTTTGAGCTTAATTTTGCATAATGTGTTATAGATCTATGAACCTTGATAGAGAATCTAAAATCTTTTGATGCTATCTTCCAACTCTTTACCCAACTCTTATTAGGAAACCTATAGAAACTAGCGTTGATCTCAACACTGTTGAATCCTTGTGCTATATACCATTCAAACTTTGATGGTATACCTTTATTCCATTCATAAACATAACCAGATGTTCCTATTAGTATTCTCATTCAATACATTTTATTCATTAATACTTATAAATATAATAAGTGATAAACATTTGTTGTATATAAAGTATTTAGGTTTAATTTTATAATATTATATCAATTATAGAATAAACATTATCAATAACATTGAAGTTTACGTTTAATGTATTTTACCTATTTCATAATCATTATATAATCTATTGTACATATATGTAACAAAATAGTTTAATAAGGGTATTATAAGAGATAATCCCAATGGCAGCAATAAAATCAAGTAGCAAAAAGAATAGGTTAATGAAGAAGATGAAGCAAAATACATCAGTACCAGCATGGGTTATAGTTAGAACTAATAGGAAGGTAAGAAGGAATCCAAAAATTAGACAATGGAGAAGAAGTGACGTGGAGGTATGATAAGATGAGCGAGAGCGAAGAGAGAGTTTATACAATAAATCTCGATAAGGTAGTATTATCTCCAATGAATAAAAGGAGTAAGAGGGCAATAAATATGATAAAAGAATTTTCTATGAAACATATGAAAAGCGAAGAGGTAAGAATAGATGAAGAACTAAATCATCTTATATGGAAGAGAGGTATAAGGAATCCTCCAAGAAGTATTAGAGTGAAGATATCAAGAGACGCAGATGGAATAATAAGGGTTAAACCATATACAGAAGAAGTAAAAGAAGATACTAAATCATAACTCCATATTTGGTAATCTTAAATCTCCAATCTTAGTGATCTTCTCTATATTATCATCCATATTATACGTGATCTTATATAAAGGATCGCATCTCTCGAACTTATTTGAGGATGATGTTATTAATAATAATCCATTATTGTCATCTGTAAAAACTATATTAATATTTGCATGCTCAAATATATGTTCCATATGGTTTGATAACTCTTCTACATCTCTTAGTTTAGCATTTCTATTGGAGATATATAGAAATGCATCGTGGACGTCATCTGGTTTAGAAGAATTATAAAGCATCTTTAACGCTTCTTTGAATGCTGCGTTTATATCTGATTTATCTGATATATTAACTAGATTATCTTTAAACTCTATCCTAAAGGAGAGGAGTAGATCAATCATCTTAAGCACAAAACTATTTATTACCTTTGCTGTATCTATATCACTTAATTCTGGATTATTGGTTAGAACTGCATCTTTATCAAGTATGATAATACACGAACTATAATTATTTATGATATTAAGAGCAGTCATTGCATCGTAAAGTATACTACGCTCAAACCTGTATGGCATTATAATTATATTATAAACTTCTTTACCACAAGACATTGCAAAATATGATAGAACTGGTATAGATGATCTTGAGATCTTCTCAGATAGATCTCCAATAATTATTAATTGCTCATATTTGTTTATATTACCAATAAAATTCTCTCTTTGTGATGCAACATGCTTTCTAAGTTCAGTTGAAGATAGAGTTGGCATGTAAGTAAATATATTCTCATCTAGTATATATGGTAGATCATGAATTAATGATATACTCCTAGTCAACTCAACACCACGCCTTCCTATGCCCACCAGTAATATATTTCTCTTCAACCCCATAAGTAGTAATAATAGATGGCTATAAAGATTATTGCTTAATAATAATATAATAAATATGTCTAACATTATTCATATTTTTAAATCTTTTCTGCAAGGAGAGAAGTTGGTAATGCTTTAATAACCTTTACATCGATATACTCACCTAATCTGGGTTGCTTGTCTCTTATGAATATTGGTTTATATGCAAAATTTCTACCCTGAATACCATCATCTTTAATCTCATCAACCAATATAGAACCCTTCCAATCTATCCATCTCTTATTCTCTTCTAATGTTATACTCTTAACTAATCTATGAAGAATATTACTCCTTTCATTTATTACCTTCCTATCTACCTGCTCCATTATAATAGCCTCTGTATTAGGTCTTGCACTATACTTGCTAATATTTACAACATCTGGTTTGCTCTCTTTTATAAGATATAATGTAGCGTTGAAATCTTCCTCATTCTCGTTAGGGAAGCCAACTATTATATCTGTAGCAATACTAATATCTCTAATCTCCCTCCTAAATCTTTTGACTATGTCAAAGTATAATTCTACTTTATGATTTCTCTTCATTAGATGAAGAATCTTATCACTCCCACTTTGCACTGGTATATGTAAGAACTTGAATATCTTATCAGATCTAAACGCTTCTATAAGCTCTTCTATCATAGAGTTCATAAATATAGGATTCATCATACCTACTCTAACCTTAAAATCTCCATCTATACTATCTATCATTTTAAGTAGAGACGGAAGATCGAATCCTAGATCTCTTCCATATGCACCATTATCAGTAGATGTTATCCATATCTCTTTACATCCTTGTTTTACATCTTTACTTATACTTCTGATTATATCATTAGGATGATAGCTTCTTAGCCAACCTTTAGCATTCTTTGTCTCACAAAATGTACATTCACTTAAGCAACCACTAGCAATCTCTACTATGCTTATTATAGGATTAACTCTAATTCTTGGTAAATCTATTTTATTATTAGAACCTTCTAGTATTACAACTCTGTCCCTCTTTAGTGTTTTGCTTACTACATCATCTATTCTATCTATAGCATCTGGAGATACTATACTTGCATTTGGATTCAATTTCTCTACTCTTTTATATTCAGCCTTAGCAAAGCATCCAGCAACCACTAATGGTTTCTTACTTAACTTCTTTATTCTATCTATCATCCTGTTTGAAGTAGCATCTTTTACTGTGCATGTTACCAACAAATTAATATCTTCATTATTATCAACAATCTCGTACCCTTTCTCTTTTAATATACCAGCCATCATCTCTGCATCTGCTACATTTGCAGAGCAACCATAATACTCAATTCTTACTCTAGCCATCTTCAAACAATCTTCGTATATCAAGTAATCTTTCTGTCTCTTCCTTACTTAACAAATTCTTCTCAAGAACGAGATCCTTGATACTAGAATCCCTCTTCAATGCTTCTTTGTATATCTCTGCTGCTTTCATATATCCTATCTTTGGAGCAAGTAATGTTATAAGTATAGGATTCTTTTTAACATCTGCCTCTATCATCTCTCTATTAGCAGATATGCCTTTTAACATATTATCTATAAAGGAGCGCAATATGCCTTTTAACATATCTATTGATTCAAGCATGCATTTTGCCATTACAGGAAGCATAACATTCAACTCTAACTGTCCTGCTTGAACAGCTAATGCAACGGCATGATCATTTCCTATTACATTGAAACATACCATATTGAGACATTCTGCTAGTGACGGATTCACCTTTCCAGGCATTATCGAAGAACCAGCATGAATAGCAGGTATATTAATCTCTCTAAATCCTACTTTTGGTCCAGATGCTAATAATCTTAGATCGTTTGCTATCCTAATCAGTTCTAATGCTAAATTCCTTAATGATGACGATGTATTTGCTATAGCAAACCTACTCTGCAAACCAAACTGCATATTATCTTCTGCCTTTAGGTCTAATCCTGATATTATAGATAGATGTTTGATAACCTTTTCTCTGTAGCCTTTTGGCGAATTAGCACCAGTTCCTACAGCTGTTCCACCTAATGCTATATGCTCAAGCAGAGTTTTACAATCTTTAATAGTTTTTGTAGCCTTTTCTATAGCTATAGCGTAAGCTCCAAACTCACTCCCTAATGTAACTGGCAGTGCATCCATTAGATGAGTCTTTCCTATCTTTATGATATCATTAAATTCTTGCTCTTTACTCCTTAATACACTAATTAACTCGCTCAATATTGGTAATAACTCATCTATATTCATCAATACTGCTATATGTAATGCTGTAGGGAATGTATCGTTACTAGATTGAGACATGTTAACATGATCATTGGGATGAATTATATCATACTCACCCTTCCTTCTATTAAGCAATTCTAATGCTCTATTTGCTATTACCTCATTTACATTCATATTAAACGCTGTTCCTGCACCAGAGTTTATAGCATCTACCAAAAACTGATCTAATAATTTACCATTGAGTATCTCATTACATGCACTAACTATAGCATTTCCTTTATCTTTATCTAATCTATTAAGTTCCATATTTGCTAATGCTGCTGCTTGTTTTATCATAACAAATGCTTTGATCATCTTCTCATGCATAGTTTGTTTAGTAACTTTATAGTGTTCAATTGCTCTTGCAGTAAATGGTCCATAATATGCATCTTCTCTTATTTTGATCTCGCCTAAAGAGTCTTTGTCTATCCTAAACCCCATATTAGAATTGAATTATTAACCTTTAATATACTAAACTCTTTAATTCGTTAATCTTCTCATTTATAATAGAGAATCCATTATTCCAGAATTCACTCTTGCTTATATCAAATCCATGTTCCAGTAATAGATCTTCACTCTTCTTAGAGCCTCCAGTATTTAAGATGGCAAAATATCTCTCTTTAAATCCTTTATTATCTAATTTATATTCATTGTAAAGTGATAAACTCAATAGATTGCCAAACGAGTAGGCATAACAATAGAATGGTGTATGATAGAAGTGTGGTATGTAAAGCCATTCATATCTAAACTCTTTAGTTAGTAGTATAGAGCTACCAAACTGATCCTTTAGATTATTATAATATATATCAGAGACGTCATCTATCGTTGAATTGTTTATTATACTCTTATGTGCTTCAATTTCAAAGAGTGTAAAGTATGCCTGTCTCATTACAGTAGCATACATATCATCTATCTCTTCAACTATTAACGCTATCTTATCCTTCTTACTAACTATCTTTTCAAGTCTGTCATTGAGTAGCATCTCTGCAAATACAGATGCAGTCTCTGCTAATGGTAAAGGAGGAGAATGTACAAGTATAGATTTATCTGAAGAGAGTATGCTATGCATAGCATGACCAAATTCATGTGCTATTGTAGATATGCTTCTCGATGTACCATCAAAGTTTAATAACACATATGGAAGAAGTTTAGGTGTTGTTGAATAGCAAAACGCACCACTTCTCTTCCCCTCTCTTATCTCATAATCAACATGGGTCTTGAATATCATCTCAGCGTATCTTTTGAATCTATCATCAAAATCTCCAAATGCTTCTAGCACTAATTTAACTCCATCTTGATAAGTAAACTTTTTAGAGAATTTGAGAGGAGCGTATATATCATACCTTCTTAACCTCTTCATATCAAGTAATTTTGCTTTTGTCTTAAAATATTCTTGAAAGATATATGCGTTGTTTTTACAAACATGAAGTAAAGTATCTATAACTTCATCGCTGATGTTATTTGCTATATTTCTTACAGAGATAGGTGTCTTATACCCTCTTAGTTTTATGAATTCATCATTCCATTTAATAGCTATATTATTATATATATCACCTAACACCTGATAATTCTTTTCATATACCTTTAGTAAGGCTTTATATGCACCTTCCCTCTCTCTTGCATCTATACTTCTTACTAATCTAAGTAATTCTTCCTTATTCTTAAATACCTTCCTTTTTACCTTCTTATCCTTCTTTATCTCTACTACAAACTCGAATGTATCTGTAATTCTATCATATAGTTTAATCAATGCTATATAACCTGTAACATCAAGCATATTCATTATCATCTCTTCCCTCTCATTCAATGAATATTTTGCGACTAACCTCTTATGCTTAAGATAATCTTTATACATGTTATCGATACCATTTATCAACCTCATAGCATTCTCATCATCTAAATTCTTCTTGAACCAGAGATCAAAGAATAACAATCTATTATTTATATCAGCGCTAAATCTATCAATTCTATTGACTAATGCAATGATCTCATTAGATCTAAGATCTGCGGCATGTGAGAGATGAGCGTATGCGTTTATCTTTACTAATTCTTCATATATCTCCTCGACTAGATTTATTATACTCTTAAACTCTTCAATAGTTATATCATTCTTTAACAAACCTTTCTTTCCTTCAATTTCCTCAATACGTTTCTCAATATTTTTAATTTTATAGTCTATATCTTTAGGATCGTTTACTAATTCACTTAGATCCCATCTACTTACTTTTACGCTCTTCATATACTCTATAATTTTTGATGGAATATAAAATTATTCCTAACTACGTTCAGTCTTGTTTTTCTATCTTAACAATATATTTGCTTTGGAAGAGATCATGATACAAATATAAGTGTAGATAGTTTAGCATATTTATGTGTTATTTGTTTTATTACAACAGCATCGTAATATATTAACAGATCACTTCAAGATGATCTGTATGTTGTTAGATCTTTTGATCTAAATTATATTCATAGTTCATAACATACATAGATATAGCCTTCTATCTGTATAAACATGTAACACTTATTAAATTGTATTATAAGATATAAATTCCTAATGGAATGGTTTATTCTAACTCTTGTATCAGTTGTAATGTATTCTTTTATTGACTTGTTGGAGAAACGTTTTATGATTACAAGAGTAAAGAGTTCTATTATAATGGTTGTGTTCTTATCACTCTTCTATCCTTTACATTTAGTAATAATAGCAATGATAGGAAGTATAGAGTTTAATATATACGCAATAATTGCTGTTGGAATAGGCTCAATGATGTCATTTGCTTATATACTATTTATGAGATCACTGCTTATAGAAGAGCTATCTAGAATTACTATATTAGCATATATACATCCTATTCTAGTCGCTATATTAGCATATATCATATTCAAGGAAGAGTTAAATGTATTAGATTATCTAGCATTAGCATTACTTCTAGGAAGTTCCTCTTTGATATCATATAGAAAAGATCTAAGAATATCAAGAGCTTTAATACCTATGCTAGGCTTGAATCTAGCTATGTCAGTTGAGTATATAATTATGAAATATATTCTATTACTAATTCCTTATACAAGTTATCTATTCTGGTTTACTTTTGGTTTAATAGTTAGTAGGATCTTTCTATTATTCAATAGAGATATTAAGAAGAGAACCTTATCCCTACTAACTAATAAGAATTCATTATATTATGGTATCACGATAAGTATACTATTCCTCATATCTAACATATTAATTGTTTACGTTACATCATTTAAAGAAGTATCTTTAATAGCATCTATTATAGCATCACAGCCATTAATAACACTCACACTTATCTATATTGTTAATAATGTTAAGTATAATTTCATAGATGAAGATCTTTCGTATACATCACTTATACAAAAGATAATTTCAGCCATAATGGTAGTTATATCACTTTATATATTTGCTTCAAACGATTAGTCTTATATCAAATATTATGATAAATTATTAATTTAATATTATTAATAAATATTTAAATTATATTTATATAATATTATTGTTATTTAATAAATATATTATAATTTATAAAATTATATTATTGATAGATGTAATGGTGATAAAATATAAAATAATACACATATCATATATTCAAAGCTGGAACAAAATCATTCATTCTGATAGTGGTAACACCGATTCTTGATAATATTCACATAAGACTAGATATAGTGAGGAGATGATGTACAAGCCAAATTATATATCATGTTAATTTGTAGTGTTAACAGATTGCTGTATATAATACATGTAACGGCGATAACATGACATATAAGCATACGAATACATATGTAAATAAGGTTCCGTCATTATATTATATTTACTACCCAGTAAATATGAGAGTATGTAGAATAACAGATGTCATCTTATCATAATCGTGTTTAGAAGTGGATATGTATCAAATATCAATGTATTAACAGTAATAGATATATGATATACAGATCAAGATATGCAATATTTATCAAGCTAACAGATAGAACATAATCTATGATACTAATGATGCAGATCTATCTAATGAGAGACTAGGATTTAGTGGTTAGAAAGATGAGATACATAATATAATCAATAATATTGTCAACATTAATAATACTATAACATTTGAAATGAGATTGAGAAGAGAGGTAGATATCATTAATTTCAGACATGTTAAAGAACATGTATTTGCAGTTTACAGACATAATAGCAAGCACTATATTCAGATATGTGTGAGATGGGGTTACAAACATTCTAATATCAAGCGTCGAACTAATGCTAGAGAGATGCTACAAAAATGAGGCTGAGTGGGGATATGAATAAAGCTATAGTTGAGACTTGTAGATAGTGCGTTTAGTTTAGCGAGTATCCATATAGGCAAATTCTAACCAAACCAGATATATGGTTGTAGAATATATTATATAGTAATATACTTTGATGATGCGATAATCAATATAGATGATACGGAATTCTGTAGCAGATGGAATTGATAATACTCAAGGTCTATTTGATATAGATAGAATAATGGTATGGGTATGTAGATCCTATAAGAGATTTAGCATAACTAATATAAACAATCAATAATCCAATAGTATTGAAATACTTATGCAAATAGCAGTAGTTGGCATTGCAATAGCAATTGCTTTAAGACATTAGACTCTATTTTTAAAGTTATTATAAATCATCTATCAATTACTTATTGATGAAGATAGAAAGAGAAGAGATGTACTTTAAGATATATGACGATAACAATTATCTATTAGCATATTTCCAGCCAGAATATGGAAACATACAACCAAAGGAGAAAGAGTTAGAGATAATTGATAGAATGATAAAAGAAGGTGAAAAGATAGAAGAAGGCTTGTTATACTTACCAATGCTTAAATTTAATTTAAGAGAGGGTGAATTGGATATATATACAGTAAGAGAATTAATAGAAGCAGCATTAAACAAAATAAATACATGGATCGAATGTTTGAAGAGCATCGAAGAGATAAAGAATGTTAGAGTGGTTGTATCTCATACAGATCCAGATATGCTTGCATTATTACTAGATTTAAGATTTAGAGAAGCTATAAGACTTGATACTATAGACATGCCATTATCATCAATCTTGTGTAGATTTATTGACAATAACCTGTTATAATATTTTCTTAACCCATATATTTGAACAGATATTTTATACCTATATGTTAGGATTAATAATTGCAGAAGCATCTTTAGAGCTAGTTCCAAAAGAATTATTGAACGATAGATCAGTTATAAACCATGCAAAGAAGATTAATAGAGATGCAAGTTATACATTACTTGATAAGAGTTATCACTACCATGCTATGAGTAGATTAAAGGATAAGCATAAAAGAGGTAGACCTGATATAGTACATATATCTTCATTAGCAGTAACTTCTACCCCTTTATATAAAGAAGGTATGTTAGATCTCTATATTCATACAATTAACAATGAAATTATAACACTTAAGAATGTCAGACTAACAAAATCATATAATAGGTTCGAAGGATTGATAATAGATCTATTTAAGAAGAGAAAAATAGAGAAGGATGATATGCTAATGCATATCTATAATGATAGAATAGAGTCATTGGTTAAAGATAGATATACTATAGGATTATCAAGGCATGGAGAACCGTCAAATGCTGAAGACGTATCTCGCTTAGCATTAGAACATCACGCTATGATAATAGTAGGTGGTTTTCCGTCTTCAAGTTTCTCTAATGACACTATGAAGAGTATAGATAAGTTATATTCTATAAGCAAGTATTCACTAGATGCACATGTTGTAATTGCTAGAATAATTTATGAGTTAGAGAAGCGTTTGATAATTTATTAAGCAGTATATCTAAAATCTATTGAAGCGGTCGTCGTCTAGTTTGGTCTAGGACATCAGCCTGCCACGCTGGTAACCCGGGTTCAAATCCCGGCGACCGCATAATTATTAATTGATATGGTGCGTATAATATCCACACAGCAAAGAATTACAGTAATGGTAGGTAAGATAATATGATCTAGAAGTAATAACAGCAGTAGTAATGATAGTGTAACAAAAGGCACAAGAGATATCCATGATTACAATACTCTACAATATAAGGAGGATAGAGAAGGATGAGATGATAGCAAATAAAGATAAGAAGTGATTTATTAATGCTTTGATTATCTCTGGTATAATGATATGGAATGTTGTATCTTATATATAATTCTCATACAAGATACTGAAGATAATGGATGAACTTAATATTAGGTTGGGATCAATAAGCAGGGGATATAGACAGGATAGCAAGTGTTATAGTCAAAGGTTAGAGTAATGCTACTATAGCAATAATATTAAGGAGATGAGGTTAGTATATTATGCCAGAGTGATAACAGAGAGAAGCAACTACTGCAAGTAGTGCACATAAAGTCAGATCGCTATAAGATAAAGGCAGTGCAAAAAGAAACAGTAAGGGCTACTAAACTTCTAACCAAAGAGAAGTTCCTTAAAATGGTAGAGACAATACCTAGATAGATAGCCAGCAAGGGATAGAGCATTACTATATGTTATGAGTTTATTGCTAGACCATCTGAGTTAATATATGTGTAGGCAATGTGGATAGTTAGAAACGTATAGTATCGTGACACTTGCGACTTTGACTGAACTAAAAATCTTATTTCATTTCTATTCATCATTGTAGATTTATCTACATAAAATATAGTTTTATGAGAATCTGAGTTCTATATTTATTTTATATAAAAGTAAATATTTTATTAAAAATATATAGATATTAGTGATAATTATAACTTATTTCAAATATAATATCAGTAGATTATTTAAATAATCTAAAAATATTATATAAACACTATGATGCTCCGGCCGGGATTTGAACCCGGGATCAACGACTCGAAAGGCCGCTATGCTTGACCGGACTACACCACCGGAGCTTAAGAATATATATATTATGTTAGGATAAAATCCTTTCTTTCTAATTAATGATATATATAAGTCATTGACCTGTTTATAATTATGCAACTTGTTCAGATCTCAGATCTTCATGTAGGTGCATATAATGCTGAGATATTACTAAATGCTATAGATGAGATAAATAGATTAGAACCCGATGTCATACTTGTTACTGGAGATCTTACTGAGAACGGTTTACTCGTAGAGTTCAAAAAAGCTAAAGAGTATATATCGATGCTTAAATGCAGTAATATAATAGTCTTAGCAGGTAATCATGATTATAGGCATACAGGTTATCTCTTATTTAAAAGAATGTTTTATGATAAGCAATTATATGAGTTAGATGAGTGTATAATAGCAAAGTTAAATACTGCTAGACCTGATAGGGATGAAGGAGAAGTTGGTTACAGACAATGTCTGTGGCTTGCTAATTCGTTTAAACGTGATTATAGATATAAAATAATAGCAATGCATCACCATCTGATAGCTGCACCGGATACAGGTAGTGATAGAATTATAGTGTTAGATGCTGGAGATGTACTCCATACAGCACTTTCATCTAATGTTAATCTAGTTATTTGTGGTCATAAACATAGGCCTTGGTTATGGAATCTTGGCTCACTAATAATAGCATATGCTGGAACTGTATCAAGTATAAAGATGAGAGGCTTCTTTGAGAATAGTTATAATATAATAGATATAGATGATACAATCAAAATAGACCTAAAGATTGTGAATGGAGAAAGGATGCCGTTAGAGAAGGTAGTTAGGATGAGAGAATATATAGAAGAATAAAATTACTATATCTCTATTGGTAGATCTAATCTATTACCATACTCATACCATGAACCAAGGTACACCTTTGCGTCTTTAGAAAGCATCTTCAATGCTATATATGTATGAGCGGCTCTATAACCCCCTTGACAATAGCATATTATCTTCTTATCTATATTATATATCTTCTTTAACTCACTTTTATCTTTGAAGATATTACCATTTATATTCTCTTTCCATTCTATATTTATAGCATTGGGTATATGTCCACCTCTTGCTGCCCTTACTATCTTTCCATCATATTCTTCTTTACTTCTAGCATCTATAAGTATGTAATCCTTACTTAAAACGTCGTCTAACGTAGCTAATACACTCTTATTTATTCTAGGTTTAAATTCAGATGGTTTTGGTATGTTTAGTTTACTCTCTGTCTCATATAGTTTCTTCCATTCTTCTATTCCACCATCTAGTATAGCACAATTCTCATGAGAGAAATAATGTAATATCCACAATCCTCTGCTAGCTGTTATACCAGAGATATTATCATAAAGGACTATAAACTTATCATATGATACTCCTACACTAGATAAAAGCTTCGTCATAACCTTATTAAATATCTCAATACCATCTTTACTTGTATCATAAAAATGGAATGCAAAGAGATCTAGATTTATAGCATTAGGTATATGTTCATGCACGTACTCATGCCATTCTCTTGTATCTATTATTAAAGTATCATTTAATCTATCATGTAACTTCTTAGGTGTAACAATCATAATTTATCTTCTCATATATATTATTTAAACACTTTAGGTAAGATAAAATAATAGATCAAATTATATAAATAGGTTGAAGAATAGGCTAGAATCAATAAAGAGGGCCCATAAAGAGAAGCAGAGAGTCATGACATCAAAGATGGAGGATTATCTAGAGGTTATACTTGAACTTATAGAAGATAAAGGTTATGCAACAGTAGTAGACATATCATCTCACCTAAATGTAAGTGCAGCAAGTGTTACAAATATGGTCAAGAGATTGAGAGATCAAGGATATCTGGAATATGAACGCTATAGAGGGTTAAGATTAACTGAGAAAGGGAAGAGTGTTGCAGAAAGTATAAGAGAAAGGCATGGTATACTAATAAAGTTTCTTACACTTCTTTGTGTAGATGAAGATAGAGCAAATAAAGAGGCTGAAGGTTTGGAACATTATTTGGAGTCGTCAACATTAATTAAGCTAGAAAAATTCATAAAACTAATAGAGACAAGGCCAGAATTAGTAAAAGAGATAAAAGACGTTATCAATAAGTAGATTTTTATATCGCGTTTAATTCTCTAAAAGAAGATGGAATTTAATAATTTCAGATATGTATGGTTAGATGGAGAAAAGATCCCATGGGAAGAAGCAAAAGTACATGTCATGACACATGCTATACATTATGGCACAAGTGTAATAGAGGGTATTAGAGCGTATGCATCTCATAACAATCTCTATATATTTAGATTAGAAGATCATGTAAAAAGATTATTAGATTCTGCACGAGTATACTCTCTTAACATAAAGTATAGTAAGGAAGAGATTATAAAAGCTATAATAGATATAATCAAATATAATCAGATAAAGAGCTCATGTTATATAAGGCCAATTGGATTTGCAGGATTTAATGGTATAGATCTTTATATAAATGATAACTCTCTAGTGCATCTAGCAATATTGCTCTTTAGGTTTGAAGGATATCTAAACATAAACGGCATCAAAGCGGCAGTATCTTCGTGGAGGAGAATAAGTGATCCTTCGTTACCACCATTAGCAAAAGCTGGAGGTAATTATCTAAACTCCGTCCTTGCTACTCAAGAGTGTAAAAAGAATAATTATGATGAGGCTATAATGCTAGACTCTCAAGGTAATGTAAGTGAGGCACCTGGTGAGAATGTATTCATTATAAGAAATGGAAGAATATTTACACCGGGATTATCATCTGGTATATTAGAAGGTATTACAAGAGATACAGCTATTAATATTGCAAAGGATTTAGGATATGAAGTTATAGAGAGAAGTATACCAAGAACAGAATTATATCTAGCAGAAGAGATATTCCTTACTGGTACAGCCGCTGAGATAACGCCAGTAATAAGTATAGATAATCATAAAGTAGGTGATGGAAAAGTAGGAAGAATAACTAGTATCATTAAAGATACATATTCTAAAGCTGTTAGAGGAGATATTGAGAAGTATAGAGGTTGGCTTACACCTGTATATTAGTATGAACATTGCAGTTATTGGCACTGGTGGGTGGGGCAAGAATCATGTTAGAGTGTTAAATGAATTAAATGTACTAAAGGCTGTTTGTGATCTAGATTATTCTAGAGCAGAATCATTAGCTGCTAAATATAATGTAAAAGCATACTCTTCTCTCACTGATATGTTAAATAATGAACAATTAGATGGAGTAATTATAAGCACGCCTACTTCAACACATTATAGTATAGCAGAAAAGGTATTAGAAAAAAGAATAGCGATATTATTAGAGAAGCCTTTTACAAAGACTATCAAAGAAGGAGAGGAGTTGATAAGACGAGCAAAAAAGAATAATACTCTACTAACAGCAGGCTATATAGAAAGGTTTAATCCTGTAGTAAAATATGCTAAGAGTATTATAGATAATAAAAGCTATGGTGATGTCTTATTATTAGAGTTTCATAGAGAGAATAGAAGACCAATTAGAATAACAGATGTAGGAATAATATTGGATACTGCTGTTCATGATATAGATACTGCATTATACCTCTTAAATGAGATGCCTAACGTTGTATTTGCAAGAAGTGGCAAGAAGAGTGGCGAGTATGAAGAGTATTCATTACTTATACTTGGTTTTAAAAATAAGAATGCGTTTATAGTTTCTAATTGGATAACACCTAAGAAGATGAGAAATTTTGATATAATATGCTCAGAAGGTATTGTAAGTGGAAACTTCATAACTCAAGAGATAAGGATAGAGTCTGATGATAATACTATAATTCCAAGGATAGAGTATCAAGAGCCTTTAATGCTAGAGTTACAAAACTTTATCAATGCTATTGAAAATAAAGCAGAACCTTTAATAAAAGCAGAGGAAGCTCTCAAAACATTAAAGATAGCAGATGCTGCATTGTTATCTTCTCAACATGGTTCTCAAATATATATTGGAGAGTATCAATGAAGAGAGAGTTGTTAGATATTCTAGCATGCCCAATAGATAAGTATCCTGATCTAGAGTTATATGAGTTGAATAGTAAAGAAGAGATTATAGAAGGTGTAATTTATTGTCCACAATGTTCAAGATTCTATCCAATAATAGATGCTATACCTATAATGTTACCTGATGAGTTAAGAGATAAGGAAGAAGATTTAAGATTCTTAGAGAAATGGAAGGAAAAATTGCCAGATAAGATAATTAATAAGGCAAGACCATGGCATATATAATATGGTAGATAATTTCATAGGAAAGAATGTAAAGATAGGAAAGAATGTAAAGATATGGCACTATGCGTATATTGGTGATAATACAGTAATTGGTGATAATACAGTAATTGGCTCATTGGTACATATAGATTACAATGTAGTAATAGGTAATAATGTTAGGATAGAGGGTATGTGTTACATACCTCCACTTAGTAGAATAGGTAATAATGTATTTTTAGGACCAAGAGTAACTTTAACAAACGATCCGTATCCTCCAAGTAATAAACTAGTTGGTGTATCTATTGATGATAATGCTATTCTTTGTGCTTCTTGTGTAATCAAGGCTGGAGTTAGAATAGGAAAGAATAGTATAGTTGCGATGGGTGCAGTGGTTACAAAGGATGTTAAGGATAATACTCTAGTTATGGGCATACCAGCAAAACCTGTATATGATTATGATACGTATGTTAATAAGAGAAGAGAATGGGAAGGTATTACATAATCCTTTTTATATATATATTTCGAAGTATTACCATTATAGCTATCCATGCTATACTCATAGCTATTGCTATTACAGCCTTAGAGATAGACTCCAAATACTTATTTGCTAATTCAATCTTTGCTATTATATTAACCATGATAAATCCTCCTATCAATATAAGTACCCATAAGATTGTTATATAAAAGAGTAAGAAAAGCATATCAGATCAGAATTGTTAGTATGGCTAACATAGATGAGAATATTGCTAATAATATGATCCTCTTTACTATCTGATACTCATATAATGGTTTCTTTATAACTAGTAACCTAACTAGTGTAATAGGTGCATTAACATCCTTTGATGCTGCTATCCTATAGTCATCCAACAGTACAGTAGGTCTCGATTTAATCTCTCTATGCTCTACTATTCTTTTTACACTAGAGAGGAAGAAGAATGAATTTATTATGGCTGGGAGTAATGATATAACTGCTATTATCTCTAATCCAGACACTATTGCTAATGCACCATAATATACTCCAAATGTTAGAGTCCCAGAATCACCTGGAAAGATCTTACTTGGATATCTATGAAATATGAAGAATGCTAAGGATGATGCTAATAGAATAAAAGCGGCATATAAATTATCATAATCGTTATTGAGATATAGTGCTATTATTAATGGTATAGATGATATAATCATAAAAGCACTTGCAACACCATTAAATACGTCTATAGAATTTATCGTATTACC
The DNA here is from genome assembly GCA_013538715.1 of Candidatus Nitrosothermus koennekei. Classification (GTDB taxonomy): domain Archaea; phylum Thermoproteota; class Nitrososphaeria; order Nitrososphaerales; family Nitrosocaldaceae; genus Nitrosothermus; species Nitrosothermus koenneki. The sequence goes on along the minus strand of JACAFH010000002.1, from coordinate 95,556 downwards.
AAATATAACAAGGATTATTACTATCAATGGTAGATAGAGGATTGGTATTCTAACACTACCAGCAAGTGGAAAATCTAAATTATAATCATAAGTATTTAATAATATGATTGGTAATGCAGCTGTTATTAACGCTAATGGTTTATAATATCCCTTCATAACATTCTTATCATCTATATATCCTACAATGAAAGCTATTAACGATGATAGTAATATAGATATTATGACAAGATTGTATGTTAGAAAGTATAATATTATTAAACCTAGTGAGATACCAGCTATTATTGCATATCCTCCTGGTCTAGGGATCATAGGTTTGCCTTTCTTGAATTGATCCGGCACCATTGAACCCTTTGCTCTTAATATTTTAATAGAGTATATAGTTACTATTAATGTAGTAACAAATGATATGATTATTGCTAGCAGATATAGCATTTTATAGATAATGTTACAGTCAGATATCTACTTTTCTAATTCTTTAAGCTTTCTTGCTAACACATGCCCAATCTTTGGTATAGATGCTAGTTTATCCATTGATACACTCTTTATATCATATCTACTCTTTATTCCAGCATTATATAATGCTCTTGCTCTTATCCTACCTATATCTTTTATACTAACTAGTTCAATTAATTCTTCTTTGATTCCATACTTTACTCTCTCTCTTAATATTGATGATCTTCTCATAAGATCTAAATTCTTCCTTGCTAATTCTGTAAATGCATGTAAGAGCCATTCTGCATTCTCTACCATTCTATACAGATCTCCAGGTTCTACATCGTATCTCTCAAGTATGAATCTCTCACTATGCTCATTTATCCATGCGTATAATACTAACAAACTTCTGTTATACTCTTTATCAATTATATTCTCATCATATAATTCATAATCTTTGCTTCTTAATGCTATTTTTGGAGAGAAATCATAAGATTCAGTTATCATATGCAATAATGATAGATCGTTAACCTCTCCTTTATTGATAAATGAATTAAAGAGGATAGCCGTTTCTGGATGAAGATAAAAGTTAGATGCCAACCTTCCTGTCTCACTAGCAATATATCGACCTTTCTTCTCTATTATAAGATCGTTAACCAAAAGATAATCTATTATCTTCTCTAACCTACTCTTTATAGTATTTAGTCTATAATATCTAGCCATGAATGTATTCTTTAATAATTCAAGTAATTCTTCTTTATCGATAGCAGGAAGAGATGCTATGATACCTAGAAGATGCATCTTCATATTATTCTCTTCTAACAATGTAGATCTTATAGCCTCTGGTTTTGCATCTATATATGTATCAAATATATACTCTGGCTCGTTAGAAACTATTATAGCCTCCCCTACGCTATCATATCTTGGTCTTCCTGCTCTCCCACACATCTGTTTATATTCCATTACACTAATCTCCTCCATCCCATTCTCCACATCAAATCTTCTTATACTGTTAATGATTACTCTTCTTGCTGGAAGGTTTACTCCAGCAGCAAGTGTTGGAGTTGTTGTTATTAATTTAATTAAACCTTCTCTATAATAATGCTCTACTATCTTTCTGCAACTATAGCTTAATCCAGCATGATGAAATGCTACACCATTACTTATAGCAAAAGCAAGATTTGATGCAAGTTCGGTATCATCATTCTCTAATATAGCATTTGCTATACTCTTTGTCTTTATCTTATCTTCAGAAGTAAGATATTTATTTACTACCTCTGTTGCTTTTAATGCTATAGATACAGCCTTTTTTCTAGTCTCTGTAAAGATTAACGCTTGTCCATGATTCGCTATACAATCAATAGCAAGATCTATACTAGCCCCTCTATTACTTTGAATGATTTTAATTCTATCATCTTTAAAGATGATCTCAGATTGATTATAAACACCCTCTTTTAATGGGACTGGTCTCCAATCACTACTAATTAATTTACATCCAAGCCACGATGCTATCTCTTCAGCATTGCTAATTGTAGCACTTAGTGCTAATAATTGCACCTCCTTATAATATGTAAGTATCTTACTAATTATAATTTCCAATGTTGCACCTCTATGCTTATTAGCAAGCATGTGAACCTCATCTATTATAAACAATCTCGTATCGTTAAGCCATTCTACACCATGCCTCATTAAAGAGTCTAGTTTCTCATTAGTTAGTATTATAACATCTGCTTCATGAAGATATGAACTTGTAGATGATAGATCACTTGTAGATATCATAACTTTAGCACCGTACTTCTCTAGTATCTTAAACTCTTCATACTTTTCATTAGCAAGTGCTTTTAATGGAGTTATGTAGATTACCTTCTGCTTTGTTATATACATTGCAGCTGCCAATAATGCTATTAGCGTCTTACCGCTAGCAGTAGGAGTTGCAATAAGCATACTTACCCCTTCTAATACTCCAGCCTTTATAGCATCTTCTTGAGTAGGATAGAGTGAATCATATCCAAGATCCTTGATTATATCTCTTGATATTAGAGGTAACTCTATCATGTACGTTTATAATACCCAGGCTTAGTCTCGTATATCACTCCTTCTCTATTTAATTTATCTATCAATGCATTTGCTTCTTCTTCACTAAATCTTCCACTCTTTACCAATTCATTAACTAGAGCATCTCTCTCTACAGCTTTCTCTTCCACTCCTCCTAGCTTCTTGAATATATCAAAGAATATCTGACGTTTACTCCTCTCACTCTGAGGCATTCCATGTAATACACCAATATCTACTTTACCAGTATTAACATCAACACCAGCAGTCTTAAGCATGCTATTAAAGAGATATATAGCCCTCTCAGTATCACTAACATCTACAACCTCTTTAAGTAATAATCTTGCTCTAGCCGCTGCTAATCTTATAAGTGCTTCTAATTGTCTAGGTGTTACAGTTATGATTCCTTCTGAATCTACATTTCTCATAGTTAGATAATACTCATATATCTTATCTTCTGCTTCTTTGCTTAAGATTGGATTGATACGCTTTGTATATGCTAGATACTTACTAAGCATCTCTATACTAAGTATTGGTTCGTACTCATATGAACCTCTCCTATACAAACCAAGTATATGTCTAGCAATACTAGAATCGTAATCCTTATTTGGTTCATCTCTCATTACAAATATAAGATCAAATCTAGTTAACAATGGTATAGGAAGATTAACATTTTCTGTTATATTCCTATAAGGATCATATTTACCAAAGAGAGGGTTTGCTGCTGCAAGTATACTTGTTCTAGCATTGAGAGTAGCAACTATTCCTCCCTTTGCAACCGAGCATGATTGTTGCTCCATGACTTCATGTAAAGCACTTCTATCTTCTGGCCTTAATTTATCAAACTCGTCTATACACACTAATCCTTGATCTCCTAGAACAACTGCACCAGCCTCGAGCATCATCATACCACTCTTATCTCTTATTACTGCTGCTGTCAATCCCGCTGCTGTTGATCCTCTTCCTGATGTATATAATCCTCTTGGAGCTACTCTTGCAGCGTATTTAAGTAATTCACTCTTAGCTATACCTGGATCTCCAACTAATAATATGTTTATGTCACCTCTCATCTTTGTTCTATCTTCTAACTCTCTTTGTGGTGCACCAACTATCATCAATAATATTGCTTCCTTTACTATATTGTGACCATATACATGTGGAGCCATTGATGCTATTAACCTTTCATATGCATCTGGATGACTAGCAAATCTCCTTATCTGCTTCTCATCCTCTTTAGTTATTAAAGCTCTCTCACTTGCTCTTAGATCTGAATCTGTAGAGAGAGAGAACTCTATATTATTGCCATCAATTCTTATTCTATAGAATAATCCATTCCTACTCTCAAAATCTTGCTCTACCTTGACTATACCTGTTAAGATTATCCTATCTCCAGGCCTTGCCTGATCAACTAACTCTCCTGTAAGTATAACATCAGAGTAATGGGGCAACTGACCTGGAGGTAGATCTTCTGGAAGTTCTTGAAGCCTTATGAATTGCATATTATTGAATACGCTCTTATTACTATCAATCTCTACAGCCTCGTTACACTCAGGGCATCGTTTTATATTACTTTCTATAAATCCTACATGACCTTTTATACATCTATATACTAATTTAGTTAGATATGGTTTTACCTCTGATGCCCTAACTACCATACCCGCAACACTTACTAATCTATTTATCATAGAAGCATCTACATTCCTTATTGGTGTCTTTATTGGATAATTCCCAATTCTAACGCTTATAGCATCTTTAATCTTTTCAGCATAATCTGGATTTATTATCCTTAATACTTGATATACAGCCTCTACTAACACGCCCAATATATTATTTGGTTCATTAGTTAGTTTATATGCAATTGATTGATCAAATAATGCTAAATCGTGATGATCAATAACTATATATCTTATATTATTAACAATCATCTTCTCTATTCTCTCTCTATACTTGAATCTTCCATCAGTGTCTCTAAACCCTTTAAGAAACTCTTCTAGTTCTTCTAGTTCTTTACCCTTACTCTTTAACATCTTTTAACACACTCTTAAATTCATTTATTGCTTTATAGATGGCATTAAATAATATTTTTTCTTCAATGGTCAATTTTTGTTCAAGTTCTACTGTAAGAGGAGTAGATCTAGCAAGATTAAGTATTTTCCATAATCTTGCATCTATGAGATCATTTAGATAGATAGATAACTTATTCTTATCACCTTCATAATCTTTAAAGGAGCTTCTTATCTTAATATAAAAATCTGGCTTTAATTGCGTTAATTGTTCGTTCCCACTTATCTTTTCCCTACTTAACGCTCTAATTAGTTCTACGCCAATATCTTGCTTATTAATCTCAACTATCTTCATCTCTCTTAATATATTCGCTAGCCATCTTGGAATTATGTTAGTATCATCTTGTTTAGCATCAATATTTATATCAAATATATTTAGTTTTATATCCTTTAGGAATCGAACCCTAATATCTTCTAGCATATAACCTATCTCATAAACTTTAATACCGCTCATGATTTATTGATATGTTTTATTAGTTAATTAATCTTTAGTAAAATCATTTTATAAATAATGTATATTTATTATTTACACCAATTCTTCTATATCATATTCATCAGATTAATATAATTATATCTATATGTCTACTAATTTTATCAATTGTATACAATTAATAGTAGATATATCAATGGAAAGGAAGATAAAGTGTAACAAGAAACCTATATCGATAGCATTATCTTTTATCATATAGAAAGGTTAGATAAGGCAATTATATAATTGAACAATGCTAACATCAAATCGGTAGAGTTGAGGTATTCATACATAATTGTGAAGTGGCTATATTAACATCATCATATTAGTAGTAAAGATACTCAACTTTCTGAAAGTCATTGATATATTTTCTTAATATTACTTAGATTATCAAACTTAGTTATTACTATTGCTAATGCTATAGATAATATTATTAATGGTATGCTAAACTCTGGAATTACAGTAAATCCTACGTTTATTGAATGCTCAATTCTATTATCATTAAACTCCACTATTACCTTCCATTCTCCTTTCATATTAGGTATAAAAGTATCACTTGCCATATCTAAGTATCTTACTAGCATATCTCTAGCTATCTCACCATTAGGATTTATCCATTTAAATCTCACATACTCTATACTATTATCGTTAGAAATTATAGATGCTGTTATATTCTCATTTATGTATATTATATTATCTGAATCTTTTGAGCTCCCAAATAACTTTAGTATTACATGTGGAAAGAATATCTGTATCCTATTATTGCCCGTATCTGCAACTATTATTCTATCTTTACTATCTACCGCTACACCATGTGGATGAGCAAACTCACCATTATCGTTTCCATATGTACCAAATTCATCAATAAAATTACCTTTACTATCGAAGATCTGTATCCTATTATTGCCCGTATCTGCAACTATTATTCTATCTTTACTATCTACCGCTACACCATGTGGATGAGCAAACTCACCATTATCGTTTCCATATGTACCAAATTCATCAATAAAATTACCTTTACTATCGAAGATCTGTATCCTATTATTGCCCGTATCTGCAACTATTATTCTATCTTTACTATCTACCGCTACATCTATCACTTCGCCATATTCAGCAGTCATAAATCGCCTAACAAAATTACCTTTACTATCGAAGATCTGTATCCTATTATTGCCCGTATCTGCAACTATTATTCTATCTTTACTATCTACCGCTACACCATGTGGATGAGCAAACTCACCATTATCGTTTCCATATGTACCAAATTCATCAATAAAATTACCTTTACTATCGAAGATCTGTATCCTATTATTGCCCGTATCTGCAACTATTATTCTATCTTTACTATCTACCGCTACACCATGTGGATGAGCAAACTCACCATTATCGTTTCCATATGTACCAAATTCATCAATAAAATTACCTTTACTATCGAAGATCTGTATCCTATTATTGCCCGTATCTGCAACTATTATTCTATCTTTACTATCTACCGCTACACCATGTGGATGAGCAAACTTTGGTTCTCTAAATACATTAGACTCTAATTTAGTTAGAAGATTACCTTCGTTATTAAACACATATAAGCTATCTGTACTAAGAACTATTATGTTATCATTTAATACTGCTATACCTCGTGGTACAATCTCGTTATAAGAAAACGTTCTTATTAAATTACCAACCTTATTGTATATGTCTATTTTATAATTATCAATATCTGCAACTATTATTCTATCTTTACTATCTACCTCTACACTTATCTTCGTAAGGGAATTACTTCCTTTATATAGAAATTCTCTTATTAAGGTGCTATTACTATCATATACATATATTCTATCTATAGTGGCAACTATAATGTTATCATTCTTATCTATTGCCATACCTTTTATTATCTCTTCCTCGTCATAAATAGCTGGTTTAAACGCTCTTATAAAATTACCATTATTGTCAGATATAATTATCCATATAATATCTGCAACTATTATTCTATCTTTACTATCTACTGCAACTTCTCTTGGATAAAAAGTTCCATTTATCCATTTTGTAAAGTCAAGCGATCTAATAAACTCACCATTTTTATTGTATATATCTATCTTATAACTATTATTATAATTATTATCACTGATATCTGCAACTATTATTCTATCTTTACTATCTACTGCTACACCACTTGCAATAAATCCAGTAGTAATATTACCACCGCCCTTTGGACTATATGAACCATAATATTCATAGCCGTTAAACGAAGTAATATAATCTCCATTACTATTAAATATATGTATCATATCAATATCTGCAACTATTATTCTATCTTTACTATCTACTGCTACATCTCCTGGTAGATAGTTAAAAGTAATTGGGTAATCAATTCTACCAAACTTCTGTTCAAAGTTATATAACTCATTCTCTGCTATATAATATATTGCATTAATATTGTTATCTGATAATATTAATATTAGCAATATGCTCAAAATAATAATATTTGCATTCAATATACCGAACATATTTGTCAATATATTTAAGTGCCTTTACTAGTTATATATTTTATAGTAAATGTACCATCTGATTTTATATTACTAATGTCAACATTTCTAAATCCGTTAACTTGTATGTAGTCTTTTATATACCAACCATTCATATATGATACATATATCGAACTATATAAATTATCATAATATATCCAACCTTGTATATTTGTTGTAGTAAATTTAGGTAATATAGCTCTATTATCAATATTTATATAAGCAGGTATCTCTCCAACAAAATCTGCATATGTATAGCTCTTTTGAGTAGCATAAACTATTGCACAAGCCCTTCTTGTAGTTTGATTATAAATATCAATTGTATAGAACGTATGAGTTGCATTGTTACCAGCCTTATAAACCCATATCCTTACACTATTACCGCTATTAAAAGAATTTGTACAATATATTGCTACACTACTATTGTCATTAGCACGAAAGAATTGAAGAGTACCTCGATAAGTTGTAATACAATTATTACTTGTACACGTTACATTTCCCAGAATGGTTCCTTGCATTATTTCTACAAGATTATAACCATCGGCATCAGATAAACCAGTCCACATAGATAATAAGCATTGTCTAGTTATATCAACCCTACATGCATAATCATTACCATATTGATTACTATTAGGTTTAGATACAGTTGGAATAGTAAACGTAACCTTTGTCTCTGTGATAGGTTTTGTTACTTGAGTATTGGCTTTTAACTCATAACCACCCCAATAAGAGTTAGTATTATAAAGTATAGGTTCTTCTTTAACATCCTTGATTTTTAATTCAGGATTTAAAATTACTGTTAGCATATTTAATGGTTGTTTACTATTATCATTAATTATATAACTTATATTAATCTCCTCTAATGAAATTAGGCAATTCTCATCCACATTATATGTGTAAAATATACCATTAAATGACTTGCTGCTAGATTTAATATAATTGCTATTTTCTGCAATACTAATGACCATTCTTTTATCTATTTTAGATATTGTTTCATGAAATGAATACTTTATCTTATCTTCACACTCCATGTCTTGTACTGTATTTATATCATTTAGAGCAGATATTAGAATTAATACTGCTAATATTATAGTTGATATCATAATCTCTCCTAACTAATAAGTGATATATATATCGAAATTTTTAAGCAATATTTATCCATTCTCTACATATATGTTATCATAAACAAGATATTATATAATTGAATTTTAAACACTACATAATAGTTCTTCTTTCTAACGTTATTATTTGATAATTTTAATTATTAACTGATAACATGCTTATCATTAATTATACTATTGTTATTAATCTCTAAAATCTATATAATATTAGTATTATCTTGAATTTAGTTATACTTGTTACCTATCTTTATTAGAATTAATATGCAATAAATTCCTTCCTCAAATGTGTATTGTAAGAATGAATATCTTTAGATTCAACAATCATGGGCCGGGTGGGATTTGAACCCACGACCTTTCGATTATCAGTCGAACGCTCTAGCCAAGCTGAGCTACCGGCCCTAACCTATCTCCTTAACCCTTTAATAAATTTCTAACAACTAAATACTCCTTCTTCCTTCCTATATGTATGTATTTAATACTTGCTGGCGGTACAGGTTCTATAAAACTTGTTAGAGGGTTTGATAATGCCAATATAATCTCTAATGTAGGCGATAATATATGGCTTTATGGTCTCTACATATGTCCAGATATAGATACTATCATGTATGGACTTGCTGATATATTGGATAAGAACAGAGGATGGGGTATAAAGAACGACACGTTTAACTTTATGAAACAATTAAGATACTATGGTATCGATACATGGTTTAGTATAGGTGATAAGGATCTTGCAACACATATCTTAAGAAGTGAGATGATTAGAGAGGGTAAGAGATTAAGTGAGATTACGGATATATTGAGAAGAAGACTTTCAATAGGGAGAAGAATATTACCAGCAACAGATGATAGAGTAGAGACATACATAGAGAGTAATAATGGAATAATGCATTTACAAGAGTTCTGGGTTAAACATAAAGGCATGTTAGATGTTAAAAATGTATTCTATAAAGGCATAGATGATGCAAAAGCATCAGATTATGTTTTAGATCTTATAGCAAATGCAGAGAGGATAGTTATAGCACCTGCAAATCCTATTAGTAGCATAAACCCTATAATATCAATAAAAGATATTAGAAAAGCGTTGATAGATGCAAGAGATAAATGTATAGCAGTAAGCCCTATAATAGGCACCAGTGCTATAAGTGGTCCAGCAGCAAAATATATGCAAGCGTTAGGATATGATGTATCTATATATGGTATAGCAGATCTATACTCTAGCATAACTAGCTCTTTAGTTATAGATAAAAGTGATGAAAAGTATAGTAATATTATAAGTACAAAATTTGATATTGATGTATATATTACAGATATAGTTATGAGAAACAATGAAGATGAACGTAGACTTGCAGATTTTATAAAGAATATAAAATGATATGTATAGTAATTCCAGTCAAGAGATTAGTAAGAACAAAGAGTAGGCTAGCAGGGATATTTGGGATAGATATAAGGAAGAGACTTACTTTATATATGCTTGAAGATATGCTTAGCATCATAAACAATAAGACCTTCCAGACTATAGTGGTAGGATATGATGATGAGGTTAAAGATTTGAGCAAGAGGTTTGATGCTATCTTCATAAAAGATGAGGACAAAGGTATTAATGAAGCAATATCTCTAACTGATGATTATTGCAAGAGGTTTGATGCGAGTATAGTAATACCAGTAGACCTCCTCTTACTTACACCAATAGATCTATTCGTGCTTAGGGATATAGCAAGATACAAGAGGAGAGGAATAGTAATAACTCCATCAAGTAGATTAGATGGTACTAACATTCTTTTAAGAAAACCTCCTCTTGTTATGAAGACTTATTATGATAAAGATAGTTATTTAATTCATATAAATAAAGCGTTAGAAGATTCGCTAGATGTTAGTATATTATTAAACAATAGAATTATGTATGATTTAGATAGTATAGATGATATCAATTATCTTGTTAATCATAATATAAACAAAAAGAGTGTATCATATCTTAAACAACTCAAATTATAGTATACCTTTTGCACTTTCTGCTAATCTAGGTCTACCAAACTCTTCCGCTATACGCTTGTACCAGTCCAATTCTGCCTTTGATAATGGTCTAATCTTCTTCATAGCTTCTTCTATATGTTTATTACTAACTTTTAGTTCGTCCAGATGCTTCTCAGCCTCTTTTGGTTCTTTATATCTCGTTATATACTCTCTTATTGCAAGCATAACTGCATTTGAGATAAATGCTGCTATATCAGCTCCAGTATAACCATCAGTTTTTGATGCTAGTTGCTCTATATTAACATCATTATCAATAGGGACTTTTCTTGTATGTATCTTGATTATTTGAAGCCTTGAGTTATAATCAGGTGGAGGAATATAGAGTAATCTATCAAACCTTCCTGGTCTTAAGAGTGCTGGATCTATTATATCTGGTCTATTAGTTGCTGCTATCACTACAATATCCTTCAATATTTCTAACCCATCCAATTCTGTAAGTAATTGGCTTATCACTCTCTCTGTAACATGTGAATCACCGTAACCTCCTCCTCTAATGGGTGCTATAGAATCTATCTCATCAAAGAATATTACACACGGAGATGCTTGTTTAGCCTTTCTAAATACTTCTCTTACTCCTCTCTCACTTTCTCCAACCCATTTAGAGAGTAGTTCTGGACCTTTTATACTTATAAAATTTGCCTCGCTCTCATTTGCTACTGCCTTTGCTAGTAATGTTTTACCAGTTCCAGGTGGACCATAAAGTAATATACCTTTTGGAGGAGTCGCATTTGTTTTGGTAAATACTCCATGATACTTTAATGGCCATTCTACAGCCTCTTGTAACTCTTGCTTTACGTTCTCCAAACCACCAATATCATCCCATTTAACATTAGGAACCTCTACAAAGACTTCTCTCATAGCTGATGGCTCCATCTCTTTTAATACATCCATAAAATCATCCATTGTTACTACAATCTTATTCAATACTGAACTTGGTATACTCTCAGCAGAGAGATCTATCATAGGCAATACTCTTCTTAATGCCCTCATAGCTGCCTCTTTTGCTAATGCAGCTAGATCTGCACCTACGAAACCATGTGTTATATCTGCTATCTTCTCAAGTTCGACATCTTTCAATGGCATACCCCTAGTATGTATCTGTAATATCTCTAATCTTCCATCTCTATCTGGGATAGGTAATTCTATCTCTCTATCAAATCTTCCTGGTCTTCTTAGTGCGGGATCTATAGCGTTTGGTCTATTAGTTGCTGCTATTACCACAACCTTACCCCTTGATGACAGTCCATCCATTAATGCTAATAATTGAGCAACTACTCTCTTCTCTACTTCACCTGTAACCTCTTCTCTCTTTGGAGCGATAGAGTCTATCTCATCTATAAATATTATACTAGGGGCATTTGCTTCTGCTTCTTTAAAGATCTCTCTTAACCTTGCTTCACTTTCTCCATAGAATTTACTCATTATCTCAGGACCACTAATTGAATAAAAGTTTGCATTACTCTCATTTGCTACTGCCTTTGCTAGTAATGTTTTACCAGTTCCAGGTGGACCATGAAGTAATACACCTTTTGGTGCTTCAACCCCTAACCTCTTAAATATCTCAGGATGTCTTAATGGAAGGTCGATCATTTCTCTAACTTTAGTTACTACATCCTTTAAGCCGCCTATATCCTCATATGTTACAGATGGAACTGCACGTTCTTCTTTACTAACCTCTTCTGATAATGTTAGTTCAGTAGAATTTGTTATAAGAACTGCTCCTGCTGGATTTGTTGATAATACTGCTAAGTCTATTCTTTGACCCATGATCATTAATGGAATTGTATCTCCTTTACTCACTATCTGCCCTTTTAATAACCCTAAAAGATAATCTTCAGCGTCATATATGCGTAAAGGTTCAGTAGGTGCTAATGTTATTTTTTGTGCATCCTTTATCTCAACCTTTCTTATGCTAACTCTATCATTTATTCCCACGCCTAGTCTATTTCTACTATACCCATCTAATCTAATCAAACCCTTACCGTAATCTTGAGGATATGCTGGCCAATTCAATACTACTATCTTTGCACTATCTGATGTAACCTCTACAGCATCACCAGTTGATAGGTTTAACTCTTTAGTAACTTTTGGATCTATTCTAGCAATCCTTCTACCTACATCATTAGGATGAGCCTCTGCTATTAATAATGTAATATTATTATTCATTAGGCTATAATCATAATAATGCTAATAAATATCTTATTAGCGCTTATTGAGATATTTTAAAATGTTCATAATATAAATAATATTAGCTATTTAAGTTTAAAGATACTTATATTGTCATATTCATAAATCTTGTTATAATACTTATATATAATCTCAATATTATTCAACCAATATCTTGCTACATTAGATGCATCTGAATCTGCTCTGCTACTAATTATAAGCCATTTATTATATAACCATGGTTCTTTAAAAGAGTTTTTCCATTTACTTGATTCTATGATCTCATCGTATCTTTCTAATCTAATCCAGCTATTTATCATTATCTTATGCTCTTGCATAGAACCAGTAATTATCATTATATTTCCATCATCGTAATTACTATGCATAAATTCACCTATTACTACTGGTGCTCTATCATGGAAGAAACCAGTCTTTGCATCGATGTATGTTACTATACCAATCTTGTTATCAAACGTCTCATCGTATGTTGTAATAGTCATAAATAAGCTATAGATAATTGTAATAACAAATAGATAAAATATCTTTTGGTTGCTAAATCTAGAGACCAAGAATATTAGAAGAGGTGCAATAAGGATTAGAAATCTTGAATTAAACCAAAAAGAGATCTCGCCTATACCAATAACCAAGGATATTAGAGTGAATAATGGTAATATAGTTAGATAGAGATAATCTTTGCTTATCTTGATTAATGATACTACCAATGGTCCATAAATAATAAGCATTGTTAAACTATAAATCTTGAATATATTTAATGGATTTAAGAAGAGTGTATCATTAATATCTCTAATCTCCGCTTGCCATGATGCAGAATAGAATTCCGCATTAACAAATTCGAATGGATCGTCATAATAATAAAGGTTCCATAATAGCCAGAATATAATACCTGAAAGTGATAAGAGAGAGAAGAGTATAGTTTTATACTTATCTTTTATGGAGTATATATAAGAATATGGTATCAATATAAAAGGTAAGAACCATGCTTCATATCTACATAATGTAGTAAAGACTATAAAGATTGAAGTGAGTATTATATATTTATTATTCCTACTCTCTATGAATCTAAAAAGATAGAATGCTGAGAGTACAAAAAATAGCAATAATAAAGTCTCTGTCATTGCAGTTAATGACTGATATAAGATATTTGGGTTTGTTGGGTATAATAATGAAGTGAGGAAGGCATTCTCTTTACTTAAATGTTTTAATAATATCTTATATAATATCATAGTAGTTATTGCTAGTGCAGGGAGATTTAACACCAAACCTGCAAAACCACTAAAGAATAATCCATCGATCGATGATGGTATTGCTAATAATATGTGAGGCAGTGGTAACCATACTGTACCTAATTGATGCAAACCTGCATCTTGCCAATCTGTCATCTTCCTTGCTATTATTAAGTGTGAGATAGAATCTCCATAGTATAATAGTGAATTGTTATCTAACGAATAAAGTGTTAAAGATGTGAATATTCCTAATGTAATAACTATAAAGAATAAGATAAGAGAGGTAAGATGCATAGAAAGCATAAAACATGTATGCTTAAATACTTATGGCTAATACATAACCTGTTTCAAATTGTTCTAGATTACAAATAAAGTTTGAATCAATAAATACTGTAATGTTGACATCATAGTTTCGTTTCTTGCCCTTGTTTAAAACAGTTATCTTCGATACATGAGTTTTTAACTAGCAATAATATTAAACTCGATAAGCGATATAAAACTAATGGGGTAAAAGTTATATATGCAGATAAGACACTTAAAAAGCTAGAGAATATAAAATAAAATGATATTATAAATTATATATAAACCTATTATATTAGATTTTAGTAGATGAATTATAATTAAGCTATAATATTATATACTATAGTTAAATATTTATCTCTCATGTAAATGTGCTAATTATACAACTTAGTTTCTAACTATAGTTGCATTTTTGTGAAAGGCCTCCATGGGGAATCGAACCCCAGCCCAAGGGTCACTGCAATTGTTCCACAGCCCTTTATACTACCACTATACTATGGAGGCCACATTTACTTTATTAGAACCATCGTCTATATATTTTATGAACATTAGTATCAAATAGATTAGAGATATAACTCTTTAAACTGCTTCTATTTATCATATGATATGGGAGTTATAGGCAAATATGAATTGATAGAATTGATTGAGAAATATAAGTGCATATATCCATTTGATGAAAAATTATTGGATGGAGATGGTTATATCTTAACTGTAAAAGATGATGTAACCCTCAACTATTTAGAACATAAGAATGTTATTAGTAATGAAGTTATATTCACACTCCCTAACTATGTTGCACATCTAACTGCCAAAAGCAGATATGGTCGATTAGGGTTATCGTTTCTAAATGCTGCTAAAGTACACTCTGGCTTTATTGGGAGAATAGTATTAGAAGTAGTTAATCTTAACAATGAGAGAAAACCAATAACCATAAAGCATAGTGAGCCTTTTATGCATATAGAATTCATAACTAGAGAAGGTAAGGCATCTCCATATGATGGCGAATATCAATTTCAGTACATGAGCGATGATGAGGTTAATCTCTATATAAATATGATAAAAAAGGAGTTTAATGAATTGTTTGATCTCTTATATCTAGAGAGGATATCAAAAAGAAGAGTCTTGATATAAGTATCTTAACTTCTCTATATATTGTTGGTATGATATATTGTATATTTAACTAGTATGACAAAGATATTTAAATAATGAAGTAATATCTATAAGCATGGTAATAGATGATGTAAGCAGATCTGGAACAATAAATTCAGTAATTAGGCTTGCATCATTAATACAAAGAGCCATTGATAAAAGAAGAACTAACTATGAAGATATGTGTGAGATTAGTAAACATCTAAGCTATATGATAAAGAGTAACATTGATGAGATATTAAAATATATGGAACTATTATTAGAGAATAGTAGATCAAAACATATAAAACGATTAAAGAATGATCTACATGCATTATTTAACGAACTTCTCACATGTAAAATATCATATGAGAATCTAGTAAATAATAACAGGGTAGAGAGAGATAAATTGATGAAGTTAATAGATATTGATAATGAAATAATAAACTCTCTAAAGAATATAGTAAACATAATTCAAAATGCGTATAAAGAATCAGAACTCTCTCCATCTTATGAGAGAGAGATACGTAAGATAGCAGCAGAAGTTGAACGTTATACAATAAAAAGGAAGGTTCTAGACGGATAGCTTCCTTCTACTTAATAATGTATCTAAACAGCATATTAGATCACCTGCTAAACTCACTATATCATTGTCCATTGCTATCTCTTTCAACTCATCAAGTTCTAGTCTAGGTTCTATCACTAATCTATGTTCATCTCTATAAATATTTGGCATTACACCTGTAACTTTACTTAACATAGATGCTTTATTGTTTAGATTAACATTCTTATCATAAAATATCTCTAATCTAACGGTTGGTTTATGTTCTGGATGTAAAAGCCTATGTGAGAAAAGTTCTAATAATATCTTTAGATCTACATGAGGGAACGTAATCTTAAGTTCTTCGACTAACTCGCTATATTTACTAATCAACCCATCTATCCTCCCATTACCCATAAATAATATATTGTATATCATCTATAAAAAGTTATAAGTTATGTCATGATAATCGTTTTAAATATATTATATTTTATATATTATACGAAAGAATCTAATACTATATAGAATTAAATTTTATTATCTAGTATGACAGATAAGTGTAGATGCTTCTCAATTTTCTAATTACCTTTTGGAGTATCAAGTATCAAAATCTAAAATATGTAATTCATTATTATGAAGGAAACATATATGAAATATTTGGAAATATAGAATTATAATTATATGTCGTGTTATGTTTATTATGATTATTGTAAAAACACATCATATAGATAAATTGTTATTAAGAGAAACTTTAACGATAATCTTTATTTTAGAGTATATAGATGAGTAACTACATGGAGCATGAAGAACATTTAGAGGAAGATTTTATAGAGAATGATATAACAAAGATAATGATAGATAATCTTCATGAACTTGGATATAAAGCAGAAAAGATAGAAGATATAGATGGTCCATATTATAGTTATTACTTCTCTGGTGCATCTAGGATAGCTGAGAGTGTATGTTGCATTAAGATAGAAGGGCTAGAATTTGATTGTATGCAGATATTAATAAGGGGTTAATATGAGCAATATTTATGGTGCATTGCCATTATATCAGATTCATTTTTTCATACGAAGTAATAGAATGGATGATACTTTGCTTGCAAGAACTAGACATAGTATAATTAGTCCTAAAGTTTATTGGGAGGGAGAAATGTTTGCTGATGAACTTAATTCAGATAAAGAATTAATGAATCTACTCGAGAAGGTTATAAGAGAAGAAGGGGATATATTCGTAGATCCACTTCCAAATGGTGTGAGAATATATAGTAAATGGAGATCTCAGCGTTCTCTAAAGATAAGCGCTGACACTCTTAAAGTATATAATATGATAGCAAAACATATAAAGAGACATATAAGAATGTAGTATCCTAATACATCTATACATTTATCAATAGCTTTTATTATCATGAATCATATGCTTGACGATACAGCTAAACTGAAAGAACTATGTTCAAAGGTACTAGAGTTAGATTCAAAGATAAGATATGTTGGCATAATAAATTCGTATGGTAAGACCATTACAGGTAAGATAAAGAAAGGAGTAAAACCTTTGTTTAAAAGTGAAGATGCTATGAATGAGTTCTTTATAACTGCTATTAGAGAGATGCTTAGAAAAACATTTGAAAATAGTTTAGGAAAGCATATACTAACGTTAACTATACATGAGAATGTCAATAGCATAGTATTTTCAATAGATAAGAATATAGTGTATATAACATTTGAGAAAGATTCTACATTTGAAGAGATGTTTAATGTAGCAAAAAAGACAAAAGAGCTATTTAGATGATCTAAACTTCTTTATTATAATATAACCTATTATCGCTGCTGTTACGGTTATAGTTATCAATTCAAAGTTTGTTAAAGCAAAGTCTAAAATCTCTTTCCCCCAAAACATTATGATTATACCTTCTGCTACGAATCTAGCACTCCTACCAATTACAGATGCAATTATAAAACGTTTCAGATTAAACCTAGCAATTCCAGCACCTATAGTAAATACTTTATATGGTATAGGAGAGAATGCTGCTATAAATACTGTCCATGTTCCATACTCATTAAAATATTCATCTACTTTATTTAATAATCTCTCTTTAAAGATCCTCTTTGCTATTCTTCTTCCACCTTTCATACCTATATAATACCCTCCTATTCCTCCTAATACAGAACCTATACTTGCTATCAATGAATAATATAAAGATAGATTAGGGTTTAGTAATGCTAATGCTATAAGTATTATGTCTGGTGGTATAGGAAAGACAGAGGATTCTGCAAATGCTACAATAAATAAGCCTATCTCACCAAAGGAAACAAAGAACTCTTTTGCCCACTCTACTATATCATTAATCATGTTTAGCTGATATTCTTAGACTTATAATAGTGTATTGATTATAGAATCAAGCATAACACTTAAAACTAATTATTACGCTAATTAATTATGCCAAAGAAGAGAACAAGCAGGGGTAGAACAAAAGGTGGTAAAGGACACTCTAGTCTAGTGCAATGCAGTAACTGTGGTAGATGGGTCCCAAGAGATAAGGCGAAGAAAGTTACATCTAAACTTACACTAGTTGAACCTACTCTAGCAAAAGAGCTAAGAAGTAGTGGAGCTTATATTGCAAGCCCTACAATAATAAAGTATTATTGTGTATCATGTGCAGTATTCTATGGAGTAGTTAAGGTTAGATCAGAAAATGAGAGAAGAAAGGCTGAACCATTAAGATAATCTATTGAGTGTAGCAATGATACGTTGAATAAATGTTATAATGGCTATTATGCAGATTAGAGCTATACCATAATTAAGCATTTCTATCTTTATTATACTTAATATACTTGCTATTGATAATATAAGTAATCTTTCTGCCCTTTCTCCTATGCCTATACCTTTTAATTCTATTCCTAATGATTCCGCCCTAGCTCTTGCATAACTAACAAGTAATGATGATGTTATTGCTACAAGTACAAGCATATCATTTGCTACATTAGAATATAATATACCAGCATAGATCGCTACTTCTGATACCCTATCAAGTGTAGAATCTAGAAATGCACCTTTCTTACTTACTCGCTTAGTTACTCTTGCTACACTACCATCTATCATGTCAACAAAACCACTAACCAACAATACTATTCCACCATATAGCATCGCTAATTCAAGATGATTATGCATTGAATATACTATCGCAGAGAGTATTGATACAAAGAAGCCTATTACTGTCCATGTATTTGGCGTCAAGCCTAGAGACGCTAACTTTAGGCCAAGATTATTCATTAATGGCTCTATCTTACTTCTAATTTTATTAAGCATAAGATGGTATATAGAAAGAAGTATTTATAGAGTAGAGTGACAATATATGAATCATGGGAAAAGTTAGTAAAGGGGTATCGTGTAGTGTCGAAGGATGCTCTGAAAATGCTGTAAGATCTTTAGATGCAGCAAAGGTTAGACAAGCAGGATTAGATATTACAACAAGCAAAAGAGCATATTTATGTAATGAACATTATAAACAATGGAAGAAAGAGATGAAACATAGTAATAGTGATGACCTCTCATTAAGATATAGATGAACCTAGAAGAATTAGATAAGAAGTATATATGGCATCCGTATACTCAAATGAGAGATGCCCTTTTATCTAAAATTAGAGTTATAGAGAGGGCAGAAGGGTTCTATTTAATTGATAGTGAGGGAAATAGATATATCGATGGAGTAGCAAGTATGTGGTGCAATGTATGGGGTCATGGAAAGAGAGAGATAATAGATGCAATAAAGGAAGAGATTGATAGATTACAACATTCCTCGCTATTTGGCTTATCAAATGATAAAGCAATAATATTAGCAGAAAAACTTTGCAAACTAACCTACATGGATAAGGTATTCTATTCTGGTGATGGTTCTAGTGCAGTTGAGGTAGCATTAAAGATGGCTTTACAATATTGGATTAATAATAAAGAGAAGAGGAAGAAGGTAATATCATTAAAGAATGGATATCATGGAGATACAATAGGAACAATGTCAATAGGCTATATAGAGGATTTCTTTAGTAATTACAAGCAATTACTTTTTGATGTTAAACAAATAACTCCGCCATACATACATAGAAGAGTAGAGATGAGTGATGAAGATTACATCAATCATTGTATTGATGTTATTGAACGTGAATTAAAGGATGAACCTATATGCCTTATAATGGAAAGTGGTGCGCAAGTTGCTGGAGGAGCATTAATCTATCCTAAAGGTTATCAGAGTAGAGTTAGTAAATTATGCAGAGAATATGATACTTTATTTATATTAGATGAGATAGCAACTGGTTTTGGAAGATTAGGCAATATGATAGAGTTTATTGCACAAGATTCAAGACCTGATATAGTTACATTTGGAAAGATGCTTACCGCTGGCTATCTTCCATTAGCTGCTACACTAACTACTGAGAAGATATTTAATGCATTCTTAGGTGAGTATCATGAGCATAAACAATTATATCATGGACATACATTTACTGGCAATCCATTAGCATGTGTAGCAGCGTTATCAAATCTTGATCTTTATGAGAAATATAATCTAATAGAAGATGTAAGAAGGAAGGAGAGAATCATAGCATCTAGACTTGAAGAGTTTAAGAGTGACATAATAGAAGAGATAAGGCATAAAGGTATGATGATTGGTATACAATTAAAAAATATTAGAGTAGGGAAGGCTATAAACTATCTTATAATGGAGGAAGGATTTAAGAGAGGAGCATACATAAGACCATTAGGGAATGTAATGATGCTCATGCCTCCATTATCTATCGATGATTGTGTACTTGAGAAGTTATTAGATATAGCATATAATATTATTCGTGATATAGAAAAGGAAGTATAAGTCATAATATATTACTATAATTAATATTTGTAATACTACAGTATTACTATTTGATAAAGTTTTAATACTACACTAATATAATAGAATGATATGAATAGGGCATTAATATTGATAGTAGTAAGTGTAATTATTATAATTGTATCTATAGTGATTATTAATAATAATACACTTACTAGAGAGAATAACTCTAAACTTAAAGTAATAACATCCGTTGCACCTGTAACAGATATGGTTAGGAATATTGGTTGTGATAAGATAGAGTTAAATGGAGTCATTCCTGAAGGAATGGATTCTCATACATTTGAGCCTACTCCTTCTGATGCTATAATGATAAGTAATGCAGATCTTGTTATAATAAATGGTTTAAATCTTGAAATATCATTTGAGAGGATAGTTGAATCTGCAAGGGAAGATAATCAATATATTCATCTACTAAAATTAGCAGATAATACCATTACTCCTCAAGAATGGATATTTGACTTTTCATTCCCTAAAGAGAATGGCTATCCTAATCCACATTTATGGCTTAACGTTGCATATTCAATTAGATATGCAGAACTTATAAGAGATAAATTGATAGAGTTAGATCCAATAAATAGAGATTATTACTTGAAGAATGGAGAATTATATATTGAAAGACTAAGACAATTGGATGAAGGTATTAAATTATCAATACAAACTATTCCATCACAAAATAGAAAGCTCTTAACCTATCATGATTCATGGCCATACTTTGCAGAGCGTTACGGAATGAAAATAATAGGGGCTATACAACCGTCAGATTTTAGTGAACCAACTCCTCAAGATATTGCTATGATAATAGAAGAGATAAGAGAAGAAAAGATACCAGCAATATTTGCATCTGAAGTATTTCCAAGTAAAGTAATAGAGCAGATAGCTAAAGAGGCAGGAGTTAAGGTAGTTACTACACTTGCAGATGACATTTTACCAGGTAAAGCAGGAGATCCTAATCATACATACATAGGTATGATGATTGAGAACATGCATAATATGATCATACCGTTAGGAGGTAACATAGATGCATTAGATGAGGTAAATGTAAAGAGTGTTTGTAATGAGTAATTTTCTAAGTCTAAAGAATATAACATATGGATACTCACATACACCAGTAATAACAGATGTAAATTTAGAAGTAAAAAAGGGTGAGATGATAGGATTACTAGGGCGGAATGGATCTGGTAAGACTACTTTATTAAAGATAATTGCTGGATTAATAAAACCATGGAGTGGTTCTATAGAGTTTTATGATAAACCTCTCTCCAATAATAATAAACCTACAATAGGTTACATGCCTCAAGTAGAGAAGATAGATTGGGATTTTCCTATAACAGTAGAAGAGGTTGTTGCATTTGGCATCTGGAAGGACTCTATATTCCCATGGTTTAAAAAAGATATTATAGGGAAAGTACATTTAATTCTTAGAGAATTCAATCTATATAACTACTCGAAAAGTCATATAAACGAACTTTCTGGAGGAGAACAACAAAAGGTATTTCTTGCTAGAGCATTAATAACTCATCCAGATCTATTATTGTTAGACGAGCCTACATCTAGGGCAGATTATAATTCAAGAGAAGAGATCTTAGAAATATTAAAAAGTTTTAATAAAGAGATGACAACTATAATACTTACTACTCATGATATAAAAGGTGTTGCAGAGAAACTCCCCAAGATAATCTGTCTTAATAAGCAGATAATTGCTGAAGGGGATCCAAAACATATACTAACATTAAATAATCTAATTGAGCTCTATGGGTAATGTCTAATTATGGAACTTATACAACCTTTCCAATACGAATTCTTCTTGCATGGTGTGATAGTAGCTATACTTGTTGGTGCAATAAATGGTATCTTAGGCATATACATAATTCTTCGTGGTATGAGTTACATAGGGCACGCTCTCTCACATTCTATCTTTGGTGGTGTAATGGTTAGTTATCTAATAAATCTCAATCTCTACATAGGTGCAACAATCTGGGGTATAGCATCTAGCATTATAATGAATGAGATAAGCAAAAGGAACAATATAAAGTTAGATGCCATTATAAACATAATAAGCAGTGCTGGTTTTGCTATTGGTGTATTCTTACTTAGCATAAGGAAGAGCTTTATAATAAATTTTGAGGCTTTACTCTTTGGTAATATATTAGGAATAAGGGATGTAGATCTATTTATGATAATCATCATATCAATTATCTCTTTCATATTCTTCTTTTTCTTCAACAAAGCTATGCTATTTACTATATTCGATAAAGAGAGCGCAAAAATCTATGGAATACGAACAGATATTGTGGAATTTATATTCTCAATAATAATTGCTATAGTAGTAATAGCATCCATCTATGTAATAGGTGTTACATTACTTGCAGCAGCTATAACTGCTCCTGCAGTATCTGCTAGATTACTTACTAAAAGTCTATCAAAAATGATCTTTTTTTCAATCATAATTGGTGTTTCAACATCATTTGTAGGTATGTATGTAAGTTTCATCTTTAATTCTTCTTCTGGTGCAACAATTGTACTGTTAGATGTTCTTATATTTGCGTTGATATTATTATCATCATTTCTATATAAAACATATAATAAATATTAAAAACATATACTATACCACTTTGACAAAATTCACTTTGATGCTCTTTATGCCTTTATTCTCTGATAATTCTTTTACCAATCTCTTTATACTCTTTACATCTCCACGTACTATTATATTTTCAAGACAATTATTCTCATCTAAATGAATATGGATAGTAGATGTTACTATCTTATTATAATTATGTTGTATAAGAGTTATACTCTTTTCTATATTTCTACTATGGGGATTATATAATAAACCTATAGAGCCAACCCCTTTTGAGCTTTCATTACTCCATTCATTTTCAGAGATAAATCCTATCATTGCTGTCTGTATAGCCTTTGATCTATCTTTATAACCTATCTTCTTCATAACCGCATCAAAATTATGTAAAAGATTTTCTGGTAGTGATATACTAATTCTTACTACATTACTCTTCATCTGTCTTTCTTAATAACTAATTTGTAATATAAAATTATGTAAGATAATTTTTATTTTATTGTATGGAATATAAGATCAACGTATGACGGCTAGTATTGTTATCTACATTACAATCAAAACGTTCAGTATAATGAATTGAGAGATAAACATACAATATAATCACTATAATGGTTATAGACATCTAGTATTACATAATAATTAACATTAAGTATCTAGAGATGTTTAATCATTGAATAAACGCTAAATATTACAATTTTAGTATAAAGAAATAAGAGTTTTATTATATATTAATTCGAATCTTAGCGTGTAATATTTTATAAGATATCACTAGATTTAAATATAATTAAATGAAAAACAACTCATGACAAATTTAATGCATAATCCCGCAATTGCTGTTGGAATAATAGCAGCAATTGTAGCGTCTATCATAATAGTTGTATTCTCTCCAATAAGAGATATTGGAAACCCAATGATTAGTGAAGAGGTTGAAGTTATAAGAACATTTGATAACAAATGTGAGGTAGAGACTACTGATACTATGAACGGAATCAAAGTTGTAGATAATTGTAATTTTCAAAGAGGAGATAAGATATTTGTTAAATATAGAGCAGGAGTTCCGTTTGCAGAATTAGCATCTCCTTGATCATAAACTAGATATAATAGAATAAACAAGATAATGATATGCCATCACATGGCTCAATAACAAAAGCAGGAAAGGTAAGAAGTCAAACCCCAAAGATA
Organism: Candidatus Nitrosothermus koennekei; assembly: GCA_013538715.1. Classification (GTDB taxonomy): domain Archaea; phylum Thermoproteota; class Nitrososphaeria; order Nitrososphaerales; family Nitrosocaldaceae; genus Nitrosothermus; species Nitrosothermus koenneki. Next base: position 70,848 of record JACAFH010000002.1, on the reverse strand, counting down.
AAAGGTAGAGAAAGACACAGTGTAATAGCACGAATAAGAAATAAACTAAATTACAGAAAGAGATTTACTTTAAAAAGAACACCTGGACAGAATTGGGAGATAAGAAAGTAACTATTAGAAAGGGTTATAATACTAAATAACTAAATCTATCTATCGTGGAAGAGGAGTTAGAATTAGAGAGTATAGATGGAATAGGACCAGTTACTAAGCAAAAGCTTAGTGATGCTGGAATACGTAATATCTTAGATCTAGTTGTTAGAGGACCTTTAGGCATATCTGAGGCTACAGGTTTGGACCTAGATAAAGCTACTACTATCTGCAATAAAGCAAGAACAAAACTTGTAGAATTAGGTAAGTTAGGAAAGGATTTTGTCACTGCAACAGAAATATATAAAAAGAGGCAGATGATAGAGAGAATATCTACTGGTTCTTCAAAACTAGATGAACTATTAGGGGGAGGAATAGAGACTCAAGCTATAACAGAGTTCTATGGAGAATATGGAACTGGTAAGACACAGATATGCCATACACTCTGCGTAATGGTCCAACTACCAAAAGAGTCTAAGGGTTTAGATGCTGGAGCTATATACATAGATACAGAGGGAACTTTTAGACCAGAAAGAGTATATACAATAGCACAGAAGAAAGGTTTAGATCCAGAGAAGGCTTTAGAGAAGATAATGGTTGCAAAAGCATACAATAGTTCTCATCAAGAACTTATCTTAGATGAAGTAGGTAAGATGATAGAGAAGATAAATGCTAGATTATTGATTATAGATTCTGCAGTTGCTCACTATAGAGCAGAATTCTTAGGAAGAGGGACATTAGCAGAGAGGCAGCAGAGGCTTAATAGGTTTATGCATATGCTTATGAGGATAGCAGAGACGTATAATATTGCAGTTGTTGCAACTAATCAGATTCAATCTACACCAGATACGTTCTATGGAGATCCATTTAGAGCAGCTGGTGGTCATGTAGTTGCTCATACAAGCACTTATAGAATATATCTTAAAAGATCAGGAAAGAATAGAGTTGCAAGAATGGTTGATAGTCCTTATCATCCAGAGGTGGAAGTTATCTTTACCCTAACAGACGGAGGAATATCTGATCCAGAGGAGAAAAAGAAGAGTAATCATTAAATCTAACCTATTATAAGAGTATGGTGAGTGAATTGAATAGTAAAGGATTTAGAAGAAAGAGTAGAATGTTACTATCAAAGGATAAGGTTAGAGGATTATCTTACTTGCTTCATGAATACAAAATAGGTGATAGAGTAACTATAATAATAGATCCTTCTGAGCATAATGGTATGCCTCATAGAAGGTTTCATGGGAGAGTTGGTGTAGTTGAAAGTGTAGGAAGGAGAACACTATCTGTAAGAGTTAGAATGGGGGACAAAGAGAAGATAGTAATAGGGAGATTAAATCATTTCAAACCATTGAAGTGAGAATATGGAGATAATAAAAAAACATATTATTACACTTCCAGAAGTAAAGGAGTATTTGGAAAAGGTTGGAGAGGATAAGATGGATCAGATACAATATTGGACATATGATTACGCAAAGGAGTTCTCGAAAGTCGATGCAAAGAAGGCTAGAGAGATGATGAATAGATTAGTAGAGGAGTGTGAACTAAGTGAGGAAGAGGCTGCTGAGATAATAAATGTTATGCCAAGTAGTATAGAAGAGCTTAGGGCATTTACATTTGGATGGAAGAGACTAGTTTTAACTGATACATTAACAAAGATACTAGAGATATTAAAGGGATAAGAATGGAACATAGAAGATATGAGGAGTATGCTTATATCATTGATGTATTGTATAATAGTAGATCACAAACGGTAAAAGATAGGGAAGGAGTAATAATACAAGCTATTGGTGAGAATAATCTAACATTATTAGAGTTATTAGGTTTCCCAAAAATGGAGTTTAATATAGGAGAAAGATTATACATAGGGAAAGAGTATAGAACTAAAGTTATAAGTGTATTAGGACGGTTAGATTATAATATGCTAACCGCATCTGCTAAGGATGAATTACATAATGTTATAGAGAATATAATCAAGAATAATGAGAAGAGATTCATAGAGTATATAAATGATGCAAGACCCATAACGCCAAGGATACACTCATTAGAATTGATACCAGGCATAGGTAAGACATATCTTATGCAGATAATAAACGAGAGGGAAAAGAAGAGATTTGATAGTTTTGATGATCTTCAAAAGAGGACAGGGGTTAGGGATATTGTAAAGAGGATAAGCGAGAGAATATACGAAGAGGTATCAGGTTCTGCTAAGATGAATATATTTGTTAGAAGATGAGGCTAGGTCAGAATATACTTTTGGATAAGCATATCATAGAGAGAATAATAAAATCTGCTGAACTAGATAAGGATGATATAGTATTTGAGATAGGAAGTGGGACTGGTATCCTTACAAGAGAGCTATGCGAAAGAGCGGGATATGTGATCTCATGTGAGATAGATAAGAAGATGTATCAAGAAGCAAGATCTTTATCATACAACAACCTTGAACTATATAATGTAGATGGATATAGATATGCTTATATTGTAAATTTTGATAAATTTGTATCAAATATACCATATTATAAAAGCAGAGATACAATAGAGTTATTAGCAAAGAAAGAATTCGAGTTAGCAGTAATAATGGTTCAGAAAGATTTCTTTGAGAAGATATTATATGAAAATAAAGCAATATCATTCATAGCAAGACACTGCTTTACAATAGAGCATATAATTGATGTTAGTAGAGATGCTTTCAAACCTATTCCTCATGTAGATTCAGCTCTTATAAGGTTAAGGAAGAGGAATACACTTACAGATGATGAGATCAAAACTATAAAATTATTATACTCATTTAAAGGAAGAAAGATTAAACATGCTTCACATATGCTTGTAATTGATCATACCATATCAGATAAAAGAGTTGAAGAGCTTAATGAGGAAGAGATTATCTCAATATTACACTTAAACACGAGTAATAATTAGAGATTAATATATCATAATTTTAATAAAGAGTTTATTATTATTAAGATCAGCCTACAAAAATGCACGCAGACGGACTGTGATGAATAATGATTCATAGTTTCACCCAGCCGTGCTACAGTAGGCTCCCCGTGGGAGAGTGCGGGAGGAGTATGTGCTATGCACGCAATGATTCCTTGTGGGTCAGAGGCGGGGAACATAGTTTATATCAATAATAATAGTATAATTTTTAAGAATGAACCTTATAGAGATAGTTGAAGGCAAGACTAAATTACTAATACCAAAAGATTCTCTAAATTCTAATACTCCACCAAAAGATCCAGCATTCTTTAATCCAAAAGCAAGAATGAGTAGAGATATGGCAGTATTAGCATATAGAGCATATCAAGATAAGGCAGAGATTATTGATGCATTAGCAGGGATAGGGGCACGAGGCTTAAGAGCAGTAAAAGAGGCAGAAAATATTAGATATGCATATATAAATGATATAAATCCTCAAGCTATAGAGATAGCAAAAGAGATAAGTAAGATAAATGATATATTAAATTGTAAATTTAGTATATGCCCAGCAAATAGGTTGCTTGTAGAGAGTGAAAGAGTGTCAATAGTAGAAATAGATCCATTTGGTACTCCAGTATATTATATAGATAATGCGATCAGAGCAGTAAAAGATGGAGGTATGATATGTATAACAGCAACGGATACACCAGTGCTACAAGGACTTTATCCAAGAATAGCATTAAGGAGATATTATGGATTATCTTTGAGAAGTGAGTATAGTAATGAGATAGGTTTAAGATTGATGTTAGGATTACTAGCATTTACAGCAGCAAGGCTAGAATTAGCAATAAAACCATTATTTGTACATGCAATTAGAAACCATCTTAGAGTATATGCTAAGATTATAGTTAGCAGAAAAGGTGCAGATTCAATGTTAGATAATTTAAAGTGTGTATATCATTGTTTCAAATGTAATAATAGAGGCCTTGATAAGACATGCACTAATTGCATGAAGGATATGAACAGGGTTGGTCCTTTATGGATTGGAGAGATATTTGATAAGGAATTCGTGAATAAGATGAAGAATGCTTATGATGAGACTTTGGATAAAAGATGTATGAAGGTGTTAAGCATTGCAGAAGATGAGTTAGATGTAATATCATATTATACGATAGATGAGATCTCAAAGAGGTTACGAATTACTCCAATCAAACTTGAGCAGATCGTATATAGATTAAAAAGTAATGGATTCAAAGCATCAAGAACGAGTCTAATGCTTAATGGATTCAAGAGTGATGCTGATTACAATACTATTCTTAAGATACTTGCTTAAATCCTTTACATATAAGATAGAGTTCACTACTTTCTTTCCTACTAGCTTTTGGTTTAAATATAATGACATCTTTAAATCTTTTGCTTAAATCTTCTCGAAGTTGATTAAACATCTCTCCCTCAAATACCTTAACAACCATATTACCGCTCCTTCTTAAGATCTTCTCTGCTAAATCTACTGCTTTATATACAAGATCTACTTGCCTTATATGATCTAAACTCCATATACCAGATACGTTAGGAGCCATATCAGATAGTATCAGATCTACTTTTCTACCCAAAATATTTAGTATTCTCTCAGATAATGAAGGATCTTCTATACTTGCATTTATAAACTCAATTGGTAAAGGTTTAATATCTTCTATATCAATGCCTACTATTTTGCCTTTACCTATAAACTGCAAGGCTACTTGAGACCATCCTCCTGGAGAACAACCTAGATCTACAACATACATACCTTCATTAAATATGTGAAAGACATTATTTATCTCCAGTAGCTTAAAGGCTGCTCTACTTCTATATCCTACTCTCTTCGCTTCTCTTCTATAATACTCTTTTTTAGCTTCTGTTGGTCTCATTATTTACATGCCTGTTGTTATACTCATTTAGTAACCATCTCTCTATTTCTTTACATGTTGCTGAGGTTATGTTACTATCTTGATTGCATATATGTTCATTTGCACATATAAGGCATGGAGCACCTTCAATACATCTAGTATCTGCAGGTAATCTTAATGCAACTAGTCTATATGTCCATCTACCATTCTCTAGTACTCTCTCTCTACTTACCAATGCTCTCTTCTCTAATCTCATCGCAACTCTTGAACCATCTCTACTAGTAAGAGACAATGCTTTCCATAATTCACTCTGTAGAATACCTTGTTTACCTCTCCCCACAACCATCATAAATACTTTAGATGTCAGATCTTCGATGTTCTCTTTCTCTGATCTTTTATCTTCTCTCTCAATTACAGATTCCATTGTCTATATATCTTCTATAGTGCATATATATCTTTTGATTATTGTACTAAATCTCCAAAAATAGTGAAAAATCTTTAATATTACTTATATTGGGAAATATAATTTTCTTGGATGAGCTTTGATAAATATGATTATTTATACTCCTTCTTTCTAAGTAAAACTATATTAATCTTATATTAATATCATATTACAATGATAGCAAAAATAATACCAATATTGCTATTAATGATTTCTACAACTGCTGCTATCGCAGAGAAAGGTCCTAATGTGGATGAGATCTTGTTTATACATTATCAAGATGAGAATGTTGCAGTTGAAGAAGTTAAAAATGGCAATATAGATGCTTATTTTTGGAGGATACCATTGGAATTAGCAACAGATCTGAAGGATGAACCTAACATAAACGTATATGAGACTATAGGAGGGAGACTAAGTATATTGTTGAACCCAGCTGTTAGTAATGATACATTTAATCCATTTTCTATTAGAGAAGTTAGATATGCGATGAATTATCTAATAGATAGAGAACTAATAGTTAATGAGATATTAAAAGGTAGTGCTGTTCCATCATATTCTGCATTTAGTCAATTAGATCCAGATTATATAGTATTAAGTGATACAATAGAATCGTTCAACTTCTCATATAACCCATCTTTAGCAGAAGAGATAATATCAAATGCTTTAGAGGAGCATGGTGCTATAAAGAGAGACGGAGTATGGTATCATCAAGATAAACCTATAACTGTCAAATTCTTCATAAGAAATGACGATCCACGAAGAGATTCAATAGGTAAGATAATATCTTCTGAATTAGAGAAGATAGGATTTAAAGTAGAAGAGATAAATGGAGATCTTAACAAAGCACAAGAGATTGTATATGGTTCAGATCCAAAGAATATTAAATGGCATATATATACCGAGGGATGGGGAAGTTCTGCTTTCAATAAGTATGATGATTCTCTTGCAGCACAGATGTATGCGCCTTGGTTTGCTTTTATGCCAGGTTTTAAGCAAGAGGATTACTGGAATTACGAGAATGCTCAGCTAGATGAGTTAACAATAAAGATCTTTAATGGCGATTATAAATCAAAAGGTGAGAGAGATAGATTACTTAACAATGCTGTTAAGCTGGGAGTTAGTGAATCTGTAAGGATATTTATTGCTAGCACTCTCGACCCTTATATAGCTAGTGATAAAATTAGTGGCATAATAACAGATTTCGGTGCTGGAATAACTAGTAGGTTCACACTTATTAATGCAAAAAGTAATGATGGAGAATTAAAGATTGGTATGAAGCAGATATATCAAGGTTCATGGAATCCAGTAGCAGGATTTAAAGATTGGTACTCTACTAGAGTGTGGTTAGCTATAACAGATCCTTCAATATTTAGAAATCCTCATACTGGAGATGTGCTCCCAATTAGAGCAGATTGGAAGGTGGAGACAGAAGGTCCAGATGGTAAATTGAGAGTCCCAGATGATGCATTTATATGGGATGCTGCTAATGATAGATGGATTAATGTTGGAAGCAATGTAAATGCAACTAGTAAGGTAACATATAATCTCTCATATAGTAAATGGCATCACAATGCAATGATGGATAAAAATGATATCTTATACTCAATCTACTTCTTATATGAGTGGGGCAGTAAAGAGAGTGAAGATGATCCCACATTTGATGAAGAGTATGCAGCTTTAGCAAAGCAATTCATCAATACTATAAAAGGATTTAGATTTATAGATGATGATACTATAGAAGTTTATGTAGATTATTGGCATTTTGATGAGAACTATATAGCAGATTATGCAAGTATATGGAGCAGTACTCCATGGGAGATATATGCTGCGATGGAAGATTTAGTGAAGAGTAACAAAGCTGCATTCTCAAAACCTCAAGCAACTACTAATAATGTGAGTTGGCTCTCTCTATTAATAAAAGATGATTCTGAGATGCTTAAAGAATCATTGACCAAATTCATAGATGAGAAGTTTATTCCAAAACCATTAGATATAGATGAGGAATATGCACATGATAGATATAATAAAGCAGTAACATGGATAGATACTAAGAAACATGCTGTTGTTAGTAATGGACCGTTCTATCTAGATAATTATAATCCAGATGCGAGAACTATAACTATAAAAGCATTTAGAGATGATACATATCCATTTGAACAAGACTATTGGAGTAAATTTGAAGAGTTAAAGACTGCTAAGATATCTAATATAGATATACCACTCTCAGTAAATAGAATGAAAGAGAGTAGTATAAGTGGAAGTATAGAATATGATGATGACTATAATAATGTTAGAGTGCTATACTTCATAAAAGATGGTAATGGTAAGATAAGTAGTAAAGGAGAGGTAAGACCAGATGATAAAGGAGAATTCATAATAGAATTATCTTTATTAGATTTAGCAAGGATATCAACGGGTTCTAATGAGTTAAAGGTTATGTCGATAAGTGATAAAGCCTTAATACCAGATATTATAAGTAAGAGTTTTATAGCGTTAGGAGAGAGTAACATACAAGTAGAAGAGTTTGGCTTTAATGATGATAAATATAGTATAGGTGTAGTTGGGAATGATGTCGATGTTAGCATAGATGGTAATTCGCTTGTATTAAGACTTTCTGAGGTGAAGAATAACACATTAAAAGTCTATTTACCTCGTGATGTAATAGATGCTAAAGAGAATGGATTAGATAAGCCATTTGTAGTAATGGTTGATGATACTATAGTTAATGCGATAGAAGAGAATGCTAAAGAGAGGGTATTAGAGATACCATTAAAAGAAGATAGCAAAGAGATTAGAATAACAGGAACTCAAATAGTTCCAGAATTTGGAATTATAGCACTGCTTATACTTATAATGTCGCTTGCTACCACTATACTACTAACAAAAACCAAATTTTTATTATATATTTAATACATATCAATAATATGAAGATACTTAATATTATTATAATAGTATTATTACTGCTCTTATTCATAGTATATGTTGAGTTTGAGCATAAGACATTAGGTTTAAGCAAACCAATTCTCTCTTTACAGCATCAATTTAGTATATTATTAGAGATTCTTCCTTGGATAATCTTTTCATTATTTATAATTGAGCTTTATCTCAAATATAGAAAGATAAATAACATCAAAAATTTTATGATTAAGCAGTGGTTTGATATAATGATGACTGCACTATTTCCAATATTTGGAATATTTAAACTTATAAAATTATCAATAAGTATATATAAAGCTATAAAATTTGTAAAGATAAGTAAGATTATTACAAAAATATTCATAGGTGCAAAGAAAATATTTAAGAATTAGTTTTTATTACTTATCTTCTTCATCTTCTAGTTCTATCTCTTTTAGAGAGAAACCTTGTTGTTCAGCAATTTTTATAACATCAACCAATTTTGTTAAGATCTCTGCTTTATCGTTTACTTTACTCGCAAATTCGAGTTCTATCTCCATATCTTTTTTTCTTCTTACTCTAGTAATTTAACCTTTCTATAATAATATTTATATATATAACGCCGTTATATGATGTTGTGAATAGGTTAGAGATAGTAGATCTTCATGCAAATATAGATGATAAAGAGATATTAAAAGGAGTGACATTGAAAGCAGAAAATAATGAAGTACATGCAATCATGGGTCCTAATGGATCAGGAAAGAGCACTCTAGCATATACCTTGCTAGGTCATCCAAAATATACTATAACCAAAGGTGATATTAAGGTAGACGGAGAGAGTATACTGGAGTTATCAACAGACGCAAGAGCAAAGAAAGGATTATTTCTTGGCTTTCAATATCCAGTCGAGGTATCCGGAGTTGGTTATACATCATTCCTAAGAAATGCTTACAATACATTAAGCAAAACAAACAATATGGAGGTATTCATAACAGTAAAAGAGTTTCATGACTATATAAAGAAGAATCTGGATATAGTAGGATTTGATCAATCGTTTCTTACAAGATACCTTAATGAAGGATTTTCTGGAGGAGAGAAGAAGAGATCTGAAGTATTACAAATGCTTGTATTGAAGCCAAGATTCATAATACTTGATGAACCAGATTCTGGTTTAGATATAGACGGAGTAAAATCTGTAGCGAATGCAATAAACTATGCAATAGAGAATAGTGATGCTTCAGTTATAGTTATAACACATTATGCAAGAATCTTGAGATACTTGAATAGATTAGATTTCGTGCATATAATGGCAAAGGGAAGGATTGTAAAGTCTGGTGGCAAAGAACTAGCAGAGATACTTGAAGAGAAAGGTTACAGCTGGATAGAAGAATAGTTTTTATTCATACTTAGTTTTATCTTTAATATGATTGAATCACTTGAAAAGATAATGGATGAGATATCATCTATTGAAAAGAGAAGAGAAGAGATATTGAAGGGTAATAGAGATGTCTTAATGTATTGTAGAAAGGCTATAGTATCAACTCATTTAACAAAGATGGAGGAGGCCTTACATTATATAGAGCTAGCAGAGAAGAAGCATAAAGAGCTTAAAGAGTATGCTAAAGATGATCTATATTACTATCTAATAGCAGCAGAGGTTGAAATAGTAGAAGCAAAAGCATTATATGCTATCTATATAGATTCCAGACTTCCATCTTATGACGAGATGAATGTTAAGGGTTCTTCGTATATTCTAGGTTTACTAGATTGTATAGGAGAGATGAAACGGATAGTTCTAGATCTATTAAGGAGTGATAGATATGAGAGAGCACAAGATATATTTAGGAAGATGGAAGAGATGTATTCAGCATTAATACAATTTGCTGCGTATGATAATATAATACAAGGAGTTAGGAAGAAGTTGGATCAAGATAGGATGATAGTAGAATCAGTAAGAGAAGTGATAACAGAAGAAAGTAGAAGAAAGATCTTCTTAAATGAGTTAAGAGATGCGATATGAATATGCTATAAAACTTCAAGAGTATCTAAGTAAATATATAATTAGGGAAGATAGGTTCAAGGAGATTAGATATATAGCAGGAGTTGATGTTTCATATAGAAGAGAAAAAGCATATCCTTGTATAGTTATAATTGAAAAGGAGAGCTTAAAGATGATAAATTATGAATGTAAGGAGTTTATACTTGATATACCATACATACCATCTTTACTATTTCTAAGAGAGGGAAATGCTATGCTTAGTGTATTAAAAAATAAAGAGTATGACCTTATAATGGTAGATGGAAACGGTATATTACATCCTAGAAGGTTTGGGTTAGCATCTTACATAGGTTTAATGCTTAATAAACCTACAATCGGTGTAGCAAAGAGGTTATTGTGTGGAGAGATAGTTAATGATGACATTATCGATAAAGGAGAAGTAATAGGAAAGAAATTTAATAACATCTATATTAGTATAGGTAATATGGTCTCTCTTTCTACAGCTGTTAGATTGGTTAAGGAAGTTTGTAGGTTTAGATTGCCTGAGCCTATAAGATTAGCAGATATTATATCAAGAAGAGCTGCTCAAGCGTAGATCTCTTCTCTTATCTCAAATCTACTATATGCCTCGTTTAGATGTTTCATTAGAGTAGAACGCCACTCTTCAAACTTATCTCTCTTTGGATAATTCTTATAATGCTCTACTAAGAGTTTATTCTTCTCTGCAGTATATCTTAACCCTTCTGCAGTCTTTCTATTTAGCATACCTCTTATAATCATACCAAATTTATCTACACTACTGAATTCTGGATGCTCACCTTTTGTTATCTTCTCTATATCAAGTTTTGAAAGGAAATGTTTCATTCCATAGTTAATCTGCTCATTAGATAAGGTTTGTAAGAATCTTCTAAATACCTCTAAGCCAGCAGTCTTATAGCCATAATCATTTACGAAATCTATATTATATTGCCACAAACCCTCTTCGCTAACATCATTCTCTTCTATTGCTCTTACAGCATTCTTTCCAGCTAATACACCAGCAATTATAGCAGGACCTATACCTCCAGCATCTAAAGGTTTTGGCATCCATGCAGAGTCTCCAGCAAGCATGTACCCATTTGCTACCAGACAATCATTCTGTCTCCTTACACTAACTTGCCATGTACCCCATGCATTACCCTCGTCTATCTTAGAGTCTGCCAATCTTGGATTCTTTATAACATTATTACTCCTAACATAACTATCTATAAGTGATTTGAGATCATCGTTTCTCCCTAATGTTTTATTCCTTAATACTAAACTCTTATACTGTACTCCTAAACCAATATTCGCTTTGTTCTTACCTTTAGGAAATGTCCATGCATAACCTCCTGGTGCTATATTCTGATCCAAATGTATTATAGCATAGTCCTCATCAAAATATATCTTATCGTCACTAGCAGGATCAAATTCTAATATATATCTCCCAGTAGATTCTATATCATCTCTATCTATTCTTCTCTCTATAAAACTCTTTATTGGAAGATTTGTTCTTAGTGGAGATGTTATACCAGTGCAATCTATAACTATCTTTGCTCTTTTTTTATACGGCTTACCTTCTTTTAATCCTACAACACCTTTTACAAACCCATCTTCTTGATAAACATTAGTAAGGTTAACATTCCAATCAAACTCTATGCCTAGTTTCATTGCATCACTTAATTGTCTTAAAGGTAATAACTTTCTGTTAAGAATGTAACCATCACCATCAAAGTATATCTTTGTCTCATGATCTGGAGAGTATGCTACCACCCCTTTAACTGGATGCTCAATCTCTGGTTTATTCCAATGAATCCCTATACGTTCAGTCATGTAATCTACACTCTTCTTGCCTACTGCATCGCCACATACCCATCCATTGATACTCTTCCTTCCTACATTATTACTATCATTTCTATCAACAACCAATATTCTAAGATGCTGTTTAGAATGAATAGATGCCGAGATAGCTGATATCATACCTGCTATTCCAGCCCCTGCTACAATTATATCGTAATCATCCATATTGAAATCTATGATGGGTGCTCAATCCTCACATATTAACTATACATTGGTAGGTCAGTTCGTCGCGAGCTCTTCATAGTATAACTCAGTCTGGAGCGGCTTTTACCTCATCCCTAATATTATCATCTATCTATCTCCTAATATATCTTGTTATAATAATTGTTTAGAGACCCTTATATATCACAAATTCTATAATCTTCCAAATAATATCTCCGTACAATATCATTATAACAAATCCAATAGTTATATATACTATGAATGGTATAGCGTATGTGACCCATACATCATTGGCATTAGCGAATTCATCATATGCATGTGCATGAAATCTAAACCTTCTCTCTTTACCATTCTTCTCTTCCATCAAAAAAGCAAATCCATTAACCTTATAAACTCTATTGCCTAACATAAATGCAAAGATCTTTCTTGATAAAGGTTCATTAAAACCTTGAAATATATTTCTGCCTTTAATAATATCAATACTATTCTTTATAACATTATAAATAATATTTCCTACTGTTAAGATGACACTGTTTGTTAATACTGTTAATGCACTTATATTGTGTATACCAGTATCGTAATATGGTAGCAGTGAGGATATCACTATTAATGCTTTTGCATCAGCACCACCAAATAATCCAAATTTATAGATTGAGTATGAGATACTTGAAGTTATAGTTAGTGATATAATATATGCTATAATATCTATATTCTTGAATTCTAATATAAAGAGGATAAGTGAAAATGATGACGATATAATCCATACCTTATCACTAATCTCTCTCTTCTTAAGATCCATTATAGATGCTACTATAAGAGTTATTAAACATATAGCAATTCTTACTTCTAACATAGATAATTATTTCGTTAACATACTATATCTCTATTTGTAAGTATATAATATTACATAGTAGTATGTATCTAATAATTATAACAAATATTCTTAATCTACTTACTTTATAAGAATATTGAGAGCTATGAACAGACAAAAAAGAGGTGTATCGCCAGTTCTAGCAACTATGATAATGGTAGGAGTTACTGTAGCTGTAGGGTTAGGAGTAGCAAGTTATACAATGGGTCTATTTGGTAATTTATCAAAGTCAGCAAATATAAAGATAATAAGTACAGATCTAGTAGCAAGTTCAAGGCAATTATCATTAACTCTAGATAATAGCGGTGGAGCAACAGTGCAACTAACAAAGGTTACTACAGTGATAGGAACAAATTCATATAGTGCTACATCTACTCTATCAATAGGCCCCTCATCAAGTGCATCTACAACTCTGACATTTAGTAGTGCTACATTCACTGCAGGAAAGACGTATACCTTTACTCTAGAGTTCTCTAACGGTTCAACACTTACAATAACTACAACAGCTCGTTAATTTTTTTTTGGTGAGAATATGAATTCAAGGATAGGTGCAAGTGAATTAATATCTACTATCATAATTATTACAGTCTCAATAATAGCGTCTTTATCTTCTGCCATGTATATTAATAGTTTAGCAGGTGATAGGATGAGAGAGCATGCTAAAAATGCTGCTGATATAATAAACAAGAATAATGAAGATGTCATAATAGTGCATAGTGATTATGATAATGCATATTGCAGAAGAGCATTAGGGATATGGTTTTATAATGCTGGGAGTATAGATAGTAAGATAATCAAGGCTGTTATTGATACTACTGAAGTAAGCTTATCACAAGACTTTCTTGCTAAAGCTACTATAACTGTTGTTTGTATCAATTATTCAAATTCTGGAGAACATCAATTGCATATACAACTTGAACATGGCAATGAGATAGAATATACGGTGATTATATGAATAATAAAGGTAGCGGAACTGTAGTAGGAGCTGTTATAATCCTTACAATAATTTTCACTACAGTAGCAAGTTATTTTCTATCTATAGAGAGAGAAAACCAAAGAATTAACGATTCACAAATCATAAAGCTTACTAGGCTTGAAGAGAAGAGCAGAGAAGATCTAGATATAAGATTTGATACTAATCTAGTTAATATTACAAATAAGAGTCCGTTGACAATAACATTACTATACTACTTTGTATTAAAGGATGATGATCTAATACGTAGTAACATATTAAATCTAACTCTAAAGAATGGAGAAAGCGCCCTAATAGACATAGGAGTTGAAAATAATAATATAATAAAGTTTGTTAGTGAAAGAGGTTCCCTCTTTCTTGCTAAGTGCTGTGATAAAGTAAACAATGAGAATAATAACAATGAGAATAATAACAATGAGAATAATGATGTTTTAGAACTAATGCATGCAGAATTCCAAAGAGGAAGAAGAATTACAGAATGGAGTAATAAAAATACTGTACAAACTCTACAACAAGTAGCATTTAAAGTAGAGTTTATTAATAATAGTGATGAAAATATATGGCTCTCCTCTCGCTCATCATTATTTATATTTTCTACCTTACAGCAGGCAAATTGGCACTTAGTAAAGAATGCTGAGAATTCAATAGATTATCTTTACGATGAAGTTAATCCATATATCAAGATACCAGCAAATAGCAATACTATATTATATTTTGCCGCAAAGAATTATGATAGAAGAGATGCTGATCCTCCTATATTTGTTTTTGTTCGAGGTTCTGTATGCGGTACTACACTTTTGCTAGTAGGTTATTATGGAGATAACGCACCAGATCTTAACAGACCTTATTCAAAAATAATTGACCATAAAGTGATAATAGCGGGATAGATTATGAAGAAAGAAAAGAAGAGTGTATATGAACACCCATTATGTGGAGAATCATTACCAGAAGAGTGTATAGTGATAAATGAATATACATTAAAAGAGAATTTCATATATGCAAAGATAATAGAACATAATAAGATTAGATTCTATTATTTAATAGAGCCTATTCTCACTAATAATGAACTTGCAGTATATCATGATGTTAT
Source organism: Candidatus Nitrosothermus koennekei (assembly GCA_013538715.1). GTDB lineage: Archaea > Thermoproteota > Nitrososphaeria > Nitrososphaerales > Nitrosocaldaceae > Nitrosothermus > Nitrosothermus koenneki. The sequence continues at coordinate 55,643 of JACAFH010000002.1, read as the reverse complement.
TACTGCGTTAGAATACGAGATAAATGTTCCTCGAGAGTATGTTAATCCTATAGAATATTTTGATGCATTATTAAACAAGGTTATAAAGATCTATGGTATAAGAAATAAGGGTATAGATCTTGAAAAGATAAAGTACTATGTTAGAAGGGACATGGTTGGATTAGGTCCATTAGAACCTCTTCTATTAGATCCTAATATAGAGGATATATCTATTAATGGGCTAAACAAGTATGTCTATGTATGGCATCGAGTTTATGAGAATATACCTACAAATCTTATATTTAGAGATGAGAAAACATTAGATAATAATATAACTAGATTGGTTCATATAAGTAATAGACATATCTCATCTGCCAATCCAATAGCAGATGCAGCTCTTCCAGGTGGGCATAGGCTAAACGCTACGTTTAGGAGAGAAGTATCTCCAGATGGAAGTAGTATAACAATAAGGAAGTTTAAAGAGATTCCTATAAGTATAATAGAACTTATTAGATATGGCACTATAAACTATCTAATAGCAGCGTATCTCTGGCTTTTAATGGAGAATAGAATAACTAGTGTTGTTATAGGTTCTACTGGAAGTGGAAAGACAACTACTTTAAATGCTTTATTATCATTGTTGCCAGCAAATATGAAGATAGTAACTATTGAAGAGGTTAAAGAGATAAATATTGATCACGAAAATTGGCTTCCATTACTAGTTAGATTTAGTTACATAGATAAGAGTGCATCTGTCTCGGCATTTAAACTTGTAAAAGCAGCTATGAGAATGAGGCCAGATCTATTGGTTATAGGTGAGGTTAGAGGCGAAGAAGCATATGCGCTCTTTCAAGCACTAAGCACTGGACATGGAGGTATGTTTACAATGCATGCAGAAGATGCAAATTCAGCAATACAACGTCTAATCTCTAAGCCTATGAATGTTGCCCCAGCATATATACAATTTCTAGATCTTGCGTTGGTAGTAAGAAGAGTTACTGTAAATAATAAAACTGTTAGAAGGCTTATCAATGTTGACGAGATTATAGATGCAAATACTAGAAGTAGAATGTTTGAATGGAATGCTAGAGACGATAGATTTGTAATTAAAAAGTTACAGAAGAGTGTAAAGTTACAGAAGATCATGCAAATACAATCTTATGATGCTGATAAACTAATGAATGAATTCACAAATAGAATAAAAGTACTTTATTGGTTAAACTCTAACAATATTAATAGTTTTAGAGAAGTCTCACAAGTACTCCAAAGATATAGAATTACACCTCAAGAATTGATCACAATGATCGATAATGATTTTAAATCTAAAAATATAGATATAGATAATATAATTAAAAAGATGTTTGATGATTCTCAAGATAATTCTTTAGATCTAAAGGTGCCTGGATTCAAATGAGTCAAAGTAGTTTTGATATATTTATATCTATATCTCTAAGGATCTTTAGGAATGTATCTAGTAATATAAGCAAGCGAATGAAGTTAAGAGATACAATTCTTAGTTCGTATATGAACATAACACCAGAGAGTCTGGTCTCATTTGCATTATTTATGACATTATTAACATCTCCACTTTCTATTATTGGAGTATATCTCTTTCTCCAATATCAATCATTATTATTCTTAGTATTGATTGCTATACCACCTTTAGTATTTATTATGATAATAACTTATCCTAAATCTAGTGTATCAAATAGAAAGGCAGCAATTGAAGATGAATTACCGTTTATGATAGGATATGCATCAATCCTAGCTGCTGGAGGTATAGCACTCCCATTTGCTTTAGAGAGAATCTCTGACAATAAACTCTTACCAGCTTCAGCAAGAGAGGCAAGGCATATATTCATACATATAAAACTTTTTGGTAAAGACCCAATCTCTGCGTTAGAAGATATATCTAAATATAATCCAAATCACTCTTTTACTGATTTTATTGGAGGTTATGTTATAACATTAAAGAGTGGAGGAGATACACTCAATTATCTCTTAATGAAGTTAAAAGATGCTTATCATTATAGAGCGTTAAGATTAAAATCGTTAATAGATTTTACAGGAAATCTTGCAGAAGCGTACATGGGACTAGTAGTGGTACTTGGAATTGTACTATTAGTTATCTTTACAAGTCAAGGTTTAATCAGTGGCAATTCGTCATTGAATCTATCAGATGATAGTATAATGCAATCAACACTCTTCTCTACAGTTGTTATACCAGTTATCTCAGCAGCATTCATAGGTATATTACATACCAATCAACCTAGAGAGCCTATAAGTTTCTATAAACCATACAAATATTTTATGATATTCCTTCCATCGTTATTACTCATGTTCTTCTTTAATGATATAATAAGCATTCTACCTATAGAGCAGATCTCTATAACAATTAGTGATAATATACTAATTTTACTCTCATATATCGAAGACATAGATATAATATTTAAAGATAATATAATAGAATTCGCTAATTATATAAGGATAATAAAATATGCTCTATTATCTATACCTTTGCATATTAGGATAATTATAGGGTTGATAATCTCTGTATTACCTGCATCTATCATAGATATCAAGTATTCAGTCTCTAAACGATCTGTAGAGTCTAGGCTAGCACACTTTTTAAGAGATCTAGCAGAAGTAAGCAAGAATAGTATCTCAATAGAAAAGGCATTACAACAACTGGTTGGAAGGAATTATGGTAAACTTACAGAATATGTAAATACACTTGCTTCACAACTCTCATGGGGTTTTCCAATAGAGAAGATAATTGAGAGGCTAAAGACAAACAGCTGGTTTGTTAGAGTTAATATATTCATCTTATTAGAAATTGTTACTACAGGAGGTAAACCAGAAGCTGTAAATACACTTGCAGAATTTGCAGAAAGAGTGAGCCAGCTTGATAAAGAGAAATCTTCATCTCTTAGATTATATAGTTTAATACCATATATAGGTGCAATTATATCTACAATTACTTTTTTGGTCATGCTTGATGTATTTACTGCGCCTATAGAAGGGTTTAACAATACATTAAGAATGAGTGAAGAGAATAAGAGTATTCTATTAACTGGTGTAATAATCCAGTCCTTTACTACTGGTATAGTTGCAGGTAAGATGGGAGAAGGGAGAGTATCTGCAGGTTTTAAACATGCATTAATTCTAACAATAATAAGTTTAATATGCATTGTAATATCTCCTTTTATAACTTCATTATTTAATATCTAACTTTATATGTGAGTAAATAAACAATAAGTGTAATGCATGAAGAGAAGTTTGAGAAACTAGCAAATATAAAGAGACAATCAGAGATAGGAGGAGGAGAAGAACGTATAGAGGCTCAACATAATAAAGGAAAGTTAACTGCAAGAGAAAGGTTAAATCTATTGTTTGACGCTGGAACATTTGTAGAGTTGGATAAGTTCGTGCTTACTAGAGCAACAGATTTTGGTTTAGATAAGAAGAGATTCTATGGAGATGGTGTAGTGACTGGTTATGGTATGATAAATAATAGACAAATCTTTGTATACGCGCAAGATTTTACAGTGTTAGGAGGATCACTTGGTGAGATGTCTGCAAAGAAGATAACTAAGATTATGGATCATGCTATAAAGAATGGATGCCCAGTAGTAGGAATAATAGATTCTGGTGGGGCAAGGATACAAGAAGGTGTTATGAGCTTAGCGGGATATGGTGAGATATTCTATAGAAATACTCTCGCATCAGGTGTTGTACCTCAAATAACTATAAATGCTGGTCCATGTGCAGGTGGTGCAGTATACTCCCCCGCTATTACAGATTTTATAATAATGATAGATAAGACTAGTCATATGTTTGTAACTGGTCCAGAAGTTGTAAAGACAGCGCTTGGTGAAGATGTATCATTTGAAGATTTAGGTGGTGCACAAGTACATGCAAAGTATAGTGGAGTAGCACATTTCATAGCAGCAAATGAATACGAGGCAATAGATATAGTGAAGAGATTATTATCATACATACCTCAAAATAATATGGAAGATCCTCCTTATGTAATACCAACAGATGATCCTAATAGGATAGATAATAAATTAGCAAATGTTATACCTTCAACTCCATATGAACCTTATGATGTAAAGCAGATAATTACATCTGTGCTTGATAATAATGAATTATTTGAAGTACATCAATATTGGGCTCCAAATATTGTTATTGGGTTTGGTAGATTAAATGGTAGAAGTGTAGGTATAATTGCCAATCAACCTCAATATCTTGCTGGTTCACTAGATATAGATTCATCATGTAAAGCTGCTCGATTTATAAGATTTTGTGATTGTTTCAATATACCTATCATATCTATTATTGATACACCTGGTTATCTTCCTGGAATTGAACAAGAAAGACATGGTATAATACGACATGGTAGTAAGTTACTTTTTGCTTATTGTGAAGCTACTGTTCCAAAGATAGCTATGATAGTAGGTAAAGCGTATGGTGGTGCATATATAGCCATGAGTAGTAAGCATCTTAGAACTGATATAAATCTAGCATGGCCTACAGCTGAGATAGCAGTTTTGGGACCTGAAGCGGCTATAAACATCATATTTAGGAAAGAGATAACAGATGCTACTGATAAAGTTAGTATAAAGAAGCAGTTGATAGATGAGTATAGAAGCAAATTCGCTAATCCATATGTTGCTGCTAGTCAGGGTTATATAGATGCTGTTATAGATCCTATAGAGAGTAGACCTATGCTTATAAGAGCACTTGAAGCATTAATAAATAAGAAAGAGAGTAGACCATTCAAAAAGCACGGAAATATAAATTTATGATCTATTATGAAAATAAAGAAGATTCTCATAGCAAATAGAGGCGAGATAGCAGTTAGAATAATTAGGGCTTGTAGAGAATTAGGAATTAAAAATGTTGCAATATATTCTGATGACGATTCAAATGCTTTACATGTTAAACTTGCTGATGAATCATACCATATAGGTCCATCAAATGCTAAAGAGAGTTATCTAGATCAAAATAAGATAATCGAAGTTGCTAAAAAATCTGGTGCAGATGCTATACATCCTGGTTATGGTTTTCTATCAGAGAATGCAGAGTTTGTTGAGAGATGTGAAAGATCATCTATAATATTCATTGGACCAAAAAGTGAGACTATGCGCTCGTCTGGTGATAAGATGGCTATAAAACAATTAGCAAAGAGTTTAGGTATACCAGTAGTTCCTGCAAGCGATGGTATATTAGATGACGTAGAAAAAGCTGCAGAGTTTGCAAGAGAGTTTGGCTATCCAGTTCTTCTTAAATCTGCATTTGGTGGAGGAGGCAGAGGTATTAGATTAGTACAGAATGAAGAGCAATTAAGACAAGAGTTTGAATTAACTACAATGGAAGCAAAGGCTTCATATGGGAGGGCAGCTATGTTTGTTGAGAAGTATTTCCCCAGGATAAGGCATATCGAATTTCAATTAATTAGAGATATGCATGGAAATGGTAGATATCTATTTGAGAGAGAATGCTCTATACAGAGAAGATATCAAAAGCTTATAGAACTTGCTCCGTCACCAGTTATAGATGAAGAGACTAGGCATAAGATAGGAAGTATGATTGTAAAGTTAGCAGATGCCCTAGATTATATAAATGCTGGTACTGTAGAATTTATAAGGGATGAGAATAGCGGTAATCTTTATCTTATAGAGATAAACTCTAGATTACAAGTTGAACACCCAGTAACTGAGATGATAAGTAATAAAGACCTCCTTAAGTTACAGATAAGCATAGCGGCTGGTAATGAGATACCGTTTAAACAAGAAGATTTAAAGATAAATGGTTTTGCAATTGAATGTAGGATAAACGCTGAGGATCCATTTAACGATTTCGCACCATCGTATGGAAAAGTTAATGATGTTATCATACCACATGGACCTGGTATAAGAGTTGATACATATCTCTATCCTAGTTGCACAGTCTCTAGTTACTATGATTCTCTAATCGCTAAGATAATATCGTGGGGTAATACATTTGAAGAGAGTAGGAAGAGGATGATTAATGCTTTAAATGAGTTTTATATAGATGGAATAATAACTACAGTACCATTACATAAGTTCATAATGAACGAAGAGGCGTTTGTTAAAGGTGACATATCTACAGATTATATTACAAGATATAATATAATTAAGAGATTAGAAGATGGAAGGAGAGATAATATAAAGATGTATAAAGATGTTATAGCCTCTGCATGTATGATAAATATAATGTATGAAGGTAGGGGGAAGAGGATAGGTGTCGAGAGATGGAAGGAGAGCGGAAGATTCTTGAGGAGTTTTGGATATGGAATTTAAGCTAGAAGATATAGGGGAGATTGTAAATATAGATATTATAAAAAGGATATCATCCGAAGTGGCTTTAGTAAATATTAATGGTAAGGAATATTTATTAAGAATCATCTCTTATGATGGTGATAAGGCAGAATTTATATTAGGTAATTCATATTATAATGTAAAATATATAGAAAATACACCTACTCATATGAAAATACAGATTATAGGTAAGGAGAGTGTTACTATTAGTAAGTATCCACATCTTCAAAAGATAATTAAAAGTAGTTCTGCGTCATTAGTCGACACAGAAAAAATGTTAAGAAGTCCTATTCCCGGAAGAGTAGTCTCTATAGAAGCAAAGCCAGAGATGAGTGTAAAGAAAGGAGATGTAATAGCAATATTAGAATCTATGAAGATGAGAGTAGCTATCAAGGCTCATAAAGATGGAGTAATTAAAGAGTTAAGAATAAAAGAAGGAGGTAATATATCTAGAAACGATGCTGTAGCATTGATCGAGTAATCATTTAGCATGAATAGCATTTTTTATCTCTTCATAATTTGGCTCTACTGATGGATCATTAGATAACCATCTATATCTTATAATACCTTTCTCATCAATCAGAAAAACTGCTCTCTTTGCTGCATTATAACCTTTTAAGTTTAAAAGATTAGGCATTAATACATTATACTTCTTTACAACCTTCCTATCATAATCACTTAATACTGGAAAGTTTAGGTGGTGCATCTCTACAAATTGTTTATTTGCAAATGGTCCATCTACACTTATAGCAACTACATCAGCACCAGCATTCTGAAGTTCTGCAAATGAATCTCTAAATGCGCACATCTCTCTTGTACATACTGGCGACATTGCAGCAGGGAAGAATGCTAATACAACTTTCCTTCCTTTATGATCTTTAATACTATGCATCTTTAGATCTTGATCTACAAGTTTAAAATCTGGAGCTTTGCTTCCTATCTTTATACTAGATCTTACAGTCTTCTTTTCTTTAGATGTCTTTTTTACTCCTTCTTTTACCATGATATATTATAAATATTCACTATTTATAAAATATTTCGGCTATATTTATTGGCATATGGAGATAACCTCCTAAGCTCTCTTACATTATCCTCAATTACTTCTCCAGCAATATCTATCTCTTCAATTGTGTTATCTATCCCTAACGTTAATCTTAATGAGCCATTTATCTCTTCATATGATAGATTCATTGCTCTTAATACATGCGATGCATGTTGTTTATTAGATGAGCATGCTGAACCTGTAGATGCTGCTATATTTTTCTCACTTAATTTTATTATCATATCCTCACCATTAACAGCAAGGAATGATACATTTATGTTATTTTGAATCCTCTCTCTTCTATCACCATTTAGATACGTATTTGGTATCTCTAGTAATCTATCTAAAAGTTTATCTCTCATAATCTTTACTCTCCCATAATCAAATGCTGATGATATAGCAAATGCTTTTCCCATCCCTACTATAGCTGGAACGTTTTGAGTTCCAGATCTTAAATTGAATTCTTGTCCACCACCATCTATTATAGAATTTATCTTTATAGTATTATTTATACATAAAGCACCAACACCTTTTGGTCCATACATCTTGTGAGCAGATAATGTTGCAAGATCTATCCCACACGGTATATCTAATTTGCCAGTTGCTTGAGCTAGATCACTATGTACTATAATGCCATATTTATGAGCAATCTCTATAACTTCTCTAAGTGGTTGTATAGTTCCTATCTCATTATTTACAAGCATGACGCTAACCATTATTGTATCTTCTCTTATCATCTTCTCAAATGTATCTAGATCAATTATACCATTCCTATTAACTGGTATGTATGATACACTAAAACCCTCTCCCTCCAAGGTTTTACATGTAGCAAGTATAGATTCGTGTTCTATGCTACTAACTATTAGATGTTTACCTTTATCTTTATTAGCATGCATTACACCCTTTAATGCCAGATTATTTGCTTCTGTAGCACCAGATAGAAATATTATCTTATCCATCTTAACAACATCTCTGACCCTTTTTCTTGCAAGTGTCAAAGCATTATTTGCTTCTCTTCCAAGTTTATGCAATGAAGAAGGATTAGCATATGACTCTGTAAAATATGGTAACATTTCCTCAAGCACATCTTTATGCAATCTTGTAGTTGATGCATTGTCTAGATATATCATTGTAGTATGTTCATACTACCACTCTTATAACCCATTGCATCTATTGTAACAAATTTAAACCCAAGCATCTTTAATTTAGAATCAATAGCATCAAGTATGTTAGTATCAAACATTAAGTGTCTCTCATCTCTTCCTATCTCTATTCTTGCTATACTATCGTGATCTCTAACTCTTACTTGCTTGGCTCCTGTCATCATCTTAACTATCTTCTCTGCTTCTTCTATTCTTTTAAGTCTCTCATATGTTATGTTTATACCTCTACCTATCCTTGATGCAAGACATGAGTTAGAAGGCTTATCCCAGTTTGATAAACCTAATGCTTTTGCTATCTCTCTTACCTTTAACTTATCTATCCCTAACTCAACCAATGGACTTCTGATTTTATGCTCTCTCATTGCAATTATGCCATATCTCTCATCCCTCAGATCATCTATATTAGTTCCATCTACAATCAAAGTGCAATTATAATCTCTTGCTACATCTAATAGATGTTTTGCTAGATTCTCTCTACAATAATAGCATCTATATCTGTCATTAGCTATGAAATTAATGTCATTTAATTCATTATACTCTATTATTACATGCTTGATACCTATCTCTTTTGCTATAATCTTTGCTTCTTCTAATTCATCTCTAGATAATGTCTTATAATCCGCTGTTACTGCTATTGCATTACCACCAAGAGCAAGTTTAGATGTATATGCTACTACACTACTATCTACTCCGCCAGAGAAGGCTACCATAGATTTCTCTATAGTGTTTTCTTTAAACCATTCTATAAGCATATCAACCTCATGCATATTTGTAATTATAAGTTATTATAATTTAAATTTAGAGAGTATCTCTTTATCTACCAACGCTCTTGCTAGCGATAATGATAAACCTAATCTATTAGCAATTAGCTTAAGATCATCATATTCTGGCTTTATATTTACTATCTTCTCACCTTCTCTAGCAACCTTTACTCTAACTATAAACTCTTCACCATTAATAGTTACTGGCATACTTAAAATGGATCTCATCAGTATATATCTCTCGACCTCTTGAACTCTAATACCTAATGTGCTACCTTCTCTAATGAGTATACTCATTATCTCTTCTAATGAATCTTTATCTGTTATTACTTTAACTATATTTGCCAACCTATTCTTCTTGCTTACAGCAGGTATTATATTAACATCCTTTGCTCCAGCACTAAATAGTTCATCTATCATACTACCTATAACTTCACTACTAACATCATCTATGTTTGTCTCTAATACCATTATAGATTCTCTTACAAGATCTTTAACCTCTCTACCTCTAACAATCCTTAGAATATTTGCTACACCCTCAAAATCATTTCTCCCAGCACCATATCCCACACTTGATACTCTCATTAAAGGATATGATAATAGAGAAGATTCTGCTAATGATGCTAACAATGCTGCTCCTGTTGGAGTTGTTAACTCTCTATCTATTGCCCCTCCAACTATAATAAACCTATCTTTAAGTATCTCAAGTATAGCATTACCTGGATTCTGCATTAGCCCATGAGAAAAACTCATCAACCCTCCTCCTACAGCTATCTTACTTGAATATACTTTCTCTCCAAATATACTTAGATCTTCCAATGCTACTGCACATCCTATTATATCTATTAAAGTATCTATACTTGCTGCTTCGTGTAGATGAACTTCATTATATGCTTCCCCATGAATCTTCGCTTCAGCCTTTATGATCTCTCTTATGGTATTTATAGCAAATATCTTTGCTCTATTACTTAAATCTAATCTATTAACACACCTATCTATTGCATTCTCTATCTCTATACCTCTTCTATACTCTATGTTCTCCTTATAATCTACTATTAGCTCTAATCCTCTCATACCATATCTCTTACATTCTCTAAATTGTATATTGTTAATCTTACTATCAGAGAATTCTCTAACTGTTAATATACCGTTTATAACTTTATCCTTATCTGCTCCAAGATCTACTAATGCACAAAGGAGCATATCACCTGCTATACCACATACTTGACAATCTATCATTAGCATATTTATTGTTAGAGCACATAATAATATAAAACTTGATCTATAACAATAAATAAAGTATTATGGATATCATCTCTATGAATGAGTTGCCAGAGGAAGGAGAATTAGTTTTAGCTACGGTTAAAGATGTGACTACACATGGTGCATATGTTACATTAGACGAATATAATGACATGATTGCATTTCTTCATGTATCAGAAGTAGCAACTGGATGGGTAAGAAGCATAGAGAGGTTTGCAAGAGAAGGACAAAAGATGATATTAAAGGTAATTAGAGTTAACAAGAGTAGGAGAGAGGTAGATCTTTCATTAAAACAGGTTACAGACGATGAAAGAAGAAGAAAGATGATCGAAGTAAAGAAGAAAGAGAAAGCAAAGGCGTTTATTGATGCAATAAAAGATAGATGCAAGTATACTGATGAAGAAATGAGCAAGTATATAGAAATTATAAGTGACAAATATCCATTAATATATGATATGTTTGAAGATGTTGTTAGAAATAAGAAGATCTTATCAAAGATAGATCTACCAGAAGAGATGAAGAATGTTATATTAGAGATTAGTAGTAGTATAAAGGTACCTACTGTTCAGGTTAGAGGAACAATGGAGATAACATGTGCTAAACCAAATGGAATAAATATAATAAGTAAAGCATTAAGTTTAGATGATGATAATATAGAAATAAGATATATCGGTGCTCCTAAATATAGAATAATAATAAATGCAGAAAACTTTAAAATAGCTGAGAAGATACTTAGTAAGACAATAGAAAGTATAGAGAATAATTTGAAGAAAGAAGGGTGTACATTTAAATTCATTAGAGAAGAATCAAAGAAGGGTATATTATGAAATATATATTAAGACGATGTAATAATTGTAATAAATATACTATGAAAGATACATGCACAATATGTAATATGAAGACTATTACTGCTCATCCTCCAAAATTCTCACCAGATGATAAGTATATAAGATATAGAATTGTAGATAAATATAAATAGTTACTTGGGGAAATCACTTTCTACAAGTGTCTAATGCATCAAAACATTGCATAACTTGTTGCATAGTAGCATGGTTCAAAACAAACTCAAAAATATACAATTGCTAAACTTTTTCTGCAATCTTCTTCAAGTATTACTAATAATTTTTCCTATTTTGTAATATGGTATATCTAGGTCAGTACTCCTATCAGTTCTAGGCGTTATTAAAGGGCACGTAGGGAGAAAAAGATCTTCGTAAATAATGCTGGTATAAGGAATGTTTCTGCGACGGTCTTTGATGAAGATACTAACAAAAAGTGAAATGGGAAGAATAGTTGAAGAGTAATAGCAGATCACACAAGAAGACTCCAATTTTGGAAGCAAAACATTTCCTCCCTCTTTTACTGGTGAGAGAATTTAAGTGGATTTCATAATAGAACCTTCAACAAGATATTCCTAATTGTAGGCATAACATAGACGAATCCGATTTGCATGATCTCAAAGCATTTGGTAGAAAATTCAGACCTCCACTATCTCTGGTAATCACAAAAGACAGGATTTCTATTCAAGACTCTAATGATTCCTGCATATCTTTATCTGCTAATGTGCTGATCCTATGTTTATAGACGGTTTTTTGATGCATTTATTTTATGAATTTAAACAGTTTAATTATATTGCTATGATCTATAGCAGAATTCGAACTAGACAAAAAGCTACCCATATAACTCTACTATTTTTAACAATCCTCCATAAAGTATCATCTGCTTCAGAATGAATACTCCATTTATATTTGTAGACAAGAATACATCTGTCTAAATCTAGCCTAGGATACTTGTCAAGGTAGTGGCTATTTTCTTATCAGAATTTCAATGTGGTTTCTCTTCTCAATCACTCTTTTGCTTATACGTGATTTAACAATGCCAAATATTTACTGCAATTTTGTCTCAGAACCATTGTTTCTGGTTTCTCGTAAACTATTGCAAGTAAATGTTTAGCCTTCATATATCATAATCCTCTTCATAAAGGTTAGTAAAATCAAGTCTCTTAATGCTAGTAAGGGTGGGTAAGCTTGACTGGACTGTTATCAATACTGAGTATTCCTTCTTGAGATATCTCATTAGACATAGTTTTCTAACATTGAGGGATCTGGCTGTTTAGTAGGGATGTTTTGTTACAACACTCATCATTGATGTTCTAGCCTCCTCATTACCTGTTATATAGATAATTTTTGTCTTATCTTTGGTACTATCTCTTCTATACTTTTCTATCATTATGCATGGCTTAAAGAGATTTACTATATAGATAATTGTATGTATTTACCCATGCGAGGCTTGCTCTCACTGCCGTCTCTATCTACTCGTTAAGGGATGCCACAATTAGGTCCACTAGGCTCACCCTCAAACATGTATGGTGGTTAACCCCTTAACCATGATACTTCGTTCCTTCACGACCCAGTAAACTATCTTCTGCTTTCCCTTCTTCGCTAGCCTGGCATAGAATTTTGAAACATTGTTTCCAGGTGAAGTTCTTTTATGGACATACATACATTCGATCATTATCCATCTGAGATACTTGCTTCCCCTCTGTTATTCTTCCATGATAGGTTACTCCTCCCGATGAATGTGTTGACGATTCCATGACTACCTTGGCATCTTTAATATTGGCGAAGAACCCTTGTATGTTCTGTATGCTATTTTGAATCTTTTCTTCCCTCAGTATTATTCCTTGCTCATCCATAACAGCTGCCTGTATGTAGTTTCTGTGGAGTCCAACGAACATGCATATTGCACTATGTTAGATTTATCCTTTCTTCACATACTGTTAGGTCCTTCGTGGAATTTGAGGGTTCTTACCAAAATTCATACGTAAAATCAGATTCCACCTAAATACATACAGATAATTTAAAATAGATGTTAGAATACTTTTTGTCATGAAGATAACTCTTGAAATAAGTGGGGGGTTTGCAGGATTCCATCGCTCAATATCAATAGATACTGAATCTTTAGGCTATGATGAGAAGGAAAGATTGTTAGAGTTGGTAAAGAGCGCAAATCTATTTAATGCTAGATCAGCAAAACCAAAACGAGGAGCGGATTATATCATTTATAAGATTAAAGTAGAAGAGGAAGGAAAGAGTAATACTATAGAAGTTACAGATATATCAATGAGTAAAGCATTAAGAGAGTTGGTAGATTTCTTGAAGAAAAGATAAACAAAAGAGTTTTTTATAGCAAATGTATATGCTATAACAATGAAGATAGAGAAGATAACAGTGTTAGGTTCTGGCACTATGGGGCATGGAATAGCACAGATCTCAGCCATGGTTGGTTACAAAGTAGCGTTAAGAGATATTGATCAATCATTCTTAGATAAAGCAATGGAGAAGATAAGGTGGAGTATAAATAAGTTAGTTGAGAAGAATAAGTTAAGTAGAGAAGAAGCTGATGCTACATTAGCAAGAATTACTACACATGTGGATCTTAAAGAAGCGTTAAGAGATAGTGATTTAGTAATAGAAGCAGTTCCAGAAGATCTCAATCTCAAGAAGAAGGTATACAGTGAGGTTGATAGATATGCTGAAGAGAAGACTATATATGCATCTAATACAAGTACATTACCTATAACAGAATTAGCATCTTTAACCTCTAGACCTAATAGATTTATTGGTATTCACTTCTTTAATCCTCCACAGCTAATGAAATTAGTAGAAGTTATACCCAGCAGTAGTACTGAACAAGAGATTATAGATACTGCTATAGGCTATGTTAGAAAGGTTGAGAAAGAACCAGTCTTGTGTAAGAAGGATGTAGCTGGATTTATTGTAAATAGAATATTCATACCGCTAGTTCATGAGGCAGCATGGATATTAGAGGAAGAGAAGGTTGAGATGAGAAGTATTGATGCAAGTGTCAAATATAAACTTGGTTTTCCTATGGGTATATTTGAACTCGCAGATTATACTGGTATAGATGTAGTTCATAAAGCGACAGTTGAGATGCATGCTAGAGATAAGAAGGTAATAAACCCATCTCCATTAATAGAGAAATTATACAAAGAGAATAGATTAGGGCAGAAGAATGGTAAAGGTTTCTATGATTATCAACAAGGAAGTTATACAAGAATAGATCTTAAAGAGGATGAGGCAACTTATGATCCAATAAGGTTACTAGCAGTTGCTATCAACAATGCTTCATGGCTTATAACGAACGATGTTAGTAGTAAAGAAGATGTAGAAAAAGCATTAAGACTGGGTATGGGTTTAAGATACAGCGTATTTGAACTTGCAAAGAATTATGGATATGATAGAATAGTTAACACACTTAACAAATTAAGCATTCGTACAGAGTTCTATAAACCAGATCCATTACTAATAAAACTAAAATAATTTTTATTTAATTAATCCATTGTAAAGTCATCATGACAGTAATCTGGAGGATCGTTTATTATAATTTGCATTATATATGATGCATCTATATATCTATTGATTAGATGCTTATACTCTTTTTCAGTCCAGAGTATCCTAAACTTGCCTCTGTTATTTGGCTCAACTGCAGCTTTTAGGATTATATCATTAATCTTTATAATGCACCAACTCACATGTTTTGCAGTAATAGATCTAATCTTGAGATCACATTGATGCTCTTTTATAAATGATGTATTATTTGATGCTATCCATGAACCGCATCTCTCGCATCTAACTATCATATTAGTAATTCACACAGCTTAATCATAAACTTTCTCAATTAGTTATCTATTAATATAATCCATTTAGTTTTAGAGATATGAATACAATCTCTACTTTAGGTTCTCATTGTGCGTTACAAGTCTTGAAGGGCGCAAAAGATGAAGGGTTTAAAACAAAATTAGTATGTGAGAAGAAACGCGTAGAGCTCTATAAGAGATTTAGATTTATAGATGAGATGATTATAGTTGATAGATTTAATGAGATTAAAGAGAAAAAGGTAAGTGATGAATTGGTTGAGAGTGTACTTATACCACATGGAACGATGATATCAAGTATGAGTAAAGAAGAGATTGATAGGTTAGAGATACCATTCTTTGGTAATAAGAAGATATTATATTGGGAGGCTGATAGAAGGTTAAAAAATGAACTCTTAAAGAGCGCTAATCTTACTATACCAAAGAGTTTTGATAGTTATGAAGAGATTGATAGGTTAGTATTAGTAAAATTACATGGTGCTGCAGGAGGAAAAGGTTATTTTCTTGCGTGGGATAAAGAGAGTTTTATGAATAATTTTAGAGTGCTAAAGGAGAAGGGAGTTATTAATAATGAGAACGAGCTCTTTATTCAAGAGTATGTAGTTGGTGTGCCAGTATATCTACAATATTTCTACTCGCCTATAAATAATGAATTAGAATTGTTAGGAATAGATAAGAGATACGAATCTAATGTAGATAGTATAGGAAGAATACCTGCAAGGTATCAAGATATTATTAGCGCATCATATAATGTTATAGGTAATCAGCCATTAGTGTTAAGAGAATCTCTCTTAGACGAGGTATATAAGATGGGTGATAGGTTTGTTAACGCTTGTAAAAGATTAGTAGAGCCTGGAATGATAGGACCGTTCTGCTTAGAAGGAGTATATGATGAAGATGCTAATTTTATAACATTTGAGTTCTCTGGAAGGATAGTAGCTGGAACAAATCTATACATACAAGGTTCACCATACTCTACATTGTTATATAATGAGCCTATGAGCACTGGTAGAAGGATTGCTAGGGAGATAAAGATTGCTAGGGAGAATGATAAATTGGATCTAATACTCTCCAAAAACTTTTGAGATAAGTATACATCTAGCATACTCTTCTAACAATTCCACATAAAATAATGCTTCATGTATGCATCTTCCTATACCTATTACACCATGGTCTAATAATACCATGATCTTTGCATCTTTAGATGCATTACCTACTAATCTTGCTAAAGCTCTAGAACCGAGTTGTCTATATTCCAATACCTTTACCTTTCCAAGTTTTAATGGAAAGCGCATATCATCGGTCCTAAATATGCCATCCTCCTCTTCAATTAAATTGAATGTCTGAAATAATGCATGAGAGTATGGAGAATGTGCATGAGAAACGGCATTTATATCGCTCCTCTTCTTATATATCTCTGTATGAAAGGGAACTTCTATTGATGGTCTTAGGTCTCCTTCTATTATATTTCCATCCATATCTATAAGTACTAGATCTGAGGGTTTTAGATGTGATCTAGGGTATCCAGATGGTGTTATGAATACCGTATCATTATATCTAAAACTATGATTACCACCCCCAGATGATACATATCCTTTAGCAAACAAGGTTTTTACACATCTAACAAGTTCATGTTTTAGATACTCTCTATCATTAGTATAGCATAAGCACTTATCTAACACTCCTCCCACCAAACTTTATTGCTCGAGCATACCTAGATCCTAGATCTCTTAACCTTTCCAATGTTATAGCATATCTAGCTCCTCCTAGACGATTAGCAATAACCTTTACTCTAGCCCATTCGTCCATTATCTCAATAAATGCTCTTGCTTCATGTATACACGCTCCTAAAGCATATATCTCATTGTTGCATATTATTACTCTTATAGGTCTTAATGGTTCACCTATAGAGTATTTACTTACATCGTTATCTTTTGTTAATATTATATCCCCTAACACTAGTGTAGCCTCTGCATGAATGGTATCTATTAAACCATCCTTTACTGCCGCATATATATATGCACTCTCTGCGTGAAAGATAGCATTTACATCATATCTTAGCCTGTATATTTTTAGATAATTTGAGACTTTATGGTCACAGCTATCAATATCTATAGCCTCATCATTAAACCATATAACCTTACTTGAAGGCAATCTTGCACTAGAACCATATCTCTTAATTATTAATCCTTTATTATTTAATCCAATATAAGAGATAGTAAGTTCTTTAAGTAAAGAGTTAACATCTATATGACATAATCTACAGAATGCATTACCAATAAAGAAACTCATAGTCTACATATAGAGTTGATCAATCCATGATCTGCCCATATTTTACATGTGCCTTCTTGAGATATCATAGTTGGACCCTTAGGCATAGATGGCGTGCACTCTTTCATATATAATGGACATTCTGGAGGATCACATAAGCCGAGTATCACTTCACCACATCTAGCACCATGAACGAACTCTTCTCTAGCATCTCTCTTCTTTATAGAGTATCTATTATAAACATCTAAATCTTTATACTCCTCTCTTAACTTAAATCCACATTCTGGAAGAGTAGCAACTCCCCTTAGATATCCTTCACCTAATTCAAATACTTTATCAAGCGTCTTTTGTGCGTGGATGTTACCTAACCATGTAACTGATCTAGTATATTCGTTCTCTAGTCTTGGTTTATTATCTTTGATCTGTCTCAAAAGCATAAGAATAGAGAGAAGAAGATCTATAGGCTCAAATCCAGAGAATACCTGTGGTTTCTTTGTCTCTATAAAATATCTATGATATGGTTTCATACCTGTTATAGTAGATGAATGGCCGGGATTTATTATACCGTCTATTCCTAACAACGATGATCTTAATACCGCTCCTGCTATAGGTGGCATATAACGATAAGATATCATAAAACAAAGATTACTTGGAACTCCTTTAAGTATCTCATAAGCTGTAGGAGGAGCAGTAGTATCAAATCCTGCCCCAAAGAATATAAACTCTTTACTAGGCTCGTTCTTTGCTTTGATTACAGCATCATGAACACTATAAACTAATCTAACATCTCCTCCTAGTGCTCTTGTATCTATTAAACTCATGCCTTTGGAACCTTTTGCTCTAGATAGATCTCCATATGTAAGTATACTCTTTCCTTCTAATGCAAGTTTAACAAGAGTATCTATATCTGATGCTGGTGTTATACATACTGGACATCCAGGACCAGCCCTTATCTCTAATCCATGAGGAAGAAGTGATCTTATACCATAATGTGTAATACTCCATTCATGAGAGCCACATACATGCATGAATATAAGATTCTCATCTATTGCTTTGTTGTACTCATTTATCTTCTCTACAATCCTCTTTGCAAGTATAGGATCTTTAAACTCTTCTAATATCATATATTCTCCTCTTTATACTCATTGCTATATTACCTAGTGGACACTCTTCTGCTATAGAGCATCTCTCACACTTCCATAATAGGTTCTCTTGCCAATATTTTATGGTATTCTCAGCCTCTTCCATATCTAATACTTGAATAGCATAGCCAGCATGAACTAAAACATAATCGCCAACCTTTGGATTTATTTCTGCTATATTTATATTACTCTTAATAACATTTGATCCAAAATCTATTTTGGCATAATCACCATCTATCTCTATAATTCTTCCAGGGAATGCTAAACACATAAATGATAAATGTAATTATTTACTAATAAATCTATATAGTTGATTTTAACTGTCCAGATTTATCTCTATAACACTTACCAAACTCTTCTAATCCTAATATTATAGAACCTTTCATCACAGGACCATCTTTGCATAGTATATATTTATCTAGTGCACAGCTTGAACATAATCCAATACCGCATTTCATTATCCTCTCAAGGCTAGCTTCTGCTTCTATTCCATATCTATTTGCTATCTCTAACACTCTCTTCATCATCTTCTCTGGCCCACAAGTATAAATGATGTCAAATCTCTCTTCTTTTAATAATTCTTCTAAAGGATCGGTCGCAAATCCTTTTAAACCATAACTTCCATCGTCTGTAGTTACTATAACTCTATCAACCATAGATCTTGCTAACTGCTCGAATATAACCTCATCCTTACTTCTTGCACCCATTATTAGTGTATGACATCTATTCTGCTTTGCTAATCTGATCAATGGCACTAAACCAGTTCCCCCTCCTACCAATAGCGATCTCTCACTCTTAATCTCAAAGGCTCTTCCATAAGGTCCTCTAACACCTATCTTATCTCCCTTCTTCCTTGAATAGAGATATGTTGATGATATACCACGCTTCCTTACACTTATTGCAGCATATAATTTCTCATCATACTTATATGGTATCATAACACTCATAGGTAGTTCATCTATGCTAGGAAGCCATACCATTATGAATTGTCCAGCCTTTGCATTAGCAGTTATCTTATCATTAAATATCAATGTTCTAATGGTAGGGCTCTCATCTATAACATCTTCTATCTCAACTATCCTCATCCTATCAATATCTTGCAATGCCAATCATCTCATCTATACTCTTATAACCTTTCCTTAACATATATTGCATTATACCATTATTTATCTCATTAAATATATCAAGCCATCTTTCACTTACAGCACTTCCTATCTGAACAGCAGAAGCACCAGCAAGTATAAACTCTATAGCATCCCTCCAATCTTTAATGCCGCCACATCCTATAATAGGTATATCAAACGCTTTAGAAAGTTCGTAAACACATCTTATAGCAATAGGTTTTATCGCTGCCCCAGATAATCCTCCAATCCTATTACTTAGTATGGGTTTTGCTACATCTATATCTATACACATTGCTCTAATAGTATTTATAGCAGTTATAGCATCTGCACCACCATCATTTGCTACCCTTGCAATCTCTATCATATTACTTGAACCTAAACCAAGTTTTACTATTATAGGCTTCTTACTTAAACTTCGAATCTTTTTAACAATCTTATATACAAGCTCTGGATCATCGCCAATTTCTAATCCTACCTTCTCTACATGTGGACATGAAAAGTTTATTTCATATGCTATTATCTTTAGATTATCGAGTATTTTAACCATCTTACCAAACTCTTCCTCATTTGATCCTACAAGATTTACAATTAATGGTATATCACAATTCTCTATCTCCTTTGCAAAGTATTCAACTCCTGGATTTGCTAAACCTACAGCGTTTATCCATCCATGTTCAGTCTTAACTATAATAGGATTCTTATAGCCTTCTCTAGCTTCTATACTTATAGATTTACTTATCACTGCTCCAGCGCCAGCCTCATAAACCCTCTTTAAGACAGGGTATGATATTCCAAGTATGCCTGATGCTAGTAAAGTAGGATTTCTTAATCTCACGCATATATCTGTAGAGAGCATCAATATAACATCAAGTAGATAGTAAAAATCTATAGCTTATAATTTTTATTATCACTCTTTGAAGATATTATGATGGAGTATATAATTAGTATTACACTTACATCAACAATAATAAGTATGCTGATTGCAATATCAGCCTATAAGGGCTATAGTCTACTAAAAAGTCCTACTCTTCTTAGACTATTTCTGGCATTCTCATTTATAAGCTGTGGTTTCTTGATTTTATCGTTTAATATATTCATTAATACACTCATAATAAGTTTAATATTTCATATAATAGGATATTTTCTCTTATCCTTCTCCTATAGTATACAATCGTTACAATTTAAACACATGATCCCTGCTATAGCACTCATCTCTATAGCATTATCACCATTAATTATAATACCAGGAGATTCATTAGAGCATATTATTAGGTCAATTTCTTTTGTCTTAATAGTATATGGCTCAACCAATGCATTTGTAGCATATATGATGAAGAAGAATGTTAATACTTTAATGACATCTAATGGTTTAGCCTTATTGGCATTTGGCGAATTTATAGGATGGTACGGTTTTATTTACCCACAATCATTCTTCTATGAACTCTCTCTTACCATTAAGATGCTTGGTTTGTCTGTCATCATGACTCCAATATATTTAAAGATAAGTGGTGTTAGGAATGGCGTATAGGACAAATGTAAGGATAGTTGCTGATATATTAAATGTTGCTTATAGTGCAGAAGGTACTAATGTAACCAATATAATTAGAAAGGCAAACATATCATATAATAGATTAAAACAGATACTTGATATCCTAATTACAAAAGGATTGATAGAGCTTGAAAATGTAGAAGGAAATAATAGATATATAATAAGTGAGAAAGGAAAGAAATTCTTAGATGTATATACTGACTTTTATGATATGGCTGAAGCATTTGGTTTGAAGCTATAGATAAACACTTAAATCATCATTAGATTAAATATCTAAAAGTGGGCCGGTAGTTCAGGGGTAGAATGTCCGCTTTGCACGCGGAAGGTTATAATATGATATAATCCGCGATAGGTCGTGGGTTCAAATCCCACCCGGTCCACATACATAAAATATTTAATCTCTTATTATAGATCATATTTTTACACCTTTTTATGTAACTCATCTACAATATTTAAGAAAAATATAAAATAATAATATAAAACTTATGATTCTTTCTCTCCAAGTAAGGAAGAGATTATCTCCTTCTCGAGTTTCTTATGTATGATAAAGAATGTATCTATGAAGAAATAGACGAATAATACAAGAGAGATTATTGATGAGATAGGTAAGACTATCTTTACACCAGATATAACAGCTATAGATGGAACAATAAAACTCGATATTAATAGTATAGCAAGAGCACTAGCTACATTTCTCATGATTCTATACAAATATCTTATATTCTCTGGTGCTTTTACATCTACTAGCCTAAAAGATTGGGATAGAGATTGCGCAAAAATACTTATATCCATAAATATGTTAATGAAAGGATATATTAGTAGAATTGATGTTAGAATTAGTTTGAAATACTCATACTTAACTATCTGTAATGTATTGAATGTATTGTAGACTGTTACAATAAAATCTTCCATAACAACTAACGCTGTTAGGATTATTATCATTATCAATATATTGGCAAGTATTTTGTTGAGTATCCTTTTTGAAGTTGTATTATATCCTTTTAATATTAATCCTCTTATAAGGGAGCCTATAAATTCCAATCCAGCAAAAAATTTAGATGGGAATATAGTTCTTGCATCAATAACTGTTGGCATTATTCTTAGCATTAAAGGCATTATTATTGTAGTTACTAAAACTATTATCATAGCTAATGGCATCAGAGCTGTTTTAATTCCTAATTCTGTACCTTGTTTTGCTATTATGAATGAGAATTCTCCTCTAGGTATCATTAAAGTGCTTATGGTTGAAGCACTTAATCTATTATGACCTGTAATGATTGCACCTATATATACGCCTATAAATTTACTTGTAATTGCTATTATAAGTAATGGGAGTGAGAATAGTATATACTGAGGAACTTCTCTTACATCTATCAACATTCCTATAGATATAAAGAAGATAGCAGCAAGAAAGTCCCTTAAAGGTAAGAGCCTCTCTCTAATTGATGATGATTTATGCACTGTTGATAACATCATACCTATTAAGAATGCACCTATAGCAGTGCTTAATCCTAATATAGTGGCAAGTAACGCTAGACCAAATCCTAATGCTAAAGCAGTTAAAGTTGGTGCTTCCTCTATACCAACCTTATCTATATAATTTATTATTTTTGGAACAATTTTCAAACCAATGATCAATGTAACTATGAAGAATGTCACAGATTGTGCTAATATTATGATAATATTAGATATATTCGTCTCTATACTTTTAGTTAGATCAATAAGTATTGCCAGGATCAATATAGTAACAATATCCTCAATTATCAATATCCCTACGAGAGTACTAGCTTCTTTGGTATGAGAGATACCAAGCTCTTGTAACAGTTTTAGGATTATTGCTGTACTGCTCATTACTATGATAGAGGAGATATAGAACGATTCTATTATCCCCTCAACTAACATATATGCTATTATAAAGACTAATAAGAATGATATAGATACTGCTATCAAGGTAGTTATTATTATAGTGCTACTAACATCCTTTATCCTCTCGATGTTAAACTCTAAACCTATTACAAATACTAGTATAACAACCCCCAATCCAGCAAATAGATCTATCATCTCTACATCAGTTACTACATTAAAACCGTATGGACCACTAACCATTCCTATTATTATAAAACTGACGACTAAAGGAATGTTAAATCTTTTTAATATAGTGCTTAATACTACTGAGCCTCCTATAAGAATAGTTAACCATAACAATAATTGAGTTAGTTCAACCATGGTTTATTATAATGGTATAAATAAATAAATTTTATTATATTTATACTTGAGCTCCACATGACATACAGAATTTAGCACTTTTTGGTACTTGCGCTCCACAACTTGGACAGAACTTTACATCGCTTATTATGTTTATGTGCTCTATACTCTTAAGAATCTTATCCTCTCCCACAAGCTCCTTTATACCTCCTAAAACTCCTCTTATTATATCATCATTAATATTAAAGACCACTTTAAGTTTCCTGTCATTTATATCAGTATACGCAACCTTTATCATTAGATCATCCTCATGTAAACCTTTTCTCTTTGCTATTATCTGTGCACTCTCTACGTTTTCAGCTGGTATTATTATCTCACTTGAATTGCCTCTAAAGATTATTCTATTCTTACCACTACTAGATCTTTCAAGTATTAATTTTCCTCCTTCTATACTCTTCTTTAACTCTGGATACCCTTCGACATAATCACATGCGTATTCTCTAAGATCATGTTCTTTATTTTTAGCACTGTTTGCTAGATACGATGCTTGCTCTTTTATGAACTTCCATATGTTAGATTCTGCTTTCTTCCCTGCATATAGTTTTGCTACTGTTACTGTTACACCCACTAATGGAACTATAAATAATGGTGCTGATGCAAGCATATTCTTACCCCATTCTCCACTTCCTATATTAACACTAAAATCGTTTGGAGAACCACGAATTATAATATCAATACTCCTTCTTGCTCCAGCTACTGTTCTTAATGCACTTAATTTTCTTGCTTGTATAAAAAACCATGAGGCGGGTTCTGTTTGATCTTTAGAAAAAGCAACTTCGTATTCATTTTCTTGCAAATAAGTTTCTATTCTTGTAGCAAGTCTCTCGAGATCTACATTTAGGTTAGTGAAGTGCTCAGTTTTAGCCATAAATGAATAACACGCATATTTAAATATAAGTTTATAGTTGGGATAAACTAGTGTACAAATTATATCTTAAACAAAAGATTCATAAGTTGAACAAAGATTTGCAATTGATAGGATATGTTTGCTATTGTAGATACATCAGATGTTATAAGAATCCCACCTAATCGTTTAGGAACGGATCTAAATGATGCTGCAATGCTTATGTTAAAAGAGAAGTATGAGAGTATGATAAATCCAGAATTGGGTTATGTAATAATGGTTGTAGATGCAAAAGTAGATAATGTAGGGAAGATAATTGCAGGGGATGCTGCTACATATCATAAGGTAAACTTTAAATTGTTAACATTCTATCCTAAGTTACAGGAGATTGTGGAAGGAAAGATAGTAGAGATAACAGAGTTTGGTGCTTTCATAAGAATTGGTCCTACTGATGCATTACTTCATCTCTCACAGATAATGGATGATTTCTTGAAGAGTGATGTAAAACATGGAGTTATAACAGCTACACAATCTGGTAAGGTATTGAAGATAGGAACAAGAATTAGATCAAGAGTAACAGCAGTAAGCTTAGGTAAGGGCAGTACAATGGGTAAGATAGGTATAACATGTAGGCAGCCATTCCTTGGTGCAGAAGAGTGGATAAAGGAGAAAGAGGGAGAAGATGGTTAGAGAATTAGCATGTAGAAGATGTAGAGCTATAACTACTGGCAAGATATGTCCAGTATGTAAATCTACAGATTTAACAGCAGACTGGTCTGGTATAATATTAATAGTAGAGCCTCAAATGTCACAGATAGCAAGGCTATTAGAGCTAACACAGAAAGGCAAGTACGCACTAAAAGTAACATGAATGAAATAGATAAACTACTACTAAACTTTTTGAACGAGGATATAGGGAGTGATGATATAACAAGTAATATATTGCCAGATAAGATAGTAAGGGCATTCATAATATGTAATGAAGATGCTATTATAGCGGGTGTTGAAGAGAGTATAAGATTATTTTCTATCTTAAAATGCAATGCTATACCTCTAGTACATGATGGGAATTTGGTTAGTAAAGGAAGTAAGATAATAGAGATAGAAGGTAATGCAAAAAACATACTCTCTGTAGAGAGAACTGCATTAAATATACTTATGAGAATGAGTGGTATTGCAACTCTTACCAAACGATATATTGATGAAGTTAAAGGAAAGGTTATGATCGCTGGAACTAGAAAGACTGTACCTGGTTTTAGATATTTTGATAAGAAGGCTATCAAGGTTGCAAATGGTTATACACATAGATATAGATTAGATGAGATGATACTCATAAAAGATAATCATCTTGCCATATTGGGTTCTGTAAAGAAAGCGTTATTGCTTGCTAAAGAGAAGTATGGAGATAGATATGATATAGAGGTAGAAGTACGCTCATTAGAAGATGCTATAGATGCAATAAACTATGGTGCAGATATTATTATGCTTGATAATCTAGAGCCAGCTCAAGTGTATAATATTGTAGAAGAGCTAAAGAGGAAAAACTTGAGAGATAAAGTTAAGATAGAAGTATCTGGCGGTATAAAATTATCAAATATCAAAGATTATGCAAAAAGTGATATAGATATAATATCAATTGGTAGCCTAACACATTCAGTAAAGGCTATTGATATGAACCTTGAGATTAGTTTATAGCAAGCATTCTCTCTATTGCTACTCTTGCTTTATCTGCTATATCCTTTCTAACTTTAACCTCATAAATCATCTCATTTAATGATCTATAAACCTTCTCAAGTGTGATCATCTTCATATATTTACATATCGCATCATTACTCAATGGTATAAACTCTTTATCAGGATTCTCTTTCCTCATTCTATGCAATATGCCTATCTCAGTAGCAACTATAAGTTTTTTAGAGCTGGATTGTTTAGCATATCTCATCATACCTTCAGTTGATAAGAACTTTACTTTACAATCTTCAATAATCTTCTCTCCATTTCCATTTCCATTTCCAAAATAATACATCATTGATGTTGTACATCCACATTCTGGATGAATAAGAAAGTCAGAACCTTTGTTATTCTTAAGCATCTCCTTTACTAGCGATGGTCTAATTCCAGCATGAACATGACATTCTCCTGGCCATAATAACATATTATCCCTCTTTGTAACCTCGGCAACATAAGAACCTAGGAACATGTCAGGAAGAAATAGTATCTCTCTATCTTTTGATATACTCTTTACTACATTAACAGCATTGCTAGATGTACAACAGTAATCACACTCTGCCTTTACTTCAGCAGTAGTATTAACATATCCTACTACAACAGCATTTGGATGCTCATTCTTCCATCTTCTAAGCTCTTCAGCAGAGATTGTATCTGCTAATGAACATCCAGCTTCTAGATCTGGTAGTAATACCTTCTTATCTGGACATAGTATAGATGCTGTTTCTGCCATAAAATGCACTCCACAAAATACTATAACATCAGCTCTAGTATTTGCTGCTTGTTGAGACAATCCTAATGAATCACCAACAAAATCTGCTACATCTTGAACATCTGGTAATTGGTAATTATGAGCAAGTATTATTGCATTCTTCTCTCTTTTCAATCTTAATATCTCATCCTTGAGATCCATCATGATAACATCTTTAATAATGATATTTAAATTGATACAAAATAGTATTCAAATTACCATTTATATATCATCCTTATGTAAGATTTGCCATTATCTATTTAGTATAAAACCCTTTTTTGAGATATAAGAATTCTTTATAACTATGCCAAGAAGTATTACTAAACCAATAATAACTATCATTGATGATGGTGCTATATCTAGATAATATGAAGAGATTATTCCTATAACTACTGAGGTTACTGATATTATGATAGAGGCTAGCATAGTAAATTTAAATCCTTTGCCTAACATAAGACTTGCTGCATTTGGCAGCACTATAATAGATGAAACAAGCAGTATACCAACTAATCTTATAGCAACTATAGCAATTACACTTGCCAATATCATAAATATATACTCTATTAGATCAACCTTAATGCCACTTAACTTTGCTTGTTCAAGATTGATTGCTATATAATATAGTCTATCTTTTAGGATTAGTATTGATGCAATTATTATGCTACTAGCTATTAATGCTGTTATGAAATCTTCGTTACTAATCAATAAAATATTACCAAATAGATAAGAAAAGAGATCAGAAGTAAAGCCATTTGATATACTTATGAGCATTACCGCAAATGCTACACCGCTAAGTAGTAGAATGGATATTATAGTATCGCCATGTAGCTTTGTGCTCTTTCTTAATCGTATAATACCTAGAGATGCAATTGTTGATGTTATTATTGATGTCCATAATGGATATACATTTAAGAATATACCTATAGACACTCCACTTAATGCTATATGTGATATTGCGTCTCCAAATAAAGCATATCTCTTAACTACTAGAAATAATCCTAACATAGAGCATGCAATGCTTATTGCTATACCACTAATCAGAGCTTTTTGTATAAATAGATAAGTAAATATCTCAAGCATCTAAACACCTAAATGATCTTGGAGATGTATATGCATAGCAGATTCTCCGCTATAAGATTTGATTATGTCATTATTCATACATTCGTCTTTACTACCATGAAAGAATATTTTTCTATTCATCAGACACATAATATTTTTGGCTAATTTCATTAATAATAACAGATCATGTGCGGCAAGTATGATAGTTACCTTTAACTCTTTGTTAAGCATTGTTAATATATCCAATAAGAGTAGTTGTGTATTAACATCTAATGCTGTAAAAGGTTCATCTAATATAAGTAATGGAGATCTTGTTATCAATGCCCTTGCTAATAAAGCTCTTTGTAATTCTCCTCCTGATAGATTTGCAAGCCTAACATGCTTCTTCTCTTCTAAACCAACCATCTTCAATGCCTCCTCTAGATCATACCCCTCCTCAATACTATAATCTTTAATTAGATTTGAGTGCTTACGTATATATTTTAGTTGTATGGATGATGTAGCAAGAAGATCTTTAACAGTAATAGGAAAATTAGTATCTATACTAAATCTTTGAGGCAGGTATGATATGAATGGTAATGCTCTCTCATCCTTGTATCCAAATAAACTAACCTCTCCTTCATACCTTATTAGATGAAGTATTGCTCTAAAGAGTGTGGTCTTACCAGCACCATTTGAGCCTAAGACACCTAATATATCTCCTCTTTCTACACTAAAATTAATATCTTCTAATATTAGCCTATCATTTATCTTTACAGTAAGACCTTTAACATCTACTATCTGCATACTAAACCTATCCTCAAATTCTCTAAATTATTTCTCATCTCATCTACATATGAAACGCCATCGTATACTTCAATAGGATTTAATATCAAGATTTGAGCATTTACCTCTTCTGCAAATGCCTTCATGATCCTCTCATCTAAATGCTCTTCAGCATATACAAATTTAACATTCTTCTCTTTAGCAGTATCTATAATCTCTCTCATCTCTTGTACAGATAAATCATCGATCTCTATGTCTGTTCCTATAAGTGTAATCTGTGTAAGATTATATCTATCTGCTAAATAACTATATGCTGCATGAAAGACGATGAACTCTCTCTTCTCACAATCGCTTAATCCGTTAACATACTCCTCATGAAGGAGCTTTAATTCATTCATATACTCCTCTGCATTCTTCTTATAATACTCCTCATTCTCTTTATCTATAGTTAGAATAGCATTTAATATACTCTTAACCTGCTCTTTTGCTAATAAAGGATCTAGCCATACATGGGGATTGTTATCTTTTATAAGATCTGATGCTACTGCTACCTTATTTATATCGACCTTTTTAATATACGATTCTAGACTATTATCATTATAGATTAATAGATCAGCATCTCTTAATTGTTCTATATCCTTTGCACTAGGTTCCCAATCATGTACTTCTACACCTGGCGGTATGAGCATCTCCACTTTAGCCTTATCTTTAACTATATTATTTGTAAATTCATAAAGTGGGTAAAACGTTGTAACTATCCTTATCTCTTTTTCAACCTTTATATTTGGATTACTTATCATGTATGAAGTTGTTATAATTACTATCGTACTAATAACTACTCCTATACTTATCAATATTATCTTATTTTTATTGTCCACATCATTATATTATTATTATTAATTTATAAATATTTTCTTAATAAGAACGATAGAAAAACTTTATAAATAATTATTAAGAAGTGATTTATAATGGAAGATAATAATACAAAGATAGTAAGTATCTCTCTTAACGAAAATATGCTAAAGAATATAGATGAGTTGCAAAAAGAGTATGGATTTTCTGGTAGATCAGAGGTTATTAGAGCCGGGATAAGGATGTTACTAACAGATAAGATAGAGAAAGAGAAGATGGTAGGTAATATAGGATGTGTATTGATAGTAACTCATGAAGAGGAGGATGCAGAATCAACAAAGATAAAGTTAAAGTATGAAGAGATAATAAAGACTCATCTACATTGTAAATTAAAGAATAATAAGTGTTTAGAGTTGTTTGTTATGGAAGGAGATTCTATGAAGATACAGAATATGACTAAAGAGTTCCAAGTTAATGAGGGTATGGAGCACGTTAGATTATTAATAGCATAAAGCACTTATATCTAAGAACAAATAATGTGCATATGAGAGATCTACATGACAGGCTATTCTGGATCGCAAAAGAGGATGAAGTTAAGAATGGATTAACAACTGATGTATACTTTCAATATACAAAGAAGATATTAGAGAATGAACGTATAAATCCTAAAGTAACTATAGAAGTATTTGCTAGAAAGGTAGATAACAATTGGGGTATAGTCTTAGGTATCTACGAAGTAGCAAAGCTTCTTGAAGGATTTGATGTTAATGTATATGCCATGGAAGAAGGTGAGATCTTCTTAACGAGTGATAGATCTAGTATTTATGAACCTATAATAAGTATTGAAGCAAATTATGCTGATATCTCAATATTTGAAAATCCGATTTTAGGATTCTTATGTTTTGCTAGTGGTATAGCAAGTAAAGCAGCAAGAGTTAGAATTGCTGCCAATGATAAGATATTATTGTCGTTTGGAACAAGAAGATCACATCCTTTTCTTGCTCCGTTGATAGAGAGATCATGTTATATAGCTGGTTTTGATTATGTATCAAATACTCTAGGTGCAAAGCTGATGGGTAAGGAGGCTGTAGGAACAATGCCTCATGCACTAATCCTATCATTTAATGATCAAGTAAAGGCATGGAAGGCATTTGATAAATATATGCCAGAAAGTGTAAAGAGGATAGCACTAATAGATACATTATATGATGAGAAGATCGAGGCAATTATGGCATATGATGCATTAAAAGATAGGTTATACGGTGTTAGGCTAGATACTCCCAGTAGCAGAAGAGGCAATTGGAGAAAGATCATAGAAGAGGTTAGATGGGAGTTATCTATCAGAGGGGCAAAAGATGTTAAGATATTTGTATCTGGAGGATTAGATGAGGATGAAATAAGGAATTTAGTAGATATAGTTGATGGATTTGGTGTTGGGACTAGTGTTAGTTCTGCAAAGTCTATAGACTTTAGCTTCAAGATAGTAGAGGTTCAAGAAGATGGAAGAAGAGTATTTAGATCAAAAAGAGGAGATCTTTCTGGTAAGAAATATGTCTATAGAAAAGATTTCCATGATATAGTAACTATCAGAAATGATGCGCCAGAAGGTTATGAGCCATTATTAAAACCGTTAATTGAAGATGGCAAGATAGTTAGGAGATTTAAGAATGTAGATGAGTTAAGAAATGATACTCTAAAGAGGTTAGAGAGATTTAAAGTATCAGAACCAAAATTGACATGGATATAAAAAGAGCCTGTGCCTCCATTTTTCATTATAGAAATGATACATTAAAAAACTAATTTTATTATAAGAATAAAGCTCCTCTATGCATAATATTTATATTCCATCAATATATAACAGTAATACCTACAAAGTGATCCTTGATAATAATCAAATCAAAGAAATTTATTCACTAGTGAGTATCATTGATTATAGTAAAAATATAATAATGATATATTGTATTAATAAAAGTAATTATACCATTTCTACAAATAGATAATATGCATTCTATAGATAATATAGAATTACAGGCAATCTATGATTTTATAGAGAGTTTAAACGAAGAGGAGGCTATAGTTGTAGTTGAAGGTAAAAGAGATAAAGAAGCATTAATTAGATTAGGATATAAAGGGAATGCTATAATACTTAATAGTTTTAAAGGAATTTATAAACTGGTTGAATATCTTGAGAATGCATCGAAAGTAATATTACTACTTGATATGGATAGAAAAGGGATTATGCTAACAAATAGAATACTTAACATGCTTAGTAATGTTGATCTTCTATATAAGAAGAGGCTTGTAGAGATAACAAAAGGAAGAATAAGATGCATAGAAGAACTTATTATATATTCTAGATATTATTAGTCATGAGTATTAACCCATGTGATTAATAGTTGTATCATATAAAATAACAAATTATATAATATAAAAAATATTTGTTTCTATTTTTAATTCTGTCCTCTGCTTATAACAAATATCTTATCTGCACCTATCTCGACATCCTCATATATAGGACCAGCATGTTGCTGTGTGATGAAGAGTTTATTGTGGTATTTTCCTATACCCCATAGTAAACCAGTTGACTCGGCTGCACAATCCTCCATTGATGTAAACAATGTTATTTTGTCAGAATAACCATCGCCATCCCTATCTGGTTTTGCAACCCAGATATCACTTGGACTGTTATCCTCTGCTATCCATAACTCATTTCCTCTCTTCGCTAAATTATCTGGATTACTAAATCCTGTCTGTTCATCAGATTTATCATCATCGTTGTCAATCTCTATAGGAACATTGATTCCTGGAACTACAAACTCTGTAACGAATGGTTGAGTTGGATTAGATATGTCTATCGATATAATCCTATTATCTACTGGACCTGGACTACTAGCTCCTGTTAAAGCTACATAAAGTTTGTTACCTATTAATTCTAGATCTTCTGGTCTATTGTAAAGTGTAGCATTAACTACTTCTGCTGCTTTCTCTGCATCTATTCTAACTAATGTCTGATTCAATAATATCCACTCTGCTGTACCTGTTCTCTCTCCTGGAGCGGCAGTATCATCTATTATCCTTAACACGTATAGATCGATATATTATTTCTTCTTAAAGTTTTACAAAAATCAATCATCTATTATCCTTAACACGTATAGATCTCCATCTCCTATCCTTCCATTTATCATTGGATTCTCATTTGGTATAAACTTGTATATAGAACCACGCTTGTCTTCGTCTACTACATATATATTCATATTTTCATCAATCATTATTCCTTCATGAGCCATTGCACCTAATTGTGGTAATGGCCAATACTCACCACTAACTGGATCCATCTCATACGCTAAACCTCCTATCGCATCTGGAACGTTTGGATCTCTTATTTTCTGTTCATCCATTTCTTCAGCAAAAATTAGAGTATTCCATGGCGTCCATAATAATCCATCTAATGCTTCTAGATGATCAGCTTCAAGCATCTTTGCTGCAATTCTTGTTTCTAAATCAACTACGGAGACTGATGCACCACCTTCCCAACGTTCGTGTGTTTGATATAGTAATCTGCCTCTTTCTGCACTATCATCATTTACTCCATGATCCTTTAATGCTTGTGGCATATCTATTGCTATCATATTCTGTTGGTTCATATCTGGAAGATCTTCAATGTATGCTTGTGCTATATCCTCTTCAATTATAGTCTCTATCTTCCATCCTAAAGGAAGTTTATATGGTTGTGCAGAACCAGCAGTTAGTGGTATACATTCAGCCGATCTTCTAGAACTTATAAGTCCTCCATTACTATCTGCTGTTATATATCCTATATAAAATGTAGGTAGTATTACCATTGCTACAAGCACTGTAATTATTACTTTTTTGTTTATTGTCTGCATGTAATATCTATATAAATAATTTTGATAAATCAATTTCCATTATAGAATATTTATTACTATATATTATATATAATTATAATAGTAATAAATATCTAACCAAAATCAAATATAATATATATTAATTATCCTTATATGGGTATATGTTATTAATTTGATATGCTTATAGAATAATTATCTTTCGATTTTGTTGCACAAGTAGATGCAGTCAGACTATATATATGCTGATGGTAAAAGTGAACCAGTGTGGACTACATTCAAATTTGTCTCCCACTTATGATATGACTTAATGTGTAGCCTATTCCTGTTCGACTATTATCCATTCATACTTTCTAGTCCTTATATGTTTGACAGGAACTACTCTTCCGGACATTTTGCCTCATCTTTAAGATTAATCACATGGCATTTAACCTATCAAATTTATAGATAGTGACTATGGACAAGCACAGTAATGATGTTGTGTGTATGCTGAAATGAGAGATACATCAACAATGATTACTTTGACCTTTTGATCTTTGCAGCAGTATACAGCCCTTAATAAGCGTCGCTGGTCTGGGAGGACAGTCTGACACGTAGACATCCATCTCAATTATCGTCTACCCTGACAGAACTTTGTACTAGTCTAAATTCCGTTGATACCTTCTCTATCCAGCATTGTCCTAATGCATAAAAAGATGTCAGTTGCTAGGCTCATATAATACATAATGTGAATAGTTACAAATATGGATAAGCACCGTGTATCACTTTATTGACATAGTAATTGGTTATCAAACGACAAAGCTGCTGTATAAAGATGCAGGACTAGACTTTTTTGAATAGCTTGACCAGTTTCACCATCACATTGACCGCTATAAAGAATACTGCCCACGCAATTATCGAACTTACCATGGATACTTCATACGCTTGGATATCGCTCTGCAGTAACTGGTACTGGGTTAGCACCCTAGTTATGGAGAATATGACCTCCGAAATTGAAAATGTCGCAAACAGCTTCTTTATGTCATGTCTTAGTTGCTTTGTATTCTTTTTTCCAGTTAGAGGATCTACATACCTATTCTTGTTGTTAACATAGAATAGCAGCGCAAAGAGTGGAATGTAGACAGCGTATTCTGTGATCAGCGCGACGACCGAATTCACAAATTCATTATCGTCGTACTCTGAATATAGTTGGGAGACATAGGCACTTGCAAAAAAGCCGCCTGCGCCAGAGATTATTAGATTCTTGTTAAACAGGATAGCATCTCTGTATTTGTGAAAGAAGTTGCTTATACTCGTCATACAATAGTCCTCCTGTGTTATCTTTTAATCTACTTTATCGCTCTATATTTGTATATGGTTAAGGCGTTGTTATACAGAATCGAGTGTGCATGAATGTATATCATCTATGCCACGAATCAACCTAACTGTAGATGATGGTAATATCAATTCTTGAAGCAGATGAAGGATTCTGGCGAGGCTGGTCATTTAGGAATATCGTAGGCAACTCGGAAAACTGGGTGCAAAAAGAGTGGTTTGGTAAATGATAGAAACTAGGCGGCAGTTTTTACAATCATTCGCATCTGTCTTGCAGAAGGAAATCTAGCTATGCAACACAAATGGTAAAAAAGGCAATAGCTCTAAATCTTCTACTGAAATGGCACAGTTACGGCTTGAGTGATTGCACTCATATGAGGGTAAAAGGTCATTGTTTTTCTGGTTCAGGTTTTCACAAGCTGCAGTTCTGGTCTGATGCACATAGCAAAGATTTCGCCATCAATATTTCAAACGAACAGAACTTTAGCTTCCAATTCCTCTATAAAATATATCAGCTGGTCGAGGAGGTAAACTAGATTGGAAATACCTGCTGGAACATTTGGGACTAAATAGAAGCATCAGACTTTTGGGCATAGGAAATGGAAAGGAGCGATCCATCGCAATCAACCGGATAGACCTGCTAGATGGCACCTCTATTAACAACGGTAAGAGAAAACGGGTCAAAAAGGACAAAGCCTAACCTCTGAGATGCAATTATTGTATGATATCAAGTCTGGAATAGTTTTTCCGAATAGGATTATTACTTGACAGTGACGTGATAGGGGATAGATATACCATATAGTCTTTATTTGGGTCGAGATGTTTAGCAGAAATGATGTTTTGACGGTTCAGTGCATATGCAACGAATTATCCAACGCTTTTGTTGCATATCATACACGAAAAAGCATAGTTTTTACATATAATTAATTACATAATATTAATGACCAACAGTGCCTTTATGAATCAAATATAATCACTAACATTTCTGAAAGTTGCATATAACATCGATAATTAGTACAAAGCTCTTATCCCTATTATGCTCTTATATTCACAACATATTTAGCACATGTTTATACTATTCTATAATTATCAGCATAATGTTAAATAATTATTTGCTACTCTTCTCTAACTCTTACACTAGTAATATCTTGTATGTATATTGAACATCCTTCTTGTTAGTCTTAATGCATTTACAAATCTGTAAGGTCATACTCATATCCTGTTTCCTTTATATGTTTCAACCAATATCATATTATTCAATTATTACACACCAATATATAATAATGGACCCGAGGGGACTTGAACCCCTGATCTGTTGGTCCGAAGCCAACCGCCTTATCCTTGCTAGGCTACGGGTCCACTAACGTTTATCAATTAGTTATTTATTAGAATATTGAATGAAAGTATCAAAGAGAATAAAAGGCGTAGAGTATGCAATAAGAGATATAACACTATATGCTAGATCGTTAGAAGAGAAGGGAAGAGATATACTTTACTTAAATATTGGAGATCCCGTGCTTTATGACTTTAAGACACCTAATCATATTAAAGATGCATTAATAGATGCTGTAAAAAAAGATAAAAACTATTATCCAGCATCTGAAGGGATAAGTGAGTTAAGGAATGAGATAGTAAGTATGGAAAGTAAGAAAGGTATGAACCTTACAAGAGATGATGTAATAATAACCAATGGTGTATCAGAGGCAATAAGTATGGTAATGGCTTCTATACTTGATGAAGGTGATGAGGTTTTAGTCCCAGGTCCATGCTATCCACCATATTCATCATATACAAATCTGTTTGGAGGTAGAACAATAGAGTATAAGTGTGACGAAGATAATAAATGGATGCCAGATATAGATGATTTAGAAAAGAAGATAACAGATAAGACTGTAGCAATAGTGATAATAAATCCAAACAATCCTACTGGTGCTGTTTATAATGAGAATATATTAAAGAAGATTGCAGATCTTGCTTCTAGTAATAGTATATACCTAATTGCTGACGAGATATATGATAGAATAATATTTGAAGATAATTTTGTGAGTATATCTAAAGTTGCTAAAGACGCTCCATTAATAATGCTTAATGGCTTCTCGAAAGTATATCTAATGACTGGTTTGAGATTAGGTTATCTTTGTATGAATGATAAAGTATCTAATGAATTAAAGAAGGAGTTACCTAAACTCGCTAGATTGAGAATATCATCTAATATGCCTGTACAATATGCAGCATTAGAAGCGTTAAGAAGCAATGATGATTATATAGATGAGATGGTATCAAAACTACGCTTAAGAAGGGATTATATAATTAAGAGGATATCAACTATCAAAGGTTTAAAGTGTGTAAACCCAAGTGGAGCATTTTATGCATTCCCAAAGATAGATCTTACAATAGGTAAGTGGAAGAGTGATCTAGAGTTTGTTAAGGAGTTATTGTTAGAGACTGGAGTGTTAACAGTTAATGGCTCTGGATTTGGTAGGGAGTATGGTTCTAATCATTTTAGGATAGTATATCTACCATCATTAACTATACTAGAAGAAGCAATGAATAGACTTGAAGCATTTATGCATAAAAGATTATTAATGCAATAATCCAAATTATAAATATGCAAAGAATAAAGAGAGATCATGGTTTAACTGCTAGAATAGTATTAGCATTTGTAGTATTAGCATTAGTATACTTTGTCTTCTTATCTATACTAGCATATTTTGGAATTGGAATGATACCATTAATAGCAATAGGCGTATTTATGGTTCTGATTCAGTATCTAATATCTGATAAGATAGTTTTATGGAGTACTGGAGCAAGGATAGTTAGTAGAGAAGAGTATCCAATATTACATGATATAACTGATAGATTGGTTATGAGGATAGGCTTGAAGAAGCCTAAATTAGCGGTTATGTATAGTGATATTCCAAATGCATTTGCTACTGGTAAGAGTAAAAGTAGTGCTGTTGTAGCTGTTACTAGTGGGTTATTAAATCTATTAGATGATGAGGAGTTAGAAGGTGTTATAGCACATGAACTTGCTCATATAAAGAATAGAGATATGCTAGCAATAACACTAGCAAGTCTATTCTCTACAGTAGCATGGTATGTCATGCATTATGGTTGGTATGGCGTTAGTTATAACAGGAGAGATAACAGTGCTATAATAATAGCAATAATAGTAGCAATGATAACATGGTTTGTAAGTTTTCTTATAACTAGAGCTATCTCAAGATATAGGGAGTATGTTGCTGATAGAGATGGTGCTATAATTACTGGAAAACCTATCAAGTTAGCAAACGCATTAATGAAGATTAGTGGTAAGATGAGTAGAATACCTACTAGAGATCTTAGAGAAGTAGAATCGTTAAATGCATTCTTTATAATCCCAGCCATAGGAGATTCATTAGCAAACATATTTGCTACCCATCCTCCAGTTGAGGCTAGAATAAAGAGATTAATGGCTATGGAGGAAAGACTTTATTGAGGCTTAGAGATGGATTGTTTGCATTACCATCAGCAAGTATATCCTTAGATATAAAACTGGGTTTGAAGAGTGGAAAGGCTGCAATATGTGTAAAAGAGTCAAGTGGTATCTTTAAATCAGTAGTTGAAGAGGTAGAGAATTTCCTAAAAATAAGCAAAGAACTCTCGTATGAATGTGTAAGAGATAGATATGGCTATATATGGTTTATATTATCATCAAGTATAGAAGCAGAAACAGCAGCTATAGATGCTATTATAGATACCATAGAGAAAAATGGCTTTTCTTCAAATATATTAGCAGCAGTATTTGAGTTTCTTAATAAGAAGAGAGTATATCTAATATTTAGATTTAATGAGAAGAAGTTTTATCCATTTGTGTTGATAAATAATAAAAGAGATATTAGCGAAGAGATGAGAATATATACTTTAATCAAGAACGAGTTGCCAATGATAGATGATATGGAGAGATGGTATCCTATGTGGAATATGCCTCTATGATACCAACTCTTCAGATATTATACCTTCACCTTGAAATATCTTCTTCGCTTCTGCTAAAGTTATATCCTCATTTGGTATAGCTATTGATGATGGTAATATCCTCTTATTGTTAACCTTTTTACCATTACTTTTAACTAGTTTGATCATCTCTCTAACTAACTCTCTTAACTTTTCCTCCTCTCCATCCTTCTTTAATAACCTTACAATTCTATTATCTATATTATTAAGCTCCTTCAAGATATCTTTACTTACTGTATACTGTCCTTTTCCTAATATCCTTACTATTATATTCTCACTCTTCAACGCTCTTCTCCTCCTTCTTCTTCCTAGCCTTTAGTTTTGTTAACTCTGCTTCTACTGATGCATCTATACTCATCTTCTCTAACTCTTTCTCTATCTCATCCTTATTAGATGTGTAATCTGGTAATACTCCAATATCTATCATCTCGCTTAATGCTTCAGATCTAGCCTTCATCTTCTCCACTTTTTCTTCTGCTCGCTGCATTGATAGCCCAACATCTGCCATCTCTTCAGATATACCAGTTATACTCTCTTTTACTCTAACCTCTGCCTTTGCTGCACTATATTTTGCTTTTATTACTTCCTTCTTTAACTTGAATTCTTCTACTTTTGCTGATAACCTCTTCTCAGTCTCTTCTAGTTTTATCTGCTCCTTCTCCATATCTTCTATCTGTTTGTTTATATCTTGTAATTGTGCAATATTCATATTCTTTCTTTGTAATGCTAGTCTTGCTAGATCCTCTCTATTCATATCTAGAGCGCTCTTTGCTTGTTCCTCTAACTTATAAACATTATCCATAAGTTTGGATTTTTGCATCTCTAACCTCTTCTTTGCAGTTATTACCTCGGCTATATCCCTCCTTAACTTTACTAATAGTTCCAACTGCTTCTCATATGAATAGTCTAATGCTTCTCTAGGATCTTCAAATTTATCAAGCATTGTATTAACCTTTTGTTTAACCACTGATGTAAATCTGTTTATTAAACCCATATTCTAAAATAATAGAATTACTATAAAAACTTTTCATAACTCAATTTCCATCCTATAACCTATTATTAACATTATTATTGCTATAATATATGTAATAAAGGCTATCTTCTGTTGGGTAAACTCTGGTTTTAGTAACTCATCTATAAATATCTCTGTAGCATTATTAGCAACATAAATAGCAAAATTAAATACTAATGATATACTTGCTACTACAATTAGTAATATAGCAAGCGCTGTAAGCCAATTCTTCGGTCTTCTTGCTTTATATCTCATGTATCTTACTACTAAGAATTGATAATTAAATTATTCTTAGTGCTGGATGTTTGATCTTATTCTTTATACCAACATTAAGTAGCATAGGTGTTAAGACTTCTATCTGGTATGCTAGAGTTAAATCGCCTATATATAACGGTCTTAAGCCCTTGATCTCTTGCAATAACTCACTTATCTTCTTAACATTGTTTATGTTATCTCCTGCAATATATACATCACAATCTAAACTAGCATCTAGATTTCTAAGTTTAACTTCTGAGATTGTATGAAGTGTTGATACTATTCTCTCTCTATTACTTATATTCTCAATAACTATCTCCGTAGCACTCTTTACATTATCATGCATAGGTATATACTCGAACCCATTCTTCCCTTTTCTCATAGGTACTATTGGAGAAAGTATAATTGTATCATCTCTAACTACTTTACTTATTCTGCTACATGTATCTCTTGCATATTCATATGGTATAGAGAGAATAAGTAGGTCACAATCTTTTGCTATCTCTATATTATCTCCTCCTTTTATACTTCCATTGATGTCTTTATAGTATTCTCTAGCTCTCTTCTCATACTCAGAAGCTGTATTTTTTGCTTTTTCTATATCTCTTGATCCTATCAATATATCATGATTTAATGCCCAACGTAATGCTAAACCTTCACCCATTCCACCAGTGCCGCCTATTATTGATATCCTCATTTCTCCATTCCTAACTTACATAATTTATATTAATGTTTACTCTAAATTAATATAATGACATTAACGATAATGATGAGACATGGAAGAGCAGGTAACAATATACAACGAATTCTAGCTGGGAGAGTGTTAGAATTTCATCTAACAGAGGAAGGTAGAGAACAGGTTAAATCAACTGCAGAGAGTCTTAAAGATGCAAATATCAAGGCAGTTTATTCTAGCCCTATAACTAGAGTAAGAGAGAGTGCAGAGATAATATGTAAAGAACTTTCACTAGGTTATACTATAGATGATAGACTTATAGAGATAGATGCTGGAAGACTAACAGGTTTAAATTACTATGAAGCAATGGAAAGGTATCAAGATATATTTAAAAAGTTTTACGAGGATAGAGATCCTATAATTGATGCATTAAAGATAGAGAGGTTTAGTAAAGTTAAGGAGAGAGTTAGATCTATGCTAGACTATATTGCTGATAAGCATAAAGATGAGAATGTATTGCTAGTAACACACCTAGATCCAATAAAGGCTGCTATATCAGATATATTAAATCTTAATGGCAATGTATTATTTGATCTAGATATACCAAATGCATCATTAACTATACTTAAACATGGAAGTAAACATTCACTTCTAGCAATGAATGTTATGAAGATTGATAGATACATCAACTATAGCAAGCCCGCTTTAACTCTTTAGTAAAATCTTCTACATTACCTTTATCTATGGCATCTATAAACGCGCTTCCTACTATAACAGCATCTGCACCAGCTTCTAACATAAATCTAACATGTTCAGTATTACTTATTCCAAATCCTACAGCTAAAGGTAACTTTGAGTATCTTTTAACCTTTACAATAGCATCTCTCGTATAATCCTCAAATGTTTTTCTTGCTCCTGTAGTGCCATATACAGATACGAGATAGATAAAACCAGTTGCTATATTGGAAATAACCTTGATCCTTTCTTTACTTGTATTTGGTGATACTAGCAATATAATATTCATATCATTCTTTGATAGTAACTCTTTTAGTTTAGGCGCTTCTTCAAGATCAAGGTCTGGTATTATTAAACCATCTACTCCAGCTTCATAAGCTCTCTTTACAAATTTATCATAGCCTATCCTGTATGGAATGTTAGAGTATGTCATTATCGATAATGGTATATCAAACTCCTTTCTAACATTCTCGCATAATTCTAATGCCAATGTTGGAGTCATACCATTATTTAATGCAGTATGGGATGCTCTCTGTATAGTTGGACCATCTGCTATTGGATCAGAGAACGGTATGCCTATCTCAAGCATATCTACACCTCCATTTACCATTGCCTTAATAACATCCATACTACCTTTTAATGATGGATAACCAGCAACAGTATACCCTATCAATATATGTTTAGCCTTTGTCTCAAATAGATTAACTATCCTTGATACCATGTTTCATCATATACTCCTCTATTATACCAACATCTTTATCTCCCCTTCCAGATAAAGTTACAACTATCTTCTTATGCTTCTTTGCTATCTTAGTAGCATATGCTAATGCATGAGCGGATTCTAATGCTGGTAATATACCTTCATACTTTGCTAATAGAAGAAATGCCTCAACTGCTTCTTGATCGTTAACATTAACATACTTTACCCTTCCTATCTCTTTTAGATAAGCATGTTCTGGTCCTACACCGGGATAATCCAAACCTGCAGATATACTATGTGTATCCATTATCTGACCATGTTCATCTTGCAAGAGATATGTTAACATGCCATGAAGTATACCTAGACTTCCAGCAGATAAAGATGCTGAGTGCTTATTACTCTCTATACCTTCACCTCCAGCCTCTACACCATACATCTTAACGTTACTATCTATGAATGGATAGAATGTCCCTATTGCATTGCTCCCTCCTCCTACACATGCTATTAAAGCGTCATTGCTATCCAACTCTACCTCTTTCTTTATCTCTTTACCTATCACACTCTGAAATTCTCTAACCATTAATGGGTATGGATGGGGTCCTACTGCTGAACCTATTAGATAATAAGTATCTTTAACATTGCTTATCCAATCTCTTAATGCTTCATTTATAGCATCCTTTAAAGTCTGTGAACCAGATGATACTTCATGAACATTTGCTCCTAAAAGTTTCATCCTAAATACATTTAATTTTTGTCTCTCTGTATCTTTTAAACCCATATAGATCTCACATTCTAAACCTAGAGCAGCAGATGCCA
Organism: Candidatus Nitrosothermus koennekei; assembly: GCA_013538715.1. Lineage (GTDB taxonomy): Archaea > Thermoproteota > Nitrososphaeria > Nitrososphaerales > Nitrosocaldaceae > Nitrosothermus > Nitrosothermus koenneki. The sequence goes on along the minus strand of JACAFH010000002.1, from coordinate 12,696 downwards.
TAGCTGTAGCAACTCCATGTTGTCCTGCACCAGTCTCTGCTATTATCCTCTTCTTCTTCATTTTCTTTGCTAACAACGCTTGTGCTAGAGTGTTGTTTATCTTATGAGCTCCACCATGTAATAGATCTTCCCTTTTTAGATATATCTTACAACCAAATCTCTTAGAAAGATTTTGAGCATAATATAAGGGAGTAGGTCTCCCAGCATACTCTCTTAGATAATATCTTAACTCTTCTTTAAATCCATCATCATCTTTAAATTTTTTATAAGCCTCTTCTAATTCTTCTAATAATGGCACTAATGTCTCTGGTACAAAGGCGCCTCCAAACACCCCAAATCTTCCATTCTTTGGATATTTCAAATAGCCTTCACTAACTCCTTTAATTTCAATCTAATATTATTACTTTTCATTATACTTGTACCTACAAGGAATGCTCTAGCACCAGCTTTATAAAGCCTTACTATGTCTTGAGATGATTCTATACCGCTTTCACTAACTATTATCTTATCAGATGATATATCTCTTAATAGATTTTCTGTAGTACTTAGATCTATCTTCATACTATTTAGATCTCTATTATTAATGCCAATAAGATCAGCGTTACTCTCTAAAGCATCTTTAAGTTCTTCTTTATCATGGACTTCAAGTAATACCTCTAGATGGTAAGAATGAGCATAATCTATAAGCTCTCTCATAACATGTTTATCATCAAAGATTGAACTTATTACAAGTATACAATCCGCTCCACTTTTATATGCGGCATCTATCTGTTTGTTATCTATCACAATATCCTTCATTAGTATTGGTATGTCAGTTGCAATTCTAACATTTAAGAGGTAATCCAATCTTCCATTAAATAATCTATTAGTTAAAATAGATAAACCTATTGCATCTGCACTAATTATATCTCTTGCTATCTTTACTGGGTCACTATACTCTCTAATCTTCCCCATAGATGGAGAAGCAAATTTTATCTCGCCTATTATTGCTGCATGTTTAGATGCAAGTATAGCATCTGATAATCTATGGCTAGTATGATAAAGACGTAAAGAGAGATCGTAGTATCCTTCGTTTATTGCTCTCCTAGTATCTTCTACCAATCTTTTTATGAAAGACATATCTTCTCCAACTCTTCTAGTTTAGAGTAATCTCCATATCTTTTTATCAATAATCTTAATTGTTCATATGCTTTACCATTATTTATAGCCTCTCTTGCCATCTCTAAAGCCTCGTCAAACCTTTTTGTTATATTAGCAACTATCAATGCAGCTGCTGCATTTAATGATACTATATTACTCTTTGCTTTGTCATATCCATTTAATGCATTAAGAAATGCTGTTATAGCTTCTTCCTTACTCTTTATGATTATATTCTCATCTCTATCCATTATTCCTAAAGTCTTTGGATCTAAAGATAGTTCTTTTACATTAATACCGTCTTCAAGCCATAGTATCCTATTCATAGATGATATAGATAGCTCATCTATACCATTAAGAGAATGAAATACCATTGCCTCTCTTCTTCCTATTGATTTTAGTAATTCAATTACCTTTTGCATTAGAGATAGTTCGCTAACTCCAACTATCTGTGCGTCTATATTACATGGATTTGCTATTGGTCCTAATATGTTAAAGATAGTTCTTATCCCTAATGCTTTTCTAGCAGTAGAAGCATATCTCATTGCTGGATGAAAAAGCGGTGCAAATAAAAATCCTATTCTTAATTGCTCTATAGATTCTTTAACCTTATTTGGTTCAGTCTTAAGATTATAACCTAGTGCTTCAAGTATATCAGCACTCCCAGCATAACCTCTAGAGGATCTATTACCATGTTTTGCAACATAGGTATATACTGATGCTACAAATGCAGCTGCTGTGCTTATATTAAATGTTCTTAGTTTATCTCCCCCAGTGCCACAAGTATCAATCAATCTACCATTTATCTGTGGTCTTATAGTTATTGCATATTTTAGCATAGCATCATAAACCGCTCTTAGTATATCTACCTCTTCTCCTCTAATTCTTAATACTACTAAGAATGCTCCTATGTTTATATCATCCACCTTACCTGCCATTATCTCTTCTGATGCTTCTCTTACCTCTTTATAACTTAATTGTTCGTTAATTGGTTTTTCTATAATACTTCTTATCATATCTCATCTCTTCACTATATAAAGAAAGTTACTTAATATTCTCTTACCATTATCTGTAAGCACTGATTCTGGATGGAATTGTACACCATATAATGGGTATTGTTTATGCTTAATTCCCATGATCTCATCATCATCAGTAGATCTAGCAGTAACTTCAAGTATAGAAGGTATGGTAGATGGTTCTGCTACTAGAGAATGATATCGTGTTGCTTTGAATGGATTCTTCATGTCTACAAATATATCTTCTTCATTATGTTTAATGTTACTTGTCTTGCCATGTCTTAACATCTTTGCATGGATAACTCTTCCTCCAAATAAATGCACTATGCCTTGATGTCCTAAGCATACTCCAAGAATCGGGATCTTATTATGTAATTCTAGTATAACGTCTTTTGATATACCAAAATCACGATCATTTGCTGGATGTCCAGGACCTGGAGATATTATAATAGCATCTGCATCAAGTTCTATTATCTCCTTCATGCCTATCTTATCATTTCTATATACTATAGGCTCAGCACCAAGCTCACCTATATATTGAGCAAGATTATATGTAAATGAGTCATAATTATCTATTATAAGGATTAACATCCTAACACCTCAGAGAATCTAATACTGCTTGTGCTTTATGCTCAGTCTCGTACCATTCCCTCTCAGCATCTGAATCAGCAACTATGCCAGCTCCACTTTGAATATATCCCTTTCCATCATTTATGAAGAGAGATCTTATACTAATGGCAAAATCTGATGAATTATTAAATGAGAAGTAACCTATTGCGCCTGCATATGGACCTCTAGCGTCCTTCTCTAATGCATTAATTATTTCCATGGCTCTAACTTTTGGAGCACCTGATACAGTTCCTGCAGGAAATACTGCTTTTAATGCACTATAACAATCATTTCCTTTAGCCAATTTACCTTTTACATGAGATACTATATGCTGAACATGACTAAACTCTTTTACTTGCATTAGTTCATCAACCCTAACACTACCCCATTCACATACTCTCCCAAGATCGTTTCTTGCAAGGTCTACAAGCATTGTATGTTCAGCTATCTCTTTCTCATCATTTAACATCTCTATTTTTAACCTCTCATTCTCTTCTCTATTCTTACTTATAGGTCTAGTTCCTGCAATAGGAAATGTCTCTACAGTATCATTTACAGTCCTAACTAACATCTCTGGACTGGAACCTAGTATTATTCTCTTACCCATCTTTAACATATACATATATGGCGAGGGATTTATTCTTCTAAGATTATTATACACTTTTCTAACATCTCCTTTTATGTTAAGTTCAAATCTCTTTGATAGTACTACTTGATATATATCTCCATCATAAATATACTCTTTAGCCTTTTCTACCATATCTTTAAATTCATCCATACTAATATTCCTCTTTATATCATTAATCTTTATATCACTCTCCATGTACTTATATTTAATCTCATTCAACCTTCTCTTATCAAAATAGAAATAATACTTTTTATTATTAAGATGATCAAAGATTATACCATCTGTATAAAGACCAAATTCCATGCTAGGATAACTACTCTCTCTAACTCTTATATTCTCCCAATAATTTATTGCATCATATGATATGTAACCTACAGCACCTCCAATATATCTAAACCTATTATCGTTAATTGTTGGCAAAAGTTCTTTGAGATTCACAAGTGGATCATCGCTTCTAAACCTATCCTTCGAACCATCTCTAGTTACACTCTCTACATATCCTTTGCTTGCACTAAATTTTATAAGTGGATCAAAACCTATTATTGTAAACTCTGCCATCTCTCTTGGTCCAGTTAACGATTCTAACATAAAGAGATCGTCATATTGTTCATATAATGATGAGAAGATTGTATATGCATCAGAATCAATATCTAACGATAAGAATTTAACTTCGTATTCCTTATTGAGACCAAAGATATTCACCCAACACAGTTAAGTTGTTATAACTCATTTATAAATCAACTTATTAAGCGTAACAATATAGTAATTAATATTATAATATAATAGAAAAATAATTTAATTATATTATCTTATAAATAACTTATAAAATAATATGATATTAATATCATAATACTAAAAATGATGAATTAACGATATAATATTAATATAAATTGATACTAATATATAACATCGCCAATATAAAATGTTGATATAAAGATCTCAATATTTATAATTAGAATAGATAATAAGAATATTATTATGAAATTATATTAGATAATTTGAGATGATAATAGAAATATAATATCTATCTATAATAGCAGATTTATATTACAATATGAGCAAAGTATTAAGCCTATATCATTTCTATATATAGCATGCAAGAGATAAGGAGATATGTAGAAAAGAATAAAGATGATATAATAAGTGATCTAAGAAATTTAGTAAAGCACCCAAGTATATCCGCACAAAATATAGGTATAGATGAATGTGCATCGACATTAAATGGAATATTCCGTGATGCTGATATAACAACTACAATAAATAGAGTCAATGATAGTAATCCTATCTTATATGCTGAGATAAAAGGGACTAGTGACAAGACTTTACTCTTTTATGGCCACTACGATGTTCAACCAGTAGAACCAATAGATGCATGGAGATATAACCCATTCTCTGGAGTTATTGCTGATGATAAAGTTCATGGTAGAGGAGCTGCAGACTCAAAGGGTAATATCATAGCCATGATCAATGGTGCAAAATATTATCTTGATACAGTTGGATCTCCACCAGTTAATTTAAAATTTCTTATAGAAGGAGAGGAAGAGATCTCATCTATAAACCTACCAAAATATATAGAAGAGAACAAGGATAAACTAAAAGCAGATGCTACTGTATGTTTTGATGCCTCATTAACACAAAGTGGTACAGCATCTATATATGCAGGATTGAAAGGTTTACTATATGTTGAGCTAAGATGCAAGACAGCATCTGTAGACGTACACTCAAGTTTAGCTCCAATAGTACCAAATCCTGCATGGAAGTTACTAAGAGCATTACAATCTATAAGAAATGATATGGGAAAGATAACGATAGAAGGATGGTACGATGATGTTAAAGTGCCTAACGATGAAGATCTTGTATTACTAAAGAGATTAGATTACGATGAGAAGATAATTACAAATGAGTATGGTATAAAATATCTCATTAATGATGTTAAAGGAAAGGCAGCACTAAAGAAGTTACTCTTTGAACCAACATGTAATATCGCAGGAATATATTCTGGTTATACTGGTTTAGGTAGTAAGACTGTATTACCAAGTGCAGCATCTGTAAAACTAGATTTCAGACTTGTTTATGATCAAGATCCAGACAAATTAATAACATTGTTAAGACAACATCTTGATAAAAGAGGTTTTGAGGATATAGAATTATACATATTTGGTTCGTTAAAACCATCAAAGACAGATCCAAAATCAGATATAGTTAATGCTGCTGCAAATGCTGCTAAAGAAGTATATGGAGGAAAACCATCGATCTTTCCTAATATGTGGGGGTCAGGACCAGACTTTGTATTTACTAAGATACTTAAACAACAATCGATATGGACTGGATGTTCTCCAGCATATGCAAATATACACGCACCTAACGAGTTTATTGGTATAAGAAATGTACTTGATGGTGTATGCTATGCTGCTGCAATAATGAAGGAGTTTAGCAGATCTTAACGTTTACTCCTTTTTATCTTAACTCGTGCAGCATTTCTTACCTTCTTACTATATGCTTTTATTAGATTGCATCTCCTATATCTATACTCATTAAACATATCATTGCTACATGATTACTTTACTTATACTTTACCTTCGTAACTATATCCCATGCAGTTACGACATACTCTTTATCGATTATCAATGATGAAGGGGCTTTCTCTTTTAATAATAATATAGCAGCATTACTTATACTTGTCTTACTATCTATCTCTAGAATCTTTCGCTTCTTAATAGTATTAATCTTTAATTCTTCAATATTTATATCTCTATTCTCCATAACTATATTATTTACTATAAAATCGAGTATATCTCTATCTACTATGGCATATATTCCATCATCTTCCTTAAAAAATAATCTCCTAATATTCTTCTCTATCATAATCTTTAATGCATCTTTTATATTATAATTATCATCTATTACTAGTAATTTAGATGCAATCTCTGTTATAGATATATTTATTGCATGTTTAGTTATGAGTCTTAGTATATCATAGATAGATGCAACAGCTATGATACTATTATTGATAACTGGTAGAAAACCCAATCTATGCTTCCTCATATGATCTAAAAATTCGCTTAATTTATTATCAGGTTTAATATGTACTGTCGAATCGTACATTATTTCTCTTGCTTCTTTATATAATATCTTACTACCATGTTCATAATATGCATTAAGTATATTTTTACTACCTATCATTCCTACAAGTTTTTCATTATCTATTACCACTACCCCATCTATATAGATCTCTATGGATGGAATCAAACATATGCATGCCATATACACTTTATCGTTAGGAGACACAAAGAAATATTGTCTATTGAATATGTTAGGGAAGAGATCTTCTATTGTTAGGTCTAATATACTCATGCTATCACTCATGCTCTTCCTTCTTAAAAATATATAATGCTAATTAGAAAGATTATAAAATAGTAAGAAGAGATGATATATGTTTGAAGATAGATGAGATAAATACTATATTTAGGAAGGGTATAATTAAAGTCTATTTCGAACCAGAATTAGAAAAGGCTGATTATAAAAGGTCTGATGTGAAGCATCCTTATATAAATAGTGAAGGGTTTACATCTAATAAATTTCTCCATATCTTCTTTGATATAAATAGTGGTTCTGATTATAATGATGGTGACGAGTGGTTCATTGTAGAGTATCTATTTCCATATGATATAACATTACCAGATCATTTGAAGAATAGAGATTACTTCAGCACTTTATCGCTTGATAGTGGTACCATATTTTGGAAGCATAGAGAATTGATCCGCTATAAATATGGTAAGACAAAGAGGATAGAGGAAGCGTTGAAATTCATAATGCAGAAGTATGATGAGTTAAGCAACGCGTTAAAAGAAGCGTCTGTCATTAACAAATTGGAAGAAGGTGCTAATTAATTATAAAATATAAGCTAATTATTATTTGATAAACCAAAAATATATTACATAAGTATCATTAAGAAATTGTATTTATATTAAATTATAATATAGAAAGTCAATTAAACAATTATATTAGAATGAATTAAATGTACCTTGTGCCTATCAGAAATAAAGAAGAGTATATAGAGAGTCTAAGGAAGAGAAAGATCAAGGTATATCTCTTTGGGGAACTGGTAGACAACATAGTTGATCATCCCATTATAAGACCGTCTATAAATGCTATAGCAGAGACATATGAACTAGCAAATAAAGAACCAGAACTTGCTACTGCCCATTCATCGTTAATAAATAAACGTGTAAATAGATTCTTGCATATTACAGAGAGTAGAGATGATCTTGTCTTACAGAATAAGATGCAGAGAAGATTGGGTCAGCTGACTGGAACATGCTTCCAAAGATGTGTAGGTATGGATGCTATAAATTCATTATATTCTGTAACATATGATATAGATGAAAAATATGGAACTAGATATCATCAAAATCTTATAAACTTCATCAAATATGTGCAAGAAGAGAATCTAGTCATTGGAGGAGCTATGAGTGATCCAAAAGGTGATAGAAGCAAAGGACCTTCAGAACAAGAGGATCCCGATGTGTTTGTGCATGTAGTAGAGAGAAGGAAAGATGGGGTAGTTATCAAAGGTGCAAAGGCTCATCAGACAGGATGTCTGAACTCTCATTGGATAATAGTAATGCCTACTATGAGACTTACAGAGGCTGATAAGGATTATGCCATATCATGTGCAATTCCAGTGGACCATCCAAATCTAACATACATATACGGAAGACAATCATGTGATACAAGGAGTATAGAGGGCGAGATAGATGTAGGTAATACGAATTATTCTGGGCAAGAAGCATTAATAATAATAGATAATGTATTCGTACCATGGGATAAGATATTTATGAACGGTGAGTATGAGTTTGCTGCACCTCTAGTTGAGAGATTTACTGCATATCATAGAAGAAGTTACGTTTGTAAGACAGGAGTTGGTGATGTTTTAATAGGTGCTGCTGCTACTATTGCTGATTACAATGGAGTCTCAAATGCATCTCATATTAAAGATAAACTGATAGAGATGACACATTTAAATGAGACGGTTTATGGGACAGGTATATCTTCATCATTCGAAGGATGGCAAACGAAAGCTGGTAACTGGATAAATGATGAGATGTTAGCAAATGTATGTAAACATAACCTAACAAGATTCGTATATGAGATGGCTAGATTCGCACAAGATCTTGCAGGAGGTTTAGTGGTTACGTTGCCATCTGAGAAAGATATAAAACACCCAGAGATTGGACCGTTGCTAAAGAAGTATCTAAGAGGTAGAAAAGGGGTAGATCCAGAAGATAGATTTAGAATCTTAAGACTAATAGAGAATATGACTTTAGGAAGAAATGCTGTATCATATCTTTCAGAATCACTACATGGTGCTGGTTCTCCACAAGCACAAAGGATACAGATAGGTAGGAATATGGAGATAGATTTCAAGATGGTATTAGCAAAGAGGCTTGCAGGTATTAAGGATGAGCAAGAGGTGACATTAGCACGGGAATCATATCTAAACAGAATATTTAACATAAAGAAACATGAAGGAGATGGTAAAGGATTACGTTAATTTTTTATAATTTGGTTCCACATTGTTCACAGAATTTAGCCCCTTCTTTATTTAAATAATTACATGCACTACACATAGATGATATGCTCTTTACTAGTACTATATCCTTAATTGCTATTATTTTATCCCATGGTAGATCCTCTATATTGTTATCCTTCTTTACACTTAAGATTAATCTATTATTGCTTAAATATACATTATCAACATTTCCTATCATTCTTGCTTTATCATCAAAAACTGACATACCTAAGAATTTATTTAAAGATATCTTCTCTTCTTCATCACCATTATTAACATCTGCATATCTAAATATCTTATATGTTGCAATTATAGAGTTGCACTCCTTACATATATAACTCCCCTCTTCCCTTAGAGTGACTCCTTCTACATCCTTCCCTAAAGTCTCAAATGTTATCTTTGGAGCATACTCAAAATCTTTGTTACATATATTACAATGGTATGATAAGATCCTAGACTCGTCAATTCTTCCCAATATACCTATGAAATATTCATCACCTACTCTAGATCTCTTATCTTCTTCTGTTGTTAATTCTGCTATTATATAACCATTCGAACCTTTTACCTTCTTGCTCATATAGTAAGGTAACGATTACTTTTTATTTAAAATATACTCAGCCTTATGAATATATAATGGTTTAATAAACATATATCCATGGGAGATATAAAAGCAACGACATCAAAGAATTGGGATGACGATGTAGTTAGAGCTACAACGCCTGTATTAGTAGACTTTTGGGCTGAATGGTGTGGACCATGTAGAATGATTGCACCTGTGCTTGAAGAGCTAGCAAAAGAATACACTAATAAGATTAAATTTCTAAAGTTAAATGTTGACGAGAATCAGGATATAGCAATGAAGTATCAGATATATAGCATACCTACGTTGTTACTATTTAAGAATGGAGAGATAATAGGTCATCACATAGGTGCGACATCAAAAGAAGTATTAAGAAGATTTATAGAGAATTCACTACAGAATGCTTAAACACATTTTTTAAGTATATATAAAATTGTATGTTATAATATTGCATGGAAGATCTTGGATATAATACCAAAGGACCTTTAATAGAAAAACTAAAGAATCTCCTTAATGATGTGCAAAGCAAATATGAAGAATTTCTTGATGCACAAACTCTCTTTGAACAAGGTAAGTTAGATGAACGTGAATTCTTTATCAAGATGGGAGAGTTTGTAAAAATATTTACGGCATTAGGATTTCTATCTATCAAGGTTATACTTGAGTTGGATAAGAGTATATCAAAACAAGTAGAAACCAAACCACAAATAATTATACAAGAGTTGCACTGTAAATACTGTAATGCGAAATTACCTCCAACAGCAAAGTTTTGTACAAAGTGTGGTAAGAAACAGTAAAGAAATAATATTGATAGATATTAACTAACTATATGAAAGTATTCAATAGTAAGGCTGCTATTGAGGAGTATACCTCTACACATAGCTTAACATATTCTACTCCTGATACAATACTTAGGAAATTTGGATCTTGGTTAGGAGAGACAATAGAGATTGATTGTAAATTAGATGCTAGCAAGTGTCAAAATGAGGATAACATGCATCCAAAACATAAAGTACCAAGACTAATGCTCTTCATTGAAGAGAGAGATGCTCCATATAAAATAGAGAGTGAAGAGGTATTTAAACCAACAGGTGCTATAACATCGTATTTTGATGCAGTAAAGAAGATAGAGAAGAAATATTGTCATGAATGTGGTAATGAGCTATCATATGATGCAAGATTCTGTGCAGAGTGTGGTGCTAGACAAGAATAGTAAAGGGGCCGGTAGTTTAGTGGTAGTAATGCTCGCTTCGCAAGCGAGAGATCGCGGGTTCAAATCCCGCCCGGTCCATTATTATTAGAGCAGACATGTCTATCATCATAGAAAGATGTTATAGCCATACCTTCAATTCAAACTATTATTGATAGAGAGGAGTCTAAAGAGAAGTTAGAGAAAGAATTGATAGTATATGCAAATCTTTTGGCTAAAGAAGAGATTATGGGAGATATCAAATATCTCAAATTGCTGAACTATGATATTATTTGTTGAGAGAATAAGAACTATCTAGTATTAGAAGAAGCTATAAAGAGTGTTAATATCAATGATTGTTATTAAATAATATCTATTTAAATTAGATAACAGTTTTAGATACTTCATCTCTTTACTAATCCTCTTATAGCTTGTTGATAAAAAATGATAGATATACCATACATTAAATAGATAGCATCTTAGCAGTATCTAATATTCTACATAATGATGTTAAATCTATTCATGATTTGAATTAGGTAACATTAATGCATTCATAGTAGAAGATATGAATGAAGGAGAAATGGTAGTAGATAAATTGTATTAGATTGATAGATTGAACACATCTCTTATTATATCTAGATAGATGCCTTATATTATTTGTATTGTACAAGCAAGAAGAAGAGTGTATAAAGTGATGTATATCACTTAAATCTACACATGCAGAGTAATGAATTGAAGTTATTAGATATGTTAGGAGAGGATAAGGAGTTTAGACATGCAGTAACAGGATATAAAGAGATGATAAGTTTGCTGATTTAGAGGCTAGAATGGATGAGAGATTAGAGATCTTAGAGAAGCAATAATCTTAGAAAGGATATGCAAGAAGGGTTTAAGAGAATGGATAAGAGACTAAACGTATGTTGAATCCATAGATAACATATCAGTTATCATAGAAGAGATATGATATCATATCTGCTTAAACAGAAGGGTATTACTCTTAATGTTACAGAGCTTATACTTCCATACTTATGCTAAAGATATTATTGTATAGTAGGAGAAGCAAAGACAAGCAGTAAAGAAAGCAATATTACAGATAGAGAAGGATATCGATAGATTAAGTATCCTCAATATATTAGAGGCAAGTTAATAATAGTATATGATATTAAAGCAATGCCAGATGCTATAGAAGAAGCAAAGATATATGGTTAGTAACAAAGTTACTGAAATTATAAGTAATTGTTTGTATCTATTAATACAGTTCGATTGATTTCAGTAACTTATTTGATAGGAAACAAAAGACTACTAAAAAGTCAATAGATAGTAGAGAATTGATGATGTTAGATATGATAAAGGCTGGTTATTAACTAAAGGTATAAAATTATATGATGAACGTTAGCAATTCTGGAACTATATTAGCGTGTTAACCTCCTTCCTTTATAGAAAAAGGTTAGTATTATTAAATGGTCATAGTTATCTCTTCCTCGTCTATAGATTTAATACATGTTTGCAACTCTTATAATGCTTCACATGTGCAACTATCAATACTTGCTATATAGCAAGTATTCTTTCTGCAATTCTTAACTTCATATAGCATTATCAAGTTTATCATCTCTAATATCTCAAAGTTGCATCTAGTTCTTATTAACTACTAACGTTCTCATTCATAATATAATGTTTTGAATATTAAGGATAAATGTTAAGATAACAGAGATCGAAGATTATATCTTCAAACCATATACACGAAATACTGATGAATATAATAGTATTGCATTGCTATTTTGTGCAAATTCTTTAATACCATTTATAATATCTTCATATTCAGATTCGGATATTAGCCTATTAGATATAAAATTATCCTTTAATACATTAGCAAATAATATTGGTAACATATTATATCTATAGTTCATAGGACAGCATATAGCATAAAGACTAACCTTTGCATCAATATTACAATCTTTAAACATA
>JACAFH010000025.1 GCA_013538715.1 Candidatus Nitrosothermus koennekei | reverse complement strand
GGCTTAACGGTTACCATATCAATATTCAACATGAAGAAGGTGTAAGATTTATTATTAGTATAGCTAAAGGTGAATATAATGAAATAGATGTTAGAAAATGGATAAAGAAGTATATTAAGAGGTTTGAGTCTAATTAACTAATTAACTAATTGTTTGTTTCTATAGAGATTAATTTATAACCTACTTTATGGTAAAGATGGTATAGTATGTTAAAGGAAAGGAAGCCTAGCAAGGAAGAGGTTATGAAGGCTATAGAGGATGAAATAAGGCAAAATAAGCAGTTATACGAACTGCTTGAGAAATACGATAAGGGCGAATATACTGTTAATACATCTTTATCCCATATAAGTCAAAAGATAATAGATAATATCGGGAATAAACTTGTAGATGTTATAAGGTATAACATTAAGAATTGCAAAGAAGCAAAGTTTGCTATAGGCTATTTTTTCCTTACAGGATACAACCTTGTCAAGGGTGACTTCCCAGAACCCTCTTCCATTACCAGAAAACCCTTTTTAAGGATAGTAATGGGTAATGAAACCACATATCCTACAAAGGAAGAGCTTGTTGCTGGTTATAGATTAAAAGAGTTGTTCAAGGCAAGAATGCTTGAAGAACTACAGAGGGATCTTAATGATGAAGAGGTTAATAGAGTTATATCGTTAAGGAATTTAATAGCAGATGGAATTGTAGATGTTAGGTTGTATGATAAGCAAAGATTACATGCTAAACTGTACCTCTTCATAACAAATCCTACTGCTATGTATGAATCAAAAGGTGTTGCAGTAGTTGGCTCCTCAAACTTTACTGCTGAAGGACTAACAAAGAATAAGGAGTTAAATGTTCTTATAACTGATAGTACTGATATTAATCACTTAGATAACTGGTTCGAGGATCTATGGCAGAATTCTATGGAGTTTAGAGAGGATCTTATAAAGGTTATAGATATATCTGGCGTAACTATAAAAGCAAAGAGACAACCAACAACAATAATAAAGCAAAAGTACCCGCCCTTTGGTCAATATCTAGAAGATCCTGAACTTCTATTCAAATATCTTGTCTATAGGTGGTTTGAAGGCATGATACTTGAGCTTGTTAGGAAGGATATCCTGTTAGAATTTCAGGTTGTTGGTGTGTTAAACGCAATTAAGATCATCAACTATTACAATGGTGTAATACTAGCAGATTCTGTAGGTTTAGGTAAAAGTTACATGGCTAGCAAGATAATAGAAGAGTTCATAAGTGGAAAGTACCCACATTGGTTAGATACTAATAATAAGATAGAGAAAGAACCCTCAGTTCTTTTAATATTACCACCATCTATAATTGCTCAATGGGAAGAACTACTCATCAAATCTGGCAATTTCCTTAAGACTTACGTAAAGGGGTGTATACGTGATTATCCTAATGATAAGGAATATGTACTAAGTACTACCAACAACTATGATTCACATGAGAAGAAAGCTAAGATAAGATTCATATCACTAGGCTTATTCCAGAAGATGAGAGAGGAAGAAGTAAAGAAGTTAGCAGATAAATACGATCTCTTCATAATAGATGAGGCTCACAAATATAGAAATAGTAACACAAATAGAGGGAAGAATGCTAGATTATTACAAAACAAGCATGATGGGTTCCCTAATAAGTTCATATTATTAACCGCTACACCTCTGAACAATTCTATAAATGATATATATAATCTGATAAGGTTGTTCACTGATATAGCATTTACATCCTTTAATATGAAAGGAGTTAACGTACCAGAACTAATAAGTGAATATCAAAAGCTAAAGAGAGAATATGCTAAGACCAATGACAAGGAGATAAAGAATAAGTTATTAAAGAAGGCTGATGAGTTAAAGACTAAAGTACTTGATGAGATAATGGTATTGAGAACTAGGAAATATATAATGGAAGAGTTTAAGGATATAACAATTAACAATAAGCCATTAATATTTAAGGACCCTCAACCCTATAGTATAGAATGCAAGCGATTTTATACTAAGAAATATGAAGATCTTGTAAGGAGTATAGGGGAAGAACTTTACAATATAGTATTTGAGTATACTAAACTATATGGGGTAAGGTTCGTTGTATTTGAGGATACAAGTGTAGATATAGAGATAGATAGTAGAACAAAGGAGAGTCAGAGAGATAAAGATAGAGATAAAGAGGGAGAAGATATTAATACTACCAAACGTTACATAGAGATAGCTGATCTATTCAGATTGATCTTAGGTAAGAGGTTAGAGAGTGGGATCTATGCATTTGAAACCACGCTTAGAAGGATATATGAAAAAGAGAAGATATTCCATACTACTCTGGCTAACAAATATCGTGAGATAAAGGATGAAAATGATTTAGCATGTATAATAAAGGAAGCTATGGATAAAGCCAATGTTATGAAGGAGATTGAAGAGATTAGTGAAGAATACTATGTAGATATAGATATTGAGAGCAATTATAAGAATATGGATTGGTTCAGAAAAGCCAAGGATATAATGATTGAGTATGCAGAAGATTATATGCAAAAACATAGAAAGAGTAACCCTGTCAACGACAATAACAGTAATAATTATGCTAATAACACAATGAATGAGTTTTCTAAGTTAATGCTCGGTTTAAAACTATTGATTAATAATATAGATAGCGATCTAAAGAAGATAGAAAAGCTATTGGATATATTGGATGATATGAAGGAGAAGGATACCCTAGGTAGACCATTAACGCTAGAGAAACTACCAAAAGAAGAAGATATTATAGAACTATATGTGTATAGATATGGGAAGGATGATCCAAAACTCGAGTTACTAAAACAACTACTATATGAACCAAGCAAGAGATCACAAGATCTCAATGATATACCCTCCTTATATGGTAAGAAAGTGCTTATATTCACTCAATACAAGGATACTGCCTACTATCTCTATCATAACCTGAAGGAATGGGTTAACAAGGAGATCATACTGCATAGATGGTTGAAATATGATAATAATAATGCTAACGATAATGTAAGAATAGGATTAGTTACGGGAGATACAGATATTGAGACAAAGATGAACTATATAAAAAGGTTTGCGCCCATAGCAAATAGATATGGAGAGAAGGGCATTGTTAATTATGTTAACAATTCACAATCATATGATAATGAGATACATATACTAATCTCTACTGATGTGTTAAGCGAAGGTGTAAACCTACAGGATGCAGATGTAGTAATAAACTATGACCTCCCATGGAATCCTATGGTGATAGTACAAAGGGTAGGAAGGGTAAATAGAATAGGTAATGAGAAGGATATCATAGTTATAAACTATTTACCTAGTGATGAGATAGATGTTGTTGTTAGAGTATTGCAGAAGCTTAAGGAGAAGATAGATGATATAACACTAATAATAGGCAAGGATGTAAGAATACTGCATCCAAATGAGGATATCAATATCCAAACATTTGGAGAGAGGATAAAGAGTATATCAAAGAAGAAGATAACAGAACTGGAGGACTATATGCTCGATGATGACTTTAAGCAGTTTATACCGCAAGGCATACCTAAAGAGCAAATAGATGAGTACAAATTGCTTAATATAATCCAATATGAACTCAATTATAGACCAGAGGACTTTGAAGAGGTCAAAGATCTGATTAAGGCTAAAGATGGTAAGGGGTCTAGCCCCTACTACACCTATATAAGTAAAGCATATAACGATAGTGAAAGGATCATAGGTATATACGAATTCTATAGAGGACAAACTAAGATAGATAAGAAGATAATGTGCATAAATATAAGTAATAACACGAAGACCGACTATGATAATAGTACAACTGCTACATTGGATGGTTATGGTAATGGCGTAGGTGAGAATTATAAGAACGTAAATATAACTTATGAGACCCCTCTAATATTTCTTGATTTAATAAAGAATAGGAGAAGCAGTATAAGTAATGTAGATAAGGCTATAGAATGTATTAAAGTTATGCAGGATAAATGTGAGCAGATAGTAGATAATATGAAGCGAGAAGGAGTAAATAGACAGAAAGGATTTCTTAAAGATCTATATAATGCGTTGGTTAACGAGAGGGATAAAGTCAAAGAAATAAATAAGGAAGAAGAATCATTTGAAGACAAGTTCTATAATGTTGTCAATATAATAGGTATGTTACCAGTACAATCAGCAAGGGAGATAAAGAATACTCTTACATTTACTAACTCTATAACTATAAGTAATAATAGAAATGAAGAACCAAGAGTGAAGATAAATGATCTAAAGGCAGTTATAAACACGCTCTATGAAGACTTTCAAAGTAGAGGTATAACCATACCATCTCTAGAACCATATTATGTACATGTGGGATGGTACTATGAGCTCTAAAACAACAAGAAAGAAAGACAATATCGGTGAATCTATAAAGATAGATTACAATACTATAAAGGCTGAACTTGATAATAAATATAAGAAAAAGAGACTAGAGATAAAGATAGACGGATCAAGTAAGTCTTATGATAATTTCTATCTAATACCAGCACTGTGTAATGATAGACTAAGTAGGTATGAGGGATTTCTTTTAGTAGAAAGTAATGAAAAGAATGTAATAGAGTATTTTAGCAGTAAGTATAGTATGGGTACTACTGGTTATATTATAAGATTGATCTTTCTATTCTATACTGATAGTAAAGGTGAGAAGAAATTACTCATAAAGGATTACTCTTACTCTAAGGAGAGAAAGATGACTAAGAATATAGATAAGTTGAGTATACTATTTAGAAGAAAAGTTAAAGAATTTTTAGATATGGAGAATGAATCAAGCAGTAGTTCAATACTACAACAGATAGATAAACTATTTGATCGTAGCGATCTGATAGAGGAATTCTATGAATTGTATAAGAAATGCAAGAGATATATATCGAAGCAGATAAAAGGAGTTACAGAGGGAAAAGATGAGTTCATAGATAACTTCATGATGCAGATGATGATACTATGGTATCTACAAGAGAAAGGATTCCTAAATAATGATAGAAGATATTTTATAACTAAGTTCAACGAACTGAAAGGAACAAATAGTACTATATCGAGTTATATATCTACAAATTTGAACAAATTTAAAAGCTATTATGAATTCTTACTGTATCTGTTCGATAAACTACAAGGGTCTAGCGAAAGCGATGATAGCAAACAATACTATGAAGATGATATAGTAGGTAGAGTAGTAATAGTTGGTCCAGCAGTATTCCTTAATGGTACAGAGATGCCTAAAGGCATAAACATACCAGATGAATGTTTTTATAATAAGGAAGCAACTACTAAGTTAATTACTAAAGATGTCAAGAGACTTTGCCATGAAGATGTCCCATTATTAAATCTCTTTGAGAGTAGGGAATGGACAGAATATGGGATAGATGAATATGTTATAGGTTCTCTATATGAGAAGTTAATAACTGGCAAAGAGAAGAAAGAGAAAGGTGCATACTATACGCCAGAGGAGATAACAAGTTATATCTGTAAGAACACTATAGAACCATATCTTTTAGATAAGATTAACTTACAATGGAATTCTTCTTATTCTAGTATAGATGAAGTTATAAAGAACGCAGATGAAATCATGCTTAGATTCATATTCAAAGAGTTAAATGATATAAAGATAGTAGATCCTGCGGTTGGATCTGCACACTTTTTGGAGAGTGCAATAGATGTTCTATTAGATATATATAAGAAAGTAGCAGAAAAAGCAAAAGACCTTAATCTAAATAATTTTAATATAGTGGTAGCAGATAATAGAGGGAAGTTAAAGAAAATAGATCTTACTACGATAAATGATGAGAACAAATTTGCTTTATATGTAAAATTCTTCATATTACTCGCAAGGAATGTATATGGTGTCGATATAATGCCTTCAGCAATAAACATTGCAAGGGCTAGACTCTTTCTTACATTAGCAAGACATTTTGATATCAGTAAACCAGATACATATATAAGATTCCCAAATATACATTTCAATTTGAGAATTGGTAATTCTCTAATAGGTTATTATAATATACCAGATGCTGTAGATAATAGTAATCAAGAGCAAACGACTATATTTAGTTTTATTAATAACGAACTACAACATGTGAAAGAAGAGATTTCTAGCTTAATTGACGATGAGGAATTTAAAGACTTTCTTATTAATACTTCAAAGGCATTAAAGTCGAATTCAGTAGAACAAAGTAATATAATAGCCGAAATAAAGAAATTAGACAATTACCTATCAAAACAAAGTCTGACATGGGTTGAACTAAAAGCAGTACTAACCATCAAATCTGAATTAGTTAATATACTCGTAGCAACTCTCAATAGCAGGTATGCAAGAGTACT
>JACAFH010000024.1 GCA_013538715.1 Candidatus Nitrosothermus koennekei | reverse complement strand
AGTCTCTTGTGGTAAGAGATATGTACTATCTGTTTATAACTAATGTTATGTAACTCTAGAACTATATGTATTTAAATACAAGATACGTTGCTACATCTCTAGCATGAGATTACTTGTTATAGGCTTATACTCTATGCCTGCAGATCTGCTAAGCATGAAGGATGAGTTGCCAAACATAGGTAGGATGATGAGCAATGGTATAGCAGGAGTGCTTGAGAGTTGTCTTGCCATAGCCTGATAATCCTGTTAGCCATATAGTCCATATAGTGAAGCCTTCCATATAAATAACACTTTGTATGGTACCTTATATAATATATGTTAAATAATTAATAATAAGGTTATTGTTATGACTCTACTTGGTACAATAATTCCTAATAGTACTAAATTATTTATAATTATAATATGGGCACTAGTATCAATATATCACCAACTGCTATGACTACTGGAACCCATTTGTTAGCATTTTATGCTGTAGATAGAGTAGGCAATACGCATCCTGTTAAGCAGATACGGATAATTAAACAAATAGATTTTGCTACATTGCCAGTAGCATCATACCATGGTATAAATAATGACGATAGAATACTAACAACAAGGAAGTATCCACATAACTATCCAAATAAGCAGCCTCCACACGTATCATTCCCTAACCAGTTACCAGTAGAAACAAGGTTCAAAGAGATCAAGGAGATGGGTCTCAATGCTATAAGGATAAATATGTTCTGGGAAGCACATCGCTGGTATAAGTCAGATGGCAAAGCAAGTACCTTCCTTAACAAGCTGGAGGAGATAGCAAGCACAGCAGACTCTTTAGGCTTAGGTATCCTATATAATGTGATGCATCAGTGGAAGATCTCCTCAGTCATATACTCTTCATCAGCACAGAATTATAGGGGTGCTGGCTTCCCAGAAGAGTGTCTTCAACCTTTAGGGTTAGTAAGGCTACCACCGAACGATACATCATATGTATATGATGTGCCTATAACAGAAGGAGGAGGAGAAGCATCAATGCCAAGGAGCATATTCTGGAAGAACTTTGTAAAGAATTACAACATCACCATAGATGGGGTAACAAAGCCTATATGGCAACACTTATGGGATGATCACTTTAAGGATGTAGTAGCAATAACCAAAGACCATCCCTCAACCATAGGCTATGATCTGTTGAATGAGCCATTTGAAGGCGTAGCTAATGTAGATGCTAACGATTACGATGGTTTAGGCAGATACTATGCATATATCACATCTAAGATACTAGAACTAGATCCAAAGATAGCAAAATGCATATTCTTCACATCGCCTCTCTCATGGCGATTAGACCATAGGCAGATAGAGAGTGTATATCCAGATCTCAAAGGTAAGAGTTGGCAATATAAACAGGCTGAACTTACAAAGAGGCTCTTACTCGATAAGATTGTTGCTACAATCAATAACAGTAATGGCAGGCTCAAGGTAGCATTTGCATACAATATATATGGTTGGGCTACACCCTCTAACTCGCCATATCCTACTGGCTATATCCATCCAAATGACCTTACCCTTCTGGATGAGTTTAACAGAGCATTAGTTAGCAACAACAACAATGACCCCATACCAAAGGTAATAACTGAGTTTAATCAATCCACTGCTACTATAGCCTTTGACCCTACAACAGAACCTACAACAGATACATATGTAAATGGTTACTTGGCCCATTTTAAACAGAAGGGATATGGTTGGTTCTACTTCAACTATGATCCTAACTATCCATGGACTATAAAGGATAGTAACTATAATGATAGATGGAACAGTACAAGGACTATGACATTTAAGCAGATGTTAACCCACATATAGCAGGCACGTCGTTATTTTATGCATATAATGCCTATATTTCTTTAGTAATTATTATATATTTATCACACCAGAGGAATTCATAATACTTATTCTATTAGCTCTATCTTCAAATTGATCACATCATTGAGACAAATTTTGCAGATACTTTACTAATGTTATAACAATACTTTCGAGATTATGATATTTTTGGACGTATGTAATAACCATCTTCACTGAAGTTCTTCCGCAAATGGTTACTAAGTAGATACTTTATCAAAATCGTCATTCTTTGCCCAATAACCAAACTTTTCTGTTAAACCGTCTGGGTTTACCGAACTTAATATTGCCATTTTATGTGCTAGGGCTTCTAACATAGCTATTGGTAACCCCTCACGTATACTTGGTAATAGTAGAATACAGCATTTATATAATACTTTTTGTTTTTCTTCTTCGTTTATAAAGCCAAGGGTCTCTAAGTTCTTTAAATCTTTGTACTTATGGACTACCTCTTTATACTTTTCTTCATATATGACACTTGGTTTACCCATAGCTACAAATTTTAAGCCAGGGAATCGCTTTGCCATCTCGAAAAATATCCAATATCTTTTCTGAGGGTCCATTCTACCTACATAACAAATCAGTGGTTTGTCACTTTTTCTAATTAGTGATTCCTCAGGAATTGGATGAACCGGTAGGTATTTAATATTAGTCGGCTCTATACCATAGAGCCTTCTTAGCTTATATATAAAATCTTACTTGCGTTAATATAAGATCAGCATTTTATAAGCTTGTCCGAAGATTACCTTGTTTATCCTAAATCTTAATTTGCTTGTCCTATAAAGATCTACTGATGATAGAAGCCTGTAGTCGTGTTCATCAAATGGATCTTGAGCGTATATTATGTGCTTACTTTTACGCATAGTTAATTCTACTAATAATGTCTCAACCACAGCTTCAATACTAATATAGATCAGCACTAATATCTCTTATAATCCTTTTTGCTTCTCTATACTCCACAATATGTTTTAACATAGATTTAGTGTTAAAACTGTAAGGATATGTAATTATATTAAGATTATCTACTACATACTCGGGTATCCGAGAATCTCTCCATGTAATTATAAAAACCTCAAAACTATGCTAGCGCTAGCAAAGCCAACCAAAACCACCATGCCTCTTGTCAGTAAAATATTCAGAAGTTATAAAAGCAACTCTCATAATGCCTACTATCCCCATGATTTATTTAAAGATTCTGATACACCAATAGATATGATAATATGACATCTCATATGCGAAATAGATCGTTCTGATTCAATATATACTAATGATTATGTAGTATACTCGTTATTGAATATAGGTTTATATATACAATATATGTAATTGTTATTCTAGAATATGCCAAAATAACATGCAAAATAAATGGAGTAGGATTACTCTTCAAGCCATATAGTTATCTAAATTTATTGGGGATAGCAAGGTTAATCTTCATCTAAAGACATTCCAGCTAAATAAGCGACTAATATATAATGATAAGTTAATGAAGATATTATCAATCCATTATAATTAGTCATACAACATATACTAATTCCTAATCATAGATGGTAGTATAAAACGTAATATGCCTATTTGACATAAAAATTACATTAAAGTTAAAAATTACATTAAAGTTATTACTATCTTCTATAATATCACTCCTTTCTTTTGATAGAAAAGTTATAACCGCTTGTGATGGTAAAGAGATTTTATGAAACAGCGGTTCGCCATTTAAGAATCTATTTACCCACTGGGGATAATCAGGTCTCAGTTTACTTAATTTAATTAAATAATCAGTAGATTCAACTGGTTTATATATAATAGGTATATTTGTAGTAAGATAAATTATATCATCTTTATTTATTACATTATATATTGTTTTGATATTCTCATAATTAATATAACTAGAATATGAAGTAAAAGTATGATCAGGATTCCAATATGGTTGTGTTAATCCACTTAAGCTATATATAAATATAAGGCATAATATTACTATACGTATCTTTTTATTTATATACATGATAATTGTTAATATATTAGAAACTATTATTAATGATAATATGAATATTGCTCCTTGAGCAAATAAATATCGACCTAAACCTGCTGTCTGAGAAGGGTTAGCCATAACAGAAATAAACGCTAATGACATCAATGTTATTATTAATATTACAAGAAATATATTAAATGAAGAAAAAACATATTTATTATTTATAATGACAAGCTTGAATTTATTTAATATCCATACGCATAATAGAGCTAGCATTGCTGCCAATAACAATGCAAACGAATAAGCATAGAATTTAAAACCCTCACTTAGATATTTGCTGCTGGTAGTTATGCTACTAGTTATGCTAGTAGCTTGTAAGGCATTAATTATACTATTAAATTGCCTATTAATACCTAATATAGAAGATGGTTCATACCAATATATCATTATAAGCAAAGAAGTAAATATTACTATAGAGAATATATATATTAGGGATATTTTTTTAGTATTATAACTATATAATACTAAATCTATTATAAATATGAATAGTAATATACTTATTATTGCATGATAAATATTTGCTATTAGTACTACTATTACAAATATTAATATTATAGACTTTATTGAAATATTATTTATTAAAGTTACAAGTAGATAGAGCGCGCTAATTGTTAATAATAAGCTTATACTTTGTGGTTGAGTTGCTATAATAGTGAAGAATCCATAAGGTAGACCTATTATAAGTAACGAACCTATGAATGGTATAGACTGAATTAAATATTTATTATGATAAATAGTATTTTTACTAGTCTTATTATTGATAATATTATATTTACTGATAATTAGCAATAAAATAAATACGCCTAAGATGATTCCAAGTAATTGTATTATTCCAATAATCAGATAGGCAAAGTTAATATTACCAATTATAAGCGTTAAATATACTAATAATAATGGGAATGCAGGTAACGTAGCATAGTAAGGTTCTGTTTTCTTTAATATTCCTTGTGCCTCATATATGAAACCACTCTCTATTATTTTATAAGTGGCTACTATATCTCTTGTACTATCATTGGCATAAGGATAAAAGTTATTTATAGCACTGCCGGTTAAAGTGTATGTTATAGTTACTATAATTACATTAAGCAAGTAAATTCTCAAACGTCTACTATAGTTTATATTAGTAAACAAAGTTATTATTAGAAGATTTACCATAAAAGCTATGGCACTTAGATAGAATATATGTAAATCTCCATGTATTATACTGATAGCACTACCTATTATAAGAATTATTATAGTAGTTATTAATAGAAGTGTAATATGAGCAACACTCAACGGTATAATTTTATATCTTTCTACTATTATCAGACTTCTTACTTTATAAATTAAGAATATGAATAATGGTAGCAGTATTACCACGAATACAATAAGCGATGTAAGGAAATTGAACTGTATCATTATGATACCAGATAATTATTTAGATACTGTAATATAATTCTATTAACATCTTCTTTGCTAGACCTTGTTGTGGATATCTTGAGTAGATTAAATAATAATAAGTAATATTACTAAGTATACCTTTGGATTTCTATATATGTAGATGGTTCAGCAAGATCGCCCCATCTACATCAGGGTATATTAGTAGTGTATAGGTAGGTACTAATCTTGCTATCATATTTGCCATCTTACTGGTTACAAAGCTCTTATCATCTATCAAGTATGCTATATTAGCAATGGTATCAATAACATATCGCTCGGCAATTACAACATAACCGCGCTATTTATTAACATATTATCAGCTTGGGTAGTCTTACCTGCACCATCTGGTCCAAAGAATATTATTGCCTTTACTTGTCTGCTATTATTGATAGACATCTCTTAATACATCTATATGTTCTGAATAGAATATTTCCCCTTTATGAATCGAGATGCGTCTTTTCCTACTATATTATATGTTCTAGTGCTTATTTCATCATGGTATGTATGGAAAGGGTTTAATGGTCTTAAATAACGCATAATTAATTTTGTTAGCATTAAGGATATTTGATACTTCTAATATGGCGTGTATTGTAATATCGTGCTTTGATTGTAATATATGATCTATATTATTTGTATGAAGAGCGTATAGCAAGTGTACCTTATTAAGTCGTGCAAGATGCATCATATTAGCATCGTAATCTTCGTTATATTCATTCTCTATAATGGAAGGTATGCCTAGTGTTCTTATTAATTTGATTGAGTTGTTATTTACAGATGTATGTATCATAATTTAATTTCGGCCTATCGCTCTATAATTTATATTATCAAGTTTGTTAGCATCTAATATTCGCCAACAGTCTATCACATTTTTTTCTCTCATTATACTAAAATAGTTAGTATCAAGTGTTTTATACTCATCCCAATCAACTACTATTATACAACAATCACTATTCTCTAAACAGTCTCTGATTGTAGTGCAGTATTCTATATTATTGCCAAAGACTAGTTTGACATTATCTAAAGCCTTTGGATCATGTACCTTAACTTTACTACCGTTCTTTAATAAGGAAGCAATAATCTTTAATGACACAGCATTTC
>JACAFH010000023.1 GCA_013538715.1 Candidatus Nitrosothermus koennekei | reverse complement strand
GATAACTATCAATGCACAATAGATGGGGTAACAAAGCCAATATGGGAGCATATCTGGTATGATCATCTCCAAAAGATAGTAGAGGTAACAGCAGATAGGGCAAGTACATTAGGCTATACTCTTATCAATGAGCCTTTCCATGCCAATAATGTGCCTATATCTAAGATCCAAGGCTTAGGGAATTACCATTCATTCATAGCAAGAAAGATAAGAGAAGTGACTAGGAGGAAGAAGATAATATTTACTGAGTTTATGCAGGTTACATCAAGCGATAATTGGGGCGGGTTAGGGCAGAGAGATAAGGCACTGATCTATCTAATCCCTAGATATGAGAATGGCGATATAATAGATAATATATTGTTCACATACCATGTATATGCAGCTGATACAGGCTTCAATGATAACTATATAAGAAAGGCAAATAATATAGAGAGCGTTATTAAACCTTACGGCATACCTATAATAGTTACAGAGTTTAATGCTAACACAACTTACACAGAGATAAAGCAAGAAGGTCTGATAAACTACCTACAAGAATTTAAGAATAGAGGGTACGGTTGGTTCTACTTCGGTTATGATCCTAACTATCACTCAACTATAAAAGATCTCAATTACAATGATAGGCTTAATAGCGCTGGTATCAAGTTTAAAGATATGTTAAGGGGTGCTGTATCTTATCTTTTCGTATCTATATAATTTTATAGAACCTGCATCACTTAATATATTATTTTCTTCTGCTAATCTCTCGTTTACATAGTTTATATAATCATATGCTTTATATGCACTTGCTATATTATTACTTGCGTGTTTAGATACTATTGAGTATCTGTTCCTTTCTAGTGGATTACTTAAGGATTTTTGTAAGTTCTCTACCACTGATTGATATAAAACATTGTAATCTGCATCATCAACAATATAATTACGAAAATCTATTTGCCATACATCAGATGATCTATGGTATGGTGTATAATAGTATATTAATTGGTATATATCTCTTGTAGGAGATATGATTATAATAGTACCATCGGTATGTAGTAGAAGAAAGTTAGACATAAAGAGCGAAGAGGCGGGACTATATATATGTGGGTTTAATCCCCATCTACTAATAGGTTGTATGATAATACCTATTACTACAATTATCATTAATATCTTAATTATTTTAGAGTTCTTTACAAAAAAATTCGTTACAGCTATTATTAAAGGTAATACAATAAGTAAGAGTCCATAATTTCTTATCACGAATGAAATATCAGAAGTCTCAACTGCTATGACCAAAAATATAAATGGCGATATAGCAAGTACTATTAACAATGTCATTAGATTATTAATCTTATAATCACCATAATTATTTAATCTTTTAATTGCTATTATCAATGATGAAACTAATATAATTAATACGCTGCCTATGATAAAGTATTCAAAATAATTATATATCAATCTAGAATAAGAGGGATTTAAAGGCAGTAGAGGTGCTGTTTCATCGATTGCTCTAATAGTGCTCTTAATACCAATCTCCTCACCTCTATATATAATCCAAGATATGATACTAACAAACATTAGTATAGATATTGTAAATATTATAAAGAATTTCCTTCTATCGGTTCTTTTTATATACAGGGATACTAATAGTAGCAAAGATATTAATAATGCATAATAATCAAAAGTAGGATTAGTCATAGGCAATATGCTTATTATAATAAAAAGGAGAAGTAGATATGGTTTAACATATTTTTCATATAGAATTATGCTGACATACGCATAGATAATTATAGCATAATATAAATATGCTAAAGTAGAAGGGCTTAAATGAAAAGTAGTTAATACAAGCGCAGGGAAACTTAGTGATATAAGAAAAGTATTATGCTTATTTATACGTGAAACAGTAACATATAATATTAATCCAACTAAGATAGAAAAGAAATATTCGAATAACCGTGTTATTAGTATTATATCTATATCTAATATTTGCTTAAATATAGATGTGAAGATCGTTAAGGTAGGGAATGTAGTTGCATACAATCTATTCTTTGGTGGTTCCTCTTCTAACTTATACAACGATATTGATTCTACCATACTGGTATGTAGATACACATCTACGTGATGTGCCATTTCAAAGGCTGTAGAAGCCAAAAGATTTAGAGCTGTAAGTATTAAGATATAAGTTAATCTTTTATGTATATTATATAAACCAGATAAAATAAATACTACCACTATACTTATACTTAACCAATAAGTTATTGGCATTGAATAAAAGTAATAAAGTTCATCTGGCGGAAAGTATACAAAATTTACATGTGATACAGTAATAATTAATGATACTATACAGATAGTATATAGCGAATAAAATATAAATCTTTTGTGATTAATATTAGATATATTCATATTTGGTCTATTCGAGATAAGTTCTTATTCTATTATCCTTTTCTTAGCTCTAAGAAATGATACAGACTTTTCATAATCTTCAATCAATAGATTATTTATGTTAGAAGGGATCTGTGCTAGTAGCTTTTGATATATCAAGTGCGGTTTTGACCCAAACGTTTTACGTGTTGAATCTGTTATTCTTCTATATAGAGGGCTCATAATGCGTTCTATTATTATGTTGCCATATGGTAGATCTTTCAGAGTAATAGCTAGCTTTTGACCAGTATGTGAGGTATACCAATATAAATTGTCAATAATCTTATTACCTATAATAAAGGTTTCATTACTATGTAGTATATTAACTTGAATCTTTTCTAACCCAAGGAACTCAAAAACGTTATCCATAACATGCTGGGGATTTGTCAATAAAGAATTATTCGATATGACTATCACATCGTTATTATATACTTCATAAAATCTAACTATTTTATCATAAAATAAGAAATCATCTATATAAGGAGATACACGCTCTAACCATTTATCAAATTCATCATTATAAATACCGATCATTCTACCAAACAAGTAGAATGATATCAACCTTTTGGTTTGCTCTCTTATCATTAATATTATTTTGGCTTGGGGCGAGAAATTTTTTATATATAAAGGTATATCTATTGACTTGTCTATCCCTGATAGACTCTGACTCCCATCTACCCTATACCTCTTATTTTTATTTTGCATATACAATCTTTTGTATTTATCATATGGTAGATGTATCCAGCTAGTCCTCCTAAAATTGTGATGTGCTATCTCAAATTTAGAAGGGGGTAATCCTTTTGTTAGAGAATGAGGTTCTTTCTTCTCTATTACATATATATCCTTATGTTGGGAAAGATAGTCACATAATGCTGAGGTGCCACACTTTGGAAACCCTGGCACAAATAAATTAGGCTTCCATGAATGATCTAGATCATCCTCATACTCTTTATTCATGTCTTATAGACACCTAACTAAGAATATATAATTCTAACTAAGAATATATAATTTTCCTTGTTAATGTAGCTATTTTGAATCTGCTCTAACATCTCGATATTATAAAAATACTTTCGAGCACTTATCTGAGCATTATGGTTATTCATACAATTACACCACCATCTATTCTATAAACTAACTTAGGCTAAATATTACCTATGTCAACAAACACTGATTATGGTGGTAGCAGTATATTGTCACTGTCAATACCATCAACTAGCCTCGGTAGTAATGGTACACATCACCTCGAATTCTACGCTATAGATAGAGCAAACAATAGAAGTAGCATAGGCATGATCAGATTCGCTACTGCACCCTACACTATAGATGGCAATAAACTTATAGACACAAGTACAAACAAAGAGATCATACTATATGGTGCACATATATCTAGACCAGAGATCTTTGATCCATCTAAGACACTAGCATATAACAATTGGAGGGATGTAGCGACCTACTTACAGAAGGATATCGCTGAACTCAAGTCTATAGGTGCAAATGCTATACGCTTAGGTATAAGCCCAGCATGGATGAAGTACAACAATACTGGTAGTGGTGAATTAAGACTTGATTATTACATAGAGAGTGCAATAAGTGCTGCTATATCAAATGGGATGTATGTCTTACTTGACTTCCATGCTATAGATGCTACAGTCTACCCATATACAAAGGGTTCAACCACATATGGGAAGAGGTACGATGATACAAAGACAACTTATGAATTGATGCAGGAGTTCTGGGCAAGATACGCTCCTCTCTACAATGGCAGAAGGGATCCATTGCATATAAGGTATGTATTCTTTGAACTCTTCAATGAAGAGGTAAGGAATGCAGAGAATATAAGCGAATGGATGGACTACAAGGCAAAGATGGAATATGTTATAAGCAATATAATCAGACCTAATGCACCATACAATGTGATCATAGTCAATGGATTGAACAATGGTCTAAACCTAAGGAGGGTTGCTGAAGGCTATAACATAAAGGATCCAAAGAACTTGCTCATCTATGGTTGGCATCCATATCCAAACTCAGTAAGACCAACGTACACAGAGAGGGAGGCATTAACAGACTACTATAGAACTGCAAGTTCAAGCTGGGATTGGAACCTTGGAGCGAGGACTGCTACTACTACTAATGCTAATGCTAAACCTGTACCAAGCATCTATCCAACACTCATAACAGAGTTTGGATGGCGAGATCCCAATGTGAGGACAGATCTAACAGATGCACAGAAGAATGAGTATGGTGGTAGATATGTTAGAGATAGTAATAAGTATGATTATGGCAAATCCATATTAACATATAGCAGTAATATGGGTATCAAGGGCTACTTCCCATTCAGATTCTACTATGAGAAGCTTGCTATAGTAGGACAGATGCCAGATTGGTGGAATCCTAACAGATCGTATACATACACATCTGATTATGGTACGATAATTAGAGCGTGGTTCACTGATAAAAGTATACCTTGAAATTCATATTACTTACTCTTATGTTATGTTTTTATTATATATTTTTTGATAAGTAGAGTCTATAATTTTATTACTACCGTAAATGTTATTCAATTCTTCGGTTATATTATCAATGAAATGAGAATCATTACGTATGAGCGAATATTTATATATGTCTCTCTCTGCTATGACAATAAATATATTTGCTGTTGTTAATTTATTTATCTCACGAGCTAATATATGGTTTATTTTATATAAAATGCCTTCTTCTTTATAATTATAATAGTCGAGTGAATGTAAAGCAATATCATTTTTATAGTTATTACTCTTATGATATGTATAAATGAATGGATGTTTTAAGGAGGCGCTAGATGTAATAATTATTGAATCGCTTACAGAATACTTAATTAATGAATTGGTAACATAAAATAATGAAGATGGCACATAATTTGCAAAGTCACCGCCGTATCTAGTAATAGGTAATATTAGTATGGAAAAAATGATTATACTCATGATGAAAGATTTGAATATACTTGTTAGCTTTACAAATATTGTACCTATGATTATCGACCAACCAATAAGTAAATACATATATGTACGTTGAAGAAATGTTGAAGTTTTTTCCCCTAATTGAAAGAATGTTATAGGTAGTAGTGAGAGAAACACTAGAAACACTAAAGGACCAATTGTACCTAGATTTCTCTTATAGAAATAAATTAATAACAAACCACTACTTATCACAGATAATGCAGTGATATATTGGAACAGATTAAAAATAAAATACAGATCTGCTACACCGGTTTTAATTGCCACCTTCGATAAAGTAGATAAATTAACAATAAGATCGTTAACACGAAACAATATATCATTCATACTGCGCTGACCTATAAAAAGCAACCATGTAATAAATAATATTATAGTTAGCAATATTATAATAATACTAGGTATTGCTGATACTTTATGTATATTAAATACTTTTATCTTAAGTATAGAATCTGAATAATATGATATAATATAGAAAAATATAATTACGATTAGTGCTAGTGTACTTGTCAGATTAGTAAATATTATGAGACTAATCCCTAATATAAATATGAAACTGAAAGGAATGCTCAATGCTCTTTTACTTCTGACTCTTTTATATTGAGATAGCCATACATAAATTATTATTAAAATATATATTAGTGCTAATGCTTGAGGGGAAAAATGACCTTGATCGATAAAAAATAAACCTAGAAAAGAAATAGCACTTATTAGTGAGGAATATTTATTATTGAACATACAATAGAATATTGATCCGATAATTAAAGGTATTAATATAGCAAGTAATTTTAATAAAAGAAAATCTGAGAGATGTGTAACTGATTTTAATGATACAAACCATATAAACGATAATGGATTTTCTTCTATATACTTACCGCCAGTCACGTGAGCTTTATTAAATATATTTAAAGCAAATCCGCTATGCATATATACATCCATAAAACGTGGATTCTCATATAAAATAGAGAACGTACCATACAAATAAAGACAAACTAATATAAGAAGTATAAAATCTAAATAGGAGAACTTATTAATTCTCTGTCTAATAATTATTATCATCAATAAAATTGATATACCTAACCAATAATGAATAGGTAGTATACTAATAAGATAAAACGGATTGGACATCTCTACAACAGTAAGCTGTGATATTGTAAGAATCCAAAGAATTACACTCATACCTAATAATAAATAATAGAAATTAGTATTTAAAATTAATCCCTTAATTTGTACAGAAAACATATTCAAGTGATGAGTCTTAATCATTAATCTAATACCATTAAAGCAGACATGTTCTGACCATTATCTAGTAACCATCTTGCTAGTAGTTCAACACTCTTCTCTGAACCACTATAATAGTATGATGCATGTACCAATGTTATTTTCATATAGAAATCTTCTTAGTCTATATTATTAAAGTTAGTTTTGCTTAATGTGTAATGAACTTTCTCTCTACCATCTTAGAATATAACTGCTCTAATCTATCGACTACTTCATCCCATGTAAGAATACTCTCTCTTACATCGTTAGGCTTAAAATCTATTGCTCTAACTATAGCATCAGCAACCTTCTTAGCAGTTATAGGAGGATCTATACCTATTGCTGAACCTCTTT
>JACAFH010000022.1 GCA_013538715.1 Candidatus Nitrosothermus koennekei | reverse complement strand
AAAAATATATGTAAAATAGCGATAAGTGAGAAGGTTGATCTATTCATAATTGCCGGAGATATGTTTGATAACCCACAACCAAACCAATATTATATTATTGAGAGTATGAGGATGCTAAAAAAGATATCCAAGACTGGTATAACTACACTTATAATTAATGGTAATACAGATCTAGCAAGAGAAACACCATTAGCATACTTAGGTGAGATCGATAATGTTTATGTAGTTACCAAACCAACTACATTAATTTTAGGCTCTTATGATATAGTTTGTGTGCCATATTCTGTAGGAGACTTTTCAACAATGCTTGAAAAAGCTTTAGAATCATCTCCATCAGAAAATAAGATACTGGTATCACATCTCTCATTAAAATCTGCAATACATAGCAGTGAATCTAGAGAAGAGATTACTTCAATAGATGCATCTATTATACCAGATAAATTTATATACGCTGCGCTAGGTCACGTCCATAAATTTCAGCAAGTTAATTATTCTATACCATTATTCTATTCAGGCTCTAGTGAGAGACTAGACTTTAGTGAAGAAGGAGAAGATAAATATACATTATTGATAGAGGTAGATGGGGTAGTATCAGTAAAACCATTTAGATTACCTATAAGAAAGATGCACACCTTTGAGCTAGATTGTTGTGGATTGAAAGTAAATGATATAACTAAGAAGATAGATGAATTGATAGAAGAGAACCAATCTAGTATTAATAATGCAATAATAAAAGTTACTCTTTATAACGTAGAAATTAATGAGAAGAAGAATATAGATATTACAAGTATAAAGAATAAATTCTCAAGTGCATTCGAGTTTATAATAGAGACACATAGCAAAAGAGAAACTACTAAAGTTGAATCTTTACCAAATATAGAAGAAGATATCAATAATAGATTAAAGAGTTTAACACAAGATGATTACGAGAGGCTAAAAGCTATTAAGGAAGATATATGGAGGTGTAGTAGATGATGTTAAATACATTATCCATGAATGGTTTTTTATGTTTTAAAGAGAAGAGTATAAGATTTGATAAGACTACACTACTCTTTGGACCAAATGGTTCTGGTAAGACATCCATTATTGATGCTATATATTTTGCGTTATATGGTAAGACAATAAGACCTTTGCCAATAATTAACAAAGAATCGGATAAAGCAAGTGTTACATTAGAGTTTAGTGTTAAAGATCAAAATTATAAGATAAAAAGAGATTTAGATAAAGATTCAAAATCTAACGTAGAGTTGATAAAGAATAACGAAGTTATAAGCGATATCAATAAAACAATAATTGATCTATTTGATTCTTCTGAGAATTTTATGAAGAAATGTATAATAGATGAGAATTATCTGCGAATACTAGAGTATGATACACTTAATGCACTTACAATAACTTTTGGATTAGATACTTATGGCAGATACCTTAAAGAGATAGAGAAGAGGATAAAGGAGAGAGAATTATATCATAGTTCAAGTGTAAAATCATCTAACCTTATTGAGAAGCTTAATAATGAAGTAAAGGAGTTAGAGGTTTTTGTAGAAGATATAAAGAAGAGGATAGAGGATATAAAGAGGTCTGGTTTAGAAGAGTATAAGAGTAAGGAGAATATAACAATTAGCAAAAGACTAGCTGAATTAGAAGAATTAAAGAGAGAAAAGGAGAAGAGATTAAATGAGATAGACATAGCATCTTATAACTCATTAAGAAATGATTACAAGAAGTTAACACAGTTAAGGAAGAGTATAGCACAATTAGAAGAGAAGAAGGTAAAATATGATATACTTGCTAATAATATCTTACTAATTGAGAATGAGATAAATGAGAAGAACAATGCTTATACAAAACTATTAGAGAGTATTGAAGAAGAAAAAAAGAAGGATGTTAGTAGTGAAGTAAGTAAGTTAAGGAGAGAGATGCTTGAATTAGATAAGAAGAAGATAGAGTTAGAAACAAATGTATATAGATTATATGCAGAGCTCTCTCTAGATAAGAAAAGGCTAAATGATATAACAGATAGAGTTGATGAGATAAAAGTCAGCAAGCAATGTCCTATTTGCCTAAAATTAGTAGATACAGATATACTTTCTCATATAAAAGATGAAGAAAATGCTTTAAAAGATATTATAGATAGTAAAGAGAAAGAATTATCTCAATTATCATCAGAGCTTAGAAATGTAGATAAGAATCTACACAAAACAGAGAATTTACTAGCAAAGACTGAAGAGGATAGTAGTAGAACCATAAAAGAGTTGGAGTTAAAAATTAGATATATGAAAGAAGAGATCGATGAACTTAATAAGAAGTTATCGTCATATAAAAGTTCATTATCAAAATTGAAATTTAACAACGAATATTTTCTAGATGAGAAAGAGAAATATAAACAATTAGTTGATGCTAATGTAGAAGAACGCTATCTCATTGCTACTGCTGAGAGAAGAGAAGCTCAATATTTAAAATCTGATTTAAATAGACTTGAGAGTATGATAAATATGATTAAAAGATTATCTTCCATACAAAAGAATAATGAACCAAATATTAGTGATGTAAGGGATGAGTTAATAAGATTAGAAGCAATTAAAGGATGTTATGAAACATTACTTGCTAAAAAGAGAGAAGAACTAGCTTCAGAGACAAGTAGAGTTGAAAAGAGTGAATTAAATATTGTAGATGAGAGTATGAACGATTTGAAAAAGTTAAATGATATATTAAGAGAATCTTTAATAAACACTATCGAGAAGACGATAGAAAGTATAAAACGATACATAGATGAGTTTGCAAATGCTCTTAACATAACACTTAGTTATGCTAATAATACTATATTCTTGAATAACATTCCAATAGATAATCTCTCAAGAGGAGAGAAAGCATTGAGCTATCTTATATTAAGGCTAAGTTACATTAAGGCTTTAAATACAAAATTAGTAATTATGGATGAGAGTGCTAGTATTATAGATTATTATAGATTATCAATCATCTTAAATAAATTAGATATACAATCAATAGTAACCAGTCATCACGATCTAAGTCCATTCTTCAAGCATGTTGTAAAGTTAAGGATATAATTCTATAGATATTTATTTGAGTGAATATAATCAAGCATATTGAAGCGTTTTGTATTAGATACAAGCATAATAATAGATAAGAAAATCTCTAGTATGATAGAGAGAGGAGAATTGGTTGAGTGTGAGATAATAATACCTAATGCAGTGATAGATGAATTACAAGCACAAGCATCATTAAATAGAGAATCAGGATTCATAGGTTTAGAGGAGATAAAGAGAATAAGAGAAGTAGGTAAGACAAGAAATGTATCGATAAGATTTAGTGGGATAAGACCAAGCATGGATGATATAAGATTAGCTAAAAGAGGAAGGATAGATGCATTGATAAAAGATATTGCAAAGAGTGAATCTGCTACACTAATAACAGCTGATTATGTTCAAGCACTAGTTGCTGAGGCGGAGGGAATAAATGCTACCTATGTAAGGGAAGATAGGAAGATAGATAGATACATATTTGAAGAGTATTTTGATGATCAAACTACTAGTGTACATCTTAAAGAGAATGTAGAGCCTTTAGCAAAAAGAGGTAGACCTGGTGAATTTAAATTAGTTAAACTAAGTAATGAGAAATCAAGATTTGAGTATTTAACAAAGATAATTAAAGAGATTATGGAACTTGCTATAGTTTATGGAAAAGGTTCTATAGAGATAAGTAGAAGTGGTGCAAATGTGATCCAATTAGGTAATTATAGAATTGCTATAACCAAACCTCCATTCTCTGATGGTTTAGAGATAACTATAGTTAGACCAATAGTTCGTCTAACCTTAAAAGATTACAAGATCTCTGATAGGTTAATGGAGAGGTTAGAGAATAAGGCAGAGGGTATACTCATAGCAGGTCCACCAGGTTCTGGAAAGAGTACACTAGCAAGTAGTTTAGCAGAATTTTATAAGGACACTGGTAAGATAGTCAAGACATTCGAGTCACCAAGGGATCTACAGGTTAGTGATGAGATAACACAATATATACCATTAGAAGGTTCTTTTGAGAAGGCGGCTGATATATTGTTATTAGTAAGACCAGATTATACAATCTTTGACGAGGTTAGAAAAACAAGAGATTTTGAGGTTTTTGCAGATCTACGACTTGCTGGAGTAGGAATGATCGGGGTTGTTCACGCTTCAAGTCCTTTAGATGCTATTCAAAGATTTATGAGTAGATTAGAGTTAGGTATGATACCCCATATAATAGATACAATAATCTTTGTGAAGAGTGGAGAGATAAAGAAGGTTTATGAATTAAGATTAAATGTTAGAGTGCCAACTGGTATGAAGGAAGAGGACCTCGCTCGTCCAATAGTAGACGTTAGAGATTTTGAGAGTAATAGATTAGAATATGAGATCTATACCTATGGTGAAGAGAATGTAGTCATGCCAGTAGAAAATGAAGAAGTTGATAACATTAAGAGATTAATGCAAGAAAAGATCTTGGAATATATCAAGCGGTATGATAAGAATGCAGTCGTAGAGATGGTTTCAACTAATAAAGCTGTAGCTAGAGTAAATAAAGATGTAATACCATTAGTTATAGGTAGAAGTGGAGCTACAATTAAAGAGATTGAGAAGATGTTTGATGTTCATATAGATGTAGAACCAACTATAAGTTCAATGGGTAGAGAGGTTAGATATGAGATAACAGAGGCAGGAAATTCTTTTCATATATTATTTAGCGATGATATAATTGGTTCATCAATTAATATATACATAGATGATGAATTTCTCTTCTCTGCTATAGTAGGTAAGAAGGGCAAGATCAAGGTATCAAAAGGCTCAGAAGCAGGAAAGAAGATCATTAACGCTTTAATAAATAAGAAAGATATTAAAGTGTTACAAGTCTAATTATTATTAATGAGTAATATATCAATCGAAGATTCAGCATTGATTATAGTAGATATGCAAAACGATTTTATGCCAGGAGGAAGATTAGAGATCAAAGATGCGGATAAGATTATACCTACCATTAATAGATGTATAAATAAATTTAAGGCTAAGGGTTTAAAGATCTTTGCTACAAGAGATTGGCATCCAGAGGATCATATCTCGTTTAAGGAGAGAGGAGGTTTATGGAATAGACATTGTGTAAAGAATACAAAAGGTGCGGAATTCCATAAAGATCTAGCATTAAATGATGCTATAATAATCTCAAAAGGAAGCGAGAGTGAGAAGGAAGCTTATTCAGGTTTTGAAGGTACAGAGCTAGCAGATATATTACGTTCTTCTAATGTAAAGAAGGTATTCATTACAGGCGTTGCTACAGATTATTGTGTAAAGAATACAGCACTTGATGCATTAAATCACAAATTTGATGTTTATCTAATTATCGATGGTATAAAAGGGATTAAAAATGAAGAAGAGGCTATAAGAGAGATGAAACAAAAAGGTATCAAGTTAATAGAGAGTAGGAACTTATAGTTCTATACCTTCACCTGCAAGTGGAGCATAAGCATCTAATCCTACTACACTCCTTATATCATCTGCAAACTTTATGCATGAATCATGATCTCCATGAACCGTTAACACTTTAGGTTCTCCTTTAATACTCTTTATCATCTTAAAGAGTTCATGCCTACCACTATGTCCAGAAAATTCAAACCTTCTAATCTCTGCATTTACTTTCATTATCTTTCCTTTAATCAATGCTATTCTCTCATTCATTAATGTCCTTCCTGGAGTATTCTCACCTTGATATGATACAATAGCTATACCATTCTTGGTATCATCTGCGATCTCTTCTAGATAGAAGATACTAGCTCCTCCTACTAGCATACCTGCTGGCGAGATTATAACACATGGACTATTTAATGCCCTCTTTCTATCACCCCAACCTCTAATCCATTCAGCATTCTTTAGCGCATTACTAAATAACTCAACATTGTTAATAAACATAGGATACCTTAACATTATCTCATTAGCCTTTAATGCCATTCCATCCATAACTACTCTATGCTTAAAATTATATGCTTGAAATACACATGCTATCTCTTGCGCCCTTTCTATTGAAAAGGCTGGTATAAACAATATACCTCCACGTTCAACTACATCATTAGCAAACTCTATTAGAGTACGCTCAGCCTCTTCTCTAGGTTGATGATCTTCCATTGAATAAGTACTCTCTGTTATTATGAGATCTATCTCACCTATGTCAAGATCCGCTTCTTTAGTAATTCTTGAGCCATTAAGGTTTATATCTCCTGTATAAAAGATCCTTTTATTATTGCATTCGACTACTACACTAGCACCTCCAATTATATGCCCTGATTCATGTAATATTATCCTCATATCTTTTACATCAAAAGCTTCTCTATATTCTTTCTTATTTGCATATTTGAGCATGGTTATAAGTTCTAGATATTCAAATGGAAGATAGAAACCAGATATCTTTAACATATCTTCTATTAACAATTTTGAGAGTTCGAATGTAGGTTCTGTAGCATATACATCAGGTGTGCTGCTAACAAATAGTGATGGAACGAAACCAGAATGATCTAGATGGGCATGAGTTATTATTATCCCATCTATATCTTTAGGTTTTACATGCATTGGAAATAATGGTTCTCTCTTTAATAATACACCATAATCTAACAGTACCTTACTATTATCATTTGCAACTAGTATAGCAGATCTGCCTACTTCTCTCGCTGCCCCTAATACTGTTATTCTCAACACATCTCTTATCCATTATCCTTCTTAAGTATTTTAGCCCATTAGCTTTACTTAATTATCAAAAAACTTATAACGTATTATATATCTAATATTAACATGGCAACATTCAAAGAATGGTGGGCGAAGGTACCTGAAGATCTAAGGAAGCAGGCAAAGGGAAATGACGATTGGAACAAATACAAGCCATTATTGAATCAGATTAACTATGTGTTAGTGATGTTACATCTCCAAGGTAAACATGATCTAAAGCCCTCCGGAGCAGAACTACTCAGTTGGGTAGGCAATGGAGAGATAGATGCCATAAGATCAAGTTAAACTTTATTTCTTTTTGTTAAATAAACAATACA
>JACAFH010000021.1 GCA_013538715.1 Candidatus Nitrosothermus koennekei | reverse complement strand
GGATTAGATGCAAGAAGTTCTGGTTAAGATCGCCACACACTCTTGCTTACTTGTTATGGAGATTGTTATTCAGATTAGGTAAATATAGAATAGAAAAGAATCATGTAGGTAAAGAATTCTATGCGCTTTCTCTAAAGAATCAATATACAAAAGTTATATGGTCTATTGTAGAGTTTATAAGTATAATACCTCATATACTGAGATTCTATATGTTAATAAATGGCGGTTATGTTGTAATTGCCGAGCGATATGTTATTGATACAATTGCTAATATAGCATACTTCATAGATGATAAGAGCTTCGTAACCAGTAAGATGGCAAATATGATAGCAAGATTAGTTCCTAAGGACGCACTACTAATATACCTTGATGCAGATTATTATACGATAGTTAATAGACGGGGCGATCTTGCTGAACCATTTACATATATAGACATCCAAAGGTATACTTACGAATATTACTCATTATTATTCAATTCACTCAAGATATCCACAACAAGGTATAGCAAGGAAGATGTTACTAGAATTATATTACGGTATCTAAATAATTATCTGGTATCATAATGATGCAGTTCAATTTCCTTACATCGCTTATTGTATTTGTAGTAATATTGTTACCATTATTCATATTCTTAATTTATAAGGTAAGAACTCGGGTAATAGTAGAAAGACATAAAATTATATCGTTGAGTTTTGCTCATATTACACTTCTATTAATAACTACTATAATAATTCTTATAATAGGTAGTGCTATCAGTATAATACATGGAGATTTACATATATTCTATCTAAGTGCCATAGCTTTTATGGTAAATCTTCTAATAATAACTTTGTTTACTAATATAAACTATAGTAAATGTTTGAGAATTTACTTACTTAATGTAATTATAATAACTATAACATACACTTTAACCATTAGTGCTATAAATAACTTTTATCCTTATGCCAATGATAGTACAAGAGATATAGTAGCCACTTATAAAATAATAGAGAGTGGTTTCATATATGAGGCACAAGGAATATTAAAGGAAACAGAACCTTACTATGCTACGTTACCTGCATTCCCATTCTTATTGGGATATTTAACGCTTATAATTGGTGATATTAACTTTGCCTATCTGATTATTGGAATAATACAATTACTTGGAATCATTTTGGGTGTATTTATTTTATTGCTAATTATCAGTAAATATAATATTGTCAACAATAATACTAGTAAAAATACTATTTCTCATAATAATTATTTAACTTGGTCTATGCCATTCATAGGTTCGTTACTTATAATAGGTCTACCTTATGGATTCTTCACTATTACAGCAACTCAACCACAAAGTATAAGCTTATTATTAACAATTAGTGCTCTCTATCTATTTGTAACTTTAATAAAGAATGTTTCAAAGTCTGTAATATTAATATTTACAATAGTAGTATTAACAGCAAATATTTATCATGCAATAATAAGTATATTACTATTCATATTCATAATAGGTTTAGTATTATATAGTTATAATACTAAAAAAATATCCGTGGTATATATATCTGCTATAGTAATATTTACTTCTTTACTTATAACGATATATTGGTATGAACCATCTTCTATATTACGTATTAATACACAATTTAATAGGATAATTAATGCCTTACAAGCTACTAGCATAACTAGTAGCATAACTACCAGCGGCGAATATCTAAGTGAGGGTTTTAGATTCTATGCTTATTCGTTTGCATTGCTATTGGCAGCAATGCTAGCTCTATTATGTGTATGGATATTAAATAAATTTAAGCTCGTCATTATAAATAATAAATATCTTTTTTCTTCATTTAATATATATTTTGTAATATTAATAATAACATTGATGTCATTAGCGTTTATTTCTGTTATGGCTAACCCTTCTCAGACAGGAGGTTTAGGTCGATATTTATTTGGTCAAGGAGCAATATTCATATTATCTTTAATAATAGTTTCTAACATATTAACAATTATCATGTATATAAATAAAAAGATACTTATAGTAATATTATGCCTCATATTTATATATAGCTTAAGCGGATTAACACAACCATATTGGAATCCTGATTATACTTTTACTACATATTCGAGTTATATTAATTATGAAAATATCAAAACAATATATAATGCAGTAAATAAGGATGATATAGTTTATCTTACTTCAAATATACCTATTATATATAAACCAGTTGAATCGACTGATTATTTAATTAAATTAGTCGAACTGAAATCTGATTATACCCACTGGGTAAATAGATTCTTAAATGGTGAGCCGCTGTTTCATAAAATCTCTTTACCATCACAATCGGTTATAAATTTTCTATCAAAAGAAAGGAGTGATATTATAGAAGCTAATACTAACTTTAATGTGATTTTTATGTCAAATAGGCATGTTACATTTTATACTACACCATCTATGATTAGGAATTAGTATATTATCT
Source organism: Candidatus Nitrosothermus koennekei (assembly GCA_013538715.1). Taxonomy (GTDB): domain Archaea; phylum Thermoproteota; class Nitrososphaeria; order Nitrososphaerales; family Nitrosocaldaceae; genus Nitrosothermus; species Nitrosothermus koenneki. The sequence continues at coordinate 5,360 of JACAFH010000021.1, read as the reverse complement.
ATTGGGATAGTGTACTGATAAGCATGGTCAACCACCTCCACCTCTTATGGTCTCGTAGTAAACTGCGAACAGGTTGAGAAAGATGTTGAGGTTCATTATTTATCCCTTTACATGATCTCTTCTTAGCTTGTTGTGGAATACTATTGCCCTCTCTTTCCTTCAAGTACCTGAAGGACCCCTTATCCTGTTCCTAACTCCGAACCTCTGATCATGACTTTGGTAGGAGGCTAATGATCCGCATTGATTAGCTTTGATCTGCATCAATTGCGTTAGTGTGTCAACATCTACACTCTTTATGCACATACGGATATCGCTAACGATAATATACCGTGAACTCTTATCAACTCGGTCTATTAAAACATAACTTAAGGGCCTCACCAGTAACATTACTGCGTTCAGAGAGCTCTCCTCTCATATGATGCCTCAAGAGCTAACAGCTCGCCAGAGTCTACATCGATGGCAGACCAGATATAAACTAAATCTTATCGGTTATATATCTTGGGCTCATGGACAATCTTGCTCGGGATCTTACTAGATGAATCATGTACAGTTGCTTATAGGCTCAAACGCTAGGTTTAGTACCTTAGAGACCTTCTGCATCTCCAATGTAACATGTATACTCTAAGATTGCTAGAACTTTAACCTCTCCTTACTTTTTGTTACGTTTGAAGCAGCTGGATATCAGGGCCATGATGCCCATAACGGAGAGTATCAATAGCTTAAATACCTATCTTATCCGGATACTACCTATTAGTGTATCAAAATCTTTAAATAAACCATGAAGATAGCAAGCATTATGAGAGTTGCTTTTATAACTTCTGAATCTTTTACTGACAAGAGGCATGGTGGTTTTGGTTGGCTTGTAAAAGTCTTTGGTAAAGCGTTAGCAAGGTCTGGTTTTGAGGTTTTTATAATTACATGGAGAGATCCCGGCTACCCTGATGAGTATGTAGTAGATAATCTTAATATAATTACATATCCTTACAGTTTTAACACTAAATCTATGTTAAAACATATTTTGGAGTATAGAGAAGCAAAAAGGATTATAAAAGACATTAGTGCTGATATATATATTAGTATTGAAGCTATGGTTGAGACATTATTAGCAGAATTAACTATGCGTAAAAGTAAGCATATAATATATGCCCAAGACCCATTTGATGAACACGACTACAAGCTTCTATCATCAGTAGATCCTTATTATATGATAAACAAATTAAGATTTAGGATAAACAAGGTAATCTTTGGACAAGCTTATAAACATGCTGATCTTATATTAACACAGGCAAGATTTTATATTGATAAGCTAAGAAGGCTCTATGGTATAGAGCCGACTAATATTGAATACCTACCTAATCCGGTTCATCCAATTCCTGAGGAATCACTAATTAGAAAAAGCGACAAACCACTGATTTGTTATGTAGGTAGAATGGACCCTCAGAAAAGATATTGGATATTTTTCGAGATGGCAAAGCGATTCCCTGACTTAAAATTCGTAGCTATGGGTAAACCAAGTGTTATATATGAAGAAAAGTATAAAGAGATAGTCCATAAGTACAAAGATTTAAAGAACTTAGAGATCCTTGGTTTTATAAACGAAGAAGAAAAACAAAAAGTATTAGATAAATGCTGGATTCTACTATTACCAAGTATACGTGAGGGGTTACCAATAGCTATGTTAGAAGCCCTAGCACATAAAATGGCAATATTAAGTTCGGTAAACCCAGATGGTTTAACGGGAAAGTTTGGTTATTGGGCAAAGAATGACGATTTTGATATAGGATTAAAGTATCTACTTAGTAACCATTGGAAAAACTTCGGTGAAGATGGTTATACATATGTCCAAAATATCATAATCTCGAAAGTATTATTACAACACTAGTAAAGTATCTGCAAAATTTGTCTCAATGATGTGATCAATTTGAAGATAGAGTAGAGCTATAGAATGACTAAGTATTATGAATTCCTCTGAAGTGTGATAAATATATAATAATTACTAAAGAAATATAGGCATTATATGAATAAAATAACGATGTACCTGCTATATGTGGGTTTTAGAATAGACACATGAAGGTTGTTAATGGTAAAGGGTTATTTATGTTAGTAATACTATGTGTACCTTTGTTATTATTAGCTATATACTTGTTTCTTAACATCATATAACATCTGCCTAAACGTAATAGTCTTTGAACCGTTCCATTTATCATTATAGTTGCTATCCTTTATAGTCCATGGATAGTTAGGATCATAGTTAAAGAAGAACCAACCATATCCTCGGCTTTTCATTTCCTGTAAATAATTCTTCATACCAGTTAATGTAATTTCTATATTGGACTGGGCTTGGTTGTTCCACTCTGTTATCACTATTGGTATTTTATAACTATACATAACTGGTTGGATCTCGTCGAATGTTCCTACAGTGTTAGTAGTAAAACCTTCTTGACCATACCTATTCATTGTAAAAACTATATCATTAATGATATTACCATTTGCATCTTTAGGTATTGTTCTAGCTGAGCCTTTACCTTTACCTCCCACTCCTGAAAAGTTAAATGTTAGTAGTTCTGCAAAGAATATCTTTCTTGTCGATGTTAATTCTCTGATCTTTTGACTGATATAAGAATAATATCTCCCCATACCATCAAAATGTGTAGCTGTTACATTACTTGTTCCTACAAATGGTTCATTCATCATTTCATAGCCTATGGTTGATGGATGATCTTTAGTTGCTATAACAACATCCTTATAGTAATCATCCCAGATATGTTGCCATATTGGCTTTGTTATCCCATCTATAGTAATATCGTAATTGTTTACAAAGTTCTTCCAAAATATGTTAACTGGTGCCTTCTCTACATCTGTAGAACCATCTATAGGTTGATTAGATATATAGGAATCTGGTAGCCTCACTAGACCTAATGGTTTGAGTGCTTCCTCTGGAAAGCCAGTGCCTCTTTCTCGCTTAGTTGAAGAAGAATATAGTACTGAAGAGATATTCCATTGATGCATTACGTTATATAGGATACCTAAGCCTAAAGAGTCTGCTGTGCTTGCTATCTCCTTCACTCTGTTAAGGAAGGTACTTGCTTTACCCTGTGATTTATACCAGCGATACCCTTCCCAGAACATATTTATCCTTATAGCATTGAGACCCATCTCCTTGATCTCTTTGAACCTTGTTGCTACAGGCAATTGGTTAGGAAATGGTATAGATGGAGGATTACTATTTGGATAGTTATTTGGATACTGCTTGGTTGTTAGTATGCTATCGTTATTATTTATACCATAGTATGATGTTACTGGCAATGTAGCAAAATCTATCTGTTTAATTACCTGTACTTGCTTAAGATTATGTGTATTGCCTACTCTATCTACAGCATAATATGCTAACAAATGGGTTCCAGCAGTCATAGTAGTTGGTGATATATTAATACTAGTACTCATATTATAATTAATAGATAATTTATACTATTAGGAATTATTGTACCAAGTAGACATGTCATAACAATAACCTTATTATTAATTATCTAACATATATTATATAACTTATCTTACTTATAACTATATAAGGTACCATACAAAGTGTTATTGTATGAAAGGCTTCACTATATGGCTTACAGGATTATCAGGCTCTGGCAAGACAACTATTGCTAAAGAACTTCAGAATAAGCTTCTAATGTTAGGCTATAAAGCAGAACTCCTAGATGGTGATGATGTTAGGAGGAACCTTAGCCCAGATCTAGGCTTCAGCAAGCAGGATAGAGAGATGCATGCTAAAAGGGTTGTGTACATAAGCAAGTTACTAGCAAGGAATGGCATAATCTCTATAGTATCTCTGATATCACCATATAGAGCGTTTAGAGCATATGCTAGGGAAGAGCTAAAAGACTTTGTTGATGTTAAATGCTCAATAGATACATGCATAAAGAGGGATCCAAAAGGTCTATACAGAAAGGCATTGAATGGAGAGATACAAGATATGACTGGCATACAGGATCCATATGAAGAACCTTTAAACCCAGAGGTTACAGTAGATACTGATAGGCAGAGTATTGATGAGTGTGTTGATACAATACTTGCTAGATTACATCAACTAGGTTATATAAATACATTGATAGAAGAGAGGAGTAATGCAAAGCAAGGAAAAGAGTAGAGAAGAAGAGGAGGAGGGAAGAAAATAGTAGTTAATACTATTAATTGAGTGATATGACAAGCAATACCAATATCTCTATAACTAACATATTGCACTCTATAGAGGATCTTATAAAGAAGAGTGTTGGCAATGTTATAATATGGGGTGAGAAGTCTAGGCATATGAAGGGTAAGTACTTCTACGTGAGTGTTGGTAAGGATATGCAAGTAGGGCTCTTGCTAGTCATCATCACCATCCATGCTGGTATAGTGATAGGAGGATGACAACTCTCAAGCACTCCTGCTATACCACTGCTCATCATCCTGCCTATGTTTGGCAACTCATCCTTCATGCTTAGCAGATCTGCAGGCATAGAGTCTAAGCCTATAACAAGTAATCTCATGCTAGAGATGTAGCAACGTATCTTGTATTTAAATACATATAGTTCTAGAGTTACATAACATTAGTTATAAACAGATAATACATATCTCTTACCACAAGAGACTTATATACTTGTTTGAGTTACTTGGTAACGTTGGATGGGCAAATACAAGATCTAATAGGCATCATGCTAATAAGGGTAAAGGCTTTATATACGCATGTAGTTGGAGTATTAACTATCCATGGGAAGAATCTAGGTTTAGTAGAGTGGCTATTGATACTATCTGGTATTCTTTACCTCCAAATGAGAAGGAGATGGTTATACCTACCTATAAACATAATGGGCGTTAGATGCACAATGAGCAAAGATGCTAACAGATTCAATTGAGGAGGAGAGGCTCAATGGAGAAACCATTTGAAAGACTTGCAAGGGGTTCACTGTATCTATTGCTAGGGAATATAACAACATCCATAGTTGGTGCATTATTCTGGATAGTTCTTGCAAAGATGTTAGATGCTGAGCATATAGGGCAGGCAATGATAGTTATAGCATTTACAACATCCATAATAGCCTTTGCTAGCTCAGGTATGCAGACAGCACTTGCAAAGTACATCTCTGAGTACAATGCAAAAGGCGAGTATGCCAAGACTAGGAGGGTAATAAAGATGGGACTCATCCTCTCATTGCTGATAAGTACTGTTGTAGGCATTGTACTCTTCTTCCTCTCAGATAGCATAAGCACGATCTATGGCAGTAGCGAAGGCATAGCATTCTTAATAGCATTTGCCTCTCTCTCATACATACCTGCAAACGCAGTTGTAGCATCTATATCATCAATATACACAG
>JACAFH010000020.1 GCA_013538715.1 Candidatus Nitrosothermus koennekei | reverse complement strand
TCCATACATCAAGTTGATTAAGACTGAAAGAAAAGGACCAGCAGCCGCATTTAACAAAGCATTCAGTATAGCAAGAGGAGAGATAGCAATAAGGACTGATTGCGATAGTCTGCTAAAGAGCGACTCTATATCTGAGATGGTAGCAAACTTTGCAGATGAGAGGATAGGTGCAGTTACTAGCAGGTTAATAGCACCAAATAATGAAGGATTAGAGGTTAACTATCGCTCAATACAGCATAGGATACAGATAGCAGAATCCATTATAGATTCAACATATATATTTCAATCCTTCTCAGCATTCAGGAGAGATCTTATAAGACCAATAACAACATCTGCTGATGATGCAGATGTAGCATTGAATATAAGGAAGCAAGGCTATAGAGCAATATATGATCCTGATTCTATATTCTATGAAGCAAGTCCTTTAACAGCTAAAGAGAGGATAGAGGTTAAGAGTAGGAGAGCAGTAGGTCATATAAATCTGTTGTTGAAGAACATAGGATTATGCTTTAATCCAAAGTTCTCATGGTATGGTATGCTAATATTACCTATGAACCTCTTCATGATAGTTATATCCCCAACACTAATGTTGTTAATGCCAATCTTCAGCATAATAGATATGCTAACAAGTAAAGCATTCTTACTACTTGATTATACCATTTTAGGCTCTCTACCATTAATATTTGCTCTAAGGAATAAGCCTATAGTATCTAAGGTATGGACTATCGTTGAATTGCAGCTCATCCAGTTTATAGCATTGATGCGTGTAATTAAATACAGAGATATGCGTACATGGAAGAGGGCAGAGACTACAAGAGAATACTATGCAAGAACTAGTAGGATAGGATACAAGGAGTAATAGCAGAATATGGAGGTACAATTCGTAACATCTAGATATCATCAACACATAAAAAGAGTAGAGATCTATGTTAAGAGCATAGCGGAGAGGCTAGTGAAGAGAGGTTATGATGTAGAGGTTTATGCAACAGACCCTAAAAGTAATCTACTAACAAGAGTTATGTGAAGGGTGTAGAGGAGTTCTACCTATCTATTGCAAAGCCAATTAAAGTGTACTGGAAGAGTATAACAGAGGAGTTGCTTGCTCAGAAGAATGTTGAGAATACTGTAAGGCATAGGTTCCCATTGGTTATTGGTACAGCATTATTCCCAGCATCCCTTCTCTCTATAAAGGAGTTTGCTAGATTCAACTCTGCAAGGAGCAAAAGCAAGAGCATATACTCAAAGCTTGCTGATGATGATAAGGCAATAATAGATGCACTCATCAATGTATATATTGAATAAATGAGATGCTCGTAGTCATTGCTATATTGATAGAATATTAGGAGACAGTTAGTGAATACCTAAGCATAATCCAGATATAGAATTTATCAAATAGGATATGAAAATTAACATAGTAGAAACATTGAATCAAACAAGAGGTATTGTAGCTAGTGATTGTAGCTAGTGATTATATTAATAAGTATTGTGTAGATACATCTGTTCTCTGCTGATATAATTGAGTACAATTAATTCGTCTTATACAGTGTTTGACTGTGTAGTTATTGGTGATATATTCATCGATATTAATGTTAGATTTAGTACTAACGAAATAATAAGAGGAGGAGTCACTGAATGTGAAGAATTCATATGTACGCCTGGTGGTATCAGTAATATAGCAGTTGTATTATCTCAATTTAACTGTAAAGTAGCAATAGTTGGAAAATGTGGCAAGGATATATTTGGAGATTTCTTCATTAAAGATATAGTAAATCATAATATAATACCCTATATAGTTAGAGATAACTTGCCTACTGGTTTACTTATTTCACTTGTAGATACCTCTGCAGAACGTTCGTTTATAATTGCAAGAGGAGCTAATAATACCCTGACTATCGACGAGGTTGATAAAATATTTTCTTCATTACAATATAGATATTTATATGCGGCGGGATACTCATTAGTCCATTCACCCCAACGTGACGCCATTATCCATGCAATGGAAAGAGCTAAACAATTATCAGTAATAACTATATTTGACCCAGGTTCATATAATATTATAAGAGATAAAAATTATGAATATTTTATGAAGGCTTTGAGATTAACTAATATTCTTTCATGTAATCTAGAAGAAGCAAAGGCTCTTAGTCATACATATGAGCTTAAAGATGCCATATCATATTTAGCAAAGATTGTCCCAATAGTAATAATTAGACTTGGCGAAAAGGGCTGTATAGTATGCAATGGTCAAGATACTAGATTTATACAATCACAATTACAAGTAAAGGCTAGAGATACTACAGGTGCTGGCGATGCATTTACAAGTTCATTAATCTATGGATTGATCAAGGGGCTGGATATATATAAATCAGCATATTTTGCAAATCTATTTGCTGCGATAAAAGTTACAAAGATGGGATCACGATATTTACCTTCAAAACGTATAATGAGGAGATTGTTACAAAGAATAAATAATTTTAATTTAGAAGAGGGATAAATTTGGGCAAATATACAATTCATGATGATTTAGTTGATCTAGAAATAGATAAGAAATTAAGGGTAGTCGTAGAGTGTATAGTAAATTATCTAAAGGATAATGTACAGTCTATTTTATTGACAGGAGGATACGGTAGAGGCGAAGGCAGTGTGATTATAAGAAATGGTGAGGTAATTTTATTAAAAGATTTTGATATAGCTATTGTTGTTAATAAGATTCCAGATGAAACTACTACCTCGTTGATGTTAGAAGATATATATAAAAAACTAGGATCTAATAATCCAACAAGATCATTGTTCAAGTATTCTAATTTTGCCGTGGATTTAAGATATCTAACGAAAGACAATATAAATTACCCGGATATATGGTTTGTTGATTTAAAGAATTCTACTCTTCTTTATGGCAAAGATATTAGGTCATATATTACATATGATAGTTTAGATATACCTCTTTCAAGTGGATTAAGACTACTTTTTGAGAAAATTACAGGATTACTTGGACATTTTGAGTATAGGTTGCTATATAAAGATATAGATGAGAATGCCAGAATGCGCCTAATATATGAATGTATGAAAACATATATCGAAATAGCAACAAGTCTTTGTATATTGAACAAAGTCTATATCTCAAGTTATATAAAAAGAATCGATATGATTAAAATATTAAGTTCCAAAGGGAAGCTAGACGAGATAGTAAGACATATACCAGATTTAATAGATAAAATTGAACTCGCAACAAGATTTAAACTCCAGCCTGATTTCAACATGGATAAAGATCCTATAGAATTATTCTTTATTACTCGTAACGATTTAGCACTAGTCCTAAAGTACTATATAAAATGTTATATAGGTTTTGAAATAAATAATTGGCTAGAAATTGATAGAATTAGTAAACAACTAGCAAAGGTTTATTATAAACCTATGATAAGTGCCTTCGTAAGAAATAAAAACCCACGTTGTATATTATTGGTTAATATCTTGAATATACTATATCAGTTGTATACTAATATCAAATATATACACTTGTTCTACAAAGAATCTTCTAAGATATATCTGGGCCCCCTAGTTCATAATTCTACTATCTCGCCTTCGTTAAAATTCTTTCCTGCAGGCTTACTTATACTTCTATCCTTAAATAGGGATGGTGGTATTGATATGCACCTTTTGATGAAAGGGATCGATATATTACGAAATATTATACCTATTGCTAATATAACAGGCTGGGAAGATGCTAGACAGATCTATTTAAAAGCTTATAAATACTACCTTTTTCCAACATTACTTAAATAGAGGCGTAATATCAAAAATGGTAGTAACTGTAATGATATTGGTAGACGCATTTTCCATAGCATATCTTAATGAGGAGACTATGCCATATATATACAACATTGGGAAAGAAGGTTTGTTAACGTCATTAAAACCATTATTTGCATTTAAAGGTATTGAAACTACTTTATTTACTGGTAAATGGCCTAATGAACATGGTATATTTACTGAGATGCGTCTTAGATCCACATATACTCCCATAGCAGATAGATTATTTGAATATTTTATAAGGTTAGTTGATGTAAGTAATCATGACAAACTGATGAAATTGAGTAGAATAGTAGGCGAGTGTATATTTAGAGGTACTAGAACAAGATTAACCCCTAATATAATACCACCAAAAATGTTAAAGTATTTTACAGCCTCACAGCATGAACCTATATATAAGACAAAGATGGCTAATATACCAACTCTCTTTGATAGATTAAGAGCTAATAATATTAAATTTAAATTTATAGAACCCTCAATACTTAATGGAGATGAAGGTACTATTAAGAAAATTAAGCGATATATGAAAAACAAAGAGATAGGATTCTGGTATATAAAATTCAGTGGTTTTGATAGAGAGGGGCATATATATGGACCAGAACCATTATTATTTAGAGAAAAGATAATAGCTACCGAACGTTACATAGAGGAGGTAATAAATATATTTGGTGGCATTGATAATATAAATCTATTACTTGTAACAGATCATGGAATGAGCAGAGTAAACAATTATATAGATTTGATGAGTTTGAATAAACTCAATAATATTTCGTTGTATAAGGATTATATTGTCTTTCTTGATTCTACTCTAGCCAGGTTCTGGTTCTTTAACAATTACGCAAAGAATAAAGTAGTAGAATATCTCAATACTCTCGAGTTTGGTCATGTGGTTAGTGATAAAGAAAAGAACATACTTAAGATACCAGACAATAGAACCCAAACTGGGGATGTAATGTTTGTAGTCGACGAAGGTTATGTTATATATCCTGATTTTTGGAGTGGAACAAGAAAGCCTAAAGGAATGCATGGATATGCTTATTCAAATAGCAAAGAATCATTGCCTATATTTATAACTAATAAAAATATGAGCCACTATTATAAAAGTATTCCAACATATTTTACAGATATCATAGGAGGAGTAGCCGCATCACTCGAATTATGTATGTAATAATTTCTTCATTATAAAAACTTATTAATTTCATTAATTAAGAATGGATGTACAGATGATTGAAGAAGCTAGGCAGATAATACATACAAAAGTAGATTCTTTTCTTACTTTCTTAATACCATTTATCTCTTCTATATTATTAATATTATCGTTAGTATCTATCTCTATTTATCAATATCCAGAACCAGATGCCTTTTATTATTTCAAATCACTTCCACTAATTTATTGGATAGGTTTTTCATTAGCTATTCTTAATATATCTCTATTATTACACAAGAATAACAATCGAATAACACATATATTTGCAATAATCTTATTCTGCATGTATCTACATGGTATTCCTAATCTAGCGTATGAGACCCCTCGTTATATGGATGTATATGCACATGGATCAAACTTACCATTTTTAATTAAGACAGGACATATAAGAGAATCAGATTCCTACGCATTTGAGTATCCTTCATTATTTATATTAGCAGCCATACTATTTAATGTTATGGATTCTATATCGCCTTATAATTTCCTAACTTATCCTTATAATTTTTTTAGATTTTTCCCTATACTAACCCTACTATTTATTGCCATTTTAATTTATATTCTTGCGTCAAGAATGATACACAAACATAATCTTGCAGTTATAGCTTCATTTGCATTTTTAAGTACGAGCTGGGCTAGTTTAGGACATTTCGCTCCTTATACACTTTCTTTCATTTTATATATAACTCTTCTCATTGTTTTAATTTATAAAGGTATCAGATGGAAGAAAAGCTGGATAATTCTAAGTTTGTTGTTATTAGTGATTATTAATATAACTAATCCTACAAATGCATTTATGTTGTTATTAACTCTATTATTTATAATATTGATTTCTTTATTAACTAATCATTTAGGCATATATAAAAATATTTTGTATAAAAGATTATATTTAATTGTTATATTATATTTTATAATATTTTCAAGTTGGACAGGCTCCTCTGAAAACATTGCGCTTGGTAATGCAAAAAGATACATAAATGATTTTATAAGAACTGTAGAGGGCGTACATAAATTACAACTAACACCATCACCTAATGAATCATATTATCTTGCTAATGTAATGCGTATTGCAGAGACCGTAGTCGTTTCTATAATATCAATTTTTATGTTATTTTTCTTGTTAAAGAGAAATAAACTCATTAATGATGATGTATTAATGTTATCTGGATTACTATCATTAATGGCATTAATTACAATTATGATATTTGCATCCTCAGCACTTTTAGCTAGAATACCTATATATATAATGTTTGGTTTTGCTGTACTACTTCCTTACTCAATATTAAATAACGTTATTCTAAGAAAAATAAAAGTAATATTTGTGGTTGTAATAGCTATAGGTGCTTATACAATTCCTATAACATTTTATGCTTGGGATGCGTTCTTTTATTTAAATCCATCCCTTTTATATAGTGCGAAGCTATTAAATGAACATTTTTCGCATTCTGCCATCATACATACAATTTCTTCATCTCGTTCTGCAATTAGATATTATGATTCTTTTGACCTTGAAAATAATTTTCAATATAGTAGAGAGCTAGACCAAGATAAAGATATATCTAAAATATCAATTATGTTAAGCAAAGCTCGCCTTAACGCCACAAATTTTGTAGTATTAAGTGAAAATGATAATAATAGAATCAAGATGCAGACTAATAATTACGAATGGTATAATAATCTTAAAATTATGCTTGATAGAGATAGATTTAATAGAGTATCTGACGTGTCAACAACTATAATCTTTAGCAGTTAGTATTATCTGTTGTTGCTTTATGGTTTAACTCTTTTTATCCTTAAACTCTACTTATGGATTAATATACTACATGATATACTTGTAAAGCGTCAATCTTTAGCTTATTAATTATAAAAAGAATTTTGGTAGATAAGTTTCCCTTGTTATTACATCTTGTATTCTCAATATAATGCCTTTTTATATAAAAGGCTTTAGATTATGGTAGATGCATGCTTTTGTGTTTAATCTATTATACCGTAGAATATTGAAATAGCCTATACTAATGGAATGATAAAGATATGAATCAGACTAGATAGGTTTAAGGTTTTATAGCAAGAAAAGGTGCAGAGAACTGAAGAGGTTCGTTGTTATATAGTTATTTGATTTTCTTTTTATATGTATCCCATGTAACGTAAGTATTAGTAGTTGAAACATAAGAATCCTTATTAACTAGTTACTAATACACATTCTGTATGAAAGGCTTCACTATATGGCTTACAGGCTTATCAGGCTCTGGCAAGACAACTATTGCTAAAGAACTTCAGAAGAAGCTTCTAATGTTAGGCTATAAAGCAGAACTCCTAGATGGTGATGAGGTTAGAAGAAACCTTAGCCCAGATCTAGGCTTCAGCAAGCAGGATAGAGAGACTCATGCTAGAAGAGTAGTATACATAAGCAAGTTACTAACAAGGAATGGCATAATCTCTATAGTATCCTTGATATCACCATATAGAGCGTTCAGAGCATATGCTAGGGAAGAGCTAAAAGATTTTGTTGAAGTATATGTTAGATGCTCAATAGATACATGCATAAAGAGGGATCCAAAAGGTCTCTACAGAAAGGCATTGAATGGAGAGATACAAGATATGACTGGCATACAGGATCCATATGAAGAGCCTATTAACCCAGAGGTTGCAGTAGATACAGATAGGCAGAGTATTGATGAGTGTGTTGATACAATACTTGCTAGATTACATCAACTAGGTTATATAAATACACTGATAGAAGAGAGGAGTGATGCAAATCAAGGGTAAAGGGAAAGCAGAGAAGAATGGGAGGAAGAAAAATAGTAGTTAATACTATTAATTGAGTGATATGACAAGCAATACCAATATCTCTACAACTAACATATTGCACTCTATAGAGGATCTTATAAAGGAGAGTGTTGGCAATGTTATAATATGGGATGAGAAGTCCAAGCATATGAAGGGTAAGTACTTCTACATGAGTGTTGGCAAGGAT
>JACAFH010000019.1 GCA_013538715.1 Candidatus Nitrosothermus koennekei | reverse complement strand
ATGATAAGGATGGGTACAAGTTCTTCTGCTTCTCAAACATCTTCCCATACTCAAGCATGATGAAAAAGGGTGAGAGGAAGTATCTGCTCATCTCTTCCCCTAGCACTGATCTGATAATGCATATTGCAGAAAGGGTTAGAGAACATAAGCGAGCTAAAGAGGTTATAAGCATAGGGGATATGAGGTTCCTTATAAATGGTTTAAAGATAATACGTTACACCTTAAACAAGAGCCAGTTCACATTTATAGCTGCAACGCCTATAATTGTAAGAATACCTAGAGAGAAGTATATAGATTTGAATCTAAAACATAGCTATAATTATCTTTATTGGAGAAGAGATTATCCTTTGGAGTTGTTTATAAGACAGTTAGAGGATAATCTTTACAAAAAGTACAAGATGTATACAGGTTTGGATATAGAGAATAATGTAAGAGAGGAGATAGAGAGTACTAGAAGTAATCATGATATGGTAGATGGTAGTAACGATAGTATTATTGCTGAAGTTAGTAATAATAAAAATAATCCAAATGGGCATATAATAAATAAGTTAATGTTTATCAAACAGATTGCTAAAGAGATACATGTGCATGGCAACAAGCATATAGTAATAGGCACTCTATGGAGATTCTGGTTCAATCTTGAACAATATGAGAGGTGTAGTGCAATTCTTAAATTGTTACAATTTGCCCTGGATGTTGGTCTTGGAGAAAGGAATTCTTTAGGATTTGGGTTCATGAATATAGATAATCTATATTAAACATTAAAACAATTCAGTACCATGCGATGAATGTGACATAATATATCACACATACAATGTATTAACTCAATAATACATCCAGTTATAAATCATTATATAATTACACTAGAACTATCCTGTTCATATTCAATACCAATATCTTTTGAATATTTAAGATCTGCTAATATTAAATCGTTATTATATTGTATACTTGTTTTTCTAAGTATAGAATATGGAACCGGTACCGTATATTGTTTTATTGTATATAATGCATCCAACCTATCTATCCTTTTCGACGTTGATTCTGATAATATTGTTAGTGCGTCTTCTATCTTTTCTTTATTTTCGTCATATATCTGTTGTGGTAGAATATTAATATCGATTATTTTTCTAAATAATTTTTGTGCATCATCTCTACTCTCTACTTTATAGTCTAAATCCTCGAGTAAACGTAAAGAGGTTTGAAACCTCTTATAATAATTTGTTGATTCTATATTTCTATTACAGAACATAGTATTTATTAGCATATATTCATCATATTCAGATAGCGTTATATCTTTGTTGTTTCTTAATACTTCATCAGTTAGTTCTAATAAATCAGTATCATATACAGAACCTTTACCAGATATATTGGACGAACATATGTATATATTTGGTTCGTTGCTTAAATAATCGCTTATCTTATTTCTTCTTACTCTGCCCCACCGTTGTATCTGAGAATCTATAGTAGATAATTCTGTTATAAGTACTGGGAAGTCTATATTTAAAGATACTTCTGCTAGTTGAGTTGTTACCCATATACCTTCCTGTTTATTTATAATACCATTCTTTCCACTTTCCTTTTCTCTTCTGTCTTTATATATAAATCTTGAATGAAGTAGATTGACTGGTATATTTTTGATATTAGAAAGTATCTTATAGAGCGCTTGTGCTTGTTTTACTGTATTTGTGATTATTAGTACAGCGTTATATTTGTTGAATAACTCTTTAATCAATTCTATCATAGTATTATCTGTAATTGTACAATCTAATACCTGAATCCTATGTCTTTTAAACTTGCGATAATGTGGCTCTAATAATTTTGTATTACATATCTTCTCTAATATGTAATCAAGATAAAGTTTTGGAAGCGTCGCAGTAATTAAACAAAATTTTCCTCCTAACTTTACTATATCTTTCAATCCTTTGAGTATAACAGCAACTATATCAGGATCATACGACTGTATCTCATCAATTATAACAGCGGAATATGCTAGTGTAGCATATATTTTCTCATAACCTTTATACTGAAATACAGATGTAAACAATTGATCCGCAGTAGATACTGTTATAGGCATTGATAGTTGTCTAGCTAGATCCATTTGTTTTATACCTAGTTCAATACTTTCATGATCATCTTTGTATAGATCTAGAGCATAAAAATAACTATCACTATGTAATAACCCTATATTCTTACTGTTAAGAGTCTCCTTAAGTCTTTCATACATAGCGTTTACCGATGTCCTTATAGGCAGTGTGTAGAAACCTTTTCCATTAAGCCAGAGTAATGCAAACTCTGTTTTACCAGAACCAGTACCTGCAATCATTATTACATTATTATTTCTATTCTTTTTTGCTATATCTTCTTGCCAAATATTCTCTCGCTTAATGTTTTTATTAACTAAGTAATGAATTACTCTATTATCAATGTCATTAAATAAAGGTAATTCTACACACATCATACTAGATGCACTATGATCTAATCTATGTAATAATCCTTTAAGAAAGATGTAGAATGTACGTATATCGCCCTCGAGTGGAACGATTAGATGTCTTTTCCTAAAATTAGATTTAACGTCCTTTATATTATTATTAAATAGATCTTGCATATCATCTAACCTGTGTATATTTGATGCTAGATCCTTTTCAATTACATCTTTTACTTTCTGCCAGTAATTATCGCTAAGACTATATTCGTCACTTCCTCTTACATGGTGAAATGCTATAGCCTGATATATCGCATGTTGAATGTTTTCATCAAAATCTTTTACTATATCGTGAATGAAGGCACATGATAAAAGATTATGAGGTACATCTTCTAGATTTCTATCAATATTAATCAATTCATTTGTCTTTCCTAATCGTTTTAATATTTTATTCTGAAAGTTAGTGTTAATCTTCCCTAGATCATGAGCTTTACAGCATATTTCTAATGCTAACCAGAAATTATCCCTGTAATCTATTGGTATACGTTCAATTATAGTATTTCCTATTAATTTTCTTAGTACATTTAATCTTTCTAACAGATCCTCAGTATGTTGCCTTAGTGTTCTAGGCTCTGATCTAGGATAGGATTTTGCATACACCACCATATATAATACTCACCGTCAAAAAAGAGTGGTACATCACTATCTGCCTCACCTAAACCACCAGCCTCTACATAAAAGAGGTTTACCCACTCAAAATCTCTTAATATTCTAAGACCTTTCTTGAGTCTTACTTGAATGAACGATAAATAAGACGGCAATCTATAAAATACACTACCAGAATCAAATCTAAATAATCTTGCTTGTTTTTCTTCTATATATGAATTATACTTTATAGTGAGACATGATTCATATTTTATTTCTGGATTTACAAATTCTATATCTTCTATCTTTAGAAGGTCTTCTGCTCTACCTAAATATAGATAATATGAAGGATTAAGTAGATTACTCTTTACTCTTTCTGCGAGTATTTCGTTGCTAAAACCGAGATGTATTATAAGATTGACGTCGTATAATGTGTGAACTAATATAGGATATGGTTTATCGCTCTCATATTTCTTGTACCATTGATAATCCTTTAATAAAGAATCATAACTACCCTGTATGCTTATATTTATACTATCTTTCTCTAAAATTGGTTCTTTTATGAGCGTCGAGATTAGACCTAATATAGTAGAGGGTGGTGGTAATGGATAACTCTCTATTACTTCTGCTGTTACTGGGTTTCTATACACAGCCGTAGGCTGATAGGCCTTAATCCTTAAAACTTTATTATATTTATTCTGCATTTAACGATCTACTTAGGACGAGCTATTATTACTATTATAATAGTTGGTAACTTCCTCTTGTAACTTCGTTATCACGAATTCTGGTGAACCTACATTTGTAGTAATCGCTTGAAACTCAGTTATGGTATTCATAAATATACCCTCTCTAATACCTATATAGGTATGGTTCTTTATAGTATTATGCTCAAGGATCTGCCTTATTGGTTCTAACACTATTCTTGGTAGATTGTTGGTGTAATCTACTCTAATTATATTAACAAAAAATGGGTTACATATATCATATACTCCACCAATTATAAACAATGGTTTTAGATCCTCCCGTCTTCCTCTTATATCACGATATAGATTTCCTATTATAGATAATAATTCCTTAACACGTTGTGCCTTTTTCTCATTATCTATATGTATCTTACGGAATTTTTCAACGAAATTCTTAAAGTCTTCAGTTTCCTTTATAGTCTCTTTGTTTGGCGATATTCTGGTACCTATTACATCTTCCTCAGTACCAATTCTATGAAGATCTACTGTTATTGTATACTTATATAATGAACGATGTACTTCAGAATTAGATATATTGGGTTGTGCTTGTATCTTATCTGATTGATACTTATTTGTAAGCATCTCCATATCATTTCTAAACGGTTCTAATGATATAGCTGGGGTAAGTCTTACTGGAGCAGTTCTCATTATAGAAACTTCTTCTTTATTCTTCTTATCCTTTGCTCCAGAGTTTAAAGGCACGTTAGTTCGCATGTAACCAAACAGGTCAGATTCCACGCTTTCAGTAATATCACTTATCAATTGTACTACTCGCTTATTACCCTCACCAGCCAATACTACATTACTAGGTTTCCATTTATATGGATCTTGACATCCTTGAATAAATATAGCATATCTCAAAGACTGTCTAGAAGCATAAGTGTATACATTACCATCTCCTCTATGAAACTTCTTTATTATCGAAAGATTTCCATAACCTTCATCATAGTTCAATGACTGTGCCTCAAAAACTATTGTTGCCGTAAGTCCTTTAGTTTTCATCATTAATCTTCTTCTATATTCTCCTTAATAATCATTTCTGTTTAATATCCTGTTTAACCTCGCTCAAAAATCCCGACATGAACGCATAAGCCTTAGAGTAGAAATCTATCTGATCTTCTTTATTTAATAGAGATATTATTGTGTCAGGTACAGGTTTGTTATCATTCATATACATTTTTAACAAGTAATCATAAAAATCTACTATTTTACCTGTACGAATCAGTGAGAGTAGTTTATAAGATTTTTGGATTCGCTCGTCTAGAGATAATCGTTTGGCGAATTCTTCGCCATGTTTGCGGAAGCTTTCTAGTATTCCATATACTTGTTTGGAAGTCAATTCCTTATTATGTACAGACATACTATATAAAGCTGCTAGCAAAGCTATAATATATACGTTGCGTAAATAAACCTGTTCTTTATCCAAATAATTCTTAAGAAGATAGAAACATAGAGGATATAATGACTCATTAGTAAGTATTCGTCTAATTACATCTCTTTCCAAGGTAATTCTATTATTTTCTATAATTACATATCCTCTTATATATCTGAGATATTCTGTTGCTATATCATCTCTAAATAGATTAGCTATACGTTTTCCCATATGAAAATATACAAATCTTGGTTTTTCTACATCCTTTCGTGGAACTGGGCCTAGTTCTATGAACAATATATTATTAAGAACCCATAACGATTTCTTTTCTTTCTCCTTTATAAATAGATCCCTGAATATCTCTTCATAAATTGTACCTGTTACATCTTCTTTACTGCTTTCATAGAACTTCTTTATGTTATCATTTTCGTCCCATAATAATTCTAGATTTGGTAGATTTACAAATATATATGTAGTATTATTTATATCATCCTGAAATCTTCTAGGTATAGATGTAAAACCAGCAAATGCGCATAACAAGAGTAATTGGCATAAAGAACATATAACTAAATCTGGTTGATAATTATAATAAAAGTTAAGGAATTTACTCTGGGATACTCCTACAGTAGAGAACATACCTTCATTAAAAAATATCTCAGAATCATCATTAAATCTATCTATATTTACTTTATTCTTTTTACAAAACTTACATGTTATATTACCTTCAGAAGGATTACAGATAATCTCTATTGCAGGATCAATATACTTTTCTTTAAATTTGACTACTCTACTACCTTTACTACTAGGATTACCTATAACAGCCTTATTAAAATAGAATCGTTGTAGCTGTGAGAAAATAAAATTTCCTTCTTTATTTACTACTTTTTTTCTTCTCTCTTCTGCTTCTTTTTTAATATTATTTATTATCTTCTCTCTTAGTGTTACTATTGTTACATTCTTTTTCAATTCATCTTTGATAGCATTTATTATATCATTTTCTATATTTATCATAACTTTCTCTAGACTATTTATAGTATTCTCGAAAGAGTTTGGATCTGGTTTAAAAGTATTGATATAGTTAGATTGGATATCACGAATCTTTTGTAATAAATCTCTGTAATCCTCGTTTCTTAAATTAAGAGACTTGTCTTGTAATGCTTTGAATGTGTCTTCTGGATATGGATTTAAATTCTCTATTAACGTATATGTAAAATATACCTGTTCAAAATCTTCTAGATCTGATTCTGTAATATCTATATATCCTTTGCTAAGATCATAAGACTTGCCTCTATAATTCTGCATTCTTAAGAATCCAACTATACCAGCATTAGTTAACCAATCTGAAGGATATATCTTCATATACCATGCACCAATTCAAGCATACCAAAACCCTGACCTCTTCTATTGCCTATTCCTATATTATATATAAGATTTAATAATTCTGGTCTACTTTCTATATCTATTATACCGCTAAATGAGA
Organism: Candidatus Nitrosothermus koennekei; assembly: GCA_013538715.1. Taxonomy (GTDB): domain Archaea; phylum Thermoproteota; class Nitrososphaeria; order Nitrososphaerales; family Nitrosocaldaceae; genus Nitrosothermus; species Nitrosothermus koenneki. The sequence goes on along the minus strand of JACAFH010000019.1, from coordinate 1,520 downwards.
TTACCAGCCCTCCATAGTGTTTTACAACAACTTTCTTCCATTTTGTTATATTGAATTTAATATCAATATTAATACTACTATTCATGAACTTTTTCCATTGTGATATGAGAGTTCTCTTGAAAGATTCGTTAAATCCATCTTCGTTAGGGAGAATATTATAATTATCTTTGGCAGTATAGTTCTTTATAGATATTGGTGAAAGGGTATAGAAACTAGCCTTTGTACTATTAATTTGCCTATCTGCAAATAACATGGCCTTTAGGGGAATAAATTCAAGGGTTCCTATCTTTAGTTTATCTACTATTAGTTTATTATAAACTTTAGTTCCTATATATCTAGAATTTGTTGAAAAATAGAGCTTAATATTATCATCATTTATATGTATCCCGTCCATATCGATTGTAGGCCTCTTAGCTAATCTAAGAGCCCATGTATAAGGTATTACTATATTACTGCTATCAAGATTGTTAGCATTATCATCTAATACATCACGAATTAGAGTAGTTATATATTCTCTGTAATTGCATGGTATTGTATAACTTTCTTGTATCCTTCTATTATAGATTATACAGAATCGCAAGCTAGTATCACCACTAGACTATGTTGCAAGATTGACTATAAAAACTTATCTAATAGTAGAAATTTCCATATCTTATGGAAAATAAAGAGACAATTAATTCCATTCTAAATATTGTAAAATATGATCTATACTTCACAGGTACACAGATCAACTACTACTTTGTATGCAAGAGAAAGTTATGGTTCTTCTCTCATAACATGGAGTTGGAGAGTGAATCTGATGTAGTGCTCTTAGGCAAGTTACTGCATGAGCAAAGTTATAAGAGCAAGAGGATGAAAGAGGTTACAATTGAGAGGATAAAGATAGACTTTATAGACAGAGCAGAGGAGATACATGAGGTTAAGAGGAGCAGGAAGATGGAGGATGCCCATCTCTACCAACTCCTCTACTACCTCTACTTCATCAAGCATTATACAGGGAAGGTTATGAGAGGGGTAATAGATTATCCATTGCTAAGAAAGAGAGCTAACATAGAGTTGGATGAGGGTAAGGAGAAAGAGATACAGAATATACTTCAAGATATTTCAAGGATAGTTAATACGGATAAGCCTCCAGAAGAGGAATGGAAGAAGTACTGCAAGGCATGTGCTTATAGAGAATTATGCTGGTGCTAGACATGAGGGATTACTATATATTCAAGAGCGGAAGGCTTAGGAGGCATGAGAATACCATAGAGTTGGAGTTCAACGATGGGAAGAAGGCTATACCTGTTAATGATATACATGCATTGCATCTTTTTGGCGAGATAGATTTAAATACAAAACTCATAACATTTCTTAATCAACATGGTATTCCTATACACTTCTACAACTACTATGGCTACTATTCAGGCTCCTTCTATCCTAGAGAGAAACTAGTATCTGGCTTCCTTATTGTTAAGCAGGTTGAACACTATCTTGATAAGGGGAAGAGAATAGAGATAGCAAGAGAGTTGGTTAAT
>JACAFH010000018.1 GCA_013538715.1 Candidatus Nitrosothermus koennekei | reverse complement strand
ACAGGAGTATTTACAGGCACAATATTGCTTAGTAGTGATGCAAGCACTGGAACAAGATTGCAGGTAAGAGATGGTGATACAATAACTGCTAGATATACAGATAGAACATTACCTGATCCAGCAGATTATAACCCAGATAGAGATGCTACTATATCATTAGAGACTACAAGGTTAGATGCTACTGCTACGATAGGTATAACTAAATTACCAATAGAGAGAGCTCCAGCATCACCAGCAGTAATAGTAGATGATGCTGGTAATAGAATAGAAGAGATTCATGTAGGAATGCAGGTATTGATAAGCTCAGAGGTAACAAATAACCAAACAAAGAGTCAGGATTATATATTGATCTTCAAGGTAACAAATGAAGATGGGGAGACAGTAAAGATAGGATTTACCAAAGGTACATTAGCAGCAAATGCTAAAGCAACAGGTGCTATAGACTGGACTCCAGAGAAAGAAGGCAGCTACACCATAGAGGTCTTTGTGTGGGAGAGCTTTGAGAATCCAATAGCAATCTCACCAAAACAAGAGACCGCTGTGGAAGTAATGTAGAATGCCAAAATATCCCTTAATTTTTCTTTTATTATTATTAGTAAGCAAAAGCTATGCTTTAGAATTAGAGTTAAATCAAAAGGTTTATGCACCTAATGATAAATTGGTTATATTTGGTAAGGCTATACCTAATGACTCATTAATATTAGAGCTGTTTAATCCTACTGGTAATCTAATTTATAGAACGCAAATAGATACTAATAGTAATGGTGAGTTTGCAGATATAGTTTTAATATGGCCAGAACCGGACGAAGAAAAATTTAGGATAGGTACTTACACTCTTGTTTTAACTTCAAGTATTAATAGAGAGTTTAAAGCTAGTGAGGTTATGATATATCAAATACAACAGAGTACAGATGGCAAAGAAGAGATACCTAATAAATTATCATTAGAGCTTTCATTACCTTCTATAATAGAAGTGAAAGAAGAGATACCTATTATAGTATATGTAACGTTAAATGATACGCCATTAGTAGGAGTAGAGAGTATTATAGGGCAAGTAAAATATCCAAATACTGATACAACTACATTAGAGAATTTTATATCAACAGATGAAGGATTGTATGAAGTAAAGTTTAGTAGTAATATGGAAGGATATCATTCTGTAGTAGTAAAAGTAAAGCATGGAGGACTAATTGCTAGTAAGGTAGCAGTAATAAAAGTGAATAAGATTATGGAGCCAATAAATAAATCGGTTGAGATGCTAAGAGAAGATATGAATAAAAGGATTGATATATTGGATGAGAGGTTATCTAACAATACACTAAATATAAAGAAAGAGATAGAATCTACTAACGAATCTATTAAAAGTATAAGTCCATCAATAGGGCAGTTAACTTCGTTATTACTTCCTATAATAGGTATGATAGCAGTTATAGTAGCATTACAAGCAACGATACTTGCTAAACGTCAGTAAGGTTAAAATTGTATTAATGAGAGATTATGTTAGCAATGAATAATATATATGCAATTTTATTATTAATGCTATTATTAGCACCACAATTCTCATCAGCATATATTAATGATCTAAATCATTTAGAGAGTTCTCCTACTATTCAATCTGAATATAAGATAAGAGAATCTTTGCTTATAGATATTGAAGATCTCAAATATACTCAACTTGTTAGAGCTATAGATCTATCTAGCATGCGCCCAATAACTATAAAGGAGAATGATATATTATCTATGCAAGACAGAAAGATAATTAGAGATCAGCCATTAGATTTTATGAATAGAGATGCATCAAGAGTAGCAGAGATCATAGGTTCAGCAAGAATAGCATCAGAAGGATTTACAGGTAAGGATGTAAAGATAGCAATTGTAGATAGTGGAACAGACTTTTCTAACGAGGATATGAGAGATGCATTAGCTAGAGATGATAATAATATACCTATCATCTTTGATGCAGACGCTCAAGGAATAGTATTAACTACTACGAGATTCATAGCAAAATATGATGGTAATAAAGTAATAAATAATACAGATTTCAAAACAGATGACGATTTCACTTCTGATGTATATGTAAATAGCGATGGAGTATTTTTACGTGCTAAGACAAACAATACAAAGTTCCAGATCTATAATCCATTATATCCTTATCTTTCTCCTTTAATCTTTAATGCTACTACTAGTAACGATTGGAAGATAGGTAAGAGTGATGAAGATTTCATAAGATCTGCTAGTGGTATCTATAGGATGGGTTTTGCTGTAGAGATACAATACCATCTAGGAAGATTTGGATTGATTATTGTACCTATACTTGTAGTAGATAACAAGGAACCTAATCTATATGATACCATCATCGTTGATATGTCTGATACATGGGCAGATTTTGCTATGTTTGAGCTTGGAAAGGTTCAAACATTTGATTTTGACTTTAGTGATGAGATTGTTAGAAGAATAGGTGATGGTAACGAACTTCTTATATATGATGCTGATTCTGATAATAGAACAGATATAACTGCTGGTATATTAGGTGCTCGTGTTGTTGATCTATGGGGTGCAATAAATGCACCAGCAACATTTGATTATCTAGGTTTGAATAATGCTACAGTATTAGAGCCAATTGATAGAGATGGGAGATATGTTGGAATAATGTACGATTTTTTTGGACATGGAACTGCCACTGCCAGTACTATCGTCTCTAAAGGCATAAATACTTATGATATATATAAAAATGGAACTCGGTATAAGATAGATGGAATAGCAAAGGATGCAAAGATAATACCTGTTAAAGCATTATGGGTTGGTGATACTCAATACGCATGGATGTTAGCTGCAGGATTTGATTTAATTAATGGAACATGGAAATATAGTGAGAAGAGAGCAGATATAATAAATAATAGCTGGGGTATACCAGTTATTACACTCTTAGAGTATGCACCATTATATGATCCAATTGCAATATTAGCAGATACCTTAAGTGTACCATCATCATTAGATGCTAATTATAAAGGTGTGTTATTTGTGTCTAGTGCAGGTAATTCAGGCTATGGTCATGGAACTATATCATCACCAGCTGCATCAATGCTATCTCTTAGTGTAGGAGCATCAACTAACAATGTATTTGTTGGATATGGCTTTACAAAGAACGAACCAAGATTTGGTAATAGCACTAAATATCATAACGATATAGCAGAATTCTCTTCGAGAGGACCTTTAGTAAATGGCTATGTAAAACCAGAGATAGTAGCTCCAGGAGCGTATGGATTCGTTCCTATGTTGGTTAATGTAAAACATGTAGAGTCCGAACCAGTTTCACTCTTCGGAGGCACTAGTATGTCTGCACCTATAATATCTGGCGCAGCAGCAATATTAATAGAAGCATTTAGAGAGAGAGGCATAGAGCCTACTCCTCAATTGATTAAGAATCTATTGATATCATCTGCTAGTACTTTAAGTAATGAACCATTTACACAAGGAAGTGGTATAGTTAATTTAACTAATGCAATAGATTATATAAAAGGCAGGATAGGAACATTTTTAGTATATACTAATATTACACATAAAATAAACGATCTTTATAGTGCTTATAATACTAATATAGAAGTTGAATCATCGAACATTTATGCTGGTTACGTAGAGAAGAATAAAAGTAAAGATTTTGTATTTTATATCCATAATCCATCTAATAGAATTCTATTAGCAGATATAAAGGGAGAGAGATTAGAGTTAATAAAGCGTATAACATTAAACGGCAGCACAATTGTTAGAGAATTAGATCCATTACTTAACAATACTGGAGGGTTTATACCAAATTATGTAAGGATTAATACTAGTGAGATACCAAAAGATACAGAATTATTATATATAAAACTAAGATTTCCATTTGAAACATTTATGAATATGAGTGATATATATGCACATTATCTAAAGATATCATCACTCTATCTATATAATTGGGATGATGTAAATAATGATAGTAAAGTATGGTTCAATGAGACTAGCATGATAAATAGAGGAGGAGCATATGGAACAGTTCAAGAACTTACTGTTCATGATCCATTAAATAAGATAAAGAATAATATGTTAATTGGTATCTATCCTGTCCCAAACATAGTCTCATTTTGGACTGGAGTTAGAGATATAAACTCAACCTCTATGAACTATACTCTTACTATAGATTTCTATAAGAAGGCTAAATGGGATGTCATTAAGCCTAATATAAGCACTTTATTAATTAAACCTAATTCTACATCAAAGTTTATGGTAAAGATAGATACGAAAGATCTAGCATATGGAATTCATCAAGGTTATCTTACAATTATGAGTAATAAGATGAGTAGTAACATACCTGTATCATTTGCAATTCCCTTATCACTAACAGATAAAGATATACCATATGTGATACTTAACAACTCTAGTAATACATTATTTTACGAAACTTCTTCACTAGTAGGAGCATTTGATATGAGTTCTAGATTTAATTCTGGCGAATGGAGATTCTACCATCTTAATGTAACAGATCCTAGTATAAATACAATAAGTGGGAAAGTTATATGGCAGAATAACTTTACTAGCATGCATGTATTTGCCTTAGATCCAGATGGTAAAATAGTAACATCATCAGTACCTGCAGGCGTCTTTAAGACATTTATAAATTGGGGTAGTAACGATTGGCTTGGAAATGGTATATTGGGAAGTGGAGCATTTTATCCTGCTGCCCATGTTGGGAACAATACAATAACATTTTACATACCAGTAAATAAGACTGGCATATATACGATCATGCTTCATAATACACTCTTTCATGCAAATAATCTTACTGAGCAATTTAGTGTAGAGATGAAGGCAAGCACTATACTAGCAGATATGGATAAACCTGTAATCATATTTGATATGTCAAGATACACTAAAGATATAATAAATATACCAGTAAGTGTTAATGATGCTAATATTCAATATATTAAATATAGAATAGATGGCATAGAGGAAGATCTAAAAGGTAATGAGATAATATTAGATACAAATAGATTAGATGATGGTAAGCATATCATAGAAGTATATGCTAGGGATACAGTTGGTAATGTTCTACAAGTGAGTAAAGAGTTTATAGTAGATAATACACAACCAGAGATTATAATAGATATTCCAAAAAGGATATACTCTAAAACAGTAGATGTTAGGTTTGATATATTAGAACCTAATCTTGCAAACTTTACTGTATTGCTTCCTAATGGCACTCTTGTTAACACTCAAGAGTTTGCTTTAGATACAACATCACTAAAAGATGGGGAGCATGAGATAACTATAATAGCAGAGGATCTAGCAGGGAATAACTCTACACTTTCTACATCTATTAGTGTAGATAATACTCCTCCATCTGTCAGTATAGATATATCTTCTACTCAGAATCTTCTAGGAATTATAGAGATAGTATATAATGTAACGGATCCAAATCTCAAGAATAAGAGAATAGTTATAGATGATTTAAGCATGGAGTTGAATCAGACAGATAACATCTACAGATTAGATACAACATCACTAAAAGATGGGGAGCATGAGATAACTATAATAGCAGAGGATCTAGCGGATAATTCTGCAAGTAAGAGTATAAAGATCTCAAGTATAAATCAATTGGTAATGAGAGATAATGCAAGGAATACTGGTATATTTATTGGAATTGGGATAGGAGCAGCAGTTCTAGCGTCTATCATGATTCCATTATATATAAAGAAAAGATTATAAATTATTATTGAGTAAAATTTGACATGACTCAAGAGAAGGAAGGTAAACTCTCTCGTCGAGATTTTCTTAAACTAGTTGCTGCAGCAGGTACTGTATTAACTTTTACGCCATTTATAGATTGGGGTAAGTTCTTACCAAATCCTTTGGGTTCAAAATCTGAACGTGCCAAAGTTATACTTCCTGATGGCACTCACGCAAATGTTAAAACCTTCCCTATAAATCATTCAGAAGCAATAATATATCCTAGTACTGGTGATAAAGTATTGGATAACGAACCATTTAGACGTTGGCAGTTAATAAGATTATCCGCAGATAGAGGAGGTGAAAGGAATGATGTATCTGCATTTAGCGCGCTAAGTATGGTATGCTTGCATCTATGGTGTCTATGGAAGTATTGGCCTGATGAGAAGAAGAAGAGAGGAGAATGTCCATGTCATGGTTCATTATATAATCCTGTAACAGGTTTAGCTATTGGTGGTCCAGCAGCTTTACAATCTCCTCCATCAAACTTACTTCCAAAGTTAGAACTTGAAGTTGATGCAGATGGATATCTATGGATAAAACCTCCTTCATGGAGTGTTAATGGTAATGGTATAATAGGATTCGGAAGATATGAGAAAGGGATAAATCTATGAGGGAAATATTATGACTGCACAAGTTGGAGAGAATGGTCTAGTTAGATTCTTTAAATGGGTTTGGGATAGGTTAGAGAGGACTATATTTCTAGGTATTAAATTTACTTTCCCATCACGCTTTATAAGTCCAATGGGTTTTCTAGGTATGCTTACATTTGTAGTATTCATAATGCTTGGTATAAGTGGAGCATTACTGATGTTATACTATCAACCTATACTTGATAGAGCATGGGATAGTGTTGAAAGGATACAAGAAGTTATACCATTTGGTTTCCATATTAGGAATATACATTATCATGCATCTAACGCAATGGTATTCCTAGCAATAGCTCACATGTATTATCAATACTTTAGCGGTAGATATAAGATAAGAAATGAGATATTATGGGTTACTGGTGTATTATTAGGCACGATAACAATTCTAGAAGCATTTACTGGATATGATATAGTCTATAATGAGAGAGCAGAATTAGCGATTAGTATTGCAGCATCATTAACTAACTCTATTCCAGTAGTAGGACCAGATTTGAGAGAGATGGTTTTTGGTGCTGGTTTCGCTGATTTCGTTTTAAGGTTCTATGCTTTACATGTATTTATCATACCAATAGTCATGCTTGGTTTAATGGCTGTTCATTTTCCAAGATTTTTAGTATTTGATGTTCCATTGGTTATGGCGGTTGCTGGTGCTATACTTATAACTGGAGGGGTATTTCCAGCAGAACTTGGAGTAAAGTTCGATCCATCCAGTCCACCTGGTATTACCGTACCAGAATGGTATCTAAGTGGTATATATGCATTCTTAAGATCACAATATGATAAGTTTGTTACAGGGGTATTATGGCCAGGATTATTTATAGGAGCATTAGCAATAGTTCCATTTATAGATAGATATAAGAAACTCTCATGGAAGGATCGACCATTAATAACTGCATTTGGTATAACTGGTATAGCACAAGTTATAGTAACAACATACTGGGGATTTTACATCGATCCAGATGCTACAAAATCGTTAACTGAAAGGCTTGTAATAGATCCAATATTGCTATATACAGTAATGCTCTTATTAGTACCATTATCATTTGGTTTTACATATATGATGATAAAATTGGCAAGACATGCTGAAGAAGTTGCAAAACTTCAAAAGAAGAAAGAGAAGCAGACATTTGAGATACCAATGAATTGGACATGGTTGCTACTATTTGCTTTAGTAGCATTTCAAGTATATCTTAATATCATGGTTTACTATGCAGGCGCAGCAGGTTTTAGGAACTTCCAACTATTCCTGCTTGGGGTTGTATTCTTGGTATTTGGAGCATTATTCCATGTATATAGATATGCTAGTCAGAGAGTAAAGGAAGTAAAGAGAGAAGAGACACCAAAGGTAGAACAGAAGCCAAAGCCAATCATAGTAAAGCCAGTACAAAAGAGTGAAGAACCTCTAGTTGTAAAACCTGCTAAGATTCAAGCGTTTGATAACACAAATCTAGATGATAACATAAAGCCTCTCTAGATCTATTCATATTTGTCAAGAATTTTAGATTATGAATCTTATCTAAGTAATCATATTAACGAAGATATATGGAAGTGATCGAGTCTACATTAGCATTATCCATAAGTACTATGACTACCATGCTAGGTGCATTAGGATTCTCATTAGCATTTAAAGATTATATAGCAAGTCTAATAGCGGGTATGATATTTAAGCGATCAAAACGTATAAAGATTGGAACTAGAATAAAGATACTAACCAACCCGATCATCAAAGGAGATATAATAGAGATTGGCTTCTTTAGGACTACATTAGAAGAGGTAGGTGAGGGAGAAAGGTTATCAAGCATAAAGACTGGTAAGATACTTAAGGTACCAAACTTTCTTCTATTCAATAATCCAGTGGTATTATATGGTGAAAAGACAATAGATGAGGTTATTGCATATGTAAATAGCGATCTAATACACTTTGATTATATACTTATAGATAATATGAAGAGGGCAATAGAAGAAGAGGGTCATAAGGTTATTGATGTTAACATAAAGCAGCATAGTAATGGTATAACTATTCATGGTGTATATGAATCGTATACAAAGAATATTTCTGATATAAGAGAAAGGATATTAGAGAGATATATAAAAATGAATAATAAAATAAATAAATAATCTTATAACGTTATTTTCAGAATTAATTATTTAGATGT
>JACAFH010000001.1 GCA_013538715.1 Candidatus Nitrosothermus koennekei | reverse complement strand
TTATTTCAGTATTAAAGAATTTGTATGATTATGCATGGGGTGATAGATTAGAGACGATATTAAGGAATATATTATTGCTAATAGCAGAATCAGATCCTCCATGTATGCTAACAAAGATTGCTAGAGTATTATCAAACAAACAGTATAGAGATATGTTAGTAAAAGGCTCTGGCAATCCTGATATGAGTAATTTCTGGTTTCATATCTATCCAAACTATACTTATGATGCCTTCACTTCAGTCTATAATAAGATAGATAAGTTACTATCTATTAGCAATATAAGGAAGATATTTGATGTTGAATCATCTGATATAAACATAGATGAGATAGTTAGAGGAAAGATAATGATTATTGATCTATCATCAATAATTGCTGATGATATCATAAGATTTGTTGGCTCAATATTCATACATATGCTATATGTATCAGCAAAATCTAAATCTGCACTATCTAATAAATACTATCTCTATATAGATGAGGCACAACTAATCAATACATTTGCTATCAGAGAGGTATTGAATGCTATGAGAAAGTTTAATGTTAATGTTACTTTAGCAACACAAAGCATGAATAGATTTGATGATAGCATAAGAAGAGAGATAACATCATTATGTAGAACTTTTATAAGAGTTATCTATTTAATATATGGTATATCTTCCATTATATTTTTATCAACAAGCTATAAGAGGATTAAAGAGTTATCCTATATAGTTTAAAAGTTTGTAAGAATATTATATGTAGTATATTATATACTAAGAGTAATATCTTAACAATACTAGTAGGAAGTATGCTGTTTAATGATTTACTATCAATACTAAGGAATATACTTAATGTTGCTATCAATTCATCAATTGATGACTTGCTCTTAGTTACATATATGAAGTGCTCTAGATTCCTCTTACACTCTTCATCATAATTGATGCACTTCAGTAGTTTCTTTATCTCTTCACAATAATTTATAAAATCATTAATTAGACTCTCTTTAGCATATTCTGTAATCCATATGTTCTTATCCCATCTTATCCACTCATCCATATCTATAACATATCTATAGTCATCTACAAATAATGCTCTCTTATGCTTTATCTATATTTATAAATATAGAAGACATTAATAATTATAGAGTATCATGTCTTATTATATAATTCAATAATGTATTATATAATAATTATATAGATTTGTAGTAGATATATCTTTATAAATATTATTAATTACATTACTAGTTACAAATAAATTAACTGCAACTAATTCTTATTCATGCTTATCTCAATAATAACATTATCTATAGTCTTTTTGCTGATAATAATTAGACAGATTAGCATCATAAAATTACAGATATGGCAGATAATGCTTGCTGGAGCAGTAGTAGTATTAGTAACTGGAGAGATAAGCGCTAAAGATGCGTTAGCCTCAATAAATATCGATGTAATGATATTCCTCTTTAGTATGTTTATTATAGGAAAAGCACTTGAGGAGAGTAAGTATCTCTCTCATCTATCATACAAATTATTTAAGCGAGCAAAGAACGAGAGAAATCTTTTATTTCTCATTATATTTTTACTTGGATTACTTTCTGCTCTTTTAATGAATGATACCATCGCAATAATAGGAACACCAATGATGTTATTATTATCAAAGAGACATGATATAGAACCAAAGTTATTATTGCTTGCTCTAGCATTCTCTGTAACTATAGGGAGTGTAATAAGTCCCATAGGTAATCCTCAAAATCTTCTAATATCAATAAATAGTAATATAAAGAATCCTTTCATAACATTCATAGAGTATCTCTTTATACCTACTATAATAAACCTCTTTGTAGTATATATCATATTTATACTCTTTTTTAAGATAGGTCATAAAAGTATAGAACATGTAGAAGAGGATATAACTGATCATAAACTTGTTATGCTAACAAAGATATCGTTGTTTATACTAATCTCTCTGATACTTCTCAATATAATACTATTTATATTTAGTATATCTTTTGAACTTAAATACATAGCGCTAATCTCTACAATCCCTATATGGTTGAGTAGTAAAAGATTTACAATAATTAAAGGTATAAATTGGCATACGTTAATATTCTTTGCTTCAATGTTTGTATTAACAGCCAGTGTATGGGAGAGTAAAGTATTCCAAGAAATTTTAGATAATGCAAGTATTGATATACTCTCCTTGAAATGGATATTCGTAGTAAGTATACTATTAAGCCAATTGATATCTAATGTTCCTCTAGTAGCATTATACCTACCATTTTTGCTAGAGGCTGGTGCTAATGTAAAAGAGCTGATAGCATTAGCTGTAAGTAGTACTATAGCTGGCAATCTATCTATACTTGGTGCAGCAAGTAACGTGATAATAATTCAAGAAGCATATTATAGAAGTAAGATAAATATAACGTTCATAGATTTTGTGAAGATAGGAATACCTTTAACTATAATAAATATAATGGTATATTGGTTATTCTTTTTGATAATATAGAATATTTTATGTATGAAATTGTATCATAATACGATGTCTTTTATCACACAATTATATGCTGACTAATAAGTAATATTTATAAGGTTAAATCTTTAATAATAAAACATATTTATTTGATATGTGAATAGTATTGATATGCATGGACTCTTCAAGAATGAGAAAGATAAATCTAATACTAATGAACAATTAGATCATAGAGATAGGGCTAAAATTGCTCTATACAAGAAAGGTATAAACCAGATGGCATCTGAAAATCTAAACGAAGCGATAAAATCGTTTGACCTTGCATTAAGATTAGATCCTAATTATGTTGATGCGCTTATTAAAAAAGGTTACTGTCATTTTCTAAAAGAAGAATTTATGATAGCACATGCTTGCTATGATAAAGCATTAGAAGTTGATCCAAATAATGCTGAAGCTTGGAATATGTTAGCTCTAGCATATTATGGAGAGAAGAATTATCAGAAAGCATTAGATGCTGTTGAGAAAGCAATTGATATAGATTCAAATAATGGAATGGCATGGTATAACAAAGCATGTTATCTTTCATTAATGAATAGGACAGATGATGCATTAAGTGCATTAAAGAGAGCCATAGAAATAGATATAGATTATGCAAAGAAAGCGGTAAGAGATAAAGATTTTGATAATGTAAGAGGGGAGATCACATTCAAGAGGATTATAGAAGTAGTAGTGATAGAGGCTTTAAGAAGAGGTTATGATGCAGTAGGCAAGATAGTTTGGATTAGTGGATTGGATAGGAATGTGGTAGAAGAGGCCTTACAGACACTTCAGATGAGAGGATTGGTATTAAAGATAGAGAAGACATCGTTTGGATTTAGTAAAGAGGAGCGTTATGAGCTTATAAAAGAGATAGCAGATAAACTTAATGTAGAGAAACCTATCTCAAAAGATACTCCAGAGCCATTAAAGAGGTTAAAAGAGGTTAGCGAATATATTATTACTATAAGATCTACCATAGAGAAAGGAGACGTTAATAAATCAATTATTAGCATAAATAAATTGATAGATCCAAAAGAGTATGGTTCCATTATATTAGAACATTTTCCAGAAGAATATAGAGATCTTAGAATGTATAACATAAGGATAAAGGATAAAGGGGAGATATACTTCAATACAAATAAGGATAATATAATAGAATTGCTTAATACAATTGATAGAAAGGTTAATGAAAAGATGAGAAAGACACATTTGATATAGATAGATTTAAAATATGTTTTTGGAATACATATAATATGGATATATTAAATGAGGAGGTTAAGAAGTTTATATCTGAACCTGTTATAGTAGAAAGTAAGATGAATATAGTTGATGCTGTAAAGCTTATGAAGACAAAGAATGTTACTAGCCTCTTGATAAAATCTGATGATAAGTTAGGTATAGTTACAGAGAGAGATATACTTTATAAAGCAGTAGGAGAAGAGAGAGATCTACACTCTAGCATAGCTTCTATAGCAACTAAACCAATTATAACTATTGATAGTAAAGCAAAGGTAAGAGAGGCTATAGCATTAATGAGTAAGCATGGTATAAGAAGGCTAGCAGTTACAGAAGATTCAAGGATAATAGGTATAATAACACAGATGAGCATAGTAGGTAATATTACAACTCATGAAGAACCATTACCAATGATAGATATACCTAAAGGTGTAATATGTCCATATTGTCAATCTAGATTTGACAATAAAGAGGCTTTATCAAAACATATAGACAAGATACATATAGGTTTAGGATTACTTGAAGGCGACCTAAGAAAATTATAATTAATTGCCAACATTAATTATATTATAACTAGGATCTAGTCTATTAAACTCTGTTAATGCCTTGCTTTCGTATTCAAATGCTTTCTGAAACAGTTCGTCACTACTCTCTTTATATTGTTCATCTTTTGTCATGATATATTGCAGCATATTTCTATTACTCTCTATTTGATAATTTAATGAATCTAAAGTATATTGATGTGCTTGTTTAAATCTCTCTGGAGGATTTGTAGAATTTAATCTACTTACCAATTGATTCATGTCAAATATATTCTTGTATGTTAGGTCTATAATCTCATCATCCCTGATCTCGTTATTCTTCCATTTGGTTAATGCTGAATCATAATCTTTGGTTAAGACAGATGCTTGATTAAGTATCTCAGCTACATCACTAATATATGTTTGATCGGTATTACGCTGTATGCTTAGAAGAAGATTGATAAGTATGACAGTAGCAATTATTGCTGGAACTAGGCCTATAAAGAGTTTAACATTAATTTTATTCTCTTTACTCCTTCTCCTCATCGGTTTAGTCATGCTTCTACTTGATGCAATTCTTAATTAAATCTTATTATAGATTATTCTATATTCATTAATGAGATGAGTGTAGATAATCTAAGGAGGGATCACATTATCATAAAGAGATTAAGAGATATTGCAAATATATGCTCTATACTTCTCAATAATGATGAGAATATTCCATTAGATGATATAAAGGAGTTGATTATTATAATAGAAGAGTTTATAGATAAATGCCATCATACAAAAGAAGAATGCTATCTATTTCCAAAAGTCAAAGATCTACAAGAAGAGATCCGTGCTTTAACTATAGAACATGAATTTGGAAGAAGAGTAGCTATGATGATTGAGAGATATATATCTAAAGAAGATAATAAAACGATAGCTAGATTATTAAATGCTTATGTAACTTTTTTAGATACTCATATGGAAAGGGAGGAGAAGTTCTTTGATATGATAGGCGAGTATGATATGACAGATTATGAATTTATGCGTCTAACAGATAAGATGGATAAGATGAAGCATAGGATTGATATACTAGAAGCAAAAGAATGGTGTAAAAGAAGCAATTAAATATCTTATAATAGAAGGTTTAGTTATGCCAATATTTGCAAACGTAAGTGAAAAGGAGATAACCAGAGCAATAGCAGAGATGTTTTACGAGACGTTTATGGAGTATAGTGAGTCTGATGTGATAATCATAGGTGCTGGTCCATCTGGATTGATGGCAGGAAAGGAACTAGCAAGTATGGGATTTAAGACACTTATAATTGAGCAGAATAACTATATTGGTGGAGGTTTTTGGATTGGAGGATTTATGATGAATCCTGTTACAGTAAGAGCACCAGCGCATAAGATATTCGATGAATTAAACATAAAGTATAAGAAAGTTAGCGAAGGATTATATGCTACCCCAGGACCCAATGCATGTTCTAAACTTATAGCAGCAGCATGTGATGCTGGCGTGAAATTCCTTAACCTAACGAAGTTTGATGATTTAGTGTTAAGAGATAATAAAGTAGCAGGCGTAGTTGTTAACTGGATGCCTGTATCTGCTTTACCTCGAAATATAACATGTGTAGATCCTGTAGCATTAGAAGCAAAGGTTGTAATAGATGCATCTGGCCATGATTCAGTAGCAGTAAAGAGGCTTATGGATAGAGGATTAGTAAAGTTTGCTGGCATGAATCCAATGTGGGTAGAGAAGAGTGAGGATGCTGTAGTTGAGCATACTGGAGAGGTATACCCTGGTCTAATAGCTGCTGGCATGGCTGTTACAGAGACATATGGTTTACCTAGAATGGGTCCTACATTTGGAGCCATGTTATTATCTGGTAAAAAGGCTGCAGAGATGGCAATGCATAAGATCAAAGAGTTTGCTTATGTAAAGCCATAACCAATTTTTATCTTTCTACCCTTTAGTAATGAACCTATTCTAATAATAGAACATCTATTTGAACAAGAAGGTTTTATAGGATTATCCTTTACCATATCTTTACTAAACGCTCCACTAATGACCTCTTTTATTAACGGTATTAAACCATATCTTCCTCCATATGCATATTCATCAACTATAATCCAGAACATCTTCCTTGCTTCCTCGCCAATTATATTTCTAAATATTTCTCCTTCTTTACTATAATGTCCAATTATCCGAATATGACCTTTCGATATTCTATTAACTATTAAAGCAAAATATGTACAATTATTGCACATATTATCATATATTAAGACACTCTTCATATTCTAATAATACTCTAACTCTCTCATTAATCTTTATGAAATATACCATATAATAATAAATGTAGTTGAATCCTTCAATAACCATATCTTTAGATATGATAAGATAATTTGAACTATTTAACGAGTTGTTAAACCTAATATAAACAAAAAAGAATGATTACTAAAAAGATTTCTAAACTAACTACTGTGTCGAATATGCATTGATTCATTGATAAAGCCTTCATCAGTTCCTTAATATGCTATTCAAAGATTTGCTTGATTAATGAAACTAATTCTTCCATTCATCAAAATCATCCTTCTCTATTATTGAGCATATAATGATCTCTTCCTAGTTTAATATTGTTGAAAAGTTATCCTTGCTATTATGAACATGCTCTAGTTACCTTCATGGTAATTATCTCTTCTCTCCTTATCAACAGCAATCTGCATCTATATAATCCTCTTTCCATGTTATGCTTGTATAATCTACTGCCTTATGTATGGTTAATGCTTTATCTAATCCTTCAAGCTGTCTGTATGGTAGAAGATACGCATGAGATGATCCTACTCTTATATTCAATTTACCACCGTTTGTTTTTATAGATAGTCTTAATTCCTCAGCTAGTTTTAACTACAGCATATATAGATGAAACCACACGGTTGTCATCTTTCTCTGCTAAATAATTGTGTGTATTATCAGTATGATTATTTAGCACATCTTAAGTACATCATTTATATTTAACCAACTTGAGTCTAGTTGTCTACCTCATTAACACTGTAAACCTTGATATCAAAGAATGGTATTGACAATTTCAATCCCTTTTCAACATCACGTGACCAATTAACTGTCACACTTTATGAAGAATATTACCTTCTAGATGTTCATGTGTAATTTTTGTTTCAACATCTAAATGTGACAATGAACAAAATAACGGATTCTTCTCATTACAACTGCATATATCTATTCTACATTATCACGAAAATATTTCATATTATTGAATTCAAAACAACTATCTATTATTGTTGTTATTATTTTGTTCCATATACGCACTTCGTTTCAATTTACAACAGATAAACTATAAATTATATCTGGTATGATTATGATTTAAATAACCTCTTGTAGGATATTATGATTATGATGGTTCTTGATACAGAGAGTAAGCCAAAAGATACAAACAATAGATATGATGTCATAATACTTGGTTCTGGACCAGCAGGTTTAACTGCAGCAATATATACATCAAGAGCTAGATTAAAGACATTAATATTATCTGGCAATCTACCTGGAGGACAATTAATGACAACTAGTGATGTAGAGAATTTTCCAGGATTCCCTAATGGCATCTTAGGACCCCAGCTAATGCTTAATATGAGAGAGCAAGCGAGTAAATTTGGTGCTAATATAATTGATGATATGGCTATCCAAGTAGATTTTATGCATAAACCGTTTAGGATACTCTCAAGCGAAGAGTATGAAGCAGATGCTGTGATAATAGCAACTGGTGCAAGTCCTAGAAAATTAGGAGTTAGTGGAGAAGAAAAGTTTGGAGGTAAGGGTGTATCTTATTGTGCGACATGTGATGGGCCGTTTTTTAAGGGACAAGATATCATAGTAGTTGGTGGTGGAGATTCTGCAATAGAAGAGGCATTATTCTTAACAAAGTTTGCAAAAAGTGTGCAAGTAGTGCATAGAAGAGACAAGCTTAAGGCTAGTAAGATTATGCAAGATCATGCATTTAATAATCCAAAGATAAGTTTTAGATGGAATACAGTAGTTAGAGAGATTGAGGGAGATAGTAAAGTTGAGAGTGTAACTTTAAATAATCTACAGAGCAATGAAGTAGAGAAGGTTAAATGTGGCGCTATATTCATAGCTATTGGTCATGAACCTAATACAAGTATTTTTAAAGGTCAGATAGAGTTGGATGAACAAGGTTATATTAAAGTTAGAGATCAGACAAAAACAAACATAGATGGTGTATTTGCTGCTGGAGATGTTCATGATAGTAGATATAGACAAGCGATTACTGCTGCTGGTTTGGGCTGTATGGCAGCACTAGATGTTGAAAAGTATCTACGATCTAGATAATTAGAAGGGTAATTGACTCAATAATCTAGCCTTACTTAATGCATCGTCATACTCTTTTTCATTAAAGATATTCTGCTCGACATATAGACTCTTAAATTTCCTACCATCATCAGCAAATATAGTTACTATATGCCCTTCTTTAATACTGCTTGCAAGTTTTTTAGCTGCTGCTAATACACATCCTGATGATGGTCCTACTAGAAGACCCTCTTTTTCGTAAATCTCTCTAATAGTATCAAAACTCTCCTTATTAGTTATTGTATACCAATCATCTATCACATGTGATCTTCTCTTAAAGAGTAACGGCATTGATGATTCTTCATAATTTCTTAAACCTTGAATTAGATGATTCTTTTGAGGTTGTACTGCTATGATCTTTATATTAGGATCCTTCTCTTTAAGATAAGTACCAACTCCAGTAAGAGTACCTCCAGTTCCTCCTCCTGCTATAAAATGCGTAACCTTATTCTCACTATCGTTCCATATCTCTACTCCAGTTCCTTCGTAATGTGCTCTAAAATTGGCATCGTTTTCATATTGATTTGGCATATAGTATGTATCTGGTCTTGCTCGTGCCATAGCAGTCGCTAACGATATACTTTGATCTGTACCAACGCCTACTCTTGGGCATAGATCATCTGTTGTCTCATGTAATTCTGCACCTAATCCTCTCAATATACGTTTAGTCTCCTCGCTAACCTTTGAAGGTATTACTATCTCTATCTTATAACCTAGTAGTTTTGATATTCCAGTAAGTGCTATACCAGTATTGCCAGAAGTAGGCTCTATTATTATGCTTCTATCTTTTGTTAATAGACCCTTATTCTTTGCATCCATTAACATCCAATACGCTGGTCTATCCTTTATTGAGCCAAATGGATTAAACCATTCCAACTTTGCATAAATCTTTACTCTGCTATTTGAGAATGATTGTAGTTCTATTAATGGAGTATTCCCAACTTTACTTAACAGTTTCTGAGATAATACTATAGTCATGATCTCACTTGCTCTTCTTTATTAAGAAGATTAATTGATTATCTTCTTTAATAAGCTTTATAAGATCATGCCCATTTCTATCAACCCATCGAGTTATATCTTCTTCAGCATCTGGATCATCAGCAATTATCTTTAATACATTACCTACACTTAATTTATCCATCTCTATCTTTGTCCTAAATACAGGTTCTGGACAATACAAACCTCTTACATCTAAAGTTTTTGTTGGATTTATATCACTCATACACTATACATTATCTATACATCATATTTGAACTTTATCAATAATAATTATATCATTAGTACGAACCTCTTTTCTGTTGTATAATTTGATGCTAATACGTAACCTTCATGAAATATAGAATTTATCACATCTATATTTACCATGATAATATTTTTAGCACATAATGACAGAAATGAGAGAGTTAATCAATTATATGAATATCTATTTGTGATCATGTCTAGAATGCTGATGATCCTTAAACATTTAATTTAATGACAAAGAAGAAGAGTTGTATATTTCATAATTATATAATAGTTTTTGATGTGATTTATGTCATGAACTTTTAACCTCCTTTAGTATTACTAATAGTAACAACATTGAAACGATAGAGAGAGTTATTGAGAATGTAACAACATTAACAATTGATATATCATAGAGTATACCCATCAATATGCTCCCAAAGAGCCACGAAGCACCATACATGCCATTAGCTAGACCATATGCAGTTGCAAGCCTTGATCTATCTATCATTACTGCTATAGATGCACGCATGATAGTTTCATGCATACCCATGACTGCACCCCAAAGAATAATTCCTGTAATTATATAACGATAATCAAGGGAGAATGTTAATGGTGCTACGAATATGCTGGTTAATGGTATTAGGATGAGCACTGTAAGCCCTTTTCTATCAAATAAGTATCCTACTATTATAGCTATAAATGCATCAAAACCCATAGCAACAGCAAAGAGAAGAGGTATTTGTACATCATCCATAACAGAAGTAAACTTTATATGGTATGATATTAGCTGAAAGTGTGCATATCCTGCTACGCTTATTGATACAAATGCTAAATAGAGCCAGAATACCCTTATTGTAGTTACTTTAGATACTTTAGGGAGCATATTTATATATAAATTAAGCGGAGTTATTCTCTTTGTATACAAAAGTAATAATCCTGTTACTATTGCTGGTATTAATAGGTAAAAGAATGCATCGCTATACCCTTTATAATAGATTAGTACTGCTACTATCAACGGTCCAGTAATTGCACCTATCTGATCCATTGCTTCATGTATACCAAAACCCTTACCTCTTCCTATTGTTGACGCTATATTAGCAATTATAACATCCCGTGCAGGTGTGCGTATACTCTTGCCTAATCTCTCAATTACTATTAGTGTAGATGCTATATCAAGTCTGTTTATAAATGCAAGTATTGGAAGTGATAGTATCATCATATAACCAGTAATCATTAGTGTCCAATACTTTCCACTCTTATCTGCTATATGACCGAATATTATTCTTGAACCATATGCCGCCATCTCTCCTATTCCTGTAATTAGTCCTATAGTAGTAGCAGTTGCACCAAGAATAAGTAGATAAGGACCAGTTATACTCCTAGCACCTTCGTAAACCATATCTGCAGTTAAGCTAACAAGCCCTAATAGAAGTATCAATCTAAATGCTTGGTTTGGAGGATCACGCATTCATCTCTACTACTGAACCATGTGTATAGAAAGGTTTCTATATATTACATTACTACGCAGATGATGAAATCAAGATATGGATACAAATTTAACTAGTTCTATAATGAGAAATGATTATTGTTTTTAAGAGTGTTGCATCTATAATACTGCTTTATACTAACAGTAATATTGCACTTCTCCTTTACAATCTACATCTTCTCAATACTGCTTCTTTATACTTAGCATAAGCTACAATATTCTTAATGCTATTACAGAACTACTCCAATTATTATTACGTTTGCTATCTTGTCAACATTATCGAACTAACATAAAATCTCTTTACTTATCTAACGTTATATCTTCACTATAATTCAAACTAATGGTAGTGTCAAAATGAGTAAATAATGCCGGGGGCGGGATTCGAGCCCGCGACCTCCAGATTATGAGTCTTGCCCCTTATATGAGGTCTGGCGCTATAACCAAGCTAAGCTACCCCGGCATTCCCTATTTGTAAGATAATCTGCATTAATCTACTTTTCTACAGATACTCTTGACACTCCTCCATACTTCTCAAATTTTACAATATTATCAATATCAGCATCCTCAAATATCTCTGCATCATGTGTTATCAACACTATCTGTCTTAATAGATTCTCATAACCAGCAAGTTTAGTTATCAATTTTACAAGCGACCTCCTTCTTTCCTGATCTAAATGCATAGTTGGTTCATCAAGTATTATAAAATCTGTATTATTTGCTCCTCTTAATGCAGCTATAGCAAACCTTAATGCTAATGATATCGCTACTTTCTCTCCTCCACTTAATGAATTTATATCAAGATCTGCTATTCCATGACAACTTATCGTTATATCATTCTTCTCTTCTTTGAGCAATATTGTTGAGATGTTAATATCAAATACACTAAGATATTCTGAGGCTTTATGTGAGATTTCATCAAGTATCCATTCCCTTAATTCTTGTGGTAACAATTTATGATATATATCCTCTCTTATATTCTTGAATAATTCTATATATCTAGAACTCTCTATCAATCTCTCTCTAATAAGTTTCATCTCGCCTATCTTCTTTTTATCATTTTCTAATCTATCCTCTATCTTACCTAGTTCGTATATCAACGAGTTTATATTATCATTAATACTCTTAGATTGTAAGCGTAACGAATTATACTTTTCCATATTAAAGCTCTCAGCATCATGCTTAATGCTAGTAATTCTGTTAATCAACTCAATTAAATAATGATCTATTGCTAGTTCTTCAATCTTATTGGAATTTAATCTATTTAAGATATCATTAGTCTCTTCTAACTCTTGCTTTAATTTGTTTAGAGAATTTTCATCTATTATCTTATTAGCCTCAAGCCATCCTTTTGCTCTCTCAACATTCTTTCTCTTCTCTTCAACTAATCTCTTCTCTTTCTTTATCTTTACTATATCATATTCGTTATATACATTTATAGGCAATAATTCTTCTTCAATCTTCTTGTATTCATTTATATCACTCTCATATTTCTCTTTCTTCTTCTCCAACTCTCTTCTTAACTTCTCAACTTCTCTCTGTGCATTCTCATACTCTCTTCTCTTTCTCTCAAGTTCTCTAAATTCTATCTCTCTCTTCTTAATCTCTTCTTTCTTCTTTTGTAAATATCTAATATCTTCCATCAAATGATCTCTCTTCTCTTCAAGTCTAAGTTCTGAAACCTCTCTTCCACAAGTAGGGCATATACCTTTATCTATCATCGTTTCATAATCCTCTAATGCCTTACGCATCTTTCCCATCTCTTCATCTATCTCTGTTATCTCTTTATTTACATCAGATATCATTTTACTGATCTGATACAGATCAAACTCTACTTTTTCAATTGAGTTATACTGTATGAGTATACTCTCCTTCTCATCTATCTCTTTTTTATTGTTGTTAATATTCTTGGTTAGAATATCTTTAAGTCTCTCTAAATTCATACGTTGTTCTAAACTCTTCTCAATCTCTATTAGTTTATTATATCTATCATCAGAGTCATCTTCTCTTACTATAGTTAGCATCTTATTACCTTCTTCTATAATCCTCTTAATCTCTAAATACTTTCTACTATACTCATCTTTCTTGTTAGTAATATATTTAGACAAAGAATCTTTAAGATGAATATATTCATCATACTTACTCTTTAAAACTTCCATCTTCTTTATCTCATCCTCAACTTCTCTCTTCCTCTCTTCTTCTTTAGTTTTGCGAGTAGTTAATTCTCCTTTCTTAATTTCTAACTCTTTTACTTCATTGTTTAAAGTACCTATATCTTTCTCAATTCTCTCAAGGTCTCTCTCATCATAGCCAATCTCATCCTTGAGTCTTGTTCTAAAACGTTCTAAAACATCTTTAAATATAACATATGCTTTATCTAGCTTATCCAACTCTGTAAGCCTATTTATCATCTCCCTTACTTCTTTAGGCTTTAAATCTATTATAGTATCCAACTCTCCTTGTCTTATTATAGTGGCTATAGACGCATCATCGTAACTCAAACCTAGTATAGATTCTAGCATTTTAGATACACCTTCTTCTTCAGCACTCTTTCTTGCTCTTCCACCTACTGCTACTATCTTACCATTTTCTCTTAAATTTACAGTAGTTAAAGAACCCTTATCATTAAATTCTCTATATACTTCATACTCTCTTCCATTACTATACATAGAAAGGATTACCGAACCTTTACGTGCATTGTGCATAACTATATTAGTATTAGTACCTCGCCCATGCTTTCCATACAATGCATATGTTATTGCATCTATCACACTAGATTTTCCACTTCCATTCTTCCCAATGAATACGTTAACGCCTTCACTAAACTCTATATAAGTATCTTTATGAGATAAGAAATTCTCCAATTTTATATACTTAAGCATTAACCAAACCTCTTATTCTTATAAGCATTCCATAATATCTCTAGAGCATCATCCTCATTAGTAAGTAAAGTCTCTAATAGCTCATTAATAGCAAAATTTGCCTTATCTCTGCTACCTAATATCTTCTCTGCACATTTCATCATCTCATCATGTATATTACTCCTCTCTTTGTTAGTAGAGAGTGTGTAACCTTTTCTTACATATTGTGGTATTACATGTAATGCGTACTCTTCCAGTCTCCTAACTATCTCTCTTTTACTAGGATCTTTTAGCAATACCTTTACTATAGGTTTTTTATGTGCTTTTTTAATCTCCTCTATAATCTCCTCCATCTTTGTTTCGTCATAATTTACACTTATATGCTGACGTATATCTAATTTTATCCATGTTGTATTAGTATTATTAGAGAGGTCAACTAAATAGAAGCCTTTCTCAATGTTCTCGTCCTCAGCAAATCTAGTTATCTCAGTAGAACCTGGATAGCATACTGGACCTTTGAATTCATTAAATAACTTCTCTCCTTTATTATGAAGATGACCCATTGCATAATAATCAAAATCATTAGGCAGATCTGTATGAGTAAGTTCATTAGCATATTCATGAAACTCTTTCAATCCTTGATGTAAGACAAGAATCTTCTTACCTTCTATCTTCAGTCTTGATAAATTATCCTTTAAATTACTTATCTCATTAAGTCTATGCTTCCTATATCCAACTATAGTCAAATCTTTAACCTTAATAGTGTTATTATCTTTATTACCTAAATGAGTAGCCAATTTAATCTTATCATATAGAGACGGGACTGGAGTAGCTCTTAACCTACTTATATCATGTTCTCCTAACACAAATACGAATCTTATGTTATGTTCCTCTAATCTCTTTAACTCGTCTAACAACTTTACTATTGCTGTTCCACTTGGTCTGGGCATATCAAATATATCTCCAGCATGTATGACCAATTCTACATGCTCTTTTATTATTATATCTATAGCCTCTTTAAATGCATTATAGAAATCATTTTCCCTCTCTTCTTTACCATATTGTGTAGCGCCTAAATGGGTATCAGATATATGTGCTAAGAGCATAAAGATATTATTTCTCTTACTTTATTTAATGGTTAAGATCTATTATTGCTCTTAATATATCTGTCTTTGTTATTACTCCTCTAAGATCATTATTATTATCAACTGTAGGTAAACCACCTATCCTCTTCTCTACCATAATTTGAGCGGCAGTTGCTAAATCTTCATCAAGATTGATTACTAATGGTTTTTTCATAACATCCTTTGCTAACAATACATGAGTAATATTAGATGTTAAACCAGATGTAACCTCTTCCTCCTTCTCAACTAACATGCTTGTAGGAAGTAAATCTCTTGCTGTTATTATACCGATTGGCTTGCTATCCTTTATTACTATAATTCTTGATATCTTCTTCTTTACCATCACTGATAATACTGTATGTAATGAGTGAGTAGATTTAAGCGTATATACATTCTCTGTCATATACTCTCTAACCCTCTTCTTATTCTTGAATAATTGTGCATAAACTCTAACTAGATCACTCTTTGTAAATATACGTGCTTTAGAATCTACTATAAGAGAACTTATATCATGTTCAATCATTAATTTTGCACATGTCTCTATACTAGCATCTTCATTGACTGTTATTAGATCTCTCCTCATAACTTGATCCAATCTTAACTCATCCAATGCTCTTCCATCTCTTAGTAGAAACTTTCCAATACTCTTCTCTGTAATTATACCTACTGGTTTACCATTAGAAACTATTAATATTCTACTTATATTATATCTTATCATAAGATCTCTTGCATCTGCTAATGTGTTATGCGTCTCTAACGTGATAGCATCTTTCATTATATCCTTTGCTTGCATCTCTATATATTCTTCTTTATATCATTTATTAATGCTACGATAATATTAAAAGTAACATTCTATGTATATGATGGATATGCTACAGATACTGGTAATAGGTTATAATTCTGATGCTTTCAAAGATGATATATATGGTATAGCATATGAGACTGGCAAATTGATAGTAGAATATGGAGCAGTGTTAATAACTGGAGGTTTAGGAGGAGTAATGGAGGCTGCATCAAAAGGCGCATATGATGCAGGTGGGATAACTGTAGGAATAATACCATATGAAGAAAAGAATAAGGCAAATCCATATTGTAAGATAGTAATATGCAGTGGTATGGGTCATGGAAGAAATTATGTGAATGTATGCTCTGCTGATGGTGTAATAATAATAGGTGGTGGTGTTGGGACTTTAACAGAGGCAGGTTTTGCTTATATGAAGAAGAAGCCTATAATAGCGATAAAAGGGAGTGGTGGAATAGCAGATTCTTATGGTGGCAAGTATCTAGATGATAGAGAACTTATAAAGATTGAAGTTGCAGATACACCTAGAGAGGCTGTAGAATTTATAATTAAGAGGTGCAAAGTATAACTATACATTTTTCTTGCTAGTGATCTTTAGCATCGATGCTAGTCCAATAGATATACTGTTTATAATAAATGCAAAGAAGATAACCGTCTTCATCTCAAATAACTCTGCCAAAAGACCTCCTATGAGAGGACCAATTATTGCAGATACACTTATCGTAGATTCAAGAAGTGATGTTACAGTAGCCTTTTCTTGATTCTTAATAAGGAGATAGTTTAAAGAACCCACATAAAGTAAACTCCATGAAACACCAAGGAGTATCTGTATAGGTAAGATAAGGATATAATGTTCTATAAGAAAGTATGATAGAAATACAATTGACGAAAGTATAGTTCCTAACTTGATTGCTATGCTGTAATTTTGTAATATACTTGCTCTGTTCATAAATACAAATTGTGTTAATGCATTAATAGAATAAATGATGCTTATCCACAACGTATCTGCACCTATCCTACTTAAAAAGATAGGAAATATACTCCATACAGCACTTGCTCCTACATGTCTTATAAGGAAAGTTGTATAGATTATCTTATTATTCTTTATAGATGAGATTATTGGTAAGAGTCTTCTAACCTCTCCTTTAGGATTATCTCTTATTCTTAACGAGATTAAGAAACCAACTAGAAATGATGAACCACTTAATAAAAATATAATCTTTATGTTACTATCAAATATATTCTCTAACACTCCTCCTCCTAATATTCCAATAAGCCATCCTAAAGAACCAAACGATATTATACTTGCTAACTTTACATTATCTCTTCCACCTTCATAGTATCTTGCTATTAACGCTCCAGTATAGATACCAGTAGAGACTCCAGCAATTATACGTATTATAAGCAATGATATTCCATCAAAAGCCAGGATCTGTGCATAAAATGAGATCGCTGAAAATAGAAATCCAAGTCTTATAAATAAAACCCTATTTGCTAGTCTATCAGATACCCTTCCAAAATATGTATATGATAACGATTGTGCTAAAGCATATGAAGATACTATTATGCCTATCATAATATATGAGTTGGTTAAAATATTTGCATATAATGGTATGAATGTAGAGGCTACTCCTATACCAGCATTCTCTAATAAATTAAGCATTTTAAGTTTTAAAAATTTCATAATAATGTAGTAATTGTTTGCACAGATTTATTTGTTTGTAATTTCTAATCCATAATTACCATATTCTCAATCAATGTTAGCATATCATAAACATACTCTTCCTTACCCTCAATTACTTTGCTGCAATAACAAGTTAGCATATCAAATCTATCAAGTATATCATGCTCTCTCATCCATTCAATCCTTTTCTTCCATGCATCTGCAAGATACTCTTCATGAAAGTGTTTACCTCCTCTTGCTATATATGCATCTATTATATGTTCAAACGCTACTAACAAAGCATATGCTGCTGTTTTGCTCTTACTCCTCTTTGCTATCTCTATCATCTCCTTTGCAAATAACATATGCCATGAATATTCCATGTTAAATACTAACATCATCATAATTACTAGTGCTATAGATCATAGGCTCGTTGCAATGAAGAGGAACTTCGATCTTATGATTACATACAGAGCATATAAGATATTCTTTCTTAACAAAGTTGCCCTCAAGGATCCATCTCATAGGTTTATTATGATGCATAGGTACATCTACACTATATCTACATACTATACAAACAAGTCTATTTATATCATCTTTTGATGGAGCTTTGAACATATCAACATATTCTTGGTACAGGATCACCAATAGGTTTTGGAATTATTCTAGTTCCTCCAACAATGGTCTTCATAGCTACCGCTTTAAATTGATCTGTAACCTCACCTATTATTTCTGCATCTTTAAATCCATATTCTCTTATAGCATCTAATATCTCATTAGCCTTTTCATCCATAACTGCTAAACATATCTTACCTTCATTACCTATCTCTAATGGATCTAATCCTAGAAATGAGGCTGCTGCCTTTACACTCTCATTTATTGGTATCTTCTCTTCATATATAATTATTCCAACTCCTGATTTTTCTGACCACTCATTAAGTAAATTTGCAACTCCTCCTCTAGTTGGGTCGTTTATACTTGCAACTCCTCCTACCTCTAATATCCTATCTATGAGTTTATTTAATGGCATTACATCAGATTTTATACTGGTGCTAAATTCATATCCCTCTCTACTAGATAGTATAGCCATACCATGATCAGCAATAGTGCCAGAGATTATTATCTTATCTCCTTCTCTTAGATTACTATCCACTAACCATCTACTTCCTCTATTAAGATATCTAATATTAGCATCTAACAATGGGTGTCTTATTCCTATACCAGATGTATTTATTATTAGTTTATCTAACAAGCCTTTCTCAACAACTTTAGTGTCACCAGTTATTATATCAACCTCTGCTTCTTTACATGTATATTCTATACTTCTTAATATCTTGTCTAGTTCATCTATCATAAATCCTTCTTCTATTATTAGAGATAAGGATAATGCTATTGGTTTACCTCCAATAACTGAGATATCGTTTACTGTCCCAGCAATAGATAATCTGCCTATATCTCCACCATTAAAGAATAATGGCTTCACTGTATATGAGTCTGTAGAGAATACTATGTCGTTATAAATTCCAGCATCGTCTAAATCAATTAATGATACATCAAATTTTAGATATGGATTAAGGAGAGGAAGTATATGATCTTTTATGAACCTATATGTTATGCTACCTCCAGCCCCATGAAAGAGAGTTATGTTATCCATATGTATCAAATAGATTTAGATATACTTTAACGCTTTCCTTATCTATTATTCTTATCCCCATTCCCGCATGTATAATTATATAATCGTTAACCTTTGCTTCTGGTATAAGCAATATGTTAACATCCTTTATAACATCATTAATCATTACTTTTGCTAGAGCTAGTGACTCGTCAATACTAACTATCTTCCCAATGACCGCTATGCACATATATCTATAAGTAATGAACTGATATTTATTCTTCAGCCAACTCTACACTCTCTAATATTATATCTTGTGCATTCTCATCAATTTGCTCATTACGAACTATTTCTATTTTAACATCTTTAGTCTTCTCACTTATCAGAAGATACTCTTTTAAACGCTCTGGAGTAATGTGAGATAATGCCCCCACTCTAATCTTGATAGATACAATCTTAGCGTTATTCTCTTTAGATATAGCATCTAATTTATTAAGTAGATTATTAACAAGTGATAACTCGTGCATTTTGTTGAGATAAGAAGTATAGGTATATAATCTTAATGGAATTTGTTTCTAGTAAATATAGCAATAAACTCATATCTTCTTAATGCTTAAATATAAATAATATCTAACGTGTAAGTATGTTTGGATTAGGAAAGGTCTCTTTTAAAGAAGGGGATTATATATTTGGTACTCTCTCTGAAGGAGATTATTCATCAATAGTAGTAGGGGTAGTAGAATTTAAACAAGATAACAGACTAAAGATAAAGGGCGTTAATATAAAACCCATAGGATTATTAGAGAAGAGAAAGAGTGGAAAGATTAATGCAAGACAATTAGAAGTCCTCAAGTCTCCAACCTCATATAATGTTATACATATACTTATAAACAAGGTTGATACAAATGAGATAGATGATTATATAGAGATATCACAATTTAATAATATTGAGAAATTGAATCTTAAAAGGTTTAGCGAGATAGACTTTTGGTTGAAAGAAGGTCTTCCAGAACTCTTTGCAATAATATTAAGTGGAGGAGAAGGGACTAGAGAAGCAAAAGAGATGCTTATAAAGAAGATGAATAATATACATGATGTAGATATAAAGAAGACTGTATACTCAATAGCTAGACAGTTACAGATACTCTAAACTAAGTTTTATATTACACTTTAACTTCTTTAACTGCATGGAATACGTATATGCAGCTCTATTGCTACATAAATTAAACAAGGATATAAATGAGGACAACTTGAAGAGTGTAGTAAAAGCAGCTGGTGTAGAACCTGATGAAGTAAAAGTAAAGGCGTTAGTTGCATCATTAAGTGAGATTGATATAAATGAGGCACTGAAGAGTGCTCCAGTTGCTGTAACAGCAGCGCCAGCGGCAGCAGAGGCAGCAGCGCCAGCGGCAAAAGTAGAAGAGAAGAAGAAGGAAGAGGAAGAGAAGAAGGGAGAAGAGGAAGCAATGGCTGGATTATCAGCATTATTCGGCTAGTTCTCAATAATTTTTTAGTAAAATAATTATTAAGATAATTTTTTAGTTATTGATAGCCTTTCTTTTTGGCTTCTTCATAGATTGATTTAGCCTTTAGCTCACTTAACGCTAGTATATCTGCTATAGTCTCTTTGGTTGTATATGAAGAGTTTATCGATAGTGTTCTTGCATTAGTATAGGCTTTTCTAAGTATATGCATGATACTCTCCTTGGTAGGATATGCGGCATTCACAGCAAGATTGAGCGCTTCGCTAAATGATTGCTCAATCACTCTTTTTGTTCCATCTATATCTATCTTTAGATCTTTTGGAGTATACAATAATCCATCTTCTAATACTGCATCTATAACTAAACCAGCCTTTATAGGTTTTATACCTAGTTTGCTAAGAAGTGATGCTAGTTTAAATGAGATCTCTTCACCTGCTTTTGCTACTGTACTATCTTTTGCTATCCATATAGTACCTCCTTCTATCTTTGTTTGCATCTTTGCTTCTCTAAACTCTGAGAGTACAGGACCTGGAGCTAATCCGGTATTCCCTGCAGGAACTATTATATCTTCAGTAGCTATATCTCCTCCTTTAGCTGGTAGACTAGTCTTCTCTTTCTCAAGTATGAGATATAATTTAAATGGATTCAGATTTGTAAATATCAACGCATTTTGACCACTTAATTTGCTAACTATCTTTTCTATACTCTTAATGTTAGAATTACTTAAAGCCTTTTTTGCAATATTATTTTTGACCATAATTATCTTAAACTCTTCGCCAAACTTCTTTCTTATAGACATCAATTGTTCTGCTCTTATCTTCTCCATCTTTAGTAATGCTATAGTCTTATATTGCATACTATACTTTCTGATAGTATCTAGCATCCTCGTCTTTTTAGCTGGATACACACGTGCTACTTGCAATTAAGCCACCTTTACTAACATACTTAATTTGATAGGTTTACCCATTGTAAACTTTACTATCACATCTCTAATATTTTTATCTCCATTAGGCAGCTTTGACTCAACAGCATTTATAACAGCCATAGCGTTCTCAGCTAATTGGTCATCGCTCATATCCTCATAACCAATTTTACATCCTAGCATTAGCTGCTTCCTTAACCTTGCCTTTATAGTTGATCTAGCTTTACTTAATATGGAATCTATTGGAGCATTAAACTGAACTGGAGTAGCCATCTTACCCCTAGGTCCTAAAAATTGTCCAAGAGCCTTACCTACATTAGTCATATATGATGTCTCTGCTAGAAATATATCATACTCATCAGCAAGTTTCTTTGCTTCTCTTTTATTACTTCCAATCCTAGCAAGCTCCTCTGGTTCTATTACTCTATCTACCCCAGCATTCTTTGCCTTTAAACCTAGATCACCTGTAGCGATAATACATACTTTTGGTTTCTTAGTAGGCGTATGAGGTAGATTTACATTCTCGTTCAGTGAGAATCCTTTCTTTAGATCTATATCTTTTAATGTTAGTATAAGTTCAACTGCTTGTGTGAAATTCCTCTTCTCACTCTCTTCTCTTGCTTTACTTATTATACTCTTTAGTTCTTTGATATTGTTCATCCACTCTTTGCTCTTCATTCTCATTTAAAATTGTTTGTTTTGTAGAGAGTAATCTATATTAAAACCATAATAATAATGTAATATCTTAACTTATGTGATATGATTATATTACAACAATAATTTACTATAGGAAGGAATGTTAGACTTTAGTGTTCTACATAATTCTAATTTACATATCATATATGGCTAATTATTCACATTACTAGATATATTTTGACTATTCTTATTCTAGTCACTTTCAATCTATATCATCTAAAAATTACATTTATTAGGAAGATAAGATAGAGAGTATGATGTTGAACAGATACGATGAACTTGATATGAATATATTGAGTGAATTGAGTAATGATGCGTCAATATCTGTACCTAAATTAGCAAAAAAACTAGGAATAAATGCATCAGTAATATATAGCAGAATAAAAAGACTTGTTAAGAGGGGTGTTATAAAATATTTCACTATTGTTACAAACGATGAGGCTCTAGGCATTAACGTTCATGCTATAATAGGTATAAACATGGATCCAAAGATGAGACAAAATGTAAGGAAGGAGGTAAGTGCTATACCTGAGATAAGAAGCATTGCAGAAGTCTCTGGAAGATTTGATATGCTTGTAACTGTAGGTGCAAAGAACCTAGAGGATCTTCATCATATAGTAATGGATAAGATAGGAGAGATAGAAGGAGTATCTAATACAGAGACATTTGTAGAGATGCATAGATACGAGAAGGCGTATAACTTTTCACCATTGATACAGAATAAATAATATAAAAATTCATAATTTTTTATATTAGTTTGCTATCCCACTTACCTTCGTTAACCTCTTTAATTATCTCTTTAGACGATCTTCCTTCTATAGTTATGCCTAAACTTTGAGCAGCCCCAATTACTTCTTTTGCAGCACTCTTAATGCTTCTAGCGTATGTGTCATTTAACTTTAAACGCGCTATCTTTGCTACACTATCCATACTTATATTTCCTATCTGGTTCTTACCAGCAGTTCCTGAACCTTTTTGCACCCCAGCTTCTTTAAGTATTAACATAGCAGTTGGTGGCACGCCAACATCAATAGTAAATCTCTTAGTATCGGTATCAACCTCAACCTTTACAGGTACTTTCATACCTGCATAATCTTTTGTCTTTGAATTTATCTCATTTACTACTGCCAATACATTTACTCCTAGAGGACCTAACGCTGGTCCTAATGGAGGTCCTGCACTAGCTTCTCCTCCAGTTACAAGTGCTGAAACAATCTGTTTACCCATATAACACTCTATAAAATAAATAAATTTAATTGTTTATTATGCTTTTTGAACTAACCTAAGATAGTTCGCATCTATTGTAACAGGTAATTGATATGGGGCATCTAACAAGATAACTGTTGCTTCTTGTCTATCATAATCTACTCTTGTTATCTTTGCCTTAATTCCCTTGAATGGCCCTCCTATAATCTCAACAGTATCATTTATTGATAATTCTTCTACACTTGGTTTCTTTACTAGAAAATTCTTTATATCGTTCAAGGAGATCTCTCCTTGTATATGTCCTCTAACATGTTTTATTCCACTAAGTGTTTCATATACTATATTTGCACTCTTTGCTTCAACAATTATATACCCCTTAAGGTTTTCTAATACCAATATTGAATATAATCCTGGATTTATCTTTGCAAGTCTATTCTCCACTAATCTTGCGACAACATGCTCTTGTCCACCAGTGATTCTTATTGCAAAGAATTTGCTCTCTTCACTCATTAGTATTATCCTCCACCAATTGGAACAAATGTAATAAGTGTGGATATAAACTGTATTATAAATCCTAGGATACCTATTATACTTAATCCTAAACCTATTAATCTTAGATTTATTATATAATCTTCTTTACTAGGCTTCTTTGCTAGTTTTAATGTAGAATACCATTCTCTCATCTTCTTTTCTATATCAAGATTCATGTATGTAGTAGTAATAAAGTGATTTATAAACAATACGTATGTTAATTATTAATAATTAAACCTGTATAATAAAAGATAAATCCTTTATACAACTTCCTGATGAGAACCCAAAGATTACAAGATATAGATAGTAATAAAGGTGGGAAATGTATAATGGATGTAAGGTTATAAAGAATGAAGATGCTAGTTGCCTCTAATCTAGATCCATGTGCAAATAACATGGCTAGATATATGTTAGAGAATTATCATTTTAAAAGTGTATATAACAATCTATATAAAATGAACGATATTTTACTGTGTATTATTAACGAAGAGGCATTATATGCTGAATATTTAAACTACGATGTTGAATATTATATATTTCTTTCTAGGCATAAATCTGAGAGTAAGATACCAACATTGACTAGTCACTTTACAGGTAATTTCTCAAAAGCAGAGTTTGGAGGTAATTCTAAAGAACTAGCATATACATATCCTAGTCTCCAGAAATCTTATATGCAGAATCTTTCTATGAGTAAGGTTAAGGACTATCATATAATTGTTGAGGCTACACACCATGGACCAACAAGCCTATCAAAACCATCTCTCTTTATTGAGATTGGTTCTACTTTAAAAGAGTGGAACGATATGCAAGCAATCTCTATTGTATGTGATACTATCATTAATACATTAAAGAATATAAGGAAGAGTAAGAAGATAGCGATAGCTCTAGGTAGCACACATTATCCATCGAAATTTAATGATATGGTAATAAATTCTGAATTTGCGTTAGGGCATATAGCACCAAAATATGCACTACAATTTATTGACCATAACATGCTAAATATGATGCTAGAAAGATCTATAGAAAAAGTAGATGCTATAATTATAGATAAGAAAGGATTAGGTAAAGAGAAGGAAAGAATAATGAATATTACAAGCATATATAATCTAGAGGTGATTAAAGTTTGAATAAGAGAGTGTATGAGATAGTGAAGAAGATTCCAGAAGGGAGAGTTACAACATATAAAGCCATTGCTAAAGCTATAGGCAAACCAAATGCTAGCAGAGCTATAGGCAAAATATTAAAAGATAATCCAAATCCAATAGTTGTCCCATGCCATAGGGTAGTTAAGAGTAATGGTATGATAGGTGGTTACGTGTATGGAAAAGAGATAAAACAGAGATTATTAGAGTGTGAAGGTATAGTAATAGACGATGGTTTCATAAAGAACTTTAATCAAATCTTTATTAATCTTTAACAAGCTCTCTTAGATGTGCTACTGATCTAACCTGTCCTCCTTTTATCTTGAGATACAATGCTTTAAACTTGACATTATCTATTTCTTTTCTATCTTTCATTATCTTTAGATGCTTCCTTAGTGTTCTAACCCTTCTAACCCATACTTCCTTCTTCCCCATTCTTGCACTTTTCTTACCTTCCACAGATCCTTTCCCTCTACTCTTAGATTTCTTATGTTTTGTTCTAAACCTTCCTCTTGATGTTCCTTTCTTATCTTTAATTATAATTGTCCTTGCAGTTACTAAACTTCTTATATCCTCTCTTGTTATAGCATCGGCTATATCATCTAGATAGTTTGGATCGAATTTGATCCTATTTACACCTACTCCTAAAGTTCTTGCAGCAAGTTCTCTTTTTAACCTTAGATTTACTGGCATAATCTCACCTATGGATTAAGCACCTTAATATTAAGTTCTTTTGCCTTTTTTATTATTGCTAATCTCTTCCTTTTACCTACAGTTGCTCCTATCCTTGCAGCATAGTTATTCTTATCCAATTTTAATAATTGGTCTACATTATGTATTACTACATCTCTATAACCAGATGGATGTAAATATCTTGCAGGTTTATATGAACCATATCCTATCTTTACTAGTTTAGGCCAGCCTTTTACTCTCTTCCTCATCTTATTATCTATTCCTGTAGGTTTCTTCCATCTCTCTCTTATACGCTTATAACGCCAACTCTCACATGCTACAAATGTAGGCTTTTTTGATTTAATCTCCTCTCTTATCTTTACTAATTCTTTATTCATAATGGATGTGAACATATTAAAAAGATAAATACTTTTCTATTTGAGTTTGAATTACAGATAAAATTTTTAAATTACAATTTGTCTCATATACTAGAAGCTATTATATAAATATTACCTATGATATTATAAGTTTTTGTCTAATTATAATTTCTAGGATGAATTAGTATCTACTCTTAATATAATAACCCCCAGTGCTTATACTCGTCTTGCTTTAACTCTTCACAATTATTAAGGTTGGTATCTTATCAATCGGTATAAAATCTCAACATAATCAAATCATTACAAGATAATTTAAGACCTATGGTCTTATGCTATTAATATACATGATAAGAGATATCTACAGTAACTAGTATGGAGCCTTTTAGTGTAGATATGAGTATTCATTGCCTCTACCTTTACAGTTTGCTATTACCTAATCTTCAAATTGCTGTGGTTATTGTTTATCTTGTAATAGTTTGCTTCATGTTTTTACTATCATACATCCATATCATAATATATACAAAACCAAAATTTAGTAATGCATTTCTATTTACTCTTTGCACTAATCCTTTTCTCTAATATATATAAAGAATAATACTCACCTTCTCTTGAATCTTTATAATTCCATATATTCTTACTTATATTCATCTCTTTAAACAAACTTTTCATATCATCGTCTAGTGTATCATATACCCATTTACCTATTATTATCTTCCATGCATTAGCAAACTCTGCTATTTTTGATGTTATGCTCATTGTATAGCCTATTATATCGAGATTCTTACCTATACTTATTATCTGGTTCTCTCCAAGATCTATACCTATCTTTATCTTTAATGTTGGATAACCATTATTGAGTAGAACAGGATTCATAGCATATCTAACAATATTAACCATAGCCCTAGCACAATTAACAACATCTTTAGAGATTATGCTTGTACTCTTATTTAATATAGGAAAGAATGCTATTACACAATCCCCAGCATACTTGAGAATATAACCATTATAAGCAGAGATGAGATATGACATCTCTTGTGCAAATACCTTAATCAATGTAGCAAGTTTAGACGGTTCTAATTTTTGAGATAATCTTGTAGAGCCAACTATATCAACGTATAGCACTATCATATTCATCTTGGTATTTATATATCTCTTTAAGAAATCTTCTGATGGCATTATTGCATCATCGAACTCAAACCTTTTAATTGCTCGATTTATTCTCTCTCGTGTTTGCAAGATAATAGAGTATAAATCCTTTAGTGTCACATTGGTATCTCTTATAGGCTGTGTAGTTAATTCATCAAGCATTATCTTGAATACATCCTCTGGTATTATCATATTTGATGATTTATCACGATAATATTTGCTACCATCTTTATAGATCTCACTATATCTATCTGGATCTAATCTTATGGTATATTGATTATCCCCCTTTTCTATATAAAATATTAATGGATCCTTCATGATTAGATTGCTTTTAGACTCTTTACTATGTATGGTCTTGATTTTTTGAATACCCTAAAACCACATATGCATTTTATCTCTGGCAATTTACTCAATTCTTCGGAGTTAGTAACTACTCCACATCTAACGCATTCATAGTAAACTATGCCTTCTCCCATATTAATACTAAGATATATACTCTCATTTATTTTTATCACAAATAAATATTATAAATTATTTTAACGAAAGTTCTATATATACATCGTCTGGCACTTTAAGTCTCATTAATTGTTTCATAGCTCTATCATCCGCTGTTAGATCTATCACTCTCCTATGTATACGCATTTCCCACTTGTCATATGTCTCTGTTCCATTACCACAAGGAGATTTTCTAGTTACTACTCGTAACTTTTTTGTAGGTAAAGGCTGAGGTCCTGCTAATTTAACTCCTACTTTCTCACTTATACCTTTGATCTCATTACATACAGTATCTAATTTACTTAGATCCGTGCTTGCCAGCTTTATCCGTGCTTTTTGTGTCATACTATTTCACTTAGGCTTTAGCAGTAGCCTTCTCAAGTGTATACTTTTCAGTTATCTCTTGTACTATACCTGCTGCAATTGTAGTTCCCATATCTCTTAATGCAAATCTTCCTAGCTCTGGAAACTCTTTAAACTTCTCTATACATAATGGCTTAACTGGTCTTATCTTTACTATTGCGGCATCTCCACTCTTTAGGAATTTTGGATTCTGCTCAACTACTTGTCCATTTCTTGGATCTATCTTTGCTACAAATTCTGATAACGTCGCTGCAGTTTGTGCAGTATGGGCATGTAACACTGGTGTATAACCTGGTGCTAACGCCGTTGGATGATAGATAACTATTATCTGTGCCTGGAATTCTCTTGCTACATTTGGAGGATTATCTACGCTACCTATGACGTCTCCTCTCTTCATATTCTTCTTATCTACTCCTCTAATGTTAAATCCTATATTATCTCCTGCAATCGCTTCTGGTATAGCAGTATGGTGAGTTTCTATACTTTTTACCTCTCCTACTATTCCTGATGGCATTACCATCACTTTATCTCCAACCTTCATCTTTCCTGTCTCTATCCTTCCAACTGGTACTGTTCCAACTCCTGTTATAGAATATACATCTTGGACTGGTAACCTTAATGGTTTGTTTATAGGCTTTTCTGGCTCTTGTATTGCATCTAGTGCTTCAAGAATAATTGGACCTTTATACCAGGGCATCTTAGTTGATCTCTTAGTTAGATTATCGCCCATCCAACCAGATGTTGGTATGAATGGTATCTTTGCTATGTTATAACCTATAGGCTTTAATAGATTCTCTGCTAATGCTTTTACTTCATTATATCTCTTCTCATCATAGTTTATAGTCTGATCATCCATCTTATTGATAGCAACTATCAATTGGTTTACTCCTAATGTCTTTAATAAGAATGCATGTTCTCTTGCTTGTCCTCCTGGTTCGATTGCCGCTTCACTCTCTCCTTTTTTTGCAGATATTACAAGAATAGCAGCATCTGCTTCAGATGCTCCAGTGATCATATTCTTTACGAAGTCTCTATGTCCTGGTGCATCTATTAACGTAAAGAAGTACTTATTGGTCTCAAATTTCTGAAATGCTAAGTCTATAGTAATACCTCTTTCTCTCTCTTCTTTTAGTCTATCAAGCACCCATGCAAATTTGAATGTATCTCCTCTTCCTGTCTCTTCTGATTGTTTTGCATATTCTTCAATAGTTCTACTATCTATTGCTCCTAGGTCGTATAGTAGATGACCTACCATTGTAGATTTGCCATGATCTACGTGTCCTGTTACTATTAGGTTAAGATGCGGTTTTTTGCTACTCATATCAATTAAAGATAGTAAGAGGGCTTTATTTATATTTCTATTGTATAGAGTATTAATTGGAACGTATTTTGTTATTGTTATTATATACACTATTTCTCTCCATTTGATATATATTAACTATCTTAATTATATTTTATATATTAATAAATCTGTCTTTATTAATTTATCATATATATTTAAATGCTAAATTATACAAAGATACATATTAATATAATACCGTCCTACTAACAATGAATAAAATTAATGTATATAAACCATCTGATGATACATTTTTACTTGCTGAATGTATAAAAGATCTTAAAGGTGATAGTGCATTAGATATATGCACAGGTTCAGGATACATTGCTAAGATATTAAGTAAGAATTTTAGAATTGTTGTTGCTACAGATATAGATAAATGCATATTAAAGAGAGATGAGAGAATATCGTATATATGTTGTAATGGCGCATCGGCACTAAAATCTAGATTTGATATTATAACAATCAATCCACCTTATCTTCCATCTGATATGATAAGTGATATTACAGTTGATGGAGGGAATGAAGGAATAGAGGTTACACTCTCTTTAATGGAAGAATGTATAAACCTCATGCATGAAAAGAGTAGATTATTTGTAGTCTCTTCATCCCTTTCGAACATAAGTAGACTACTTGATATAGAGGGATTAGAGACTAAGATAGTAAAGAAGAAAAGACTATGGTTTGAGGAACTAATAGTAATAGAGGCAAATCTCAAGTATGAAGCTCGATTACATCCATATCATTAAGCATGAAATCTTTACCAGCTCTAATAAGTGAACCGTCTCTCCATATCCTTGCATGCTTGAAATATTTAGCAAAATCTTTATGAATGATCTCTGCTAGATGATACACTCTAGATCCATATTCTAGCACAAGAGGTTCCTCTTCTGGTTCTGAGCCTATCTTCTTTGTAAATACTCTAATAAATCCTAATCTCTTAATAAGTTGAATCATCAAATCTTCTTTGTTCTTAAATATCGAGCTATCCATAATCACAGCCTTCTTTGCTATTCTACCAAATATTGCATCCTCCAAATCGTCCATTGTAG
Source organism: Candidatus Nitrosothermus koennekei (assembly GCA_013538715.1). Lineage (GTDB taxonomy): Archaea > Thermoproteota > Nitrososphaeria > Nitrososphaerales > Nitrosocaldaceae > Nitrosothermus > Nitrosothermus koenneki. The sequence goes on along the minus strand of JACAFH010000001.1, from coordinate 262,790 downwards.
CATCATTTGTTATCTTTATTATTGCATTCTTTATCTTATAACTTTGTAAGAACTCTATAGCATCTCTCTCGTTTATATTGTTAGATCTTCCTACTATCCTTATTCCGCCATGAGGCGTATACTCTATCTCAGCGTTTAACTTATTCTTTGTTATATCTATATTCCTTGAATTAAAATATTCTATAACCTTTTCAGTATAATCTTTAGTATTAGAGTATATTATTATAGCATCAGCATTACGTGCTATGCTTATCATCTTATCTATCTTATCTTCACTTATTCTATCATCTAATGGTGCTAATATTATTTGCATCTTAATATTCATGCTCTTAAAAATACCTTTGACTGGACTTGTTAATACTTGATGGAGTTTAACATCTATATTAGTCATCTCTTTAAATAGTTTTATTATAAGATCAATCTTGCCTACCAATGCTACCTGCAATATGCCCTCTTTCTTTACACTCCATATGTTTAAAGTACTTCCAGTCTTCTTACTCTTTCTGCTCTCTATCTCTTCTTCAAGATTCTTGATCTGTCTCTTTATACTCATCTCTAGCTTCTCAGTTCCTTTATGTTTAGGAAACGATGAGTAAAACTCTTTAAGTAGTCTTAGCTTCCTCTCAGGATCCTTTGTTGCTATAGCTTCTGCCCATTTAGCCTTTGCCTCTTGTGTTATGTTAGTTACCATATGATCTATTTATTGAAGAATACTATTTTTAATATTGCTTATCTTTTATGCTAAGAGATTATGCTAATGTATCAACATAATTGCTTATAAATCTACAAATATTTCCATGTTATTTACAACAGTATGATGAAAGATTAGAATATTATTAAATTAGATAATTGTTAATTATGAATGACATTTACATATACATTGAGTCTCTTTACACTCATCATGCATGTCTATATAACATTCTATACTTATCTTTCCAATACTAACAAGTATCATCGTCTCATCTGTATCTAATCTCGAATCTTTCGTTATCTATCACCCTATAATATATATTTGCAGATCTACTGAATATACCTACCTCCATTACACCTGCAATAGATTTTATTTCTCTCTCTAATTTATATGGATCCTCTATTCTTCCAAAATCTACATCAAGTATTATATTTCCATTCTCCGTAATGAATGGATATCCTTTCTCCAGCATCCTTATTCTTATATCCCTATTTATAGATTTTATGACATAATTTCTAGCATATGGTAATACCTCAATAGGAACTCTTCTGCTTAACTTCTCTACGAATTTATCATGTTTTGCAAGTATTATACTATTCTTTGCTGCATGCATAACCACTTTCTCTTTCAACAATGCACCTCCTCCGCCTTTGATCATATTTAGATTAGAATCTATTTCATCAGCTCCATCATATACTAGATCTATATTTGGTATAAGTGAATCATCACATATATCTAAACCTAATTCTTCAGCCTTTAACTTGATCTGTAATGAGGTTGGTATTACCCTTATCTGCTTCATATTAATCTTCTTTGCGATATACTCTAAAAATGCTGATATTGTGCTACCGGAACCTAATCCTACTATCATTCCATCCTTAAGATATTTTGCTGCGTCATCAAATGCTTTCATACTAACTTCTTCTAAATAGCGTATTATTATCCTATCTCTGTCTTCTCTAGATTTGATAAGGCATCTGATATCCTCTTCTTTATATCTTCCAATTCTTTTGCTTCTTCTTCTATTCTCTTCTCATCATCTTTATTAGTGGCATCTTTAGTAATATGTGGCTTTGTAGTTAATGAATCTATCTTTGCATTTATCTCAGCCATCTTTTGATCTAAAATTGCTATTAACTCTTCCTTAATTGGCGATAGATCAGTCTTTATTGTTATAGCCTTTTGTGATAATTCATCATCTTTTTCATGCTTAACAAATTTAGTGTTTGTGGGCTCTCTCTCTTTAATACCTATAGCTAATGCTGTTATTATACCAGCAAGTATACCTACTACGAGTAGTAATATCTCGTTCATTCTTTTCTTCTAATGAAGGAATACCTTCTCCATTTAGGATCTGGGAAACCACATTTAGAACATCTTTTGCTTTTTAAATGGTATGAGTTACTACCACACCTTCTACATCTAACATGTACATGTTTCCTTGTGAGCTTCCCCATTGAGGTAGTTCCTTTCATGTATCATCAACTCAAGCCGGTGGTGAAATTATTACTACATTATCTCCTCTAACTATTATTGTACCTAGATCATTGATATTATTATTCTCAAGCAATTCTTGAGAATTCTCTAGTAGAAGATTCATATGTTGATCGTATCCTTTCAATATTCCCCTTATCGTCTTACCTCCTTTCATCCTTATCAAGACTACCTTACCCACACTATCACTTAATACTTTAACCGCCATATCTACAGACATGTTTACCACATCCTTTTTCTTCTTACTTATATATTAAAATAACTAATCGCTAAATAGAATAATATAATATTGCATAACATACTATAATAGTAATTAATATCTTGTTAAACTTTAAATATTATATTATATATTGACAATAATATAATTTATTATAAGAAGAAGATTACGTTATGGTATACAATCATAAACTATTCAATGGACAGACTAACAATAATATTTATATAAATTCATCTCATACCTATTATTAATGTTATTGCCATCAGAGATAGAGTCTAGGAGTTTAATACCAGCAGTTAGAGTAATTATAGCAAGAAAGCTATGCCAGGAATATAATATGAAAGAGGATCTAGTTGCAAAGATACTTGGAATAACACAGGCTTCTATAAGTAACTATGTGAGAGGTACTAGAGGCGATAATCAACTGGTAAACAAATTAATGGATATAACTGAAGTAAGAAGAATGATAGAAGATATAACAGAAGAGATAGCAAAGAATAACTCATTTAGAGCATCTACCATGGCAAAGTATATATCTTTATTCAATTATATAAGACAGAGCTATATAATATGCGACGTACATCGTGTATTAGAGAAGGATATAAATGATGACGTATGTAAAGCATGTGCAAGTACTCTAAATAACGAGAATAAATATATGAGTTAATCTAGTAGCCATGTTATAGGTATGTTCTGATACTTCCCATCAGGTAAAACTCTTCTCACAGATATTGGGAGAACCTTTTTATCAAGTTCATATTCTGCAAGTTTTATAGAATCGATTAGATTATCTGATACAACAACAAGAGGAGGTGCACCGAGCGATAATTGTAATGCTCTAGCACCAACAATTCTTGCCTTCTCAAATCTAGTCAATTTGTTGGGTCCTACCAGTACAGCCTTACCTTCACGAGGTTTTAATTCCCTCATAGATTCCTCTATCTCATCCTTACTAACTTCTCTTACGATCTCTTGTGGCGTAACATATTCAGTTACTTCACTAACCTCTGTTATTAACACACCTTTCGAGTCACTGGTAACGTTGTCATTAGATTCTATATCTTTGTTATTATTTGATTCCAATTACATCATATTCACATACTTATAAACCAAATAAATGTTACTAATAACATATTAATATCCATACATTAGCGTATATGACATGTCATTTAGTTCTGTATCAAGAATAAAAATTAGCATAGAGTTAAAAGGTAAAGGATTGTTAGAAGCAGAATTGGTAAGACATTTAGCACCAGTAAGCGTAGGAACTATTACAAGAGCATTGCCATTAGAAGGCCGAGTAGTAACAGATACATCTTATATATTAATCTTAACAAATTTATCCATAGGAGCTGAGAAGCAAAGAGAGGAATTTAAGAGAGGAGAGATAGCATATATGATAGCAAACAACGCTATATGTATATTCATTAAAGATGCAAAAGTAAAAGGATTAAATCCAATAGGTAGAGTATTAACAAATATTGAGGTTATGGAAAAGGCTATTAATGGCGATGTAATAGCTATATCTTTACCTCTTTAGTTTGTATACCTTATGTCCGCTATAACCTCCTACATATTCTATGCTCCCTTTACTCTCAAGAGATTTTAGGAATGCATTAGCTATGGATATCTTAACTCCAGTAGTTCTTGCCAATTCATATGCATTAATAGCTTTCATATTTGATAAGATCTTCATAGCTGTATTTTCTTGCAGCGATACATCTGTTTTTTGTTTCTCTTGTGCCTTCTTCTCCTTCTTCTCCTTCTTCTCACTACTCATAAGAGGAACTCTCTCTAGATTATTATTAAAGATTACTATAGATAGTAAAAGATAGATATTTAAATTATAAAACCTTTTTTATTTTTGGTGTGGATGTAACAAAGTTCGAGGATGATTTGGATAGAATCATTGCTATTGCAAACATTAAGAATACAACTCTTCTCAAAGATGTAATACAAATTAAGAAGAGGCTTGTTAACCTTTATAAGCGTAATTTAGTAAAGATAAATCATTCTGTAATGGAATTATTAACATCTATTCACTTACTTAGATATGGTTATGAATATGTAGAAGTAGAGAAGGAGTTAGATGAGATATTAAGATGTGATGTTTATGGAAAGAAGGGCGATGGGGATCTAATAGTAGAGATAGAGACAGGTTTTGTACCTCCAGAGCATGCATTAGATCCATTACTTTACTATAAGGCAAGACTAGCTAGCAAGATCTCTAGATATAGTAAATTCGCTAGTAAGTTTACATTAGCAACACCGCAACAAAATATATTACCTATACCCGAACTTTTTATGAACCCAATAAAAGATAGAAAGGTTGATGATATAACAAAAGTTAAAGAGATATGCGATATCTACTATAAGAATCCACCAATATCTCTAGAGGATATACAATATGGTAGATTACATACGATCTTTATACTTAATATAGACGGTGGTATAATATTAGAGTTCGATCCACTTAAGTATAAAGAGATATTATCATCATCTCTTACAGAATTCATGATATATTGATAGACTTTTATTATGTGTTTTAGAATATAATGCATATGAAGATATCAGATGTAAGGGATGGTATGAATAAAGTATCTATTGAAGGCAAGATCAAGAGTATAACAGAACCTAGAACTGTAAACACAAAATATAACAAGAGTGTAAGAGTAGCAGAATGTATAATAGAAGACGATTCTGGAAGTATAACATGTACTCTATGGGAAGAACAAATAGATAAGGTTAAAGAAGGGGATAAGATAGCAATAGAGAATGGATATGTTACAAGCTTCAAAGGCGAGAAGAGACTAAATATAGGAAAATATGGTAGATTGATAGTTAATTCATAATGTAACAATTTCTGTTGATGAATATTGATTGATGTAGTGTAAAATTATTTATTTATATTAGATAGTTGTAATGAAATTGTTCTCTTATTCTCAACAAATCTATTTAATGCCTTTAAAACATTCTCTGTTGCATCTGATATAACGTTGCTAGGTTTTAACGAACCTTCTTCTATATCTTCTAACTTCTCCTCCATCTCTCTTGTTAATTCTAACGATAGTATCTCCTTCATGTATATATCCATAATCTCATATACAACAAATCCAAGTTTAGTAGGTTTAAATTGAGGAGTTATATAACCACGCTTAATTAATGTATCAATAATTAAGGCTCTCGTAGATTTAGTTCCTAACTTCTCATTCTCCATAAGTGCTAATAGAGATGATGTATTAAATCTTGGTTTAGGTTTAGTAAACTCTTCATTACTTATTATTGCTATATTCTTAACAATCTCTCCTACATTTAGTGCTGGAAGAGTCTTCTCATTATATCTCCCATAAAAATTAAGCCAAGATTCTCTAACTATCCTCTTTCCATTACTCTTAAATATATAGCCTTCAATATCTATGCTTACTTCAAGGTTCTCAATTATAGCATCTTCCATAAAGGTTGCCAAGAACCTTCTTACTATAAGATCATAAACCTTATACTCTATTGTACTAAGATTCTTTGAAATTATACCTGTAGGATATATAGCAGGATGTGCTGGATCATCTTTTGTTCCGTTTCTTGGTTTTAAGTTACTCTTCTGAAGTAAGAATAATGCTTTATCTTTATATGAATTTATAGACGATAAGCTCTTTATTATATTCTTATAATTAATCTTTGGTAGTATTTGGCTAGACGTTCGAGGATATGAGATCAATGCATCTAGATATAACTTCTCTGCTATTTCCAATGTTTTACTAGCATTTAGTTTAAGATGAATATACGCTTCTCTTTGTAAATCTATTAAGTTAAATGGTGTAGGAGGTTCTATATATATAAGCCGTTTATCTATCTCCTTAACCTTACCATCTTTATTTGTGCATCTATTAACTATCTCCTCACTCTCTTTCTTATTATATACTATAGATTCATACCTAGCATCAAATTCCTCATCATCTTTTGAGAGTATAGCATTTATAATCCAATATGGATTAGGAATATGTAGCATTATCTCTATCTCCCTCTCTATTATGAATGCTAGTGTAGGTCCCTGAACTCTTCCTATGCTAAGTATGTTCTTGCTTGCGTCTATTAATGCTCTTGAAAGGTTTATTCCATAGATATAATCAAGCATATGTCTAGTAATACCAGCCTCTGCTAATCCCTTATACTTGAGATTTGGTTCCAGTGTAGAAAATGCCATATTTATCTCATCTTTAGTTAGCGATGAGAACTTCGCTCTTAGTGTTTTGTTATAACTATCATTACATGCAAATCTAAGTATGTTATATGCTATAACTTCACCCTCTTGATCAAAATCACATGCGTTTATAAATATACTAGCATCTCTTGATACCTCACTTATAGTCTTTATAAGACGATATGCTTTTGGAATTGGTTTCCAGAATACTTCAAAGATTGGATATCCTCTCTTGTTTGAATCAAGGTTATAAAGATGACCAGATGCATAACATATAATATAATCATTAACAGCAAATACTTTAACTCCATTAATATCAATAATCTTATATTTACCAAGTGCACTTGCTATCCTCTTTGCAGCATCTTTCTTTTCACATATTACTAATTTAGTCATCCCAGAAACCTCTATTCATGATATATTGTTTCTCTGCATCATATATCATCTTATATAGATTAGAATCATCAACACAATTTCTCAATATCCTTGCAGCTGTATCTACTCCAATCCCATATCCTGCTAATACAATCAATGCCTTCTTACCGAAACTATGTATTAACGATGCGCACTTCCATGCTTTCATGAACTGATGCTCTTCTTCTTCACTTAACTTCAATCCATCTAATCTCTTTCTTATTATCTTGCTTAACTTATCATCATTAAGATATGTTGCAGTTATAAGTCTAGAGTTACATACTTTACATTGTAGTGAATAATCATCTTTATTTTCAACTATGCTCTCCCATTTACCACATCTTATACAAATCAATCTATGTTTGCTCTTCTCTAATCTCTCCTTCACCAATTCTATTATTCCTTGCTCTACACTTAATGGTGTAGATGCAAATCTGTTTGCACGCTCTATAATGGGTTTTGATACGTTTGAGAACTCTTCGCACTCAATCCATCTAATTACTATCTTACCTTTCCTTATCTTCTCTAATACCATCTTTGTAGAATTTATATCGTATTTATCATGAAGTAATTCCTTAATTGCTTCTTTCACAACTACTGTCTTTGAATATCTCTCATAAATTAATCTAGCACTCTTTTTATCATATAATGCGTTATATCTAACCAAACCAAACCGCTTTGCTACTAACCATGTTCTCCAATTAAGGTTATGTGTATTTGTTAGAGATATTATAATCACTGGTTCTAGATCATAATCATCGCGTAGACAATCTATTACATGCTTCTCCATTATCTTAGCATTTGATGTTAAAGCTATCCTATATGCATCTGCTCTAGCTTCTACTATGTAACCTATCCTTGATGATATTATCGTAGAGAGTAATGCTGCTAATGTATTATTGATCTTATTTCCAAAGCATGAATGTATTACTATTACATTAGAGCCCTTTAATGCTTCTATAACTATTGTATTATCATTTGGTATAATGCCATTTATCTTATATCGTTCATCTCTTAATCTTCCTACTATTGATGTAGTTTGATAATCAACTGAAATTAACTCTCCAACCCAATATGGAATGTTTATTGTATACCCTTTAACTGGTTCTACTGTAACTCTTAATCTCTTATCATCTACCGAGAGTATTCTCCATTGATTCCCTTTTAAAACAAAGATATTACCCTTCTCTCCATGATCACCAACGAATTCTTGGTCTAAAGAACCTATAAGTCTATTACTAATAGCATCTATAACTTCAAACTTTAAGATATCTGGTATTGTTGATACGTTCTCGAAATAATAGATCTTGCTTCTACTCTTCATATATTTGTCATCTATAATTCTTATTATAGAATTCTTTTCTAGTATCTCGAGAGATTGATAAATGTCATCTATTGTAAGTTCTCTAAACTGATATGCTCTACTAAATATAGATAGTGCATCTTTTATTCTTACTTCATTATACTCTATTGCTAACCCTACTAGATGATGTGCTAATACATCTAAAGGCATCTCATGCATATTCTGTTCCTCTATAGATCCTTTTCTTAATCTAGAGATTATAGCCTTTACTTCCAATTCATCATCTAGATTAGTTGTTATTATGACCCCTTTTGCTAACGATTCTATCTTATGTCTACTCCTCCCTATTCTTTGCGCTAATCTAGATACTTGTCTAGGAGAACCATAATGTAATACAATATCTATAGAACCTATATCAAGCCCAAGTTCTAGTGAACTGGTTGATACTACTATACCTACATTCCCTTCTCTTAGTTTATGCTCAGTCTCTTCTCTAACTACTCTTGATAATGAGCCATGATGAATATCCACTTCTATATTATTATTCTTAAGTAAAGTTGCAAGGTATTCTGCCTCATCTCTTGTATTTGTGAATAATATTGTATTACTTGATCCATTGGTATATTCTTTTATGACTTTTGCTAGTTTAGATGGTTCTATATTATTAACAACATCTATATCATACTCTCTTAACGACTTATCAATCAATACTGCACATCTTCTATTACTTCCAACCAAGAATCTTGCTGCATCGTTTATATTCCCTATAGTAGCAGATAATCCTATTCTTGTTATATCATTCTCTACTAACTCCTCTAATCTCTCTAAACTTAGTGAGAGATGCGATCCTCGTTTATTAGATAAAAGTTCATGTATCTCATCTACTATAATCCATTCAACATTCTTTAGAGATTTACGCATATCATTATTTACAAGTATTATTGCAAGTGATTCTGGTGTTGTTATAAGTATATCTGGAGGGCTTGTTGCTATACTTCTCCTCTCTTTATTAGTAGTATCGCCATGTCTTACTGCTACCTTTAACCCTAACTCTTCACCATACGATACTATCCTTCTAAGTATATCTCTATTTAATGCCTTTAATGGTGTTATATAAAGAGCCTTTATACCATTATTAGCCTTTATAGAGCCCATCACTGGTATGATAGATGCTTCAGTCTTTCCGGAACCAGTAGCTGCTATTAATAGTGTATTGATCCTCCTAACTATAACTGGCAAAGCCTTTTTTTGTATCTCTGTTAGTTCATTGTAACCTAATCTATGATATATCTTTAATATCTCTTCTATCTCTAAGTCTCTCTCGCTGTCTCTTCTTCTCTTCATTTACATATATCATTATTAAAGAAAGGCTTAATACGAATAATATTGTTACTGCTATGTATATACTATCTATCAAAGCCATTTGATAAATTAATAAGAGTGAGAAATAAATATCTTTTGAAAAAATATTTTTAGATGTTTATTCTCTTCATTCTTAACAATGCTAGCACTGCACTAAAACCTACTATCATTGGTAGTATTGCTGCTAGTGGAAATTCTGGTACTACACTAATACTAAACTCTTGCTTTGTAGTTGGTTCTACTTGCTCTCCATCTATTGCAATTACCTCTGCTCTCAAGTTATAATCCCCATTTGTGTTGAATATTGCACCACTTAGATGATATCTTGTATTATCTCCAACCTCTTCTGCTTCGCTAACACTCACTTCTCCATCTCCTGGCATTATATGTAATTCTAGTATACCTTTTGTAGCATCAAGTATCCCATCCCATATGGTTGCAGAAGCATTTAATATCTCTACATGGTATGTTAACTTCTTCCCTACTATATCTCCACTATCTGGCTTTATAGTTAATGTCATCGCTTGATTAGTAGTTCTATCATATGGCAATGCTGGATCAGATGTTATAACTAATCTATTCTCTACTTGTGCAGTACCTTCCTGAACTATAACCTTACCTACCATCAATGGATGTAATGAACAGAAGTATGGAAATTCTCCTACCTCATTAAACGTAAAACTCCATGATGCATTTGGAGCAATTAATGATGAATCGAACTTTCCATCTGGACCACTTCCTTTCATTACAAATGTTACACCACTAGTTACTGTATGACTCGCTGTAGGATCATCGTTCTTCCATGTTACTGTAGTACCTTTATCTATTGTTAATATACCAGGATTATAGCATTTTATATCATCTAGATTTTGTGTACAATTTGCTAATGCTGCACCCTCTGGTATACTTACTGTAACCTCAGCAGCATATGAGTTGTTAATAGTAAGTGTTAAAGATACAGTAAGGACTGCTATGATGCTTACGTATAGTCTTATATTCATCAAGCTCAACATCTATCAATTAATACTTAAATGTTTCTATGAATGTATTAATCTAGAAATAATGTCATATATAAAATAAATTGTTGATACAATGCATAGTTCAATAAAGAAAAACCTAAATCATAGTTAGCAAGAGTATCAGTATGCTATTTAGATTACCAGGATTTGTTACTATAATACTTGCAGGGATAGCAATTATTATTTATGGTATGACATTAGATCTAGAACCTAATTGGGTTATGGGTATAGGAACATTACTTATAATAATTGGTTTAATGGCTGCTACTTTAGTCAAATAAAAAATATTTATTTATTTGGATGTGGACAACCCTCCATAGGCCATATGTATACATCCTTATCTGGTAGTTTCCATAGCTCTCCTTCGTAAAGATCTGTATTATCTATATGGCATTTATAGCATATATTTACTTGCACATCCTTATCTGGTTTATTTATAGCACGTAGAAACTCTTTTGCATATTCTACTGCTTTCTTATCAAACTCTGATGGAACCTCACTAGGATCGCTCTTATCTGTTGGTATAAATACATCAAAGTGTATGCTTCTTCCAGCAGCATATGTATTATAAACTACAACGTTCTTTGCTTCTCCTTTGTATGGAATAAGCTTCTCTGCCATACTCTCTAATTTGTAAAGATCTTATTTGTACATTTCTCTTTTAATTTATATAGATCAACGATTTATTTTATATAATAAATTTCTATAATATATTAGATAAGTTAATATATTATAATTAAGTAGGTTTCATATTAATTATATATACTCATATGATTAAAATATGGAATCATCATATTATTATTTATGAGATGCCCAATATGTGGATGCAAAAAGCATTATATAATAGGATGTATATCACATTGGCGCTATCATAAGGATGAAGATTAACAAAGTTAAATATAGGCATTTATAATTTTAAGAGGATGAAGATATCATATGAATTGAATCCTCCAAAGATACTTGATGGGGTATTCGATTATGCTAGATTAAATTATGATATAATAAGATTTTACGATAGAGTTGCTCTTATAAGAGAACTTGCAGATAATATTCATCTAACAGATTCAGTATTGGGAATACCAAGAGTATCAAACATATATCTAGCAAGAGAATTAAAGATAAAGAGTAGATGTAGTATGAGAGTTAGAGATAGAAATCTACTTGCTTTATTACAATCTGTTACTGATGCTATACTTGCAGAGATAGATGGTTTACTTATAGTTAAGGGCGATGAACCAAAAGATAGATCTATAGACTCTGGTTTAAAACCCAGCATGGTAGTTAAGACACTTAATCAATTAGGATTTGGTAAAAAGATAAAACTATTCCTCTCAATATCATGTAACTTTAAAAAGGAAGAGATAGAAAAGAAGATAGATGCTGAACCATATGGATTTATAACTCAAACCATCTCATCTCTTAACGATCTAATAGTAATAAATGATATAGCCAAATCTAATGGTATAAAGGTTATTCCATGCATAATGATCCCTTCAGAAAAAAATAAAAGTTCAGCACAAACTATTGGTTTGGATTGGAGTAGTTATGAGAACGATCCATATTCATTTATAAAGGCAGCGCATGATATATGTGGTGAGATATTGATGACATCACCAAGAAGCTTTGATGATGGCTTAGAAATGCTTAAGAGGTTGAAAGGATGAAGAGCTATATAGTTGGAATATATCCTAGATCACCAAAATTAATAGAAGCAACAAGAGTAAATGATCCTAAACTCTCTGAACTATTTAAGGTAGAGAAGGCAAAGTACATGAAAATAATTAAATCTAAACTCACATATGTGTCAGATCCTATGCTAGAATGGAATGATATGTTTAGACCATTTATGAATGTAAAAGGTATATCACTAGGAGCATTAAATAGATTCTTTGAGACTAATACATTCTATAGGAAGTTGGTAATTAGTGATGAATTAAAAGGATATGGGAATGTAATTGCAAATAATATTAATATAGTGAAGAATAAATCTGCTGTATCTATTGCAGACCCATATACATTTGCTGAACTTAATGAGAACTTATATTATAAGAGTTATGATGAATATCTACTTACAATATCAAAGATGCTTAATAAAGAGGCTAAGAAACTAGCAGAAGAAGGGGTAGTATTGATACAATTAAATGCTCCAGCAATAGCTTATAATGCTGAACGATTAGATAATGATAAACTGGCATTAATAAAGGAGGCTATAGAGAATGTGAAGAGAAGGGTATCAGCGAAAGTGTACTTGCACCTTTACTTTGGCAACATAACTAAGATATTCTCTAAACTATTAGATATAAGGATAGATGGATTATCTATAGATCTTATAAATAATAGAGGAGATGATATTATGGAATATAGTATGAAGGGCAAAGGCTTAACACTTGGAATGATTGATGCTATGAATACAAGAATTGAAGATCTAAAGATTGTAAAGAGTATAGAGAAGATTATAGAGAAGATGAATCCTAGTGAGGCTTATCTATCTACAAACACAGATCTAGAGTTTTTACCTTATGAATTTGCGCTCAAGAAGATTAATAGATTAGCAGAAATAGCAAAGAGGGTAAAGTATGAGTGAGAATAAATTTGTAACACAAGAGATAGGAAGTATTAGGAAGCCTAAATGGCTTTTAACTATCCTAAGAAGTGAAGAGATAGATGCTATAGAGAAAGAGAGGGCAAGGGATGATCTGGCATATCTCAATACAAGGATATTAGAGGATCTAGGCTTAGATATTGTTTATGATGGAGAGGCAAGGAGAGTAGAGATGTATGAATATCCAATAAGGAATATAGAAGGGTTTAAGTTTGCTGGTTTGGTAAGATCATGGGATAATAAATATTATAAGAAAGCAAGATGTATAGATGAGGTAAAGTATAAAACAGATTATCATCTTGATGAGTTCAAGTTTGTAAAGAGGATAGCAAAGAATCAATTAAAGATACCAGTCACTGGACCATATACATTAGCAGATTGGTCATATAATGAATATTATGATAGCAAGGAAGAATTTATAATAGCATTAGCAAAGAATGTTATAAAACCATTGTTAGATGATCTTGTTAAGAATGGTGCAAATATAATACAATTGGATGAACCGGCAGCTACAACCCATCCAGTAGAGATGAATATATTTAAAGAAGCGATAAATGAGTGTATAAAGGATATCAATGCAAAGATTACCATGCATATATGTTATAGTGGTAATGAGTATAGAGTATTGATGCCATATCTAAATGAGATTAAAGTAAGACAATATGCATTAGAGTTTGCAAATAGAGATAGTTGGGAGTTAGGAGTTAATGATGATGTTAGAAAAGGCTACTCAATATTAAAAGAGTTCAAAGAACATGGATTTGATGGTGAGATAGGCTTAGGAGTAGTAGATGTTCATATAGATGAGGTAGAACCACCAGAATTGGTTAGAGATAGATTACTATATGCTTCAAAGTTTATAGATGCGAGTAAGATATATGTAAATCCAGATTGTGGTTTAAGAACTAGAAGTAGAGAGATAGCGTTTGAGAAGATAAAGAGCATAGTAAAGGGTGTAGAGCTAGCAAGGAATGAACTCAAGTAAATTTTTTCCTTAATGTATATACGAAAAGAGTTTATAGAGGTATGTTTGATGTAAATATAATGCAAAATAAAGGATTTGTTATATGGCTCACAGGTTTACCAGGAGCAGGAAAGACTACAATAGCAAGAAATCTAGCACCAAAATTATCTAATCTAGGTTTAAAGGTAGAATTATTTGATGGAGATGAGGTTAGAAAGCAATTAAGTCCAGATCTAGGGTTTACTAAACAGGATAGAGAATTACATGCTAAAAGAGTTGTATATCTAGCTAAATTACTAGCAAAACATGGAATAATATCTATAGTATCATTAATCTCTCCATATAGAGCATTTAGAGAGTTTGCAAGAAATGAACTTAAAGATTTTGTAGAAGTATATGTTAATACTAGTCTAGATACATGCATCAAGAGAGATCCAAAAGGTTTGTATAAAAAGGCTATGAATGGTGAGATCAAAGATTTAACGGGTTTACAGGATATATATGAAGAACCATTAAATCCGGAAGTAACTGTACATACAGAGAAAGAGAGTGTAGATGAATGTAGTGAGAAGATAATAAAGCGTTTAAAGGAGTTAAACTACATCTAACTTATCATCCTATTAACATACCTCTTCTTATTTTGTAATACAACTATTCTAGATTCTATGCTCTCATCCATTATATCAAAATCTAGATACGTTGCTAATTCTTTTGCAAACCTCTTAATCTCTTCCATTGAAAGCATATCATCCTCATCTAGTCTCATTCTAGATTTTCCTACATGCATGTAAGATTTTACTTCTACAAAATGCGGTTCGCCTTTCATTAAAAGCGAAGCATAATCTTTTATCAATTCTAAAGCATCGTTATATCCTTTTATCAAAGTGATCCTTATCACTGTTCTTGTCTTAGCTACTCTTAGAAATTCTAGACTCTTATTCCACCTCTCCCATGCATCTTTATATAGTGGTTTATTTATCATCATAAAGAGATCCTTATTGGGAGCATTAGTCGAGAGATACAACTGTGTAGGTAAAGCATCCTCTTCTTGGAGTTTATAAAGCATCTCTGGTTCTTGACCATTGGTTACTAGAAATATAGAACGTGTATCCTTGAGACTCTTCAGATACCTAATTAGTTCTGGTAGTTTTGGATATAATGTTGGTTCACCAGATAATGAGATTGCATAATGGGTTGGTAATAATGCTTCATGAACCTTCTTCTTATCAGCCTTATCATTTCCAAAATAACCACTTATCAGCCTCTTCCTTTCATCAACCAAATTATCATAGATTGTTTTAGGTTCGTCAACACTCTTCTCATTTATGTTTAGGAAATCATAAAACTCCATTGGTCTCCAACAATATACACATCTATTCTCACATACCATTCCCATAGGAGAGAATTCCATACAACGATGAGTGTCTATACCATAAAACTTGCTCTTATAGCATTCTCCCTCATTTAGAAATGACTTCTTGCTCCAGTGACATAATTCTACAGTTGAATGATTGTAAACGCCATATTTTGCTTTCTTTAATTGCATCATTATTCTAGGTTTGATTTGTAGTATATCATTAAACTCTTCTCCTGAACAACTCATAATAATCTTTACATATAATCTCTATTAAACTTTAACTCAACCATCTCTTCCTATAGAAGATATATGCCATTAGAAGCACGCTTGCTATTGAGATTATTGTTATTATTATAAATACAGTATACTTACCTAAGAAATTAACATCCTCACCTAAACCACCAGGCAGGTTTATATTCATACCATAAAAGGCTGCTATAAGAGTTGCTGGAATGGAAAGAGTAAATACTATAGTTAAGATAGCAAGAATCTTATTTGTCTTCTCGCTATTATTTATATAATCTGTATCTGTAAATATCTCTACGGTCTCCTTTGCAACATCCAATACTTCAATTGCCTTATCTAGATGATCTTTTAAATCATTCAAGTATAATGTAAGATCCTCATTAGAGAAGCGTTGAATATCTCTTGATATATCAGCAACTATACGCTTTAGAGGCACTACTATCCTTCTAAGTGTTACTATCTCACGCCTTAGATATGTTATAGGTCTAATTGCCGATATATTCTCATCAAATACTAGATCTTCTATATCATCTAAACTATTCTCTACCTTTACTAATATATGAAGAAGATCATCAACCAATAAATCTATTATCTTATAGAGTAGATATCCCGATGAAATACCCATTAAAGTATTTCTTTGTCTTTGATCATTTTTACATTGATTAAACATATCTGTTAATACCTTTAGATCATCTTTGTGAATTGTAATAAGATAGTCATTACCTATGAAGATAGAGAGTTGAGACTGTTTTGGTATACCTCCTTCATAGATAGGAAAATGAATTATGATAAATAACTGATCCTTATATCTATCTATCTTTGGTATCTGAACTTTCGAGAGTGAGTCTTCTATATTAAGAGCATGTAATGGATATATCTCACTTAGCTCTAAGAGAGTATTCCTATTAGGTTCATTTACATCAACCCATACCAAACCATTATTACTTATACTATTGAACTTCTCTAATACTGCCATATTCTCATTATAATCTCTCATATATTATAGTCTTTGTGAATACAATACTCTTAATACATAGCACTAATGATATCTCTATATGGATATAATAGAAAGTGTAGAGATGATAAGAAGAGATGTAATTGAGACTGCAGCAGATCTTATAAAGATACCTAGTAGGAACCCTCCTGGTGAAGAAGGAAAATGTGCAGAGTATATAGCAAAGAGATTAAGAGAGATAGGTTTAGATGTTAAGATTATAAATGAACCTTTTAAAGATAGAGCACAGATAATAGCAAGTAATGATGAAAATCCTAGTATATTACTAAATGGTCATATCGATACAGTACCTGAAGGTAATATCAATCTCTGGAGTGTAGATCCATTTGGAGGCATAGTTAAAGATGGATTTCTATATGGAAGAGGAGCAGTGGATATGAAGAGTGCACTAGCAATGATGATACATATTACACGTATAATAGATAAGGGTTTAATACTAACATTTGCAGTTGGAGAAGAGAGAGCAGAACCTGGTACTCTTACTCTTATGAAATATCTTCCATCTACAGTAAAGTATGGTATAGTCTTTGAACCTACATCACTTGCCATCTCTCCTTATCAGCGAGGAGCCTTATGGATAAAGATGAAGATCAATGGAAAGTCTACACATGCATCATTACCAGATAAAGGTGTTAATGCTATAGTATTAGCAAAGAATGTAATAGATGATATAGAGAGGTATGCTCTCACTCTAAGTAAGAGAGAAGAGGCTAATACAAATCCTACATGTAGCATAACTATGATAAACGCTGGTATAAAAGAGAATATAATACCTGATGAATGCTATCTAACATTAGATAGAAGGTTACTACCAAGTGAAGACCCTAAGCAAGTAATTGAAGAGTTGAGAAGAATTAATGAGAAGATTGAGGTAATAGGATCTAGAAGAGGAGTAAAGATAGATCCATCGTCCAAGATATGTAAAGTATTACATGCTTCTATGAAGAAGATTACTGGTAAAGCAGAGGTGATATGTTTTAGTGGGGCAACTGATAACGAGCATATAGCAGATAAGATAGAGAGTATAGTTTGGGGACCTGGAGATCTATCAAGAGCACATGCAATAGATGAGATGATAGATATAAAGGAGATAGATCTCGCTATGAGGATCTTAGCATTATCATTATATAAGATGATAAAGAAGGATAAGATATGAATACGGAAGAGATAATGAATATCGCATTAAATCTTGCTAACATGAGCGATATACCAGCAGATAGTGCAATTCATGTTCATGGTTCTAATATAAAGAGGGTATTGTTAACAATAGATGTTGATCCATCTATAATAATGCTTGCAAAAGAGATGAAGTATGATGCAGTAATAGCACATCATCCATTAGGGAAGAGTATGCTTAACTTTCATCGTGTATTCGATAGGCATGTAGAGTATATGGTTGAACATGGTATAGATGAAGCATTAGCAAAAGATGCAGTAAATAGATTGAAGCAGAGAGTATCATTAAATTCTCATACATCGATCTATACACATGTAGTAGCAATTGCCTCGCTTTTAAAGATGCCATTACTCAATATACACTTACCATGTGATGAATTAATGAGATTAAAAATCAAGGATACATTAATGAAGAGTGATATAAGGAAGGTTTCAGATATAATAGAGAGTATTAGTACAATAGAGGAATTTAAGAATGCAGATACAAAGCCAATGGTAGTATATGGCGATGCTGATAATAATGTGAATAGATACGCTTTGGTAGTAGCAGCTGGAACTAATGGAGGAGCTGATATTGCAAAGTTATACTATATTGCTAATATAGATACAGTAATCTATCTTCATATAAGTAATGATGAGTTAACAAAGTTAAGAAGTAGCATAGTTAATGGTAATCTAGTGATACTAGGACATCTTGCAGGAGATTCTATAGGTTTGAATATCTTAGCAGATGAGTTAGAGAAGCATGGATTAGAGGTAACTAGATTAGGAATAATATCTAGGAACCTTCATACTTAATACTCATACCAAATCTTGTAATTAATTTATAAGAATAAATGGATAAAGCTATAATACTTATTGCTGTAAGAAGTATATCTAACCATGATAGTAACGGATTATTAGATGGTTCGTTCCATGTAAATCCATATATTATACTACTAAACAATCCATATGCTACTAAAAAGTAATTGGCAGACCAATGTAATATGATAGATGCATGTAAACCATATCTATAGTATACATAACCTAATATAATACCAGCGAATGTTGCTTGAGACAATTTACCATAATTCCATCCTGTTGCTATATGTAACAATCCAAATATGATAGAACTTACCAATATTATGGCATAACTGATCTTAGTAAAAGGAAGATGAGCAAAAGGGTTCCATAAAACTCTCAATAGCTCATTGATATTAAACCTTTTATTGATGAGAAAGAGGTATACTGGCAAGCCTATGAGTATAACTCTAAAGATAGATTCTTCTAATAATGGTGCTATACTAAGACCAAAGAATTGTAAGAGTAAATTATCTTCGTTTAACGAGCCTATATCTATCCCAAAGTGTTGCTGAATTAGGTTTATACTCTTTGAACCTATGAATAGTATTGAGAACCATACTATACTCATAGCAAGTTTATTATTATATGGATGTGAACTACTCTGAATAGCATAAAGTAAAGCATATAGAATATTCTTACTCTTAAATAATAGTATTGAGAACAATGAGAGGTAAATGCACCATAAAATTATAAATATGTTACCTATATTAAATGTAAATGGTAAATACAAACTATTAAGTGAAGAGATTGGATATTCATAAGTTATTGCACCCCCAATATCGGTATTAAAGACAGTATATGAGCCTATAGGGAATGATAATAACATGAATCCTGCAATAACCATTATAAGACCACAGTAAAGAAGTAAAAGAATTTGCTGGAAAATCTTTTTAACACTCATTAATGAACCTCTATAACATCCTCATTAAAACCACATTCTATTAGATATTTCTTAACATTATCTCTATGATCACCTTGTAACATTATAGAACCATCCTTAACAGTTCCTCCACATGCTAATTTGCTTTTAAGATACTTTGCTACACCATTTATATCAGTCTCTTTTCCAAAACCTTCTACTAGTGTTGTATCCTTGTTGAATCTCCTCTTCTCTAGTCTAACTACTACTCTTACTGCTTCTTTATCCAACTCTACACAAGCACATAGATCTTGTGGTAATCCACATTTTTTGCATATACCCGCCATCTACAATTATGATTTATGCATTATTACTATTAAAGTATTCCTATTAGATTAAGTTTTTATTATTCGTAAGTGTAGATAAGATGATGAGTAATATAGCATCAGCAGCAGAACTAATAAGAAAAGGTGGAACGTTACTAGCAGATCCATGTGAAGTATGTAAAGGTGTTCAGATTAAATTCAAAGATGGTATACTATGCATAAACTGTGGTAAGAAGACTGAGACTGAGAAGATAGTTGAGAAGACTGAACCAAAAGAAGTAATAAAGAGAAAGATTAATGAATGTATATTACACTTAAATGGAGAAGATGATATAAACAAACAGTTAGATATCACTAAACTAATAATCAGTTATATCACAATACTGGATAAAATAAAAGATTTAGAGATCTAACTCTACACCTGCTGCTTTAAAATCAGCGTTTCTATGACTGCCATCACAATATGGTTTATTATTTGAATGACCACATCTACATAATGCTACTCTTTTCTTACCCTCTATTATTATCGGACCATTCTCCATTATTACTATCTTCATATTCTAAATCGGATTGATAGTAATATATAAAAGCTGTTAAATTATATATACATATAAGAAATCTTATTCCTATCTCAGTATTCTAGATGAATTATAATAGATTGCTTTAGTAGAAGTATCTTGAAGAAGATTATAAATAATATAACATTATAATAATATTAATAATATACATACATTAATTTAATATTTCTATTAATATTACTATCAATGTACCAATAATTATAAATAATAGGTTCACAAGTTGTATATCGATGGAATTTCATACAGATGCAATCTATAAGAAGAGAGAGACTCATGTGCATTCGTTCATAAGAAATATTGATGGAGAGATGGTATGTGATAGCTGTGGTTATGTCTTAGGATATACTTATAATGAAGAGTTAAAGATGACGAATAATCCACGTCTTTTCCATGTAGTAGAATTAGGTGGAAAGGAACAGTTTAAAAGGCTACATATTAATGAATATACAAGCTCTGACTTTTCAATAGTATGTGAGAAGTTAAATCTACCGCTTTATGCAGCGTTAGATGCATGGTCTTACTATTCTCGCTTATTAAAATCATCTTCTCGAATAAAAAAAGCCGAAGCTGCACTTCTATCAATAAGTAATACGTGTATAAGATATGCAATTCCAAAATCAGAGTATGAAATTAAAGAAGTAATAAAATCTGTTTATGTTGTAAATAAATTACCTAGTCTATTAAAAATAATGAATAAATTATCTGATATATGTAATATATCATATAATGATGAATATTTTACAAAAATACTCATCAATGAATTGAATAATTATGTAGAAACATGTGATAAATATTTGATGATGAAAGCAATAAAAATGTATAATATGTTAAAAGGGAGAAGAAGTACAAGGATGCAAAGGAGTTTGAAACTTTTAATAAATATTAAAAGAGTTGATAAAGAATGGAGAAGATCAGAATAGATCTATTAAAGTTATCATTTTTAAAGACAACTGTAAGTAGCGAGAAGCTTATTGCTAAGATAGCCAATACTGCAAAAGAGGCTCCAGAATCTATACTGCCTATAGAAGTAGGATTTTTAAATGGAGAGTATTATATAATAGATGGTCATGCAAGAGTAGAAGCATTCAAGAGAGCAGGTTTATCTTACATACAAGCAAATATACATGAGTTAAATGATAAAGAGGAGGTAGTTGTAAATCATATAAGATATAACAAGCACAGTATGTTTAATCCTTTAATGCTTTACGAAGCTCTAAAAGATGAGGATGAGAAGGATCTTTATAAGATAGCAAAGAAGTATTGGCTTGATGTGGAAGAGGTAAGAACTATACTTTCAATCTCAAAATTAGGAGAAGAGGCATACAATTCACTCAAGTATTATATAGATTTACTTTGTAAGAAATTTGACAATGTGTATATACCACATTATATAATCAAGACACTCTCAAAAATACCAATCGAGCATCAAAAGGAGGTAGTAGATTACATATTTATAAACATAGATAGACCAGAGAATAGATTCTCATTTCCTGAAGAAGATAGTATATTAGCGTTTGTATCGTATTATAAGAGTAATACTAACAAAGAACAAAGTCTAAAGACTGCAGATAAATTGGAGAAGAAGTTAATCAATGAATCAAAAGAGCTAACAATACTTAAATGTATAAAATGTGATACTACATATGCTATAAATAAGAAGAAGTTAACTGTATCATTATTAGAATCTAACCATAATCTTTTAATTATAAAAGATGACGTAGCCAAAAATACATATGCTCTTCATCCTGATATAGTAGAGGAGTTTGAGAATGAAGGTTTATTGCATCTCTTTATTGCTTCTAATAAAGAAGAAGCGTTTAAGTTAATAAGCAAGAGTAAAAGCAGAAAGTTTCTTATATTGACATGTGAAAATGAATAATGTTTATAAAGCAGGGTAGTGTTGCTAGTAATATAATTTGTATACTCTTCTCTAAACCAATGGTAAGAAACGAGATAAAAGATATGCTTACTAAGCCTACCAATTTGGATATGGAGATTAAGAGACTAATGAAGCGTGGTATTATATCTAAGATAGAAGAGAGGTTTACATTAACGTTATATGGACAGGCTTTATATCTAGCATATAAACTAAACCTTTCTCTACTACATATATTATCACTTGCTATGCTATACTATTATTATCATAAAGGAGTTATGATCTCTGGAAAAGGTTTACCAGTAGCAAAGAATGATATTATCAACTTCATAAATACTAGAAATGAGAGATATATATGGAATAGAGTACTTATCCTCTGCAAGAGAGGTTTTTGTAGAAGATTATCAAATGAATTACTTATATTAGAAGAGGAAGAGTATGATAGGTTAGTAGTATATAATGATATATTGTTAGAGTTATATAATAAAGTGTATAGTTCGATTAACCAATAAACAAGATTTCACCTATAATTCTAGTCCTCAATAATGCCAACTTTTGTATATAATTGATTTAACCTGCTATTGAGGTTGTCGAAACAATTTTTAATACTATTTCTTAAATGTTTTGTTCTTCATATATAAAACCAAAACTTATGCTAGTCTATATCATAAACCTTTATCTATAAGTGAATTGCTTATGTAATGCTAATGCCTGCTTGCTTGAGTATTATCAAATACTTATGCTATTCATATGATTCTGACAATATATAAGTGCATTGTAACACTAACTGCTTGCTAGAAATCCATCACCATTCCTGTATGATAACTAGATCAATATAGTAACCTTGATATCTATAGCCTATGTTGTATTTTAACTAATATCATTTCTCCTACTAAAATAGAGAGTATTAATATACTTGTAACTAAAATAAGATGAACTCAGGATAATTCTTATACAGATATGTCACATTAGAAAAGTTAATATATAGTCGTTGGTATAATGATACCAATAATGGAGAAAAATAAAAGTTTAATGCTAAAAATAGATATATTAATTAAAAAAGTACTAAGATACAAGATCTCGTATAAACTTTCGTTACAAGATAGAGTTCTTATAAAACTTAAGACAATTTACATAAAACAGATAATTAATAAGCGCCATGACAATAGTATTTATCAACGTTACCCAATTCACAAATATATTCTCTCCATATTCGTAATACCATTTATACTAACACGTATCATATACAAGTATAATACGGTAGTGATCGAAGAATGAAAATTTCAATTGTACTTGGGACGTGACCTGAGATTATAATGTCTCCAATTATTCGTGAGTGTGAACGTTTGAAATTAGATTACTTTATTCTTCATACTGGACAGCATTACTCTTACAATATGGCTCAAGTGTTTTTTGAACAACTTAAATTACCTGACACAAAATACAATCTAAATGTTGGTTGTGGTAGTCATGTAAGATCTTTGAGACTCAATTATATCTTAACACGAATAGTAGAATGTTTAGAAAGTAAGGTTAGATGAAGTAATGTTATCCTTGATATCTTTTTTGATTTCATTAAGTATCGTGCTTATTTTCTTTAGTCCATTATTGCATCCGCTTTTAGATAATCGATTAAATTTCGTTTATGGAGACTTGACATCATTTATAGGCAATAATTCGGGATTTGAAAGACATCGAACACTCTATTATATATTTAACCAACGTGCTGGAGAGGTAAGAGATGATGAAATTAGAATAGGACCTTTGTTTGGAGGTATATCTATGTTATCAACATTAATACCTTCAGTTACAGATAGTCAGATTGCCAGTATAGTAGTATTGGCTTCTATTATTATAGGATGTTATGGCATATTCAAATTATGTAACCTATTTGAAATGAAAGAACACTATCGTGCTTTATTAATTCCATGTATAACCATATTCTATTACTTAAATCTATGGTCTGTTGAAAGAATAGTGCATCTATGGATATGGTATAGTTATGCTATATTTCCGTTATATTTGTATTGTGGATTGACTTACATATTATATAGAAAGATAACGCAATTAATAATCTATTCATTGCTATTCGCTATCTACGGTATAATTCCTCACCAATTCATTTACATGTTTGTTATACATGTATTTTTAATCATACATTTGATCTTGTTGGATAGGAATATAAAGAAACTTCTTTTATTTATTAGCATTCCTATGACAATTTATCTTTTTTCCAATATATCGTTGTTATTTCTGTTATTTAGATCTGGTCTAGAATATCCCATACCTATGAGTATAGATCAACTATCATTTCTTTCTAGAAATGGAGATTTGATTAATATCTTTACATTTACCAATAATTGGTGGCCTCAACTTCCAACAACTCTTCTTAAAAATCCTGTGTTTCTTCTGACTTCATTATTATTATTTATGTTTGCCTTTCTTACAGCGCTCTTTATTCCTGCAGCAGAAAAGAAACATAGAGCACTAACTCTCTTTTCATTACTTTTTATTGTAGGCATAATCTTCTTTATGCAAGGAGTTAACAATTCTATTTTATTAAATATAATTCACTTCTTTGGACGAATGGGCTATATCGACATTTTTGCCCCATTTAGAGAATGGGGAAAACTTGCCGTGTTAGTCCCAATATTCCTTGTTGTGATGTTGTTATCTGGTCTTACCTTACTTAAAGATAAGAAAAGATTTGTTGTAACATCATTCTCATTTATAGTAATATTGATTATAAACATAGCATCTTCCCCTTCGCTAGTTTACATAAACAGGGTATATTCACCTACCTACATGCCACAAGAGTATTATGACTTATATGATAAAATTCCCATAGAGCATAAGGTTTTATGGCTATATCCAATCTCAACTCAGAGCATTCTCGGCACCGATAGGTATGTTTGGAATCATGAAAAAGCAACATCTGATGTTATAGAACGATCCATAGGATCAACTCATAATAAGAATTTTGAATACGTTAAAATGTTAACTAAAGAGGAAGCACCACAATATCTCCTAAATGCTCTTAACATTAAATATATTATTAAGAGAACCGATATCTTAGGCGCATCAAACTTTACAGATTATCAATATTTGAGTTGCAACAAACTTGATTATCTAACTATATGCGAGAATCCGTATAATCTTACACCTTTTTATGTTCCGAGGAATTTAATATTATCGGATCTAGATGGAAAGAACTTCTATGCTATAACATTTCTGCCAAATGCATCCCATATTACAGTTACATCAGATGCTAGAAAATATACGATAGAGAGAGCCAAAGTAGTTTTATCTGGTTTCGAATCAGTGTGGCTTTACGAAACTGCAAAGGAAAAGGGAGTTCTTATAACACCTTTTAACTCCACCTACTTCCATAATCCAGCAAAGTTCTGGTCTAAAGCCGCCACTGCAGATCGACTACATGCCCCTTGGCATTATTATTTAGAACAAAGAGGTATGAATAATTGGCAATCTGACTATAACAAAGGCTTGATCTTTACTTGGGCTATCAATAATACTCTTGAAATCCCATTTACAGTAGAAGAAACAAATAAATACATATTCTTAATACGGTTGTTCCAAAATCAGTATGGTGGAGCAATCCATGTACAGTTAGATGACAAAGACTACATTCTAAACACAGCGGATCAACTCAATAAATTTATATGGAAAGAAATTGGAACAATAGATGTAGGGAAAGGATATCATAAAATCACATTACGAAATTTAGAAGGGTTCAATGCAATAAACCTCTTCGCATTAATTCCTAAACAAGAATATGAAGATGCTAAGATACAACTAGAGCAGTCTTTACAAGACAAGAGAATCATATATATTCTAGAAGCAGAATCAGATCTTTACAACCAAAATAGCAAGATATCAGATAAGTATGAGGAAGCCAGTAATGGACAAATGCTAGAACTAAATGAAACATCAAAACTCTCTAACACTATAGAAATTATAAAAACAAGTGATTATATCTTTGCAATTAGAAGTATGGGACATCTGACAATAAAAATAGATGATAGAGAGTATAAAATCAATTCACCCCAACTAAATTGGAACTACATAGGATCGATAGGGTTAGAAAGAGGAAAACATACTATTGAACTAACTAATCTAGCACAATCTCCTGCTAATGTGGATGTTATTTGGTTTTATAACACACAAAAAGAGAACGAACCTATAGAAAATATTTTTGTCGATGAAGATCCAGCTCAAGTAATAAGTTACCAAAAGATAAACCCCACTAAATATGTAGTTAAAGTCAATGCTATTAAACCTTTCCTACTCTCTTTTGCAGAATCATATGATCCTCTATGGGTTACTTATGTAAATGGAGAAAAAATACAATCCATACCCTTGTTTGGCACGATAAATGGTTTCTGGATAAATCAACAAGGTCTCTTAGAAATCATCATAGAATATGAACCCCAAAGATGGTTTTACATCGGTTCAATAATATCAGTCACTACTTTAATAGTTTGCACAACATACCTAATCTACAATTGGGCAAAGAAAAACCATTCTCGAACATAAAGAAATTGACGTATTAGTTTAAAATATTATAATAATATAACTTATTGTTATATAATATATACATTTTATTTACAATATATCAATTTACTTATATAATTTATCAAACTCTTCATATGCTATTGCAACTTATATATCATTGATTAAAAACGCTATATTGTTGCACTATATGTTATTAGTATCTACTAATTTACGTTTATATTTAGCATATTTTACACGGTATTAAATATCACGCTAGTGATGAATAGAGTATATTACATAACATGCCTAGATTTGATAAAAAATTATTGTATAGAATCTAGATGTCGTCAACATAATCACTCAAAAGTAATACAAATGTCTATGCTAGTAATAAAGAATCATGTTACAATAATTAATGATAGATTCTTCTACATTGATAAAACTACTATTTTGGACGAATCTATATATGTCTGTCTGCTTATGGTAACCAGATGAAGTGATTGATATGTTACCTTTTCAATTCAATGAATGTTAAGATGTATGAAAGTATAGAATCATATTCCACATTACTATTATAGTGAATGCCTTCACATATTAATAATAGACTATACTTATTGATCATTATATAAATGGTTTATCGTCATATTCTGTATATCATGCTTAGGATATTTGAACATAAACAACCATCTTGGAATTAGTTACAAACAATATTGAATGATTAGAGCTGTTATGGAGTAGATAGTATCTGTAGAGCATAGCAAGATTGATGGCTAAAGATAGATGAACTCTGCTAGTATAAAGGTGTGGAATTATTATAGAAATGCTCAACCAAATTATGCATGAGAGAAGAATAAATTCATGAAGAGAGACTCATTTGATAAGATAAATCTAACGCGTTACCATGAGATGAATAGAAACACTGTATTTGATCTGCTAGTGAATTACGATTCAATAGCTATCACGGTATATAAGACAGTTGATTACGGATAATTGTGTATATATAAATATGCAGCATACTAGCCAGTAACATAGATTTGTGCATGAATCTGTATCGCATCCACAAGTATATAATAGTAGATATATATACAAACAATTGTGAGTATAGAACAAACCTATTCAAGCTCTGTTATGAGTGCATAAGTTCAACCTGTAATATTTATGCAAAAACATTAGGTCATAACAACAGATATCTTATAACAATGAGAAGTTTATGAGCGATAAAGATTAGATAAGCCATCATTATCTATTATGTTAATAAATGTAAAATTAAACATATAAAATATACTTTATAATTGTATGTATTTTATTTATAAATTCTTTGTTAGAAAATATATTTAGAAACTATTATGTTTAATGAGCCTTAATACTATCTGAGCTATATCATAACCTAAATCTGTAGAATGTTACATAAAAAGTACGTAATATGGGCATTAGAGCAATTAATGATGAACCAAAATTATGTAGAGACCATAAGTATGAATGATAAAGTATCTAATGATTCTGGCAAGAATGGATGAATATCACTGCCTGTAATAACTAGACCGACTTTAACAGCGATACTAGGTTTAACACAATTAAAATTGCTAACTCTTTATTTTTATATCTATTTAAATATATCATAACTATTTCATTCTTGCTACTATAAATCCAATTATAGCAGCAGAATACCTACATAGTTGATATAATATAAATGGTAACAATAATCTTATTGGAATACTTGATATGCGAAAAGGATTCATTATGTGTGTGCTATATTTACCATTCTTCTTCATAAATACATTAATAGTTTTTCCATAATAATAATATTTTTTAATATAACCTATAAGATTAGGTTCGTTTGTAATGTATTCGCCAATACGTTCTAATCTACAGATCTTATAATTCAAAAGTTTTACTCTGTTATGAAGATCATGTTCTTCATAAGCTATCATATTTTCATCATACATACCTACTTTAAAGAATACATCTTTCTTGAAGAATCTTGCTGCTTCGATATTAGTATTTAATATAGCCTTCTTCTCTACATTCTTAACTTTTGCCCAGAATCCTTCTGATTCATGTATTAGATTAGGTATTATAATAGCATCTGGATCATCTCTTCTAATAACTGATACAATTTCATCCAATGTAGTAGGTTCTAAAACATAATCAGAAGGCAGATAATAAATATAGTCGCCATTACAAATCCTAGCGCCAAAATTTATTGCTTTAGTTCTTTCGCTATCTAATCTAAATACCTTACAAAATTTATATTTTGCACAAATATTCTCTAAATCAGCTATATCTCCTCTGTTAACTATAAACACTTCAAAATTTTTATAGGTTTGCTCACTTAGAGACTCCAACGTTCTTGCTATGTAAGATTCGCTTTTGTATGTTGGAATTATAATGCTTATTAGAGGTTTATATTCTAATCTATCTCTATTGTACATGTTTATTTTTCTTATTTATTGATATAATTTGGAGTATAACACCTATTATTAGTGAATAATATGCATATTCAGCAGTTTTTTCAGCAATATTTACATTATTAATAGTAAGATTTATAGCAGATATTATAAGCATGATCATAAATCCTATTATAAAAGGTGCTCCTAAATTATTCTTTATATATATTTTTACTCTAGCATCTATCTCTATACTAATCCTTATCGATGTTATATTCTTAACTAATTGTTTAAATCTAGAAGCTTTTATTTTAAGCATATTTCTAATATATGTAGAAACTTACACCAACTAAAAACTCTTTAACATATTCCAGAGCATTTCTAGATAGCATTTTATCTTTTCTTACAACACTAGCTTTTAATTAACCATCGCTTTTTACATCACTAAATCAAGTTTTTCCATCAATTATAGAATCTATCAAACCTTGAAAGTTACATAC
Organism: Candidatus Nitrosothermus koennekei; assembly: GCA_013538715.1. GTDB lineage: Archaea > Thermoproteota > Nitrososphaeria > Nitrososphaerales > Nitrosocaldaceae > Nitrosothermus > Nitrosothermus koenneki. The sequence goes on along the minus strand of JACAFH010000001.1, from coordinate 232,851 downwards.
CGCTATAGTTGCTAATGTGTTTGCTTCTGTAACTAAATTCCCTAGTTCTATAACTCTCCATCACCACAGCATAGATTAACTAATATTGATATAATTCTTAATTATACTCTATTTATATTCCCCTCTAATACATCTATGAACTCTTTAGCAGTTCTATTCCAATTGAATTGCTTAGCATATTCTAAAGCATTCATAGCGTATTCTCTCCTCCTATTCTCATCTTTTAATAACTCTATACTTACATCTACCAATCCATTTATATCTCCAGATCTAACTAATTTACCAGTAATACCATCTATTATAGAATCTCTTAATCCTGGTATATCATAACTTACAGCAATTGTACCTAAAGCATTTGCCTCCGTAACAACTAAACCCCATCCTTCTCTTACAAATGGAGCAAGAAGTATATGTGCTCTACTCATTAATCTTATCTTCATCTCATGACTTACTTTACCATAAACCTTTATTGAGTCATCTTCATATCTCTTTATCTCATCAAACATATAACCATCTCCAACTATCCATAACTGAGCATCTTTGATCTTCTCCTTTACAAGTTTAAATGCCTTTATTGCATCAAGAGGTCTTTTAACTCTCTTCAATCTAGCAGTAAAGAGCAGAGTAGGTCTATCATCCTTCGCTGGAATATTAGCAAGAGGCTCTATACTCAATCCTTGCTTAACAACCCTAATATCCTTGAAACCTAACCTTACAAGATCATCTTTTGTAGATTGTGAAGGCACTATTGTTGGTATATTCAAGTAATTCTTTAACCATAAATTCTCTAGAATATAATATCCTAAAACATTGATTGGGAATCTAACCTCATAAAACCAGTATTCTCTAGCAAGCTGATGTATTAATGCAACTTTTGGAGAATTAACATACTTTGGAGTTAGAAAAGGCTTAGTGTTTATCTCATCTATAACAAGATCAAATCTCTCTTTATTCTCTTTATAATATCTTGCTGCCTCTTTATATACACTTAATTTGCTTCCTCTTCTTACAATATTTATATCGTCTATAACCTCTTCACTTACACCATCAAATAAAGATGTAAAGAGTGTAATATTATAACCATCTTTTACTAATCTCTTTGCAACCTCATGTGTAAAGACTTCTGCACCTCCTGCTTCTGGATGTTTTATATCCTTCCAATTAAGCCAGAGAATATTCATCTATCTATTATTCTCCTTGATCTTCTAATTGCTAAACCAAGCCATACGATTGCACTTATCACTATACCAACTATAACTAATATGCTTAATCTCAATACAACCTCTTTCCACTCTGATATCAATAAGAGATATGCATAAACTATGAAGAAGGAGATTGCTATTGTAATAATGAAAGAGCCTATTCTCTTATCTATACTCTCACTCTTCATAACGGTATCAATGGTTTATATTCAATCTTTTCTGGCTCGTTATACCAGTTTAAGATCCTCAACCTATATGCTATACCAGCAATATCTATTACCATCCTTATTATCTCACTAATCCTAAACTGTTTATTAATCTCTAGATTTACTGGCATCTCTGCTATTTTATAATCTAATAATCTTGCAACTACTAGCATCTCTACATCAAATGCATATCTCTTAACCAATACTCTCTCAAATATCTTCTTAAATACTTCTGCCTTTCCAGCCTTTAAACCTACTTGTGTATCACTTATATCTAATCTTAATATACTATTAACTATTACATTAAATAATTTACTTAAGATATATCTTCTTAATGGGACTTTAACATTTGATGCTGGATGATATTTCGAACCAATTACTACATCATTATAATCTAAAGCATTATAATATATTGCTAATAATTCCGCATCTATATCTCTATCTCCATCTATGAATATTATCTTCTCGCCTTTAGCACTCATTATGCCACGCTTTATAGCATAGCCTTTACCAACGTTTGGATAGTAACTTATCACTCGAACATTCTCATCTGCTTTACTCCTTGCTACCTTCCATGTCTCATCTATACTCCCATCATCAACTATTATTATCTCATAACTATTAGTTATCTTCTCTACAATACTCTTTATATTATCTATGCAAGTAAGAATAACATTACAGCAATTATAAACTGGTATTATGATAGATAGATTTTTCATCCAATCACCCCTCGAGTATAAGCAAATAAACCTAACCATCTAACTATCGCTATATCATAAATCCATTTTGATGCGTTACTCCATCCTATTCTTATTGCTGGAGTAACAAATTTTATTAGAGATGATCTCCCAATCTCTTCCAATCTCTTATTGCTATACTTTAATAATACTAATATCTTTATTATTAACCTACTGATTGTTATTGCTAATATCTTATTCCTTACTATTGTTATATTTGCTAATACTAGATTTATCAGCATTTGTTCTCTATTTGATATGAGATTCCATAACTTCTTTCTTAACATTCTCCTTTTCATATCATTTAATACCTTTAATAGGTGAATATTCATCTAATAATCTTAGAGAAGGGGATTAATATAAATGTTTTTTCTTTTCAATGGAAAAATATTTATGCGTCTTAAGAATATTCAATTCCATGATGTACTTGATTATGATTGTATTGCTAATATTTGTTCAAGCGTTTGGAGATGATACTATAAGATTTGATAGAGATGAAGTTACAGTTAATGCAGGTGAATTTGCAAACATAATAGCAATTATAAATATAGATAAGAGAGTAGAGATAAGTGTTGATGGATTACCAGAAGATGTAGGAAGGATCATAATATATCCAAAACATGGTGTATCTCAATTTAATTCTACTATAACAATTGCAACATATGATAATGCACCGAGTGGTGTTTATAAAGTTAGAGTAGATTTTAAAGGAGAAGAAATTATAGAGAGTAGAGAGATAACTGTTATAGTAAATAACTCTAGTGAGGAGAATGTTAAAACATTTGATTTTGAGATTAATCTAGAACCTCAAGCAGTTGAGATAATTAATGGAGAGAAGATTGAGTATAAAATATTTGTTGAGCCTATAGAAGGGGAAGTGGAAGAAGTAAGATTAGAGGTATTAGAGAATGAGAAGATTAAGATTATTGAACTAAATCAATCGTCATTTATACCACCATTTAACGCTACACTAACTGCTCAAGTAACAAATGCGAAAGTGGGTGATGTATTAAAATTAATAATTGCTGGAGAGAGTGAGAATGCATATGATAGCATTAATAGTATAATCAAGATTAAAAAACCTGAAGAATCAACACTTAATAAAGATGTAATGCTCTTCTCATTACTCTCAATAATTCCAATACTTGCATATATATTCAAGAAGGGTTGGATTAAGATAAATATAAGATCATTGTAGTAAATATGAATTTGCTAATGCTCTTAATGTATAGTTAAAGAGGTGTAAGATTATGGATATAAATATTAATTTTCTTAGTGAAGAACCATATGTAAGAGGATAGATAGCAAGTGCTGTGGCTATTTGAATAGGCATGTTATAAAACATTCTTGTCTGCATTACTATATCTCCAAAGAGTGTTGGTATCAAGCCTATAAAGATTGATGATAAGATAATCCTATCAAATGGATTACCATACCTTGCATTTATAATCCATACAAATACTAAAATTAACATGATAGAATTTGTAAAATGTCCTCCTACATACAACTTGAATGTCGTCTCTAGATTATTCCATCTGGATAAGAAATAATTCATGCCTATGCTATTCTTTGCTATCTTAAGATTTATACTTGCTGTATCCATACTATTAATATAATATGCTCTAACGTTATCTATAACAATATTAGATGCTATTATTATGGCTAATAATATCAAACCTTTATACTTCTCTCTAATCTCTTTTCTATATATGATAACGGAGATTATAGTGTAGAGAAGCAAGGTAGCAATGAGATAACTCCATGTATAGATATGGATAAATAATGTTGTAATACTAGCAATAGAAAGTAATAGATAATCTATCTTCTTGTTTCTCTTTAATGCTTTTACAGCAAATAAGAATGCAAGATAGCTTGTTATTAATGCTAACCAATTGGCAAAGAAACCAGCATATATACCTATTACAAACTGATATGATGATAAAGTTAGAAGTGATGCTATAGATGCTACTATTTTATTTTCTATACTATATTTTATGAAGGTATAGATAGAGATAGATAATAATGGTGCAAGTATCAGTGGAAGGAATCTTATAACGATGTGTGAAGGTAATCCAGTAAACGATTGAAGAGAGATTATAAGTAATAAAGTTAATGGTCTACTACCATCAGCAATAGTGAATATACTCTCACTCTTACTCTGCTCAATCCATTGCAAATAGTATTTCTCATCAATACTTACCCCTTTAAAATCTGGATTTATAGTTGGTATATAGGGATAGATTGAGAGAATTATTGAGAATAAAAGGGATAAGAATAGTAATAATCGATGGTTTAGTAAACCATTTCTATCATTGATTTCTATAACTCTCTTTATGTATGGTTTGATAAAGAATGAGAATAGTATTAACAGCATTAATAGAGGAGATATTATACCAAGAAGATAAAATAATTTTGCTTCTATAAAAGCAACCTTCCATGATTGATCTTCGTATATGAGAGAAGGAAATAATGGATGTATACTCCACCTTAATAGTGATGCTGCTTCAAATATCAATATTATAAATATGATATAATATAGAGAAGTAAAATTGATACTTCTCTCTTTAATAAGAAAGAATGATACTATTATAGCAGCAGAGCTGGAAGTAAGGTCCATTAGATTGTTATTAATTATAGATAGTACAAATAATATTGATAATACTAATGTTAAATATATCTTCTTAAGATAAACTGTAAGGAATATACTTGATGCATATATCAATAACGCATCTATTAATGGATCTATTAAATAATCCTCAAAAGTACGTGTGTAGATTACTCTATATTGAATTATATTAAATTCTAATTTTGTAACGGATAATATCTTAATTATACTAAAGAGAATTAATATAGAGAATGTTATACTTTTAATCCTCTCTTTATATAATACTATATTCTCTATCATCATCTATGATTAACATTCTATACTATTAATATATTACCATGAAAAGGATATAAAAGTTAATTAATAACTATATAAAAAGATTTTTATAATACAATCTCCTTTATGTTATTAATGACTAAAAAGATACTGACGCTGTTATTAGCAGGAATTTTAGTAATGACTATAATAAGGTTCGATGATGTAGATGCTGCATCAATCAAATGTGGAGGTCATAAAGCAACTATAGTTGGAACTTCTGGCAATGATTCAATTATAGGAACTCCTGGCAATGATGTCATACATGCACTAGAAGGTGATGATACAGTTGATGGTAATGGAGGAGATGATATAATTTGTGGAGGAAGAGGAGATGATAGTATTGATGGGGGAGATGGTGATGATGTAATTTATGGGGATTATTATAAGAAAGGAGAATACAATATTGGAGGTAATGATAGTATTGATGGGGGAGATGGTGATGATGTAATTTATGGGGATTATATGATAGCAAAGAAGAAGAATACTTCGTGGTTTGGAGGTAATGATAGTATTGATGGGGGAGATGGTGATGATGTAATTTATGGGGATTATATGATAGGTTCGTCAAAGAGTGAAGTTATTATTGGAGGAGATGATAATATTGATGGGGGCAATGGAAATGATGTATTAATAGGAGATGATATTAATGGTTCATCTGGACATGATCTAATCATAAGAGGAAATGATAATATAATTGGAGGAGATACTACGCTTGGTTATTACTATACTAGCACTGAAGATGATTATATAATAGGTGATAACGTAAATGGTGGAAAAGGTAATGATACTACAACAGATGGAGAGGATGATATAGATAGTACAAGTGGCGATGATGTAATTTTAGGTGATGAGATAATTAAGACCGAGAATATATTTGATAGTGATGATGCTATAGATTGTGGCTTAGGTTCTGACTATGCAGATGGTCAAGAAGGTAATGATACTGAAGCAGATTGTGAAACTACGCTAAACATTCCATAATTTTTTCTAATATATTATTTATAATGTTATTAAAGATTATATACCTTGTATATTTATATGCGATATTGTGATAGTATAATTACTATTAGGATTATTCCCAACGATCTCTAGATCCTTAACATCCTCATTAAGTATAAAAGGTATTCTTATTATATACCAATTATAGCCTATCCTTACTAGATCTTTACTATCTATAGTATTAGCTGTAACAATCTTACTTTTAGAGTTATATAGTATGGATATATCTATAACATCAGATGTAGGCTCTGGTTCGATCTTTAAATACAATTCAGCAAAATATACTCCGCTCTTAATATTTATCATAGGTCCATACCAAAATAACCTACTTTTTGATTCTTTGAATAAAGTAAAGCCGTCTTTAGTAATTGAACCATTATTAAATATAAGATCGCTAGGTAACATACCTACATCACCAGTACCTTTACTAGTTTTATTTACTCTTTCTACATTACAACCCTTAAATTCTAAATCTGCATTGCCTAGTGAGTATACTCTAAACTCTATCCCATCGCTAAATGGTTCTATTATGTTAAACGATAATGTAATCTTAGCCCATCTATCTTCACTAAGTTCATAGCCCGATATAACCCTTTTAGCAAATATATTTGAGCCCATATTATTGCTAACATCCACTACAGCAACTGCTCCAAGAGTACTAATATTCTTAGCCTTGATCTCATACGTAACAACGTAGCTTCCTTCTGTCATAAATTTATATGGACCATAAACAAGGAAATTCTTCATACCCCTTGTTAGTCCTATAGAATCTTCGTTTTTATATACAAAATCATAAGTCAACATGTTCTCACATCTTCCGATACTATAATCTATAATCCTTTTGTCATAATAATTTCGCTTTAGTAGAATAGCATTATAGCCTTCAGCATATATACCGAAATTATCTTTAATAGCATTCTTTGTAATTGAATATGCTATAGGATCAAATTTTGTATCTATTAATATAAATTCTGATCTTTTAGTAATATTATTTATATAATTATCAAAGTATCGCGGATTTATTTGATAAAGATCATAAGGTGGCAAGACATAAACGTTATCTTTAAGTGATGTGTGAGTGAATATATGATTTTGAGTAAGTAAACTCTTATCTTCATCTATCAGTTTAATAAGATTGTCTAATGATTGGACGCGAAGATCTTTTGTTGGTGGTACAGTAGGATACCATACTAGACCTTTATCTATTAATGAAGGTGATAGACTTGACCATGGTGCAAAGCTAATTAGTATAAATATATTAAATAAGATAAGTGCTACTAGAATTCTTATTTTAGACTTTAATCTTGATATTGCTATAACAAATCCCAAGAATATAAATCCTATATAATAATATGGATAATGTGCGCCTACAGTGTAATAAGGTCTATAATTAGAAAGAACTAAAATACTTATAAAGAATGTAGAAAGAATACCATAAATAGATAATAAAGGAATAAATGATAATATACCATACACTAATATTATAAAAATAACTTTTATATTGTAATCAAATGTTAAAGCGTTTAATACATTGTTAGGATGAGTAAGTGCATATGTAGGAAGAGATAGTATATTACCTTTATAGCCTAGCATTGCAAATGCACCATATGCCTTAAGATGCTCTCTAAACTCACTTACTACATATTCATTTACTGCGTACTCAAGTAATGATGTTACGGATATGTAATATATAATTAGGAGGGTTAATATAACTAACATATTTCTAAGACAAATAAATTCTCCTTCTAAGGTGTTAAATAACCAACTTAGATAGGTTTTTACTCTTCTTGTATTATATACTACATACATAATAATATGTATTATAAGAATGATTACTGAATATAATGCTCCTTGTTCCGATACAAGAGCAAGTAAGACAATGGATGTAACATATAATGCCTTTCTCCTACTAATATAAGCATATTCACTCATAAATATGAATAAAGGTAAGAAGATAGCAAATTGGAAATCAAACCATAAAGCACCTGTTAATAAAATATTAGAGATGAAGATAATTACTATAAAAAACGAAGTTAGTGTATCATTAAACTTTTTACTAATAAGATATAATGGATACGAGGCAAAGAATGTTATGAATGATTTTATAACTAGCAGCGTATATACAGAAGGGACAAGTGCGTAAAATGGTATTAGTAGTAATAATATAGGTGTAAAGTGAATAAACATATGATTCCCATTAGGGAGAAGATATAGCTGTGGTGTATGATACATAAACTTACCTTCCAGGGTAGTTCTTAATGTTTGTGCAAATATACCTAAATCCCATGCATATGTAGAATATACTTCGTGTTTATGGATTATTATCATTGAATATAAAATACTCACTATTACTATTATAGCAATAACAATAATATCTACAAAATCTACTCTTTTTTTAATAGGTAGTTTTAGGAAGAATCCACTTTGAACTATTCTTTGTATCATTTTATATCTAAAGAATCAGCGAGTGATACGCCTTGATATTAGCGAAACAATAATTATTGTCATACCGCTAATTACAATACCTGTATCTAATAATGTTATATCTTCTCTCTTAGAATATATCATGTCTATATTTACTTTAGCTTCTTGTTCTGGTAAAGGTGTAGAGAATAAAAGATAGTATCTTTTATTACCAGATAGATTATTTATATTAAAACTTTTACTCTCTTCTAACCCTTCTATAGCTAGATATGCATATGATATAGTCTTATTACTTCTCATCTCATTTAATCCTTGATCATCAATCATCATTATATATGCTAAAGGTTTTATAGACATTCCTCCGTATTTCGTCTCTAACAACTCTATATCAATCTTTAATCTATAGCTAGGAGAAGATGCGTTGAATACTAGTATATTAGTATCTTGATTATCAAACTTTATAGTAGCATTATTTACTATCCTCTCACTAACAAGTTTGCTTTGTAATTTCATAGCAATAAATGATAATCCTATTATAGATATAATTATACCAATTATAATAGTACTAAATAATATTTTATGCATCTAATATCAGTTCTTGCTTAATGTGTTATATAAACATTTGTAAATTATAGCATTATAAACCATATATTATTCTTTTTTGTCATTAATATTATTAATCATATTTTTTATTATTATTATTTATATATCATATCTTATTTATATTATGTATAATATAGTGCTACTTAATTATACTTGTTGTAGAATCTTACATTATAGAAATATTTTTATAATTCTCTCTTGTAAGTAATTAGAGAGAAATGCCTAAAAGAGTAATAAATTATAGAAAACCAATAATTGCCGCAATGACAGTATTAATAATCTTCTCATATTCCAATGCATTTGCACAATATGGAGGCGGTGGGGGCGGCACTTCATTTACTATACTTGGTTCTTCAATACAAACTTTATCGGGACAAAATCCAGAGGCTCTAATAAGTGGCATATGTGCTATCGAGAAGATTATAATTAAACTCGATCGAGATGGAGGAACATTTGTGTTATCAGCGCTAGAGATAACAAAACCTAGTGGAATACCTGCAGCTCCAGGTGAGAATATATGTTATTATAGAATTACAATACCAGAACATATTAAGGCAATTATGAGGGAAGCAGAGATTCATCTAAAAGTACCTAAAAGCAGTTTAGGTGCTATAGATGTTGATTCGTTAAAACTTTATAGATTAAATGAAGTGAGTAATACATGGGAAGCTTTGTCAATTGAAAAGATTAGAGAAGATGGAAGTTTTGTATATTATGTTGCAAGAACAAGTGGGTTTTCATTCTTTGCATTAAGTGGAGAAAAGATGGTAGCGCCTCCAGAAGAGATCTTTGAAGAGACATTCACAGTAGAAGGATTTGATGTTAGTGTTACATTAACTAGCGGTAAAGTGGAGAATGTAGATCTTAACATAGACGAAAAAAGTCTTAATCTTATGCTGGCTAATGTTGAAGATGATGCTACTCTAACGATAGAGATACCAAGAGGATTACTAGATGCCAAGAATCCAGATGATACCGATACGGAGTTTAGTATAATAATCGATGGTGAGCTTTTTGAGTATGAAGAAACAAGTGATGCAAATAAAAGAGTATTAACAATAGAGATACCAGCATTTAGTGAGGAGGTTAGCATATTTGGAACGTTTGTAGTACCAGAATTTGGAACGATAGCAATTATAATATTAGCAGCAAGTATATTTAGTGTATTAGCAGTAAGAAGAAAGTTATTAAATATATAATTCTAATTTTTTATTAGAAACGATAATATTATAATGCGAAGAATATGTTAATATATGTATATAATGATTGCTAAATTAGCAATTATACTAATCATGCTCCATATTATGATCAAGCCAATTTTTGCTGAAGGTAGTATTATTCTATCAGGTACGATATATGTATTTAAAGGATTATCTATTGATGGAGGAGAGAATGGAAGTATATTTCTTATATTCACTGATGATGATAAATTTCAATTAGATCTAAATGCTTATATTACAAATAATAATTTGGATAAAGATTCCTTAATAACCTTATTAGATGGTAAATATGTAACTATCGAAGGAGAGTTTAGAAACGATGGGATATTCATGGTTAATACCATTAGTAACATAGAACCATTTATGATAGCAACAACTGTTAATTCTAATTTAGTTGGTGAACAAGCATGGGTTACTATCTTAGCAAAATTCTCTGATGTATCATTTACCCCCAAACCTATAGCTTATTTTGATGAGCTAATCTATAATAATCCATTATATAGTCTTAATGTATATTGGAATGATATCTCATATAATAATATAAATATAGTTGGGAGAAGCTATGGATGGTATAATCTTACCAACCCTCAAAGTTACTATACTGTTGCTGGTTCATGTATACATGAACCTCGATTCGATCTTTTATTAGATGATATGACATCTTTGGTTGATAGCGAAGTAGATTTTAATACATATGATGGTATAAATTTGGTATATAACTCACTAATTGGTAATTGTGTTTGGGGTGGCTTTGCTCCATTAACAAGAGATGGTAATACTAAACTTTATAGTGTTACTTTTCTTGCTTATCCAGCGCTAGACCATTTTTATTTTGCTCATGAAATGGGTCATGGATTTGGTCTAGATCATTCATCTGGACCATATAATTCAACATATGATTCAAATTGGGATGTTATGAGCGGTAATGGCTGTAATAATCAACATTATAATTTTGGATGCATCTCTGTTGGTACTATAAGCTATCATAAAGCAAAACTTGGATGGATCAATTCATCAAAGATATATGAAGTAAGAGGAGGAAGTGCTACTATAGATCTCTATCCTCTTGATACACCTTCTAATGGGTATATCATGATAAAGATTCCTATAACAGATTCAGAATTCTACACAATAGAGTATAGAAGAAAGGTTGGATTTGATATAGGTATACCAGATTCGGGAGTTATAATTCATAAAGTAAATGAGAACTTTAGTGATAGACAAGCAAGAGTTGTGGATATTGATAATGATAGAGATCCTAATGATGAAGGTGCAATATGGAGAAAAGGAGAAGTGTTTAGAGATTACGAGAATGGTATTACTATAACAATACTTGAAGATGATAATCCATATAAGATTGGTATATCAGTATCCTCACTCTCATCATATACATCATCTTTCATCAATAATGAAGTATTATCAGCAACATTTGTTCTAGGAGATAGTAATAAGCATGGAGCGTATGGATGGGGCGCTATGGTTAATGATCTATTAGGCTCTATAGGATTATCATCTAAACTTGGATTATTAGCATCATCTGGTAATACTACACAAGTATTAGATACTAACATAGCATCATATAATGGTAGTGTATCTATCAATTGGAGTTCTATAAATAGTAATATGGTAGTAATAGGAGGACCAGGTGTTAATCTATTATCATATTATTATGATGTTAATAGAGTATTACCATTCTATCTAACATGGATAGATAATAAATCATATATACACTCATCCCTCTCTAATGCAAATTATACATTTAGTAATAATATAGACGAAGATTATGCTATCATTGCTTTAATAAACGATAATGGTAGAGATATACTAATAGTATGGGGATTATCATGGCAAGGAACTACTGCTGCTTTACAATTATTACAACATTATGATAGCATCTATAATGGTATGTTAGATGGATCTTCAATACTAATGAGATGGAGAGATAATGGTAATAGTATAGTTGATCTATCTGATACTATAGAGATTGTTGAGAATCTATAAGTTGAGTCAAGATAACTTTCCATTTCTCTGCAATATTATCTATACCAAATTCTATTGAATATTCTTTGCATCTCATTCTAATCTTCTTATCATATCCATTATTCCATAATCTTATTGCCAAGTTTACCATCTCGTTATCATTATTAACTGCCCATCCTATATCATTATTCACAGTTTCTGCTGGTCCTTGTCTATTATATGTTAAGACAGGTGTAGAGCAAGCCATGCTTTCTATTGGTATATATCCAAATGGTTCGTGTGTAAAGGGGAATAATGTATATAGCGCATTTGAATATAACTCTACGAGTTCATCATCTGTTACCCTTCCAAGTAATTCTATGTTAGGATTTTTACGAATGTAAGATGGTATATATGATACCTTTGAACCAAATCCTTTTATCCTTATGTCATTCTTTGCTATCTTATTTAATATATCAAATCTAGTCTCTTTACCTATGTATGTTAATATATAATCTTCAGATGGTTTTGATGTAGAAGGTTTAAAAGTATCTAGATCTATAGGTGGATATAGTACTCCTTCTACATTAATATTCAATCTTTTATATAATTCTGCAGTATAATTACTTACAGCTATAAAGAGCTTAGTCTGCTTTCTGATTCGCTCATTAAACATTCTATCACGTGAATTTATGAATGCTTTTAATGATTTATATACTATTTTATATATTCCTCTCATCCATGGATAGATATCATCTAAGGCAAATGTTATAGGTCCTGGTGCATAGTATATATCGGCTTTACAATCAAAGCATTGAGAGAAGTTTATTATTATCTCATCTTCCTTTCCATTCTTAAAATCTAAAGGATGAAACCATGATTCAAGCGTCAATAAAGAACCATTTAGTTTATAGTGTTTATTCATATTATTCATATAAAATCCTATATCATTCAAGTATCTCTCAACATCTTTGCTTATAAACGGTGATACTATCTCTACCTCATCATAATATATAAACTTCTTACCTAATAGTATAGCAGGTGTAACTGAACCATGCGTTGCTATTAATGGATCTACCAGAAAGTAGAATCTCATAATTTATTCACCATCATTATATGCATTATATTTAGAATGTTACTCTTTCTCATATATATGATAATATTATGTATGGTTATATAATAACTTTATTATAATGGAATTATATATCAATAATAAATTAATATGTATATATAAATATAATACATAATCTAGAATAACAAAATCAAATATTATGTAAAGAATTGAGTATTCTTCTTAACTTATTTAGATTGATCTCAAATCCAAACCTCTTCTCTTCTCTCTTCATATTTCTATATATGCTATATATTATATTCACATGTTTTATCTTACTAAATCTATTCTCTATAAGCAATCTAACTAATCTGTAGACATTATCATAATATCTAAATCGTTTAATTACTTCATTCCTATATCTTGCTATATCTATCTTATTACTAATAATGGAGTTTAGTAATATCTCTGAGCAAATTAGAGAAGGTATTATTCCTTCTCCTAATAAAGGGAAGACACAACCTATAGACTCTCCAACACCAATTATATTCCTATCGCTAAAAGGTTCCATCTTTGTTGGCGGTGTAATCCTTATCGGCCTTCCTATCTTTCTTATTATCTTAACATCTTTATTCTCATTAAAGAACTCCTCCATACCATGATATACTTTCTTTACATCTCCTGCACCAACAAATGCTCTATTATTGTTTAAAGGAAAATACCAGAAATAACCTGTAGCGTTCTTATATCCTATTATATAAAATTCATCATGTTTTACGTTCTCTAAAAGATATTCATATGCTGGGACTATAAAATCATCTACGTGAGGTAGCATGGTTCTATGGAATCCTGTGCAATCTAAGACATAATCATATCTATGTAATGGAAATGTATCACTTGATACTCTTATACCATAATTTACTCTAACCTTACTAAGTAGGTCCTTCTCCCATCTCTCTTTATCATAAGTAACTAAACCGTTACAATCTAAGAACTCTTTTTCACCTGTAGGTAGCCTCATCTCTATCTTCTTGCCTATATGTAGTATATAATCATCAAAGTTTAGATCAGCGAGTTTAGAATAGTATTCTAGCATATATCGAGATGTGCCCCATGCACATACAGGAAAATGTTCTTCCCTTTTTGATGATTCAAATACCTCAACGTTATGTTCCCTATTTAGTATTGATGCAAGGAATGAACCTGCTACACCAGCACCTATTATAGCAATTCTCATGTCTATATCATATCTAAATTGGTATAAATGTTTATTATAAGAATTGATATAAATATTATGAATATCAACTCTTAATATATCATACATAGAATGATTTATTAATAGTTTATATGAAACTGTACAATATGGCTGAAGCAAAGGCAAAATATAGTCCATTTATAGTTATGGCGTTAGCATTTATAGTATCAATAGGAGTATCAATAGGCTATTACCAATTCTTTTACTTACCATATCTAAATCTTAAACCTGTTATACCTGAAGCAGTATTACATCCTACATCTATTGCAGAAGTATCTATTGTAGAAGGTGCTTTCAACCCCGAACAAAAAGATAATTTCATACCAAAGAGTATAACTGTTCAGTTAGAGATTAATAATAAGGTTAGATGGACTAATAAAGATGTAATAGCACATACAGTTACAAGTGATAATGAGTATAATGATCCTGGAAGTGGATTATTCGATTCACAGCAACATGAAGGTAGCAAACCTATGATCCAACCTGGAGGTATATTTGAGTTCGTATTTACTCAAGTTGGAGAATATAAATATCATTGTGTACCTCATCCATGGATGACTGGTACAGTAATAGTAGAGAAAGCTAAATTCTAATATCCTGCTACTAATCTAAATAATTGCCTAACTATTGTCTTAGGATGATTTATTGCTAGTCTCAACATCTTCTCTACTGTAAAATCTGCTCTTAGAAAATCTATGAATTCATCTATCTCTAGATCATTTATAATACTTATCTCATTATCCCATCCTTTATCATCAAGTGATAGCCATCTATTTTGTACTCTTATTGCCATATCTATTCTATTCTTTACCTTCTTACATTCATCCTCATACTCTTTTAAAGATGATACATTGCATCCATCAACTAATGCTTTTGTTCCTACCTCTCCCGCTATTCTACCAAAATTAATAGCATATCTTATACCCTCTAATACTAGAGGATTAGAATAACCAGCAGAGTCTCCTACTAACATAAGCCCATCATATACTAATCTTTCCCTCATACCATCATTTGGGATAAATCCATAATGAAGTTCAATAGGTTCAATCTTTCCTAATTCATCTAACGGCTTGTACCTCTTCTTTATAATATTATTTAATAGAGATAAAGGTTCCTCTCTAGATTCTGGTCTCCCAATTCCAACTCCTATCCTTACTCTATGTTCATCAAGAGGAAAGATCCATGAATATCCTGCTGGAGAATAATGCTTACCTACCATGAGTATTAACGAATCCTTTTCAATGTTATCTACATAGCATTCATACTCAGCTCCTACACCATATCTCTTCCATGCAGCAAATCCAACTTCTCTTGCTATAATAGAGTTGAAACCACTTGCATCTATTACTAGTCTTGATTTAAACTCTAAATCTCTATTAAGATTCTTTGCTTTAACACCTATTACTCTATTATTCTCTCTTAAACACTTATCTACATTGCTCTTAAGTATGATCTCTGCCCCTTTTTCTATAGCCTTTTGTGCTAAATATTGATAAACTCTTCTTACATCTAGTATACATGCCCTTTCATATTCATCGTTAATGACTGCATGGTTGGATGGCGAATAGATTTTAATCCTTCTAATTACATTAAAGAATTCTTTATCTATTCCAAATTTCTTCATATCGTTAACCCATGTAGCACCACTGGTTCTTACATTAATACCTATTCCATCATCCTTCTCTATTACTAAAACTTTAGCACCTCTACTAGCTGCTGCATAAGCAGCAGATAATCCTGCCGGACCAGCACCTACTACTATTATATCATACATTACTTATCTTACCTTAATAACTATAAAAAATTGTTACTATTATAAAGTATGGATTATTTAGTTCTATACAGTGTATGTGTTTTAAATATATTATAATTAGACTAATATGTTGCATGTAAAAGATAAAATAGATGTGTTTAGATTGTTACAAAACCAGATCTTATTATAGTTGCTATGATATTTGCACCTAACAATCCAAATCCTATTAGATTTATTCCTACTCTTGTAACAGTAAATGTTCTCTTACTAACCTTACCTTCTACCATACTTGTAATATACTTCTCACCATCTAAGATTGTTAAAGGAAGCATGTTAAATATACCTATGAAGAATGATAACATCCATAACCAGAGTAGAAAAGAGAAGACTGGTTCTGGCCATGGTATCCAAAAGCTTGATTTTGGTGCAAAGTAAGGAAATGATCCTCTCATTATACCTATCAATCCACGCTTAGGATCGTCTTCTGCTGCCATGATCTCAATATTTAGATTGATCTCTTTACCATCTCTTAGAAGAGTTACTGATGCTATCTCACCAGGTTTAAGTTCTATACTAGCAAGCTCAGCAGGAGTTCTTGTTGATATTCCATTTAGTGATGTTATTATATCACCTTCCTTAATACCAGCCTTCTCAGCACCATATCCTTCCATAACACCTATTATAGGTACACCTATAGGGTCATTATAGAATATACTCCTCACTTGAGGAGACATAAGCTCTAATACATTGCCAAATGCTGGATTGAATATAAGTAAAGCAGCTATTATGAATGAGAAGAGTACGTTAGATGTAGATCCTGCTGATATAACCCTTATCTTTGATACCCTTCTAGACTTTTTAAACTCTTCCTCATCTGGTTCAACAAATCCTGCTATTAATGCTATTATGACAGCAAATCCTCCCGATTTGATCTTAATACCTTCCCTTCTAGCAACTATACCATGCGCAACCTCATGTATAACAAGAACTATAGGTGCTGCTAATAAGAAGTATGTTATACTTGGTATACTTCTAATTGTAACACCTGGGATGAGTAATGTAACCTCACTAAATTTCTGCTGATCTACAAAGAAATTTGATAGATTATTGATCAAGAAGAATAACGCAAAACCCATCATAAATATTCCAGCAACAACACCTATGTTAGAGAATAACTTTACACCACTCTTACTTATAGATACTATCTTATCTAATGTATTTGAAACATTATGATTCTTATACATTATCATAAATGGTTTTAGTTCAAATCCTCGCTTATCAAGTTTTAAGACTTTGGCTATCACTAATGCTATAGTCCATACTATTAATAGCATTATCATGCTTGTATTATCACCTAATCCTTCTAGTGCCATAGTTAGTTAACCTTTTATCATATACTTAATTTATCAATTATTATGAAGGGATATATGGTAATATCAACCTATCCAAACGAATCCAATGCTATAGATAGTGCTAGAAGAGCATTAGAGAATAAAACCGCAGTATGTGTAAATATAACAAGTGTTAGATCACTTTATTGGTGGAAAGAAAAGATAGAGGATACTAATGAGTATCTAGCGATATTCAAGACCTTAGATAGCAAACTAGAAGAGTTGAAGAGAGTAATAAAGGAGAATCATCCTTATACAGTTCCAGAAATAGTAGAGTTAGAGATGGATAATGTTAGCAAATCATATCTAGATTGGATGATTGAGAGTATAAAAAAATAGAGTGCTATTCACTTTCATCACTAACAATCATACCATCTTTTATCTCAACACCAGCCTCCTTTAGCCATTCGTTTGTTATTATCTTAGCCTCTACTAGGTTAACGAGGGCATTTCCAGATGCTTCGCCAGTAATCTTCCCTATCCTTTTTCTAATCTGTCTCCACTTCAACTTAGTATTGCCACTCTTTGATACATATATTATTCCTAAAACATCCCTTGCGTTAACAAATGTTATATCTCTAATACTCTTTAATGTAACTTTATCTACTGCTTCTATGTATATAGAGCCTACTCCTTCTCTCTCTGGAAATACCTCTGGATCTCTTTGATAACTCTCTGGTATAAATGATTTGCATGTGCTAATTATTAAGAATCTCCTAAAATTCTCCAATGGTGAAGCAGTTTCTATCCTAACCAATTCATATATATCACGAATTTGTTACTTATCAAGTTTTGTTAGGACAAACTCAGCACTCAAGATCTTCCTCATCGGATCAGTAGGGCTAGAGTCGTCATCGTTTATCCTAAAATTGGATGTCTTAAAGTATTAAAATATCTTCTTTATAACTTTACTTATGGGTTTAAGATTAGTTGCTTTTATTTTAGTAACATTCTTATCATTTATAATATTGATGATAGGAACAGTTCTTAATGAGCTCATCTCTCCATATAAAATAAATTTCTTTTATACACATTGGATAGTAGGAAGATTGACTGGTTTATGGGATTATGATTTTATAGTTGATACAGCACTTGTCTCATTATGTATAGGCTTATTAGCTGTATTATGGGTTCATAGACGTTTAGCATAACAATTTATAATATGCTGAATTGATAAGAAGATTATGAGCATATGTATATCTCATATGGAGGACGCTGATGGTATAGTATCTGCATGCATAATCTCTAGTCTATTTAACACAAAGAATATACTAGTAGATTATTCTACATTGATGCCAACATTGAGAAGAATATTAGATGAAGAGATAGAGAATCTATTTATCTGTGACCTAGGTTTGAGTAAATCTAATCAAAGTGAGTTTATTAGCATAATAAATCAATTAAAGAATAGAAATGTCAAGGTAACATATATAGATCATCATGATCAGAGTGACGAATTAAAACAAATGTTAAGTGAAAATCTTAATCTTATACATAATCTAACAGAATGTACTTCAGTGATAATATACTCTAATTTTAAGGATAGAATAGAAGATAGATACAAGATACTTGTTGCTGCTGCGGCTATAGTAGATGAGATGGATAAGAATCCAATAGCATCAACATTAGTTAGGAAGTATGATAGGCAATTCCTCTTCTTTGAGACTACAATACTATCTTATGCTATATATTCTAGCCAGAAAGATATGAACTTTCTCTTAAGGTTAGTAGAGGAATTGAAGAGCAAATTACCTCATGAGATAGAAGGTGTAGTAGAAAGATCCAGGATTTATGCTGAACAGATCTCGAAAATTATAACAATTATGGAAAAAGCATATATTAATAACGGATTTGCTCATATTAGCATAGATGAACCTTTGGATACCGGTGTTACAGCAAGTATGTTACTAAATATGAAAGAGTTAAGAGTAGCAATGGCTTATAAACCAAAGAATGATGGATATGTTATCTCATTAAGAGGAGCTGTAGAATATGATAAACATTTAGGAAGAATCTTATCATCTGTAGCAAGTGAAGTAGGAGGAAGTGGAGGAGGACATAAACTTGCTTGTGGTGCCTTGATACCAAAAGATAAACTTAACGAGTTTATAAACAGACTTGAAAGAATGATATAATAATGGGCATAAGGGTAAGCAGTGTTAGTAAACCATTTATTATTATATCCATAATATTACTCTTCATTGGTTCTAGTCTAGGAGCATTATTGATGATGAATCTATTTGGTTTTAATTTACGATTAGGTTTTGATATAATGACGCTACATAAGATAATCCAAATAGATGGTTTCCTCACATTTATCATAATGGGCATAGGATATATGCTCATACCAAGGTTTAGGAATATAGATGCACCTTCTAAATATTATATATATTCAACACTTTCTCTCATGCTATGTTCATTATCACTATCTCTAATCTCTTTAGTATTTATGATAGATATGATATACTCAAGACTCTTTATGCTTTTCGCTATTACAATATTTGGTTATTATGTGTTTAAAATAATTAGAATAAGACCTAAACTATTACCCATTGCAGATTATTTTGTAATATTATCAATAATCTCTCTTCTCTCAACTAATATAATGAGATTGTTTGATCAATCATCAACCTTGCAACGTATAGAGATGAGTTTAACGTTTCCACTCTTTATGATATTTGCAGTTGAGTATAAAACATTGCCATCTTTTATAGGCTATATAAATCCTAATATATTCTATACTAAGATCTCACTCATATTTGCTTTCTTAAGCATAACTATGGGGTTAACATCACTCTATTTATATGAATTAGCAATACCATTTAGTATAACATTACTAACAACTGTTATAGCATTTGATAAATCAGTTTATGCTACTCATGGGTTTAATTATAAGAGCATAATGGATAGATTAAATGGACTTGATGAGGAGTTAACACGATATAGATTTATCCTATTATATATTAGATTGTCATACATATTTCTATACTCTTCATTGTTAGTATCTATCTTATATCATGTATATCACTACTTCGCTTTGTACGATCTCTCCATCCATCTATTAACTATAGGGTTCATAGGAATAACAATAAAACTTTATTTACCTATGATGTTACCACCAATAATAGGAAGAAGCATAAAATTTGTAAGATTTAATATGATACCATTATACCTTATCTTGACATCTTTAGTGTTAAGGATAGTAGGTGTATTTATGCTCGAGACAAAAGATAATTTATTACTTATTATTGGAGCATCAGGATGGTTATTGGTAATAGCACTTTTATTGTATCTTAGAATGGTACATAAAAGTATGGATGTAAAGATTTAACCAAATCTTCCACTTATATAATCTTCAGTAAGCTTCTCACTTGGATTTGAGAATATCTTCTTTGTTATATCAAATTCTACTAATTTGCCTAGATACATAAATGCTGTATAATCTGATACCCTTGCTGCTTGTTGCATATTATGTGTTACTATGATTATAGTATACCTCTCTCTACTCTCTCTGATCAGCTCTTCTATCTTCGAAGATGCTATAGGATCTAAAGATGCTGTAGGCTCATCCATTAGCAATACTTCTGGTTTTACTGCTAGTGCTCTTGCTATACATAATCGTTGTTGTTGTCCTCCAGATAGATTGTAAGCGTTATCGTTTAACCTATCCTTAACCTCATCCCAGAGCGCTGCCTCTCTTAGCGCCCATTCTACCTGTTTTTTCATATCACCTTTGAATCCGTTTATCTTTAATCCAAATGCTATATTGTTATATATGCTCATTGGAAATGGATTAGGTTTCTGAAAAACCATACCTATTGTCCTTCTTATCTCTGCAACATTTACATCTTTTGCATATATATCTCTCCCATTAAATAATATCTTGCCTTCTATCTTGGCATCTACTAGATCGTTCATTCTATTAAAACATCTTATAAGAGTACTCTTTCCACATCCAGAAGGACCTATTATTGCAGTAACAGTATTTCTAGGTATCTTAAGATTAATATCTTTTATACCATATTTTGTTCCATATGCTACACTAAGATCTTTACATTCTAATGTTATCTTTGTATCATAATCTTTATTATCCAATTCTCTTTCTATCATAAGATCATTAAGCATAATAAGTACTCCTCGCTTATAATTAAATATCTTTTCTATATTGATTATATATCACTATATAGAATACTATTAGTATTGTAGTCCTACTTTTATAACTCTACCATTATATGAGATTTGCATGAACAAAGCGATCTTAATAGGCGCTATAATAGGAGCTGTAGTTATAGGTATCATAGTTGCAATAATAGGCACTAATACACTTACACAACAGCAAGAAAGGGAAAGGGAAGAGATACAACAACAAGAAAGGGAAGAGATACAACAACAAAAGAGATTGAGTGGTAGAATAGAGATAGATGGTTCAAGTACAGTATACCCAATAACTGAGTATATAGCAGAGAAGTTTCAAAATAACAATCCTGATATAACAATATCAGTAGGCATATCAGGAACAGGAGGAGGCTATAAAAGGTTTGTAGTGGGTGAGACAGATATAAATGATGCATCGAGACCAATAAAACAGAGTGAGATCGATAGTGCTAAGCAGAATAATGTAAGATGGGTTGAGATACCTATAGCATTAGAAGGTTTGAGCATAGTAGTAAATCCATCAAATAACTGGATTGGAGATTGTATATCAATAGAAGAGTTAAAAGAGATGTGGAAACCTGATAGTAATATAAATAATTGGAATGACATCAACCCTTCATATCCAAGCAATAAAATATTACTATACGGTGCTGGACCAGATTCTGGAACTTTTGATTACTTTACAGAGCGTGTAGTAGGAGAATCAAGATCTTCAAGAGTAGATTATATACCAAGCGAAGATGATAATGTATTAGTTCAAGGAGTCGCAAGTGATAAATATGCTTTAGGATATATACCATTAGCATATGTAGAAGAGGCTGGTAGTAAATTAAAGACATTAAAGATATCTGAGACTAAAGGGGGTGAATGTATATTTCCAGATACTGATGCTGTTATATCAGGAAAGTATCCGTTATCAAGACCATTGTTTATAAATGTAAACTATGATAAATTAGAGAGAGAAGAATTGAAAGCATTTGTAGAGTATTATATTGCTAATGCTAAAAATGCTGCTAGCGCAGTAAAATATATTCCACTCTCTGATGATTATTACAAAGAAGCATTGACTGTATTCAAGGAAGGTAGATATAATCCTAATGACACTATATTCAATGATCTATATAAAAAGTATAGAGGTATGTGATGATGCAAACGAAATCAAAACTATTTTTTATATCTAAAAGAAATGTAGATTTATTCGTAAAATTTATTTTATTATTTGCAGCATTATTTACAGTTGCTGCTATTATAATAATTATCTACACGCTAGTATCTGAATCTCTTAGCTTCTTCTCTCATGTATCATTAAATGAATTTATATTTGGAACTAAATGGGCAGCTTTATTCGATGATAGATCATTTGGTACAATCCCATTATTAATAGGCACTTTATTAACTACATCAATAGCATTATCTTTAGCGATACCATTAGGAATAGGTTCTGCTGCATTTCTTAGTGAATATGCTTCTAGAGATATTAGAAAGATAGTAAAGCCTATCATAGAGATACTTGCAGGAATACCAACAGTAGTATATGGATATTTTGCATTATACTTCATTACGCCAAATCTAAGATACTTTATTCCAGACCTATATGCATATAATGCATTATCTGCTGGTATAGCTATGGGTATAATGATAGTGCCTACTATAACAACGCTTACAGAAGATGCGTTTTATCTAGTGCCAAATAGCCTCAAAAGTGCTGGATATGCTTTAGGTGCTAGAAAGAGCATAGTTATATTAAAGATAGTTATACCATACTCAATCTCAACAATATTTGCTACTATAATACTTGCAATGGGTAGAGCCATAGGTGAGACCATGATAGTAACCATAGCAGCGGGTTTAAAACCTACATTAACCATTAATCCATTTGAGAGTATAATGACTATGACAGCAGCTATAGCACAAGCTGCAACTGGTGATGCGCCTCATGGAACGCTTGAATATACTTCGCTATTTGCTGTTGCTACATACCTGTTTGTTATAGTAGCGCTTTTAAACCTAATCTCAAATTATATTAGATCTAAATGGGAGATAAAACATGACTAAGTTAGCAATTATACAAGAATTTAGTTTTCAAACCTATTTACTTATATCTATATCTCTACTTATAATGATCCTAACTATACTTCTAACAAATATAGTCTTAAATGGAGAAAATATGCTAACTCCTAACCTAATAACAAATTATCCATCTTCTAACCCTAATGAAGCTGGTATGAGATCAGCAATATTAGGTTCTTTATATACTGTAGGTAGTGCTATACTAATAGCATTACCTCTTGGTATAGCTACAGGTTTATATCTAAATGAATATGGAGGAAAGAGTAAGATAGCATCAATAATAAATATGTCACTTGTAAATCTTGCAGGAGTACCTTCTATAATATTTGGCTTAGTAGCATTAAGTTTTCTTACAAACGTTATAGGTTATGGTAGGTCTATATTATCGGGCTCCATAGCATTAGCATTTCTAATACTGCCGTTAATAACAGTAGCAACTATAGAGGCTGCTAGATTGGTTCCATCATATCATAGGTTAGCAGCATATGCTTTAGGAGCAAAGAAGTATCAAGTAGTATTTAGAATAGTATTTCCTAAAATATTACCATCTGCATTAACAAGTTCTATACTTGCACTATCAAGAGCTATGGGAGAAGCTGCTCCTATATTGATTATAAGTGGATTGATATTCATTAGAAAGGATCCGGTATCTCTACTTGATAGATTTACTGTTATGCCATTACAAATATTTAACTGGATTAGTAGACCACAGCAAGCGTTCATAGAACTTTCTGCTGCTGGGATAATAGTATTATTAATAATATTAATATCCTTAAATATTACGGCTATATATATTAGAAATAGAGTACAGAGAGCAGTTATAGAGTAACAATATCTCTCTATATAGTTTAGAAACATCTATATATTATCTTTCTCTACTTCAGTATATGCAAACAGCTCTAAATAAAGAAGTTAGAAAGATACAACTAACTGGCAAGACGACATATATAGTATCCTTACCAAAGAAATGGGTAGAGGATTTAGGACTATCTAGTGGTAGTCTTGTAACTTTAATAAAGCAACCTAGTAATGCATTACTGCTATTACCAGATGTTATAACAAAACTTAAAACAGAAGAGGTTACATTGCTTGCAAATCCAAATAAGAGTGGAGAATCATTAAAAAGGATGATAATATCCGCATATCTTGCTGGTTATAATATAATACATATAAGAAATAAGAATGAGATGATAAGTTCCAAACAAAAAGACGCTATAAGAGAAGTTGTGAAGAGGAATCTTGTTGGTACTGAGATAATTGCTTCTACATCAAACTTTATAACTATTCAAACATTGGCAAGTATACCTGAATTACCTGTTAAGAGTGTCATAAGAAGAATGTTTTTGTTAGCATCATCAATGCATAGAGATGCTATGAATGCATTAAGAGAGCTAAATTATGAGCTTGCAGATAGTATAATAAATTCTGACGATGAGATAGATAAATTCAGTCTCTATATAATGAGAAATCTAATATTAGCAGCACATAATGAGAAGGTATTAAGGGATATAGGTTTACTAAAGGCATCAGATATACTTGGTTATAGAGTAGTTGTAAAGAGTATAGAAAGAATAGCAGATCATGCTACTAGTATAGCAGAGAAGATTAAAGATTTTAAGATTATGCCAAATGTAGTGATAATGAATAAACTTGATGATATGAGTCTATTTGCACTATCGATGTTTGAAGATTCTATAGAAGCGTTATTGAGAATGAATTATGAATTAGCAGATAGTGTAGCAGAAAAATCTAACACAATAAGCGAGATGGAGAAGAATATAATATCAATGATAGATAACACAAACCTAAACTATTACAAACTTATTCTAGAAGATATAAGGAGAGTAGCAGAATATGCAAGTGATATAAGCGAGGTTGCTATAAACCATACAATAGAAGATATGCTACTACGATAGATTTTTATCTTATAAAAACAATAATTTGTTTAATGTCATGGGAAGAGTGGTTTAGAAAAAGATTCAAACCTTTTGGTGAACCATGGTTTTACGAGATAGAAAAAACATTTGAAGAGATGGAGAAGATGTTTGAAGAGAGTATGAAAGAGATAGAGAAGATGCCTAAAGAGTTAGTTAGAGAGAGAAGACTGTCAGATGGAACTATAAGGAAAGAGTGGGGTCCATTTGTGTATGGATATTCTATAACTATAGGACCTGATAGAAAACCAATAATTAGAGAATTTGGTAATGTAAGACCTGCACTAGGAAGATTAACTCTTAGCGGAGAAAGAGAACCATTAGTTGATGTAATAGAGGAAGATGATACAATAAAGGTATTAGTAGAGTTACCTGGTGTAGAGAAGGAGCAGATTAGGGTTAACGCTACTGAGAGAAGTCTTACAATAAGGTGTGATGCACCTGAAAGGAAGTATAAAAGAGAAGTCGATTTACCTTCAGAAGTAGATGTTGCAAGTGCAAAATCTACATACAAGAATGGAATATTAGAGATAGTATTTAAGAAGAAGAGGAGAGAGACTGGGACTGATATAAAGATAGAGTAAAAGAATTTATTAACTATTTTTTATAGTATTAGTATGATGCAATCAGATAAGTTAGTTATAAATGCTAAAAGTAAAGCTAAGAAACCATTTGTAATATTGGGTTTGCCAGATGTTGGATTAGTTGGTAGTATCGCAGTAACATATCTCATAGAAGAATTAGATATGGATGAGATAGGCTATATTGATTCTGCTGTATTCCACTCATTAATTATAGTACAGAATGGTATTGTTAAGAAACCTATCAGGATCTATGAGAAAGATGATATTATAACTATAGTATCAGATGTCCCAATAACTCCACTCTTATCAATGGACTTCTCAACTGTGTTAATACAATGGATAAAAGAATTAGATGCTAAAGCAGTTATTAACATAACTGGTATAAATGTGCCAAATAGAATATCTATAGATAAGCCAGAGATATTTGTATTAGCGACAGATTATAATATAAATAATATAGATAGTAAACCTTTTAATAATGGGTTTATAATGGGTACATATGCTTCTATAATAAAAGAGTGTATTAATAATAATATACCGTCCATAACATTGCTAGCAGAGTCTTATCCAAACTTTCCTGATCCTATAGCAAGTATCTCAGCTTTAGAGAAGGTTAATCTAATAACAAACATAAATGTAAGTTTAGAGAGGTTAGATAGGGAGTCAGAGATGATAAGATTAAAGGTTAGAGAACTTATGAAACATGCAGAGAGTGCAATAACAAGATCAAAGGTTGAACCAAGTATATATGGATGAGGTGAGATAATGAGTGATATTGATAAGATGATAAGAGAGTTTGATGCATTAATAAATTATCTAACATCAGATCTATATGATCCAGATAGGCGGGAGCTTAAACCATTAACACATATAATAGAGACGGAGGATGAGGTTATAGTTACTGTTGATCTACCTTGTGCTACTAAAAATGATATACAGATAAAGAGTACGGAAGATACACTAACCATAAAGGCTAGCCTCAATAAAGAATTATCACTCATTGAGAAATTTGATTGCTATAATAAACATATTAAACTTCCTACTAGAGTAGAACCTAAGGAATCTAAAGCGTATTTTAACAATGGTGTCTTACAAGTAAAGTTAAAGAAGAAACTCGAGGGTAAAGAGATTAGAGTTGAATAATCTAAAGATTGCTTTAGATTTGGATGGAACGTTGGCAGATATAATAGGCCTATGGTTAAGCGAATACAATAAGAAGAATTCTAAAAGATTAAGATATGCAGATATAGTAAGATGGGATTTCTGGAGTGAATTAGGTTATACAGCAAGTAGATTCTTTAAAGAGTTATCCGATTGTTGGAATAAATGGATGGATGTAAAACCTATGGAAAGTAATATATCATATACAATAAATCAACTCAAGAATTTTGGAATGATTGATATAGTTACTGCTAGAGATCCTAGAAACACTTTTAATGTAAAGAATTGGCTTATGATGCATAATATCAATTACAACAATTATGTTCTTGTTTCATATGGAACTGATAAAGCAGAACTTGAATATGATCTCTTTATAGATGATTCTCCTTTAAATGCTAAGAAGATTGCTAGATATAAGAAGAGGGTAATACTCTATGATCAACCATGGAATCGTAATATTGAAGAAGACAGATATATAATAAGGATAAAGAGTTTAGCAGATACATTAGACATTATTCCACAATTAATTTAAACTATATTAAAGAGAGGTTTTGTTCTTATCTTTATGCGGGGGTTGCCAAGCCTGGCCAACGGCGCAGGGCTTAGATATTATTGAAGAAACCCTGTCCCTTAGGGGTTCGTGGGTTCAAATCCCACCTCCCGCACTATTATTATATTGGATCTTATATGACAAAAATATAGAAGATATAGGAGAAACTGATAATATAAATACAGATATAAAAGATATCCATAGCTAGAGTACACACCTTGCCATCCACAATATCTCAACTAACGTAAGAGACTAAAGAGTAGGAAGACTATATCAGAATATGATATTCTGACTTTTTTATTAATAGGTGTCCATTTCATTATATTAGTAGCATAGAATATGTCACTGCATGTTAACCTTTCTAATGTAGATAGTTCTTATAAAGTGCAAAAATGTACTCTTTTTTACCTCTAGTAATACGTGGAGTCAGGATTAGCAATGCAAATTCAATTATCTTAATGAGTTGTGTTATTAAAATCAAAATAAATAGTAATTAGATCTCTGCTTTGATCAGCTAGTTACAGTAATTGTACCTCTCATCTGTAGATGGATCATGCAAAAGTAATTATACGTTCATGGCTTCTCAAACTTTATCTACTTTGATTCTCCATGTCCAAGTATCCCTGTTTCAAACGTATTGTTTGGTGTAGCGTCAGTCGATGTTACTGTATGGATAAGTCACGGTAGTAACTGCTTTGATGATCAGATTTTGAGGACTAATAGGGTGCTGCTTGCAAGTATTACTACCTCGTTTGGTACTTTACGAGTCTGTACTTTCTGTAGCTTCAGTTACGATAACTAATCTAGTGTTTGCATGATCATATTGCACATTCGATACAGGGAGTGAGTTTGTGTCTACATTGATAATGTAGAATCTTGTAGTAGGAAAGACTGTTGTTAATGCTATTTGTCTAGTATGTCCATGATAGGCACCATTCATAGGCATCATTGGGTTTCCTGCAGGTATAGATTTAGCGTAAGTATACCGTGCTTTATTTTTCACTAGTGCCTCCGTATGTGTGATATACTCTCCACTAGTTGCGTCTCTGATATTCAGTATGAGTTGTAAGCTGCAAGCTATTATGACATCAAGCTCTGTAGAGAAAGCTCTACCATCTTATCCATATCTGATGATATAATCTTAATCCCTCTTGGACTTTCAATGTTTATTACATATTCATGGGACCTTGTACCGAAGAAGTTTGGATCAATCTCTGAACTCTTCATCATATCACCAGACTTGATACGTGTCTGTGCCTCTTTTGGAACATCCATCCCCATCATCTTGGGACTAGGTGCAACTTCATGAACAGTATTCTTACAAGAATACATAAATGTATAATTAAAGCTCATTACTCCCATGTGAGTGTGAAGTCGATGCCTTCGTTACCATTTGAATCTTTTATTATAATTGCCCAATCTACATGTGATAATGGTGCACCAGAAGAGGTGTCGGTTATCTTGATATTTATATTCACCAGATCTAGGACATGTACCTCCTTTGGTGTTACTTCAAAAGAAATCGTAATGCAATCAAGGTCCACTTTATGTGATTCGTTTATACTCTGTGATGTAACCTGAACTGATGTAATCTGAGCTAGTACTTGTTGGCTCATCGATGGGATACTGCCTATTTGTATTATTCCAAACAATATTCCAGTTACTATAATGTCAGCAGTTATAGTATGTAATAATAATTTGCTTCTATTGTTGATGTTATTGGAAATAACTTTTATAGGAATCTATATATGTATTCTCTAGAATCGTTCAAGAACTACCTTAACAGTTGAAGAAATGTAAAAACTTAGTTTAAAAGTTAAAGAAAATCTTTAATTGTTTGACATAAACTTGTTATTAAGCGTATGACTGTGACATTACATATAGCAACGTTTGGTAATGAGGGTCAAGAAGTAATAGCTGGAGGAATACGAAGCTTTCCGATACATAAATTGGCATTGTTATGTTATAATGCAGACAAGCAAAAAGCTGAAGAATTTACAAGTTTGCAAGTCTCTTAAGCATACGTGTAAGTATTAGTGTTGTTACAAGAGAAAATGTCATCATAGATACCATGGAGAGGGTGAATGAGATCATTAATCTAGATGGTAGAGAATTTCAAAGTATTGATGAATGTCAGTTGTGGTGACAAGTTGCTTGGTTGTAGCCTTTTCTGCAGCGTTTGTTAACTACATCAAGGCTTTTAGCATGGATGAAGCAGGAATACCAATGCTCTTACCTGTCATTGAGCTATCATGAAATAATATCTGATGCCAAGATTGATTCTGAAATCAATAAATGACCAAGGTGGTTTTATAGAGGGTTTAGAAGAGCTGGAACAGGCATCAGGGTATGGAAAACCACTGCTAAGCTATCATATTATGGGTTCGAGAGAATCAAAAGGTTAGTGGATTTAGGACTAAGAGTTGAAAAAGGAGAGAGGGGTAAAGTATTGGCTAGGCTTACAGCGCTAGGTAAATTACTAGTGATAAGATATTCAATCAGGAGTGCTTAATCCTGATGATTGTCTCAAATTTGACGCTATAATTTTATCTGTTAAAACTAATCTTTAACTATTCAAATATAAAATTAAATGGTTAGAATTATTTTATATACTCATGGCTGAATTGTTCACTGTGAGTTACAATGTCAAAAGGTCATTATTAAGGGGTTTTGCTATAAGTGGGATCACGATATTAACTTATCTTTTAATAATGATCATAACAACTCCTAACCTTCATCCACCTGCTGCAGTTAATACTGCTTTTTCGAAACTCGCCTATCATCTTTGGTATATCTATTGAAACAGGAATACAATCTTTTGTTTCCAACTATGGTAGAGTATCGGTTGTATGCTAAACAAGCGAAGAGATATAATGGGAACTGGTTCTGGTAGCGCTGCATCATTTCTATCATTCTTCTCGTTTGTACCCCTTGGCTGCTGTGGAAGTTGACTTTTCTTACATCTATCTTTGGGAGTACATTATCAGTTTTGCTAATTCAATATTCTATGCTATTCTCATACTTGGCTCTCTCAATAGTACTTGGTTTAGCAGGGTTATTTGTATTCAAACTTAAACAGAAGGTTACTAAGCCAGCACAGAATAAAGGTGTGAATCATGCCCAGTAGAACAGTAGGAATGAGCAAGAAGAAGATTCTTATGATAATAATATCTGTTGGAGGTATTGCAGTTCTAGGCGTAGCAGCAGGAAATATGTTAAACCAAGGTTCCAATTATGAAAAAGACTCAGGATTACAATGAGAATAGCACCTGACCAGATAGTTAGTGGAGGACCACCAAGAGATGGGATTACATCTATTGACAAACCTAGATTTGTATCAGTATTAGAGGCTTACAAATTCTTTCAAAATTTTTGATATTGTTATCGGTCTTGACATCAATGCCGATATAAGAGCTTATCAACTACAGATTCTAGTATGACATGAGATTGTAAATGACAAGGTAGGTGGAGTTCCTGTTGCTGTAACTTACTTCCCATTATGTTTACTACTCAAATTTTCGGTAGTGCGATAGATGGTCAGATACTAGAATTTGGAACATCAGGTAAACTATACAACAGTAATCTTGTGATGTATGATAGGACAAGCGAATCGTTATGGAGCCAAGCAATGGAAGGGATAGTTGGTAGATATGCAGGCACAAAGCTTGAAAAAAATCCAGTTTGATTTATTATACTGGAGAGAATGGAAGTTGTATCCCGATGCAAAGGTACTATCACTTAATACAGGATTTAGTAGACCATACGGTGCAGATCCATATGGCGACTAATACGAGTCCATCGATATATTTCCCTGTTGCAAATCACGATAGCAGACTTGAAATGGTCATCGCGCTTGAATATAATGGTGTATACAGAGTTTACCAGCTCTTAGAGGAAGAGCATGTAATAAATGATGACCTTGCAGGTATGCATATTATGATAACATCTTACTCTCCATTCATGACAAGAGTATTTGACAGAATAGAAGTCTTTCTTTGAATTTGAATACAAGGATGACATCATGCTCGATAGACAGACTTGAAATGTATGGAGCTTTGATGGTGTTGCAACTGATGGAGAGCTGATAGGCAAGAGATTGAAACGATTACCACTTGATCGAGGATTCTGGTTTGAATGGTTAGCATTCCATCCAGAAACTGAATTATACTATGGAGAATATTAAATTGATAGAGAAGAAACTAGAATTCTTATACTGTTAATCTCTTGGTAATTAACTCATGTGGTTCATGTATTTGTGAAGGATACTTCACTTCCATCATATTAGAGTACAAAGATTCATACTTATAGTATATATACGATAAGAGTATGATATACACTCAACTGCATGGTTCCCACCATAATCGTTTTATTAGCACATATATATGAATATAAATCCTAAGATGTTCTGTCCAAAAACCAGAACTCATTAAAATAATGTATAAAGTTATTATAAACAAGATAATAGTTCAGCAAAATCATTCTCGATTTATCTTATTATAAGATAAATGTTGGTATATGGATATAGTGTAATGAATATTCCAAACAAAATGGAGAATATATGCAGGATTGAATTTAGCAGTTTTAGGAGAGATAAGAATAATAATGTTACGAGAGGAAAGCATTTATCAGTTGCAAAGATGCATATACTCTAGATAATGCTTCTACAATCTCATATGTAAAGACTCTTATCATGGTTTTATTTATTAATAAGATGTTCCACTATCAATATAGGATGAAAAGAGTTAAGGTATTTATAGAAGGAATGGTACAAGGTGTTGGTTACAGATATAATGTTAAGCATATCGCTATGAAGCATAAAGTCAAAGGCTATGTTAAGAATCTTGATGATGGTAGGGTAGAAGTGGTTGCTGAAGGTGATGCTGAGCCTATAAGTAAATTTCTAGAAGAGATAAGGATAAGAAAGGGGCCTATATACGTTGAGGATATGGATGTTATATATGAAGATGCAAGAGGTGAATTTAAGGCGTTTAAAATAATAACTGGCACTATAGAAGATGAGATGACAGAAGGATTTAGTACAGGAGCATTATACTTTAACGTAATGCTTGCTAAACAAGATCAGATGCTTGCTAAACAAGATCAGACATTAGAGAGGCTTGATGGTATAATACATAAATTAGATGATGCCAAGACAGGTGTAACCAATGAGATACAGATGCTTAGAAAAGATATAACAAACATATTAAACGAAAGGTTTGGTAAGATAGAAGATGATATAGCAAAGATAAAGGCAAGGATAGGTATGATATAATATAATAGAATTATAATTAACCGTTTTAGCAAAACATTTGTTTATATATCGCCTTTATTGTATGCTAATTGGAATATATAGATTATTCTCTATCTATACATTCAAATCTCCTTAATCTTATCCTTGTCTATTCCTAATTGAATAGCTATATCTAAATCTTTAAACATATTATTGTCTATCATATATCTATAATACTATTGCTACAGTATTTATTCTGTATATCTTTAAACAAATTCTCGTAAGAATAGTTACAAAAAAGTAAAAATATGAGTAATGATATATAATTTAATATATGAAATGCTCAATATGTGGATGTTCTAGAGAAGAATGTATTAATAAAAATTGTATTAATTGCAAATATGAGAAATGTTGTTGTGTTAACTAATTATATCTTTGCTCTTTAGTAATTCGGCAAGCAGGACTGCACCTTTTGCAGAACCCATCTTCTCGTTGTGTGAAACAAGCACATATTTTATACCATATTCAAATACATTATCCTTTCTTAATCTACCGACTACAGTAGTTAATCCATCATTCATATCTCTATCCAATCTAGGCTGAGGTCGTGAAGGATCATTATGCACATATATGTAATCCTTAGGTGCTGTTGGTAGATCTTTAATACTAACATGCTTTGAGTATTCTAACATTGCACTCTTTACATCTTCTGGCTCACACTTCTCTCTAGTCTCTACAAATACAGCCTCTGTATGACCATCTATCACAGCAACTCTTGTGCATGTACAACTAACCTTAAAATTTGCATATTCTATAGCATTGTTATTAAACCTTCCAAGTATCTTTATGGCTTCTTTCTGGACCTTCTCTTCCTCCTTTGGTATGTATGGTATTACATTATCAAATATATCCAAAGCGGCAACTCCAGGACTTCTTCCTGCACCTGATACAGCTTGCATAGATGTCATAAATACATTCTTTAACCCAAATCTATCAAGAATAGGTTTTAATGTTATTGCTAAGCCTGTAGTTGTACAGTTTGGTAATGGTGCTATAAACCCATTCCATCCTCTATGTTTTCTTTGCACATTAAGTAATTCTGTATGTTCATCGTTAATACCAGGTATTAGTATAGGCACGTCATCATCATATCTAAATGCTGCTGCTGTACTTATAACTGGTGTATGCTTCGCATATATAGGCTCGATAACCTTAGCGTCGTCACTATCTAATGCTGTAAAGACTAGATCTACACTATCTGGTTTTATGTTATCTACATTCTCTAGAATCATATCCTTTACATACTCTGGTATATCTTCTCTCTGATGCCATTTTATTACTCCGCTGTTTGGATCCCTTAATGCTTCTGAGTATCTCTTACCTGCAGAGCGCTGAGAAGCGGCTATATGCTCTACTTTAAACCATGGATGATTATCTAATGATACAATAAACTCTTGCCCTACAACTCCAGTTGCCCCTATCACTGCTACTCTAATCATACAATTTATCCCATTACTTTACCTAATAACTTTTGCTAATGATTTATTATAAAAAATTAGTGCATCTCTTTATCCTTCTTTTCTGGTTCAACTTTCTTACCTTTTGCTAACATTATTGATGCTAATATTATATATGCTACTTGAAATGATTCTACAGCTATACCCATCTCATTTATCGGACCAGCTCTTCCAGTTATAGGATTAGCATCTACTCTAGTTATAGCCCATAATGCTATGAGTATTAGAGTTCCTATTATTCCAATTACATACCATACTCTTCCATACTGCTTGATCATTGGTAAAGCCCAGAATATCTGGGCTGCACCGCTTACAATAAAGAATATACCGCTATTCACATTAAAGTTAATAACCATAGGAACTAGGATTAGATGTAATATACCAGCTATTGCAGTTGTTGCCCCTGCAGCATATAATATTCCTTTATGTGTCATAATTTAATATCTCATAAGTTACTAATAAATATTATTAGTAAAGAGTGATTAATTATCAATAGTATATGTTAGTACAGTAATAGATATATAAAAATATTATATAAAGAATAGTTTAATAGAAACTTTAAAATACAATTAGCGATGGATATAAGAGGGTTAGCAAAGAATGGCTATCTAACCGCTACTAAAAGAGCACATGGAGGCTCTAAAGAGAGTAATATATTAGATTTTAGCGCTAGCGTAAACCCATTTGGATGCTCGAGATCTGTTTATAAAGTAATTAGAGAGAATCTCCATCTAATAAATAGATATCCTGATCCATCATACAAATCATTAAAAGATGCTATTAGTAATTACCTCTCTGTCAATCCATCTAGCATAATAATTGGGAATGGTGCAAATGAGATAATACATTCATTTACAAATATATTCATTAATGAGGGAGATAGAGTGTTAATACCAGAACCAACATTCTATGAGTATGAATTTGCATGTAGTAAGAACTCTGCAATAATAGAGTTTATAGATCTAGATATGATATATGAACATGAGTTAAAAGGTATAAAAGCATTATTTATATGCAACCCAAATAATCCTACTGGTTCATTATATAGTGATGTTAAAAGTATTGTAGAGAGAGCATATAACAATAATACATTAATCTTTATTGATGAATGCTTTAATGAGTTTCTTGATGAGCCTAACAAATATTCTATGATAAGATATGTTAAGGAGTTTGATAATCTAATTATATTAAGAACATTTACAAAGGCTTTTGGTTTAGCGGGATTAAGGATAGGATATGCTATAGCTAATGAGACAATTGCATCTATATTTGAGAATACAAATGTTACATGGAATGTAAATGCATTGGCAGAGATAGCAGCAAAAGAAGCATTAAACGATCTTGAACATATAGAGAGGAGTAAGAGGATTATAAATAAAGAGAAGAGGTATCTAATTAAGGAGATAAGAGAGATAGGATTGAAACCTTATGAATCTTATACAAACTTCTTCTTGGTTAGATGTGATAACTCAATTATATTAAAGAAGAGGTTACTTGAGCATGATATACTTGTAAGGGATTGTAGTAATTTTACTAACATGAGTAATGATCATATCAGGATCTCTATAAGGAAGAGAGAAGAGAATATTAGATTGCTAGAAGCATTGAGGAGAGTATGACAAGATTTCTAATGGTTCAAGGCACATCATCAGATGCTGGGAAGAGTATACTAGTAATGGCTTTATGTAGAATATTTGCAGATAAAGGCATTAAGGTAGCACCATTTAAGGCTCAAAATATGTCATCAAACTCTGAGATAATAGAAGGTTTAGAGATAGCAAAAGCTCAATATTTACAAGCTCGTGCTGCTAGAACAAAGGCAAGTGTAGAGATGAATCCTATATTACTTAAACCTTTAGGCAATTATCTTAGCAAGGTTATTTTATTAGGTAGAGAATACTCTATACTTCATGCAAAGGATTATTATGAAAGGTTTGTTTTAAACTATGGATTAAAACATGTATTAAATGCTATAGAGAGATTATCTAAAGAGTATGAGTTGATAGTAATAGAGGGGGCTGGTTCACCAGCAGAGATTAACTTACAAGAGTATGATATAGCAAATATGAGATTGGCAGAGATATTATCTGCAAGTGTTATAATAGTTAGTGATATAGATAGAGGTGGTTCATTTGCTAGTATGATAGGAACGTTAGAGTTAATTCCTAACAAAGAACTTGTAAAAGGTTTTGTTATAAATAAATTTAGAGGAGATCTAGAGATATTAAGACCAGCAGTAGAGAGGTTTGAAATGGTATGTAATAAACCAATACTTGGAGTAATACCATATATAGATGGGATAAGATTATCAAATGAGGATACACTTTCCTTAAATAATACTAAAGATGCTAACGTTATAGTTATAAGATATCCAAATGCAACGAATCTAACAGAGATCGATCCTTTACTTAGCACTTTTAAAGTGTCATATATTAATGATAATAATCTTCGTGATGCTTTATTAATAATCTTACCACCTAGTAGAGATCTAGTAGCAGATCTTAAATGGATGGAGAGTAATGGTATAGCAGATTGGATAAGATATGCTTCAAAAAAGGGCTTTAATATAATAGGTATAGATGAGGGTTATGCTATGCTTGCAAGATCTATAGATGGAACAAAAGGTTTGGGTTTACTAGATCTCACACTAACTAATAAGAGAAGAGTTGAGAAGTATGCATTATTTAATGATAAGAGATGCTTCATAAAGATAGGCTTTGATGTTAATGATAATAGAGAAGAGGCATTGATAAGTAAGGTTGATGACAAAGATCTTATAATAGGTAATAGAAGGAGAAATATCATAGGATACGCAGCTTCTGGCATAATAGAAGAAGTTGCAAAGATGTTAAGGTTGGAAGTAGAAGATAGAGTAGATGAGGAGATAGATAGAGTAGCAAATATAATTAAAGAGAATGTTGACATTAGCAAAATTGAGAAGATTATTGGGTTGGATAATTAATGATAGTATTGGCATTAGCAATCTTATTAGATATGATATTAGGAGATCCAACAAATAGGTATCACCCAACAGCATGGATAGGAAACATAATTGCATATCTAAAGCCTAAACTAAAGAGTGAAGAGAGAGAGAAGGAAGTAATTAAAGGTATAATAGCTGCTTTAGTGGTAATATTTATAGTAATAATATCATCATACATCATAATATTTATCTCTTCATTATTTGGTTATATTATATTAACAATAGTTAGTGCAGTAGCACTTAAGATGACCATAGCAATAAAATCGATGGAAGAGCATGCAAAGAAGGTTATTGAGTCATTGATTGATGATAACTTATTAGAAGCGAGAAAGAGGGTATCAATGATAGTAGGTAGAGATACAAGTACATTAGATAGAGAGCATATACTCTCAGCAGTAATAGAGAGTATTAGTGAGAGCATAACGGATGGAATAACTGGTGCATTATTCTATTATTCATTAATGGGTATTCCAGGAGCATTTGGGTATAGAGCTATAAATACTCTAGATTCCATGCTAGCATATAAAGATGAATATCATAAGAATATAGGTTTATTCTCTGCTAAGTTAGATACAATAGCAAATTATATACCCGCTAGAATAACTGGTTTATTGATAATCTTATCAGCAATGATATTAGGATTAGATTGGAGGAGAGCATTAAAGATTATGATGAGAGATAAGAGTAATACTCCTAGTCTAAATGGTGGATGGACTATCTCTAGTATGGCTGGAGTGTTAGGGCTAAGATTGGAGAAGATTGGGTATTACAAGATTGGAGATGTATATGAAGAGATTGAGATAAGGCATTGCTATATTGCACTCAAGATTATGAAGGTTACTGTATTATTATTTATATCATTAATCTCTTTTCCATTAATACTTTTAAGAATGCATCTAGGTTGGTATACATGAATAATCTACTAGCAGTACTCTCTTTCCTAACCATCATACCAACAAAAGATTATGATTTAATGTACATTGCTAAGAATATGTATCTATTCCCTATTGCTGGTTTAATAATTGGTTCAATCATTGGCTTATTATCTTTCTTACCTATAAATGAGATGATATTAGCATCTATTATAGTGCTAGGATTGTTGATAATTACAGGCGCACATCATATAGATGGTTTAGCAGATTTTGCAGATGCATTAATGGTTAAAGGTAGTAAAGAGGTTAAAAAGAGGGTAATACATGATCCAGCTACTGGTTCTGCTGGTGTCTCTGCTATAGTGATATACTTTATATGCTCAATAATAGCATTATCATCAATTAGTAATAATCAATTATACCTCTCTATAATTGTAAGTGAGGTATTAGCAAAGTTCTCAATGGTATTGCTAGCATACACTGGAAGATCAGCATGGGAGGGTATGGGTTCTATATTTATAAACATTGTTGATCTTAAAAGATTTCTCATTGGATTGATTCTAACTATAATAATAGTGTATACATTAGCATCTCTTGAAGGGTTTTATGCTCTCATCTTATCTATCATAACTACCTTATCAATACTAAAAATTGCTGAGAGATCATTTGGAGGTATCTCTGGAGATGTATTTGGTGCAACAAATGAGATAATTAGAGTTGTTAATTTTATACTCTTTGTACATCTTAATATAAGAACATCATTTATAGATATAATATGAAGGCATTGATAATGGCTGGAGGGAAAGGTAGTAGAATTGGTTACAAGAATAAGGCAATGATTAAACTCTTTGATAAGCCGATGATATCTTACATAATAAATGCATTATATAACTCATCAAGATTTGATGAGATCTTCTGCTCCTTAAATTCTCAAGAGAGTCGAGAGTATATTATTAGCAAAGGTATCAAAGTTATAGAGTGTAATAGTAATGGATATTCATTAGACTTGAGAGATGCATTAGAATTGATAAAAGAGAGAGTATTTGTAGTGCCAGTAGATCTACCATTGTTAAATGCTTCGCTTATAAATTATATTATAGATAAAAGCAGCAAGATGAATGGTTGTATATCTATAATGGTTAGGAAGATCTTTGTTGATGCATTTGGGATAGATAATAGATATTATAGGATTCATAATGGAGAAGAGATATGCTATACTGGAGTAAGTGTAATAGATCCATCAATGGTTGGTAATGAAGATATGCTCATAATAGATGATTATAGATTAGCCATAAATGTTAATAATGAATATACTCTCGAGTTATTAGAGGAGAGATTTAAGGATTATCTACTCTCTTTACAATCTCAGCATTTATGATAGCATACCCTCCACTCTTCTCTACTAACAGATTGTTACAGCTCTTACAATGAATATTCTTTGTAGTATGAGAGTATACTATTACTTCATTACTACACTCTTTGCATCTAACTAGAAGAAACTTACTCCTTGGTTTAGGGATTAGATCCTGCTTCATATTCTCACGCACTTATCTCCAACTTTCTTAGTCTTATACCTTCCTTTTGTATGGTATAGTTACACTCTTTGCATTTATACTTTAGAGTCTGCTTCTTTGTAGTCTTTGCTGTTCTTGCTAACTCTGGGAATTTTTGTCCTCCATAACCCTTCTTATCCTCAGCATGTCTTCTAGCACCTAATGCTGATGCTCTATCCTTTCCCTTCTTGTAAAGAGTGATTAGATGTATTGTATGCTTCTTGCATCTTGGGCAATATGTTGATACCTCTTTTGGAACCTTCATACAGATTATTCTCTTGCTACTATATTTAAAGATAAGGGTATCTATATTCTTAATATATTATAATATGGTTTTATTAGTTATATATCATTAGCAAGATTAATAAGTATATAATAGAATATTATAATTATGTTCATATGTTATATCTTTTGAGTAAATTATTAAGTACATATGAGAATGAATTGATTACTCTAGTATTAAGAAATGTAAAGATGGTAAGGAATAACAATTAGCAATAGTAATTGATGTTATATATTACATATAAATGTAAAGAAGTATCAACATATGTCTAAAAAAGTAGTTATATATCAATACTAATCCTTTTCAATCTAAACTATCATATACCTTGTTTGAAATATTATTTTGTATAATTCTCATGTTGTATGTAAAAACAGAAATCAAACACAACGAACCTAATTATGGAGAGGCATTTGTTCACATTCTAAAATAAAGATAAATTAATAATAAGGATTAACCCTTTATATATATATGTTATACGGCATAATGTTAATATTACTTGTTATAATGATTTTCTTCT
This sequence comes from Candidatus Nitrosothermus koennekei, assembly GCA_013538715.1. Taxonomy (GTDB): domain Archaea; phylum Thermoproteota; class Nitrososphaeria; order Nitrososphaerales; family Nitrosocaldaceae; genus Nitrosothermus; species Nitrosothermus koenneki. The sequence goes on along the minus strand of JACAFH010000001.1, from coordinate 191,719 downwards.
CATATAATATATATGGGGCAGATCAATCTTCTATGAATTTCTCATATCAAATCGTTGCAGATAATCTTAATTATTGTGGCACTACATTTGAATTTCTTCCAGATGGAAGAATAATATGTGGAGATCTAAAGAGTGGCGATGTTCACATTATTGAGAATGGTACATTACTTAAAAAGCCTTTATTAAAAGTAAATGTATATCATTCTACTAAACCAAGTGGTATATTTGATGAAAGAGGATTGATAGGATTAGAAGTAGATCCAGACTTTAATAATAATAGATATGTTTACTTACATTGGACATACTGGGATGATATAGATCGGCAATCATATAGGAAGATTGCTAGATTTTTATTGGAGAATGATACTCTAGTTAACATGAAAGTATTATTAGACAAGATACCAGCATCTTATCATCATAATGGAGGACCTTTGGAGGTAGGTCCAGATGGTTATTTATATATAACTGGTGGAGATGCTGCTATTAGGGATAATTCTACTGCACAAGATCTAAACTCTTTAACAGGAAAGATATTTAGAATTGACAGAGAGGGAAACATACCAAAAGAAAATCCATTTCCAAGATCTCCAATCTACACATATGGTCATAGAAATGTATTTGGTATAGCCTTCCATCCTATAACTTCTAAACCTTATATATCAGAGAATGGTCCAGACAATAACGATGAATTAAATATACTAGAGGCTGGGAAAGATTATGGTTGGCCTAAGGTTGTAGGTTATAGTGGATTATTTACAGATCCAATATATTCATGGGAAAGTGTTATAGCACCTACAGAGATGATATTCTATACCAAAGATATCTATGGTGAAGATATCAAAAATAATTTATTCCTTTTATCATATAATCTAGCATCAATATTTAGAATAGAATTAGAAGGAGATGATTATGATAAGGTAAAATCTATTAATATTTATAATTACACAGAATCGCTTCCGTTGATAGATATTGAAGAGGGACCAGATGGATATATTTATATCTCTAATTTTAACACCATTTATAAAATAGTTCCAAAATCTAAGATATTAACCTCTTTAGAAGTTGAAAGTAGGAACATAGATGGGAAAATAGTAGTATATGCTACTATAACTGATCTTTTTGGAAATAAATTAAATGGATTACCAATAAACTTTACTATGGTCGAGGGTGATAATAATATATCAACTATTATAAACTCAAGTAATGGTTCTGCAGTAGCATACTTCACGCCTGTAGGTAATGAATATATAATTACTGTAATATTTGAGGGTAATGATAAATATGATGGCTCAAAGAAAATTATAGATAATAGGACAATATTATTAGAAAAAACTATAAAGGATATTAAAGTACAGATGACAATTAAATCAAAAGATGCTATAAGAGAATTCTCTATAAAATTTATCAATATTACTACTAATGGACTACTTAATGATGTATCGTATGAATTTACAGTAAAAAATGGTAATAATATAATATTCGCTGGAGATGGTTTGGGTTCACGAATTTATATTTTAGCCATAGAAGAATTAAACAATCTAACATTTGAGATTAATGATATTAATGGTGGTAAAGATAGTGTAACATTTAATATTAATGACATACCAGAATTTACTTCTACCTTAATTGTTTTATCTATCTTATTTATCTTCTCCACGCTATATATTAAAAGAGATAAATCGGTTTACCATATTTAAGCATATTAAACTAATAGCTTTATAATATTATAATTATTAAATAATGATTATTATTAATATATATAGATATAATAATTCTTTATTCATTAATATTTATACATGTATCTCATGTGACATAGAAAGACTTAAAAATAATGCTGTTATAATATCACTAATGACTTACATGCGTTATAGATTAATACTGGGAACTACATTAGCACTGCTATTACTGTTTTCTAGCATAAATATACATGCTTTCGCAGCAACTACTTATAAATTCTTTAACGGTGCAGAATATATAGAGATACCATCAACTAAGGAGCTTAGACTACAGAAGTTTGTTATTGAAGCATCGTTTAGACTAACTGAACAACCAACCAAATTTGCATTCCTAGTGAGCAAAGGTGGATGGGGTAATAACAAACCTAACATGAACAACAACTATGCTTTGTTTATAACCAAAGAAGGTACTGTAGGAGGTGGTTTTAAAGATGAGAATGGTTTGACTCATTATGTATATATGAGGAAAGTCGTTGACGGTAAATGGCATAATGCTACACTTACATATGATGGAGGAAAACTAGAACTTGTCGTAGATAATAATTACATTGCAAGTAAGAATATAAGCACTACTGTCAGCACTAGTATAAGTAAACCATTAAGAATAGGAGCTAGTTCAAATACTAACGATTACTACTATAAAGGAGATATAGATTATATCAAAGTAATAGATCTAAGCACAGGAAAGATAGTATACTATAATGAATTCGATAACTCAGGTGGTGGAGGTAATGGAGGTAGTGGAGGTAATATCATAGATTGTTCAAATAGACCAATGAAAGAATTGGTTGGAATGGGCTTTTATGATCCAATACTCACATCTAGGGAATCAGGTCTCTCCTTCAAAGAACCAGCAAATTACTTAGAGAATAGTATGAGGATTATAAGCAATTATGGATTTACCTTCTTACGAGTTCCAGCAAATTGGGAAGCGTATGTTGCTAGGCCCCAAGAGTTCCTCGATAGATTAGATTTAATAGCACAAACAGCAGATAAGTATGGTTTATGCATAGTATATACAAACTTCCACTGGATGGTATCTAGCAAATATGCAGGATCTACATTACCTGATGGTAAGAAAGGCACTCCAAATGGTTTCCCCTCATATATACTCACTAATTATCCTAAACAAAGTAACCTAGTCGATAGTGTAAAACCATTCTGGAGAGATTTTTGGCAGAATAAGATAACAGTAAATGGAAAGAATGTATGGGATCTACAATTAGATTATCTAAAAGTTATAGTAGGTACTATAGATAAGTACAAAAGTGTAGCAGGATATGAGATATTGAATGAACCATGGCTAACTGATGCAGCACAATATGATCAATTAGGAAATTATTATACATATATGGCAAAAGAACTTAGAAAAGTAACAGCTAAAAAGATATTCTTTGATAGAGAGACTGCATGGGGATTTACAAGGATGCCTGAAAATGAGTATAAAATAGTTCCAAAAAATGTTGATAAATTGGTATATTCGCCTCAATTATATAGTGTTCCTAGTGCTGGAAGTTATGCTGAAACAGTGGTAGATAGATTCAAGACATGGTCAAATGAATGGGGTGTTGAAGTACTCATAACAGAATTTACACCAGATACCCAAACGAATAGTGATACTTCAGTAAAAGCATTTAAGGACAGGGGATTTGGATGGACTGCATGGGCCTGGCGTGTGACACAAGATGTAAATGGTTTAGCTACGCAATTATATGAAGATGAGAAAGGACCTACACAAGCTCTAAAGAACCTCGTTAATTCGTTAAATAAATATTACTAATATATTTTTTGAATAAATTGTATTATACGTCTATATATTATAATCATGAATAGGTAAAAAAAAATATGTATATGTAGTTATATAACATACAATACACAATCTTTATAATATCCTATTTTTATAAGAAATTCAATGACGAGATTTAAAGTATATGCAATAATAACAATACTTTTAATGTCTACGATTACATACAATACAGTTAATGCTGATATATTATGTGCTAATCCAACTATAGTAGGAACTAATGGCGATGATGTAATAAATGGCACTAGTGGTAATGATGTAATAGATGGTTTAGGAGGAAACGATACTATTTATGGATACGACGGTAATGATGTAATATGTGGAGATGACGGAATAGATATAATATTTGGTGGTAATGGTATTGATACATTATATGGAGGAAATGGTAATGATCTTATAAATGGTGGACCTAATGATGATACAATCTATGGTGGTTTAGGTAATGATTACATAGATGGGGGAGTTTATGAGTTTGATGACGATGATATAATCTATGGTGATACAGGGAATGATCTTGATGGGGGAGGAGATGATATGATTTACGGAGGCGAAGGCAAAGATACAATCTATGGAGGTGTAGGTAATGATGCTCTTAATGGTTTAGATAATGATGATACAATCTATGGTGGTTTAGGTAATGATGTATTGAAAGGTGCTGCTGGCATAGACAAATTATATGGAGAGGATGGGGATGATTATCTAGAAGGTGGTGATATTGATGACACATTGTATGGGGGAAATGGTAATGATGTGCTTATGGGAGAATCAGGGGATGATAAAATGTTTGGAGAAAATGATAATGATGTTATCTTAAGCAGAGATAATATAATAAATAATGACAATGTAGATGGTGGAGATGGTAAAGACATATGTTTAACTAATCCAGATAACGATATAAATTGTGAGGGTGCATCACAGAGACCATCTAATGGTTCTACTACACCATCTCCATTATGCGCTACACCAACTATAACAGGCACATTTAAAAGCGAAGTAATAGTAGGAACTAGTGGTAATGATGTAATAGTTGCTTTAGGTGGTGATGATATAATATATGCTAATGCTGGGGATGATATAGTATGTGGAGATGATGGTAATGATATAATCTATAGTGGTGATGGTAATGATACTGTATATGGTAACGATGGGGATGATATAGTGATAGATACTACATCAAGTGATACAATATACGGAGGAAATGGTAGAGATTATGTCATTGGAGATAGTGGTAATGATGTAGCATATGGAGAGAATGGAGATGATGTATTATTAGGTTCATGGGGAGACGATACGATATACGGTAATTTAGGTAACGACTTTATACAAGGCGGTCATCAAATAGATACTCTATATGGTAATGAAGGTAATGATATAATATGGGGTGATGGTGGTGCTGATACTATACAAGGTAATGATGGGGATGATATAGTGACAGGAGGCGATTCCCAGGACAATATAACAGGTGGTGCTGACAATGATATACATATTGGTTTGGATGAGGATGATACGATCAATAGCAATGATGGAATAATAAAGAATGATTTGATTGATGCTGGAAATCATTTCATAAAAGATACATGCATAACTGATCCTGATTATAAAGTAAATTGTGAAGATGATGGTAGTGGTGGAGGTGGTGGAGGTGGTGGAGGTGGCCCCTCACCTGAATGTGCTAATCCAACTATAGTAGGAACTAATGGCGATGATGTAATAAATGGCACTAGTGGTAATGATGTAATAGATGGTTTAGGAGGAAACGATACTATTTATGGATATGCGGGAAATGACATTATATGTGGTGGTGGTGGTAATGATTCTATCTATAGTGGTAGAGGTGATGATACTGTATATGCTGGAGAAGGTGATGATTATGTAGATGCTTATGCTAATAATGATATTGTATACGGTGGAGTAGGTAAAGACTATATACTAGGCGGAATAGGAAATGACGAACTTCATGGTGGTGATGATGTAGATAGATTAATTGGTGGTGATGGTAATGATAAGATATATGGAGAGAATAGTAATGATATAGAAGAGGAAGTCCTCTCGGGAGGAAATGGTGATGATGAAATACATGGAGGAAGTGGAAAAGATATTCTTTATGGTGATGCTGGAAATGATCTAATGTATGGTGATGCTGGAGATGATAAACTATATGATGGAGATCAAGTATATGGTGCGATTGGAGGTAACGATACTCTCTATGGAGGATCAGGGAATGATAGATTATTTGCAAAGGCTGGCACAGATTACTTGTATGGAGATGATGGAAATGATACGGCTCTAAATGTATTAGATAATGTTACATACAATGATTACATAGATGGAGGAAATGGTATAGATAATTGTTCAAGTGATCCAGATACAGAGATCTCTTGTGAACTCTAAATTATTTTTATTATATATTACAACCTATATATTTATAAATACTCTTTAATCTACTATAATAAATATATATCAAAATTTTGATATCATTTAAAACTTTTTGCTAATCTTCTAACTGTGTACTTTACAGCCTCTAAACTATTATAGTTAGGTTTCCATCCTAATGCTTTAATTTTACTTACATCTAATCTCATATTCTTCACGTCACCTTTCCATCCTCTACCCTGATAGCCTCCAGTAAACACTATCTCTGTATTGTTTAATCTTAATTCTTCTATTACTATCTTTGCTATATCAGATACCAGTATACTATCTTCAGAGCCTATATTAAAGAAATCCACGGTTTTATTACTTTTAATGGCGTACTGCATAGCATCTATGCAATCTTCAACATAAAGATACGATTTGTTTTGGGTTCCATCCCCTAGTACTTCTAATCTTTTAGGATTGTTCTTCAACCTCTTCATAAAATCTATTATAACACCATGATTACTATTCTCACCAATTATATTTGCTAATCTAAGTATTAGAGCCTTTAAGCCATATGTATGAGCATAAGAGCTTATGATGGCTTCACATGCTAGTTTTGATGCACCATATATAGAGATAGGTTCTAATGGAGCATAGTCTTCTGGTGTTGGTATAATTAATGCGTCTCCATAAACAGTTGATGATGATGTAAATACAACTCTCTCTATATCATGCTTTCTAATCTCTTCTAATAGCTTAAATGTCGCTATTATATTCTGTTCTACATGTATCTTTGGCTCTGATACTCCTATCCTAACTTCTGGATTTGCTGCTAAATGGTAAACTATGTCGTAATCTTTTAGTTCTATATTGTCTAGTAGATTAAGTTTATAAAATCGTACGTTTGAATGCTGTTTAATTATATAACTTATAAAATTTGGATCACCACTACTGAGATCATCTATAATATCAACATCAGTACCTTCTGACAGTAATTTCATAACTAGCCTACTACCTATAAATCCTGCTCCGCCAGTGACTAATACACTCAAATGACATTTAATCCTCATAGCATGTTATTAAACTATTCTATGTTCTATATACTATAGATTAATGTTCATCTCGAGATCGAAATAATATATACTATTATGTGTGCAATATATAATATGTAATTTTTATTACAAATCATGAAATATAGCTAAATAGTAAGATCTTTATATTATATAATGTTAGAAATATAGCAAGTTTTACTAACAGAAATTCTCTAATAGTATCATGACAATATGGTTTTAGCAACCTTAATATTAATATCAATACAAGGAATCCTAATATTTATCGCTGCTAAGAAATAATATAAATGTGAGGCTAATAATAAACAATATATGAATATAATTGACATATTCATAATTAATACTAAGTTTATACTTTTGTATAGTCCATTAATAGTGTTAATATTTTGTTATGTTATTATAGGTAGCATATCACTCTTTTATAGTAAGAAATATGTTACTAGGAGTAATATTTCAGAACTACCGTTTATCTCACTAGTTATTCCTACATATAATGAAGAAGATATAATATCTAGTAGATTATCAAGTTTATTATATCTTACATATCCAATAGATAAGATGGAGATAATAATCACTGATTCGTCAAATGATAATACGCCCTTATTAATAGAAGAATTTATGAAAGTTCATAAAGAACTCTCGATAAAGCTTATACATGATAATGTAAGAAGAGGTTTAGCAGTAGCATTAAACAAGGCATATGAACAATGTAAAGGTGATATAATAGTAAAGATAGATTCAGATATAGTGCTTGAAAAAGATGCATTGCTTAATATTGTATCAAATTTTAGTAACCCCTCTATAGGTGCTGTAACTGGTAAGATGAAGATAGCTTCTGATAACTCTAAAGAAGTCAGTTATAGAGATATACAAGATATAATCCAAAGGGCAGAAGCATATATAGACTCTATATATATGGCGCATCCATTTTCTGCATATAGAAGAGCGTTAATACGACAATATGAACCATATCATTATGGAGATGAAACTATACAGACTATTCATATAAGGAGACAAGGTTATAAGGTATGTTATGATCCTTCTTCAATATTTTACGAACGTGTAGCAGATTCTTTAAAACAAAAGATCAGGCGTGCAGAAGGTCATATAATTATACTTATAGAGAATATAGATATGCTATTTAATCCAAAGTATGGAAAATTTGGATTGTACGTATTTCCATCTAACTTCTTTATGATAATAATCTCTCCGTTATTACTCTTAGTCTCATTAATACTAATAATAATTGACCTAATCGTCTTTAGATATGCTATGATACTAGATATATTTATAATAATATTTATATTATTAATTATAGCTGCAAGAAATATGTTCAACTCTATATGGATGTTTATAAACTTACAATATGCACAACTCAGAGCTATTCTAAATTTTGCAATGGGTAGGAATCAGAGTAAATGGGAAAAAGTCAAGAGAAATGCTTAATTTAAAGAAGAGAACCTTCTACAATTATTATATATAACATCTGCTTTTGTAGAGGCTGTTGTAATAGCATATATCTTATCCTTATGTTTTGAGAGATAATCTATCACTTCGTCTAAACTCAAAATACCTGCTCCAAATATACTTATTGCTATAATCTTACTCTTTCTAGATAAATTATCTATTGCGTTCATAGCAGAAGTAAAATCTCGTGCCATCTGATATCCTATGCAGTTAAATGGTGTCATAACATACTTTATATTAAGACCATTATTCTTCAGAAATAGATCGAGTGCGCTTATATTTCTGCTCTCTACACCAAAATCTATATCTTTTTTTGTAAAATGCTTATCTAATTCCTTAAGAGTATCATATAGATTAAATGCTATCAAGAGTTCTGTTATAACTTCGTGAATTAGGATCGATTTAATCCTTTTCTTTGGTAATATTTTTAAATATGGTTCGATCTCACTCTCTAAAAACAATCCTAATAATTTATTTACATTTAATGTTAAAAACGCTGTAAGACTTGATGGATTTATTCTTTTTATGATAGATGATATTAGATTTGGTGTACCTGCAATGTTTGCTGTTCTAACATAGGATTGAGCATAAGGAGTTAGTATGTAATAATCTAGTTTATCAAGTAATTCCCTTCTATACTTTGCAATATACTGAAGTAGTTCTAGATTTAATGGATGAGTAGAGAATGTAAATCCCGTTGCACCTCCATTTATTGCTGCCTCTATAACCTTAACTTTATTCTCTAATACAGATTCACGTGATTCTTCTCTTGCCTTATCTTGTGATAAGTGACTTACTCCAATAAATGGATTATCGCCTAATAATATCTCAATCATTTTGAGCCCTTTTGTATAAATTCTCTATCAACTCCATACTCTCCGTAACTTTATTAAGATTAGTTATAGGTTCTTTATTATTCTCTAAGCAATTAAGAAAATGCATATCCTCTATAGTATATTCTGGATCTGCAAGGTTAACTGGTGGAAAACCTTGATAGTAATTAGGTTTATACATCTCAAGTTTAGTATTATCGCTTAATAATCTATGTGCTTCTTTTAATTCAACCTTAAGATAATCCTCTGTTACTCTCAAAAATCCATTAGAGCCTTTTACATCTACATATGTAGTTGGTATCCTAGTATTACTATCAGACCATGTTGCATTCATCTTAATTATAGATTTATTAAATAATAATTCGGCATCAAAATAATCATCTACACCACTATACATACTTTTATATGAAGCATAATTTATATCCATCTTACCAAATAACCAGCACAATAGATCTACAAGATGTATTCCAAGATCTAGTAGAACTCCTCTCTTAACCCTTTCAAATCTATCTGTTTGTGTCAATATATCTCCTGATCTGATATAGGCGCTTATGCCTTCTATATCTCCTACTACATGATTATCCAACAATAATTTAGCGTGTCTAAAAGGAAGAGAGTATCTCTTTTGTAAACCAACCATTACTATCTTTGGTTGTAGATCTAGAATCTTTAGTGTCTCTTCATATGTAGGTGCAGGAGGTTTCTCTACAAATATATAATTGATGCCCATCTTTAATGCATCCATAATTAGAGGATAATGAGTATTAGTGGGAGTAGTAATATATATAGCATTCACATCAGTAAGAGAATTTAGATCTTCAACAAACTTTACACTCTTGATAAGTAATGAACCACCTTTAATTATTAACTTACTCTTCTCTACAATAAATTTAACTATATTAGGTTTAAGCAGATTAAGAATTCCTGCATGAAGTATGCCCATCTTACCAAAACCTATAATAGCTATATTATATTCATTAAAATCTATTTGTGAATACAAAAGATCATCAATAAACTTGTGCTCCACGTAGATTATAGAAGAAACTTCCTATATTAATGTAGTGTATTATTAAATCTAAAATACAAAAATTTATTAATTATGATTTGAGAAAAATAGTTGACTAGATGAATGATACGAAACCAAATCTATTCGTTGTAGGTTTCTCAAAGGCTGGAACTACAGCGTTAGTGGATTATTTAATACAACATACATCTATATTTGCCCCATGGCAAAAGGAACCTCATGCATTAACAGTACATGATAGATTACCCTCATGGTTTAATACACGATACAACATGGGTAAGTTTGATATGAAATCTTACCTTCTATTATATAAAGATGCTGCAAAGTATAGATATAGAATAGATGGCTCTACATCATATACATATGATCCTATAATTGCGCACAAAATTAAAGAGTTTAATACTCACGCAAAGATCTTTATGTGTATTAGAAATCAGAAAGAACGCTTAGTAAGCGCATATTTATATACATATCTTACACATATGATTAAAGACTTTAGTATATGGATAGATAGATATTTTATACCAGAGATGAATTCGTTTCTTATGTATGATAAAATTTGTGAATACTATAAAGTTTTTGGTGATAATATGATAGTGATTGAAAATAACCTACTCAAAAATAAACCTCAAGAGGTACTAAATTCAATATTTAAATTTCTTGATCTAGAGACTATAAATATACAAGTTATATATAGAAATCCAAGTATGGTAACACCTAATGATAGTGCTCTTTATAGATATAGCATGTTTGTTACTTATTATATAATTATGAAGATCCTTAACGCAGGTAAGAATTCATCGTTAGAGAAGCTCAGTAGGAAGGTTATAGATTCTGTAAGATATAGATTTGTCAAGAATACTATAGAAAAGAAAGCTAAGAGTAGTCATAAAGAATTAATAAATATGATACCAACTAATATCGCAAATATACTAGAAGATGATTATCTAAAAACTTTAGAATTTATCGAAAATAAAGGTATAAGTATAAATAAAATAGATAAGATGACATGATAAGTATATTGCTAAATAATGATAAAAGATTAATAATATCAACAATAACAATTAGTATAATATTATTCATACTTTCTACAACTGTTAGAATTACAGGATATAACGATACTTTTGATTATGTAAGAACTCTCCCTTATTTATACTGGATAGGTATCTCATTCCTAATATTTAGTATCATATTACAATTAAAATTTGGTCTATCAAAACTGTATGATATTATTTTAATAATATTAACAAATCTATATGCAGATGGAATAGCAACTATTATAACAGAATATCCTCCATTCATTGATACATATCTTCATGGTGCAGAATCATTCCCTATAATAAATAGAGGCTATTTAAGCTCTTCATATGAATATTCATCTGGATTCCCTCTAGTATTTATCTTCATGGCTATATCATTATTAATTCAAGGAATAGAACCATTTACTTTTTTCTATATCTTTGAAATTTTAATCATTAATATTATATCACTAACCGTTTATGCTACTAGTAATCTGTTAGTTGGTAGATTCTCATTATTATCATCTATCGCTTTTACATCATTTATGTTTACACATCCTACAGATTTTTCACCACAAATATTAGCATATGCAATGTATGGGCTATTATTATTCTCAATCATGAAGTTTATAAATAAACGCGATAATAAATTACTAATATTATCATTTATATCTATAATAACAATAAATCTAACTAGTCCTACAAACTCTTTCTTTATAGTAATTAATATAATATTTCTTATATTACTTCACTTATTATATATAAAATATTCGAAAATAAGCTACTTTAATATAATGGTTTTAATATCAACATTATCTCTGATAACTATCTATACAACCAATGCTACATATATGATTGATACGTATAGTAGTTATGTAAATGAGTTACTAGAATTTAGTAATATTAAAGTAACACCTTCTCCATCTCCTTCTTACATATATTTTGTAAATCTACGCCTCTTGTTTAGTACTATATTAATATTAATAATAAGTACAATAATAGTTATATACTCATTAAGAAGAATGAGGAATAATTATCCTATAATGATAGCAAGTGGAATATTATCTTCTTATGTAATATCTGCTGCACTAACATCCTTTATAGCACCATTTCTATTCTTACGTATTACAACATACAGTGCTTTTATAATGCCAATATTATATATGAGTATATATAATCATAGAAAGAAAAGACTATTACTGTTTTCGTTTATTATACTAGTAGTATGTTCGTTAATACTTTTGCCTATCACTAAGCACAGTAGAAATATTACTACGTATGCTACTCCTTCTTTATATTATGGTATAAACACTTTAGTTATTCATGACGATAATAAAAATAGAGTTATATCTATACTTATGCCATCGTTTGTATACAAATATACAATGGCTATAAATGATAATTACATAAAAGAACGCGCCTTAATCTTTGATATAGAGAATAAATTATTTGACGGTGTTAGTAAAGATAAAATCTCTCAATATATAGAGAATGAGATGTTATATAAAATACAGTACTTTAATATATTTGCAGATGGAGATTTATTAAACCTCAAACATAAATATGGACTTGAAGAAGTGTATAATAATGTAGAAGATACTGTATCAAACAATCAGAACCTATTAATTAATACAGGTAATAGTCGTATTTACCATCATACAGTTAGATTATCACAATAATAAATATATAAAAATATTAGTATATTTGGTTTATAGCATCTATTAGTATCTGTTTTTGTGACTTATTCTCTCTCGTGTTTATGAAATCTTTATATTTTGCGTCTTTTATACCATGATCAGTAGGGTTATAGCTCCAATAACTCCATCCCCAACCACTATTCTTCCAGTATTGCATATAATTTATACACTCTTGAGTAGTAAATGGATAATTATCTGGAAACGCACTTTTAGCTGTGTTCCATTCGCTTACAAATATTGGTATACCTAATGGCTCAATATACTTCTTAAAATCATCAAGATAGGCTTTATGCCATGCTCTATCTGTAACATTGGGACCATCATAATATGTGAATGTAAATCCTAAATTCTCTATTAATGCACCATTATCATATCTTGGTGCTAAACTAGCTAATGCCTCTCCTCTATTTTTATATACTCCATAATTATAATTCTCTGCATAGTTTAAGAATTGTTGGAAGAATATCTTCTTATCTGTTAAACTTCTAATGTGTAATGCAATCTCTTTATAGTATGATCTTAATCCATTCAACTCATCTATAGTAAATACATGATTAGAGAATGGTTCATTAAGCATATCGTAACCTATAGTGCTAGGATGATCTTTCGTTATGCTAACTACTACAGTAGTATAATCTTTAATATGCTCCCATATTGGTTTATTGATACCATTTATAGTGCAACTATAATTTTCGGTAAAGTTACTCCAAAATACATCTCTAGGAGTTCTATTATTTAGATAACTTTGTCTAGTATCTAACTCACTATCCTTTTGTATTCCTAATATTGCTAAGCATTCATGCGGAAATCCATCTCCATATGATGAACCACTCTTTACATAACTACTTAAATGCCATTGTTGCATATAATCATATAATACTGCAATACCATTCCTATCTGCAGCTTCTGTCAATCCTTGCAAACCTTGTACAAATCTTGTTTTATCATAATAATATCCTTCCCAATATATGTATGCTCTAATCATATTCATACCCATACTCTTTATCTCTGATAATACATCATCTATTGGGGGTTGATTCTTTGCAGACCATGCAGTGCCACTCTTTTGTAACATTAATACATCCTTATATCCAACTGCTATACCTCTTAAATCACTTATTTGCATTGCATCAGCAAAATCTATTACTGTTATATTTGATATAGGCATCTCTATCTTATTACTAAAGTATCTTATTATCTTAGCATTCTCTCCTTCTAATATTATATTAGGATAATTACTCCATTCTTTAACTACATACTCTCCTTGAGGAAAGTATACAATTGCACTATCATATTGATTAGCATCTTCTATTGCATTTCTAACTGCTTGAGTATCATCATTAACTCCATTGCCTATTGCTCCATAATCTTTAACATTAAAGATTCTAACATCTATAACATCATTAATATTGATACTAACTCTAGCAATATTACTATAATTACTTCCATCATATGCTTGATAAGTAAAACTATCTACACCATAATAATTAGTATTAGGAATGTATCTATCATCTTCAATAATTCCATTCTTAGGTTGCTCTACTATTTTATATGTTAGATTACTATCAACATCATAATCATTTGCTAGTATATCTAATGATAGTATACTATCCTCATCTATGCTATAATAATCATCATTAGCTATTGGTGCATCATTGATATCATTAATATTGATACTAACTCTAGCAATATTACTATAATTACTTCCATTATATGCTTGATAAGTAAAACTATCTACACCATAATAATTAGTATTAGGAGTATAGATAGCAACATCATTATTTAATGATAATACTCCATTCTTAGGTTGCTCTACTATTTTATATGTTAGAGTATCATCATCTATAGCATCTAATCTAATCTCTACACTATTATCCTCATCTATAGTTATGTTAAGATCATTAGCTATTGGTGTTTTATTGCTAACATATACTAAACCATCACTAACATTACTCTTTATCTCTTCCTCTGTTAATGCTTTATTGTATATCTTAACATCAGCATCTATCACTAACATAGCATCATGATTGTAATCTGGCACTACTTTAGTAGAACGTGATTTTATGAACTTCCCATCAACATATAGTTTAAGATACTTCATATCATATGTTAAGATAGCAACATGCTTTACTCCATCATTATACCTGCTAGTTGTTCCTACTACATAATTTCTACCATTAGAGTCTTCAAATCCAGCATATATCTTCCCATCACTTAACCATATAGCATAGTTTAGATCATTAATGCTTTTACCATCATTACTGTAATCTCCTCTACTAACTAACCATCTATCACTATTAGCACTAAACTCTGCTACTATTGTGAATTGTTTAAGCTTTAATTGATCATCTGCATATGCCATTGGTATTAGCAATACCATAACTGCTATCAGTATCTTGTAATTCATAACTTTATACTCTATACTGTATAGTATAATGTTATGTAAGTATTTGATAATACATACTATATAATTAGAATATATTATAATTTAATGATGTATCATTAATATGAAATATATGTTAGATGATTACAATATATTATAATTTTATTTATAACAGATATATGAAATGTTATATGATTAAATGGTAAATAATTTATCATTTAAAGATTAAATAGATGTATTATATATCAATTCTTCAACATTATATTACATAATAATGCTTAGATTGCTCATTAAAATTAGTTAAAGATATATCTAACAATATAGAGAATGATGACATGCCAGTTAAATTTGCAGTGCCAAAGGGTAGTATAGAAGAACAGACATTTAATATGATAGAACAAGCATGGTGGAGTGTTAAGGGTAGAGGAAGAACTTATAGAGTAAAGATACCAGATCCAGATATACAGATCAAGATCTTAAGACCTCAAGAGATACCAACATATGTTCAGGAAGGTATGTATGATGTTGGGATTACTGGCAAGGATTGGATTAGAGAAACTAACGCTAATGTAATAACTCTATTAGATCTAGAGTATGGTTATGTAAGATTAGTTATAGCAATACCAAAAACATATAGATATAATTCATTATCAGAGTTAATAGAAGATTATGCTAGAACAAATAAGACTCTTAAGATCTCTACAGAATATCTAAACATAGTCTCTTCTTATATCATCAATAATGAGTCTTATAAAAGGTATTATGGAAGTAAGATGCCCTTGCTAATAACACCATGGTGGAGAGGTGGAGAGAATCAAAATGTTCAGATACTATTATCGTTTGGAGCAACTGAAGCAAAGCCTCCAGAAGATTGTGATGCTATAGTAGATATAACAGAGACGGGAACTACACTAGAGCAGAATAATCTAAAGGCTATAGAGAGCATCTTAGAATCTACTGCTGTATTGATAGCAAATAAAATATCATTAAACGATAAGACAAAGAAGGAGAAGATATATGATATCCTAACCTTGCTTAAAGGTGTAGTTGAAGGTAGGAAAAAATTGCATATATTTGTAAATGTAAAGGAAGAGAATTTAGATGCTTTATTAAAGACTCTCCCAGCATTGAAGAGACCAACGATAAGTAGATTGAGTGAGGATGGATGGTATGGTGTTAATACAGTAATAAGTAAGGATGAGTTTGTTAAGATCGTTCCTATATTAAGGAGCTTAGCACAAGGATTAGTAATTCATGAACCAAGATTGATACTACCATTAGAAGAGATAGTACAAAATAATAAGGTATGATAAGGAGAGTAAAGATAGATGAGATTGAGAAGATAAGAAGAGATATAATTAGTGATGAGCATATTAGATTGGTTAAGGAGATAATAGATAATGTTATTAAAGATGGAGATAAAGCATTATTAGAGTATAGTAAAAAGTTTGAGAATGTATTGTTAGATTCTTTACTGGTTAGTAAAGAAGAGATAAGTGATGCTTATTCAAAAGTTAGTGAAAAAGAGATAGAAGCATTAAAAGAGATGAAGAGGAGGGTAAAGATAGTAGAGGAGGAGACACTAAACTCATTAAAGAGTATATCGATAGAGATAGATGGTATTAGGATAGAGAGGTATTTTGATGCTATTGAAAGTGTTGGATGTTATATACCAGGAGGAAAAGCAAGGTATCCTAGTAGTGTAATCATGTGCACCGTTCCAGCAAGAGTAGCAGGTGTAAAGAGAATAGTATTATCAACACCATCATCTAGCAATGGAGTAGACCCTTTAACACTTGTGGCAGCAGATCTATGTAATGTAGATGAGATATATAAGATAGGGGGAGCACAGGCTATAGCAGCAATGGCATATGGGAGTGAGAGTATAAAACCAGTTGATAAGATAGTTGGTCCTGGAGGTATATTTGTAACCATAGCAAAGTATCTCGTCTCTAATAAAGTAAGCATAGATATGCTTGCTGGACCTACTGAACTGTTAGTATTAGCAGATGATAGTGCTGATGCTAAATTAATAGCATATGATCTTATAGCTCAAGCAGAGCATAGCAATGATACACTTTGTGGTTTAGTAACTACATCTAAAATACTTGCTGATAATGTTGAGAGAGAAATAAATGCTAGAATAAATGATGTTAAGAGGAGTGATATAATAAAGCATAGTCTAACCAACAATGGCTTTATAGTAGTATGTGATGAGAACTCCGCAATAAGGATAGTGAATACTGTAGCACCAGAGCATCTTGAGATATTTGTTAGTAATGCTGATAAGATTATTAAAGAGATAAGGAGTGCTGGATTAGTGCTTATAGGAAGTTACTCTTCATCTTTGGCTAGTGATTATTGTTTTGGAACAAATCATGTGCTTCCAACATCAACATTTGCACGTTCTAGAGGTTCATTATCATGTTTAGATTTTCTTAGACTTGCTACAAGGGCTTATGCTAAGAAGGAAGGGTTAGAGAGAATAATAGGACATATAAAAACAATTAGTGAAGCAGAGGGATTACCAAATCATGCTAAAGCTGTAGAGGCAAGATTATGAGATTTAAAGGAATAATAGATGAAATAAGTAAATTAGAAGGTTATAATAAACCTAAAATATATAAAGATAAATTAAAACTTGATACAAATGAGAATATAGCCATACCTAAGAGATTAGTAGCAAGAGTTATTAGCAAAGCATCTAAGATAGATGCTAGAGAGTATCCTATCAATTATGATATGTTAAAGAGTGATCTTGCAAAGTATCTTAATGTTAAGAGAGATTGCATAGCTATAGGTAATGGTTCTGATCAAATAATAGATCTCTTACTAAGCATTGGAAGAGATACGAAGAGTATAACCATAAAACCTACATTCTCATTTTATATTGCAAGATGTAGATTATACTCATTATCACTAGAGGAGATATCCCTTGATGATAACTTTGGATTAGATTATAAGAAGGTTATAGACTCTGATGCAGATATATTATATCTATGCTCACCAAATAATCCTACTGGGAATCAATTCCCTAGAGAGGAGGTAATCAACATAATAGAGTCATTTAAGGGATTTATAATAATAGATGAGGCATATGCAGAATTTGCTAGATACTCACTAAAAGATATCATCAATAAATATGATAATCTCATCATAATAAGAACTATGTCAAAGGCTTTTGGTTTAGCAGGTTTAAGAATAGGGTATGCTATAGCAAATCCTTCTATTATAGATGTATTTAATAGAGTCATACAATACCCTTATCCTGTTAATAGCATAGCAGTAAATGCTGCAAGAATTATGTTATCTATGAAGAATGAGATTAATAATATAATTACAACTATCAAAAAGGAGAGGGAGAGAGTTTATGATGCTATAAATAGTTCTGGGTTATCTGCATATAGGTCTGATGCAAACTTTATAGCTTTTAGTGGGAGCAAGAAGATCTTTAACGGCTTACTTAGGAACGGGATAATAGTTAAGGATCTAGGAGAGATAAACGGTAAACAATTCTATAGAGTATCTATAGGCAATAAAGATACAAATGATAGATTCATAAATGCATTAAGGAAGGTACGATTATGAAGCAGATCTCTGATGGAATATTCGTTAATCATACAATAGATGGCGATGCATTAATACTTGATTGTGATGGCACTTTAGTTGATATAAGTGACTCATATAATGCATGCATCAAGTACACAGTAGGCTTCTTTCTTGAGAGATTATTAGATAAGAAATGGTATGATTATGTTACAGATGAATTAATACAGATACTTAGGGCTAGTGGTGGATTTAATAATGATATAGATGCTTGTTATGCTTTCATACTTATAGCAATAGCATCAAATGCTAAAGATATCAATGATGCTAGAGAGTTTACTATGAATGTAATAAATAAAGCAGATGCTAGAGGTGTACCAACTATATTAGAGATACTAAAAGGGTATGATCTAACTGATGTTATGAAATATCTAAACTATCCAAGCAAAGATTCCATATTAGCAAGAAAATTTGATGAACTATTTTATGGTAAAGAGTTATTTAATAAGATATATGGTATTGAGGTAGATAATTCCAGAGGGTTTATAGAGTATGATAGGCTAATAATAACGCCTCAATCGTTAGATGTTTTTAAGAAGGTGTTTGGCTCCAATATTGCGATTGTATCTGGAAGAAGCAAAATTGCTACAGAATATACACTAAAAGAGATGATAACAAGTTTTAATCTAAGAGCTTCTGTATTCATAGAGGATGAGGAGAGGATTGTATTTGATAAGAGTGTATCAAAACCATCTCCATACTCATTAATAAGGAGTATGAATATTATGAATGTAAAGAGTGCTATCTGTGTAGGGGATTCGATGGAGGATCTAATTATGGCGAGAAATGCAAGTAAATATGGATATAATGTATCATTCGTAGGTGTATATGAGAATGGTCTTGATAATGAGAAGCAATTATCTCTCTTTAAAAGATTTGAGGCAGATGCTATTATTAGAAATATAAACCAATTACCATCGTTACTAGAGATGACTTAGTTTGAGATTATATCTATAAGCCTCTTTATGATTTGATCAAGATCTCTAATATACTTAAATAAGACTGTAATGGTATACTCATCTATGCTAAACTTTATCTTATCTTTATATACATAAAAATCTGTTATAGGTGTATTGATTATCTTAACATTATCTTCATTAACATCCATAGATGTTAGCATCTTTTGTACATCTGAATGTTCTTTTTGATACCCATATACTATATCTCCGCTAGTATTAGATAGATAAACACACATACTACCATCTATCTTAAGTATGTTATTGCAAATATATCTATAATGTTCCTCCATTATATCTAAGAACTCTTTGTATAATAGATCTAATCTACTAATAATTAGGAATTTTGTATCATTTTGATATAATATGTGTTTGTTATATCCAGTAGATGGCGATGCTATATCCATATTCTAATATTATATTAGAATAGATTTAAGGAGTATGTTATAAATGTAATTAGTCTCATGTAATTGTATTAAATATCTATAAATATCATTTAATGTAGATAAATGTATACTTATAACCATTTTTAGGAACTTTTATATATCAAGAGATAGTAGTAATAGATAATGACAAGTGTAATTAGTCTAAGAGTACCTGCATATATAAAAGATATACTCGAATTGGAAGGTGAGCAGGAGTATGTTAATACAAATGTCTTGATACATAAAATACTTAAAAAATATGTTGAATGGGAGAGGTTTGCTGATAAAGTAAGATTTTTGCCAGTACCTCGAGGAAGTTACAAATCTATGATCTCTCTAATTAGTGAGAAAGATCTTATGAATCTAGCATTGGATAACTCCGAGATAAAGTCGTTAACTGTATTAAGGCGTGGTGAGTACAATATAGATACATTATTAGATACACTAACACAATGGTTGATATATTCTGGT
Organism: Candidatus Nitrosothermus koennekei; assembly: GCA_013538715.1. Taxonomy (GTDB): domain Archaea; phylum Thermoproteota; class Nitrososphaeria; order Nitrososphaerales; family Nitrosocaldaceae; genus Nitrosothermus; species Nitrosothermus koenneki. The sequence continues at coordinate 170,870 of JACAFH010000001.1, read as the reverse complement.
TTGCATATAAGATATATTGAATCACCTGAACAAAAATTGATCATAAGTCATGATTTAGGTAAGAACTGGTCAATGTACTTTGAAGCACTTGTCTCTAACCTAATCAAAGATTTTGATACAAGAATTACTTCTACCTTACATAATGAGAATTCACTCTCAATAGTTCTAGAAAGACCAAAGCGAAGTATATGATTATAATTTATATAGAATTCTATAGCACTTATACTAGAGATTCATACATCTCACCGTTTCTAACTATTCACAAGTTTTATATCATGCATAGTTTTAGTATCAATGGATGAGGTATCCAAAGATTGTATTAAGTGCAGATAGAACTCTTATGTCGTTTTATAGAGGTATCTCTCTTGCTTCATTCTTTGGATGTGCACCTGCAATAGATCCATATAGAGAGAAAGGTTTTCTCAAGTGGATCTTAGGTAATCAAGTAACTCCTAAAGTATTATTTGACTTCATATGCAATACAGCACCTCATTATAATGGAATAGCAAAGTATGCACCATATGGTTTAAGGAAGTTAGAGGCAGGATTGTTGAGAGATGGATACAAAAGGGAAGATGTTGTAGTTGCTCACCCCGACTATATAGATAGATTCATAGGTCCAGAGACTGAAGTTGTAGGTTTATATGAGATGGATCCACTAGGTATGGGACCAGTTACCATGACATTCACATATGGAAGAAAGAAGATCTCTTATGATGAGTATTATAGTTCTCTCTTACATCATAAAATAATAGAGGCTAAGAAGAGGAGTAATAGTAAAGCAAAGATAGTAGTTGGTGCATCTGGAACATGGCAATATAATTATGATCCAAAAAAGATAGAGGAGTATGATATATATGCAATAGTAGAAGGAGATCTAGGAGGTATATGTCCAGAGATAGATGGGGTTGCAGGACTATTCTTCGATAGTCTTATAAAAGGAGAGTTTGATGAAGCAAATCCGTTTAAGAAGAGTGAATTTAAGGTAGAGATCAAAGAGTTTAAGAATGGAAAGACATATCATGGAAGATTTATTCATTACTGGGATGAACCATCAATAGAAGAGATTCCAAATATAGTAGAACCTAGCATGCATGGTATGATAGAAGTAATGCGAGGTTGTGGAAGAGGGTGTAAATTTTGTGATGTAACATTAAGACCATTAAGATATTATCCTACAGAGAAGGTACAAGAAGAGATCAAAATAAATATGACAAAAGGTGGCTTAAAGAATGCATGGGTTCATAGCGATGATATATTTGTTTATGGCTTAAACCCTAGAAAGACAAAGAATATGCAGCCTAACAGAGAAGCATTAGTTGAGTTATTTAGTGCTATAATGAAGAGTGGAGTTGTTCATACAAATCCTACACATGGAACATTAGCAGGATCTATAGCTGATGAGAGATTGATACCAGAGATATCAAAGATAATAAGATCAGGTCCAGATAATCATATAGGCATACAGTGTGGTTTTGAGACTGGTAGTATTAGATTGATAAGTAAATATGCTGATAGAAAACTAGCACCATTCTCTCCAAATGAGTGGCATTGGGTAGTCAAAGAGGGTGTAAAGACATTGAATGAACATTATTGGATTCCTGCATTTACCTTAATTCTAGGTTTGGATAACAATGAGGTAGAAGAAGATAGTTGGGAGACTATAAATTTAATTTATGAATTAGAGCAAGAACAACCAGAATCTAGATTTACAGTAACACCATTAACATTTGTACCTATAGGTTTACTACAAAAGTCTACGTTTTATGATATAGGTAATAGTATAGATCCAGGAAAGTTAGCTATTATGTACAAGACATGGCAGCATAATTACAAATATGGCATAGTAAAGTTCATGCATAAGGTTGGGAGCAATGATCCTATAAGGAGGTTCTTCTTTACAGGTTTAGCAGCAAGTTTAGGGAGAATACCTTTAACTGCTATGGAAAAGTATGCAAGGAAGAAAGGGGCAGATTACGAAAGAGCCATAGAGAAGGTAAAGACAAAGTATTGGTAAAGTATTATTATCATATATTTTAATTAAGACAATACCAAAAGTTATTAAGAACAATACTGCTATACCATTATGATGGAGAGAGAACCAATATCAACGCGATTGTTAGTAAAGAATGTTATGAATAGCCCGCCTATAACAGCAAGTAGTGATGCTAGTATACAAGAATTGGCAAAGCTAATGAGGGACAATCATGTAGGCTCAGTCATAATAACTGATAAAGGGAATGTAGTAGGCATAGTTAGTGAGAAGGATATAGTTACAAAAGCTGTTACTAAAGATGAATTACCATCTAAAATAAAGGCAGGAGAGATAATGGAGAAAGTAGTTGGTATTGAAAGCGAAGAGAGTATAACAAAAGCAGCTAGGTTATTTAGAAAGTATAATACAAAGAGGTTAGCAGTCTTCTATAAAGGAACACTTGCTGGTGTAATATCTGCATCTGATGTTATAGCAGTAATGCCAGAACTAGTGGATGTAATCTCAGAAAAGGCTGGTATAATAAGAGGAGATATAATAAGGAGAGAAGTATTCATCTCTGGTTATTGTGATGATTGCGAAGAATGGTCAGATTATCTTCAATATGTAGATGGTAAGTATTTATGTGAAGAATGCAGAGAAGGTATAGTAATGTAAAGTTTGTAATAGACTCTATGCTAGGCACTCTTGCAAGAAAACTACGAATATTTGGTTTTGATTCTTTATATTATAATCATATAGAAGATAATGATCTATTATCTATCTGTAGAGAGGAGGGTAGAGTATTATTAACAAGTGATAAAGAGCTCTTTAAGAGGGCAATGAAAGAGAATTTACGTGCTATATTTACAGAAGGGAGGGATGAAGACACTTTAGTAAAGTTATTAAAATTATTAGATATTAGATTAGAACTTGATATGAATAGATCTAGATGTCCTTTATGCAATTCAACACTTATAATTAATGAGAGAGAGGATATTAAGGAAGTAGTTCCAAAGAATGTTTACAATAATAACAAACTCTTCTATCTTTGTGTAAATTGTAATAAAGTATATTGGGAAGGTAGTCATATAAGGAAGATGCAGGAACTTATTAAAAGGGTGAATGTAAAGGTTGCTAACTCTAGATGATGGTTATAATCTGATTAGACTTGCAAGGAATAGTATAGAGAGTTATCTAACAAATAATGGTTTTAGGTTAGACGATGATATAAAGAAAAGGTATGGAGAGAAGAGGGGTGTATTTGTTACATTAAATAAAGTTAGAGAGTTAAGAGGCTGCATAGGTTATCCATTACCAATAAAGCCATTATATGAAGCAGTGGTAGATGCTGCAAGGAATGCTATAAGAGATCCAAGATTCGAACCAGTAAGGATTGGTGAGATGGATAACATAACTATAGAATTAAGTATATTAACAGAACCAGAGATTATAAAGGTTAAAGATCTTAAAGATTATCCTAAAATGATCAAGATAGGAAGAGACGGTTTGCTAATATATTGGAGGTACGGTTCTGGATTGTTATTACCACAAGTTGCAATTGAGTATAGATGGGATGAGGAGAGATTTCTTTGTGAGACATGTATAAAGGCTGGAGCTTTGCCAGACTGCTGGTTATATGATGATACTAAGATCTATAAATTTCAAGCTATAATATTTGAAGAGAGATCTCCAAGAGGAGAGGTAATACTGCATTGATATGAAAAGAGTATACATAGGAGTTTATGGTGTCGGTTTAGGACACGCAAGTAGAATGGTACAAGTTGCTGATAGATTGAAGAACGATAAACTATTAAGATTCTCATCGTTTGGGGATGCGGTAGAGTATATAAGGGCGCATGGTTATTCTTGTATTAGAGTTCCATCTGTAGAGTTTGGATGGGATCCTAATCAAGGATTTGATGTAGTAAAGAGTATAAGAAGACTACCTATCAACTTTTTTAATTTTATTAATCAATGTGCAAAAGAGAGTAATAATATAGGAAGGTTTAGACCAAATGTTATAGTATCCGATACTAGATTATCATCATTAGTAGCTGCACATCTCTATAATATACCAAATATTACAATAATAAATCAGGTTAAATTAATGCTATCCAATGGGTTAAGAGAGTATAGTATTACAAGGATGTTTGAGGATATGCTTGCAGAATTTTTAGGATGTTTATGGCGGAGTTCTGACGAGGTATTGATACCAGATCTGCCTCCTCCATATACACTCTCTCAAGATAACTTATGGAATATTGCAACCATCTCTAACAGGCTAAAGTATATCGGCTTTTTAATACCTCGACCCAATCTAAATGAAGAGAATATAACTAAAGTACGTAGAATGCTTCAATTGGATGGGAAACCTACTGTCTTTGCTCATATAAGTGGACCTTCAGATACTAAACCTTTGTTAATTAAAAGTATAATAGATAGTATTGGGGATGATGTAAACCTTATAGTCTCAGAAGGAAGACCAAATGGTAATGCTCATCCTAAAAAGATAAGGAATGGATGGTATTATGAATGGTGCCCTGTAAGAGATGAGATATTTGCTACTAGTGAATTGCTTATAGTCAGAGGAGGACACTCTACACTCTCGCAATGCATACTATATGGCAAACCTGTCATAAGCATACCCATAGAGAATCATGGTGAACAGATAGGTAATGCTAAGAAGATTGAGAGGCTTGGATTAGGAATGGTTGTAAATGATACTGATAGAATGAATGAATATATAAATAATATATTAGATGATGATAAGTATAAGAGTAATATCTCTAAAGTTAGAGAGATTGCATATAAATTAAATGGACTCGATACTATAATAAATAAGATTAATGAATATCTATCTAGATGACATTGCAACTCTTTCCTGCTCGTTCTTCTTCTTTATTGCAAAACTATTGATATCATTCTTTGATGCTAGTATTATCTCATCAGCTAATGCCTCTTCTATTGTCTTTGGAGAAGAGAAGGTAGCCTCTTTTGCTCCATCTGTTATAAACTTTAACGCAAGATCTATCCTCCTTAATGGAGATACATCAACCGATACATGATACACAGCACCTCCATAAATTATTCTGGTAGTATCTTCATTTGGGGCTGCATTCTCTATAGCTCTAACTAGCACACTTATAGGATTCTCTTCAGTCTTTAGATGTATGATCTCAAACGTAGTCTTTACTATATTTATTGCTCTTGCCTTTTTACCAGCCATTCTGCCAGTATTCTTTGCAAATCTCTTACCAAAATGCATAGTCTTATTTACTAACCTCTCAACAACATTTAGATTACTCTTACCAAACATTTTATGTTCATGCCTTCCAAAACTTGTAGGAACTATCATAGGTTTTAATGATATAACTCTTTTTAGTCCAGGATCTTTAACCTCTACTTCAGAATAATCCCATTTATCAAACAATAGCAGATTCATACTATCATCTCTCTTATATTCTCATTTATATGTTACCTTCTAGGTTTCTCCTTCTTCCCTTTCAAAAGCTCTTTTAATGATACATCATTAACTTTAAATACTTGCCATCTTACACCAGGTAGATCTCCCATAGCACCGCCCATACTTGCACCTAATCCTTCTACTACTACTTCATCATGCTCATCTACAAAATTTAGTGCACCATCTCTAGGTAAGAACGCGGTAATAGTCTTACCATTCTTTATTAATTGTACTCTAACACACTTTCTAACTGCAGAGTTTGGTTGTTTTGATTCAACCCCTACCTTCTCTAACACTATACCTCTTGCTTGTGGCGCTCCTTCTAATGGATTTGCCTTTTTATCCAATTGAAGTATGCTTCTCTTATAATACTTATCAGACCATCTAAGTCTATTCCTTTTCCTCTTTAAGACTCCTCCAGCAAATAGTCCAAGTGGTGATTTTTTAGACATTATAGATCACTCCTTACTTGTTCTGGACTGACTATTAATACGTTTGTTACATCAAAATATCTTTTTGCTAATATCCTTGCCTTCTCAGCATTCTTCCCGTCTTTACCTACTACTATACCTTTCTTTGTTGGATCAACCACAACTATAGCTACTTTTCCATGACTAGTCTCATTTATCTTTACGTCTTGAACATATAAGCCCAATGAGTTCTTGATAAATATTGTTGGCTCTTCAGAAAATTCTACCAATTCAACCTTCTTACCCATGACACTCTGTAACGCCTTTATAGTTGAACCGTTCTTACCTATTGCTAAACCCATCTGCCCCTTCTCAACTACAAAGATAAGTCTGCCTTGTTTCTCATCTATTATACAATCCCTTGCCATCGCACTACTTACATTTTGAAACAACGATATCATCTGTAATTCATCTGCCGTTAACTTTATCTCTGTCATTCTCCCCAATATCTAAATCCAACTACTAAAGTCTCATTTAAATCTTACACTTTGTAATAATATGATTGGCAGTATTAATAAAATTATAAATATGAGTATTAGTAGTGGATCTGGCTTATCTATGAATATAAAGGGGAAGATGTAGATAAACCCATCACTCTCTCTTATCTCTATTAACTCCAATGTTACTAATATAAAGCCCATTATTAGTAATACTATACCTATTACTAATAGTAAAGGCCTCTCTATCACATCATACATCAATACCCAATAGAATTAGAGGGAATTCTTGTATATAAGATTAGTAGTAGTAATATTATTATAATTGAGATGGTTACTATGTAAGATACTTTATTACCTATAATTATAGGTATTGGGCCTAATAATATTATACCAGTTATATTATTGCGCCTTACTGATAGCATAATTAGAAAGATACCTATGAATATAAGTATAACTCCAATTATCATCTGCATGATATAATTTACAAAAACAAATTATTATTCTTTTGTTAATGCCTCTAGATCTTTCTCTTCTACATTTGTTATAGATAATATAGATACCCTAAAGGGTTTGTTACATAATCTTCCTAATTCTCTAGATGTGTTATTAAGATTATATACTATTATGTTCTTTTCCTTGCATACATCATTAATCTTCTTTCTCATATAACCATCTAAAGTATTAGAAGTTATAACAAGTTTAGCCTTATCCATATTCTTCATCACCTCTTTACTACCTATAATATATTGATTATTCATTATCGCATCTCTAAGTATTTTATGAATGGTTTTACTCATTCCTGCCAACCTCTATATACAATTCTATCATACCAGTACCAACTGGTATAGTTGAACCAACTATAACATTCTCTGTTACACCTTTAAGTAACTCTATATCTCCCTTTACTGCTGCTTCTGCTAATGTTGGAACAGTTATCTCAAATGCTGCTCTAGCTAATACACTACTCTTTGTTCCAACTATCCCATGTCTTCCTATCTGCTGTAAGACTCCTTTTGATGTCATTACATCTGCTACTAACATTATATGCCTAATATCTACTTCCATTCCTTGCTCTTCTAACGTACTCGTTATCTCTCTTATTAGCGCTGTTCTTGCTGCCTCTATACCTAATACATTCGCAATCTCATATATATTATTAGTTATTGTCCTACTCTTATCTACATTCTCTATCTCCATTACTCTTGCTAGATTTGAACCTGATGTTTGTATCATCCACTCCTCTCCTTGCTTAATAACTGTAACACGCTCTATTCCAGGTATGCCTTTTATCCTTGTATTTAGTAATTTATCCTTGATACTAGTAAGTGGTACATCATTATTCTGAATATTAACAACTAATACATTATCTTCACTAGATACTTCCAATTTCTTCTTTGACGATTTGAAGACTTTTAATATATCATCGATACTACAGCCATGTTCGTTTAATTTTCTCTCATTTAATATGAATTTAATGTTATTATTATAATCTATCTCAGTATTAGCTACTAGATCTTCAAGTTTTGTATACAGTATATCTTTTGCTATATTAGCAACAATCTCTCTATCTTTGGATAGTTGTGGATTTATATAGATATCCATTGTTGGTGTAGCAGGAATCTTCCTTGCATCTACCAATTCTATCAATCTTGGCAATCCTAATGTAACATTCCTCTCTTTTATACCTGCAAAATGGAATGTTCTTAATGTCATCTGTGTTCCAGGTTCACCTATGGATTGTGCAGTAACTATACCTATAGCCTCACCTGGTTCAGTATTAGCCTTATCAAACAATTCTACTACTCTACTACATACCTTCTCTACACCTTCTTTACTTAGATTACTATTTATTAATTCACTCTCCAAATTCTTGTATACCCTCTTATTTAGATTCTTTCCATATTTTGCAACTATACTCTTAATCTCATCCTCATTTGCTTTGCTACCTTCATCTACTACTGCTTGAGATGCTATCAGTAATTCTATATTAACTGCTTCTCCATGATCACTCTTCGCTGGATCAATTCCATCTTCTCCAAATTTAAACTGGAGTATGTTACCATGTGGGTCTCTAACAGTTTGATCATATTCTATCCTAAGATGCTCCAGTGCATTGATAAGCCTTCTCTGCATATAACCGCTCTGTTGTGTCCTTACAGCTGTATCTACTAACCCTTCTCTACCAGCCATTGCATGGAAGAAGAACTCTATTGGATTTAACCCATCTCTATAATTAGATTTCACGAACCCTCTTGCATCTGGATTTATATCGTTTGGAAGAAAGTGTGTCAATGCTCTTCCTTGATAACCTTTCATTATCCTCTTTCCTCTAATGGCCTGCTGACCTAAAGAACCAGCCATCTGGCCTATATTTACTGTAGAACCTCTTGCGCCAGTTGATGCCATTATCACTCCTGGGTTATTATCAGGTAATGCTCTATCAGCTATCCTTCCAGCATTATCTCTTGCCTTTGATAATTCCGAGATTATATTAAGTTCCAATGCCTCTTCAGGAGATAATGCTCTTGTTAGTTGTAAAGTTCCTTCTCTATACTGTTTTATATAATCGTAAACCTTTTCATATATCTTTTGTATATAATTATTAATCTCTTCTCTAGCCTCTTGAGGTATGGCTAGATCACTATATCCATAACTAAAACCATAATGTGTTATGAAAGCCTTTAGTATCTTGAATATAGAGTTTAAGAATCTTCTAGACTCTGTTGTTCCGTAATCCTTTACTATTCTATGTAATACGCTATCAGGCTCTTCAGCACCTATAGATGCCTTATCTATTACACCATTGATCAACTTACCATTCTTAATTATTACATCAGCTGTCTTCTGCTTCATACTTTTTGCCCATTTAGACTTGAGTGTATAATTAAAATCATCTCTTAAGAAGAGGGAAAATAGCTGTTTACCAGAATAATACTCTTCACCATTTTCAACCTTAATTGGTTCTGGAAGTTCACCTTCATACTCTCCTTCTACGAGTAGATTATAAAACTCTTCTTTAGTAAGAAGAGTATCATCTTTAGTAATGAGATATGCAGCAGTTATAAAATCTCTAATACCTCCAATTATTGGCCCGCCATATCTAGGTGATATTATCTGATCATGTACTCTCATTAACAACATAGCCTCTACTCTAGCTTCTTGACTTTGAGGAACATGCAAGTTCATCTCATCTCCGTCAAAATCAGCATTGTAAGGAGGACATATAGAAGGATGTAACCTAAATGTTCTATATGGCAATACCTTAACATAATGACTCATTATGGATATTCTATGCAACGATGGTTGTCTATTGAATATAACTATATCGCCATCATCTAGATGCCTTTCAACTATAAAACCTGGAGCTAAAGCATCTGCTATAGGCTTTCTATCTGCAACGAAATCTAACCTTATCTTTATGCCATCTAACCTTATTACATAGTTTGCACCAGGATGTTTATTAGGTCCATTGAGTATTAATCTTCTTAAACGTTCAATATTCCATGGTGATACAATCTCTGGCACTGTTAATCTCTTTGCAATATCTATTGGCACACCTACTTCTGATATATTTAAACTAGGATCTGGAGAGATTACAGTTCTTGCAGCAAAATCTACTCTCTTACCAGATAGACTTCCTCTAAATCTACCTTCTTTACCTTTTAATCTCTGTGTTAATGTCTTGAGCGGTCTTCCAGATCTGTGATGTGCCTGAGGTATACCAGATACTTCGTTATCAAAATATGTTGTAACATGATATTGTAATAGATCTACAAGATCTTGCACTATTAAAGGAGGAGTACCAGCTTCTTTACTCTCTTTTAATCTCTGATTAACTCTAATTATATCTACTGCCTTATGTGTTAGATCATCCTCTGATCTAATACCACTCTCTAATATTATAGATGGCCTTACTGTAACAGGTGGAACTGGTAATACTTGTAACACAAACCATTCAGGCCTAGCGCTCTTTGGATCAAAACCTAAGAGTTCTAGATCCTCATCTTTAATCTGTGCTAAACGATCTCTTATGGTTATTGGTAATAATCTATTCTCTCCAACCTCAGTCTTCTCTGTAAACATAGTTGGTTTTGTAAATATTAATTCATACTGCTCCTTCTTGCAATGAGGACATGTCTTTACCTTTTTAGCTTTATCTATTATCTCTTCCTTAATCTTCTCCCCTATTAATAAACCTGATTTATGAGATAATTTCTCCCTATACTCATCTAATACTTCTTGCTCTAATTTTATTCTATTACAATATCTACATGTTATAAGCAATAATTTATGAATCTCATCTATAAATGCTATATGTAATACTGGTTCAGCTAATTCTATATGTCCGAAATGTCCAGGACATTTTGCAGATGTATTACCACATGTAGCACATTTTTGACCAGGTTCAAGAGTACCTAGCCTATTATCCATTAAACCTCCTTGAACCGGTAAGCCATCTTCATCATAAGTCTCTGGTGCAGTAATCTCTGCTACAGAGTATTTCCTGATCTCTGCTGGTGATAAGATTGAGAATTTTATTCCTCCTATTACCTTATACATCTCTTCTTTGCTCATACTTCACACCTTATCCTTTATTATAACTCTTGGAGCTATATTAAGACTTAGCATTTCTTGCAAGAGTAGCTTAAATGCATATGCTACTATTATTGGAGATACTTTTGCTTTATCTCCACAGATCCTGCAGGTATATTTTCTTTGTTTCATATCATAATATGCTAACAAACCACATCTCTCACATACCAGTATATCTGATTTATCTGATTCTTCAAGTAATCTATCTTTAAGTACCATTGAGGCACCATATGCTATTAAACAGTCTCTCTCCATCTCACCAAATCTTAGCCCTCCTCCTCGTGCCCTTCCTTCTGTAGGTTGTTTCGTTAGCATTTGTACCTGCCCTCTTGCTCTCGCATGTATCTTATCTGCAACCATATGATGCAATTTCTGATAATACACTACTCCAATAAACACATCTACTGGAAACTTCTTACCAGTCCTTCCATCATACATTATCTCTTTACCAGTATGCTTGAAGCCATATCTCTCTAATATAGGCTTTATATCCTCACTCTTCTCTCCAACAAATGCTGTACCATCGACAAATCTTCCTGCTAGTGCTGCTGCCTTTCCAGTTAAAGACTCCATAAATTGACCAACGGTCATCCTAGATGGAAATGCGTGAGGATTTATTATAACATCTGGCACTATTCCATCTTCAGTATATGGCATATCTTCTTGCTTCATAAGCATACCAATAACCCCTTTCTGACCATGTCTAGAAGCAAATTTATCACCAATCTCTGGTATACGCATATCCCTTACTCTAACTTTATATAGTTTACCGCCATCTGTAGATTGCGTCATTATAACAGAATCTACTACGCCATTTTCAGATGGTCTAACACCTATACTAGTATCTCTTCTATATGGACCTCTTGTCTCGAACTCTTTATACTCTTCTATGAACCTTGGTGGACTAGTTCTTCCTATCAATATGTCTCCACCTTCAACAACTGCTTCTGACATTACAACGCCATCAGATTCTAGTAATCTATAAACTCTCTCACCTCTAAAACCTCTTATATTATCATCTACACTTGGAATCTCAAAATTATCTTTCATACCTCCTGGATACTGTTTTGCTTCTCCTTCATAAACTCTATAGAAGAAGCTTCTTGCCAAACCCCTCTCTACTGATGATTTATTAACTACTATTGCATCCTCAATATTATAACATTCATATGACAATACAGCAACTATACAATTCTGACCAGTTGGCCTATCATTAAGGCCTAACAATGATAATGCTTTAGTATTAACCAATGGTACTTGTGGGTATACCATAAAATGCTGCCTAACATATGAATTAAAATTCATTACTGGGGTTGAGAACCCTAGAGATTGCTTAGCCATTGCAGATTCGTATGTATTTCTTGGGGATTGATTATGTTCTGGATATGGTATTAACGACGCTGCAACACCAAGTATTGCACTTGGAAATATCTCAAGATGTGTATGCTTTTCTGTTATTTGAGATGGAGATAATGCTATATAACAATTCTCCTCCTCATTTGCATCTATTAACTCTATCATACCCATCTCAAGTAGATCTTCCCATGACAAGTTCTTCTTGATGATCTTTTCTAACATTTTGTCATCTATTGGATTTTTACCATTATTCAATACTATTAAAGGTCTCAATATTCTACCTGCATTACAATTTATGTATAACCTCTTGGTAGCATTTGGATTATTATATTGAGAATATGCTATACTTGTATGAGGATGTATCTTATTATTCCTTCTTAAGAATCTTAACTTATTGGCTAATGATACTCCATCTGCTGTGAACCCTATCAATCTACCGTCAACAAAGATTTTGCATCCATTAGCCTTTATCTCATTACTAGCATCGTTTATATGTATAACACCTAATTCATATAATTTCTCAATAATCTCTGCAGTATGTACACTAACAGAGATAACTGCTGATAATGCAAGATTCTTTACCAAACCACAATTAGCACCTTCTGGAGTTTCGCTAGGGCATATCCTACCAAAGTGTGTAGGATGTAACTCTCTAGCCTCAAAATTAGGCTGACTTCTACTTAATGGAGATTGTATCCTCCTTAAATGACTTATTGTAGATAGATAATTTGTTCTATCGAGTAATTGAGTAACACCTACTCTACCTCTGCCCCAATTGCCAGTTGCTATTGCATTATTTAGTTTATCAGTTATTATTCCTGGTCTTACAGCAGCCATGACTGTATTTATACCCCTCTTCTGCCCAGATCTCTCTAATTGATATTTCATATCTCTAACAAGATTTCTAAATGCTGTTCTAAATAGATCTGCCAACATGTGTCCTGCAAACTTGATAACTTTGTTACCATAATGATCTTTGTCATCTTGCTCTATCCAACCTAACTTTAGCTCTATTAACTTACATGCTGCTTCTCCTATAAACAATGCCTTTTCTATTCTGTTCTCCACATTTTTGCCTAAATGTGGCAAGAGACTCCAGTCTAGCAATGTCTCCGCTCTTCTTATCTGAAACTCTTCAAGCATACCAGGCGCTATACGCTTACTAATATATGCTATAGCTTCTCGAGTATTTGTTATATCTTGTACATTCTCAAATGAAGTTTCTAACTCGTCTTGTATCTCTGTTTTTACAGAGATCGCATCTGCAATATCTTTATCAGATTCTAAACCTAATGCTCTCATTAATACTATTAGTGGTATATCTACTGGTGAATTTGGTATCTTTGCTACTATATCACCATCCTTCTTCATGATAAGTTCAAGCTTTGCTCTATAACCAACTATAGAAGAGTAAATCTTAGCACTATACACTATTGACCCACTAACTTCTTCCTTTCCAACTATTATTTTATTATATGAGAGATCCTCTAAACCTATTATGACCTTCTCTGATCCATTGATTATGAAGTATCCTCCTGGATCTCTTGGATCTTCTCCATTCTCAAGCAAATTATTCTCTGGTATGCTATTTAATACACATATGTTGGATTTAACCATCACAGGTAGATCTCCAATATGTATATACTTTAATTCTATAATCTTATTATCTTCAACAACTTCGCACTCTAACATTATTGGTGAACTATACGTTATATTTCTTAATCTTGCTTCTAAGGGAGTTGTTCTTGTTATGGATCCGTCTAATTCCATTACACCTGGTTGTTGTAACTTTACTCTCCCTAATCTAATCTTGTAAGGATATTCTGCGTTCTCAATCTCAATCTCTCCAACCTCATCAATTATACTTTGTAAACCATATTCTATAAATTCATTATATGATGTTAAATGTTGTCTAGCAATACCTTCTCTTTGTAATAAGTCATAAATTATTGGCCAATAGTTATTTTCCATATCTATATCTCCACTACATATCTATAATAAATACTTTCACCAGCGGTTGCACTCTTTCTTGTTATCTTTATTATATCACCCGGTTTTACATTTAATCCCTTTAAAGCTGGATCGTTTAAAAGTATAAATGGTAACTGATGTGGTTTTGCATTAAAAGTTCTAAGCACCTCTTCAGCCTCTTTTACTGAAAGAACTTCGTGCTTAGGTACATAAATATGCCTCTCCTCAGACATTAAACTAGATTTAATTAATACCTAAAATATATCTTTCTCTCTTTAATATATTTTAGTCTTTCTATCTTAACTATAAATAAGTATTATATCTTATATAACTTCTAAATCATAGATGTTTTGAGATAATGTTATATCATGCTATACTAAAAAGTTACTTTATATATGGTTTAATATTCAATATTAACTTAAAATAGATAATATATGATATTACTAACTATTATATGGAAATCATATGATTCTATCAATGTACCATAAAATATTTTAGTTTCTATCTTTGTATCATAAAAAATTTATCATTCTACTCCTTAATTACGAGGCATGACGGTCAATCAAAGAACAATGAGATTAAGTGTAGCAGCAATTGTAATATCATTAGCTCTAATTACTGTAAATGATGCATATGCATTAAATTATGAACCTATAGAGTTTATAACAAATGCAGATGATGTTACATTTGGCTTTCCATTTGCTTTAGCAAGTGATGGTACTCATCTTATAGTAAGCGATACAACAAATGAGAAGATATACGTATTACAAAAAGTAGATAGCTCATGGCATGTAATGGGTTCATTTGATAGAAGATCTGCTGTTGATATGTCATTTGATAGATATGGGAGATTAGCAGTACTTACACATGTACATCCAGAAGGTGCAATCTACCTTTATAACTTAACCTATAATACAGATGGAACGCTCGCAAATGCTGATATAGTGCATGAGATACAAGGTGTTACACCAAATAGAACACTCTTCATGTTCCCACATGGCCTCACAACAACAACTATAGACGGACATGATCTAATTATAATAGGTGGTGGTTCTGGTCTAGATAGAAAAATTCAGGTATATGAGGTTACTGATACTGGCATAAGCTTAGCCTTTGCATTCAATAATGCTGATATATATGATGCTAATGGCAATGATATTGGTAATGTTACTAATGGTTATTCAATAAATCCATGGCCAAGTATACTTGATGTAAAGATGAGTGGAGATGGAAAGGTAATGGTAGCATATAAGACTGGTTTCATTGCAATCTATAACATAGATTATAATAGTAGGAGTGTGGAGAGAATAGTAAGTATTGGAGAAGCTGGAAGTGAACTTGGACAATTTAATGAACCAAGAGGTATATTACATGATACTAATAATAACTATCTAATAGTAAGTGATAACCTAAATAATAGGCTACAAGTATTTGATTACTCTACTCTTAGTGATGGTATCAACACACCAATATTTTACTATGGAAGTGGTATTGCAGGAAATGGTGAGAGAGAATTAAACACACCTAGAAAGATCATAATGGAAGATGATAAAGTATATCTTGCCGATGCTAGCAATGCAAGAATAGTTGTCCTAACTCTAAATGATACAATACCAAATGATTACGATCAACCAGATATAGATCCAATAGAAGATAGAGAATGGTATAGATTCTCTGCACATAGAGAGATGTTTCAAACAATATCTAGAATTATTTATACCAAGTTAATAGAAGAAGGAATAGATGATTATACTGCAACAAAGACTGCACTCAACATACCATCAAAAGCATTAGAGGTTGTTCTAACAATCTTAAGGAGCTTACCAAATGATGCTAGATTAAATATACCATGGTCTAGTTCGTTGAAGGGCGATCTAGTTATAGATAGCAATATTGTTTATAATGCAGCGTGTGTTATAGGTAAACCAGGTTCAACAGGTATTAGTGATCCAGCAGAATATCATAATCCACCACCACAAATTGGAGATACATTATATTGTGCACCTTTGGCAATACCGCTTGCTGATTCAGGAGAGACAATTGAAGGGCATATAAGATCATACTTCATAGATCCTGATGGAGTAATAAGAGAGGTATATTATTATGATAATACTGGTAGACACGAGGGAAGGAATAATGATATATCAACAACAGAGTTCTATTTCGATCCATTTGCTATAGATCTTGATAAGAATGGAGAATGGAGGTTAGTAAACATATTCACAAATGATGGAAATGAGATTCGTGTAGAGATTCTAATACATGTAGGTTCTTCATACGAGTTTAATGATCTATCTACTTTAGAATATGCATTACTCAACTCTGGTATAAGTGAAGAAGATGCTATAAATACAGTTAATGCTATAGAGGATTACATAGAGGAGAATAGTATAGCATTACCAGATGATGGAGTATTGATAGTAAATGCTACAGAAGGTAGTGTATATGGCTTAGCATGTATATTACCTCATACACCACCATTAAGTATTGGAGAACAGGTAGATTGTATAGTATTCTTCTTAGCAAATCCAAGTGAGAGTATAACGATAGATGATCTCCATCTATATCAAGTAGTTAATGGTATAAGCACTCCTATACAAGATTGGTACTGGAGCAGTTCAATACCAAATCCATTCATATGGATAGAGACTATAACTATGAATGAAGCTGGAGATTGGAGTATAAATGCTGACTTTACTGAACATGGTAGTGTATCTATAAGCACTATAGTATCATTCAATGTAGTATCTGAGACAGTAATTGGAGCAATAGCATTGATAGGAACGGCACTAAGTATACTAGCATATAAGAGGCGTTAACACAATCCTTTTTTTAGTAATTAACAATTAATTCTATATCTATTAAGCATTCTATATACATGATTTATTATTCTAGAACCTTAGTACTCATATTAAACATGGCATACAATCCTTATCTATTTAATACAAACAATAAATTGATTTAAATAAAGTATTTATATAAAGTAGAAAAGTTGAGACTATTAAAGAGTTTTTATGGCAAACCAAAGGATCATCAAATTAGGATAGTAAATGAGATAGACGATGCTCTAAAGAATGGCTATAACGATATAATACTTTGTGCACCTACTGGAACTGGAAAGTCATACATAGCTATATGCTTAGCTTTAGCATATGGCTCGTCATCAATCCTAACAGCTACCGTAGATCTACAAGATCAATATATGCGAGATTTCCCATTTGTAAAGACTATAAAAGGCAAGAAAAATTTTAATTGCTTAAAGATAGCTAATAAGAAGATTACATGTGATAACATATCCTCTTCATTATGCTATAATAAGAATAAAGGATTCTGTGAATTTTATCCTAACCAGAAGGATTTTAGAGTAGATAAGAAGGGGATAGATGAAAAGATAATATATGATGGAGAAAATATACAATTATGTGAATATTATAAACAAAAATTTGAAGCTATTCTATCTAGTCATACTATTTTTAATTATCATGAGTACCTTTCGTTATTAAAATTTACTAATCAAGCACCTTATAGGAGTATCATGGTATGCGATGAAGCGCATCTATTGGAGAATAGGTTGGTAGAGTTTTATGGCTATAGTATAACAAAGAGATTACTTGCAACGGCAAAAATGGAGTTACCATCATCAAATATATATGAGATAGATACATGGCTTGCTCTATTGAATGAATTAAAAGATAGATACTCATCGATGCTTAATGATATGTCAAATAATTTAACTAATGCTGGTATTAATGAGTTAATAAGATTAAATGAGGAGATGAGTAAAGTTGAAGCTAATATGGAACGGATAGAGTTTATCTATGATGAGATTAGTAGCAATACATCAAACTATGTAGTTAATATAGAGAGGGATAATGATAATCTTAGTAAGGTAACATTATTGCCTATAGATATATCAAAATATACAAAGGAGTTATTTAGTATGAGTAAGGTTAGACTCTTTATGAGTGCTACTATAGATGATGATATCTTTCCTAAATCATTAGCAATAAATAATGCAAAATTCATCAGTATAGACTCGCCTTTCCCAGTAGAAAATAGAAGAGTTTATTTTCTTGAAAGTTATTCATTAAATAAGGATAATATAAAGAGAGAAGAGGTTATCAAGAAAGTAGCACAGAGTATAGATACTATAATGAATAACCATAAAAACGAGAGGGGATTGATATTAGTTACAAGCTATGCATTAGCATTAGCAATAAAAGATAGAGTAAGAGAGAAGAAGAGGATTATAGTTAGTAATGAAATAAAGAGGGAAGAGGTTATCAATGCATTAAAGAGCAGTAGTAATAGTGTAATGATCTCTCCTTCATTGTGGGATGGAATAGATCTAAAAGATGATCTATGTCGATTTATAATAATTGCTAAAGCACCATATCTAGATCTTAATGATAGAAGGATAGCAGTTAAGATGAGAAGCGATAAAGAATGGTATCTTTTGCAAAGTGCAATGAGATTAATTCAAGGATGTGGAAGGGGAGTTAGACATGATAAAGATTATTGTAAGATATATGTATTAGACAAGAATGCTACAAAGCTTATAAAGGATGTAGAGAATAAGATCCCTGAGTGGTTTAGAAATGCATGTGTATTCCAACACAAGATATGATTTATATAGATAGCTTAGAGAAGAGTATCGTTATAAATAATATTCATAAATGAGTTTAATATATTTAGAATATCATGATCGTAAAACTTTTAATTGACTATTAAGAAAAATACAGTAATGAAGATATTAACTTTAGAGGATTTTGATACAAGTAAAAAAACCGTCTTTTTAAGAGTAGATATGAATTGTCCTATAGAGCCTGATACATCTAAAATAATAGAATTTAGTAGAATAGAAGAGGCATGTGAGAGTATAAATGCATTAAAAGAGAGTAAAGTTGTTGTAGCATCACATCAAGGGAGAGTAGGCAGATATGATTATATTGATATGCATCAACATGCTGAGATATTATCAAGATTACTTAACAGAAGAGTAGAGTTTGTAGAAGATGTAATAGGCCCAGAGGCGAGAAAGATGATAAAAAATATGAATGATGGGGAGATATTGCTCTTGGATAATCTAAGATTTTGTGCAGAAGAGAATTATGAATACTCCTTTAGTGAAGCTGCTAACACAGTTATGGTTAAGCGCTTAGCAGATTATTTCGATGTATGTGTATTGGACTGTTTCCCTAGTGCTCATAGAGCACATCCATCTATTGTAGGATTTTCTCACAAACTTCCTGCATTAGCTGGTAAGATAGTTGCAAGGGAGGTAAATACATTAGATGAGATACTTACTATATCAAAATCTCCATTTGTAGTAGTGCTAGGAGGTGCTAAAGTATCTGATAGATTAGAGGCTATAGATACACTTGTATCAAGCGGTAGAGCTGATAAGGTATTGCTAACAGGTCTCATCTCTCTAGTATTTCTAAAGGCTTTAGGACAACTAAAGAACTTAGATCAGGATGATTCACAAGTTGAAAAGGCTAAGAAATTATTAACGAAATATCCAAATATAATAGAGGTTCCATTAGATTATGCAATAAATAATAATGGTGAAAGAAAGGAGAAGGATGTTAAAGAGTTAGAGAAGGAAGACAAAGCGCTTGATATAGGTCATAAAACAATTAAGCATTACTCAAAGATAATAAATAGTGCAGGAACTGTATTTATGAGTGGACCAGCAGGAGCATTTGAGAAGGAAGATTATGCATATGGAACTAAAGAGTTGTTAGATGTAATAGCGTCATCCTTTTGCACAAGTATAATAAGTGGTGGACATCTAAACGCTGCATTACACAGATATAAGTTAGCAGAGAAGATAGATCATATAAGTACAGCGGGGGGTGCATTAGTATTATATCTTGCTGGAAAACGTTTACCTATGTTAGAAAGTCTAAAAGAAGCAGCGGCTAGAATCAATAAATCATGCTAACATATTTTAATGAGTATTTTATACTCTATAATACTTATGAATATAACAGAGAAGATATTGGCAAAGGCATCAAATAGAAGTAGAGTTGAACCTGGCGATGTTGTATTTGCTAAAGTAGATAAAGTAATGGTACATGATGTATCAGGACCTGGGGTTATTACTGTATTGAAGGAGTTAGAGAAGAGAGGAAAGAGAGTAGAAAAGATATGGGATGCTGATAGAGTATGGATAACAGAGGATCATTTCGTTCCAGCGGTTGATAAGATAGCAGCACAAAATTTGGTTATGTTAGATAAGTTCTCAAAAGAGTTTGGAATAGAGAAGCATTTTAGATATGGCATGGGGCAATATGGTATATGTCATACATTATCTCATGAAGAGGCAATGGTATTACCTGGAGAGGTTTATGTAGGAGGGGATTCTCATACAAATACAACTGGTGCATTAGGCTGCTTTGCTACTGGTATGGGGCATACAGATGTAGCATATGTGTTATTACATGGTAAGATATGGTTTAGAGTTCCAGAGACTATACTCTTCAAAATGAATGGGGAGATACCACCATACATAATGGCAAAAGATATGATTTTAAAGATCATAGGAGATCATGGAACTGAGTTTGGTAATTATAAAGCTATACAATTCACTGGAGAGGCTATAACTAACATGCCAATGGAGGAGAGATTTACATTAACAAATATGACTACAGAATGTGGAGCAAAGAATGGCATAATAGATCCAGATCAAAAGACTATTGAGTATATAAGAGAGAGAAGACCTGATGCAAAGTTTGATCTTATAAAGAGTGATAGCGATGCTCAATATCATGCTATATATGAATATTATGTAGATGAACTAGAACCTATAGTAGCAAAACCACACTCACCAGCAAATATATCTACTGCTAGAGAGGTTAGTAATATTGAGATAGACAAGGCATACATAGGATCATGTACAGGAGCAAAGTATACAGATCTCTTAGCCGCAGCAAAGATATTAAAAGGTAGGAAGAGCAAAGTAAGGTTAGAGGTTCTTCCTGCTACACAATCAATCTATCATAAAGCAATGAAGAATGGATTACTTGATATATTCATGGATGCTGGAGCTGTTATAGGCCCACCAACATGTGGAGCATGTTGTGGCGCACACATGGGTGTATTAGCAAAAGATGAGGTTTGTGTTAGCACTACAAATAGAAACTTTCCAGGAAGAATGGGACATGTAGAATCAAAGACGTACTTAGCGTCACCTCAAGTAGTTGCTGCAAGTGCATTGAAAGGTAAAATAACAGATCCGAGGGATATATGATGCAGAGGGGAATTGCTCATAAATACGAAAAAGATAATATAGATACAGACGTTATAATCCCAGGACCGTATCTAAAGATCATGGACCCGAATGAATTAGGCAAACATGCAATGGAAGGATTGGATGTTAACTTTATTAGAAAGGTAAAAGATGGAGATATCTTAGTTGCTGGTAATAACTTTGGATGTGGTTCTAGTAGGGAACATGCACCAATAGCATTAAAGCATGCTGGTATAAGAGCAGTATTAGCATTATCATTCGCAAGAATATTTTATAGGAATTGTATAGATGGTGCACATTTATTACCAATAGAGATAGATAGAGAAGCATATAATGATATAAGTGATAAGGATGAGTTAGAGATAGATATAGAGAAGAATGAAGTAAGAAATCTTACAAAGAAGAGAGTATATAAGATAAAACCATTTCCAGAACTTATAAAGAAGATAATAGATGCTGGTGGATTATTAAATTATACACAATAATCTATTAATTATTATTATTTCAAATTTTATTATTTAATGAAAAACTTTATAATATAAATAATAGAAGTAATGATATGAAATTCAAGTGCAAAGATGTTGGAATGAACTGTGATTTTGAGATTAAAAATGTTAGCAATGAGAATGAAGCGATGGAGATAGCAAAGGTTCATGCAAAATATGCTCATAACATATCAGAGATTACACCAGATCTTGCTGAGAAGGTAAAGAAAGCGATCAAGTAATGAAAGGTGCATTAAGAGAGATAATAAGTAAAGCTATATACTCTGATGATCCATCACTTTATTTTATTGGATATAGAGATTTTGATAAGATAAAAGAGTTACCGCTTTTACAATTTATGAAAGAGTCAGATAATCTAAATCTTATACCTATAACTAGGATAGTATATATAAGAAAGGATAATAAGATACTTTATCATAAACATAGATAAATTTGTTAGATGCTATATCATAATAAGGTTCATTGTTAATATATTATAATTATATTTAAAGAAGAAGAAATGTATATATGCTCGTATGATTATACTAGTAATGATGGATGCCATGGCTGGCATATTTGCATTGTTAGGAGGATTGTTAGAAAGCGTGGCTGGACAGATAGGACCGCAATTTGACCCTCTCTTCTTCGATGTAATGATCTACATAGTTGGTACAATGATGTTTGGTGTATTCTTACTTAGCATTATTGCATTTTGGACAAAGAGGAAAGGTATAGGAGCAAGAGAAGCTTGGGTGGCAGAGCTAGAAAAGTATTATGAGAGAGAAGGTATCGGTCTATTACCAGAGGAGAGAAGAGTATAAAATCTCCCTTTTTATTTAACAATAACTATTTATGTCACACTTATCAAGCTTTACGCTATGACATCAACATTCATGAATCCAAAGTCAATAGCAGTAATAGGAGCCTCTGAGAAGAGTGGCAGTATAGGTAAAGCAATAATAACTAATATAAAGAATGGATATAAGGGTAAGATATTTCCTATAACACCATCAAGTGATACAGTATTTGGTATTAAGGCTTATAAGAGTGTTTTAGATGTTGATGAAAAGATAGATCTTGCAGTTATTGCAACACCAAGTAAGATTGTACCTATGGTTCTAGAAGAATGTGGTAAGAAAGGGATCAAGGGTGCAATAATAATAACTGCTGGTTTTAAAGAGATTGGAGGAGAAGGAGAGATACTTCAAGAACAGATAAAAGAGATTGGAAAGAGGTATGGAATAAGAATAATAGGTCCAAATTGTCTAGGTGTAATGAATCTTTCTCCAGATACTATGATGAACTCAACATTTCTAAAGGTTACACCAAAGAGTGGCAATATCGCTCTCGTATCACAATCTGGTGCCATTTGCGCTGCCTTGGTTGAAGATGCCATAGCTCAGGATATAGGTTTCTCTGCAGTTGTAAGTATAGGCAATAAAGTTGACTTTGATGAATGTGATATACTAGAGATGCTTATGGAGAGTAAAGAGACTAAAGTTATAGTTATGTATCTGGAAGAGATAATGGATGGAAAAAGGTTTGTTAATGTATGTAAAAAGATAACTAAGGAGTTAAAGATTCCTGTTCTTGTTCTTAAATCAGGGAGGACTCCAGAGGGAGCAAAAGCTGCTATGAGTCATACAGGTGCATTAATGGGTTCTGATGAGATATATGATGCTATATTAAGACAAGCTGGAGCTATTAGAGTGGATGGCATGCAAGAGCTGTTTGATTATGCAACAGCATTTGCTAAGATGCCATTGCCTCAGGATGGTGTTGTAATAGTTACTAATGCTGGAGGACCTGGAATAATAGCTACAGATTATCTCTCTCTTCATTCATTAAAATTAGCTGATATTAGTGATATTAGGAGTAAGATAGAAGAAGTAATACCATCGTATGGTTCTCCAAGAAATCCAGTAGATATAGTTGGTGATGCAGATTACACAAGATTTAAGAAGGTTTTATCACTAGTATTAAATCATAAGAATGTAGGCTCATGCATAGTTATGTGCACACCATCTGCAACACTAGACTATAATGGATTAGCAAATGTAATAACTGATATGAAGAGCACTAATAAAACTATAGTTGCAAGTCTGATGGGTCTAGCAGAGGGTAGTGAGAATAAGAAGATAATGGCTGAAGGTGGTATACCTCATTATATGTATGTTGAATTAGCTATAAAAGCGTTGAAGAGGATGTATGATTATAGAAGATGGTTAGAAGAGGATGATGATATTATAAATCCAAAGAATGTATCTAAAGAGGCGGTAAAGAGCATAATAGATGGAGCAAAGAGGGAAGGAAGAGCAAATCTCTTAGAAGAGGAAGGATATGAGATATTAAAAGCATATGGATTACCCATACCATCTAGAAGAGTTGTAAATAACGAAGAGGATGCTGTGATAGCAGCTAAGAATATAGGATATCCACTTGTATTAAAGATTGTATCACCAGATATAATTCACAAGTCTGACGCAGGAGCGGTTAAGGTTAATCTTAGGGATGAAAGAGAAGTTAGAGAGGCATATAATACAATAATCTCAAATGTTAAGAGATATAATCCTAATGCAAGAATAACTGGTATTTTAGTAGAGGAGATGGTTAAAAATGGCAAAGAGGTAATCATTGGAGCAAAAAAAGATCCAAAATTTGGTCCTATAGTAATGTTTGGATTAGGAGGTATATATGTAGAGGTTCTTAAAGATGTTACATTTAGATTAGCACCTATAGGAAATAAAGAGGCGAGAAGGATGATAAATGAGATAAAAATGAGTAAACTATTAGATGGAGTCAGAGGCGAGAAACCTTCTGATAAAATAAAATTAGCAGAGTGTATAGAGAGATTGTCACAACTAGTAAATGATTTTCCTGAAATAAGTGAGATAGATATGAATCCAGTAATGGTATTAGAAGAGGGTAAAGGTTGCAAAGTGGTTGATGTTAGAATAGGCTTAAATCTATAATTTTTTAAGTTGCTTATACTTATTACTGGAGATCCTGGTGTGGGTAAGACTACTGTACTTATTAATCTTATAAACATATTAAAGCATAGATACAGAGTTGGGGGAGTTATAGCAAGAGAGATAAGGAGTAACAATTCTCGAATAGGATTTGAGTTTATAGATATAGTAAGTAATGAGAGAAGAGTATTGGCAAGTATAGATGGAATAGGACCAATGGTTGGAAAGTATCACGTTAACTTGGAAGGATGTAAATTTGCTGCTAATATATTAAGTAAAGAGTATGAGATAATTATATGTGATGAACTAGGTCCTATGGAATTTAAATCAAGAGAGTTCAAAGATGTAGTAAGAATGCTGCTATATAGCAATGCTGATAGAATATTTAGCATTCATAAGAGATTAAAAGATCCATTGATAGAGGAGTATAGAGAGAGGGCAGATATGTTGATAGAGGTAAGATTAGACAATAGAGATAAAGTAGCAGAGGTTATTGATAAATTAATTAGGAAGGAGAGAGGAATCTAATTATGCTTATTGCTGGAATAGATGAAGCTGGGAGAGGATCTATTATTGGTCCATTAGTTATAGCATATGTAATAGTTAAGGAGGAGGATCTCTCTCTTTTAAGATCTTTAGGTGTAAAAGACTCGAAGATGCTAAGTAAGAAGAAGAGAAGCACTCTTGCTAATGAGATAGAGAAGATTGCACATAAGATAGTTGTAAGAGAATTATCTGCTAGAGAGATAGATAATAGAAGCACTCTTAACAAGTTAGAACTTAATGCTATAATAGAATTGATAGATAGAGCAAGAAGTGATTTCATATACATAGACTCGTTTGATGTTAAGACAGATAGACTAGAAAAGATTATAGCAGAATCTATAGAGTATGATGCAACAATTCATGCTTCGCATAAAGCAGATAGAGATAATCTAGTGGTATCTGCTGCATCTATAATAGCAAAAGTAAATAGGGATAATGCTATAGAGAAGTTAAGATGTTATGGGAGTATAGGATCTGGATATCCTTCCGATCCTTATACTAGAGAGTTCGTAGCGAATTGTATGAGTAATAATTTCTATCCAGAATTTATAAGATATTCTTGGAAGAGCGTGAAGAATATCTTGCAATTACCATTGCATGATCCTTATCAAAAGGTTCTAGATTGATCGATTCTGATATCTCAAACATTCTCAATTTTGATATCTCCTCGTTTATAACATCTTTAGGTTCCTTTGTAACGTCTATACTTCGACTCTTTATTACTAACATTAGATATCCTTCCTCTTTCAAATAGTTCTTACAATTCATCAAGGCTATCTCTGTCTGATCTGGTTGTGCTATATCACAATAAACAACATCTACTTTACCAAATATAGAATGGTACAATGCTTTTCTAGCATCTTCTATTATAGGTATTACATTCTTTCTCTTCTTAACAACTTTCTCTAACAATTCTCTTGCAACTCTTACTGCGGGTTCTACAGCAAATACTATCCCATCCTCAACTATATCCGAGATGTGGCTTACCGTGGTTCCAGTAGATGCCCCAAGATATAATACGGATGTGCCTCTTTTAATAGGCATATTCTTTAAACCTTTAATTATAATAGCCGCCAATTTACTTCTAAAAGGATCCCATACTCTATACTCTTCACCCTCATAAACTATAATCCTCTCTCCATATACTCCTCCCTTTGCTAAATTCCTAGTACATAATCTCTCTTCGCCATTTATATATAGCCATGCTATATTATCTTCTCTTCTTATCATGTTTCCTCCACTTTCTCTTATACTCTTTCTTGGGCTTCTCTTCTATCTTCTTTGGCATTTCTTTATAACGCTCTCTTATCTCTTCTATCCTTCTCTCAAGCCTCTTAAGTAACTCTGGATCTTTAATTCCTTTGTATAGATCAATCCTTGCTGCTAGTGCTATATTTGATGCTAATGTTCTAGCAATCTTACCTCTCTGCCATAAAGGAGAAGTATGAACCAATACATGTTGAAATAGTATACCATGTTTTGGAGGTTTACTTCTAGTCTTTAATGCTCTAAATAATGCTTTCTCTGCACCAAGAACTTGTATAGTACTTGCTGGAAGTGTAGCTAGTCTATCCAAACCTCCAGCCTTTGCTATGAGCCTAGCACCTATATTAGCACCTACCAATTCTTTAACATTTGGAGCCGTTTCTTCCATCTCATCTTCTAAATATCTTACTATAATATCCCTTGCTCTTATTAACGCCTTTAGTTCTTTTGCTATTACCTTCATAACATTTATACTATTTGCTGTTACATCTCCTCCTTTGCTACTCTTTGCTGCATCTATTATTTGAGATGCTTTTTCGTTATTAAGTGACTCTAAGGTTAGTTCATCTCTCTTCCCAATTAACACTATATCGGTATATGTGTTGATATTCTCTATCATTGAACTCAGCTCTGGAAAATGTAATCCATACCATTCTCTAATCCTCTCTGAGAGTATATTTATAAATTTATCATACTCATCGAGGGCATTTATAGCTTGAATTATATGTAGATCCCTTCTTGTAGATGCCTCTCTTATCTTTAGTTCTGATAATTTGATAGCAAACTCTCTTATCAGTTCTATTGCTTCCTCTTTTGTATTAACAAGATGAGAATTTATCATCATCTCTATCTTATTATATTGGGCTTCTAATATCTCATCGCTTTTCATTAGATGTGCATTCAATCTATACTCTCTTGCTTTATCTACTATAGACTGATGATTTGCATAGATATCTTCCTTAACATCTTTTAGGAAAGAGAGATCATATTCCCCGTTAATGACATTCATAAACTCATCTAGCATGGTTTGTTTATCAAATCTGATACTTTTAATACCATCTATCATTACAATACCAGCTTCAAATAAGAATAATCTTACCATCATGATTCTTACAGAGCATCCATATAAAAAAGGTTTGATTTAACCTTATTCTATTAATCATCTTAACAATAATCATGATAATATCTTCATTGCTCTTTTTGCTATAGCTTCACTCATCTCTCTAGTTCCAGCATTACCTCCTAAATCATAAGTTACATACTTACCTTCTTCTATAACTTCTTCAGCTGCTTTAAATATAGCATCTGCTATATCCTTTTCTCCTAGATATGCTAACATCCATGCTCCAGAGAGTATTGTTGCTGTAGGATTGACTTTATTCATGCCCTTATATTTTGGAGCACTTCCATGTGCTGGTTCAAACATAGCGTATTTATCACCAAGATTTGCAGAGTATACATTTCCTATTGAACCAACATTTCCAGATGCTGCTTCAGATACTATATCCATAAATAGATTAGTGCTTAACAAGACACAATGATTAAACCTTTCAGGATTCTTTACCAGTTGTTGGCATATATTATCTATATAATACTCCTCTACTTCTATAGCAGAGTAATCTTTACTTACTCTCTCGACTTCTTGCATAAAGATGCCATCTGTCTCTTTTAGTATATTACGCTTTGTAATTGCTATTATCTTCTTAAAATTTCTATTCTTCGCTTCTTCAAATCCTCTTTTGACTATTCTATTACAGCCTTTTCTTGTTATCTTTCTCATAGCTATTGCAGCATCATCTCCTATCTTAAACTCCAAACCAGTATACAGACCTTCTGTAGCCTCCCTTACACATACAAAATCTAGCTTTCTCTCACTCTTTCCATATGTCTTAATAGGTCTTATATTAGCATATAACTCAAAATACTGTCTTATAGTTACTGCTACACTCCTTGGTGCATTAGGATCTGGTATAGTTGTTGTTGGTCCTTTGAAACAAGCGTTACTTTCCTTTAATAGTTTCCATGTCTCTTCTGGTATGTAGGAAGAACCTCCATGTTTCTGCCAATGCTCTGATCCTGCTTCACATAATAGTAACTCAACTCCTGTGTTACAACTCTTTAGAACATGAAGCATAGAATCTACTAATTCTGGTCCAGTTCCATCACCTTTGATTATGGCTGCTTTCATAGCAAGCATGAAGTATACATTTTATATTTAACTCTTCTCATCTCTTACTCTTTAATTCAAATCTTATACTCATCTTATCATCTAATGGCAATGATTTTGGTGAACCATGGAATGGTTGGAACTCTTCACTATCAGCAGTCTTTACAAATATTGATACCTCGTAACTATCAAGATTAATGTTCCACAATTTGATGAATTCATACAATGTTATCCTTATCTCCTTATTATATAATACATGTATATCATTTTCACCATGAAGATGTATTGGCTTTATACAATTCTCATTAAATCCTAGATCATCTGGTATATCCATTCTTTCCCCATCAAGTAATACCTCTAGATGTATATGCTTACTATAGATATTATCATCACTTACTAAACATTCTTCTAATATCTTTGGAGTAAATTGTGTCATTATAAATACTATAATGAGACCTACAGAAGCAGCTATTGGTAACATTAATAATTGTTTCTTATCAAGTTTCTTCTTCTGATTCTCATCCGATGGTGGTTTTCTTGGTTTCTTCATCTATTAAAATGAACAGTCGATAGCATTAATGTCTTTCTATAGTATGTTCATAGATTAGTCTAATGAAGGGTATGGAGAACAAAGAAGCAACCGGGTTGAATATTAAAAATAGTTAAGAACCATATCTAGCAATAAATGTCACTTACTGCCTAGTGCAATAAATTAGTTATCAATACATGCTCTACATTGCAGATGCTCAAACTTATCTCTCAATATGCATGTTATGATATATGTATCTTGATATAAACATAATATAGCAAAGAACATTCTAAAATTGGGTCTGGAACAGAGATGCGAAACATCTTATCAGACAACGGATCAGTAGAGGAGGCAAGAAGTATAGCCTTAGTTCACATCTTACGAAATGATTATTATGTTATAGAAATTATTACTTTTGCATAACTAAAGCAGA
Organism: Candidatus Nitrosothermus koennekei; assembly: GCA_013538715.1. Classification (GTDB taxonomy): domain Archaea; phylum Thermoproteota; class Nitrososphaeria; order Nitrososphaerales; family Nitrosocaldaceae; genus Nitrosothermus; species Nitrosothermus koenneki. The sequence continues at coordinate 140,952 of JACAFH010000001.1, read as the reverse complement.
TTATATACTAGAGTATCAATAGTAGATTTGCTGTATTAACATATGTAACAAAGCATAACATTTCTTAAAGAGTATATGAACAATCTGTCACGTCATTATGATAGTGTGATTAAAACGTCTCTTCAATGTCCTTAATGCTATAGTTGATAGGCTAACTCTTGCTATCCTATCTATATAATCTCTTGTTAGTTCTACTATGCTTAGCCATCTTCATGATAATATGAATTGAGTGTATGATTGGAGCTTACTCTCTCCTATACCTGCTAACCTTAATGCATCAATGAATTTGCTTGTAGTCATATCATGCTTCCTTTATCCTTCTTAGCCAGTACTCTATTATCCTCTTATGGTTATACACACATACCAATTAATAATGGGGTCGAGGGGATTTGAACCCCTGACCTACGGGTCAGCCCTGCAGCTCCAGATCAACATCATTCTTTCGTCAGATGACCCATTGCAACATCTGGAGCCCTTAGCGGTTACACTGTCGCCATGCCGTGCTAGGCTTATCGCTATAGATACGACCCCAGGGCATGGCAAGATAAACAGAGTTTATTAACAAATTTATATCTATCTTCCTTTAGCATGTGCTATCTTAGTATGCTTCTCAAGATGTTTGTTGTCTAGAAATATGCTATTGCAATATTTACATTTTATACTATCATTTCTTTTCATATAGAGTTCAAGCTCGATGCATATAATAAATGTTAACATAATATATTAAATATTAAATTGATAAAATATTAATATTAATACAAATCCTATACTAATTATTTATATATCATAAATATGAAAAACTGTTATAAATAAAAAATAATCTATACATTTCGTCTTTATATGATAATCTGATTAGTATTATAATCCTTTTTTCTTGTTATTAATCTTTTTATACTCTTGCAAAGATATAACTAGATAGAGTGTAAATTAGTAATGGATAAACCATTCGAGAGACTTGCAAAAGGTTCATCTTTTATGCTCTTAAGTAACTTAGTTAACACTATGATTGGGGCATTGTTCTGGCTAATACTTGCGAAGATCGTAGAGGCAGAAAGTATTGGTAGAATTATGATAGTTATAGCCTTTGTAACATCGATAATAGGATTCTCTGCTAATGGAATACAAGTGACATTAGCAAAATATGTTGCAGAATACAAAGCAAAGAACATGCATACATACACAAAGAGATTAATAAAATTTGGTATAATAATTACATTAATAATTGGTTTAGTAGTTGCTATAATCTTATCTCTCTTATCCAATTATATTGCGACTTATATTTACAATAATCCATCTCTAACAATCTTATTAACATTTGCAGCCTTGACATTCCTACCTGCACAGAGTATAGTAGCTATCTTGAATGGGGTATACCAAGGATTACATAAGACGCAGTATATATTAATTATATCGTTAATATTTCAAGCTCTTAGATTACTTATATCAATATCATTGATCATTTATGGTTTAAAAGAATTTGGTATACTTACTGGATTTGCAATAGCTGCGTTTACTAACTCATTATTAGGTTATCTCATTGTTCATAGAGTTACTAAAGATTATAATACTAACAATGTTCCAAATAAGGGTGAAGGTTTAAAACATATTCTAAGTTTCTCTGGCTTTAATTATGTAGTAAGTGGCATAAATACTCTAACATCTCAGATAGGCATAATAACTCTAGGTTCATATAGTATAGAATGGTCTGCATTTTATGGCATAGCATCTTTAATAGCACAAATAGTGGGTAGTGTCATATACTCTGTTTCTAGCATATTATTACCAGTAGCATCAGAAGAGTTAACAAGGAATAGTAATAGAGAAAACATAAGATCTATCTTTAATACTGTTTTAAGAATTGCACTAACATTCAATGGTTTTATAATATTGTTACTAATAATAGAGCCTAACTATATTCTTAGTATAATCTCTAGAGATTATATTGATGCTGCTACTTCATTAAGAATACTTGTAATAGCATATATGATAACTTCTATTAATAATCTAATGATATCTATACTTAATGCAGTAAACAAGGCAAAAGAGGTAGCAATAAGGAGCATAATATCCTCGATTATTATAATAGTATTAACACCATTACTAGCATTACTCTTTTATATGGATGGCGCTGCTATTGCATTACTATTAGGCTCGTTAACAAACCTTATTCTATTATATATTCATATTAAAAAAGAGTCTTTTACTATTTCAGTAGGCATATTCAGGCCAGTAATATCTATATCTATAGCGGTTGGTATAGGCTACATCATCTCCTCATCATTTAACACATTATATACATTGTTAGTATCAGTAATCATATACTCAATAGCATCACTTGGATTGAGAGCAGTAAGAATTGAGGAGGTACGTTATATACTAAATATTGTATTTACTATAATAAAACACAGATAATCTATCCTTGAATATTAAACTTATTACAATATTATATTTTTTAGACTTATCTTCCTACAAATATATATTATATTTTAATAATTATTTAGTATTTCTACTAAGATATATATAGATTAATCTAAATTATCATTAATAAGCTCTTATAATTCTAAACGTTATTTTAATAAATCCCATTATCTCTTCCTTTCTCAATGACAAAGTTTGAACTAATAGGTAGTAAACCACATTATGCACCACTAAAGCCTTTTACTATTAAGCATATGAGGTTAGAGATAGAACCTCTTTTTGAGAGTAGTGAGATAAGATGTAAAGAATATCTAACTATTAGTGCAATAATGGATAGAGTTGATAAGATTATACTAGATGCAGCAGAATTAAACATTAGAAGCATAAAAGGAAGAGGTAATATAGATTTTAAGATGTTAAATGATAAATTATATATATATATCGATGCATTAGATAGCGGAAGAGAACTTACATTAGAGATAACTTATGATGCAAAACCAAGAAGAGGGTTATACTTCATTAAAGCTGATGAGAGTTATAAAGAAAAGAATATCCAAGTCTGGACGCAAGGGGAGGCTACAGATTCGAAGTATTGGTTTGTAACTTTTGATCATCCAGATATTAAATTTACAAGCGAGATCATTGCAAAGGTTCCCAAACAGTTTATAGCAATCTCTAATGGTAAACTAATTAAAAGTGAAGAGGTTGATGATAAAAGAGTATATCATTGGCTTGAGGAGAATCCTCATTCAGCATATATAACATCTTTAGTAATAGGAGAGTTTGTAAAGATTGAAGAATGGTATAAAGGAATAGAATTAGCATATTACATTCCTAAGAATAGAAAGGATAATGCAATGTTATCATTTCGTAATACAAAAGATATGTTAGAATTCTTTGAGGAGTATACTGGTACAAAGTATCCTTATAGTAAATATTCACAGGTAGTTGTTGAAGATTTTATATATGGTGGTATGGAAAATATAAATACTACAACTTTAACAATGGATACATTACATGATGAGAAGGCTAGTAGAGATTTCACAAGTGATCATCTAATTAGCCATGAATTAGCTCATCAATGGTTTGGAGATTTAGTAACATGTAGGGATTGGCAACATATATGGCTTAATGAAGGGTTTGCCACATACTTTGAGGCATTATATTGGGAAAAGAGTAGAGGAAGAGACGAGTTTAATTACTATATGCTACAAATAGCGGAAGAGTATTTTGAAGAGGCATCAAAACGTTATAAAAGGGCTATAGTTACAAACATCTACAAAAATCCAGATGAGTTGTTTGATAGGCATACGTATGAGAAAGGTGCGTGTATATTACATATGATAAGGAAGAGTATAGGAGATATTAATTTTAGAAAAGTTATAAAATCTTATATTGAAAAATTTAGATTAAAAAGTGTAGAGAGTGATGATTTTAGAAGATGCATAGAAGAGTATGGCTATAGTATGCAACAGTTCTTTGATCAATGGCTAAGGACTCCAGGTCATCCTGAATTAAGAGTAGAGCTGAATCCGGATATACCAACTATAAAGATAATACAGATGCAAGAAGATACCATTTTTACATTTCCTTTAGATATAAAAGTATTTACTATTAACGGCAAAGTATATAATTATACAATAGAAGTAAACTCTAAAGAGACCTTGTTTACATTTCCTTTATCTATAGAGAATGAGATAAAAAGCAAAGAGTTTACACTCTATCCTACTACAAAGCATGAAGAGATTGCGTATATAAGTATAGATGACGAAAATAAGATATTAAAAAAATTGGATTTGAATATACCGAAACAGATGTTAATAGAATTATTAAAGAAAGGTAATATTATAGAAAGGTTCTATGCAGCAAATAGTATAGTACGATATACTTCAAGTGATGTTGTAGATGCTTTAAAGAGTGTCATGATGAGCAATGTATTTTGGGGGGTTGCAGTAGAGTGTGCAAAAGCATTAGGTAAGATAAAAAGTGATGATTCTTATAAAGCATTAATAGAGGGTTTAAGGATTGAGCATCCAAAGGTTAGAAGAGCAATAGTCAAGTCTTTAGGAGAGTTTAAGAAGAAAGAGAGTATTGATATACTAGTAAAGATCTTATACAATGATAACGAGAGCTATTTCGTACAAGCAGAGGCTGCATTAGCATTAGGTAAGATCAAAGAGAAGAGTGTATTAACACATCTAACACATGCATTGAATATGAGATCGTTTAATGAAATAATAGCATCAAATGCTTTGTTGGGAATAGCAGAGAGTAAAGATGATGAGATGCTTGAGATAATAATTGAGAAGAGTAAGTATGGAGAGCATCATAAAATTAGAGAAGCAGCAACCTTAGCGTTATCAAAATATGCTGATAAAGATAAGGCATATAATAGATTGGTGGAGTTATTAAACGATAGATGGTTTAAAGTAAGAATAAATGCTATTAAGGCATTAGAGGAGGCAAAGATAGAGAAGGCATTAAGTGTATTAGAGGATGTAGCAAACAAGGATCTTGAGCCTAGAGTAAGGAGAGTTGCAGAGGAGGCTATAATATCTATAAAGGAATATATGAAGAAACCAAAGGAGATTAGTATGCTGGAAGAAGAGGTTGATAGATTAAAGAGCAAAGAGGTTGATATAGAAAGAAGATTAGATGTGTTAGAGAGGCGTTAATCTATAGTCTTTACCAGATCTGCTACATCAGTCCATGCTTTTGCTATTCTATCAAGCATATATATTATATTTAGTGTAGAAGCATCCTTATGACTCTTCATCTTCTCAAATATATTATTTAGCGTATTATACTCATTAATTACTTGAATGGAATATGCCCTATTATTATTAAGGAATGCATTTACTGCCAATGATTGAAGTTTTCCTATCATCAAAGCGGTATCTATAACATCCATTTCTACATCCTTAGTATTTGCAACCAGTCTTGCTAATTCTACTATAGAATCTCCAACTCCTTCAAATAAATTTGCGGCTATCCTATAATCTAATATATCTATACTAGTAAGATTTATTCTCTCAGCCAAAGTGTTATCAAGTAAAGCACTCCTTAGGAATCTAACTAGCAGAAAATATTGTCTATTGATCTCTTCATCCCTAACTCTAATTATCTTCATTATAGAATCATTTTTGTTATTAAATGACGAGATGGTATCTTTATACATACCATTTATTATACTATTTATTCTCTGTAAAATCTTTCTAGGATCTAAAGTAGTGGCATCTAATAAGAACTGCGCTTTTATATTATGAGCATCCTCATCTATTATCTCTAAACCTACTAATCTCTTTATAGCATCCTTTATCAACTCTCTATCATTATACGAGATAGAATTCTCTCCTTTTACTAAAATTATATCATAACCTAGTAGATAGGCTCCAGTTATCTCTTTTAATGGCATGTCACCATATCTAGATGGATAATTTATTACAGCTTCTTTACTCTTACTCTCTCTTTTAGAGCGAATTATTATATCATTTCCTACATCAACCAATAATACACTCCCCTTACTTAGTTCATTCTCTATTACCCATTCTTTTGGAAGAGATACTAGCATACTACTGCCTATCTTTTGTACCTTTCTATAATATCTCAATTTATATCAATTTATATTTTTTAAACGACATTTATATATATATCTTTATTTAAGTCTTGCTTATGCATAAAGCATTTGCACCAGGGCATATTACAGGATTTGTTGAATTTCCCATTAAACATGGTGATACTTTAAGTATAGGTTCTAGAGGTGCAGGAGTATGTATAAATAAAGGTGTATTAACATGTATCTCATTAAGGGAGAGTAATAAAAATAATATCTCAATCTATATCAATGATAAAATTGTTAACAATGCAGATGTGTCGTTGTATGTAGCAAGATACTATCTATCATTACTTAAAAAGAGATTTGATCTTACCATAAAACATTATATAGACATACCAATTGGATATGGAATAGGCAGTAGTGGTGCTGCTGCATTAAGTTTATCATATGCATTAAATGATGCCTTACAATTGTTTGATAAATTACATGCTGCACAGATTGCTCATATAGCAGATCTTGAGTGCAAGTGTGGTATGGGGACAGTAGTTGCTGAATATCATGGAGGTTTTGAGATGAGATTAGAGGCTGGAGCACCAGGCATATCTAAAGTAAAGAAACTTGATTATGATAAGGATAATGTTATTGTACTCTGCTTAGATGCTATCTCAACAAAAGAGTTTCTTACAAATAAGATCTCTTTAATAAATGGAATTGGCGGTAAGATGCTAACAAAATTAGATTCAAATCCTACGATAGATAATTTTCTAGATCTCTCATCTAGATTTGCAAGATCGGTAAAATTTATGAGTAAGAAGTGCTACTCAATCATGGATGAATTATTAGAGCATGGTTATAATTCATCTCTTGCAATGTTTGGGGAGACAATATTTACTATAGTTAGTGATAATGACGTTGAATATGTTAAAACATTACTAGAAAGATATGGAAAGGTTATAGTAGCAAAGATAGATAATAATGGTGCAAGAATTATTGATACCATCGGATCATCCTAGAAGAGTATCGTTAGAGATTAGAGAGAGATTAGTTGAATGTTTTAGAAAAGGTATGGTAGTTGAACAAGGTTTAATAGCTCATGGAAGAGGTGAAGCATATGATTACCTTATTGGAGAGAAGACAACTTCAACTGCACTAAATGCTATCAAAACAGCAGTAGCAGCATTATTATTAGCAAAAGAGCCAGTATTATCTGTAAATGGCAATGTGGCATGTTTATGTTCAAAAGAGATAGCAAATCTTGCAGAGATAATTAACGCAAAGATTGAGATAAACATATTTTATAGAAGTAAGGAGAGGATAAAGATTATAGAAGAAGAGTTGAAGAGATATTATAGCAAGAAGATATATGGAGTTGAAGAGAATAATTATGCAGTGATACAAGAATTAAGTAGCGCTAGAAGAATAGTTGATAGATATGGTATATATTTGTCTGATGTTGTGCTTGTTCCATTAGAAGATGGAGATAGAACAGAAGCACTTGTAAAGATGGGTAAGAAGGTTATAGCAATAGATTTGAATCCTTTATCTAGAACATCTACTACTGCTCAGATAAGTATAGTTGATAATATTATAAGAGTTATACCTTTAATGATAAAATATGCTCAAGAATATAGTAGGGTTAATAGAGAAGAGTTGCAATCCATTATAGACAATTTTGATAATAAATCGAATCTTGAAGAGAGTCTAAAAACTATACTAAGAGGGATAAGATGAAGATAACTGTTGATTATATAAAAGGATTAAAGGGCAAGAAGAAGATAGTAGCAATTACAGCATATGATTATACTACTGCTACTCTTATTGACGAATTAGTTGATATAATTTTAGTTGGTGATAGTGGAGGAATGGTAATGCTTGGATATGATAATACTATACCAGTAAGTATGGATGAGATGTTACTATTCTGTAAAGGCGTAGCAAAGGGTAGAAAGAGAGCAATGATAGTAGCAGATATGCCATTCATGTCATATCATATAGATGATACCTCTACTTTAAAGAATGCATTTAAGTTAGTAAAGTATGCTAATGTTGATGCTGTAAAGATAGAAGGAGGAAAGGAGATGAGTGATAGGATTAAAAGGTTGGTTGACGCTGGAATACCAGTCATGGCTCATATAGGTTTAAAGCCTCAAACTGCAACACTTTGGCATGGTTACAAAGTTCATGGTTTAACAAAAGATTCTGCCTTAAAACTACTGGAAGATGCAAAAGCATTAGAAGATGCAGGAGCATTCTCAATAGTATTAGAACAAGTTACATATGAGGTAGCAAAGATGATTAGTGAGAGGTTATCGATTCCAACCATAGGTATAGGATCTGGTAATGCATGTGATGGACAGATAATAGTTATTCATGATATGCTTGGTTTATATGAAAAATTCAAACCTAGATTTGTGAAGAGATATGCAGAATTAGCAAGTATAATAAGGGATGCAATTAAACTTTATGCAGAAGATGTTATAAATGGTAAGTTTCCTGCTGATGAACATACATTTCACATGAGCGAAGAGGAGTATAAGAGTTTATGAATAAGCATCCATCAAAAGAGATAATAGGTAGTTTTGGAGATTATCTTAAGGATAAGAAGATAGTATTATGTATAAGTTCAAGTGTAGCTGCTTATAGATCTGTTGATCTTGCTAGACTATTAATGCGATATGGAGCAGAAGTTTATGTTGTTATGAGTAGGAAAACAAGGCTACTTTTAACTGAAGATCTAATGTATTGGGCTACTGGTAATAAAGTGGTAATAGAGTTAAGTAAAGAGCTAGAGCATATACAATTAGCAGATTATGGAAGATCAGATCTAATAATATTTTATCCATGCACAGCAAATACAATTGGTAAGATTGCTAATGGAATAGATGATACTAGCATAACATCTATAGCAAGTGTAGCATTAGGTTCAAAGATTCCAATAATAATAGCACCAGCAATGCATGAAGCTATGTATTCTAATCCTATAGTAAAAGAGAATATTGAGAAGCTCAAAGAATATGTTACTATAATAGAACCAGATATAATAGAGAATAAAGCGAAGGTTGCATCATATGAGAAGGTAGTAGATGCTTCTATCAGATTATTGTCATCCCATAAGATTAAAGGCAAGAGGATACTTGTTACAGCGGGATCGACTAGAGAATATATAGACCCTATAAGAGTAATTACTAATACTGCAAGTGGTAGATTTGGTGTAGAGATAGCAAAACATGCATATAGGTTAGGAGCAGATGTTACACTTATCTATGGACATGGAAGCGCTACTCTACCTAATCTTAATATAATTAGAGTAGATACTACAAATGAGATGCTTAATGCTATACTTTCTAATCTAGATAATGATATACTCATAATGAGTGCTTCTGTTACAGATTATAAACCAAGTGAGAAGAGAGATAAAAAGATAGAGAGTAGAGAGAATGCTAGATTGAGAATAGAATTAGATGCAACTCCTAAGATCATTAATAGAGTTAAAGAGATTAACCCAAAGATTAAACTCATCGCATTTAAGGCTTTGTATGATGTTAGTAAAGAAGAGTTAATAGATTCAGCAAAGAGATTAATGAGAGAATGTAATGCAGATCTAGTATTTGCTAATGATGTAAAGAAGGTCAGTGAGGATAGAATTGAAGGTTTCGTTGTTGGCAAAGATATTAGGTATATAGAATTGAATGATAAGAGTAACATAGCCAGGATTTTAATAGATGAGATATCTAAGCTCTATCCTTAGCCCTCTTTGCTTGCAGGAATAACGCTGGAGCTAATATAAATAACATTAACGATATGCCACTTGCATCTATTAGTGTTAAATATGCTATTGCAAATGCTATAGATGCAAATCCTTGCATAGTATATTTTATCCATTCTTTAAACTTAGTAAATCTATACACAATCTCTATCACAAATAATGCTATTGCTGGATATACTGCAAGTAAGAGATGAGTTACAACATCTATATCGGTATGAGACATATTCTAAAGATTATCTCATTACTAATAAATACCTAATCTAACATTATTACCTCTTTTGCAATATTATCATTGATAAGCCTCTTAGCATCTTCTAATGGGAGTACTACTATATCCTCAGCGTTGTACTTCCCATACTTTATATTATCAGCACCTATGAATTCATCTACATTTGCAAGTAATCTAACTATAATTCTCTTTGTCTTTATCTTATTAACTATACCTTCAAGCACCTTTTTTCTTCCTTCTATTATTGTTTGAATTACAAAATCCTTCCTTATTTTATATTCATCTTCTATATCTATTATAAACATCTCTTCATATGTTAAATTAACTCTATTTGTATTATATTTAGACAGTCTTATCTCTAATAATGTATTAACCATCTCAGATATTAATGATACAAACGCATCTCTAATATTACTCTCTAAACCTTCATAAACTTGACCTTTTAATTCTGTTAATATATTAGATATATTAGTATAGATATTTTTATCAATAGGCTGTAATGTATCTGTATTTACTTCATTCAATATCAATCCATATAATGATTTAATATCTATCATTAAGAATTATGATATATCAATATACTTAAATACTATTAGGTATACTTTAAATAAGCATCTATTTTCCATTATGATATGCCATATAGATATACTAATGATGGTATAGAGAATGTATATTATACTCATGAAGATATCTTTAGAATAATTAAAGATGAGAATATCAGATTCTTAGATCTACAATTTACAAGTTTATTTGGAAGATTTCATCATATAACCATACCTGCTGAAAATATAGATCTATCATCACTAATAGATGGTTTTCCAAAACTTGATGGTTCATCAATAAAAGGATTTAGTGAGATATATGAGTCAGATTTAGTACTAAAGCCTGATCCTAATACATTTGCAATTATCCCATGGTATAGAGATGATAATAAGACCGCTAGGATGATATGTGATGTATACTGGAAATATGGAAGTGTATTTCCTAGAGATCCCAGAGCAATAGCATCTAGATGTGAAGAATTACTAAAAGAAGAGGGCTATAAGCGTTCTTACTTTGGTCCTGAGACAGAATTCTTTATATTTAACTCCGCGTCGTGGCATATAAATACCAATGAGAGTTACTATAAGATAGACTCTCAAGAGATTAGTGGTGCATATCCTATTATGAATAAGAATGGCTATATGCCTGAAGAACCTATAGATACTTTAGTAGATTTTAGAAACGAATGTGTAAATATGTTATCTAATTTTGGAATGATATGCGAAGATCACCATCATGAGGTTGCTACAGCTGGGCAGTGTGAGATTAGTATAAGATACGATGAACTTAAAAATTCTGCAGATAATGTAATGACATATAAATATGTCATAAAGAGTGTTGCAAGAAAGCACGGTATGGTAGCTACATTCATGCCAAAACCATTAATAAATGATAATGGAAGTGGCATGCATATAAATTTGAGTCTATGGAAAGAAGATAATATATTTTATGATGAGAATGATCAATATGCAGAGCTTAGTCAGAGTGCTAGATATTTTATAGGAGGCTTATTGGATCATGCTCAATCGTTAGCATCAATCCTAGCTCCAACAGCAAATTCATATAGAAGACTTATACCTGGATTTGAAGCGCCAGTATACATTGCATGGAGTAAAAATAATAGATCTGCTATAGTAAGAATACCATCACATTTTAAGGGAAAAGGATATGCAAAGAGTAAAAGGATAGAACTTAGATTAGCAGATCCATCATCAAATCCATATTTAGCATTTACTGCTGTATTATTGGCAGGTCTTGATGGTATAAAGAAGAGAATAGATGCTGGGAATCCTGTAGATATGGATATATATAGATTAGATTCTATAAAGAGGAGAGAATTAGGTATAAAACAATTACCAGCAACACTAAATGCTGCTATGGATGCATTGGAGAGTGATAATAATTACCTTAAGCCAATATTAACAGATGATATTATAGAGAGGATTATAGAAAAAGGTAGAAAAGATATTAGTGAGATTGCTTTAAGACCACACCCGTATGAATTTGCATTATACTTTGATATATAAAAAATTAATTTGATTCTATACCCTTTATAGCCTCATCTGCTAACGTGTTTCTCTTTGGAGATATAACTATAAAGTAGCTCTTATCTGCTCTTTCTACATTCATAACTTTCTTGTATTTTTGTGTAGAGAGGTCAAATTCAAATAATCCAGGTTCCAATTGTTGTTTCGTGTATACCATGAGTATATTCTCCCCAGATAAAGGAGACAAGGGTATCAATGCGAACGTATATCCCTTATAACTATTTATAGTAACTATCTGCTTCATCAATGGTGCAACAGCTACTAGATATGCCATTATATCTTCTACTTTCTCAAATTCTTCATAATCAACTCTCATTACTAACTATACAGACGAATGGCTATAATAATTATACGAAAAATGTTTTGTGTATAAACACTTATGATAAGATATTAATATGTCGATGATGTGAAAAGAAATTTAGTGATTATATATTTTATGTTTAGTATATTGATCAGTTCATCAATATAGATGCTTATCATAAAGATATTAGAATATACAAATAAACCATTGATACTTGTAGGTAATGACTAATATGAGTATTGAGAAGATAGGCTTGATATGTGAGCATAAGATCTAATGAAGGTAATTAGTATTAGATTAATTCTATAATTGAACAAGGAATACTAAAATAGTTGAGATTAAGAGGCACCCATGCTATTCTATGTAATGGTAGATGATTATCTTTAGTTAAAAACATAATCTTTTTATACAACTTTTTGTTAATAGAAGCAATGGCAAGCGATATAAGTAGGAAAATAGTAAGAGATAGCATAACATATGATCATATAGTAGTCTTACCTAAAGATATATCATATAACTTTGAACAAATACAAGCGAGTATGAGGAATATACTTGATATAGTAGGTTGCCCAAACTGTCATTCTGGTAAAGATATACTCTTCAAAGATGTGTATAGCATAACAAGAGATATAAGGCGTGTATTTATGAATGATTTTGTAATAACAAAGAACTTAGAACCAAAGTCATTAGGAGACTCATTCAATATATCAACATGAATATACCAGACAGAGGGGTAGGTCTAACATATTTTTTATCTTTGGAACCATTCATACAATCTAACATAGATCTTATAGATGTTATAGAGATAGAACCTCAAAACTTTTGGCACCATACATTATCTGATGAATTTAAAATGGATAAAGAGGTAATGGAGAAGATAAAAAATATTCCATGTAAGAAGATTATTCACAGCGTAAGTATACCAATAGGTGGAACAGTGATTCCAGATTATAAACAGATACTCTTACTCAATAATATAATAAAAGAGATAGAATCTCCATGGATCAGTGAACATTTGTCATTTAATTCAGTAAGATATAATGGCATCATGTTTAATACTGGATTCTTATTGCCACCTATCCAAAGCAAGAGAAGTGTTGAATACATAAGTAGAAATATAAATATTTTAAAAGATGAATTTCAAGTTCCTTTTGCTATTGAAACAGGTGTGAATTATCTTAAGCCAAATAATAATGAAGTTAGAGATAGTGAATTTGTAAGGATGATAGTTGAGAGAAGTGAATGTGGTATATTACTAGATCTGCATAATATTTGGGCTAATGAACTTAATGGAAGAGAAAAGGTTGAGGATTTCATAAGCAATATTCCATTAGATAAAGTATGGGAGGTTCATCTTGCAGGCGGTACTAGAGAGGATAACTATTGGCTAGATGCACATGCTGGAACTATTCCGGATCAATTAATAGAGATAGCTAAGAATGTAATACCACGATTAAGGAATCTTCATGCTATAATATTTGAGTTATATCCATCTTATGCAACTAAGATTGAGCAGAATATTTTAAGAGAACAATTAAAGATATTACATAGTTTGTGGGATATTCGAGGTTCAGATATAAGAGAATATAGTTATGAAAGAGGTATATATAATTACAATGAACCAGATTATATACCAGAAGAATGGGAATATACACTTGCAAGATTAGTTAATGGCTTTAAGATTAATACTCTCCTAGGTGATAGATTATCTTCAGATCCTGCAATACCACTTTACAATAAATTGATCTCATCATTTCGTGCATCGATGATAGCAAGAGCCTTACCTTTAACTACTAGATTACTAATGCTCTCTTTAGATATAGAAAGTATATTATCGGATTTTTGGAAGATAGATATGCCTAAACTATTTACAACCGATGAGGCATTATCGTTTATTAAATATCTAGAAGATTTAGACCTAAAAATAGAGTATCTTAAAGATATCTTAACATTAGAAAAGACAATACTTTTGTGTAAAATTGAAGATAAGAATGAGATCATATATTTTAAATACAACCCTCTAAAAGTACTAGAGTCATTATTAAAGATGCAGTTACCAAGTTCTGTAGAACCAGGTATCTTTGAGATAAAGATAGGTGAGAATGGCATATCTAACATCGATATAGCAGATACCAATGAGAGATAATTCTTAAGAATGCTCCGGCCGGGATTTGAACCCGGGATCAACGGCTCGAGAGGCCGCTATGCTTAACCGGACTACACCACCGGAGCTTTTTAGATAATTTAGCATAACCATTATTTATTCCGTTCCATATGTAATATACATGCTTAATATGGAAGAATATTATAACAAGTATAGTATTGCATTAACAGGATGTAGAGCAACTAAGCTTGCTTATGAGTGCTGTGAATATGATTTGATAATATTAGAGGATTGCAAAGAAGGTGTAGAAATTAAAGAGGATAAATATATTGAGATTCATAAAATTAGCAATGATAATAGATATAGAACTTTACAGCTCTACAATGCAGTGATATTAAACGACCCATCGTTTATACTTAGTGCATTAAAGAATAGTTTAACATACGATTTAAGATTATATTCAAGAGATCTACTTTTAGACGCGTTATTAGATGCAAGCAAGGCTATGACGAGTAATGGTTTTGAGGCATCTTTCTTATTAAAGAGGGCAGCTTATAATTATCTAAACTCTCTACTCTTATTAAATAAAGTTATACCTTCTCCATTGCATATCTTAACCCAATTAAGAGAATTAAAAGTTGATCTAACAATGTTTTACGAACCTTTAGGACTAGAACGTGCTAATAGTTCATCTCTAATTAGAGCGTTAGATATGTTATACAAGTTAATTAATTCTAGATTAATAAGTAGGAAAGCATTATATCTTTATGAGATTCATAAATATGTCGATTGTAGTTTATACATTACATATTTAGCAATAAAACTAGCAAAAGATGGTTATCATGATATACTCCCTAGTCTTGCTATATTACTAGATCTTACCAACGATGTACAAAACACAGAAAGACTAGCTAGTATTCTATTTAAAATGTGTAAAGAATTGATGAAGAGTTATTAATATCATCATTCTATAAAAGTAATATGAAGATAGAGAGTGTAAAGTTGGATATAAAGGAAGGTAGAAATATAATACTTGGTCAAGCACATTTCATAAAGAGCGTTGAAGATCTCTATGAAGCCTTAATTAGTAGTAGCACATGCATAAAATTTGGTATAGCATTCTGTGAGGCTAGTGGAAAGGCTCTAATAAGACATGATGGTAATGATAAAGAGTTAGAAGAAGAAGCTATAAATGAGATCAAGAAGATATCTGCGGGGCATGTATTCTTGATAGTTTTAAGAGATGCGTATCCTATTAATGTATTAAATAAGATAAAGATGGTAGATGAAGTGGTAAATATCTACTGTGCTACATCAAATCCTCTCGAAGTTATAATTGCTGTGAGTGAGCAAGGAAGAGGTGTGATAGGAGTTATTGATGGTATTAGTAGTAAAAGTGTGGAAGATGAAAATGATAAAGAAGAAAGAAAAGTATTTTTAAGAAGAATAGGTTACAAGAGATAAAATAAATTAGGTTTTTAACTTACATTTATCTTCTTTATAGTAAATGGCGGCACATTCATTGATACAAATTCGTCTATTCTAAATTTTACATCTGCTGCTGTAAGATCATCCATTCCAGGAGATGCTACACTAAAAGATACTTTATTAGAACTTACGTTGACATTTGATACTGTTAGATCTGCATATTGGTGCTCTAACTCTTCTATAAATTGCTTTGCTGCATTGGTGTTATTTACGGTTGCATCGATCTCAACATTTAGGGTTTTGGTCATCTTTTCACCATGATAAATAATATACTAATAGTTAATAAACATTTTTGATATATACTAATTAGTTTCTATTACTCTATTTTTGATAATTTAATATGATATCAAGGCTTGAATTATTAGCATATAATTTAAATAACACGATAACTTCTCTCTATATGAAGAGGAATGCCAATAAATCCAGACTTTCCAAAAGGATATGAAGTAATAGGTAAGCACTATAACAAAGATGGTGAACATTTCCATTTTGTATGGGGACCAGGAAGATTAGCTGATGCTGCACAGAATGAAGAATGTAAGAAGGATTATGCTACTAGAGGAGAAAATATAGAACCAGTTGGAGTTCATGGAACTATGGTTGCAGTAGATTGGGATGTATGTGTAGCAGATGGTGCATGTATAGAAGCATGTCCAGTACAAGTATATGAATGGTACAGAACTTCAAACGATGTTCCAAATAATGAAGCGTGGAAACATCCTGGAGGGAATGGTGAATCTGTAAAAGAACATAGAAAAGATTTCACTGATAAAGCAGATCCCATAAGAGAGCATGATTGTATATGGTGCATGGCATGTGTCTCTGTATGTCCACCACAAGCTATCAAAGTAGATCAGTCTAATCTTGAATATCATGAAAAGGCAGCTGGTACTTATAATGAAGCATTAGCAAAGAGTTCGCAGCCACCACCTCATCACCACTAATTACTATTCGAATATCCTTGTTAATTTTTTAACATCTAATATTATAACCTGTTCTGGTAATTTTAACATCATTATCCGCTCATCAGGAACAATAAATCTTAGTACATGAACAAGTAAATTATTACCTCGTATCTTCCTCTTTTCAAGCTTAATCTCACTTTTAAATAATAGATCGAAGGAATGTAAATACATATTACCCCATATATTAAATGAATATTCTACTTTATAGTATGGTATAAACAATCTAGGAAAAAGTAGATTAGATGAGGAATGTAAAACTTCGTTCTCTTTATATAGATGATTATGATATTCATCTATAAATGGCACTTTGGCATAAACGGTACGTTTATACCCATTTCTATATGCTATCATTGAATAACTTTCAAACTCTTTATCAGGCAGAGTTGATAGACCATATTTTTGATCATCATATAGTGTAATTCTTCTATTTACTATTATCTTATTGTTGGAATCTACTAACCTTCTAATATTCTCTACGAATTGATTCTCATTACATTCATATACATTCAATAAAGCACACCTGTAATCTTTTCTATCGTATCGTCTAAACCATATATAGTTACTACAGGATCCTTAGGATATGTATCACCAATCTCATCGGAGACGAATACCATCTCTTCTCCTTTAATATAGAGCATCCTATTCCAGAATTTACCTTCGCTGACCATTATAGCACTGCTCTCTAATACAAATCCTAATTCATTAAGTTTATCTACTATCTGCTCTAATGAGACGAATGATGCTATCGACTTTACCTTTAATGGCATATATATTATATGAAGTTTCTCATATAAATACCTCTAGATAGAAAAGATTATTTAAGATATAACTTAACCTATACTTGATAATATTGAGTGATTGGGAGTTACTCATACCTGGTATAGGATTAACAGTAATAGGAATGGCAGGTGTAGGATTGTCTCTCGCTGGTATAGCAAAGACCTTCTTAGAAGGTATGCATGCAATAAGCGCTTTAGTTATGTTTATAGGTATGATATTCATTGCTGCTGGATTATTAAAAGGTGGTTTACCTACTACTCCATCATCAAAGGCAGCTAGTGCTATAATTCTAGGCTTAATGCTTGCATTTGGTACATTTGCTGCTGCTATATCTACTGTACCAACACTTCCTCTCTTTGCAAGTATACTATTAATGATAATAATACCCTCTATAGTTATTGCATATGCAATGAGTAAAGAGAGTAAACATATAAAAGCTATAACTATATTGTTCATAAGCGCTTCTGTTACTGGTATGATAGCGTTCCTACTCTTTAATGCTTTAGCAGGTGAAGAAACGATTGCTGGAGGAACAAGTCAAGAGAAAGAGATATACATTCCAAAGTCACTATATACAAACGGTATAATAAAATTACCTCAGCAGATGATAAATAAAGGATAATGATAAAGAAACTAGAGTTATATTGTAAACATATAGATGAATTACAAAGAATTACAAAGAATGCATTACCGTTAGAATCATGTGCATTGCTTGTAGGTAATATAAGATATGATATTGCTAAAGTCGAATATATAATTGAGCTTAAGAATATAGCAAACTCTTATGCTATGTTTATGTTTGATGAGAAAGAGTTTTATGAACTATATATGAAGGTTAGAAAAGATAAGAGAGATATTATAGCCATATTTCACTCTCATCCTTCTAAACCAGAACCATCTAGCATGGATCTTAAATACATGATACTTAATCAAATTCCATGGATTATAATGTCCAACATAGACTATAAATTCTACGCATATGCGTATTATGATAAATTAGAAATGGTAGAGATAGTTATATTAGATACTTGTTAATTATCTCTTCATAAATCATAACCTATGATAGAAAGAGATTTATTTGTAATGTAAGAGATTCATGATATGAGTAGTAGTAAGAAGAAATCTGCTCCATTGCCAGCATCAAGTGCAGGGTTATTAAGATTCTTTGAGGATGAGACGAAAGGGTATAAGATAAAGCCAGAGTATGTATTTGCAATAGCTACAGGTTTCATAGGTATCTCTATATTGATCAAGTTACTATTCCCTCTGTGATGAGCAATTCTGTAGGAAATATACACAAGAGATTTTATCTAACACTGATAAATCCTTCGTCATATAAAGTATCACTCTCTATAATGATTATATCAACTACTCTTATAACAATCATAAATAATTATGAGTTTATAGAATTGTCATATAGACTACCTCTAGCATTATTATTAGCATATCTCTCAATTCAGATAGATTATAGGTTACTGAAGGGTACTGAATTAACTAATATTGCAAAAATACATCATGTAGCAGCATTTTCTATGCTCTTCTGGCTTTTAACACTCTCATTAGGATTACTAGATTCATTACAAGGCTATATGATCATGGGTATGATGTTAGTTATAGGATTTAGAATATGTATATTTAGATCTGTATTTGGAGCAGGTTATAGAGTATTTCTAATAGCACCTATAATGCCTTTATTATTATCATTAGTGATTACAGATCAATTATTAGATATTAAAGGATTGATCTTTGGTTCGTTAACTCTTATAATAGCGTTATTTTGGAGTATAATGGCTGATAGAGCTGGTAGACCATGGGTAGAGAGTACGTTTAGGATATTGCGTGCATATCTCTTAGCATCTACAGAGAATAATCCAAAAAGAATGGAAGATATTATGAGTAGCAGATCAGAGTATGCTAATATTAAAACAACCTCTTTATTATTCGATACATCTGCAATTATATTACCAGAAGTGCATCCAGGACCGTTTAATCCAGTTGGGGGAAGCAATATACCATCATTAATTCATAATTATTATCAAAAACACGGCATAAATTCTATAGTAATGCATAGCGTATCAGATCATGCGCTAAATATACCTTCAATAGAAGAGGTTAATAGATATATAGATAGTTTAAATGAAATGAGAATAATAGAAGAAAATGATAGATGTACAGAGCCTGTAGTTTATACTCTCGGTAAGGCAAGAGTTACTGGGATAGCCTTTGGTAGAAATGCCATACTCATATTATCTCTCTCACCATATGGAATGGAAGATGTAGATGTAGATGTGAAGAATGCTATAGAGAGTCATGCTAAGAGTTTAGGTATGAATTTATTGTTAATAGATTCACATAATGCTTTAGGTAATAAACTAAATGAGCATGATAATAGTGATATGATTAATGCTGCAAAATTCGTGTTGGATAAGTTAGTACGTGCAGAACAGTTTAAATTTATGGTAGCGTCAGCGTCATCAAAAGAGATAGAATTTAAGATTGAGAAGGATATAGGAGATGCTGCTCTAGCTGTAATTGCTATAAATATTAATAAAAAGACTTATGGCATAGGATGGATAGATGCAAACAACATGATAAAAGGTTTAAGAGAGTATATAATAAATAAGATAAATATTATCAATATGTTAGAGATTTGCACATCGGATACTCATGCTACGTCTGGTAGAGCAAGAAATAGAGAAGGTTATTATACATTGGGTAGCATTAGTAATTGGGATTATTTAAGCAATGCATTATTATCATTATCAAAATTAGCAGCGTCTAGACTCAAACAAACAAATATAGTGATAGCAGAGTCATACTCTAATATCAAAGTTATGGGTTCTAAGCAGTTTGATGACTATTTACATGCATTAGATAGATCTCTTACACTAACAAAAATAACATTAGCGCTAACTATAGCAGTATATATCGCTATGTTAATTCTTTAACATTTAATAACTAGGAGCATATCAGTGTAACCTTTATACTCGTTTATAAAAGAAGAGAACTTTTCTATCGATACTATAGGAACGTTATCTATAAACTTTACATCTTCATAAAGTGTTAATATAACTGGTATAGCATATTTGAACTCGAATCTATCTGATGTAAATAGTAATCTTACCCTTTCTATTTGTTTATTTATAGCATATCTCAATCTACTCTTATTGTTATATTTCCAATGTTTGCAATCTATTACTAATGCTAGGTCATTATCTATTGCTAGTATATCTATCTCTCTCCTTTTTATCCTTATTGAGTTATATACTTGATATCCATACTCTTGCAAGATAATACTTGCAAATCTCTCAAAATCCTTCCATGATAACGCTTTTGCAACTTCGTCAATACTATTACCATTCTTTAGTGCAAGTAATGCAATTTGTAATCTTGCATCGTCTTGTAATACTCCTCCTTTTATTATACCATTATCTACTAGGATATCTCTTATATCATCTTCAATACTATCTATATTTATTCTCTCTAATAGTTTTAAAAATCTGTTCATAGTTATCATTATTATCATTAAACTATCTTATATATCATAAGTATAAATCCTTATAATCTAATTTTTAGTATATATTTTATATAGACAATAATTATATGTAAGTCGTTTAAATATTAAATTATAATTACTATAGTTGAATAGATTATAAATTAATGCTTCTAATAGCATATAAAAATTTATCTTTAGTAATAATTTGGAGAATGTATATATCCATATAACTTTTATTTATCTAGTTATAATTCATTATATGGATGAAGATTATGCAAGAGATGCTATAGAATACTGTATTAGGTTAGGTGCATCATATGCTGATTTAAGAATTGAAAGAAAGGAAATAAAGGAAATATCATTAGAAGACGGAATAATCACAAGCAATGCTTCAATGATAGATATGTTAGGTATAAGAGTATTACTTAATGGCGTATGGGGATTCTATGCTATAGAAAATCCAAAGAAAGAAGACTACAAGTTGGCTGGAGAGAGAGCATGTAGATTAGCAAAAGCATATAGTGAAGATGCTAAAGAGAAGGTAAAACTAGCTTATACTAAAGCGCATAATGATAAAGTATATTTTGATACAAGAATAAAACCAGAAGATAATATAGATGAGCTATTAAAGATAGCAAAAGAGTGCTATGCCATAATGAGGGTTAATACACAGAAATCATCAATATCTATAGGTTATCAGCGCGTAAGTAAATTGTTTATGAATAGTGAGTCTGCAAATATAGTGCAAGAGTACACTGATACTACAGCAGTATTAACTTCAGTTGCCTCAGAACAAGGGTTGAACGAGAGTACTAGTACAACTGAAGGAGGTAGAGGTGGTATTGAGATGCTTGAGAATGTTAGAACAAAAGCAGAGTATATATCATCAATGGCATCAAAACTTGTAAAAGCAAAACCCGTTAAAGAGAGTAAGAGTAAGGTAATACTTAATCCAGATTTTGTTGCATTATTAACACATGAGATACTTGGACATCCATCAGAGGCTGATAGAGTATTAGGATATGAGTTAGCATGGGCTGGTGGTGCATGGTGGGCTGGAAAACTAGGTTCAAGAATAGGTTCTAGTCTATTATCAGTTATTGATGATCCTACAATACCATCAACACTAGGCAATTACAAATACGATGATGAGGGTGTCATTGCTAGAGAGAAGATTTTGATCAAAGATGGGATATTAGTTGATCACATGTATAGTAGAGAGACTGCTCTAAAGTTTGATAAAGAACCTAATGCTAGTATGAGAGCATCTGATGCTAAATTCATGCCGTTAATAAGAATGGCATGTACATATATAAAACCACGAGACTATTCTTATCAAGAAATGATCAAGGAGGTTAAAGATGGATATCTTGTATGCGATATGAAAGTGCCATCAATAGATATGTTTAGATATAATTGGAGTATATCGGCACAATACGCATATAAGATTGAACAAGGAGAGCTCAAAGATCTTCATAGAGATGTAATTATTATGAATAATGCTCTAGACTTTTTCAATTCTATAGATGCATGTTCAAAAGAGTTTGAGATCAGACCTATATTAAACTGCGGCAAAGGAGATCCTATGCAGATAATGAGAATGGGTAATGGTGGACCGTATATCAGAGGAGAAGCTATAATTAAGAGTGTACAATGAGTAATTTAGAAAGATTAGAGGAATATATTAAGAGATGTAGATTATGTAGATTAGCAATTAATAGATTGAATGCTGTTCCTGGTGAAGGAAGGTTTGATGCAGATATAATGTTTATAGGCGAAGCACCTGGTAAGAGTGAAGATAAACAAGGAAGACCATTTGTAGGAGCAGCTGGTAAGATATTGGAAGAAGCGCTAGAAGGTGCCGGTATTAAGAGAGAAGATGTTTATATAACTAATATAGTAAAGT
The DNA here is from genome assembly GCA_013538715.1 of Candidatus Nitrosothermus koennekei. Lineage (GTDB taxonomy): Archaea > Thermoproteota > Nitrososphaeria > Nitrososphaerales > Nitrosocaldaceae > Nitrosothermus > Nitrosothermus koenneki. Next base: position 117,853 of record JACAFH010000001.1, on the reverse strand, counting down.
GTAGACCGCCTAATAATAGAGCGCCATTACGGGATGAAATAGATAGCTGTATATCATATTTAGAGAAGCAGATAAAGATTATAGATCCATTAATAATATGTATATTAGGAAATACAGCTTATCATACATTACTTAAAGGCAGTTCTATTACTATGAATAGAGGTAAATTGATAGATTATAAAGGGAGATATTACTTTCTAACCATACATCCAGCAGCGGCGATCTACAATCCTTCTCTACGTTCAGTATTAATGGATGATATAAAGAGTTTAGTAAGAATTACTAAAGATTTAAAGAAACGAGGGTTAGAGGGATATATTTGATAATAGAGAGACCTTTCTATGCTAGAGATACAGTTAAAGTTGCTCAAGAACTTTTAGGTAAGATCTTAGTTAGAGTAATTAGCGACAATATACTTACTGCTATGATAGTAGAGACTGAAGCGTATAAGTCATTCGATGACCCAGCAAGTCATTCTTACAAAGGCTTAACTAAAAGGAATAAGCCCATGTTTGGAGAGGTAGGGTATTCATATGTATACTTTACATATGGCAATCATTATTGTTTTAATATAGTTGCAAAGGATGAGAAGAGCTCTGCTGGTGCAGTATTAATAAGGGCTGTAGAGCCTTTGTCAGGGATAGAGATTATGAAGAAGAAGAGAGGTGTAGATGATATATATAAATTAACTAGTGGACCGGGAAGACTCACACAAGCACTATCCATAGATAAAAGTCTTAATGAGATAGATCTAACAAGAGAATGTGAGCTGTATGTTATTAATGGATATGATATTCCAATCGATAAGATAGAGAGTGCATCGAGAATAGGTATAAGAGATGCCTTAGATAAACAATGGAGATTCTACATAAAAGATAATCCGTTTGTATCAAGATGATTTATCATCCTTTTCGTCATCTAAAGCCCATGGAAATATCTTTCCTATATACTTACTCCATTCTAATCTAGTCATAAAATATATTATTATTGCTAGAATTATTGCTAGGATGATAGCTGTTATATAAAGTATAAGTATAGATTGTGTATCGTTAAGTAATGGTTTTATAAAATCCTCTAATCCAAACTTACCACTCCATACTATGATCTCTGAAAGTGTTGCTTTCCCTCCAAATGTAGAGATGATGAAATATAGTGGATTATATTTTGATAAACCTAAAGGTATATATACTAAATCATCAGGAACTGGCGTTGCAGCTGCAATAAATGCAGCAATCCAACCATATCTTCTAACAACATTCTGCAAAGGTTTCATCTTAATTTTACTATCATTACTTAATGCATTTCTACCATAATAGCTTGCATAAAATATAATTACTTTACCAATAGTAGAACCAATAGTGGAACTTAATGCTAATATATTAGGATCGAATGAAGGATCAGCGCCCATGATTAATAAGAAGATAAAAAATGGGACCGGTATGAACGGTATAACACTAGCAATAAAGCTTATAGTAAATAATCCTATATAGCCAACTGTTGGATCGAACCCAAGTAGATCAAACATTAATATCACTAATATGCTCTTGCAAAGTATGCTATATGCCTTCCTTTTCCATTACAATATATACAATTGTTATTTGAATGTGAATTAAATGGTATCACTCTTATATCAGCTCCAATCTCTTCTTTTATTCTAACCTCACATTCTTCATTACCACACCATGATGCCTTAATGAAACCTCCTTTCTCAATTAAACTCTTCATATCTTCATAATTATATACCTCATGAATATTACTCTCTAATAACATCTTAGCCTTATTATATAGATTGTTTTGTATACTCTCTAACAATTCGTTAACCTTCATTAATATTACTTCATCATTAATCTCATACTTTTCATTGGTATCTCTTCTTGAGATTACAACTCGCTTATTATTAACATCTCTTGGTCCTATCTCAATCCTTAATGGAATACCCTTCATCTCCCAATGATTAAATTTATAACCTGGAGTATACTCCTCTCTCTCATCAATCTCTACTCTGATTGAATTAGTATTAAGGAGATCTTTAACCTTTCTTGCCTTTTCCATTATGATATCTTTATCCTTACTCTTATAATAAATAGGCACTATGATTACTTGTAAAGGTGCTATTTTTGGTGGAAGTATTAAACCATGCTTGTCTCCATGAGTCATAACTATAGCTCCTATTAATCTCCATGAGATACCCCATGATGTTTGCCATGCATATACCTCTTCGTTATCCTTATTCAAGAATTTTATATTAAATACTTTAGAGAAGTTTTGTGCTAAATTATGAGATGTACCCATTTGCAATGCCTTGCCGTCTGGCATTAATGCTTCAAGTGTTAATGTATACTCTGCACCTACAAACTTTTCTCTATCACTCTTATAGCCTACTATAACTGGTATAGCTAGATAATCTTCTATTATCTCTCTATATATATTAAGCATCATTAAAGCCTCTTTCTCTGCTTCATCTCTACTTTCATGAATTGTATGTCCTTCTTGCCATAGAAATTCAGAGTTCCTTATCAACGGTTTAGTCGATTTTATCTCTGCTCTTAATGCACTATTCCAGAAGTTAAGTTTCAATGGGAGATCTCTATAACTTCTAATCCATTTTGCAAATATTTCATAAGCTAAAGTCTCTGATGTGGGTCTTACAGCCAATCTCTCTATAAGTTTGTTATCGCCAGTATGAGTAACCCAGAATACTTCAGGTTTAAATCCTTGAAAATGATGAGCCTCTTTAGACAATAAACTTTCTGGTATTAGAACTGGTAAGAATCCATTTTTATGTCCAGTCTCTTTAAACTTCTTATCTGCTATATTCTTTATATTCTCCCATAATGCATAACCATCAGGTCTCAATACTATAAATCCCTTTACTGGTGCATAATCTATTAATTCAGCTTTTAATACTACTTGTGTATACCACTCACTAAAATCTTCTTCTTTACTTATTGTTATACCAATCTCTTTGCTCATATCCCTATAATGGTTCACCTTTACAATAAACTTGTCCTTTAATTCTACTTATAAAATTCTTACATATATAGCATTGTAAGAACGGTATCTGTTTATTTAATACTGGGCAATCTACATATTCTTGCTTCATACGTTTAAGCATTTTTGCACTTACTCCACTAATCTTTAATCTTCCCTTCTCATCAAGCATACCAGAAGATTGTAATTCCTTCTTTACCTCTTCATTTAATCTAAGTGATTTATCACTCTCCTTAACTTCAACTTGATATCTCGCTTCACTCATATTAGTAATATTCTAGATGCGATTAATAATTATTATTATATATGAAGCTAGAAACAAAAAACCTTAATATAAGATATAGATGAGTATATCACTAAATGCTTGTAATATTCGATGTAGAAGGCGTGCTATACGATGCAGAGTATCTACCAAAACTTGCAAAGCTTGTTAATAAGGAAAAAGAGATAATGGATATTACTCTTAAAGGTTTAAGAGGAGAGATACCATGGGAAGAAGGTCTTCTTAGGAGAATAGACGCTTTGAGAGGTATAAGATATGAAGACGCATTAAAGATTGCTAGAGAGATGCCTTTAATGAATGGAGCAAAAGAAGTGTGTTATAAATTAAAGAGAGCAGGGTGGAGAATAATAGCAGTATCTGGAGGATTTACTATAATGACAGAGAGACTAAAACATGAATTAGGTTTGGATTACATAGCATCTAACGAATTGATCTTTAATAACAATGTATTAAGCGGAGTAGATATAATGGTTAACTCAAATAAAGCAAATGCTATAGCAAAAGTAGTTAGAGAGTTTGGTGAGAAGAAAGAGGATATAGTATCTGTAGTAGATGGTGCTAATGATCTTACACTCTTTGAGATAGCAGGTTTTAAAGTGGCATTTAATGGTCAAGAGATAGTTAATAATAAAGCAGATGTTATAATAGACGAGAAGGATCTGAGGTTATTACTTACAGCTATAGAAAGTCATTATGGGACTATTCAAGTAAGGAATAGATAAGATGATTAAAATAATACCTATAAAACTCGATACTGAGTTTGTAAAAGGTATGGATATAGCAGAGATTATAATAAATTCTTTTAATTTAGAAGAGAAGGATATAATAGTTATTGCACATAAGATAGTATCAAAAGTTGAAGGAAGAGTTGTGAAATTTGATGATATAAAGCCATCATCTAGAGCTATAGAGTTAGCAAAAGAGCATAATAAAGACGCACGAGTTGTAGAGGTTATATTAAACGAAGCAATGAATATAATAAGGGCTAGTAAGGGTGTAATAATAACAGAGACTAAACATGGCTTTATATGTGCAAACTCTGCTGTTGATAGGTCTAACGTTAGAGATGGATTAGTCTTATTACCAGAAGATCCAGATAGATCTGCCTTTTTAATAAGGAAGAGGATAAAAGAACTAACAGATAAAGATGTTGCTGTAATAATCTCAGATACATTTGGAAGAGCGTTTAGAGAAGGACAAGTAAATGTTGCTATTGGCATATGTGGTATAAAACCATTAAAAGATTATAGGGGAATGAGAGATCCTTATGACAACGAATTAAAAGTTACTAATATTGCGATTGTAGATGAATTAGCGTCAGCAGCTGAACTAGTTATGAATAAATTAGATAGAACACCTATAGCAGTAATTAGAGGTTATGATTATGAAATATCCGATTGTTCAATAAACATGCTTATTAGAGATAAAGACAGAGATCTCTTTAGATAATTATAACCTAACTATTACATTATTTCTCTTTAAATACCTCTTAACCTCTTGAATGGTATACTCTCTATAATGAAAGATCGATGCTGCTAATGCTGCATCTGCACCAGCTTCTCTGAATACATCTAACATATGCTTAGGTTTACCACAACCACCTGATGCTATGATTGGTATGTTAACAGCATGGCTTATAGCTTTAGTTAATATTAGATCATATCCATCCTTTTTTCCATCATTATCTATACTAGTTAATAATATCTCTCCTGCTCCTAACCTCTCTACTTTCTTAGCCCATTCTATAGCATCTATACCAGTTGCTTTCTTTCCTCCATAGATATAAACCTCAAACCAGCATCTACCTTTATCTGTCTTTATAACATTCTTTCTATGCTTCAAATCATAATTTCTCTTTGCATCTATAGCAACTACAACGCATTGCTTACCATAGATCCTCATGAGATCCTTAATTAATGATGGATTATTAACTGCAGCTGTGTTTATTGACACTTTATCTGCACCGTTAAGCAATAATGCTCTTGCATCATTAAGATCCTTTATTCCCCCACCAACTGTAAATGGTATGTTAATGACTTTTGCAACTTCTCTAACCAAATTCCTCATGGTTTCTCTTCCCTGTTCTGATGCTGTTATGTCTAGAAATACCAACTCATCTGCTCCTTCATCACTATACATCTTTGCGAGTTCTACTGGATCTCCAGCATCTTGAATATTAACAAATGATACACCTTTAACTACTCTAGCGTTATCAACATCTAAACATGGAATTACTCTCTTTGTAATCATAGATCCTTCACATTCTCTATCTTAATTCTACCATCATAGAGTGATTTTCCTAGTATAGCGCCATAAATTCCAATCCTCTTTAGATTGATAATATCATTAATACTACTAATACCACCAGACGCTATTATCTTTCCTATCTTGCTTATCCTCTCATATGTAGTTAGATCAACACCTTCTAACGTTCCATCCCTTTCTATGTTAGTAACTAGAAACTTCTCTATGCCTATATTCTTGAAATAATTTATTGATGTTATTAGATCCTCGTTAGTATCTTTAACCCACCCATCAGTCATTACTTTACCATTTCTATGATCTAGAGCAATTATTATTCTATCCTTCGCATATCTCATCAATTCAATTAGAGTGCTTCTATCTCTATACGCTAACGTACCAATGATTATCGAGTCTGCATAATTCAGTACCTCAAGAGCATACTCTATGCTTCTTATACCCCCTCCAACTTCTATCTCTATATTAACATTATCTGCTATAGTCTTAATTATATTCTTATTATTACCTAATGATAAAGTAGCATCTAGATCAATTATATGGAGTGCGTCAGCATATTGTTCAAATCTCTTTGCTACTTCTAAAGGATTGTTACTATAAACTATCATATTTTTAGGGTTTCCTTTAATCAACCTTACTACTTTACCCTGCATAAGATCTATTGCTGGTATTATCTTCATTTTCTACACATCTCTATAAAGTTCCTAAGTATTATCTCCCCATTCTTTTCAGATTTCTCTGGATGGAATTGTGTTCCAAATAGATTTTTATATTCTACAACTACTGGAAATCTTATTCCATATTCTGCTTCTCCAACTACAATACTCTTATTCTTCGGCTTTACTCTATATGAATGCACAAAATATAACCAAGAGTTATTTTTTAAACCTTTTAACAATTTACTATCTTTACTTATCAAGAGGTTATTCCATCCCATATGAGGTATCTTCACTCTCTTCTCTGGTAATATAGTAACTTCTCCATCTAAAATACTTAAACCCTTTAATCTCCCTTCTTCGCTCTTATTAAATAACATCTCCATACCTAAACATATACCTAAAATTGGCACTTCAGATCTTACTGCTTCTTCTATAATCTTTTTATACTTTCTTATACTTCTCATTGCTGGATCGAAATTTCCTACTCCTGGTAGTATTAAACCGTCAAAACTCTCGTCAAGAGAATTAACTACCTTAACATTAGCATTTAATCTCTCTATAGCACTTTTTAGACTAAATATATTACCTGCTCCATAATCAAAGATAAGTATCATTACATAACACCTTTTGTACTTGGTATCTCATCATTCTCTATCTTAATTGCTTGTCTTAGTGCTAAAGCAAATGCTTTTATTAACGCTTCTATTTTGTGATGATCATTCTCTCCATATTCTATAATTAGATGCACACATGCATTTAAATTCTTTAATAATGACTCAAAGAAGTGTAATATATCCTCTCTAGCAATACCTTCAATCTCTTCTCTCTCAATATTAATCGTAAGGATATAATAGCTTCGCCTTACTAGATCTACAGCAGCCTTTGCTAATGAACCATCCATAGGAAGTAGAGAGTATCCGAATCTTGCTATCCCTTTTCTATCTCCTAACGCTTGATCTATCGCTAATCCTAATACTATAGCAACGTCTTCAATCAGATGATGCTTAATTCCATCTTTTGATTTAGCATATAATGTAAGATCCAATTTAGCATGCTTTACCATACTAGTAATTATATGATCTAAGAATGATATAGTTGTATCTATGTTACAAATACCTTTACCATCCATATTAAGCTCTAATTTAATCTCTGTCTCTTTCGTTTCTCTATTTATATTAATTATTCTCAAGCATAGTGATTATCTCATTTCCTATTAAAAAGTATTTATATTAAATATTATATTTCATGCAAAAGCTCTTTGATGTTCCTTTTAGGTTTTGGATGTAATAACTTCTTTGGATATCCTATACAAAGGATAGATGATGGAATTAGATCTGTGTTAATTATATCCATAACTTTCTTTTCATCAAACATACCGATCCATATACTGCTTAAACCTAAAGCATGTGCTGCTAATTGAGCATATGCTGCTGCTAATGTAGAATCTTGTAATGAAAATTTCTTAAGTATATTATCAGGAAAGTTCATCTTCACTCTTGATGGATTCATACAAAATACAAGCACTAGTGGTGCATCTACCCATGGTTGATTATTTGCTGCTTTTACTAATTCTTGTTTCATGCTCTTCTGATTTATCTTATAGATTTCAAAACCCTGAAATCCTCCAGCTGTTGGAGCGGTATCTGCTGCAGCAATTATCATCTCTATCTTCCACCACTCAACTTCCTTATCCAGAAATGCTCTTTGTGATCTTCTATTTATCATTATATTGAATATATTGTAATCCATCTTATGCTCTACTTCTGATAATATCTCATTTGGTAAACTCATGAATATATTTTATATATAGATAGATTTAAAACTTATTTATATAAAATTACGGGTTTGAGTTTATATCATTATGTGCTTTATTGCATAATACATTGACATACACCCGCCTTATTGTTAACGTACTTCTTTGCCATAACATGCCCAACTTCATCATCCATTTGCTCTAGCTAACTCTCTTCTTCCATTTAATAGGTTCTTGCAACCAACATCTTTCTTTACATCATCAGTATTTGAGTTCCTTCTTACCTTTATATCATATCTATATAACAATGAATACATCATTGCATATCATCTATAATTTGTTTATCTTTATATATGTAGTCTGCTAGTGAGAGTGAATGCTCTTATAATTCCTTCATTCTGCTGTAGGCTAAGTTTAAGCATACTTCATAAAGAGTTAGGATGATGGACATATAGCATTCCTTACCCTTATTTATCCTCATTAACTAATCCTTCCAATTATCTAACACTAAATGAAGAGAAGAGGATCTCTTAACCTATTAATTATACTTGTGTCAATCGTCTTAAGAGTATATATCAAAACATCTCTCGCTAGTCATACAACAAAGCAATAATTAATAGAATACAAAGAAATCAAGGAAGGTGCTTAACTGTAGAATGGTAAAATAAGATTAACGTCCGAAAGAGCACTGTATAGCCTTCATATTGATGAACTTTCTCCACCTCAGATGGGTTGAATGGATGAGACAGGTTCACTCTGACAGGAGGATAGGGCTGATGAGAGCTCCAATGAACTAATGAGGTGCTCTAGGCTGATGATTCCTAAGCGCTACATGTCTAGAAAAGACTATGTATCTCAGAATCCTCTCCTGAACTTGATTATCTTTGCCTCCAACTCCTCTATTGGTATACCTTCTGGAAACTCACGCCCTATCGCTATATTATCTTCATTAATGTAGTATATACCGCTTTTACTAATGTGATAGCTAGTATTAATACTCTCACTGCTATCATCTCTAACGAAGAATAGATACCTCTCTCCTATCCTACCTTCACCCCAGTGTTTTAATATATTCTCATCAATAAGAAGTGTCATACTCTTCTCGTTATAATTACCTGTTAATTCCTTCTCAATATTAGCTGTAATATAAAGATCTGAATACGGGTTCTCTCTTACTACATTGCTTATCTTCCCTATCACTATATATTTTGCATTTAGCGAGACATTCTTTATTCTGTTAGCTCTAGCCTCCTCTATTACCTTGATAGCATCTTCTAACACTAATCCGTCTGGCAGGATCTCCCCATACACTTTACTATCAATCACCTTGAAGAGTCCATATAATCCTCCTATTATGTAATAGTTATCACCCCATACACTATTTGGTTCCTTATCTGCTAGAAATACAAGGATCTTATCCCCTGCTTTAACCCAGTTTGTTGACGGGCCAACGAAATGTATCATTTTATCGTTGTACATGCCAGTAAGATCTGTATCTATATTAACTGTGATACCAGAATGATACTCCTCAATCTTATCTCTTACATTATAAGGATTAGTAGTTTCATCTACTACGGTACCTATTACTATATATCTTGCAAATCTAGACATATTGTCTAGAGTAAAGTAACCATCCCCCATATATCCGGGTGTATATGACTCTATATTTTCAGCCTCTGTATGAACATCTTGTAGCATGTATGATGTGATATAGGTAACTGTTATCCCTGTAACTATTACTCCTATTGTAATTACTGATATCCATATTAGAAGTATTCTCTTCATCTCTATCACCCATATATAGAGGTTAGAGAATCACTATCGTGTTGTTTTATAGAATCTCTATAATTACAGTTATAGAGGTAGTACATGACAGATACCGTAGCAGTATGCTTAAATGCTACCCAATGACCAAACTCATGTCTTGCAACATAATTCAATGTCCATGGTCCATCCTCATCTGCCCATGAGGTACATTCTCGTGTGGTGCTCCATGAATCATAGGTATTGAATGTTACAGCAGCCTTTACTATATTATCGCTAGGCATATTATCAAAACTGTAATAGCATGTTGATACAGAATTTATACATAACATTGTTTCAGCTGCTGGTCCGTTATAACCTCTATTTGCACCATAGACCCAGTTTATGCACCACTGATCACTTCTTACCTTATTCAATGTGAATCTTGATGGCAGATTATTCCAATCATTCCTTGCTATGTCTATCTGTTGCTGGACCTTTGTATATTGATTGATCTGACCATCTATTCTAAGAGAACTTAGACCGTAAGCATCATAACATAGATCAACAGTAGTGCCACCCCATCGACGTCCTGAGTAATAATCTGTAGCATATACAGATGTTATAGGTAAGAGTATAATTGTTATTGATGCTACTGTTATGATCGCTAATCCTCTTATGTTATCTATTATTGACATAGTATATAATTTACTATAACTCATATATATATCGAAGAACGCTAGATTATAAACATATACATGCTCTTGCATGCCTTGAGAAATAAGCAGATTATTGGGGTATATATGTAATAAAGTTATTATGATCTGTACCTATCATCATTTCGTCCAAAAAGAATTAAGAAAGAGTATTCGGAATCACACAACAAAGCGTTTCTTGCCCCTCTCCTTCTCTGCCCCTATTCCTATCCTTTCTTCTTCTTTATTCCTCATTTTTACCTCACTCATAACATAATGTTAAGACAAAGCAACAGCTATGAACAACCAAAGATATGCCACATTTACACCAATCAGATAAACCTTAGTCTCCTTTAGCGGGATTGTCAAGATAACATTTATGCTATAGTTTGTTCTAATTAACCTCATAAATGCATTAAATTACAAAGAGAATCTAGTATAAAGAGGAATAAGGTACCTTTGGAGGGTAAGATACTAGCAGCTTGATGCATACCTCTGGCTTATCATTGCGAAGTATATCCAAATTGAAGGGATTATCATATGAAGCTGTTAGGCAGTGGTATAATGCTCCTAAGAACGTTCTTAATTAAGGAGCCTGAAAGGAAGTATAGAAGAATTATTGCAATAGATAAGCAAGACTAAATGGTGATCATGTTTATGTATTATGCTAGATATAGATACAAAAAAGAGATACTTGCTTAAGTATCATATACAAACTCGTTGGATGTAGAACTATTCCTAAAGAAGATACTTTATTGTGAGAATAAGCCATTGATACTAGTAGATAATGGACAATGTAGATGCATTAAAGAATCTAGGCTTAGAGTACGAGCAGATAACTAGAGGGAAGAAGAATAGTATAGAATTCTGGTTTTGTAATATTAGAGATGCTAAAGCATTCTATAATAACTTTCAATTAAGATCATCTATACGCTATAACAGAGTTCCTAACAGTATTCATAGGATTATATAACTTGATGATATTAAGAGAATATTGATTGATGTGATAGGCGTATAGAAGTTGTTGATAGTATATACTATTGATCTTTAACTGCTTAACCTATCTACTACAAGATGTTATGTTAGCATCCCATTTATTAGCATAGCATTATTATCTACTTCCCTATATTGCCATTCTAATTAGATTAGTAATTATGTCATCAGTATTATCTTGACAATCCCACTATTAACATATTTAATAATTAATATAAACAAAACCTAAATCATAATATCAGCTATTGCAAAATATATTTATAGATCTAGCAATTGTAATGTATTAGATAAAAATTGGTAGTAGATAATAAGGGTATAATATCATTCATAAGAGTGTTAAAAGAAGATTTGGCCTTATTTAGAATAAAGCCACTAGAGGGTCAAGTACCAGATTTTAGAGCAGGGCAGTTTGTTACTTTAGGCTTACCAGTAAAGAGTGAAAATGGTAAGATAGTTAGAAGAGCGTATTCAATAGCATCACCGCCAGAAATAAAGAAACACTTTGAACTAATTATAAGATGGGTTAAGAAACCTGTGCCAGGGAGATTTACTACAGAGTTGTTTGATAGAAAAGAAGGCGATGAGATATATTGGCTTAAACCAACTGGACCTTTTGGTTTAATAGATAAATGGCCTAATGGAAAGAAAGAAGATAGAAGGATAGTTATGATGGGTGGAGGTACTGGTTTAGCTCCATTCATAAGTATGGCGCTACATCTAAAAGCTAGTAGAGATAAGAGGGAAGTAGTAGTGTTACATGGGGCTAGTTATGTGGACGAATTAAGCTATAGAGAGATGTTACAAGATCTAGAAGAAGAGAGTATTGATAAAGGTGAGTTTAATTTTAGATATAGAGCGAGTATTAGTAGACCAGACGAATGGCTTAATAGATCGTGGAGTGGCCAAAAAGGAAGGGTAGAATCATTCCTAAAGAAAGACCCATTAACTGACAGATCTAATTTAGAAAAACTTGTAGGTGAGAAGATAACACCAGAGAATACTATGTTCTATATTTGTGGATGGCAAGGTACTGTAGATGCAGTTTTACAACAACTTGAACCTTTAGGCTTCGTTGAGGAAAAGAAGAAAAGAGCAGATGGTACATATGATATAAGATACGAATCATACGGTTAGGTAGTAAAGAATCTGCTCCTTTTTTCTGGTTTTAACATAAATAACCTTATACCGAGCCCAAGTGGTACTATAGAACCCAATATAAATAATTGTGGAACATATTCTATCTGTAATTTTTTATACTCCTCTATAAATCCATTACTTATAGAAAGCGCAGTTAACATGCCTCCAATCATTACTATACCTTGTATCATAAGAACTATACTTACTAACTTTAATGCATTACGTTTACCTAAGATGAATGTAGTTATCGATAATCCTATACTCGGTAAACCAAGGACTGTAGTTCCAATAAATATCTTTTGTTGTGATAATAATAATATCTCTGCCGTTCCTATTCCAATCTCTTTTGTAAATACGATAAATAATGATATAATATAGAATGCAAACATTAATGCTAATGCTAATGATGCGAATGCAAGCCCTATTTCTGGTTTCATACTAAATTCTTTTGCTTAACTCATTAATAAAATAAACTATCTTATACCCATTAGATCAGCAAACTCTCTCCTTGCTGCTTTCGATAACTCTACAGTAGCCTCTTCCGGTTTCAACTCATTAATGTGTATATCGAACTCACTTGCAAGGACATTCTGTATTTTATTTATTGGATAGACATCTATATACCAATGAAATTGTTTATTTTGTTTCTTTTCTGGTGGTAAATGAAAGATTAGATTAAATTCGTCATGATTTGATGTATTGGAATGTTGTAGAGTATTATATAATCCGCCAAGTGTTACTCTCATAACTAATGCTAATTCATTTATATCTTTCTGCGTTAGGGAAACAAAATGGGATAGATGCCTCTTTGGTATGATCATAAATTCGTATTCATGTTTAGATGACCACGGGCATATGGCAATAAAGTTCTTATACTCAAATATACTTCTCTCACTCGAATCATTAGTTAGTTTACAGATTGGACATGTTCCATTATCAATAGTACTTCTATTTATTGATTCTGCTTCTTTCTCTATAGCTGGTGGTATTTTTGAGAATGTTATTATATCAATGTGAGGGTGAGAATTCTTCATGTTATTCATATAAACAGCAACATAAGATACTCCTTTTTTAGTATATAGCAATTTTATTGTATCTTGCAAGATTAGTAATATATTAATCCATTGATCTATAGGTAATTTACATGGAGATTGATGATCTGGTGTAAGAGCAAGTACATAATGATATCCATATGCAATATCATTCTCATTAGAGACCTTACCATTAGATATTGCAACTATAGGTTTCTCGCTCTCAAATACCCTAACTTTCCAATCTCTGCTTTCTGTATGCTCATAAACCTTCTTAAGTATATTACCATCTGATACTAAAGCTACTATTACAGGTTTATCTAGATTCTCGTTACCTAAACAATATGGACATTTACCATTAATCTCGCTTGATTTAGATGGTATTATTACAAGTTTACCTAATATATCATCATATCTCATCTCACTCAAGATATACACCTCTCCGTTACGTGAATATAACACTTTATATAAATAATTAGCATAGGATCGTTTCGTCTTTGGTATTAATAATTATATTTGTCAAACCATTTTTACATTAGAGATAATATATGCTTATTCTCCTTTACACTTATAAATCAATAAATGTATAACCTATATACATGAAACTCGTATACGTATTGCTTGATGGTATTGGAGATCTACCTCACCCTTCACTTAATTATCTTACCCCATTAGAAGCGGCTTATACTCCAAATATGGATAGATTGGCTAGAGAAGGGGTAATGGGGATGGTATATAGTGTAGGAAAGAAGATTCCACCAGAGTCAGACATTGCAGTTTTTAATATGCTTGGGTATAAATTTAAACATGAAGAGTATGTTGGTAGAGGTGTCATAGAATCTATTGGTTGTAATATTGATATCAAAGATGGCGACTTGGCTTTAAGAGGAAATTTTGCTACTATAGATAACAATAATAGGATAGTAGATAGAAGAGTTGGAAGAAGTCTAACAAAAGAAGAAGCGGTAAGACTTGTAGACACAATAAAGAAAGAAGTAAAATTAGATTCTGCAGAATTTGAATTGGTCCATACAACAGGACATAGGGTAGTCTTAAGGATTAGGAGTGATAAAGCGTTATCTGCTGAGATATCAAATACAGATCCAGCTTATGAAAGAGTAAAAGGGATGGGTATAGCAAAATCCAAGAGTAGTATGAAGATACAAAGATGTAAAGGTTTGGATAACAACAATGCATCGAAGAGGGCAGCATTTCTAGTAAATCAGTTTACAGAACAAGCAATCAAGGTTATGAGAGAGCATGAGGTTAATCTAGAGAGAAGAAAGAATGGGATGTTAGAGGCAAATTGTATATTGTTAAGAGATGCAGGTAATAAGGTTCCAGAATTGGAGAGCATAGATGATAAATACTCTCTAAGATTTTCATGTATAGTTGACATGCCAGTTGAGAAAGGTATAGCAAAAGTCCTTAAGATGCCTTTTATTGAAGGAGAAAGAATGCTAGATTATGAAGCAAAGGCGTCAAGAGTTAGTAAGATACTTGATAATTATGATGTAGTTTATGTTCATCTAAAAGGTCCAGATGAGTTTGGACATGATGGAGATGCATGGGGCAAAAAGAAGAGTATAGAAGATATAGACAAGAGGTTCTTTGGTAATCTCAATACAGATGCAACAGTAATTATTTCAGGTGATCACTCAACACCATGTATAAAGAAAGGACATAGCGCAGATCCTATACCATTGCTAATCTCAAGTGATAAGATAGAGAGGGATGACTCACAAAGGTTTACCGAACACTATGCAAAAAGGGGTTCTTTAAATACTCTTATGGGCTATCAAGTTATTGATAAAGCCCTAACCTTACTTAGATCTTAAAGTATATAATCTTCTTATTTGTAATAATCTCATCTATAATCTCTCTTAGCTTTACCACTTCAATTCCTCTA
This sequence comes from Candidatus Nitrosothermus koennekei, assembly GCA_013538715.1. Taxonomy (GTDB): domain Archaea; phylum Thermoproteota; class Nitrososphaeria; order Nitrososphaerales; family Nitrosocaldaceae; genus Nitrosothermus; species Nitrosothermus koenneki. The sequence goes on along the minus strand of JACAFH010000001.1, from coordinate 102,400 downwards.
TATCTATCTAACCTTAATTTAGGTATGGCCCTTTTAAATATATTATATGCTATCTCTATCTCTTCTTTTTGTATATGAACAAAAGCAGCTGCTATCAATATTATACCTTGTATTGTATACTTCTCATCATTCTTGCTATTCTTCCATACGCATTCCAATACCTCATGACACTCCCAATAACGTTCCTCGTTAAATAATTCTCTAGCATACCTTATTGCTTCGTCCTTCTCTAAATTCTTCTCATTAATCTCAATACATCTCTTTAGGGGTGATATCTCTTCTAAATGCTTTAGTAGTTCTTTTATCTTTTCTCTCTCTATACTAACATCAAACTCTATATGAGTATGAGCAACTCTAGCATCTCTTATTATAGAGCCTTTCAAAGACAAACTTCTTGCTTTGTTAAGAAGATTCTTAGCATCATTTATCTTAAATCCTTTGTTATCAAGGTGTATGATATAGCGTTGCATAATATAGCTCATAACTATACGTTTATAAGAGTTTCATACAAGTGTATTGAGTATGATAAACATTATAAGCGATAGAAATAACTTATTATTAAAGAGAAGAGAGATAGAATGTATCTTTAAGGATAAGGCAGGTAAGATAACAAGGGAAGATGCTATAAATATTATAAAAAACGAACTTGGTATAGATAAGGTAGTTATACCTATCAAGATGCTTAGTGAGTATGGTAAGAGAGATGTAAAGGCTATTATATATATATACGATGATAAAGAGGTATCAAAGAAATATCTACCAGAATATATATTAAAAAGAGCAGGAATAATAGAAGAGAAGAAGGAGAGTAAGAATGAGCAAGCATAAGGTTGTAAGCGTTTACAAGTTTTATAAGGTTGAAGGGGATACTGTAAAAAGATTAAAGATAGAATGCCCTAGATGTGGTAGAGGTTACTTTATGGCTGAACATGAGGATAGATACACTTGTGGTGCTTGTAGATACACAAAGTTCAAATCTAAGAAATGATGTTTAATATCTCATCTCTAATAACCTTTATAATATCTAAAGTCATAGCTGGATAAAATTGTGGTATATATCTCTTACGAGCAGCGTCTTTTATGACTTTTTTATCAATATCTTGAGAATAACCATCAAGGAATGCTCTAACTATCATTCTTGCTGCTCTTATATTATCTGTAAACTTTAATGAATAGTATAGAAAACAAACCAAATCCCATGTAAAATCATTACTTTTGACAAACTGTTCAAGATCTGTTAAATAGAGTTTATCATTATTTATTATAATATTACTTGCTTTTGTGTCTCTAATTGTATAACCATGCTTATGTATCTTATTAAGTAGAGAACCGAATTCATATATCTTACTAGTATCCTCGCTCTTATTAAGGAGTATAGAAAGTATTATATCATTTAATATAACTCCTTCTATATACTTTGTAATTGTTATTTTATGCTTATATGACAAACCTACTATCTCTGGAACGTTAAGGGAGAGCTGTCTTAGAATCTTTATAGCTTTATATTCATTATTCTGTCTTACAGTAGAATTTGTATCAAACTTTTTTATATTAATCATCCATACATTCAGGCCTATCCATTTAAGTGATTTTCTACTAGCATAATATTTTCCTACTAATTTTAGTTTATTATTTATAGTATAAAGTTTAGTTGTAGCATGTATATCTCCTATCTTATCAATCTTTAAACTATACTCATGAATATTCATCTTCTCTAATAATTCATTAAACCAATCATCTTTATGAAGTAAGATTGTATCGTCTAACCATAGTATACTCTCTGGGTTTACAAATTCGTAATTAATAGAGTTTATCTCTTTCCTCCTCATCATCTTGGATTTTGCTTCTTGTTTAAAGAAATTCAAAGTTTTTCTTCCTGCATAAAAATGGACTAAATAAGCGAACAGTCCATCAGAGAATGTAGTGCTTAGTAATTTGGTTCTTAACTCTTTATTTACTATTACATTATCCTTATCATAAAATCTTATATATTCTCCTTCGATAGTTCTTAATGCTCTGGTAAAACCATTAAGACTAATCTCTAGATTTTTCGTACCTTGTTCTGAAGTATAAGTCTTTATATAACTATATAAAGCGTGAGGATAAATCTTTGCTCTCTTCTTTATCTTTGCTAGTAAGAAGTATCTTATTGGTATTATTATATCTCTATAGAAAGCAGTTTTTGTTAGATCCATTATACATTCTATTATAACTCTCTTCTTATAGAAAGTCTCTACATTGATTAGATACTCATTATTTATTAAAGGTTCATAAGGGTGTAATAATCTTCCTGCTACAAATTCTCCTAAAGATGCTTTTATAGCATCGTTTAAGAGGGCTTTGCTATCAACTATAAGAAGAGATGCATCTAATGTATCTTTATCATGAACATATATGTATTTTATTAGTTCGTTATAATCTTTAAGAACTAATAAGATGTCATAATCACTATCTGGTCTTGCGTATCCTGCAACTTTTGAACCATAGATACAGCATGCTTCTATCTTATAGTTATTAGCAGTTATCTTTGCTAGATCCAAAAGTTGCTGCTTATCATTATCATTTATTATACTTTGCATATGATTAGATTATAACAATAGGTATAAATATTCTAGCCTTTCTTTCTTCGAGTCTTCATTCTTGTTAGTATATCTTTTATCTTACTCTCTAACCCTTCATCTATTGGTGTATTAACTATAGCATCAATTGGTAACCTTGTTATGTTATCTTCTATCTGAATTATCTTAATAGGATATCCTTTTCCTAACCATAGCTCTATACTCTTCCTCTTGAGTCTTTCATCATTTAATTCGCCATTCATCTTTCTTTCTAATAATCTTATTAACGCTCGATCATTAAACACCGTCCTGGCATCCAATAATCTTTCGGTATCTAAATATTTACTCTCAAAAAGCGTGTAAGATATCTCGTCTGATATTATATCCATTCTTATAATCCTTGAGATGAATTCTAGATAATGCAAAAATTCATGAGCAAGTATTGCGTGAATTGTGCCTTTCAATCCAAATATTATTAATGGAGCGGTTATCTCAATAACAATTCTTACTCTATTATCAATTACCAAAGGTATAGTTCTTGCAAATAATATACCTTGTTCATTATTTGATCTACTCGTAACAAGAGCTGGTTCTATGTAATACTCAGGATACAATATCTTAGACGCTTTCTCTATCCTTGTTATTCCATCTTTAACGTATCTAAACCTTTCAAGTATATTCTTATATAGTCTATTCTCTATCTTTCCTTCCTCATACGCTTTAGTTAATAATATTAGTGGATCCAATACTGGTGATTAATAATAAAATACATGATTTATATCTATTAGCACAATAATAGATATGTGATTAAACTATTTATACATATATAGGATTGAGTAATCTTTTGATTTTATTAATATCTCTATTCTAGCTTTAATCGTAATATATATCTGAATTATACAATATATTATGTAATAGCTATTTTTTATATTATAGAAGTTAAATGATTAAATAACTAACATAAATTATATGCTTATGATATAATTATTAATAATCTTGAATATATATTATCTAATAAGTATGAATTATAAAGACTAACCAACATAAATACACAATTTCTATTATACACAAATAATATATAAATAATATTGAATTAATGAGATTTATAATCTTAATTTTTAAATAATAAACTATATCACCTTATATCAAAAATATCATTAGTATTTAAATAGTTAAATAACTAATTAATATAATATGAGAAGGGTAGCATTAAAGATTGGCGGTATGCATTGTGCAGGATGTGTAGTCGCTATTCAAGATTATTTGTCTGATCTAGATGGTGTTAATAGATGTGAAGTTAATCTAGGTTCAGGTAAGGCTATATTAGAATATGACCCCTCTATAATAGATTTATCAAAGATAGAGAGGTCAATAGAGGAAGTTGGCTACATAGTTGTATATGAGAAGCTCACGATAAAGGTAGGTGGTATAACTGATTCAAGCGATGCAGACAGGCTGGAAAAACGGCTTAGAAGACTTGAAGGTGTAAGATTCGCTTCAGTTAATTATGGCAACGGACAGATTTTACTTGAATATAATCCCGCTTTGCTTTCGCTTTCTGATATACGGCAAATTCTTAACAATAGTGGTTACCAAGTTCTTAGCGAGGATCTTTCTGCTTCAGTAGAAGAAGTTGAGGCTAGAAGGCTAAAGAAGTTATTTATCATAGGAGTCATCTTCACCATTCCTGTTGTATTATTAGGTTATCCCGAATACTTTTCTTTCATACCTGTTGCGGGCTCAATTATGGCTGCTTATATAATATTTACATGCGCAACAATAGTTCAGTTCGTAACTGGTAGTAGATTCTACATTGGAGCGTATAGAATAGCGAAGATGAAATCTGCAAATATGGATACTCTAGTTGTTACTGGAACGACTGCAGCATATCTGTTCAGTGTGTTTAATACATTCCCAACACCACTTTGGCACAACATCTATTACGATGCTGCTACTGTCGTGATAACTTTCATAATCCTTGGGAAGTATCTTGAAAACAAAACTAAAGGTAAAGCATCGTCAACCATTAGAAAGATGTTAGAATTACAGCCAAAGATTGCAAGAGTTAAGAAGAATGGCGAGGAGGTTGAAGTTCCCGTAGAACTCATACAGGTTGGGGATTTGATAGTTGTAAAGCCTGGAGAAAGGATTCCTGTTGATAGCGTAGTTGTTGATGGATATTCTGCAGTTGATGAATCTATGGTAACTGGAGAATCTGTACCTGTTAGTAAAAAGTTTGGAGATGAAGTGATAGGAGGTACTGTTAACAAGGAAGGTGCTCTAGTAATCAAGGCTGCAAAAGTAGGAAGCGATACTTTTCTTGCACAAGTAGTAAAACTTGTTGAAGATGCAATGGGCAGAAAGCCTCCGATGCAGAGGCTTGTGGATAAAGTTGCAGGTTATTTTGCTTTCATTGTAATTGGAATTGCATTAGGCACATTCTTGACTTGGTATTTCTTAGTATCAGGAGAACACTTTGCTAATGCTCTAATTCCAGCAGTAGCAATACTTGTCGTGGCATGTCCCTGTGCATTAGGTTTAGCTACACCAACTGCTGTTATGGTTGGAATGAGTAAAGGTGCACAAAATGGGATCATATTCAAAGGTGGTGATACACTTGAATTGATGGGAAAGATTAGAGTGGCTGTTTTTGATAAGACTGGTACCTTAACTCGAGGTAAACCAGAAGTAACAGATATAATACCTCTAAAGCAGATAGTTACCACTACAGGAAGAAGTTTCGATGATCAAAATAACAAGATTCTCGAGTATGCTGCTACAGCTGAAAGGAACTCGGAACACCCATTGGCAAAGTCTATAGTACAAAAGGCAAGAGAAATGGGCTTGACAATTGGTGAACCTTCAGAATTCATTGCGATTCCAGGCAAAGGTGTGAAAGCAATATACAATGGAAATACTGTGATAGTTGGAAGCCCCGCATTGATGGAGAATGAGGGAATTGATATTCAAGTAGCTAGAGAATCAATCCTAAAGTTGCAAGAACAGGGTAAAACTGCAGTATTAGTTTCTTTGGATAAAGAGGTTATCGCTGTAATGGCTCTGCTTGATACTCCAAAACCAAACGCAAAGGAAGCTTTACAGGAATTAAGGAACATGGGAATAGAAGTCGTCATGCTAACAGGCGATAATGAAAGAACTGCAGCAACCATTGCGAATGAACTCGGTATAGATAGAGTCATTGCAAATGTGATGCCCTCTGACAAAGTAGAAGTGATAAAGAAGCTGCAGGATGAAGGGAAGAAGGTTGCGATGGTTGGAGATGGGATAAACGATGCCCCTGCTCTTACACAGGCTGATATAGGGATTGCAATTGGTAGTGGCACTGACGTTGCGCTAGAAGCAGGAAAGGTTGTTCTCGTGAGGGATGACCTAAAAGACGTTGTCGCTGCAATAGAGATAAGCAAAAAGACTGTGAGTAAGATCAGGCAGAACCTGTTTTACGCGTTCATATACAATACTGCACTGATACCAATCGCTGGTTTGGGACTCCTTTATCCCGCATTAGCTGGTCTGGCAATGGCAGCAAGTTCCATATCTGTAACATCCAGTTCATTGTTACTCAAGAGATGGAATCCTTCAAATAAGAGATCTGGAAATACTCATAGTATTAAAAAATAATTTAGCTATACAAAGATTAACATATGTAAATTAGGAGTGTAAGAACTTCTAATAATTCCATCTCTTAAGCATCATATCTATACACAATTAATGAGTAGATTCTACGTTTTTAATTATACATATTAAGAGGATCCTAGTATAATAAATTGTATATGAGGGGATTACTGATTGGAAGATTTCAACCATTTCACAATGGACATTTGATGCTAGCTAAGAGTATATTAGATGAATGTGATGAGCTTATAGTAGCAGTTGCAAGTGCACAATTTAACTATCTTGTTAAGGATCCATTTACTGCTGGCGAGAGGATAGAGATGATCCATGAAGCATTGAAAGAAGCATTAGTAGATATATCAAGATGCTATATAATACCTATAATAAATGATGAGAATAACACAAGATGGTTTCTGCATCTCTCATCATATCTTCCAAAGTTTGATATAGTATACTCCGGAAACGAGTATGTTAAGATGTTATTAAAGGATCATACAAAAGTTAAAGATGTTAAACCTTTCTCTCGGGATAAGTTCAATGCTAGTAAGATAAGGGAGATGATGATCAATGATCAAAATTGGAAAGTATTAGTTCCTAATGCTGTCGCTAACTTTATTGAAAGAATAGATGGTGTTAATAGGCTAAAGATAATAGCTCGTTCTGAGAGTATGCCTCAAGAATGGTAATCATATCGATTCTAATCTATATACATTAATCTACTGTTAAGATTCATAATAAACACATCTATTATGCATATTATGTAACAAAGCATTACTTTTTATAAATAATAAGAAGATATATTTTAGATCTCTATACCTACTTCTTTCCAACCATTGTACACAGCATTATACTCTTTACTATTCTTTCCAAATATCCTCTCTGCTACTTTACACGTTACTTGTGCGGCACGCTTAAAGTTAGATCTACGCCTGAGTAGATCTCTTAATGCTATATACCATATCAAACCAGCCTTCTCCCATGAATATCCTCCTAATTCCATAGCAGTAAGATAAAAAGCATGATTTGGTATTCCAGAGTTTATATGAACTCCTCCATTATCATCATTTGTATCTACATAATCTTTCATATGTGATGGTTGAGGATCTTTACCAAGTATTGGATCGTCATATGCACTACCTGGTTTCTTCATAGAACGTAATGCTATACCATTAACTTTTGAGGTAAATAGTCCCTCTCCAATAAGCCAATCTGCTTCATCAACCTTTTGATTCATCACATACTGTTTAACTATTGAACCGAATACATCTGACATATGTTCGTTTAATGCTCCTGGTTGATCCCAATAAACTAATGCTGCTTCATATTGAGTGATTCCATGAGTTAGTTCATGGGCTATTACATCTATAGATTTTGTGAATCTATTAAAGATCTCTCCATCTCCATCTCCATATACCATCTGTCTCCCATCCCAGAACGCATTATTATACTCCTTACCATAATGCACAGTAGAGATTATACTCATACCTCTATCGTCTATAGAATTTCTCTCATAAACATTCTTGAAGAGATCATATGTAGCACCAGCGCCATCATAAGCCTCATTTACTGTTTTATCATTAGAATCTTTACCACCTTCTTCACGCACTAGCACTCCTGGAAGTATGTAACCACCCTTTGCATCATAGACATACCTCTTCTTCTCTTCTATTACTTCTGAAACCATTGTTATACTTATACTCTGTCTAGAACCACGAAATCTCTCTGATAACATAAGTGTGTTTAATGCCCATTCTCTTTGTCTATCGTTACCACGTTTTATAACTTCTCTAAGTATGTGAGGTGGTGTTATGTAACATATATTACTCATTATTAATAATCTTATAGACTACTATATAAATCTATATAGATAATTTAATTATCAATACTATAACTGATTAACATTACTAGGTTCTGTATGTATGTTTACTATAGCATTAAACCTATCTCTAATCCTTCTTTCAAATTTTGTTACAATCTCATGAACCTCTTCTATGCTAGCATCATCATTCATACTACAATTGATATCTATCCTTATTATCCTATTAACTTCATACATATCCAATCTATTAATCTTAATTTTCTCTTCTTTTGCTATATCTCTTATAACATCTCTTATATTTGGCTCCTCAATTCTTCTCACCTCTTTCATCTCTCTTATAGAAGGTTCTATATGGATTGTTACACTGCTTGCTCTAATTCTATTCTTAACTTCCCTCTCAACCTCATCAGATATTGCATGAGCCTTTATAAGACTAAGTTTACGATCTACTTGAATATGCATAGAGATTATCTTTCCATCTTTTGTATCAGAGATCATTATGTTATGAATATTCTTAACTCCTGCAATATCCATTGCTATATCTCTTATAACATTCTCCATCTCAGTATACTTCTCTGGCTCAAAATGCACCATTACAATACTAGCATTTATACCGCTCTTTATTTTCTCCTCTATCTTACTACTTATAGTATGTGCTTTGACAAATGATATATTACTATCTAGTGTTAAGATCGTATCTACAAGTATCTCTCTTCCGACTCTTCTCATTCTAAGATCTTTACATTCCCTTACTCCTTCTATACTCATTATGATATCTCTAGTCTTTTTAACAAGGATAGGATCTATAGCATCTGTTAATTCCATTATCGACGAATATGTTAGACGAGTGGTTAAATATAATAACATAGTAGCAAGGAAGAGAGATGCTATACTGTCAGCAATATTGATACCATAATTAACAAGTAATAATGCGATTAATGCACTTAGAGATGATCCTAAATCTGCAATAGAGTCATATAATCCTATACTTATACTTCTACTATGAGTATTTGTAGTTTTGAATACTATAATTCTAAACAATGCTATTATTAGTGCATATATTACAACATAGATCCCTATCTGATTAGAGATTGTTACATGCTCAAATAAACGACCTATTGCTTCCATTATTATTATTACAGAGATTATGAAGAGTATTATGCCTCCTATCAATACTGCTATAGTCTCTAATCTTCCATGACCATATGTATGCTCTAAATCTCTAGGCTTTACGCTAAACCTTAACATGAATAATAACAAAGCTATTATAATTGCATCAAATAAAGCATGAGTTCCATCACTTATAACAGCAATACTATTGATGATAATTCCTATACTTATCTCTCCTACTGCTACGCTAATTATCATACAAAGACTTATGAATAATGCATTCCTCTCTAACATTGATCATCATGTATGCATAATCAAATAATAAAAATTATTATATATTTATTATAGCTCTGCCTAAGATCTCTCCTTTCTCTAACTTCTCAAAAGCCTCATTAATATCTTCTAATCTATATCTTGCAGATATAGAATCTTTAATGTTTATAATACCTTTATCTGCCAATGAGATTATTTCTGGCATGTCTATTCTTGGTTTACCACCATAAGATCCTGTTATCTTTACACCTCTTCTAACTAGAGAGTTTATCTCAAAACTTGCCTCAGAACCTTTTGATGATAACCCTACTAATGTTACTCTTCCTGCAGATCTTACAGATCTTATAGCAGCTTCTATAGTACTCTTTATACCTATAACTTCAATTGCAGCATCTACTCCTTTACCATCGGTAAGTTCTAATAAACTCTTTACTACATCTTCATTTTTTGGATTTATTGTACTAATAGCACCAATACTTTTTGCTTGTTTTAACTTCTCCTCGTTAAGATCTATTGCTATAACATCGCTATTATATACTCTACTTGCTATTTGTACAACGTTTATTCCTACTCCGCCAACACCAAATACAGCAACTTTCTCAGCTGGTCTTAGTGCTGTATTTCTGCATGCTCCATATGCAGTCATTATAGCACATCCTAAGATTGAAGCCATACTAATATCCAAACTATCTGGTATCTTAAAGACTGACGTCGATGGTATTACAGAATATTCAGCATGAGCAGCCATTGAATACATATAAATATCGCTACCTTTCTTATCATATAATCTCGTCTTACCATCGTAATAAAGACCTTTTAACCTATTATAGTTGTAAAAGCTTTCACATAGATCTTCTTGTCCAGTTATACATAATCTACATTTACCACATGGTAGTATAAATGGTCCTATTACCTTATCACCAACTTGTACATTATTAACGTTCTTCCCTACCTTTTCTACTATACCAGAAACCTCATGACCTAAAACCGCTGGTAAAGGAAATGGTATATGTCCTTTTAATACATGAAGATCTGTATGACATACCCCTATAGAATTAACTCTAATTAATACTTCATCATCCAACGGTTTCGGTTCTTTTATATCTTCTATAGTTAACTTCCCTATTTCTCTTAATACTGCTGCTTTCACGTATTCCTAATCTCTTCACTTATTATTATATTTTTATCTCTTTCATACCTCTATCTTTTAACGGTACATATTTACAACCATGCGTTCCACAATATCTACCGATATATGCAGCTGATGGTCTATAAAGTACAGGTTTCGGTTGTGCTTCTGCAAACTTCTCCTCTATGATATGTGCACACCATCCAGTAATTCTTCCTATAGCGAAAACAGGTGTAAATAATTCTATAGGTATACCTAACATATATAATACTGAAGCACTATAAAGATCTACGTTTGCATAGATATCTATTCCCTTTGATGTTCTAATCTCTCTCTTTGAAGTCTCTTCTATAACTCTAGTTATCTCATACCATGGTGTATTAAGCTCCTTTGATAATTTTTTACTTAATTCTTTTAGTATAAGAGCCCTCGGATCATCAGTTTTATATACTGCATGACCCATACCCATTATTCTTTCTCCTTTTCTAACCTTCTCCTTGACCCATTCATTAGTCTTATCTACACTACCAATCTCTAGCAAAGCCTCCATAACTTTCATATTTGCTCCACCATGTAATTCTCCAGATAATGCTGCTATTGCAGCTGCAACACTTGCATATATATGTGCTTTAGTAGATGCTACTTCTCTAGCAGCAAATGTAGATGCATTAAAACTATGCTCAGCATGTAAAAGTAGCAATATATCCATGATTCTTTCATATTCTTTAGATGGTTTACTTCCATGAAGCATATATAAGAAATTTGCTGCATGCGAAAGTCTAGGATCGGCCTCTATTATCTCTCTACCATTCTTTATAGCATTCCATGTAGTTATTATAGTTGGAAATTTTGCTATAAGATTTATTGCCCTTTTAAGCTCACTCTCTTTACTGGTATCATTAATATCATCATATTCTGCTAGCATTATCTCTGATGTAAGTAATACATCCATAACAGAAGCGTTCTTTTTTCTATCCATCATAGAATTAATAATAGACTTGGGGAGAGACCTTGCTTCTTTTAGTCTTTTATCAAACTCTGTTAGCTGAGGAGCAGATGGGAGTTCATCGTATAATAATAGATACGATACCTCTTCAAATGTTGAATTATTTACTAAATCATTTATATTAAATCCTCTATATGTTAATAATCCATTCTCTCCATCTATGAAGCATATTCTTGTATCTGCTACTTCTATATTCCTTAAACCAATATTCTTAATATTCATAATAATAATTAATAGTATACGTTATTAAAATATTAATCTGTAACATTATATTAATCTATTAACTATAGTAAATTATGATAGATGAGAAGAAGATTATAGATATATTAACAAAAGTATTATCACTAGAGCATGATGATGTATCATTTATCAAATTGGGTAATAAATTTTTAGTTCTTAAATGTGATATGCTTGTAAGAAAGACCGATGCGCCTAAAAATATGAGATTGTGGCAGATAGCAAGAAAGAGTATAGTAGCAAGTATGAGTGACATGGTTTGTAAAGGCGTAAAACCTATTGCAACTTTGATATCATTAGCAATCCCTAGAGAATTTACTAGAAGAGAGATAAATGAATTAGCTAAAGGTTTTAAAGTTGCAGAAAAGGAGTTCGATATCAAAATAATTGGAGGAGATACAAATGAAGGAGAAGATCTCATTATAGATGTAGTTATGGCTGGTATTAGTGATAAGATTGTAAGAAGGGATAATGCACAAATTGGAGATCTTATAATCTCAACTGGTTTGTTTGGTTATACAGGAGCAGGATTAAGAATTTTGATGAACAATGCGGATGCAGAACCTAGATTTAGGAGAGTAGCAATAAACAGTATTCTTCTTCCAAAACCTCGAACAGAATTCCTTAACATTGTAGGATATGTTAATTCATCGATGGATTCTAGTGATGGATTAGCAGCAACGCTTAATGAATTGAGTGATTCTAGTAAGAAATGTTTCATAATAGATAAAATCCCTTCGTCTGACGATGTAAAAAGATTTGCAATAGTGAATGGATACAATGCTGAGGAGTTAATATTTGATAGTGGAGAAGAATATGAGATAATAGCAACTCTTCCTAAAGAGAATTTAGATTATGTTATGAGTAGTATGAATGTTAAAGTAATTGGGAGAGTAGAAGAAGGGAAAGGTGTTTATATAATGAATAAAAAGATTAGAAGATTAAGAAGGAAAGGTTTTATTCATTTATTAGAGTAGTAATAGTATGAATGATATAGAGATAAGATTTTGTGAAAATTGTATGGTTAGAACAAAACATGAGATAGTAATTCAACCAGAATTACTTACATATAAGCGTAAAAGACTTTATAGGTGCACTGTATGTAAAAAGGAAAGTTGGAAGAGAGGTTTGAGACCGAGTTCTGAAGCTGTATATTAGAAAAGATTTTAATAATAGTTTATTAAAAAATATCTAATGAAGATCTACAACGGTTTTATAATAAGTATACTTCTTATAACTCCTATACTGTATGCAGATGCGCAAATACCAGAAATACCAGAATTTAAAGAAGTTAGTGGGAGATACGTTAATGAGGCTTTAGGTGTAGAAGTAACTTTTCCAGATGGATGGAGTGGCATGGAGATTCCTTCAATGCCATTACTTAACAATAGTATTCTTACTATGGTAAGTGTAACACCTGGAAGTATGGCTGATATCTCTGATACTAACATGCCTATTATAATAACGCTAGTTGCATATAGTGGTGAGAAGATTAAAACTACACAAACAGATACTACACAAACCAATGAACCAAATGTTGAGTTAGAGCCAAAGTGTAATATACTATCATTTGAAACTAAGAAAGTAAATAATGTAGAAGGTATGTTAACAGAGATCGAGTGTAATATAGAAGAACAATCTGTTACATATATAATGAAGATGTTCAGTGTATACCAAGAGATTGATGATAGAATAAACAGTATAAGCTTAATGTATATGGCAAATAAAGATGTATATAATGATCATCTCAATGAGTTTGATAACACATTAAATACATTGAAGGTATCAAACGCAAAACCACTTAGTTTTAAGAGTAGTGAAATTGTAGAGAGTGTAAATGTAGAAGGTAACAATATAGATATTAAAATATCTAGCAATTCCAAGATTACAGATTTTGAATTTGATGCTGAAAATAAGGCTATCGCATTTAAAGCAGAAGGAGAGAATAACTCTATTGGCATAACAGATATATACCTAGGTAATGTTCTTCAGGGTCCATACACTGTTACTATAAACGGTGAAGCAGCATATTATCTAACTATTACTGATGAGAATGGTAATGAAGGCATAAGGATAATTTACACACATAGTATAAAGGATGTAAAAATAATAGGTACTCATGTAGTTCCAGAGTTTCCAGTATCTATATTGCCTATATTAGCATTAATAACTGGTGTGACAATATTTATGGTTAGAAACAAAAGTATACATAAAATTTAATTTTTTTAATTGTGTGTATCTTAATTGATATGCGTAAAATTTAATAATCATGATATTTCATTTCCATACATGAGTCTAGATCCTGAGGTTGAGGCTTTTAGATTATTAGAAGAGAACTATCCTCAAGAGGTCAAGAATGAAGCGTATTCATTAGTATTTACTGTATTAGGTAGATTTATAGAGAGACATAAATTAAGAAATACAAATTTTCCAAAGAGAGCAAATTCTGCTATATATGTTTTAGCACTAGCATTAGCAAAAAAGAATATAGTGTATGATATTAATGCATGTGAAAAATACTTAAACGAACAATTTGAGCGTATTAGGGATGGGGCATATGATATAATTGAAGATATATTTAAAGAGGTATTAAAGAATTAACTTATATTGTTGCATATCAGTAATCAAAGCTAAAGAATAATCAATTAAATTCTATTTTATTATATATTATACAAAGATAAAAAAATTGTTAACAATTAAATGTTAGTTAATATCATTAATAGTGCACTAGGAATGAGCCTTAAAGAGTATATAGAGATATCAAAACTAAGAATAGTAATGATATTAGATCTAGTAGCCGTTACAACATTATTAGCAGCAAGTAAATGGCAGATCAATCCTTTTGATATAATCTATCTATTAATAGCAGGTTCATTAGCATCTATGGGTTCTGCGGCAATAAACCACTACTATGATAGGGATATAGACTCTTTAATGAGTAGAACAAGTACAAGACCTATACCAGCTGGTAGGATCAAACCAAAGAATGCTCTCATTTACGGTATACTGCTGAGTGTAATATCTGTAATAATATCATATTTAACGTTAAACCTATTAGCAACTGCTTTTATTGCATTAGGTATAATAGTTTATGATGTTATCTATACCTTACTCTTAAAGAGAAAGAATGCGTCAAATATAGTAATAGGAGGATTTGCTGGTAGTTGTGCATCATATGCCGGATGGGCTACTGCAACTGGTTCGATTGATCTTCTAGGCTTTCTAGTAGGTCTGATAGTATTCATATGGACCCCAACTCACTTCTGGACATTAGCAATTAAAATAAAAGAAGAGTATGCTAACGCAAAAGTTCCTATGCTTCCTGTTCTAATTGGTGAGGCAAGGGCAGCAAAATATATTCTTCTTAATACTGCTATCCTTGTTCCATACTCCATAGCAATAACATTCTTAGGATTAGGTTTAATCTATCTAATAATCTCTATAATTACTGGTTTGTTTCTCATACATTATGATCTAAGATTATTAAAGAATCCTTCAAAATCACTGGCATGGAGAGCATATATGGCGTCTAACCAATATCTGATGCTACTATTCTTAGGTTTAATGTTTGACGGATTATATATGATTAGATTTACTCCTTAACAAGCTCTATTCTTCTCTTATCTTTAGTGATCCATCCTACCCTAATAAGACCAAATATCTCTAAATCTAATAGTATCTTATTAAACTTTGATTCAGTTACTTCTATCCTATCCTTTGCAAGAATATTCATCAATTCTGCATCACTTATATTATTATGCTCTTTTATCTTCTCCAATATGATATTCCTTAATGAGTATTTCATACATTCTATCCATAAAATGCCTTATCTATAGGTTTTGGAGCAGCGTATGTCATATTCTTGTTTATGTGATTATACCATGTATTGATATTTTCAGTTATAGATGGTTTTATCTTTGTTATAGCATACATAAAATCTTCCATTCTTACTATACTATCCCTCTTCATAGCGTTTATGAGTGCTTCCCTAATAAGACTAGAGAGATCAGCTCCGCTATAGCCTTTAGTGAGAGATACTAACTTATGAAGATCTATATCTTTAGTTGGAATATCTTTTGTAAGTATCTTAATTATCTCTAATCTATCATCATCGTTTGGTGGCGGTATATAAAGCATAATATCAAGTCTTCCTGGCCTTAATATCGATGTCTCTACAAGCTCCGGTCTATTTGTTGTACCAATAACTATAATTCTTGCTGAACCTATACTATCTAGCTCTGTAAGTAATTGACTTAGGATCCTTTCAGATACATTATCATTCTCTATACTTCTGACTCTTGTTATAGAATCGATCTCATCTAATATTATTATGCATGGCGATGACGTTTTTGCTTTCCTAAATATATCTCTAATTGCTTTTTCACTTTCTCCAACCCATTTAGAGAGTATCTCAGGTCCCTTTACTATTATAGTATTCACATTACTTTCTCTGGCTATCGCAAGAGCAAGCATTGTTTTACCACAGCCAGCAGGTCCATACAAGAATATACCTCTAATAGGAGTTATCTTCATCTTCTCAAATTTCTCTGGCTCTTTAAGCATAGCTATTACATTATTCTTTAACATATCCTTTATCTCTTTCATTCCTCCAATATCATTAAATGTTATCTTAGGAATCTCTATGTAGAACTCTCTCATGGCTGTTGGTACTATCTCTTTCATAGCTTCATAAAAATCTGCATTTGTTATAACTATATTCTTTATAAGATCTGGAGATATACTATAGTTATTCAATAATATATCCGGCATGTGTCTTCTTAATGATTTCATAGCAGCTTCTCTACATAATGCCTTTATATCAGCACCTGTATATCCATGTAATTCATCTGCTATCTTTTGAAGATTTACGTCATCTGCTAATGGCATACCTCTAGTATGTATCTGTAATATCTCTATTCTTCCTTCTCTATTAGGAATATTTACCTCTATCTCTCTATCAAATCTTCCTGGTCTTCTTAATGCAGGATCTACACTCTCTGGTCTGTTAGTTGCTCCAATAATTATGACATTTCCTCTATCCGATAATCCATCCATTAATGCTAATAATTGAGCAACTACTCTCTTCTCAACATCACCAAAAGTCTCTTCCCTTTTTGGAGCAATAGCATCGATCTCATCTATGAATATTATACTAGGAGCGTTTTCTTTTGCTTCTTTAAATATTTCTCTAAGACGTGCTTCTGTTTCACCATAATATTTGTTCATAATCTCTGGACCATTTATAGAGTAAAATCTTGCTTCTGTCTCATTAGCAATAGCTTTTGCTATTAACGTCTTACCACATCCTGGTGGCCCATAAAGCAATATACCAGTATGAGGTTCTATACCCAATTTTTGAAATAATTCTGGATATCTTAATGGTAACTCTACAGTCTCTCTCATCTTTATTAATTGTTCCTTTAATCCACCAATCTCTTCATATGATACTCTTACTTTTCTCTCATTACTTATATCTGTTAATATATTTAGTTTAGTATTCTCGTCTATCATTACTATACCTTTTGGATTAGATTTATAAAGCTTGAAATCTAGATAACTACCAAATATTATAACAGAGAGTTCATCTCCTTCTATAATAGGTATATTTCTAATCCTATTCTTAATAAATTCTATGAAATCTTTCTCCATAGAATTTTTATTTAAAAAGACCAATGTAGCACTCTTGGCAATCTTAAATTCTGCAGGTTTAATAGTAACTAGATCGTTTATGCTACATCCAACATTCTTTCTAGTTTGTCCATCTATTCTTATAATATCTTCATCGTCTTCATCATCGTCTATTGGCCATACTATAACTGCACTCTTCTTCTTACCATTTATCTCTATTACATCTCCTGTCTTAAGATTAAGTATCCGCATCTTCTTCTCGCTTATCCTAGCTCTCTTCTTACCAACATCTCTTTGTTTTGCTTCTGCTACCCTTAATTGTAAGGATTCTATTCTACTCTTCATCTTAAAGTTTTGCTGATTCTCTACTTAGATTCACTATTTGTATCTCACTTACCCCTTCCTTATTCTTTAGACCATCTTCTAACTTATCCATCTGTCCTTCTTTATCTTCCATTGCAAAATCTATCAATAATGCATTTAATCCAAATGCTATAGGATCTTTCCTTACTGCCTTTATTGTTATACCATCTGGTAACGATTTATTAATCTCAGCAGATAATTTATCAAGATCAGTAGTTACGTCCTCTGGTAATACTTTTATTCTTACAATTAGTCTAGACATAATCATCACTTAGGGTCCACTAAAATTACAACTCTTACATGTATAACTTCTTGCAAACTCTCTACAGCTTTGGCATCTCCATAAAAGGGTTCTGCCACAATTAGGACAGTTAAACTTTACAGATTCGTCATTAGGCATTATTACTCTCTTACACGAAGCACATATAGGTAACTCTAACATGCTATTCATAAAGATTGAATATTAATAATATAATTTATACCTTCTCATAGTTATATGAACTCTAGTAAATTCTTACTTCTTTTTACCAATGGTTCTGAAGTATAGCCTAATCTATTTAGATGTGATGAAAGTTCGCTTGAATAACCGTGAAATGTATATATCTTCCTTGGATTGCATTCTCTCACAATCTTTAATAGCTCATTAAAGTCACAATGATCACTTAGTGGTAAAGTATAATCATAATATGAGTATCTATTTGATAAGGACCAACCAGTGAATGCTATTGTAACTGCAGAGTATCTACTTTTCATCTCTGCTATAAATTTATACCCATGAATAGGTGCGATCATTAACCATGGCCTCTTTTTAAGTAAACCTTCCTCTTCAGCAAATGAATATGGTAAAGCGTCTACTAGATCTACACCTAACTCCTTATATACTTGGTTAATTGCATGTATACTATCATAAACATATAATGGCTTCCAATGTTTGAATAAGCTTGTTAAGATCTGTGCCTTTCCTAAAGAGTATCCTAATAATATTACTGGCACACCATTAGAGTATAATTTTGAGATTATATTATTTGCTTGTTCACAAACTTTTTCAATGCTAGGAAATACAAATCCTTCTTTCCCATAAGTGCTCTCAATTATAAGTATATCACATTTGGGTAATCTAGCACCTTGTAAGAAAGCTCTATCTCTTATACATATATCACTTGTATATAATATTCCGTCTACAAATAATGCTTTAGAACCTAATACATGCCCAGAATTTATAAGTTGTAATCCATTAAAAACCTCATAATAATCTGTTATATCATATCCACGTCTTCTTGCTATTGTTACGGTCTCTCTTGATGCTATTATACTACTTTTCTTATTTGGCATGTGCATATGATCTGAATGTGCATGAGAGATGAACGTTAGTTCTGCATCTATACTACTATTAGGATCCAATGCTATACGCATATTATCAAGTTCTAGGACTATTCCACTCTTAACTTGAGTTATTTTATGCATAAGAGATTAGTAATATTGACATAGAATAAATCTATCGATTACGTTCCATATAATTTATACCCTTCTCCTCTATTATCCGTATAGTATAAAAGCCTAGTATTCTCTACTCTCTTAAAGATCTCTTTAAGTCTTGGGTGCAGTGGTTGATATATATTATTGCTGATCAATATCTGATTGGGTTTTGCTATCTCACTTATCTTTGAAGCCATACTTAAAGGATAGCCAATTATATCTATCTCTTTATCATATTGTATTATTGCATGTTCACCGGCATCTAATCCAATCTTTATCTGTAATTCTGGATAGTCGCGATCTGATAATATAGGATTTATACCTTCTCTTAGTATATTCCTCATAGCTAAAGAGCATTCTACTGCTGTGTCACATGCAAGATAATAGTTCTTTCCAGTAGGGAAGTATGCTATTACAGCATCGCCTACATATTTAAGTACATATCCTTCATATGCATATACTATTAGTGTCATCTCTTGTGCGAATGTTTGAATTATAGTCGCTAGTTTGTTAACTGGAAGCGTATTGCTCATAACTGTTGAGTTTACTAGGTCTGCATATAACATCGCAAGCGATACTTTTGTGTTAATTCTTTTAGATAGATATTCTCTAGAACGCTCTAGTGTAGAACTGAATTTTATACCATGTTTAAGTGCTGTTAATACTCTAGTTTGAACTTCTACTATATATCTATCAATATCCACAATCTTATCTTTAAAAGATTCGTCTATTATATCTAAGGATCTGTTACCTTTAGACATTATTTTATTTTATAATCATGTCGCTTTTAAGTATTTGTAACATAACATATAGAATATTTAACATATAGAATACTATGCATTATATTTGTGAAGCTTCCTATATGTTATTTAATATTAACACTATAATGAAGTAATGCATCATTATTGTAAATGCATTAATTAACTAAAATATCTATATAGTATTACAAGTAATTTGTTTTTATAATTTTAACCAATTATTTAAAAATAAGTTCTGTTACAGATATTTTTATGATAGTAGATTTAACACAAACTATACATGAGAATATGCATGTATTTGAGAAGAGAATTAAACCAGTGATAATACCATGGTCTAGAATGGATATTCATGGATATGAATTAGAGTTAATTTTTATGAGTACTCATACAGGTACACATATAGATGCACCATACCATTTTAACCCTCATGGTATGAAAGTCGATGAGATCCCTCCAGATATACTCTTGCTAGATGCATTACTGCTTAATATAAGAAGAGATGCAAAAGAGTATATAACAAGAGAAGATATTGAATCTAAATTTGATTATGCAGATGCTATAGTTATACATACTCACTGGGAAGAACATCTTGAGGATACTGATTATCTAAATAGTAATCCAGGTCTTTCTACTGATGCTGCAGAGTATCTAGCATCAAAGAATATTAGATTAGTTGGAATAGATACAGCAAATATAGATCATCCTTCAAACAAGAATTTTGAAGCACATCATATCTTATCAAAAAAGGGTATACTTATTGTAGAAAATCTTTGTAACTTGAGAAGTGTAAATAAAAGGTTTAAACTTGTAGTAGCACCATTAAAGATCAGAGGAGCAAGCGGATCTCCTGTAAGAGCTTTGGCAATATTTTAAGTATATACATACTGATCTATAATATAAAATAAATTATATTGTTACAATTATTATATTACTTATGCTATTCTTATATTATATAATAGATTTTTATTTATAAATATATAACAAATAATTGATATCTTATTATTATGCTCTCCACCAGTCAAATGATATAAACTCTACCTTCTTCTCTTTAAATCTCGGTATAGTTATTATAAATTGTTTCCTTACAGTAGTCGCTAACCTTCCAGATAATACAACAGCGGTAGCAGTTATGCTTTCCTTTGTCTTCATAACTTGTATAAGATATGGTGCATGATCTATACCAGGACCATGTTCATAAACTGCAAAATCACAACCAAATTTTATTCCAGGTGTAACAACATATCCGTTATCCCTTAATTCTTTGAATACAAGATACTTTGCATCGAAATCGGTATATTCCTTCTTACATTTTGTATTAAGAGTCTTTATATTTAAGCGTAAACCATCTTTATAAACATCAATAATTCCTTTCTTAACAAGATAATAACCCTCTATAAGGTCTAGTATTAATGGGGTATTAAAATCTGCATCTTTAGGTTTAGGTATACCTAATGGTTTACCATAGAATCCGTCCTTAAATATGGTTCTAGCATCTTCAATATTCCATATTATTATCCTATTTTCTACTAGATCCCCTTTTATCTTCATCTCTAGATGTTTAGAGTTATTACTTCAAACGATCTAGCAGCATCTAGACATCTATCTGCTACACTCTCTATACCATCTAAGGCATCTTTTAAGAGAAGCAGTTCTTTAAAATCTGTTGTATTATTCATAACATAAAGTAGTAATTCCCTATATTTGCTATCTGCTTCCTTCTCTATATTCTGAACCTCTGATACCAATTCTATAACAGACTGTGTATTTATGCTCATTGCTCTTGTAATCTCATTTAGTTTAGATAAAGACTCTACAATCATATCTATAAACTCGTATATCTTACCATTCTTACTGTCATTAGTTAAACGTAAAGTCGCTACTCTAAATGCTATCCCATCAAGACCTCCTACTATGTTACTAAGAAGATATAATGCTCTAAGCAGCTCTTCTCTATTTAAGAGCATATTTCCCATCTCTGATATCTCTCTTGTAACCTTTCTATTTATCTCATCTATTCTCTCACAATGTGCTCTAAACTTGTCTAATAAAACTTTGCTATTATTTATAGATTCATAAGCAAGCGATAAATCTCTTCCAGCATTAAGTAATTTACTAGTCTCATCCTGTAATACAGCAAGCATCTTCCTCTTAATTTGACTCTCTAATTCTCCACTATACATACCATCTACTAATACTAACCTTCTAATAATTCTTGCTTATGCTTCTCTCTTTGATTTTATCTGTTTGTGATATAATTTGATAATTTCATCTGTCGTAGTTGCATCTTCAGCATTCTTATCATATCTAATCTTTCCAGTGAATTTTGGGAAACGTAATGCTAAACCACTACCTCTTCTTATTATATCCATCGATGCCGTATGTAATGGACTTAATGTTATCTCAGATGCTATAACCTCTATAACTATTTTAGGCTCAAACCATACATCAGCGTCTAGCTTAGAGTCTACTCTTGCATCTTTCTTCTTTAATTTATATGACTCGAGAATACTATAGAATGTATCTAGATGTTCATCAGTGAAACCAGTTCCTATCTTTGATATACTTCGAAACATATCATTATCTTTATCGTATACTGCTAAGAGAAATGCACCATACTTTCCAGTTCTTCTACCTTTCCCATGATACGCACCTATTATTACCAGATCTAGAGAATCTGCTAGCTCGCTTCTATACTCTCTCTTTAACTTCATCCAAGCATATTCTCTTGCTCCTGCTCTATAACTACTCTCTAGATTTTTTATCATCAAACCTTCACAACCATCAGCTATGGACTGTTCCATATACTCCTCTATCTTCTCAGCATCGCTAGTAATAATCATGGGTACTAATCTAATTATATTATTACTTTCTCTTATTAAACTCTCTAGTAATGCCCGCCTATCTTTATAACTCATATCTAAACACTCTTTATTGTAATATAAGATATCAAAGATATTTAGTGATATTGGATACTCTCTCATCGCCTCTTCTATATTATATTTCCTTCTTCTATGCATTAGATCTTGAAATGGAAGATATTCTCCCGTGTTCTGGTCTATTGCAACTATCTCTGCCTCTAGTATGATATTATCAATACCTAAACCTTTTATCGCTTCTATAACATCTGGATAGTGCAATGTTACATTCTCTAATCTTCTTGAGAATAGCATTATCTTATCTTTAGACTTGTGTATCTGAACTCTTTCACCATCAAGTTTATACTCAGCAGCACATATTCCATTAGTCCTTTCTAACGCTTCTTGAGCATTTTGTATCCTCTCTGCAAGCATAGGCCTTATTGGTTTAAATAGACTAGCTTTTAGTTCCTTTACAGCACTTAAGCCTTCTAATGCTAACTTCTTTGCTACAAATCCTAGATCACTTGATATATTATATGCATGTTCTAGTATTACTCTATTCTCTTTACTATCTGTAAATGCTAATGCTAATGCATCTAATATACTATAATCTGCTATGCCTAATCTAAGTTTGCCAGAGACTATCCTCAAGATATATTTACTCTCTTTTGGTGTGCTATTGTTAAGGAGGTTTGCTATGTATTTAAATTTAAGATCTTGTGAGCCTTCCCCACTTAGAGATGCTATCTTCTCTAGTATAGAATAAACCTTTTCTAGCTCCATATCTTCTCTAAATAATACACTTTGTTTTCTATTCTCTAAAGCCTTCTCACCAGCAACGCCTATATCCCCACTCTCTCTATAGAATCTCTCTATCAATGATAGTTCCAATCCTGATGATATAGATATTGCTTTCAATATCATCTTCTCTGCTATACCCAGCTCTATGCCCTCATAATCAGGTCTTATCTTCCCTTGTATGAGGTAGATAATTTTATCGATAATCTCTTTAGAAGTAAGTTTAAACAATCTAACTAGATGATCTGTTAGCTCTAACCTCTTACTCGTCTTTTCCATCTCTTCAAACACATCTACAATTATCTCAAACTTCAATACTTTATCATCTTATTTATATTTACTAATAAGGTTTATCATAAATATACAGACGATTCAACTAATACTTTTATTCTTATTTCATCAATTTTTACACTTATATAATAAAAGATCTTAAGTGTAACAAAAAACCAATAGGTATAAGTGTCAATTTATCATTTATAGACACATTTCTCATATCAAGCAGTTAGAATAACAATATTTAGATAGTAAAGCTAAAATATATAGACGAAATAAAGATTGATAATTAGCTGTTTATATCTGTTAGAGATGTTAAAAAATATTAACAATAAGGTGCTTATAATGTAGAATACTGTATTGCGTAAGAGACGTCATCTTTAGACGAGTGTTAAATAATCAATTTACTACTGATACTCTAGTATATAATCTTAGTTATACATAAGTAAAATACTGCACAAATCATTAATAATTGTAGATAATAGACTAATATAAGCAAGTATTAGAGATATATGAATATCAAACTTGGAAAGAAATAGTATTGAGATAAGAGAGTAGACATATAATTGAAGAATGCTATCAATGATTCTATAGAGAGATATAGAAGTATTCTGGCTCTCCAGATTGTGAAACGATTATGTTCATATAATATACAGAGCATATGGTTTTTATTAGAGTATAATAAAATATGAAGTGAATTGAGAGAGCAAGAGTATAGACATATAGTTAGAATAGCAGGAAAGGATCTAGAAGGTAGTAGGAATATTCTTATCTCATTAAGCGAAATTAAAGGTATAGGTTATAATCTATCAAAGTTATTATTATCAAGATTAGGTATAGATGATGGAATGAGAACTGGTTATATTAAAGATGAACAGATAAGCGCTATAGAAGAGGCTTTAAAAGATCTAAGAAAGATAAACATACCTTCATGGTATCTTAATAGAAGGAAAGATATAGAGAGCGGTAACGATATACATCTCATAACCTCAGATCTTGATATGAGTATAAGGAATGATATAGAGAGAGAGAAGAGTGTTATGAGCTGGAGAGGATTTAGGCATATGTATGGATTAAAAGTTAGAGGTCAAAGAACAAGGACTACTGGAAGGAAAGGAGGAACTGTAGGAGTAAGGAAAGGGGGTAGAGTAGCAGCACCTGCTACACAAACTCAGAAACAAGAGTGATATTTATGGGCGATCCAAAACAATCAAGGAAATTATATCGAAAGCCAAAGAGACCATGGAATCCAGAACAGTTAATGAACGAATTAGAATTGTTAGGTACATACGGTTTAAGAAATAAGAGAGAATTATGGAAAGCAGAAACAGAATTATCTAGAATAAGACATATTGCTAGAACGTTATTAGCATTACCAGAAGATATTAGAATAGATAAAGCAAAGATCTTACTAGCATATTTGAGTAGAATAGGATTAGCAGATGATAATTCTACACTCGATGATATACTTAGTCTTAAGATTGAAGATGTATTAGAGAGAAGGTTACAAACTCTTGTCATGAAGAAATATGAACTAAAACCTAACCAGGCGAGGCAGATGATAGTACATAGGCATATAATGATAAATGATAGAATTGTTAATATACCTGGCTATCTAGTTAGGAAAGACGAAGAAGGATTTATCAAAATTATAGGTAAATAAAGACTATTTATGATATAACAACGATCAACGTTAGTACTCATTATGCTACATCTCCTCACGCTTATGATAATTGAGTTATAATTAGGAACGTTGTCGTTTAATTGTAAGTAAGTATTCCTCATCAATATTATTTAATAATTTATTGTTAGAGTAATTACTCTTTAGTAAAGATGCTATACATGCACCTCCTGCACCAGCACCCTCTTTAACAAAACCTCTAGTATATGCTCTTAATCCATCGTGTTGAGATCTCTCCAATCCTAGATCTATAGATATTATAGGTACATCTGCTATCTCCTTTACTAGTGATATAATATTAGAATCCTTATCATCCACTATATATTTTGTAGTGCCTATAACTATATTATCTAATGTATTATGATTTAGAACCTTTATCAATGCGAGGATAGCACACATCTGTGTACCTCCAGCTAATAGTATCTTACTATTAGATGCGCCTATAGATAAACCAGCAACTGTTATCATCATAGCATCTCCAATATGAGATACCGCATCTAATGGTTTATCTCTTAACGAGCCTAGTTCTATGCCGCTTCTCTTCATAGCCTTCTCTACAATATCAAGCTTTAGATTATGTGGATTATTTGGCATACTACTGCTAACCTTAAACCTAGCGTCTATACCCATAGCCATCAATAATGCTAGTGCTGTAGTTGTACCAGCCGGTATACTCTCACCAATGACTATATATTTAGATATCTTACCTAACTTTCTACCTAATAATATACTATTCTCATATATCCTTTTTACATCATCGATCTTCAATGCATCTTCTTTAACTATATTTTTTGCATAAGTTGATGAGATATCAAGATATGGCATCGATGGCTTAATCTTACTTCCTCCATCTATAACAAGCATGGGTATATCTGCTATCCTCAATGCTACTCTTGTAAGTAGTGCTGGAGTAGGCTTACCATCTGGGGTTGCTGGTATAGCATCTATAGATTTGCAATACCCATACTCTATAAACTCTGCATCTGCAGGAGGTGTATATTTGAGAAGAGATTTATCTGCCCCAGCAACTGTTATACCATCATTCTCTGCGGTCTCTGTATAAGAGAGAACTAATAGAAAGAGAGGATCCTTGAACTCTTTAATGAAACTATTACCCTTTTCTGGATTGTATGATAATTTTATCATTCTTATATATTCATAAATGCAACAAACTCTTCTTTACTCTTCATTTTATATACCATGCTATGCTTCTTCTCATAATCAATTGTAGAGTATGGCTTTGAACCATAATTATGACCTGGATAGATTATTATGTCACCATCTAAGGAAGATATTCTTTGAAGACTATCGTAAAGTTCGGAAGCATTTCCACCAGGAAGATCAGTTCTGCCACATGCCCCAACGAATAATAGATCTCCTGTAAATAACATCTTATTAACTAATAATGATATACTATCTTTTGAATGTCCAGGTGTGTATAATATCTTAATAACTAGCTCACCAACCTCTAATGTATTGCCTTCATCAAGCTCTATATCTTTATCTAGAGGAGAATTACGATGCATAGCTACCTTTGCATTTGTTATCGCTTTTAACTGATCATTACCAAAAACATGATCAAAATGAGAATGTGTATTTACTATATATTTAAGAGTAAGATTATTCTTCTTTAATGTATTTAATATCTTCTCAAGATCCCATGATGGATCTATAACCATAGATTCACCTTTATCTGCAAGAAGATATGTAAAGTTAGCCATCTCTCCAACTAGGAACTGCTCTACTATCATCCTATTTTATTTAGATATATGTTTATAAATTCATTTCTATTAATATATTACTAATTATAATTTAGAGTCTCTTAACGCATCTTTGCATGAACACTTTCTATCTGATGGTATATTTGGTATAACTTCTCTTAATAGCATCTTAGTGTTCTTTACATTCTTCCTTAACGTTTCTATAACGTCTTTAGTGCTTACTGGCTTCTCTGCCCATACATCATAATCAGTTACAGTTGCTATAGATACGTAACATATCTCCATCTCTCTTGCTAATATACTCTCTGGAACTAATGTCATGCCTATTACATCAGCCTTGAGATAATCTCTAAAGAACCTTGACTCTGCTCTTGTTGAATATCTTGGACCTTCTATACATACATACGTCCCTTTCTCATGAACTTGTAGTCCTAGTCTCTTTGCAGCGTCTATTGTTATAGGCCTAATCTCTTCACAGAATGGATCTGCAACTGATATATGACACACTTCTCCTCCATCATAAAATGTATATTCTCTCTTCTTTGTAAAATCTATGAATTGATCTACAATAACTATATCCCCTGGTTCCAATTCATCTCTCATACTACCAACTGCTGCTGGTGCTAATATTCTCTTTACTCCTAACTCTTTAAGGGCCCATATATTAGCCCTTGCTGGTATCTTATGAGGTGGTATTCTATGCTCTTTACCATGTCTAGGTAGAAATGCTATTCTTCTATCTTTATAATAGCCTATTGTTATCATATCTGATGTATCTCCATATGGAGTATACACTTTAACTTCTTTGGTATCTTCTAGCATATCTTGATCATAAACTCCTGTTCCACCTATAATTGCAATCTCTGCACTCAATATCTCACCAATGAAAATACCTTATATCTTTTAAGCATATCTATGCCTCTTAATTCACTTAACTCTACTACAAAAGCAAATCCTGCTACTTCTCCTCCTAACGCTTCTATCAGTTCTGCTGCTGCTTTTGCAGTTCCTCCTGTTGCTATTAGATCATCAACTATCAATACTTTATCATTCTTCTTTATAGAGGCTCTTTGTATCTCCATAGTTGCATTACCATACTCTATATCGTAACTCTTAGAACTTGTATCACCAGGAAGTTTTCCTTGTTTTCTAACCATTACCATTCCTTTATTTAACTTTAATGCTAACGCTGCTGCAAATATAAATCCTCTAGACTCTATACCCACTACAATGTCTATACTCTTATCTTTATACTCTTCATAAAACCTGTCTATAACATATCTGAATGTGTTTATATCTCTCAAGAGGGGGCTTATATCTCTAAAGAGTATGCCTTTCTTAGGAAAGTCTGCATATTCTTTTATTATACTTTTAAGGTTCATGCATTATCAATCTATCTACCCATAAAAATGTCTTTTGAATACTTTTATATGTTAGAGTTATTCTGCAAGATTTTATGAGTTACATAGACCTATACATGCAGAGTGAGTTGATCTCACAAGGAAATAAAGAACCTATAATCTATATATTTGGCATACCATTTGATTCAACAACTTCATATAAACCTGGTACAAGATTTGGTCCAAGTGCGATAAGACAAGCATTTAAGAATATAGAGTATAATTCATTAAATAATGGAATTAATATATCAAATGCAACTATAAAGGATCTAGGGAATCTCAAATTTACTGTTAATCCTCAATATATGCTTGATATGGCTAGAAAAGTGAGCAATGAAGTTATAAACAAAGGTTTTACTGGTATACTTGGTGGTGAACATCTTATAACATTAGGAACATACATGGCTTGCAAGAACTCATCTTTAGTAATACTTGATGCTCATTATGATCTAAGGGATGAGTACAATGATACAAAGTATAGCCATGCTACGTTCTTAAGAAGAATAGTGGAAGAGAGAGGTTCTGATAATATATTACATATAGGTGCAAGAGGATTTGGAGATGACGAATTAGAATTTTTAAAGAGCAGTAAGATAGTATCTATTAATAGTAAAAGAGTACATGAGAATCCAGAGGTAATAAAGGATTATCTTACAACATTTAATGAGATATATCTAAGCATAGATCTAGATGCAATAGATCCTGCATTTGCTCCAGGTGTAGGTACTCCAGAACCTTTAGGTTTAACTATTAAGCAATTCTTTGATATACTTGCTATCTTGCAAGAGAGAAAAATCAAGGCATTTGATATAGTAGAATTATCTCCTCCATATGATAATGGAAGCACTTCAGTATTAGCAGCAAAGATAATACTTGAGATGATTGCTTCACGACTTTAATGCCAAGAATCTTTCGTAGCTGTATATGAACTCGTATCCTTTTTTGGTTAACGTTATCTTATCACTTTTGTTTGTAATCAATCCTTTATATAACATCTCTTCAATGTATGACCTTATATCCTTTCTTATATTTGGTATTACTGGCTTATTCTTTATATTTAGCCCCTTATCCCTTACTTCTATTAATATTAGATAGTATAACTCGAGTATATCCATCTTCTCACCTATTTTTATAGATAATAATATAAATAATCATTTCGTTTATGATTAATAGTATGAGTATTTACAAATAATTGTTACTATTTTTATATAAGGAAGATAAATAATTAAACCATGATTTGAGGCCTTTTACTTAATAATTCTGGCATATTTAATGGCATATATGGCATATTATGTATCTCATCCTTAATCTCTCTTATTAGTTCTTCAATCTTAACTTCTCTTCTGTTCTTCTCTCTCCTCTTCCTTACATTAAGTGTTCCTTTATTGATCTCTTGCTCTCCTATAACTATTATATATGGAATCCATTCTTTTTCTGCATCTCTAATCTTCTTATTTAATGTCTCATCTCTGTCATCTAGATCAACCCTAATATTATTACTCTTAATATTATTCATTATATTCATACATTTATCTATATAATTTTCTGAGATTGGAATTATTCTAACTTGTGTAGGAGATAACCATAACGGGAGCATGGGTGCTATTCCTCTCTTCTCATCAGATGCTGCCTTTTCTAATAATGCATAGATTACCCTCTCAACGGCTCCAGAAGGAGAATTGTGTAATATTATGGGATTCTTCTTACTACCATCTTCATCAACGAATGTTATATTATATCTTGCACCATTCTCTACATCTATCTGATCCGTTGATAATGCACTAGCCTTATCTAAGTTATCTACAAAATTGAACTCCCATTTGAGTACGAAGTAAAAGAATTGTTTATCCCATACCTCTACTAATGCAGGTTTTCCTATGATATTTATTAGTCTATTAATAAATTCTTTATTCTCTTCATAGAAACCTCTTGTAAACCTAATAGCTACTTCTACACTATCTAAAGACACTCCTAGTGCATTGATTGTATCTATTGATAATCTTAACCTCTTTATAGCTTCTTCTTTTGCTTGCTCCATATCTCTGCATAGAGCATGACAATCTGGCATAGTAAACGCTCTTAGTCTTCTCAATCCAACTAACTCACCACTCTTCTCCTTTCTAAATGAATATCTTGTTAATTCATACAATTTTAGTGGAAGTTGTTTATACGATAGTGTAAAGTCTTTTGCCATGAGAAATTGCCCAAAACATGCTGCAAATCTTAAAAAGAGCTCTCTACCTTCACTACTTATCGTATATTGTCTCGCAGGGAATCTATTGAAGTAACTCTCTAAACTAGGATGTTTTGTATTATACATGATTGGAGTTTCTACTTCTATAGCACCATATTCTAAGACCTTTCTTGTAACATATTGTTCTATCAATGATTTAATAAGCCTTCCATTTGGATACAATCTCATATTTCCAACATCTGATGCTGGCTCATAATCTGCTATTGCTAATTTCTTCATAAGTTTTATATGAGGAGGTTCTTGATCTACTTCTCTCTTCTTTACTACTTCATATTTTGCTAATATCTCTAATCTTTTATTCTTAAATTTATACTCTTCTAATGGTACAAGTCTTCCATCTGTCTCGAGTATAAACCAATAAGATCTTAGCTTCTCTTCTTCTTCCAATGCTTTTGAAACATATTCTTTGGTCTTACTGATATTAATTGAATGCTCTGCTAATGGATGCCCTTTAACACTTATGGAGAATGCTTTAGTCCATCCAAATGGGGCTCTATATACTTCTAATCCATTCTTTAATATATTCTCCATATATTTTAGTATACTTAATGCTTGTTGTGGGGATGCTAAATCCTGACTTAAATGAGCATATGGATATAACAATATCCTATTACATTTTATTGTATCAATAGATCTTTTAATCTCATTAATTACATTATCTGCTATCTTCTCGTTGTCATTCTTCTCGACTGCTACTAATGTAACTATTACTTCTTCTAATCTCATCTTTTTATTAGTAATCTCTTCGGCATATTCTATCTCTTTCTCTACTGCTTCATACTCTATAAAATTGGAATGTAGTTGTAATACCTTCATATACTAACCTATCTTTAAGTAAAATTAAAAAGTTTCTGTTTATAACTCCTTTCGTTCTTAATAATCTAGGCACATCTAGATGAGGGTATTAATATTTTCTTTGCTCAGGAAGCATTATGTATACACATGCAGAACCACACATTGTACATGGAACGTTATTACTATTTATCTGACCTTCTCTTGCATGTATAGCTTCAGCCTTTTCTGGATCTATTGTTAGAGAGATCTGCTTCTTCCAATCTAATCGTCTCCTTGCTTCAGTTATAGAAATATCCCATTTTATTGCCCGTTCTCTAATCTTTACTAAATCACCAGCATGAGCTGCTATTCTATATGCAATCAAACCTTCTTTAACATCTTCAACAGTTGGTAATGCTAAATGTTCAGATGGAGTTAAATAGCATAATAGATCTACACCCTCACTAGCTGCAATAGAAGCACCTATAGCACTTGCTATATGATCATAGCCAGCAGCAACGTCTGTAACCAATGGACCTAGAACATAGTAAGGTATATCTCCAAACATGGATTTAGCTAATCTAACATTAGCACTAACCTCGTTTAAAGGTACATGTCCAGGCCCTTCTATCATTACTTGTACATCATACTCTCTTGCTATCTTTACTAACCTTGCTACGTTAACCATCTCTGCTATCTGTAATTCATCATGTGAATCTAATATGGAACCAGGTCTAAGAGCATCTCCAAGACTAAATGTTACATCATATTCTTTAGCAATCTCACATAAGTAATCAAAGTGCTTATAATATGGATTCTCTTTTCCATGCTTAAGCATCCATGCTACAGTTATAGTTCCTCCTTTACTAACTATACCTCCATATCTTTCTACTTTTAATATTCTTTCTCCTAGCTCCTTAGTTACTCCACTATGAATAGTAGTATAGTCTACTCCATCTTTAACAGCACTCTCAAATGCATTAAGGAAATCATCCTCGCTCATTTCTAGAGGATTCTTATGCTTAGTTACAGCGTTATTATATGCTTGATACACTGGAACGTAACCAAATTGTATTAATGCCTCTTCCATTAATCTTCTTCTAATTAGTTGTAGATCTCCTCCATCACTCAGATCCATGATTGTATCTGCACCATATTTTACTGCTATTCTAGCTTTCTCTATCTCCTCATCAAGATTGATTTTAAGAGTTGAAGTACCAATATTCACATTAACCTTGGTTCTTAAATCCTTTCCAATACCTACAATCTTTATATCTTGTTTTCTTGCTACATTCTTAGGTATTATTATACTACCTTTTGCTACACCTTTCATTATGAACTCCGCTTCTAATCCCTCGTCTTTTGCAACCTTTCTCATTTCATCTGTTATTACTCCTCTTTTTGCAGAAGTAACTTGTGTACCCATTCTTATATTACTTATGCTTAATAAGATATAAAGGCTTGTTTTATGAAAGTAAATTATTTATATTAGATAACAGATATGGTTATACTAAATATTAGTACACTAATATGAGAATATATATTAAATTATAAGAGGAAAATGTGTAAATTCTTTATTTATATTATACTTATATATTATAAGTATATAAATATCTGTTGAATATATAAACATTACATAAATTTTATATATAGTATAATTGTATATGGCATTGGTGTTAGCTTGGAGTGGTTGGGCATATTCACGCTAATACCACAATTATTTTATTTATAACTAATTTTAAATTTATAGAATTGGTTATTGATATATATCATTTAATATCTATAAAAATATAAATTTGTAATGTAGATGGAGTATATATTTGCTAATTATTTTATATACAAGAAATATTTATATATTTGATTTACCCAAATATAAATATATGGGTGAGAGTATGTTATCAAATGAAACATCTGATATAAAGTGTAAAGTATGTTCAAGCACCAAATTAGTTACAGATTTTGCAACTGGTGAGATTATCTGTAGCAATTGTGGAGCAATAATTGCAGAAAAGGTAGAGATATCGCAAAAGACAAGGGCGTTTAACAAAGAAGAGTTTGAAGATAGGACACAAGCTGGTGCTCCAAGTACGTTACTAAGACATGATATGGGTTTATCAACTACTATAGCAAAGATTGATAAGGACGCAGCAGGAGTATCTACAGCTCCAGTAATTAGTGAGATGATGGAGAGATTAAGGATGTGGGATGTAAGAACTCAATCTGCAACACCCAGAAGTAGAAATCTAGTAATAGCATTAAACTATCTAGATAATCTTAAACATAAGCTTAATATCCCAGATACGGTTGCAGAGAAAGCAGCCTATGTGTATAGAAAGGCTCAATCGATGAAGCTTGCTAGAGGAAGAACTACGATATCTCTAGTCGCAGCCTCTATCTATGTAGCTTGCAGAGAGTTTTCTATACAAAGAAATATGAAAGATATAGCATTTGCAGCAAATATAACATTAAAGGCATTATCTAGAGCCTATAGGTTACTTCTTACTGAGCTTGATTTAAAGATTCCAATACAAGATCCTTCTCTCCTAGTAACAAAGATAGCATCTACATTAAATCTTAGCGAGAAAACTAAAAGAGAGGCAATGAGTATATTAGCAGATATAAAGAAGAGAGGAGGTTCTGCTGGTAAGGATCCTATGGGTTTGGCTGGTGCAGTTTTATATCTTATCTCTACAAAAAATAAGGAATATGTAGTTCAGAAGCGCTTAGCAGATGCTGCTGGTGTTACTGAAGTAACAATTAGGAATAGAGCAAAAGAGCTTAAGAATCTCTACAAAGATATATTCGGAGATTAATTTTTATAATACACTCGTATATCTTTTTATATGCAAATAGATCACATCGCTATAGCAGTAAATAACGTTGATGAATCTTTAAAGACGTTCGAGAAGGTTTTGAAAGTTAAGAATAAGGAGATTATGAATGTAACTAATGAAAAGGTTAAAGTTGCTATGCTTGAGTTAGAGAATAGTAGAATAGAGTTGTTAGAGCCATTAAGTGATGATAGTCCAATAAGTAAGTTTCTTAAAGAGAAAGGTGAAGGAATACATCATATAGCAATAAATACTAATCAATTTGAACAGGATCTTAAGGACGCTATTAATAATAACATAAAAATAATTGGTGGAGTCAGAGAAGGTAGCTATGGAAGAAAAATAACGTTCATACATCCAAAATCGTTACATGGTGTATTGATGGAGCTTTGTGAGCCTCATAACCTTTAATTTATTATTCTGCTATAAATTCTACATCTATGATACATTTATAGTTAAACCATAATATAGTTGATTAAATAAAACTCATTTTGTATGATATCATTTATCGTTTTATAGAATATGACTATGCTCTTTATCTCTAATTCAAGATTCTTATGATGCTATCTCCTCTGCTTCTTGCATTATATATGGTCTGTTTATATAATTCTCTTCTTGCATTATCTATCTCCTCATCAGATATTGCAGGTGTTAAACTCTCTACATCTAGAATAAGTGCATGAATTATAGTATCTACTAGATAAGTTTGCATCGGTTATTACTAATTGTGCATATCTAGTAAATATAGAACATGCTATATGAGTTCATAATATGATAGATTTATGCTTACATATGGTTAAAGGTTATCAATAGAAATGCCATTGCTTTAAGCAATTCTTTCTGATAACTTGTTATTCTCACATATATCTTGCATTGTATTTATTACAATATTTATAGCCGTGTTATAAGTATCCATACTTTATGCTTCTTCTATAGTACTAAATCTTAAAACCAGCATCTGTTGAATTCTTTACTACAAAGAGATTCATTTATACTACATTGATTTGTATTGATGAGTATATTGAAAAAATCTAATTTAATAGCCATATTATAATCATATCTAGGTTCAATAGAGTATAACCAAGTTTTATTGATGTATTATTATAATTGATTCCATCAATAGCTAATATGGAATTAGTAACATTAGTGATTGAAGTTGTATAGCAGTGTTATGGATATTAGAATATGTTGTTAGAGCTATATATGATGCAACTTTTATTGGCATTTTTGATATTTCTCCAGTAACCTTTAGTCTTCTTGGCTAGACACACTGCTTGTAAGAATTATAATAATTAATGCAAATGCTATAACACTTAATTTCATGATTTCACTTTATCTTACATATAGAGTTATCTACAATAAATAATTATTTTAGCTATTATTGTTTATATTATACACATTTATCATAGCTAACTATCATTAGTATCTTATGATTAATCGTATTGATATTTATGAATACATTATTAATATTCATTATTACTACCAGTTTGTAAAATAATCTACTTCTTTTAGTTATTAGAAATAATAATAGTCTTATTAATTGATTCAAGTCTATAGACTTACTATAAATCTATAATCTTAACCTGCCTTGCTATATTTATAACCCTTGTATTATAGATAAGCGTTTCGTTTCCTCCATTCTCATGAACATGCCCACATAAATTTATTGTTGGATTCATTTCTTGAATAAATCTTCTTATTGAATATGAACCTATGTTGAGATTACTAACATTATCTGTTGCACCTTTAGGAGGTGAATGAGTTACTAATATATCTAACTTAGTAAGATGTTCAAGTATGCTGTTCATCTCTTGCTCGTTCATTTCATATGGAGTATTATAAGGACCTTTGATAGCTCCTCCACAACCTCCTATTGTTAATCTATCTATCTTGACACTTTTACCATGTATATTATGCCATTCATATTCCTCGCATATGGAATCTAATTCTTTAGGTAGTTCAAAGTTACCTGGTACTATAAATAATTCTATGCCTAATCTTCCTATCTTTTTTGCTATTTCTCTTGTATTACCACGGATAGGAGTTATATCTCCACAACATATAGATATATCAGCACTATTACTTAACTCCTTAACCTTTTTTATAAGCGATTCGTCTCCATGTAGATCAGAAAATACTAACACTCTCATATAATCTTCTAACTTCATTTCTCTATATTATTTTTATTATATCAAGATCAAATATATTATCATATTTTGATCTAATCAGTATGTTAGTTTATGATGAACCATTACATTAATCTCAAACAATTTGTATAGAATTATATGAGATCTCTGGGGTGTTATAATTGTATGATCAAAATAGATGAAGATACAATCTTTAATATTATAAAAGAGAGGAAACCAAGAAGAGTAGCAATAAATGGTCCAGAAGGATTATTTAGAGAGATAGAGAAGGTTGCTGATAAGATAATGGACAAATTCGGAATAGAAGTTTATATTATCGGTGATACTTGCTATGGCTCATGTGATATAAATCTACATGCTGCCGA
Organism: Candidatus Nitrosothermus koennekei; assembly: GCA_013538715.1. Lineage (GTDB taxonomy): Archaea > Thermoproteota > Nitrososphaeria > Nitrososphaerales > Nitrosocaldaceae > Nitrosothermus > Nitrosothermus koenneki. Next base: position 65,308 of record JACAFH010000001.1, on the reverse strand, counting down.
AATGGTTAATGCTGATATACTATTCCACGTAGCGCATACAATATCTATGAAGGAGATGTTTAATGGCAAAGTAGTTATGATAAATGCATTTGATGATATAAAGTTTGATAGTGTAGTTGTTAAATGTTTTGACATACTTAGTAATTATAAGAATATAGGATTAGTTACTGATAGCCAGCACTTAATGGAGATAAATAATGTAAGAAGTATATTAAGTAAGAGATTTAATGTAATTATAGGTAAAGGTAAAGGGCAGTTAAATGACGCACAAGTATTTGGATGTGAATTCTACCCTGTATACAATTCTGATGTTGATGCTTATATATTTCTAGGTCAAAGTATGTTTCATGCAGCAGGAGTAGCAATGGTTACTAATAAACCAACATTTATGCTTGATCCATATTTTAATGAAGTAAAAGAGGTAAATACATTTGCTAACACTTTAAAGAAGAGAAGTATACTATCCATCTATAAAGCGGTTGATGCTAAAAGATTTGGTATAGTTGTAGGATTGAAAGAAGGACAGCTGATGCTTAATAGAGTAGCAACAATAAAGAAGAGACTAGAGGAACATGAAAAAATTGTAAGATTGATAGCATTAACAAACATTACAGAAGATAGATTACAATTATTTGATATGGATGCATTCATACAGATAGCATGCCCCAGAATATCTATTGATAATCCATTTAAAAAACCGGTATTATCTATACCTCAAGCATATGCATTACTAGATCTTCTTGATGGAAAAGAATTGGAGATAGATAAAGTATTTAATATACCTCATTGGCTTTAATATATTTACTTTCATATGTGAATAATGTTAAAACGTTCGTTAATAGATATAATACCGAATTGTTTATGTAGATTGATAACCTTTTAACATGGCATTATTGGATCATAATTATCTTTATAAGTTCCACTAACAACTTTCTCTACATTTCTTATGATATTACCGCATACCATACTTTGTGGATGGTTCATAAGTTTTATTCCTACTTTATTATTATATATCTTATTTTCATAAATCTCATTATATAATCCATCATTAGTAGTATCTCCTCCTACTCTTATTCCTGCTCCTTTATTATCATTTATCTCATTATATCTAATGATGTTGTTATTACCCCTAATATTAATAGCGCCTGTATCAGCATCAAGCATTTTAGAACATGTATTATACTCTACTATATTATTCGTTGAACCTTCTTTAATATCTACACACTCACCTCCACTTACAAAGACATTATGATGTACCCAATTATTACTAGAAGTATCTAATGCATCAGTCTTTAGCTGTTCTCTTGCTGTTCCTATGTATATGTGTTCACCGTTCTTTCCTCCACCATTTAGCTTAAAATCATTAACACCACAATTAGTAATTGTGTTGTATGATAATTCATTATAGCTTGCAAACTTTAGTCTTATACATTCATCGTTTGCGTTTTTAAGCATCATATTCACGATCTTTATATTATTTGCTTCAATCCATATGAGTTTACTCTTATAATAATCAACTCCATTTTTCTTAGAGTGACCATCTATAGTAAATCCATCTAATATTATATAATCATGCCTTAACTCTATAATTTTATTATCGCTTTTGCCTTTAAGTATAGCATTTCTACTACCTTCTATTATTATAGGTTTGTCAACTGTCCCACTTCTAACACTATCTATATCTTCTCTGTATATACCATCCAAAAGTATTATTTTAGTTCCTGGATTAGCAAGCTTCAATGCTTTCATGATTGTTTTGAAAGGCGTAAACATACTTAACCCATCGTTATTATCATTACCATTAGGCGAGACATAATATGTTACATCCTGAGATATACTTAGTGATTGTGGTAGAGTAAGAATTATTATTAGGGTTATACTATAAGTTATCTTCTTTTTATTAGATATATTTAGTAACATATCTCTATTATATAGTAATATGTATATATTTATTAGTATGTAATATCTTATCTATACATATTACAGTTATAACCAGTTGTATTATATCATCGTTTGATAGGTTGATGATGACAAATCGTTAGACTTACGTAATAATATTGACTTATATAGCAAAAGAGGAAGATCGGTTAAAAATAGATATCTAGCATTAATCTATCACTCTTTATCATATAGAATCGATGTTATAATTTCTCATGTGAAGCAGTTATAATATCTACTATGTCGAATAATTACCATACTATACAAATTATCCATATATCCCCTTATTCATTGATATGTTGTATATTATGCCTTCAGCATCAGTTCCTTAACCATTCTCTTCCATTTCACAGCCTTAACACACTCTCCAAAGATTTGTTTGATTAATGAAAATACCGATTCTGCTATCCTATCTACATCATCTCTTGTTAGTTCTGCTACTGTTTTATGTACTTACCTTCTTTGTATTTGCCCCTGCCTTCTGGTGAGTGATAGAGGAGGGGTAATACTCCTCCATGCATAATCCACATTATCATATAGGTGAACTGTGCATAGTCCTTAACCTTAGCCTCTCCTATACATGCTAGCCTTAATGCATTAACGAACCTAGAGGCTAGAGCATAGTCATATTCATTATACGCCTTGACCATACTATGTTATATGGCTGTAATTATACATGCTCATATCAATATATAATAGCGCCCTGGCCGGGATTTGAACCCGGGCCGCAGGCGTGACAGGCCCGCATACTAGGCCAGGCTATACTACCAGGGCTTATAATAGACTCCTATAATCCCTCTTAAAATTTTTACTTATCATTAAGAGATTAAACAATAATAATCTTACTGTTAGTAATATATATCTCTTATCGCAAAACATCATATGCTAGATTGTAATACTAATGTGTAGACTCGATTAAATTCTCATAATCTTTTAATAATTTATTAGCATTTGTTTTATTATCAGATTCTATGGAGAGTCTTATTATATCCTCGGTATTTGATCTTCTAACTAATATCCATGTATTATCATCTATGAAACCTTTAATTCCATCAAGTCTAGAGATCTCATATGAATCATGCTCAAGTTTAGTCTCTATAGCACCTATAACCTTGTCATGTATCTCACTTTGAATATTAAATTTTGTCCTTATTGTAGTATATTTTGTATTTAAACACTCTTCATACTCTTTACTATTAATCATGCTAGAGATAATCATACTTGCTAACAATCCATCTCTACACATATTAAATGGAGCGTATATAACTCCTCCACTACTACCTTCACCTCCAACCTTTATATCATTCTCTAACATAACTCTAAGTACATTTGCTTCTCCAACCTTTGAGTATATCAATGACAATCCTTTACTTTTCACTAAATCTCTTATTGAATTGCTTGTATCAACGCTAACAACAAATCTCTTAATACCTAGAGATGCGAACTTTGCTATTGTCAATAATAAAGTTGTATCTGGTTGAAGTACATTTCCATATCTATCCATGACTACAAGTCTATCACCATCCAAGTCATATGCAAAACCAAGTGAACAGTTATTTTCTCTTACCGTCTTTGAGAGGTTAGATAGTGTATTTGTAGTTGGATCTGGATATCCTGCCTTTTCATAATTTATGCTATAAACTTTACATCCTATATTCTCTAATAGAATCTTTGCGTATTCTTTAGCAGCGCCTCCGGCTGTATCTATCGCAATAGATGCATTAGCACTTATATTCAACGATGATATATCATTAAGATAAGATGGTTCTATAATCTCCTCTTTACTTATAGAACTAGATTTAGGTTCTTCTATATTTAGGAGAGTAGATAGTTCATGCTCAAATAATCCTCTACCTTCTATAACAAATTTTAATCCATTCCATTCTAAAGGATTATGTGAAGATGTTATAATCAATCCAGCACCATATCTACGTGACTCTCTGAAGATGAATGGCGTAGGTGCTATACCAAGATTATATACATTAATACCATATGTCAATAATGCAGATATTGCAACATTGCTTATTATCTTACTTGACTCTCTAGTATCCATCCCAACTACACATCTATTAATTCCCTTACTCTTTAATAATGAAGAAAACCTTTTAGCAAATAATAGGATAGTATCAAGTGTTAGATCTGAACCAAATATACCTCTAATTCCAGATATTGAGATCTTCATCTATTAATATTGTTAGGATAAAGATATTATAAACTATCCTATAGTTGATATACATGCCTCGGTAGCTCAGCATGGTAGAGCGAGTGCCTCGTAAGCACTAGGTCGCGGGATCGAAGCCCGCCCGAGGCTTTATATAGAGTTCATTATATAAGTAGATAAAATCACACTATAAATATAGAGATATGATATAAATATTATATGAGGATAGATATAAGAGTTGAACCACCTGGATCTAATGCTAGAAAGATAGTATCTATAATAGATAATCTTTGTGCTAAATCAACGTTTACTTATCCTTTAGTAATTCATGATGGTGAAGGATGTTATATAAGAGATGTTGATGATAACATATATTTAGATTTCACATCTAACATATGCTCAACACCTCTAGGTTATTCTCATCAAGCAGTAATAAGTGTATTAAAAGAGTACTCAAATAACGGGGCACATAAGATTGCTGGACAAGACTTTTATTCTATAGAACATGCTAAACTAGCAGAGAAAATATTAAGCATAGTACCTAATAACTTTAAAGTATTCTTTATAAATAGTGGTGCAGAGGCGGTTGAGAATGCTATAAAAGTAGCATATAGATATACCAAGAAGAGTGTAGGTTTATCATGTATAGGGGCTTTTCATGGGAGAACATTAGGTGCATTAACCTTTACATATAGTAAACAAGTGCATAAAAAGGACTATCCAGAGCTACCAGTAAAGAGAATAAGATTCAATTCAGTAGAAGAGTTGGATGAACTAAAGGATCTTAGCAATATCTCATTCATAATAATTGAAGTGATACAGGGTGAGAGTGGGTATAACATAGCATCTAAACCATTTATAGATAAAATACACAAGATAAGTAAAGAACAAGGCATACCATTGATAGTAGATGAAGTACAATCTGGAATGGGAAGAACTGGAAGATGGTGGGCATATCAACATTACGGTATAGAGCCAGATATAATGAGTGTAGCAAAGGGATTGCAAGTTGGTGCTACTCTCTATAATAAGAGATTTGATCCAGAAGCTGGAGCTATATCAAGTACATGGGGCGGTGGTCATAGAATAGATATGGCAATAGGAGCAGCAATAATAGATACTATAGAAAGAGAGCATCTTTTAGATAATGCAAGAGATATGGGTGCTATATTATTGAAGAGATTTAAAGAGATTAAAGATAGGTTTGATGTTATAGTTGATGTTAGAGGCATAGGACTTATGATAGGATTAGAATTTGTTACTAGTAAGATTAGGGATGATATAATACATAACTCATTTAAGAGAGGCTTGTTATTATTGCCAGGAGGAAGCAAAGCTATTCGTATAGCACCGCCATTAATAATTGGTAAAGATGAGATTGATGAGGGTTTGTATGTGTTTGAAGATGTATTAAAACGCTCTATACTCTCTTCCTAATACACCTTCTGCAATCTTTAACTTCATTATCTCATCACTCCCTTCATATATTCTACATACTCTATTGTCTATCAGATGTCTTCCTACTCTATATATAAAGGAGTATCCTCTACCTCCAAAGATCTGTACTGCACGATCAGCAGCATCATAAGAAGCATTACTAGCAAATAGTTTTGCTTCTGCTATAGCCAAATCTGCTCTCTTCATACTCTCTTTATCCCTCTTCTTCTCATACTCGCTTTTTATCTTACTTGCTCTAAATACTATTGCAAGAGAAGTGCTAAGATGTAACTTTATCATTGCAATATGCTCTTGCACCAATTGGTGTTTTGCTATAGGTTTATTATGCTGAAACCTTTCTTTAGCATAACTTATTGCTTCTATCAAACAATCCTTTATACTTCCTACACAACCAGCTGCTACACTTAACCTTCCATCCATCAAAGCCTCTTTAGCTATCTTCCATCCATCTCCTTCTTTGCCTATTAGATTTGATTTAGATACCCTATAATCTTTTAATTCAAACATACCTGTATCAGTTGTAAATGTACCCATCTTCGATAACCCTTCTCTCTCTATTCCTTCCTTATCAGTATCTATTACAAATGCACTAATAGTATCATTATGCTTTGCAAACACGATTATAGCGTTAGCAATTGTAGCGTTTGTTATGAGATACTTTACTCCATTTAGTATATAATGATCTCTCTCTTCTCTATAATACATCTTCATCTCTTTTGGATTACTTCCAGCATCTGGCTCTGTTAAGGCAAATGCAAGTATAATATCGCCTTTTACTGATGCTTTAAGATAATCTTCTTTTTCATATCTTTCCAATATCTTTTGAGATAAAGATGAATGAGCAGAGAAGAGAGATCTCACTCCACTACCTTCCATACCTATCCTCATTAATGCTTTGGTATAGGTTAAAGTATCTGCACCTCTCCCTCCAAACTCTTTACTTATAGGCATGCCGAGTATGTTATACTCTTTAGCTAGTGGTATTAGCATATCATTAAATCTATGTTCAAGGTAACATACATCCTCTATTGGTCTTAGTCTCTTACAAAATCTATCAACATCATTAAGTATACCCATATCCATTTTTATACCTCTTATTATTTTAAGTTAGCTGTGCATGTATCGCTTGTAAAAGAGTATGAGATTAATACGAATAGAGAAAAAGTTTGGAACTTCTTAACCTTAGAGATCACATCATGTATACCTGATATAGAAGAACTAGAGAACTTAGAGGATGGATTCAAGTTAGTTATCAAACCTAGATTTGCCTTTATCAAAGGTAAGTTTAGAATAGAATCAAGGATAATTGAGAAGAGAGAGTTAGAGTACCTAAAGATAGCAATAAGAGGGTCATCGATTGGTTCGTCATTTGATGCTCTCATAGATCTAACATTAGATAATGATACAAAAATTATATTAAAGATAGAGATAGACACTCATGGATTATTAAAGCCGTTATCTAGCTCATTAATATATGAAGTTGTTAATGAAATAAGTTCTTCAATTATATCTTGCATGAGTAAGATGTTATAGATATCTTAAAATAATATACTTATCAAGAATATAATATGAGATACATTGATTAATAAATTTGAAATAATAATTAGACAATATATTCATCGCTTTAGAAAGAAGATCATGGTTATAATCAATCTAATAATAGCAGCAATGTTAGTAATGAGTGTAGCACAATCTACAAATAGTTATGGAGAGGCAGGAACAGTGATAATAAGCGAAGTAGAACTTAATCCAGAAGGTAGCGATATACACGAATGGGTAGAACTTTACAACAATAGCGATGATGATATATCTTTAGATGGGTGGAGGTTAGTTACTGAGGATGGAGATTCTCTAACCTTACAAGGCATTATACATGCTAAAGATGTTATAGTAGTTGAGAAGAAACGTCAATGGCTTGATAACAAAGAGACGATACTTACATTATATGATAGTAATGGAATAGAGCTTGATAAGAGTATAGTTCTAGTTGATAATATAGATGATTCTAAAACATGGCAGAGAATATCATTACTAGAATGGAAATTCGATAATGCTACTAAGAATATAGCACAACTAGCTATAGAATCTAATAATGAATATATAAACAAGATAGATTCTCTAGTAGAATTATCATCAATAATAGACGGTGATACTATAAGAGTAAAAAGTATTGGAGGACTCTTTAAAGGAGAAGAGTTTACAGTTAGATTTGCAGATATAAATGCTCCAGAGATAGATACAAATGAAGGTATAAAATCTAAGGCATTTCTGAATACAATCTTAGAGCAAGTAGATTATATATATCTAGATATTGATGATAAATATACATATGATAAATATGAACGAATAGTTGCTGTTATATACATAAAAGATGGAGCTGAATTAATAAATATAAATAAACTTCTTCTTGATGGAGGTTATGCCAGTGTTATAGATTATGATAACGAATTCAATCCTTCAAGCTGGAAGATCAGAGAAGAGTATGAGAGGTTTGATACTCATACTATACCAGAATTTCCATTATTCCTACCATTAATAGTAGTGTCAGCAGGTATACTCTTAAGAATAAAGAGATTATCAAGAATTAATTTCTCCTCTGTTATATCTTTAAAGATAAGATAAACAAGTAATATGTATCTAATAACATTGTTACTTTAATATTTATATAGATATATTATGCAAGTAAATTACTATGCAAATACTAATTATAGGCGCAGGATTTGTAGGCAAAGCTACAGGATTTGGATTTAGCAAAAGGGGTCACGACGTAACATTTGTAGATATATCTGATACTGTTATAAAAAATCTAAATGGATTTAAGGCATATAAGCCGGAAGAGTTGAAGGGGGGATCTTATGATTTCATATTTATATGCCTACCTACACCATATGATTTTAAGAAGAGAGAGCAAGACATGAGTATTGTAAAGTCTTCAGTAAATTTGCTATCAAAATTATTAGATAATGAGCCTACAATAGTATTGAGGAGTAGTGTATTACCAGGGACCTCAAGATATATGATAAATAGATTAGAAGCACTTAACAAGGTTGAAGGAAAGGATTTTTATTTCTGTACAAATCCGGAATTCCTTAGAGCCAAAACAGCATTAGAGGACTTTCTTAATCCATGGGTTATTGTGATAGGCTGTACTAATGATATAGCATATAATAATCTACACAATCTTTATAAAGATTTTATAGACGAGCAATATATTTACAAAGTAACTCTGGAAGAAGCTGAGTTAACAAAATATACTCATAATCTCTTTAATGCTGCAAAGATATCATTTACTAATCAGATATGGTTAATTTCTAAAGAATTAGGTATAAATGGTAATAGAATAATGGAGATAGTATCAGAAAGTGCTGAGGGATCGTGGAATAAAAAATATGGCACAAGAGGCGGAATGCCTTATGGAGGTTTATGCTTACCAAAGGATACTAAGGGGTTTATAAGTTGGCTAAAAAGAAATAATATAGATGCACCATTAATAAAATCTATAGATGAGATAAATGATATATTGGAAGAGATGGCAGAGAATAATTTAGCAGCGAAGAGTGTAAGAGATGGAATATATTGGAAACCATCACCACGATGTAAAGTATGTCAATAGATTTTATTGTTAATGCATATGAGCAATATCTCTCTTTATATCATATATACATACCTTTATCTATAATAGGTATATGGAGATGGAGTTGGTGGATAATTAAGAAGATTAGAGGCATGAGATATAAACCATACACAGAAGAATATACTAGTAATGTTTCGGTAGTTATCCCAGTATATAAAGAGAATCCGTCTATATTCAGAGAGACACTAAATTCTGTGCTTAGTAATAATCCATATGAGGTTATATGCGTTATTGATGAAGAAGATAAAGAGAATATAAAGTATGTAAAGAGTATAACTAAGAATGAAGAAGGTAATAGTCTTTTATCTCTTAATACACATATAAGTTTTATAACTACTAATGAGAAGGGTAAGAGGAGTGCATTAGCAAGAGGGATTAGAATTGCAAAGGGAGACATAGTAGCGTTAATAGATAGTGATGTTATATGGGCAGAGAATACATTAAAGAATGGTATAAAACCTTTTAAAGATCCATCTATAGCGGGAGTCTGCACTAGACAAAATGCATGTAATAGAAATAATGTATGGGCTACCATAACAGATATGTTTTGGGATGCTAGAAATCATGATGATCTCCCAGCCTTAGCTGTAGGTAAGGCTATGAGTTGTTTATCTGGAAGAACAGCATTCTGGAGAAGAGACTTCTTACAAAATAATCTAGATGAATTTCTTAATGAGCGTATATTCGGAGTTAAGAAAGAATCTGGAGAAGATAAATGTCTTACAAGATTAGCTCAAAGAGAATCATATAATGTATATTTTCAAAATAACGCACAGATATATTCATATGCTGTAACTGATTTTAAAACATTTATTACTCAAAGGATAAGATGGAGTAGGAATACATTCAATTCTGATCTCAAAAGCATGAAGGAAGGATGGGTATTTAAGAAACCATTCTTATTATTTATAATGTTAGATCGTTTCATCTCAATATTTACAATATTATTAAGTCCTACCATATTCATCTTAGCAGTATTATATAATCATCTTACTCTTGCTTATATTATACTAGGTTTATGGTTTATAGGTAGATCTATAAAACATGCTAGACATTTATATCATCATCCTGGCGATATAATAATGATACCTTTGTATCTTTTTATTAGTTATATAATAGCATTTATAAAATTATACTCATTAATAACAATAACAGAGCAGAAGAGTATTCGTGGTACAAATAAGACTAAACTATGGAAGCATATATTAGGCATTGCGAGTGCTATTTCTGTCTTACTTGCGTATATTTTATTCTTACTTATTCTAAGAGGTATAGTATGAAAATATTCATAATATATGTATTATTATTCATTGTGTATATTACATTTCTATCATCAGATGCATATGCACATGGAATAGTAGGATATGATTATAAGATAAGCGATAATGATTGTGTTAAATATGAAAGGTATGTCAACGTCTATAAACCTAATGTATATAATGAATTCATATTTGTATGTGGAGGAGATTTAAATATCAAAGAATTAGATGTGCTATTAAATAATAGAACTCTCTTATATGAAGAGAGTGATGGTGTATGGGTATTAAATGGTACTTTATCGATAGCTAGTGATGTAACAGTTAGATTGACTTCAGATGATATGAAATGGTTAAAGATAATAGATAATAAGAAGCAGAACCATATAGAAGTCATGGGTAAATTGATTATAGAAGGAATAAATGTAACTTCATGGGATACAAACACAAATTATTACTCTATACTAAAATCACCGCGAGAAGGTAGACCACATATACTAGTAATAAATGGTTTGATAGAAATAAGAGATTCATTTATAGGATATCTAGGATATGACTCTGCTAGAAGTCATGGTTTGTCAATATATGGGGGGACAAATCATATTCTCATAAACTCTACTATAACAAATAATTATTTTGGATTATATACAGATAATGTAAATGGTATGATTATAGATAATAATATGGTATATAATAACTACGTATATGGATTAGATCCTCATACATTTTCTAGAGATATAATAATAACTAATAATGAAGTTTATAACAATGGTAAGCATGGTATAATATGTTCAAGAGATTGTTATAATATTCAAATAGTAAATAATACTGTTTATAATAATAAGGGACATGGTATAATGTTAGATAGAGATACGTATAATTCACTAATCAAGAGTAATATTATTATAAATAATGATAATGGGATAAAGTTATTTGCGTCATATAATAATACGATTGTTGATAATAAGATTGTTGATAATAAAGATGGAATAAGATTGAGTACTAACTCTTATAGTAATTATATCAATGGTAATACTATAAAATCTTCATCATATGGAATATATATATTGGATGCTACACATGATATAATTATAGAGAATAATACAATAGATGATAGTAAAATAGACTTTTATATAAAAGATTCAAATAATATAATCACAAATAATAATATAATTGATAAACATTTCTCTATGCAATTGTACAATTCTACTATGGAAACAAGTGATAATCAATATACATGTCCATGCACCATCCATTTATATAATTCAGATCTTAAACATAAAGATGATAACATACTGAATATAACCTATTCAATTATAGAATCTTCTATAGAGGTATATGATAGTCATAAGAGAATATATACAAATACAATGAATCTTCCAATAAGAATAAGTAATTCATCCAACTTGATTATAGCTGCTGATAAAGGTAAAGTAGGAATAAATAGGGAAGATATAATAATTCATGCCAACAATACAATTGATCTTGTATATGATAAAGAGCTCAATTTGATCAAGATAATGAATGATAAATCAACTATAATAAGTGTAGAAAATATAGATAATAATTATTACATAACAGATTATGTTCAAAAGATAGACTCTACTTTTACAATAAAAGGAGATACTACTATCTATCTCAATCCAATAAAGGATTCATCTATCATAAATAGACTCTTAGAATCAAGATATCTAATATTGTTAATATTAACATTGTTTGGAATATTATCAGCAGTTATAATAGTTAAAAAGCGCTAATATTATAATCTAATAGGCATTATCTAAACTGAGTTAACACTTTAGACTATATAGAATTATAAAACAAACTTCATAAAATATATTAACGGTAAAAGAGAGAGAATCTATAGCCCGAGGGCCCGTATCTATCATGTGATAGCGGGATGCTTAGCCTGGCAGAGCGACCGGCTCATAATATAAAGGAGAAACCGGTAGGTCAGGGGTTCAAATCCCCTCGGGCCCATTATTATTAATGAATGCATAACTATAGAGTATTTGTTAAATCGTGTAAAACATGATACGAGTGTGACCTTGCTAACAAATTCATGAATGCTATACTGTTTGAATATGACTAAAATGGGATGTAGCATTAATAGTTATAATAGATTAATAACAAACAGTTAAGTTCAGTAACTTCACCTTTAGCTATTACTAACCATATATCTTTACTCCTTCTTCAAACATATCTAATCTCTTTTCATTAATCTGCATATCTATAATCATCAAGAGTATTTACTACTATCTACCAATCTATTGCTTGAGTATTACTAAACTCTTTAATATACACATCATTAATTATGTATAAAAGTTTGTAAAGATATTGACTAAACCAGAATTGACAAAGAGTTTCTTGATAATATAAATGAATATAGTTAATGCTCATATCAACTTTGTATACCATACTAAGATTATTAACTATAATGGTATAGCAAATCATTAAAGATAAATATCGCTTTATAAAGTAACAAAAGAGTACAAGATAAACACTACTCAGGAGAGATTTAGCAGGTATTGTATATGATAATACATCAACTGCATTTAAGCTAATCGTTGTAAGATATGAATGCAGATACAATACCAATAAGGATGAGCAATAGAGCATTGTAAACAAGATTGAATCTATACTAAAAACATGTCTGACAAATTATAAATGCATAACATTATTATTTATTAATTAATATTATTTAATCTTAATATGGAATATTGCAATGCTTGTAAGAAGGAAGTAAATGATCCAAAAGAGCATGTAGAGAGTAGAGAGCATAAAGAGAGTATAGAAAGACTATTACATATATTTGATGAGAAGATATACGAAGATAAAAGAGTAGGAATAGAACCTTAACCTAGTCTCTTCTTCTGCTTTTCTATCTCATCATTCTCTATCTTCTTGAATAATGGCTTTATAACTCCAAGTTTGTGATTTGGTCTTATCAATAATTCAGATGGATTCCATCTATCTATCTCATCTATATTCAATTGTTTACAGATATTAGATGAGGAGAAAGGGATATATGGACTTAATAAAACTGCTAAACTTCTAACAGCATTTATGGATATATAGATGCAGTTTTTAGCCTTGAGCTGATCACTCCATGGTTCTTTAGCTTGAAAGTATTGGTTAAGTGTGTTAGAGAATGATAATATACGTCTTAAACCTTTATCTATCTCGTTGCTAAATATTAATGAGCCCACTTCATCTCCTATCTTGTTTATCTCATCTATAATTGCTCTATCTAAAGAATCTAGATCTGTATACTCTGGCACGATACCATTAAACTTCTTACTTGCAAATGTTAACGCTCTATTTATGAAGTTTCCTATGTTTGCTATAAGTTCATTATTTATCTTACTTGCAAATTCATCCCAATCAAAATTAAGATCTTCTTGACTATATGATACTATACTTGCTATATAGAATCTAAGATAATCTGGTGGATATACATCAAGAAAATCTTTTAAGCTAATATACCAATTTCTGCTTTTTGAGATCTTCTGCTTGGCTAACATCAAATGTCCTCGAGTAGGTATAAAGTCTGGTAATTTATACTCCTCCTCTATACCCATTCTAATTGCTGGCAAGAAGAGATAGTGATGATATATTATATCTTTACCTATGAAATGGTATATGATAGAGTTATTCCAGAAGAGTTTGGGATCATCTACCTTATTATTAAGATATTTTAATGTTGCAGATATATAACAGAGATGGTTATCAAACCACCCATATAATACCTGCTCTTCATTTAATGGTATAGGAACACCCCAACTGATATCCCTTGTTATATCCCAATCCTTTAAACCATCCTCTATCCATCTGAGAACATAGTTCTTTATATCACTTTGCAGATTTTTGTTAGTGTTTAACCATTCTTTAAGTCTAGATGAGAATGCTGACAATTTAAAGAAGTAATGTTTACTAACTCTATTGACTGGAGTATTGCCGCAAATAGCACATTTAGGATCAAGTATCTGCTCTGGAATACGTGAGCATTGTTCACATATATCAGAGTATTGATCATTGGCACCACAATATGGACAAGTTCCTATAACATATCTATCTGGAAGAAATTTCTTATCATACTCACAATAGAATTGTATTACATCCTTCTCATAAATATAATTATTATTATATAATCTATTAAATACATATCTTACAAATTCTATATTCTCTTTAGAACTAGTTTGATCAAATATATCAAATGATATACCTAATCTCTCAAAATCTTCTTTATCTTGATTATACCAATGCGCCACATAATCCTTTGGAGATTTATGCTCCTTCTCAGCCTTGATTAGTATAGGAGTACCGAAATCGTCTGTAGCACAAGTGAATATAGTATTATAACTATTAAGCCTACAATATCTCACGAATATATCTGCTGGAAGGTAGGTAGATGCTATATGTCCTAAATGTATCTCACCATTTGCATATGGCAAAGCACTAGTAACTATTATGCTCTTCATCTCTATATTCTCCAGCTCTTTGCATATTTTATCTGTTCTTTAGTAGGTTTGTCTATCATTATGCCCATTGCTTCTAGTGCGTTTACTGCTATCTCTCTATCTATCTCTTCTGGCACGTCATATACTCTCTTCTCTAGATCGTGTTTTGCTAAATAAACCATTGATAATAATTGATTTGAGAATGATAATGCCATTACCTCTGGAGGATGACCCTCAGCAGCAACTAGATTTGCTATTCTACCTCTTCCTATCAAATATACTCTCTTACCATCTACTATATACTCATCAAGGTTTGTCCTAACTTCCCTCTTTTTATGCTCTTCGAGATACTTTACATCGATCTCTACATCGAAATGGCCAGCGTTTAGTAATATTGCTTTATCCTTCATATTATCTATATGTTCTTTCCTTATAACATTTGTCTGTCCAGTTGCTGTTATGAATATATCCCCTTTTTTAGATGCATCGCTCATAGACATTACTCTAAATCCATCCATATAAGCCTCTAATGCCTTAATAGGATCTACCTCAGTCACTATAACATTTGCTCCTAAACCTCTTGCTCTTGCCGCAATACCTTTCCCAACCCATCCATAACCACAAACTACACATACCTTCCCAGCAATCAACAGACTTGCAGCCCTTAGCAATCCATCAATTGTACTTTGACCAGTACCATATCTGTTATCAAACATATGTTTAGTATAAGCATTGTTAACTGCAATAACTGGATACCTCAATATACCTTCGCTCTCTAAAGCCTTTAGCCTAGTTATACCAGTTGTAGTCTCTTCTGTTCCACCTTTAGGATTTAGATGTTTGAACTCTTCATCGTTATGAAGCATCGTATGAGTATCTGAACCATCGTCTGTTATTATATGAGGTTTGTTTCTTAGTATATTCCTTATACACTCATTATACTCATCGTTACTCTCACCTCTCCATGCATAGATATCTATTCCTTCTGAATCTAGAAATGCTGCGATATCATCTTGTGTAGATAATGGATTTGCTGCAGCCATACTAACCTCTGCGCCGAGCTTTGCTGCACTCATTGCTAATACACTACTCTCTTTAGTCACATGTAAGCACAATGCTAATCTTATACCCTTTAGTGGTTTCTCATCCTCTAACTTTTTAACTGTAGTCGTTAATATACTCATATTAGAACTAGCCCATTCATATGATAACCTTCCCTTCTCTTTTAGGGTAGGATCTTTAATCTTACTCATAGAAAGAATATAATATATGGATGATAAAAAGGTTATTGATGTTAGTAAAGGTTGCTAATAAAGATGAAATACCTATAGGAAAGGGTAAAGAGTTTAATGCTAATGGAGTAAGGATAGCAATATTCAATGTTAATGGAAGATATTACGCTACTGAAGCATTGTGTAGGCATCAGGATGGTCCATTAGCAGAAGGAAAGTTGATAGGTGATATAATTGAATGCCCATGGCATTTTTGGCACTATAATGTTAGGACAGGTGAATTGTTAGATTTTCTAAGAGATGTTAAATTAAATGTTTATAAGATTGAAATTAGGGATGACTTCATATATGTAGAATTATAAAATTCGCTTTCAATATGAAGTATTGAATTAATATAAAATCCTTCCATAAGATATAATAATACTACTATAGTTCTTACTAGCATGATATGTAAAAGATGTAATGGGGAGTTTGATCATGCAGAGCCCAAGGCTAAAGAGTATAGTGTATGTAATAATTGTTGGGATGAATGGAAGAAGTATAGCATCATGGTTATAAATGATCTTAGATTGGATATGTCAATAAAAGAGCATAGAGCATTACTAAAGAAGTACGAGAGAGTATACTTTGGTCTAGAGAAGGCAGAGGATGTGAGAGATCTTAGCAAAGAAGAGGAGAGAGTTCCAGACAAGAGTTAAATTTTTAACATACTCTTAACATCATTAGAGAGATTTTGAAGAAGGTTTGTCTTACTAATAATAGCAGTCCTTATAGATGAACCTATCTTATCCTTCATACTCTCATCCATCTCTTCAAATACCTTCTTTAAACCTTCTATATTGAGTCGAGATAAGATGGATGGATTATTATCAAGTATAGAAGCATAGATGTTAAATATCTCATATCTCTTCTTCTCATCAAGTATATTAATAACCTCAACCCATGTCTTGATAAGTTTTGATAATATATCAAACTCTATCTCTGGTAGTGTATATAACACATTACTAATGATTGCAAACTTCTCTTCATCGTCCATATTAAAGAAATCGTTAATTCTACTTCTAATCATAGGCTTGCGTAGGAATTCTGGCAACGATGCAAGTATCTTTATTATATTCTCTGTATAATTACTCATACTTTAACAAGCAAAAAAGAGTAATTTAATCCTAGCATCAATTAAATAAGAGATATCTTAATTCATTTCATGCCATGTGATGTTATAGTAGGAGGTTTCTTTGGCGATGAAGGAAAAGGTAAGATAATAGCATATCTATCTTTACATGATAAAGTCGATATAGCAGTAAGAGGTGGTGTAGGTCCAAATGCAGGACATACATTTGTAATCAACAACAATATATATAAAGTAAGAATGGTCCCTAGTGCTTTGTTAAATAAAGATACTACATTGATGATAGGTGCTGGAGTGGTAATAGATCCTAAAGTATTGTTTGATGAGATAGAAAGATTCTCTTTAAAAGACAGGATCTTTGTAGATAAAAATTGTGGAATAATAACAGATGCCCATAAAGAGAGGGATAGAGCAAAGGACCTAAAGGAGAGAATAGGAACTACAGCATCGGGTTCTGGACCAGCTAATGCTGATAGAGCCTTAAGGATATTATCTCTAGCAAAAGATGTTAAAGAGCTATCAAATTATCTAAAGGATGTTAGTGACGAGGTTAACACTCTTCTAGACAGAAATGGGAAGCTATTAATTGAAGGAACACAAGGAACATTCCTCTCATTATACCATGGCACATATCCATACGTCACATCAAAGGACGTTACTGCATCAGCTATATGCTCTGATATAGGTATAGGACCTAAACGCGTTGATAATATTATGATAGTATTCAAATCTTATGTAACTAGAGTGGGAGAAGGGGAGCTAAGAGGAGAGTTAAGTAGAGAAGAGGCAGAGAAGAGGGGATGGTTAGAGATAGCTACAGTTACACAAAGAGTAAGGAGAGCAGCACCATTCGATTTCGATCTAGCAAAGAGAGCAATTAGACTAAATTCTGCTACTGAGATAGCATTAACCAAACTTGATATACTATTCCCAGAATCTAAAAAGGTTAGAGAGTATTCACGACTATCAGACAGAGCAAAGAAGTTTATAGAAGAGATAGAAGATAGATTGAATGTTAATGTTACATTGATAGGAACTGGAGAAGATGTATTTGATATTATAGATAGGAGGAATGAAAAATTATAAGATAAATTTACCACGGATATTTAAACTTGCTAATAATGAGATCATAGAGTTGGAGAGTATATACGATGTAACATTTTATCTACATACACCTAATATAAAGAGTGTATATAATCATATGATCACTAAAGGTTTTGTGTTAATATCATATGACGAAGATTACAGGTTAAGGAAGAATATTAAAGAATGGATAATGAATGTAATTATTCATAAAGATGGATTCATGGAAGGTTATATAGGAATAGATAGTAAGAGAGTAAATACAATTTATGATCTGTTTGATCAGTATAGAGATGTATATAACTCTCTCCATATATATTATAAATCATTCTCACAACATGGATGGATAGTTGAGATAATGAGATACTTTAGGATAGAGCTACCTCAACCACATCTAACACCATGGCAACCTACTATAATAAAGATCTAATGTCTAACCTCTCCTCCATCTATAACTATAGTCTGACCAGTTATATAATTAGAATCATCTGATGCTAGAAACCTTGCTACTCTTGCAACTTCTTCTGCTTTTCCAAACCTTCTTAACGGTATATTAGAAGTAAGCATCTCTATATCATGAGGAGTGTAATTCTTTAGATTAGATCTAGTCTCTATACTACCTAATGCTAATGCATTTATGCATATTTCTGGTGCAAGTACTTTTGCTAAAGATTTTGTTAAAGATATGATAGCTGCCTTGGCTAATGTAAATGGTAAGCCTATATGCTCTCCATATATTGCAGGTGTTGATGATGTTAATATAATCTTACCATATCCATGTCTTTTCATATTATTTGCAAATACCCTAATGCAATTATATGAACCTTTTAGATCTACATTCCATGGTTTATCTAGCATATCGTCATCTAACTCTAGCGGATCTCTAAACCATAGATCCTTTTCAGCAGGATAGCCAGCATATGCTACCAATATATCAATCTTTTCAAATCTATTAAGTATAGAGTTGTAGAGAGAACATACGCTCTCAATATTACTTACATCAACCTGCTCTACCATAACTTCTACATTACACTCTTCAAGTTTAGTAATTATACTCTTTATAGTCTCATTATCTTTATGATAACATAAGACTAACCCTCTTATTTTTGCATTAGCGAATTCTAATGCAGTCTTTATGCCTAGATCACTATTAGCACCAGTTATTATGGCAACTCTCTCATTTAGACTCATACCTTTCATCTATCTTCCTTGCTAAAGTTACATCATAATTACTTATCCCATTTATGTCATGTGTTACTAACTCAACTCTTACCTTATTGTAAACATTAAACCATTCGGGATGATGATTCATCTTCTCTGCTTCTAATGCTACCTTACTCATAAATCCAAATGCTTCATTAAAATCCTTAAATATAAACTCTTTACAGAGCTTGCCATTAGATAAACTCCAACCCTTTAAAGAATTCATTTCTCTCTTTATCTCTTCTTCTGACAATTTATTATATTTCATAAAGAGTATTAGTAAGTAAGGAAATAAATTTCATTCGTTAGTAATATTATATATCTTTAGATGATTAATATCGTATCTAGAGATCAAATATATACAATAATTGAAGATATATGATTATCATTATATATTCCATGTTTGTATACAAATAAACATTGTTATGAGTCATAAATTCGTATTAGAATCCAAGAGAATTTATATTACATGAGTCATATCAATTTATCTATACTAATAAACATAACATTTTAGTCGTAGATATTATTTAAAAGTATATAGGCTTATAAAAAAGTTCATAAACATGTTTGGCATGTTATTTGCCATGGTAGAGGGCTACTGCGTAAAATGTAAGAAGAAGGTAGAGATCAAAGATGCCACTACTGTGACAATGAAGAATAATAAACCAGCAATACAAGGAGTATGCCCCATCTGTGGCACAAAGATATATAGAATAGGGAAAGCATCTTAACTCTATTTTATTATACATATTTTTGGCATTATCCGCTTGTGATTTGCTCTTCTATGCAATTCTATTACCTTATCAACCTTAGTAGCATCGAAAATACTCTTAACTCTACTAATATCCATCTTTAGATCAAATATACAGTATAGAATAGAATCTATCTCTTCATATCCTAAACCAAGCTCTGTCTCAGCCATATGATCTTCCCATAGCCTTGGACTGCTCTTCTTCTTTATTATCTCATCTTTGATATTTAGGTACTCTGCTAATCTTCTAACTTGAAGTTTATATAGTGAGGCTATAGGTAAGAGATCAGATGCACCATCCCCATACTTTGTAAAGTAACCTATAAGTATTTCACTTCTATCACTAGTACCAAGCACCATGCCATTCTTAAGATTAGCATAATAATACAATAGCGCCATCCTTAATCTAGCAAGTAGATTACCTGCTGCATATTTATTGGTAGGAAGAGTATCTAATATCTTTTCATATATATTATCAAGTTCTATGATATGATATTCTACAGAACAATCAGTAGCAAGTTCTATAGCATCTTCTACATCTTCTTTAGGAGTTACTTTAGTGTATGGCATTATTAATGACACAATACCTATCTTTGTAAACGATGCTAACTTTAATACTACGGAAGAGTCTATACCTCCACTTAGACCTAGAATAAAGATCTTGTTATTACTTTCTGCTTCATATCTTAAGAATGAGACTATGTCATTCTTTACTCTCTCATAATCTATATTTATGATCTTATTTATTATCTCATTCATTACAATATAAATATAATATATGTTAATTTTAATGCTTTTCTATCTCTCTACATATATTGACCAAGTTCTATAATCTTGAGAGGTGCACAAGCTTTATAGAATTATATCTTATTCTCTATAAGAAATCTAGTCAACCTCAACTACCAGATAAATGTATGTTCTAATACTGAATGATACATGCCTATCAATTTTATATCTACATCATTTTCATTATCTAATTCCAATATTGTCATTCTATTCTTATTCATTAACGGACAACTCAGGGTATGTTCCATATAGATACATAAGTAATATCTTATTACCCTTTTAATATTGATAAAACCATATCGTCAGTAACCTCGCTAAAATCATCATAAAATTCTCCAACTGCTGAAAAGTCATATGGCATTAGTACAGATATGACATCACCGTATTCTTTTAGTCTATTAAGAGTATCAGGAGGTCCAACAGGTATAGCTATTATAAGCCTTTTAAGAGGATACTTTCTAAGCCATTTTGCGGCAACAAGAGCAGTTGCACCGGTGGCTACTCCATCATCAACAAGTATTATGCTCTTACTCTCCAGATTATAGATGCTATTGCCTCTAAATTTCATAACTCTATTTAATGATTCATTCTTCTTCCTCTCCATCTCTTCTCTTATATAACTCTCTGGTATTGAGAGGAAGCGTATTATATCATTATTTAGTATGAATGTTCCATCATGCATTATTGCGCCAATAGCTAATTCTGGATTATTTAATGCGCCAAGTTTTCTAGGACATATAACATCTAATTCAGCATTTAGCCTCTTTGCTATTACATCTCCTACTACAACACCACCTCGTGGGATAGATAATATAAGTAGATCGTCTTTCAAATATTCTAATCTAGATGCTAATTGCAAACCAGCATCAATCCTATCCTTAAATCTTATATTCACACCATATCTATTAAAGATGTACTAATTAAGTAATTCCATGATGAGTTTTTATATGGTTATATTCTGAATATAGATATGGCAATAAAAAGTATGTCTGAAGATCTCTATAAGAGATTAGAAAGTATACGCAATAGTAGAATTGATGAACTGATAACACAGTTGTTACTTGCAAAACCTACTAGTACGATCTCAGAGGTCATAGGTTTACTGAAGGAGCATAATACATATCAGGTATTTATAGCATATAAGAACAAAATAGTAAGTATAAATATACGTGACATACTTGAATATAAGAATATAGATACAGCTAAACCATCGTTGGTAGGAAAGGTTGTACCTACTCTAAAGAGGGGAGATACTATTGCACATGCAGCAGGTTTGTTAACTCATTATAGATTAAGAGCATTACCAGTTGTTGAAGATAGTAAAGTCATAGGTCAGATCAATGCTATTGATATTATAAAACGCCTTAATAATGTAGAATTAAATGTAAAAGCATCAAGTTTAATGTCAACAAATCTAATAACTATTAGTGAAGAAGATAAGGGTGCAACTGCAAAGAATCTTATAATAAAACATAAGATAGATCATTTACCAATTGTTGAAGATACAAAACCATTAGCTATGTTAACATCTTATCACCTAATGAGCGTCTTATCACCCCCAGAGAAACCAGATATGATGACTACTAAGCAGAAGGGGATGTTAAGAACTCTACCATTAAATGTTAAAGGATTGGCAGATAAAGATGTAGTAGCAGTAGATGCTACATCAAGTATAAAATATGTCATTGATACAATGTTAAGTAACAACTCCTCATATACTCTAGTAAAAATAGGAGATGAACTACAAGGTATAATCACTATTAGGGATCTAGTTATGTTAGCACAAGAGATGATAAAGGATGAGATTCCAGCCTATATAATAGGCTTACCCGATGATCCGATAGAGGCAGAGCTAGCAAAATCAAAATTCCTAGCAGCAATTAAACTTTTACGAAAGACTTATACTGATATACTAGAAGCGAGATGTAGAATAAAGATTAAAGATGTTACAGGAGAAAGGAAGAGATATGAGGTTGATATGCATATAATAACTCCAAAAGAGAATATATCATATATTGACATTGGATGGGATCTAGCAAATGTATTTGATAATGTAAGTAATGCGTTAAAGAGGCGTTTAGAGAAGAAGGATAATAAGAGGAGAAGTTCTGTAAGATATGCTAGCGAGTATGATTATAGAGGATCTTAATTTTTGTGATTAGATGTTATGAGGGTTATAGTTGATGATAGAGAAAAGGCTAGTGAAGTTCCTTATGAGCTTGAGAAGTTTGGTGTAAATATAAATTATGAACACCTTGAGGTTGGAGATTATATACCATTACCAGAATTAGTTGTAGAGAGAAAGAGTTTAAGGGATCTTGTAAAGTCTATCTACGATGGTAGATTGTTTACTCAATGTTCAGAGATGATCAAATATTATGAGAGAGCATTAATAATTGTAGAATATGATAGATTACTGAATGAAGTTATAGATAACCCATTGATAGTTTATGGTGCATTGATATCAATAATATTAGAGTTTAATGTATCAATAATTAATTCTTATTCTACTAGAGATACAGCACTTATACTATTCTCACTAGCAAATAGAAAGGGTAAAGAGAGTAAACCAATGCTTAAGAAGATTAAAAAGAGTAGTTCTATCAAAAACCAACAATTAGCCTTAATAGCCTCTCTTCCTACTATAGGAGGAAAATTAGCGGAGAAGCTACTTGATAAATTTGGTTCCCCATACGCTATAATGAATGCAAATACTAACGAACTTGCAAATGTAATAGGGTATGCTAGAGCTAAAAAGGTGAGAAATATAATAGATACAATCTATAAGGAGAAAGAAGAGATATTTGATAAACACTGGTTTGAATAATCTAATATTTTTTATAATTAGAATAATTTTGATGCCTCGTCTTTTAATTCTTGATCCTCTTTATTCATGTTATTAGCTAGATAAGAATAAAGAGCAAGCTTAAAAGTCTTTAATGATAATAATGCACATTTTATCCTTGCTGGACCTAGATTCTGTAAGCCTAGAGACTCTAATATATCATTCTTACCAATCTTTCTGACCTCATCTATACTCTTCTTCATAACTATCTCTGTAAGCATAGATGCACTTGCTTGACTTATTGCACATCCTTTCCCATTAAATTTTATATCACTTATCTTTCCATCCTTGAACTTTATATGCATCTCTATCTCATCTCCACAAAGTGGATTACTATCCTTGATTACAACATCTGCATCATCTATCTTTCCATAATTCCTCGGATTTCTATAATAATCGAGTATTATCTCTCTATATATATCTGATGTGCCCATAATATCTTAAACCTCATATCCTAAATATCATCCTTGCTCTCTCAAGAGAGTTTACTAATGCGTCTATCTCCTCTTTTGTATTGTAAAGATAGAAACTTGCTCTTGATGTTGCTGCTACATTTAACTTGTCCATTAGTGGTTGAGCACAATGATGCCCAGATCTTATGGCTATCCCATCTTCATCAAGTATAGTTGCTAGATCGTGAGGATGTATATCTCCTAGATTAAACGATACTATCCCTCCTCTCTTCTTAACATCAAATGTTCCATAGATCTCTAATCCTTTGATCGATGACAACTTCTCTAAAGCGTATTTGGTTAAACGTTGCTCATAATTATGAATATTCTCCATACCAACCTCCAAGAGATAATCTATAGCAGAGCCAAAAGATATGACATCTGCTATATTTGGTGTTCCTGCTTCATATTTCCATGGAAGATCATTCCATCTAGTATCATACTTATGAACCTCTTTTATCATATCGCCTCCTCCTAAGAAAGGAGGCATAGATTCTAGATACGACCTCTTTGCATATAAAACACCTACACCAGTAGGACCAAGCATCTTGTGTGCAGAGAAAGCCATAAAATCACAATCTAATTCCTTAACATCGACTGGCATATGAGGAACAGATTGGGCTCCGTCTAGGAGAGTGGTTATGTTATGCTCATGTGCATATTTGATTATCTCTCTTGCTGGTGCTATACTTCCTAATACATTAGACATCTGACTAAATGATAACATCTTTACGTTATTCTTTGATATTAGATTATGAAGATCGTCAATTATTAACATACCTTCATCATCTATCCTTATATACTCTAACAACGCTCCTTTCTCTTTTGCTAGTAATTGCCATGGTACTATATTACTATGATGCTCAAACTCTGTAATTACTATCCTATCTCCTTCTTTTATATTTACTCTAGCCCATGTATATGCAACTAGATTTATAGCCTCTGTAGCATTTCTTACAAATATTATCTCTTCCTTATCAGCATTGATGAACTTTGCTACTTTCTCTCTTGCATCTTCATATGCCTTGGTAGATTCTTCAGATAAAGTATGTGCAGCTCTATGTATATTTGCATTATGATATTCGTAATATCTTATTAATGCATCTATTACTTGTTTAGGTTTTTGAGTAGTTGCCGCATTATCTAGATAGATGAGTGGTTTATCTCTGATACTCCTCTTCAGGATTGGAAAGTCATTCCTTATCTTCTCTACATCAAATTCTTTTACATTCAACAATTATATCAACTCTATATATATATCATCTCCTGATATTTTAACATTATATCTCTTTAGAGGTTCTTTTGCTGGAGGAGCTACAACTTTACCACTAACTATATCAAATTGTGCTAGATGTAACTGACATGTTATTGTATCATCTGTTATAAACCCATTGGCAAGATCTGCATACTGATGTGTACAGATTCTATCTAATGCATATATAGCATTATCTTTTTTTATCAACATTATATTTTTACCTTTGATATCTATACTTAATCTCTCATTGAGATCAGAGAGTTTACACACTTTTATAAACAATTTAACTCACCTATACTTGTAATGTTTCTCAAATATATCCTTCTCTATCCTCTTACTCTCTTTCTCTATCTCAACAAACTTTTGTACCTCTTCATTATTTATAATCAATGGCATGTTATACCATTTCTTCTCTATCAGATATGTAGTCCATATTCTAGCCTCGCTAGTAAGCCTTCTTAATAATGGTTCTACAAAACCCATGATTATGAATCTCTCTGCCTCTTCTCTGCTAAAGCCTCTAGCTTGTAGATAAAATATTTCTTCTTCATTTATCTGTGATACAGATGCTGAATGTGTTGCTTTTACTTCATTATTCTCTATCTCTAAACTTGGTATAGAATCTGCCTTTGCACCTTTATTCATTATTATAGCATGACCAGCAAGATACGATTCCGAGTTTCTTGCCTCTTTTGATATCTTGATCATACCCTTAAATAATGATTTAGATTTATCTCTAACTATGTTCTTTGATATTGCTTTACCTCGTGTATTATGACTATTATGGATTAAGTTAGCTGTTATATCAAATATCTGTTCATTATTTCCAAGTACATTCTCCATATGCTCAACATTAGCCCCTTCTTCTTCTAAGATATTATCTATCTTGTATCTTGATATAAAGCCACCAAAAGCACCTAGATATGAGTTGAGATTAGCATCTCTCATTATATAAGATTTGTAATTTGCTATATGAACAGATCTATTATTCATCGACTGTAATACTACATGGTTTAGTGAAGAATTGTTTGATAGATATGATTGATTTAGCTCGAACAATGCTTGCTCTTCTGTATTAGAATATATCTCTTGAATAATAGTAGCACTACTAGATCTATCAATATAAAAGAGATTTCTTATTACGTTTGAACTATCTATCATTTCATGAATTAGTGTTATAGGTTTTTCTATAACTAAATTAGGTGGTATGTATATAAATATACCAGAATTAAATAATGCATTCTCTAATGCTAAAAACCTATCTTCTAAAGGGTCTATCTTCTCTATAATCTCTCTTATTAATCCTTTATCATCTTCTAACGCATTTATTATATTCTTAATAATTACACCTTTCTCTTCTAGCTCTTTATCTATCTTGATGTTAATACTGTTATTTACGCTTAATACCGAATTCTCCATCTCATTAAAATGTTTAAGAATATATTGTGAAGGTTGTTTCTTATCTATATCAAAGAAGATAGCATCACTATTAAGAGAAGTAATGCTAGTATATTTATTATAAAGTGATGATACCTCATTAGGTAATAAATTATAATATTCTAAAGACCTTTTTCTAGAATCTTTGAGCCATTTAGGTTCAAGATCTAGTCTATCCTTATCTAAAGAAGAAAGAAAGACTTTCAATTTAACCTACTGCACCTTCCATCTCTAATCTTATCAATCTGTTAAACTCTACTGCATACTCCATTGGTAATTCTTTTGTGAATATCTCTAGAAATCCCGAGACTACTAAATTAAGTGCTTCTTGTTCAGTGAAACCTCGGCTCATAAGGTAAAAGATCTGATCTTCTCCAATCTTACCAACACTTGCTTCATGTGTTATAGTAGCATCGTCCTCATTAACCTCTATATATGGATATGTATCAGTCCTACTATGATTATCTATTAATAACGCGTCACATCTTACAGTACTCTTTACATTCTTTGCACCTTTTGCAACATATAGTAAACCCCTATAGCTTGTTCTACCATCATCTTTGCTTACAGACTTTGATATTATCCTTGATGTTGTATCAGGAGCTATATGGACTGCTTTTGCACCTGTATCTTGATGCTGCCCTTTTCCTGCAAATGCTACTGACAAAAGATCGGCTTTTGCTCCCTTGCCTAATAGATATACTGACGGATATTTCATAGTTAGTTTGCTACCAATATTAGCATCTACCCATTCGACTACTGCATTCTCATAAGCATGTGCACGTTTAGTAACTAGATTATATACATCGTTACTCCAATTTTGAAGTGTAGTATATCTAACAGTAGATCCCTTCTTTGCTATCACTTCTACTACAGCGCAATGCAAAGATTCTGTAGAGTATACTGGTGCAGTACATCCTTCGATATAATGAACCTTGCTTCCTTCATCAGCTATTATCAACGTTCTCTCAAACTGACCCATATTTTGTGCATTTATCCTAAAGTATGCGTTTAGAGGCATATCAACCTCTACACCCTTTGGTATATATACAAATGAACCCCCACTCCATACAGCACTATTAAGTGCTGCAAATTTGTTATCGCTTGCTGGTACGACTGTAGCAAAATGCTTCTTAAATATATCTTCATGCTCCTTTAATGCAGAATCTGTATCCATGAATATAACTCCTTGCTTTGCTAGATCTTCTCTAATGCTATGATATACAGTCTCAGATTCATATTGTGCACCCACTCCTGCCAAAAATTTTCTCTCCGCTTCTGGTATGCCTAATCTCTCAAATGTTCTTCTTATATTCTCTGGTAGATCCTCCCAACTCTTTCCTTGTTTTTCAACTGCTTTAGCATAATAATATACGTTATCGAAATCTATGTTACTTAGGTCACCACCCCAATTAGGCATGGGCATCTTTATAAATAGTTCATAAGATTTAAGTCTAAACTCTCTCATCCATTCTGGTTCATTCTTTATCCTACTAATCTCCTCAACGGTTTCTCTGTTTAATCCTTTTTTGCTAAGATATGTATACATCTCTATAGGATCTTTAAAATCATATCTGCTATAATCTCTAACTATCTCTTCTACCATGACAAATCTATAACACTGTTATATTATTTAAACATTACATAACATGCATTAGTATTATATACTATAGTTATATTATGGAGAACTGTTAAAATACTTTTTACAATATCATGTATAATTATAACATTTTGTCACATTATAAATGTTAATAACTAATATACAAATTCTATTTACTAAATAGATATTAATGATATGATACATCTTACTGCATAATGCAATGATTTTTAATATGGAATGAAATGAATAAGGTTAATGATAGATAAAGATACTATAGAGAAGATTGTTAGAGAGTATAATGATTTAACTATAGTAGTATTGGGGAGTCACTCTGCATTAGAGATAATGGATGGAGCTAAGGACGAAGGTTTAAAGACACTAGTAATATGCCAGAAAGGTAGAGAGAAGCCTTATCAAAGATTTAAGAGAATAGCAGATGATATACTTATATTAGATAAATTTGAAGATATCCTCAAACCAGAGAACCAGATTCTTTTAAAGAGGAAGAATTCTATAATAATTCCTCACAGATCATTCATCGTATATTTAGGATATGATGCTATAGAAAATGATCTATTACTACCAATATTTGGTAATAGAATGTTATTTAGAGCTGAAGAGAGGAGTGAAGCAAGGAATCAATATTATTTGTTAGAGAAAGCGGGAATTAAACATCCTCGAATATTAAAACCAGAAGAGATTGACGCTCCTTCGATAGTTAAGGTTCAAGAAGCAGAGAGGAGATTAGAAAGGGCATTCTTCATAGTGAATTCATATGAAGATTATAAGAAGAAGAGTGAAGAGAAGATAAAAAAGGGTTTAGTAAATAGAGAAGGGTTAAAGAACTCTATTATAGAAGAGCTTCTAATAGGTACGTATTTTAACTTTAACTTCTTCAATTCTGTGATAAATGAAAGAGTAGAGTTTCTTGGAATAGAGAGAAGATTACAAACCAATTTGTATGATTTTGTTAATATTCCAGCAAGAGAGCAATTAGAGATGGATATAGAGTTACAGAATATAGAGATAGGACATATACCAGCAAGTATAAGAGAATCAATGCTTGAGAAAGTAATAGATATTGGTGATAGATTTGTTGAAGCCTGTAAGGAAGAGTATAATCCTGGATTGATAGGACCTTTCTCTTTACAAAGTGTAGTAACTAAAGATCTTGAGATCATAGTCTACGATGTATCATTAAGAGTACCAGGCAACCCTATATTAGCAACTACATCCCCATATAGTAAGTATATGTATGGTAAGATATTTGGAGTTGGGAGGAGAATAGCTATGGAGATAAAAGAAGCGTTTGATAATGATATGATCAACTCTGTTATAACATAATTATTTTGGTTCCTCAAACATATTCTTTCTTACTTTGATTGGTATATCGTAATATGCTGCTAATGCGATAGAATCTGATGCTCTATAATTCCTTAATACTATAGTATCACCTTTTCCATTGAAGTATAGGTTTGCTCTTAGCACAGATCCACTCTGGTATACTCTAATCTCTGTAAGCAAGAGATTATTCATCTCAGCAATCTCATCTATAAGATTATAAACTGTAGGTATACTTAGTTTATCTCCTGTTTGGAACCTAGCTATATGTCTAGCAACCTCACCTGAAAATGCCCTCATATGAAACTCTTTTCCATCATCACTCTTTAATACTAAAACTCCTTCTAATCCATATGCGTCAGCAAAACCTACGTAATTTATCTTTGCTTGTATATACTCATCGTCTTCTTCCATCATTATTTACTATGCAGAATAGGAAATTAAGTCTTTAGCCTATATCCTAGAAATAATCAATAACATTAAAAGATAATTCTTTATAATATATTACAGTAAATTAATTTGTAAGTTCGTTAAATAGCAACATTTATTATTATGCTAATAAAAGACATACATATGAAAAAAGTAGAGATTATAGTGCCGCATAGAGCATTAGACGATATAAGCGAATTATTAAAGGATATGTATATTGGAGGCATGAGTGTAACAAGGATAGAAGGTAGAGGCAGGGTTAAAGGGCAACCTGTTGCTACTGGCAGAGGTGTAAAGTTTTTTGTACCTGAATTTGTTCCAAGAACTAAGATAGAAGTTGTTGTAAAGGATGAACTAGTAGAACAGATAATAAACAAAATATTAGATAAAATGGGAGGGGACCAATCTCTAGGTGGAAAGATATTCGTTAGTGATATAGTTACTGCAGTAGATCTAGTTAAACGTAGCAGAAATGAAGAGGCTATATAACATTTTTTAAGTTAGAATTAAATAAAGTGAGAAGAGTCTTTACTATATGCCACGATACAAGACTACACAAGAAGCACTAAAGATAATAGGCAATAAAGACCAAATTCGAAAGGTTTAACCCGAATAATTTTGGTGTTATTGCCCATGTAGACCATGGAAAGACGACTATGAGCGATAGTCTTCTTGCTGCAACTGGTATGATCAGTCCATCAGTAGCTGGACAAGCATTAGCATTGGATTATTGGGATCTAGAGCAACAGCGACAGATGACCATTAAAGCAGCAAATGTTACACTCTATTATGAGTATGAGGACAAACCATATGTAATAAATATGATAGATACACCTGGGCATATAGATTTTACAGGAAGAGTAACAAGAAGTCTTAGAGCTATAGATGGAGTATGTGTAGTTTGTGATTCAGTAGAAGGTATAATGACTCAAACAGAGACGGTAACTAGACAGGCATTAGAAGAAAGGGTAAGACCTGTGCTTTATATAAATAAGATAGATAGACTAGTGAAGGAGTTAAGATTAACACCAGATAAGATGCAAGAATGGCTAGCTAAAATAATAGCAGACTTTAATAGATTGATTGATATATATGCAGAGCCAGAATTCAAGGATAAATGGAAGGTTAGTATACAGAATGATACAGTAGCTTTTGGTTCTGCAAAAGATAGGTGGGGATTCACTGCAAGTATAGCAGGGAAAAAAGGTGTTAATTTCAAGACGGTTTATGAAGCATACAATGCTGGGAATCCTAAAGAATTGACAGAAAAAGTTCCATTACATGATGCTATTCTAAGTATGGTTATAAAACATCATCCTCCACCTCATATTGCACAAAGATATAGAATACCAAAGATATGGAGAGGTGATCTAAACTCAGAGATAGGTAAAGCATTATTGAATTGTGATGAGAATGGACCAGCAATAATGATGATCACAAACGTTGTAGTAGATCCACAAGCAGGACCTATAGCTGTTGGTAGGCTATATTCTGGAACCATAAGTGATGGTGACCAGATATACCTTATAGATTCAAAGAGTAGTGCAAGAGTACAATCAGTAAGTATGTTTATGGGACCTGTAAGAGAGATAGTTGGTAGATTAAGTGCTGGAAATATACCAGCGTTATTGGGTTTACAGAATGCTAGAGCGGGAGAGACTATAGCTAGTATTAAAGATGTTGTTCCATTCGAATCTATAAGATATGTATCAGAACCAGTAGTTACGGTAGCAGTAGAACCAAAGCATCCAAAAGATCTTCCAAAATTGGTAGAAGTATTAAGGAGGATAAGTATAGAAGATCCAAACCTAGTTGTGCATATAAATCAAGAGACAGGAGAGACTTTAATGGCTGGTATGGGTGTATTACATCTAGAGATTGCAACATCATTGATACAAGATGCTGGATTAGAGATAGTAACATCACAGCCTTTGATCAATTATAGAGAAACTATAAAGAGTAAAGCTGGACCTATAATGGCAAAATCACCTAATAGACATAATAAGATTTATGTTAGAGTAGAACCGTTAAGTGAAGAGATTATAGAGCTGATAAGAAGTGGTAAGATAAATGAGAACATGGATAAGAAGGAACTAGCAACATTATTAAGAGAGAAGGGTTGGGATGCGGATGAAGCAAGGAGAGTAGCTGCTATAGAAGGTACTAGCATGTTAGTTGATGCTACAAAAGGTGTCCAATTCTTACAAGAGTCTATGGATTCAATCAAATCTGGTTTTGTTGATGTAATCCTTAATGGACCTTTAGCACAAGAGGCATGTAGAGGAGTAAAGGTTGTATTACACCACTTTGTACCGCATGAAGATCCTGCGCATAGAACATTAGCACAACTAATGCCTGCCACTAGAAGGGCCATAATGGGTTCTATGCTTAGTGCAGATCCTGTATTACTAGAACCAGTATTAGGTATTGAAGTTAAATGTCCAGCAGATATGATTGGAGCGGTTGCTGGTGTATTATCGTCCAAACGAGGTAAGCTATTGAATATGGAGCAGAAGGGAGTTATAGCAATAATAAACGGTGAGATTCCAGCGTCTGAGACGTTTGATCTATCAGAGACAATGAGAGGTGCTACAGCTGGTAAAGCTATGTGGAATACACACTTTAAACTCTGGCAAGCGGTTCCATCATCGATGTTAATGAATATAATTAGTGCAATAAGGAAGAGAAAAGGTTTGAATCCAGAACCACCAAAGGCAGAAGAATTCATAGATAAAGAATAATCTACTTTATTTTTATAACACATTTATATTTATTTAATTTATGAATATATAACTTCAAGTAAAGATAAAAATTAGTAGAACAATATAAAGAGAATCTTGAGAGTAGTAAGATTTTATTATGCAAAGAAGATGATGGTTTAGCAGCATATGCTTAACAAGCTGTAGAAAAGATTATCAAGGTTTGTTTATTGTGAACAAAGATTATGGACATTATCCTTTACCAAAAATATTAAATGATGTAAAAAGAGATTTGAGAAAACATATACTAAATAAATTAAAAATATATAAAATAATAGACGATTTTAAGAAAAAAATTGATCAAAGATTTGGAAAATATAATGCAATAAATTGTAAATATTAAAAAATTATCAGTATGAAGATTCTTCATTTCTTGATATAATAGCATCAATATAATGAAAAAGAGATACAAAAAATTCAGAGCTCTACAAATTCAATAAAATGATTTAATAAATCCTTGAAATATAAAGTCGATTAGATAAGATTCCTAAGTTCTATAAAATATTTATCGAGAATTTAGGTATATTAGATAATTAAAAATTTTTGAATATTAATTTGTCATTAGAAGATCCATATATTCAATTCAAGAAAAAGTTATTGAATTGAGTTAACAAGTGATAAAAAGATAAGTGAATATATAATATATTGTCTCATGAAGAGATAGGACATTATCCAACTTTCTACCATAGAGATATATAGAGAATAATAAGGATTAAAAAAGATGTGAGATTATTGAGAAGGCTTGTATAAGTCTAGAAGAGTTATACAATAAGTAATATGTACTCAAGAATTATTTCTAATATACTCAGCAAGTTTATCAAATGTATGAATTACGTCATAACCTTCCATACTCTTACCTCTATCTATTAAGATACTTCTTAAGCCGCAACTTCTTGCATACAAGAGATCATATATTATATTATCGCCTATATGCATAATCTCATAAGGTTTTACATTTAATACGTTGCAAATATGCTCATAAAACCTTCTATTCTTATTTACTATATTAAGATCTGAGACTACTGAGAAACTTGCGTCAATTGGTATTATCTTTTTAATAGCATCTAACTTCTTATATAAAACGGATCTAGCATTGGTAGTTGATACTATAACTTTTAAACCGTAATTTATAGAATTCAGATCCTGATAAATATATTTATCATACTCCATCTCATTTAGAAGAGAGTTTAGATCTATGTTTAACATGAACCTCTCTAACCAATACTCTGGTATATACCATCTTGGATCATAAGGAGTTAGTCTATTATATTCAGTTTTAGCAAATGAAATAGCAGCATCTATGCTTATTCCTTTAGCTTTTGATATCTCTCTAGGAATTAACTCAAACCATAACTTATCGTCTATATTGTTAGGGAAGATAGTTCCATCTAGATCTAAAGATAGTATCTTTAGCAAAGTAATACAGATCTTGCTAATATTAATGCTCTATCTGTATCTGCGCCTTCTATATCCTCTTGTTTATACTTATTGCTAAAGTATATCAGGTCTACCATCTTACATTTATCTAAACTTACTACAGTGCTACCATTATGATTCATGATATTTGCGTTTGTTAATATTAATAATTTATCAACATTCTTTTGTAATTTACTTATTCTTTCAAATATCTTTGTATGATCCTTATTTATAGTTACTATGATACCAACTTTCTTACCTTCTTCATCTATATATAAAGCATCTATATCACTCTCCTTATTCAGATTCATCTCTTCTGGCGAGGCTTTACCTTTCTCATAAGTAAATATTAATAGACTTTTTATAGCTTCTTTTACACTCTCTTCTAATTTATCATCATTATATTCCCTTCTTATTCTTATGAATTCAGATATTGGAACATTCATTATACTGCCTTTGACTCTTAAACCAGGATATACATGGTTTAGTGTATCATCTATGACTTCATCTGTTATGACTGGTACATTCTTCTTCTTAGCAGTCTCTAGTGTATGATACATTATGTTTAACATCGAGCGTATATTTCGAAACTCCTTAAATTCATCATATATTACTCTTACCTTATTCATTATATCACTCTCGTATTGTGAAAATGTTATATCCTTAACATTAACTCTTATATACTCAAGCACTATGTCAGCAACCTCATCGAACATACTAGCACCAGCAAGATCTATCTTATAGTTAGCTTTCTCCATTCTATCGAATAATGATGATGAAGCGTCTCTTATTTTACTATAAAGCGAGGGTGTAGTTATGATTAATAGAATTGTGGATGGTAAATGTGCATTGATAATTGCTTTGGTAAAATCTAGTGAATCTGTATCTGCATCCAATTCATCAACTTCTATTAAAGTTACTTTTTTAAGAAGAATTCTATTCAGTTTTGCTAATGCTGCTAGATTCTCTAATATCTCATCCATCTTACTACTCTTCTCTAACTCATTACGTAGTATTCCCTTTATCACTCTCTTCTCATTTATGCTATATTCTCTAAATATCTCGTCTACATAACTAAGATCTGCATCTCTCTTTCCTTCTAATACCTCTCCTGCTAGTTTCTGTATATTTCTACTAAAAAATGACATTCTAAAAAACTTCTTTGACGCTTTATCATTATTTAATGCTTTTGTCTTTATATGCTCAATTAGAGCATATCTTAACTCCTTTATATTATCTTCAAATCCATAAATTAGAGCGTTGTATATACTATCTATTCCTCTTGGCGATAATCTACTTAGATCTAGATAAGAACATGATATATCTTTCTGCGTCTTTTTGATATTTAATGCAAGATGGGTCTTCCCACTACCTATATCTTGAATTATAGTAATAAGTCTGAAATCGTTATCTTTATTCTTTACATCATTAATGCATTCTATAATTATATTTTTTGCTTCCTTATGCCTTCTTCCTCCTAATATATATACGTCATTTAATGTTGGAGTAGGGCTACTCGGATACGGGTTGATCTCTAAATTATATGGGTATGTCATATCATCCTCACAAATCCATGTGTCAATCCTCTAATCACGATACCTTCCTTTCCACCTGATGATAGTTCATATGAGTTATATGCATCTAACAATTGTGATACTAATGTATAGAATGTATTCTTTGAGATATTATATTTTGAGCATATTCTCTTCCTAATATCTATGAGTTCTATCCAGCCAATAGAGTTTGTATGCTCTGCTACTATTCTATCGAACTCCATCTTAAATTGCTCTAATGATATTTTGTTATCGTCGTTATCTCCATCTTTTAAGAGACTTAACTCTGCTGTTACCATTCTTATTCTATCCTCCATCTCTCCTTTAACAGCTTTAATCTTTGCATCTAATTCATTAATTAACCTCTCCATAGATGCGTATCTTGAATCCATAACTAAAAGATTCTCAAGTCTTTTCTCCATCTCGAAGAGTTTTATATCATCTGCTTTACCTCCTATTTGTCTCTGTAATCTCTCGAACATTTCATTTGTATCTTTAATGGCGTTAGTAAGGTTGCTTTCTAATCCTCCTAGCATCTTTATACTCTTGTTTATATTATTCTCTACATCTACCAATGCATCTTTATCTGCTTTTCTCTCTATCAAATTTACTAATTCATCAAATTTATTTGCCAAATCATTTAGTTTTGAATGTATATCTTGAATGCTATTGCTATTATCTTTTGTTAAAGTGTCTATTCTATTAGTTAAAGATGATAACATGTTTGTAATTGAGCTATTCTCATTTGATAATGATTCTATACTAGAAGTAAACGAGTTTATAACAGAATCTAATCTCTTGATCTCTTCATTAATCTTCTCAAGTGATTCTTGGTCTACTTTTGTATTAACATTTTCTCTCAATATAGAGATATCATTCTCTAATTTATGAATCTCATTATTTAAAGCGCTTATATTATTAACATAAATACTAATCTCCTTCTTAAGATTATCTATTATACTCTTCTCAATTTCACTTAATACTCCACTATCTACTTTCTTCTCTAGAACTTCTCGTAATATATCAAATCTCCTTGATAGCTCATCTAATCTTAAGTATATCTCATTGATTCTATCTTTTGTTAAAGTGTCTATTCTATTAGTTAAAGATGATAACATGTTTGTAATTGAGCTATTCTCATTTGATAATGACTTAACCTGAGTATCGAGTGTATTTAATATGGAGTTTAATCTCCCAACCTCTTCTTTAATATTTATTATAGATTGTTCATACTCTTTTGCATTTAATCTATCTGTAAGTGTATTAATATTATGTTCTAATTTATGTACATTATTATTTATAATATTGATATTTGCTGCATGTGCTTTAACCTCTTTATTTAAATTACTAGTAAGATTGTTTATATTATTCTCTACATCTACCAATGCATCTTTATCTGCTTTTCTCTCTATCAAATTTACTAATTCATCAAATTTATTTGCCAAATCATTTAGTTTTGAATGTATATCTTGAATGCTATTGCTATTATCTTTTGTTAAAGTGTCTATTCTATTAGTTAAAGATGATAACATGTTTGTAATTGAGCTATTCTCATTTGATAATGACTTAGACTTTTCGTCTATAGATGATAGATTATGCATTCTCTCATCTGATTCATTCTCTATGTAATTAATTTTATCTAGAGATTGGTTATCATTTTGTATAGGTTTAGATAACCTACTTTCATCTATATTTTTATTAGCATAATATATTATACTGTTACGATGTTTCTTTAGAGATATAAAACCTTGAGATAGTAATTCATCGAGATTGGTTTTAATATTTTTCCCAAACTCTTTAATTAATTGAGTTCTTCTAATACCTAATTCTCCAGAATCTTCTATTCTTTTATATAGGTCTTCCATAATCTCATTGATCATTACATATCTCTTTCTAGGTTACTATTTATAGTATAATGTGAATATAGATAAACCAATTACTAATATAATATTATATATTAAAACGTAATAGATTTAAATTAATTAATACAAGTAAATGGCATGGAGAAAAAGAAAGAGTACATACATACAGTTACAAGATTAGGTACTATAACCATACCAATCCCTATAAGACGCAAATATGGTATAACAACTGGTTCTAGATTAAAATTTGTAGATACTGAAGAGGGTATAAAATTGATACCTATGATAACTATAAAGAATATGTTTGGAATAGATAAAGGTAATGAAGTTATAATAAAAGGATTACTTAATGATGTAATGGAGAAAAATGAGAAATGATTCGCATAAGGAGGTATTGTTAGAGGTATATGATAATTATAGATCATACCATATTATTGCTTTACTTTGCTGGAGATACAAGAGCTGCAGAGGTAATAGATTTGATTAATGAAGGAAGAGAGGAAGGATACATCTATGAAGGTTCGATGATGGAATTAATAAATAAACTTTTAAATGTATTTGATTATCAAGAGGTTGCAAGAAGATTAGAGGCTATAAAAAACTCTAAGATAAAGATAATAGGATTCGATTATGAAGTTGGAAAGAAGAGTGTAAAGATTAAAAAGATGTATGAACTTTCTATGGTTGGCTCGTATATAATTGCATTAGCTATTCATACTGGTGCTACCTTAATAACTGCTGATAAAAGATTATTGGTTGAAGGATTAAAGGCAGAGTATATAGAACCCCCTATAAAGAGTCATGTTTGATTATACTTCTCATATTCTTTGATCTTATTACTACTTCTCTTTAAGATGCTAAAGATCATCATTATAACTGCTATCCAGATGATACTAAATACTATATTCTGAAAACTTGCATATACGTATGGCTGAGCTTCCTCAATTGAATCTTCTAATAAAGTTAACTGCCCTCTAAGATCTGATAAACCTGTATTAAATTCTACACTGTCCTTTTGTAATTGAGATAATGATCTTGCTTTGTTCATCATATTATCAAGATTCTTCTGCATTATACCAAAGTCACTCTTCGGAGTTGGGAACATCCATACCGGATTACCACTAGCCGGTAGTAATGTTTTAACACTAGCAAGATAGTCAAGTATCTCTTCTGCGTTAGATGTTTGCATAGCCACTGTAAGATAACCTCTTGCTTTATCTAATGGATAGACTGAAGTGCTATAACCTACCCATGCCATTACTACTCCAAACAATAGTATTGATAGAATTGCTACTAATGCTAATTTTGACTTCATATTTACTCTCCTAACATTGTTAGATAACATCTCATTATTATGTCTATTCTTAAAGATTGAGTGAGCTATACTTAGATATGATACATAGATAAATCCTGCAGTCTGTATCGCTATGATTGGTGCATATATCTGATTATTACTAAAGATTGATATAAATATACCTAGAATTCCATATGCTGCAAAGAATATTTCTAGTAGTGTAGTCTTTGTAAATGGTAGAGCATATATGTTATTACGCCACTCCTCACCTTTTTTTGTTATCCCAAATTTTGGAGTCCTAAGAAATTCTGGTTTACCGCCATATAATGCGTCCAACACAGCTATGGTATTATTAACAGCTATACCACTACCAAATAGTATTAGATATATATAAGCTCTTATTTTCTTCTTCCATGAATTACTAAATACCTTCTTTATAACTATTAGAGGGAAGGTAAAACTGAATAATATAAACATAACCAAAGCACTTAAAGGATAGATGTTAACTGGATAAATATTATAATCTATTGCTAAGAGTAATGGTAAAAGCAAAAACTGTATAAGCAATAACGGATATACAATGTGTCTTGTTAATTGTACAAACGCTTGAATCTTGGTATCTGCTGGTAAGTGCTTATGCATGATTACATCTTGTAAGAGTTTAACAGCACATTGAATAGATCCTTTTGCCCATCTGTATTGCTGCCTCTTTACAGAGTTTATTTGGACTGGTAGCTCTGCTGGTATTACAGCATCTTCAACAAATACAGATTTCCATCCTTTTATCTGTGCTCTATAACTAAGATCAAGATCTTCAACTAGAGTATTAATCTGCCAACCACCAGCGTCATATATACACTCTTTTCTCCATACTCCAGCAGTGCCATTAAAGTTCATGAATATATGTGTTAGACTCTTTGCTTTCTGTTCAATAAGAAAATGTAAATCTAGACTTAGTGCTTGTGCCTCTGTTAAGGCAGAATAATCTTCATTTAGATGGCCCCATCTACATTGCACAAACCCTACATTATCATCAAATGCCTCTAGAGCCTTCTTCAAGAACCATGGAGGAGGAACAAAATCCGCATCAAATATAGCTATAAAATCTCCTTTTGCGCTTTTTAGTCCCTCTCTAAGCGCTCCAGCCTTATAACCTGTTCTATCTTCTCTTCTAATATGCTCT
This sequence comes from Candidatus Nitrosothermus koennekei, assembly GCA_013538715.1. GTDB lineage: Archaea > Thermoproteota > Nitrososphaeria > Nitrososphaerales > Nitrosocaldaceae > Nitrosothermus > Nitrosothermus koenneki. The sequence goes on along the minus strand of JACAFH010000001.1, from coordinate 24,791 downwards.
ATATCAAATCCTCTTGATCTATAGTAACCTACTAACTCTTCACATATATGTATGGTATCATCTGTAGAATCATCAAGTACTTGAATATGCAATTTATCTTTAGGATAATCCATATTACAAACTGCTTTAATTAGACGTTCTGCTACATATCGTTCATTAAATAAAGGAAGTTGCACAGTAACTATTGGAAAAGAAGTATTTGATACTCTTATTTTTTTATTATTCTTTAATGCGAGATATACAAGATAGTAATTATTTAATGTATATACAAATATAATCCAAGAGACTATAAGAAATAGTGCATATGCTATATAAGCGATCATGATATCTTTACATTAGTTGCTATAATATAAGTATTATAATTAGTATGTGTTTACACAAATATCATTTATAAGGTTATATTATAAAATATAATGTATATAAAAACGATAATCTCTTCTATTATATTTTATTAATCAGAAATATTATAATTCCTAGAAGAAATCTTCATTAATATATGCCCCTCAGATTTAAAACTAATTATTATTGTAATTGAAGAGTAAATAAAAGTACACTAATAAAAAAGATAATTAAACCCTTCTTATAATCTACATTCATGTCAGATGAACCAAGAAGTGCAATATACGCTATAAGGTGGGAGATATTACTTATGAGTATAACGTTAGTATTGATAGCATTAGCAATATACTTCATACCTAATAATTTTAGTGATAAATTATTAAAAGAGAGAGAAGCATTAAAGATAGCAGAACAGAATATAAATATTACAAATACTACATCTACACAACCTTAACACTAAAGATATATTCTACATATTCTCTATCTTTCCATGTAGCATTAACAATTATTACATATGTACCATATTCTAGATCTATTGTATAAACATCTTGAACTACTTTTGGCATGGTATAATCTATTGCATCTAATATACTAATATTACCATTACTATTTATAATAGAATTATAAATCTTAATGTCTAAAGAGTCATGATTTACTATGCTATTAACTACAAATCCTATTCTATCATTACGATTGACTGTTATATGAGTAATATTAAGTGGCTGTTCATTATCTTTACATCTTCCAAACCAACAATATCCTTTCATCTCACCTTTGTATAGGTTATCTTTATATGCTAACCATATAGTAGGTAATTGCTCTTCTATATCTTCTGCTTCTTGAACCCTCTCTGATTGTTGTTGTAAGCCTATTCCCATCCATATAATTACAACTATTGCTACTAATACTATTATACCCTTACGTGTGTTAAATCCCTTACTTTCATAATGCTTGCTCATAATGATTACCTAATAACTATTATTGTAATAAAAATTAATTAGAATATATATATTCTCTAAAACCTTCCCTACTACCCCCAACTTTTATAAGCACAAACTCGTTATGTTTGCTTATTATTGGCTCGTCTATACTTCGCCAATCTTTATGAAGATGCACATACTCCTCTACACTTAATCTTCTTCTCTTTCCTATCTCGTTCTCTAGGTTCATAATCTTTACAACCTCTTTATACTCATCGCTTATAACACCGCTAAATACCATAGCGCTTGCACCACTACCATATGACGCAAATCCTACTCTTAATCCTGCTAGATCTCTTCCTTTCTTATATTCATACTCTAATTCGCTCCTAAATCCCATATATAATGAGCCAGTATATAAATTGCCTATTATTGATGATGCTATTAAGGAGCTCTCTAATTTGTTTACAAATTCTCTCTTATAATGAGGTGTCTCCATAAATCTTTTATTAAACTCTTTATCTTTATTCATAAACTCCGTATCTTCAAGTATAGACTCTATTGTACCTAGATTATCTGTAGTTTTTGGTTCATCCATACCTATTAGACTTATAATCTCCTTCCATCTCGATAGATTTCTCCATTCGTGTCTTAGGAGATATGCTAATGCGTTTTTACCCATCTTTGCGTATGGTAAATGTACTGCTATAAGATCTATATGATCTAACACGCATTCATCCTTTCCTAACTTTATTAAACCACTCTCTAGAGATTTTCTCTCATACTCCATCATAGCCTTCTTTACTTGTATTAGATATGCTAGGTTTGAGTATTGTCCGTTTACTATAGGTGTCTTTCTTGCAAATGGTCTATAGAAATCATATTCATTTCTTATCACTGTAGATGTCACTTTTGGATCAAACGATATTATTCTTGGATCTTCTTTTATTAGCATAGCAAGCGCACCTGCGCCTTGTGTATATTCTCCACTCGAACCCATCTCATATTTAGCTACATCACTAACTATAACTATAGCAGCTTTATTATCATTCTCCATTGCTCTTATCCAGTTGGTGTTATCATATATTGCATATGATCCGCTAACACAAGCGAATTTACATTCTATACCACCACAGTGTGAGAATGAACCATCTCCATATATCTGCTCTAACATGCCAATTACATATGAATTCATAGCTTTTGACTCATCTATTGATGATTCTGTAGCAAGATATATTCTTCCTATATCGCTAGGTTTTAGATCATTCTTTTCTAATAGTCTTAGGCATGCGTTTGCAGCCATACATGCTGGGTCTTGATCTGAATCCGTTATAGCCATCTGTTTTACACCAAGTCCATGCTCTAACTTTGCTGGATCCAAGTGTCTAGCTTCAGCAAAGTCTTTATAATCTAGATATAAAGGGGGTACATATATTGATATATCGTCTATACCTACTTTTTTCATGGTAAAAAGTATATAAATCATCTTTATATGTTTTATATAACTAGTGATATACATATTTAAATCGATGTATCATAATACATGATATATGATATTAAAGGCAGATCCATGGTATGATGCAATGAATAAGGAAGAGATGGAGAGATTCCTCAAAGAACCATTAATAATGCGTCTAGCTGTTATAGATAACGATAACTACCCATTGGTTCATCCAGTATGGTATATCTATAAAGATGGAGAATTATTAGTATTATCAAATAAGGAGAGTAAGAAGGTTAAGATTATAAGAAATAATAAAAAAGTCTATTTTACTATAGATATAGATAAACCTACTGGTGTTAGAGGTAAAGGCGATGCTATGTTAATTGAAGATCAAAAATTAGCATTATCTTTGATGAAGGAGATGATTATACGTTATATCGGGAGTCTTGAAAGTAAAGTAAGTAAGATGTTATTGAATGAAGCAAGTGAATCAGTGGTAATAAAGATAAAGCCTAGATTCTTTGCTACATGGATCTATAGATAATATTTTATATCTCTATAAAGAAAAGAGTTACATGGTTAAAGTATTTGTAAATGGTTTTGGGACTATAGGTAGAAGAGTAGCATATGCAGTAGCAAACGATAAAGAGTTCGAGTTCATAGGAATAGCAAAGTATACACCAGATGATAGACTAAAAGAGGCTTACGAACAGGGATATGATGTATATATACCAGAAGAGAGTATAGATAGATTTAGAGAAAAGGGATATGGTTTTGTAGGAACGGTTAAAGAGGCTATAGAGAAAGCAGATATAATAATAGATGCGTCTAGTGATGGTAAAGGTTATGAGAATAAGATAAAGTATTATCTTCCGTTATCAAAAAAGGCTATATTTCAAGGGGGAGAAGATAGATATGGGGAGAAGAGTGTTGCTAGCATAATTCATAACTCAAGAGTAAATTATGATAAAGCTATAACACATGACTATGTAATGCAAGGAAGTTGTAATGTTACAGGCTTAGGAAGGATAATGCAACCTTTAATAGAGAATTATGATGACATAACAAGATTCGATTCTATAATAATAAGAAGAGCAGCAGATCTTGAAGATCCAAAAGAAGTTAAAGATACTATAGAACTTACAAGAGAACCTCATCATCAAGACGATGTTAGAGACTTTATAAAAGAACCTCCATTGTATGTAGATGCATATAAAGTGCCTTCTAGAATGATGCACATGCATCAATTAAATATACGTTTTAAGAAGAAAGCGCCTAATAAAGATGAAGTAATAGAAATATATAAGAAAGAATTTGGAGTTGCAATACTAAATTCTGCAAAAGGTACAGCTGATATTAGAAAAAAGGCATTAGAGAAAAGATATCCTTTTGGAGATACATGTATGGTTCATATACATGCTGATGTTATTAGAGTACAAGACGACACATTAAAGATAGCATACTCAGATGATCAGACTGGTATAGTTATCCCAGAAAATCACATACTACTCCAGGGTATGGTATTTAAGAGGAGTAGGGATGATGCCATAAGAAGAACAGATATACTATTTGGTCTAAATGATAGGAAGAGGCAGTTAATAGAAGAGTATAAGTAATAAATCTAATACCTAAAGTTTGATGGTATATAAGGAAAGATGTGCTTCTGCTAATCAATTTTGTATAGGAGGAGAAATTGTTGTGTACTCATGCAGTACTAACTCAATGTAATAACATAGCTTAAGGATGTTAAGAAGATAATTGCAGATTATATGTTTAGAGAACTTCCATAAGGATACAAAGTAGCACTCCAGATTGTGAAATGTACAGATAGAAAACAGAGTGTATAAATATGCACTAAATCTTGTATTTCTGGTTTATTTCCTATTGAGACTTGATTTGAGTATCATTTGGAAGAGATTTAACATATAGCATAGGTAAGAAAGCAATAGTATCTTTTTTCAACTTCTAGAAAATTTCATCTATTGGATTGTGAGAAAAAGATAATGAGTGCATGAAATCATGATATGTTCTTATACTATCAGAGTAATAATATTTAAATCATCAAATATTCTATTTAATGTAGATGGATAAAGACGCAATAGTAGAGTTAGTGAATAATAGTTATAGATCTCAACCAAAATACGATGAGATACAAGCTGGTTTACCTGAAGATTATAAGGATATAAAAACTTTGGGAGATCTATTAAATATATCATATAAACATGCTAGTGTATATACTCAATTAAGTAAAAATTTGATTAATAAGAGAAAGAATAATGAAAATCCCTATCATGGTATTATAGGTTATGATGACGATGTCATACCCTCTACTGACAGAGCTATCTTAGCTAGACATGATATACTTTACATAGGAGAGATAGGACAAGCAAAGACTAAACTTGCAGAGACTATAGCTAAAAATCTATTATCCCCTATGCCAGTGATAAAAGGTTCTACTATGAATGATGTTCCAACTACACTACCAGCAGAGCATCTGATCTCACTCTTACTTGATCAAGAGGTTATTAGAACTACTCCAGAGTTTTATATAGGAAAAGACTCTGAAGAAGAGATAAGAAATAATGGGTTAGATACACGTATAGAATGGAGGAGTGGTTTAGAAAGATATAGATACATATTAGCAACGCCAGATATATCTATTAAAGATCTAGTAGGACAAATAGATGCTATAAAGGTTGCAAAGAAGGGTGTGGAGATATATGACATAGCATCATACTCTCCTGGACAATTGTTACAAGCTAGACATGGTATACTCTGTATAGACGAGTTACCGGTATTAGATCCTAGAAAACAAGTAGTGTTATTAAGTGTATTACAAGAAGGACGATTCACAACTGGGTCATACCCAGTGATATTCAAACCAGAATGCAAGATAATAGCAACAGCAAATCCAATAGATTATACTCATGTTGGAAAGATAATTGAACCGTTATATGATAGATTAAAGAGTCACATTCGTACTCATTATCCAAACACTTTGGAGGATGAAATGATAATAATGGTGCAAGAGGCACATTCTCCTAGTAAAGATGCATTCTTACCTTTGTTCATATTAAAGATATTAGCAAGAATAACACAATCTCTTAGAAAGCATCCAGAAGTTAATAAAGAGAAAGGAGTTAGTGTAAGAATAGGCATCTATGCTTTAGAATTGGTATTAAGTGAAGCGTATAGAACAAGAGGTATCTATAATGATATTCAAGTGATACCACGACCTTCTGACCTTCATGCAATAAATCAATCTATAAAATTTGAATTATCTGATATCGATGATACTATAGAGAATAGAAATAACTTATTGAAGCAGGTAATGGCAGATTGTATAGCAGAGACTTCAAGAGAGTATCTTAATGATATTACAAATATATCAGATATAAGAGATGAATTTATGAGAAATAAGATATTTTATACTAGTCAAATTATGCTCGGGGAAGGTGGAGAGTCTTATACTGAGCAACTCAAAAGGTTCCCATCATTGAATGCTGCAATACTAAAAATAAAGGAGAGAGTCAAGAGGGAACATGAAGAATTTGTAAAATTATTAGTTAAATATGGTATAGATAAAGATCTATTAATTTTAAAGAATATGAATGGAGAGTTTCATGCTTCAGTTACTGAAATTGTGCTAGAATGTTTGAGAAGTTTGCGACCACCAGTAATTGATAAGAGAGAAGGGGGTTATGAAACAATCTAATATCTATTATAAAAGATATGCATATCTAAAGCATGAAGATGCTGATGAGAGAGAAGGAGAAGAGAAGGAGATTAGTAAGGAGATTATAGAGAAGATGCTGATGACTATTGGAAGAGAGATTATGAGAGAACGAAATGTTACTAATAGAGAATTGGAACAAAAATTAGAGAGTATGTTTAGAAATGAAGTTATAGAAATAGATAAGGAGAATTCAGAAGGAGATGACATGCCTTTAATAAGATATATCAAAAAAGTAGGCTACATAAAAGAGGATGAGAAGATTCTAACGAGTAAAGGTTTTAATGTTATAGGCAGACTCTTGCTAAGAGATATAATGAGCACTTTAAAAGAAGGAGATTTTGGTATGCATGAGACTACAAAATATGGATATGGTACTACGACGCTTGACACTAGCAAACAATATGAGATAGGAGAAGATATTAGATTGTTAAATGTTCCAAAATCATTACTAAACACCATACAAAGATTGGCAAGATACAATAATGAGATAAGCATACCCTTGGATATCAATGTTGAGGATTTCGAAGTATTTGAATGCGTGAAGGATATTAGAACCACAATAATATATTGTATAGATCTTAGTTCGACTATGCGTTACTCAACCTCTCTAGGTGATATGAGTAGAATTGAGGTAGCAAAGAGAGCATTATGGTCTCTTTACATATTAAATGAGAAATTCTTTCCTACTGATTCAATCTATATAATTGGATTCGGTGCATTAGCAACAAAAATCAAACCTTCTGATATACCATATCTAAAGACTTTTGAGCCAGGAAATGATTTTCTACATTATACAAATTATCAATCGGCATTTAGATTAGCCAATAAGATATTGGAGAAGGATCCATCTACAGAGAAGAGGTTAGTACTCATCACAGATGGCCATCCTAGTGCATGTTTTGTAGATAATGATATGGAGAAAGAAAAGATACTTGGCGCTAGATCTTATACTCATTTCTATAAACCAGATAAGAATACTTTAGATAATGTAGAGAAGAAGATGAAAATACATATAGATACAAGTAGTGGAGATTTAGTATATCTATGCTATAGATATAAGAAGGTAGATAGCTACATTGGAGAAAAGACAATAAATGAAGCAAAGAAATGCTATAAAAATGGTATATTAATAGATACTATAATGATAAGTGAGGAAGAATCGTTACTTAAATATATTAATGATATGGAGAAGCATGTAAAAGGTAGATCATATTATATAAACCCAGCAAATCTTGACAAGATGCTTATCACTGATTACATTTTAAACAAGAGAAATATAATTAATAAGCGTCGCTTCTAATAATCTTACTATATTTAGATATATATCTTTTAATTGATTTATTATATATGTAAATCTCATATTATAATAATTAGTATTATTATTCACTAATATGCAGATTTAGAATATCTTCAAATAAATCATCGCTTATTGACTTACCATGAAGAAGAGAGTTTCTCTTAAACCATAATGAGATATCTCTATCATTGATAAGTATAGGCGGTTCAAATCTTATCATCTTCCTAAAGATAAGTTTTTTAGCCCAACCAAACTCTACACACATCTCCTTCTCAGCACCATTCATCGCCTCTAAAGATATAATACTATCTATAACTCCATATCCTATTATAGAATCGCCTTCTTTACTCTTCTTTATGAAGAGTATCTTACTATTCTCCTCCCAATGTCTCTTCATAGAGGTATAATATACTCTATTCCCAAAGACGAGAGGAATCCATTCCTTCTTTGATATTCTAAGTATGTAGTTTGTCATTTTATTTCCTTTTAATAATAATTAAAAGATAAATTTACTATATAAAGATTACTAATAATTTTATTACCCATTTATGGTATTGTTAAGTTTAATTATCCCTTTGTAATTAGTGTTTATATGAATATAAGTAATGTTATAGTAAGTGATGAGATAGATAAAAAAGGCATAGAGATACTAGATAGAAATGGATTAAAGGTTACATATAAACCAGATATAGAGAAGGAAGAATTGTTAAAAATAATTAAGGATTATGACATTTTAATTGTTAGAAGTAGAACAAAGGTTTTAAGAGATGTTATAGATGCTAGTAACCTAAAGATAATAGCAAGAGTAGGTGTTGGATTGGATAACATAGATGTAAAGTATGCTAAAGAGAAAGGAATTAGCGTAATAAATGCTGAAGAAGCTGCTATGAGCTCTGTTGCAGAGTTAGTAATAGGGTTGATGATAGGATTAGCAAGAGGAATAACTAAGGCAGATACTAGTATGAAGAATGGTAAATGGATTAAGAAAGAACTAGTAGGATATGAGCTTAAAGGTAAATATCTAGGCATAATAGGAGTAGGAAAGATAGGTAAAAGGGTTGGAAGGATAGCAAAAGCTCTAGGTATGAATCTAATAGGTTATGATGTAGTTCAGATAGATAAAGAGTTTGTTAGAGAGACGAATATGATAACAGCAGATTTAGATACATTATTAAAGAATGCAGATTACATAACACTACATGTTCCATTAACTGAGCAAACTAGACATATGCTCAATAAAGATAAACTTATGCTAATGAAGAAGAGTGCATATATTATAAATACATCAAGAGGAGGAGTTATAGATGAAGATGCTTTATATCATGTATTAAAGGATGGTATGATCGCAGGTGCAGCATTAGATGTATTTGAAGAAGAACCTCCAAGAAATATTGAACTAGTCAGATTATCAAACGTTATATGCACACCTCATATAGGTGCACAAACCAAAGAAGCACAAGAATTAGCATCTACAATAGTAGCAGAAAAAATAATACAGAAATTAAGAGAGTGATTGAGCTTCTTTAGGAACTATTACTACACCAAGATACTGCATCAGTCCTAGTATGAATCCATATATTATATGCATTGACAATGCTCCTGCAATGAATGTATAACCTTCTACCATCTTTAGTAACATGGGCTGATCAAGCATATTACTAAGTTCTTCTAATGAGGGTATTATAAGAAGATATGTTACAGGCAGAAATAAAACCAAGAATGTTATTATACCAGCTATTATTCCTAATCCAAGTATTCTCTTATCCATCATAGGGAAAAATCTACTAATCACTAATCCAAACATTATACCTATAATACTTCCAACAGTCATATGTGCAATAAATCCTAAATAAATGGCCGAATTTATATCGCTTCCTAAACTCAATGCAATGACTTTGTATAATGTTCCACTCTCTAGCCCTAAAGATGATTCGACTAACAATATGAATCCAAATATAGCCCATGCACCAAATATTCCGCCTAATATTCCAGATTTTATATAACCCATTACATTAGTTGTTTCATACATCATTTATCACCAATATAATCTTCTCACACCATAAATATATAATTTTTCATTGTTATAATGACTAATTGTATACAAAAACTAATATATGATGAATGTATATCCAGTATGTATGGAAGAATATATTGACCAACTAGATATTCGTATACTAGAAGAACTTGCTACAAATTCTAAACGCTCGTATCATAAACTAGCGAGTAATTTACATGTATCGCCAACTACAATTCTTAAGAGAATTAAGGCATTAGAATCAGCAGGTTATATCAAAAGTTACTCAATCATAACAGATCATAAGATGTTAGGATATGATATAACAGCTATAATAGAGATAAGTGCAGATGGAAGTTCTATACTTAAGGTAGAAGAGTATTTATCAAAACAGAAATCTACATGTGCAGTTTATGATACAACTGGCATATGTGATTCTATTGTTATAGCAAAGTTTAAAAGTATAGAGGAGCTTGATAGATTTGTAAAGACTCTTAATAACATTGAAGGAGTAAATAAGACTAATACTCATATCGCTTTAAACGTAGTAAAAGAAGATTTTAGAATTTTATAAAGATGATATATTTGATTATTAGTTATGGGGAGGACAAAATCTCCTCCCCTTTGGGCATTGGCTTGGTCTGGTGTGGCTGGGCGTATTACTTATAATCTCTCATTCCATAAATAAAAAGTTTATGTAGAATTTATCTATATTATTACTAAAATAGTTTTAGTAAACTTTATATACTAAAAAATATTAGTCGCATAATGATAATAAAGGCTTTAACAATAGCAGGTTCTGATACATCGAGTGGTGCAGGTATTCAGTCAGATTTACTCGTATTCTTTAATCTAAAAGTATATGGATTAAGTGTAATAACAGCTTTAACAGCACAAAATACTCAAAATATAATAAGCATACACTCACTTACTAAAGAAGAGGTAAAAGATCAATTAGATGCTATATTAGATGATATAAGTAGCATAAACGCTATAAAGATAGGCATGGTATATGATAAAGATATAGTGGAATTCTTTATAGATTATCTTAAAGATATAGATATACCTATAATAATAGATCCTGTATTAAAAGCTAGTACTGGTGCATTATTACTAAAAGAAGACGCATTTGATTCATATAATAAACTATTAAAATTAGCATATGTTATAACTCCAAATATAACAGAGACTGAGATGTTAACAGGCATAAAGATAAAAGATGTATCAAATGCTAAAGAAGCAGCAAAGAAATTGGTTGATCAAGGAATAAAGCGAGTAATAATAACTGGTGGTCATCTTTCAAAACCAGTAGATCTATTATATGATGGAGAGTTTTATGAGGTTAGCAGTAGTAAGATAGAGAAGATGTTTCATGGTGCTGGTACTATATTCTCTGCAGCATTAACTGCTGAGATCGCAAAAGGATTTGATATAATTAAGGCATTTAAAATAGCACATGCATATACTAGACATGCTTTAAATAATTCCTATAAGATAGGAAGGGGTTTGCTTATTCCATCCCTTTTTCATCCAATAGATTCTAAGATGGATATATTACAGAGAGCTATAGATATGTTAGAGACTATGGAAGGATTTAGTAGATTGATACCAGAGTCACAAAGTAATCTTGTTCATGCATTAAACGATGAGTTCTTAGCAGTTAAAGGTAGGATAGTAAGGTTTGGTGAATATGCAAGAGCAGGATACATAGAGAACAATGCATCAAAACATGTAGCAAATGCATTACGTATTGCTATGAAGTATTCGAATTTTAGATCTGCAATAAACATTAGATATGATGATGAGATTATAGAACTTGCAAAAAGATTAAGAATGAGTATAAAAGGTTATGATCGAACTAAAGAACCTATAGATATAAAGTATATGGAAGGTAAAAGTATAGAATGGGGTATGAAAGAGATAGGTAAAGATATACCAGATCTGGTATATCATAAAGGAGATTTTGGAAAAGAACCTATGATAATAGTGTTTGGATTAGATCCTATTGATGTAGTAAATAAAATAGGCAAGATAGCTACTCTGCTGAAAGATCCCAGTAAGTAGCATTTTTAAACTCTTCTATAGGTAACTGTAAAGCCTTCCATTCTTTGAAACTCTTAGCATATAACTTTATATTTTCATAACCTGCATATTTAAGAGCGTAGTATGCTAATCCAGACAAAGTACCTACACTTCCACAATATGTAATTATTTCTTTATCTCTATCTATCTTCCTATTCTTAAGCATCCTCCTTAGCTCTTCTGGGGATTTTAAGATGCTATCCTCATTACCTAGTGCTCTCCATGATATGTTAATTGCATGTGGTATGTGTGCATCGAGATAGTTCAGTCTCTCTCTACTATCTAACAATATCTTATTGTTAGTCTTAGATATAGCATTAACATAATCCGCAGTTGCGAGTATAGCATCGTTAACTCTAACTATAAATTTCTTTGCTTCTTTTCTCTTTCTTATTCTCTTCTCTACCTTATAGCCCATACTTTTCCATTTACTAAATGTCACTGATAAGAGAGAGACGTTATCATTACCTATGTACTCTAATGTCCATGCTACTCTTGCTGCAATAGCACCAAATATATCGTCATAAACAACTACTTTATCATCATTACTTACTCCTACGCTTCTAAATACTTCTGCTAACTCATTGGGATCCTTCGCATCTAACACTCGTGCTAATGGTAATGATATAGCATTTATTATATGTCCTTCTTTATATTCGTCTTCTTTTCTTGCATCTATTATTATATATTCGTCTAACTTATTAAGTAACTCCTTTGGTTTTATTATAATCTTTCTCATTAGGCAGCACATTCACCTCTTGCTGTCTTTGCTGTAAATTTATTATCGCTCCCATAATCTAGATAGAGATCTGCATCTATATCAGCGTCTGGAATCTTCGCTTCCTCTTCGATAATCTTTCTAAGTTCTTCTACATCTTTTATATTACTTCCTCTACCTTCTAGAATCCTATCTATCCATTGAGTAAACTTTTCTTTATCGTTTCTCTCTGACTTGTATATACTAATCATTTTAAGTATAACATCTATAACACGTTTAGCTGGTACCCTTGTAATCACTCTTCCTAATCTTGCATCTTCTCCTATTCTTCCTCCTATAAGCATGTTATATGTAGGTGTCAATGTGTTATTAACTCTTGATGCTCCACCATAAAATCCTAACGTACCTATCATATGCTGACCACAAGAGTTTGGACAACCACTTATGTGTATTGTTACTCCTTCTAAATCCTTATCTTTGTCTAATCCTTTTTCAAGTAATCTTTGTTGTATCTCCTTACCTAATCTATGAGAATTAGTTATTGCTAGATTACATGATGTAGTTCCTACACATGCTACAGCCGATGTTATACTTAATGCTCCAGGTTTTGCTAAACCCACTGATGATAATTGTTTATATAATTTAGGTAGATCTGAACCTAATACCCACCTTATTACAAATCCTTGTTGTGGAGTAGTTATTATTGCATTCTCGCCTGAAAATTCTTCTACTACTCTTGCTAGTTCTCTCAATTGATTAGCGCTTATATCTCCCATCTGTAATGATATGAAGACTAGATAGTAACCTTGTTGTTTCTGCTCAACTACATTTGTATTAAACCATCTTTTATACTCATTAGAAGCATTGAAAGGTTTAATAGATATTAATCCCTTTGTTGGTTTTTCGATATCTTTAATATCTAACTTCATATAGATAGATTTGGTAGCGTTAACTATTTCCCTCTCTTTTAATACCAATTCTTTAAATTTATTAAAACCCATATCATGAACAAGATAACGCATTCTATTTCTATGCATATTAATCCTATCTCCTAATCTATCAAATAGTCTTATTACTGCTATAGCTGTTGGAAGCAATTGATCTTCATTAGTAAACTCTTCTAACAATTCTGCTATGAATGATGCTGGTCCTAATCCTCCACCTAGATATACTCTAAATCCTCTAACAATTTTACCGTTCTCTTCTTTAGTTATAGGTACTAAACCCATATCTGCTATCTTTGAAAGGTTATGTTCTTCACAACATGCAAAGTTAAATTTGAACTTTCTCGGTAAGTTTTGGTTTAAGGTATTACGTAAGAAGAACTTTGCAAACGCTTTTGCATATGGTGTAACATCAAACGGTTCTTTCTTACATACGCCAGCAAATGGCGATACTACTATATTTCTAATAGTATTTCCACAAGATTCCCTCGTTGTTAAACCAACTTCAACTAAACCTCTCTCTACCTCTGGGACATCGTCTAAATATATCCAATGCATCTGAATATTTTGCCTAGTTGAGACATGCACACTTCCTATTGAGAAAGCTTCAGATAAACTTGCTAGTCTTCTCAATTGATCTGGAAAGAGTATACCAGCAGGTACTTTGATCCTCATCATTGTAAAGTCTTGATTCAATCTAGCACCATATGCCCCATATTGTAACCTAAATCTTCTAAACTCGTTATCGCTTATCTTACCTGCTCTATACAATCTTATCATCTCCTCTATACTCTCTACCTCTTCAGGCAAACCCCATTCTTCCTTATCTTGCTTTATATGCTCTTTAAATCTCTGTTTCATGAGATTATGAACTCCTCTACTCTATTTAAAACCTTCTTATTCTAAAAATCATATCTTATAATTATGAGTATTAGTAAAAAACATAATTAGACTTCATCAGGATAGTATATAACCTCGCTTAAGAGATTATTCGTTAATGCAATACAAGTATCTATCATTCTATCATCATTTGGTTCTCTTCCATCTATGGTACCTGCAAATAATAGATATACTCTTATCTTAGAATTAAGTACTTCCTTGAGTTCTTGATTTATTGTAGAGACTAATGGTCTCAACGCTCCTTTAAATACTTCTGATCTGGCTCTAACTGCACCATGGATCTTCTTCCCTACTGGTGCATCTGGTCCTATTATTATTATAGAGCCTTTGCTATCTTTATATAGAGATGGTTCATCTAATGCTCCTGGGGCCATTATGTTTATAGCTTCTTTACTTATGAGAGCGGGTGTATTTATATATCTATTAACTAAACCATCCCATTCATCTCTACTTAAACTACTTAACTCTCTGTTATAATCATAATTCCCTGTTATATGTATGACTAGATCTGGCACGCCAAAATTCTTTGCTGCTATACTAAATATTCTCTTTACACTAGACTCATCACTAAGATCTATTATATGAGCATGTACATCTAACTCTTCAAGTATAGATGGATTGTTATCTTTTGATAATAACATTATACATTTCGCGTTTCTACTCTTATATCTATCAACTATCCTCTTTGCTAAGCTTATAAATCTTGGTTCATTGGTTCCTAGAGTTATTATAATAAACTTTCCTTCTACGTTATTATTGTTTGGAATATAACATCCTATCAGCGGTTTAACTGGATAGAATACTCTATCTGCAGGAATAACTCTACCATTAATCAATCTACTTATGGTATCATCTGCAAGATTTATCACTAGCTCAGCAGTCTCTTCTTGTGTAAGAAATTGTTCGTCTACTATCATCTTACTTGTATTATTTTGAATCTTCTCAGCAATCTCTTGCATCTTATCTAAACATGATTTTACAATATTCTTTATCTCATCTATATTACTTGTACCCCTCTCTCTCACTATCTCTTCCGCAACTCTTTTTATAGCATCGTCTAAATTATCTTCGCCTAAGAATGGTAATGCATGTTCTGCAATCTTAACTATCTCTTTACTTGTTAAACCAGGAAAACCACCTATTCGTAGGAATTCGGCAGCGGCTTTTGGATATACAGTCTTGTATATTCTATCAGAATGCACTGGGCCAGGATTGGTTACTATAGATCTTATTCCTTTACTTACTAATTCCCATGCTAATGCTTCACCAAGTCTATTTTTTGCGCCTTGAGCAGCTGTATAAGGGGTTCTAAACCTATAGGGACGTTGTTCGTAAGGTCTTTCTTCTGTAAAGTATGTTGCTATAGTTATTATCTTACTACCTTCTTTCATACATCTTAATGCATGTACACTGGTCCTGAACGTGCCAGTTAGATGTATTGCAACACATTCTTTAAACTCATTAAATGGTTGTGCTGGAAACGATTTGACTGGTCCTGATACACCAGCGTTATTAACTAATATATCTACACTCTTTAGCTCTTCTTTTATTGTTTCGAACATGTATCTTATTCCTTCTTCGTCACTAACATCTATGCCTGGAAAAACTCTTACTTTTGCGTTACTCTTAACATTCTTTATTATCTCTTCTAGTATGACTTTTGTCTTTTCTAATGGTTCTCTTCTTCTACCCATAATTATTATATTAGCACCCTCTTCTGCAAACTTCTTTGCTATAGCTTGTCCTATTCCAGTACCACTTCCTGTTATTACTACAGTTTTATTATTAAACTTCATATCAGAAAAGAATATGTCAGTATTAATAAATGTTAACAAAAAATTAAGGGTTTTAATCTATACGTTGTTCGTTTGCAGCATGCATAAGGACTATTAGCCTGTTTAATACATTCATTAATTCTATTCCTTTATCAGTTATGGATATTCGACCATCATTCACTGTTATAAATCCATTTTTTGATAGCTCTTCTACCCTCTTCATTGATTGATAATAATCTAATTCTACTATCCTCGCTATCTGATAGAGTTTCATATTCGGCTCTGCGTTTATAGCATATAATATACAATAATTCTGGACGTAGGATGGTCTTCTTTTTATCTTATTTATTATGTCTATGATATCGTTTCCTTTTGCTCTAATATCTTCGACAAATATATTATTTGTGTGCTTCATATTATGTCACAATATATATTATTATATTATATTATATTAATCTTTCTATTATAATGAGACTATAAAAATAATTACTAATTCATATTATATATACTTACATAATATATTATTTAATCCTTAATAATAAGATAATATATAATAAAAATATAATAATATATTGTATATAATTATTATTTTATTGTATATGATATAATATTAGATTGTATTATATTTAAGATTGTTCCTCTCTATGTTTATATCTAAACCATCATTACTTAATGAGATGTTAATCTTATTTATTCTACTCATATACAGATAAGTTCTCCTTCCTCTTACATTTATGATTGAACTTACAACATTAACCAATCCTGCATTTCTTAATTCCATGATTCTTCTATAGACTGTGCTCTTTGGTATCATAAACTTCTTACCTATTTCACTTATTGAACGAGGCTTAGCTATGAGATAAATCAATATATCTCTATTTTGAGGATTAGTTAATATCATTAATATATCCTCGTTTTCGATCTTTGTGTTTAAGCTCATAACACCTTTATTCTTTTATTATATTTAAATTATATATAATACATTGTATTACATCGTCTATTTAATACAATATTTTATGATATAAATTAATTTATTCTATATATTAAATCTTGTCATTATCACGACTTCATTAATATGCTTTGATAGACATCCTATCTACTATTGGCAGATTGTATGTTATCAACTTCAGCATCAATTTCTTCTCCCGATTACTTCTCCTTCTTGACACTTCAATGATCAAATCTTCTCTTTACTGCTGATATAATAAGCTAAATTACTCTATATTGATAGTAGTAGTTCCTTGTTCTTATACAAGAATACCATCTCCCTCCAGGCCTTGCTCCCTCTGCTCCATCTTTTGGTATTACTCTGGTATGTATGGAGATACTCATGCTTTACTACATTTTTGGAAAGGTATACTTTATCATCACATACAGATGCTAGGGAGTATATGCTTCATAAAGTATGATACTTACATCTGCTATATTACCTGTTATTATGAATGATAGTATTAGCAATTATCTAACATCTACCAGAAGATGTAGTTTTAGAAAAATCTAGTGTTCATATCACATCATTCCATCTTGTATATCCGTCTGCAGTGCTATCTATAGCTCCTATACTCTTACTTTTTATGATGATTTACAATCTTCTTGTTCAATCTCTCCAGATAGTCTCTATCAAGCATCTTCATATCTCTCTGAAGATAATCCTCTTATGCCTTCTTAAGACCTATGATATTCCATAGATCTTTACTTCCATGTATGAATGATACAGTATCCCTATAGCTCTTCTTTAGCCATATCTTGAGCAACATACATAATAACAATGCTCTTGGATCATCATTTGGTTTCCAATGCTTTATGATGCTTCCATGGAGACTATATACAATCTTTGCTGCTATACTAAGCATTCCATCATATTCACTCAATTTAACCCTTTCATAATCACTCCATTCTCCTCTTAGGTACAGTTTGAAATGCTAGATCAATCTTGCTATCCAATAGATAATACACTCGAATTATTTTGTGCCAAAGCCCATTATCACTAAACTCATATAAATAGTAAATACTAATTACAATTATTATGAAGAGGATTGCTCTAATTGGTTGTGGTGCTATAGGATGCGAAATTGCAAAGTTTATAGATAGTGCAAAGATTGATGCAAAACTAACAATAATATTTGATCTAAATTATAATACTATGAATCATCTGTATACTTTGCTAAACTCTAAACCTAAAATGATAAAGAGTGTGGATGATATAAATGAGATAGATCTCGTCATAGAAGCGGCGTCTCAAGATGCTTTAAGAGAATATGCTATAAAGATACTTGAGAAGTATGATTTAATGGCAATGAGTATTGGAGCATTATTGGATGAGAAATTATTCAATAAGATTTATGAGACTACTCTAAAATATAATACAAGATTATACCTTCCTACGGGAGCTATTGCTGGTATAGATGCTATAAAGAGTGTTAAAGCTCTAATAGATGAGATAGAAATAATCTCAACAAAGCACCCTAATGCATTAAAAGATGCTTTATATGTTAAGATGAATAATCTAGATCTGACAATAAATAAACCTAAACTCATATATGAAGGATATGCTAAAGAGGCTGTTAGGTATTTTCCTGCTAATATAAACGTCGCTGCTACATTAAGTTTAGTAGGAGTAGGCGCTTCTAATACTAAAGTAAAGATAATAGCAGATCCTAATATACATACAAATAGGCATGAAATATTTGTAAAAGGCAAATTTGGTGAATTTATGTTTAGGGTCGATAATATTCCTAGTCCAGCTAACCCAAAGACAAGTTATTTAGCAATATTATCTGCAATAGAATGTTTAAGAAGTATATGTGATGATAGGATAAAGATTGGAACATAAGATTATGTTAATATTAACACAATAGAATTAAGATGATTGTATTGATGCGAGATCATATAAAATCTAAAATATTCACATACGATTGTCACACAAATAATTATTATATGAGATTTAGATTGAGCTTATCCTAGATAAGTAATAAACAATATATAATAAGAATTGTTTAATTATAATAATTTCTCAAATCAACACATTTAATTATGATTATTTAGAATTTGATTTTTGTTATTTTTGGATCTTTTTACAATCTTACAATCCGAGCTATAAAGAATATTAAGTTTTACAAATCGCTATAATGTAAATATTACCGAATATTTAACAATATATTGATGTATCTTGTTTGTATATTGTAACTATACTTTATTCATAGATTCAAGTGCGCATTTAGTAGCTATATAATGTAATGGCTCGAAATCTACTGATACATACTTTACTTTAAGTAATTTCTCCATAATATCTTTATGGATTGAGCATACTACACCAATCATGTAATCTTCATTATCTACTTTAACAGATACTATATATGATGGCACATTTAGACAATTCCTCTTATTGTTTATAATGCTACAATGTTTAGGTATCATGACATATATAAATTAGATTTGATTTATTAACTCTTACTTCACAATATACTTATGCTATTCCGAGATAATATGCAGAAACTCTTAGAGGAACATATGGAACAAGTGCTAGAAACTCTAAGATACTTACAAGAGATGATTAAAAGTATTAAAGAGACTGAGATATTAAAAGCGATAGAATTTAGTAGATTAGTTAATGAATATGAGAAGAATTCAGATGCTATCCATAGAAGAAATGTTGAGAAGATATGTAAAGGTTCTATCTTTGGTTATCTAAGAGAAGATATAATAAGGTTTATGGAGCTTGCTGATAATATAGCAGATGTAGCAAAAGAAGCAGTTAATGTTCTTATAGTTAGAGATATACAGCTCAGTTATATTAAAGCGTTCGTAAATTACAATCTAATATCTTACATAGAGATTAGCATCAATGCAGCAAAAGAATTGTATACTCTTATTAAGATATTGGATAAGAAGAGAGATGCTATAATCAATCAGATAAGGGTTATAGAAGGATTAGAGGAAGAGAGTGATCGATTAAAACTTACAGTACTTAAAGAGTTATATAATAATTCAAGCATGTATGATATATTAACTCTTCTACAATTTAAAGAGTTCATATATTTAATAGATGCCATCGCAGATAATAGTGAAGATGCTAGTGATATCATACAGATAATGTTAGCAAAGGGATATTCTTGATAGAGTTACTCTCCCTCTATCTAGCATTCATATTAGGAATGAATAATGCAGGATTACTAAGTGGAACTTTAGTAGCTGGTGGAATGTCATATAGAAATTCTATCATCATAATTATAATAGGATTTATAATTGGTTTTGTAATAGAAGGAGAGAAAATTGCTAACACTTTAGAAAGTATAAGCAAGATTGATATAGAGATACAATTAGTCGTAACTAGTATATTATTAACAATATTTACAATTATAGGCATGCCAGTCAGTATGGTTAATCTTCTAATAGCAGCACATATAGGAAAGGCATTAGCGATTAATGCAGAGATAGATCTTACTATACTTGCATCAATACTTATTGCATGGATCATAGCACCATTAGTTACGATCTTGTCTTCTATTATACTCTATGAAATACTTAAAAGAATGGTAAATAATATATCGTTACTTTCTCTAAATAAATTCTATAGTATTGCTACTCTAGTAACTACATTCTACATGGCATATGCATTATCAGCAAATAACATAGCATTATTATCAATAGATTCATTATCATTCATCCTACCATTTATGGCAATTATTGGTATGATAAATAAGAAGGTAGCGTTTGTAATTAGTGAAGATATAGTAGGCCAGAGTAGATTAACGATACTTAGCACGTTTATAGCAAGTTCATCATTATTATGGCTTTTTACACAATTCTCAATACCAATATCATTAACACAGATGGTCTTAGCAGGATTGATTGTTAACAATCTTCATAAGAGACCTCGTATATATAATAAAAGTAAACTCTTAATGCTAGTTACATCATCGATCCTATCTACTATTACTAGTCTCTTAATAGCTTATTACCTTCCTCCTTGACCTTCAATAGCCATTAATGTATTGGTTGCTCTTACTCTTTCCATCCTTCGTATCTTATTTGTTACAACTTCTCTTACTTTTGCTGCGTCATCAGCAGCTACTTTAACAAATATATCGTACACTCCATAGACTCCTCTAACCTCTTTTATTTCTGGTATCTTTGCTAGTTCGTTAATTATCTCTTCTTCATGTCCTAGATCGCAGTTTATCAAAACATATGCTATTGGCATACTACTTCATCCATCTTTGCTATATTTAGAGATATCGAAGTTAATATCCTTACCTATCTTTGCAATTTCTGCTAAAAATGCTGCAAGTTGAATATCTGCATGTGCACCGACTGCTAGTCTATAATCATATTCTGCTAATCTTTCAATTAATTTAGGCTCATGAATACTTTGTAGTTCTTCATTAGCAAGTTTAAGAAAATCGCTTTCAGATAAGCCATAGACCCTTACTAACTCTATCAATTTATTTCTTGCATCAGTAAATTTACCAGATAATGCTAGTAATAAAACCTCTTTAACCTTTTTCTTATCTGATACACCTATTATACTCTTAACATTAGATGTATTCACATAACCTAATGTTGCTGCTGCTTGTAATATATTAATAGAATGCCTAAGATCCCCTTCAGTAAATTCGTATATCTCTTCGAGTGCTTTATTATCATATTTTATATCTTCTTTTTTACATATCTTCTCTAGATGAGATATAATATCATTCTTCTCTAATGGTTTAAATCTAAAGATTACACATCTGCTTTGTATAGGTTCTATAATCTTTGAAAGATAATTACATATTAGTATAAATCTAGTTGTTCTAGAAGTATCTTCCATAATCCTTCTTAATGCTGTTTGAGCATCATTTGTCATCTCATCTGACTCATCTAGTATTATTATCTTAAATGGCACATTCTGCACACTCGTAAACCTAGCAAACATCTTTACTTTTTCTCTAATCATATTTATACCACGTTCATCAGAAGCGTTTAGCTCAAGTGTATTATCTCGCCAATTCTCTCCAAGTAACTCTCTTGCTAAACACAAAGCTAATGTAGTCTTGCCTACTCCAGCAGGTCCAACAAAGAGTAGATGAGGCATCTCTGTAGCATCTGCTACTATCTTCTTTGCACTCGTTACAACATCTTTCTGATTAACAATCTCGTCTATTCTTTTTGGTCTATACTTCTCAACCCACATCAATTCGCTTATATCCATGATGAGATAATATATGTACTTATATTAAGTCATTATGAAATATAGATAATATTTATCTATAACTATCTTGCATATGTATTAATGGATAACACTAATAATATATTTATTATTAGCAAGAATCAGATAGATAGAGTATATAGAAGATGGCCCGAGATAGCAAATAATGCTCTTGAAAGAGAGATTAATATTAAAGAATTAGAACCTTCAATGTTAGTAGTAGCAGGAATGGGAGGTTCTGGAACCACTGCAGATATAATATCAGATCTTATGCATAATTCAGATATACCTATTTACACAATAAAAGGATATTCCATACCACAATTTGTAGATAACAATGCCTTAATAATAGCCATTAGTGTATCTGGCAATACGGAGGAAACATTAAATATAGCAAAAGAAGCATATAAAAAGAATATAAATCTAATAGGAGTATCTGCTGGTGGTTTATTAGAGAGATTTTGTACTAAGAATAATTTGATGCATATAAAGATAACTCAACATCTTGCACCTCGATACTCATTACCTGATGTATTATTCACAACATTAAACCTTATATCTAATATAGATTCTTTGCAATGGTTAAGAGATGATGCAAAGAGTGCAATTAACATTATGAAGAATATTTCTAAGATTATAGGTGTAAATAATGATAAAAATATAGCAAAAACTATTGCGCTATATATAGGCAATAATATACCAGTAACATATACATCACCATTATTAAAGAGTGTAGGTATTAGATTCAAAAATTCATTGAATGAGAATGCAAAGATCTTATCTATAACTGCAGACATAATAGAGGCATCGCATAACGAGATAGCAGCATGGTCTAATAAACATGAATATAAAGCTATCATAGTTAAGAGTAGTATTGATACTCCTGCTATAAATAATAGATTTGAAATCTTCAATGAGATATTAAATGAGTATGGACATGATGTTCTTAGTCTTCCACAATTCTCAAATAATATATTTTGTGATATAATATCTTTTATATACATATTAGATTATGCTAGTATACATCTAGCAGCACTCAAAGGAGTAGATCCATTATCAATAGAACCTATAAATAAATTAAAGGAGAGAATGAGAGAATATAACTATGTACAATGTTAGACTTGCTAATCAAGACGATATAGCGAAGATTGTAAAGATATATCTTGAATCTTTCCATGGTATGAATAAAGTTGAAGAAGTAGAGAAATGGATAAGACTAAAATATATTGGTTATCCTGCAAATAGATATTATGTTATAGAAGATAATGAAGTTAGAGGTTATATATTATGGATAGAGCTGGGTGGGTTCAGGAAAGATGCTGTGATTGAACTTGAACAGATAGCTATAGAGAAGATGTATCAGGGTAAAGGATTAGGTTCTAGATTAATAAAAGAATCTCTCAAGGATGTAAAGAGAGAGTTAGAGAGTAGAGGATCTAACCTTAAGCTAATAAAGGTTACTACTGGAACATCTAATGAAGCACAGAGATTATATAAGAAAGTATTAAACGCCAAACCAGTTGCAATAATACCACACTTTTTTAGAGGTGACGAAGTTATAATGATTGCAAGAAGTAACGAATTAAATCTTCCCTAATCTAGCTAGATATTGTCTATAAGCCTCTTTATATGTCTTTTTATTTCCTATATCTATGAAACCTTTATCTATTATATAACTATAGATAGACTTCTCTTTTAGCAAACTCCTAAATAGTTCATCCATGCCAATCGCCTTATTACTCTCTATATAATTAAATATCTCTGGTTCCATAATGTAGCAACCAATATTTATCAACCCTTGGTACTCAGGTTTCTCATGCCATGCTTTAACTCTTCCATCTCCATTAACATCTATAAATCCATATTCTAATCTCGTTGTATAGCGCATAAGTGTCATAGTTATAAACGCTCTTTTCTTTATATGCTCCTCAATTATGTTTGAAAGAGAAAACTCATATATACTATCCCCATATACGCAAATAAACCTATCATTTAGATGTTTCTCTGCACTCTTTAACTGTCCACTAGTTCCTAATGGTCTATCAGATCTCGCATATTCTATCTTTACACCAAATGAATTACCATCTTTAAAATAATCTTCTATTGTTTTACCTAGATAGCTTATGCATATAACTATCTCCTCTATACCATTCTCTTTTAGCCATGATATGATATATTCCAATAGTGGCTTATCTGCCAATGGCAACATCGGTTTTGGCAAAAAGAATGTATAAGGTTGCATTCTTGTTCCTAAACCTCCTGCAAGTATTACTCCTTTCATATATAATATAAACCACTAAGCTATTTATTAATGCTATCAAATAAAAAAATAAGTATATAATAATTTTATGGTATACTTCTGCTATATAACTTACCTTCTAATGCTAACTTGTATAGCTCTGCTACGTATGGGTTCCTTGGTGGAGTCTCCA
>JACAFH010000017.1 GCA_013538715.1 Candidatus Nitrosothermus koennekei | reverse complement strand
ATAGAACAACAAGGACCAATACCATCTCATGGAGTTGTATTTAGTAAGAATATGGATCCCATTGTCAAGAATAATATCAAAAATGCATTGTTACAAATAGGTAATGATGAAGATAGCAGAGAGATAATGAAGAAACTCGTATCTGCAATATTCATAAGATTTAAAGAGACGAATAGTAATGATCATCTAGGATCGTTAATAGATGCTATCGAGTCGACAGGGTTAAGATATACGGAGAAGATGTAGAGATGATTATATTTAAAGCAGAAAATCTATGTCTTAATCTGAATGGTAAGGATATACTCAAGAATGTATCTTTAACAGTAGAAAAAGGTAATGCTATAACTATAATGGGTCCTAATGGTGCTGGGAAGACTACTCTTATGAGAGTAATTTTAGGTATACTTAAACCTACTACTGGAAAACTTTATTTCTTTGGGGGGAATGGTTTAAACAAAGAGATTAAGAAGGTTATAGGTTACATACCTCAAAATTTAGGTTTAGTTAATGAGTTAAATGTAATGAATAATATATTGATTGGCGCCCTTAGAAGAGTTCCACGATGGCGCTCTATACTAGGTTTATATCCTAATGATATAATAGATGAGGCTAACGAATTGTTGGATGTTCTCAAATTATCCCATCTAAAGAATTCAAAGGTTAAAAACTTGAGTGGTGGTGAGAAGCAAAGAGTTGCTATTGCAAGAGTCTTACTCCAAAAACCATTATTAATTCTTGCTGATGAGATGACAGCAAGTTTAGATCTAAAAGCCTCAAGAGAGATAATGGATATACTCATGGAGATGAAAGATAAGATGAATCTTACACTTATCATGATACATCATAATCCAGATATAGCAAAGATGTATAGCGATACTATCTTTATAATGGTTGATGGAAGACTAGAGAAGGTGATAGAAGCAAATGCTATAGATAGGGATGAATTGGTAAGATTATATGAAAGATAGACTAAGGTATGTATGGTTATCTCTAATCCTAATAATAATAGGAAGCTCTATACATCTAGGTTTTAATCCTCTCTCACTCATAGATGATAGTAATAATGGTTATATTATTATGCAAGAGTTACTAGCAATAGATTTTAGTGTTGCTGATAAAGTATTTTATGCTGTTATTGAAACTTTAGAGATGGCTACTATAGGCTCTAGTATAGGTTTTGCTCTCTCTATTCCTGCTGCTTTACTTGCTGCTAGAAACCTTTCACCGTTCTTCATAAGCATAATATTTAGAAGTATAGTAAGTATATTATGGTCTATACCACCATTACTTTATGCTATATTGCTTGTAGCCATAGTTGGTCTTGGTCCAACTGCAGGGATATTGGCTATAGCACTCTTCGTAGTGGGGTTAAGTGGTAAGTATCTATATGAGATTTATGAATCACAAAACCCATCTGCTTACGATGTTATGAATGTCATGGGTTCTACTAGATTACAAAAGGTAAAGTATGTAACATTGCCAGAAGCCTCTCCATATATGAGTAATCAGTATCTCTTCTTACTATCCTATAGTGTAAGAGAGTCTGCAATTCTTGGTCTAGTTGGTGCTGGAGGAATAGGATTCTATATTATGCAATATCTTGAAAGCCTAAATTATGGTAAAGCTGCTTTGTTTATACTAGCAATATTAATAATAACTATTGGGATGGATTATTTGAGTAGCAAATTAAGAAATAAAATGGTGCATTGATAGAGATATCATGATACTATAATTGGTATTAAGAATGTTCCAATTAGTGTTATGATTATGATACCAAATATATTAATCATAAAACCTATTCTAGTCATTTCTCTAACTGTTACATACCCACTCCCAAATATGATCGAATTTGGTGGAGTAGACATTGGAAGCATAAAACTGTAACTTGAAGCGAGAGCTATAATAAACATTATTACTATAGCGTCAACCCCAAATGATGTAGATATGTTTGCTCCTATGGGTATAAGTAATGCAGCCATAGCAGTATTACTCATTATCTCACCCATAAATATAGTAAATGTAGTTATGATAGGAACTAGTAAGATACTAGAAGGGATCATAAATAATAATTTTGATGTAATCCACTTATCCAATCCTGTGATAGTAAAAGATGAGGCAAGAGTTAATCCTCCTCCAATTAATAATAATACCCCCCATGGGATGCTTGAAGATATACTCCAATCGATAATACGCTTCTTAGAAGGTATTGCAAAGAGTATTATTGCAGCAAGAAGTGCTATTACTGAATCATCTATCATAGGTATATATTTACTCCATAATATACTTCGAGTTATCCATGCTACAACAACACCTATAAATAAATAAAATACGATCTTCTCATTCGTGTTCATAGGTCCAAGTTCCCTCAATCTCTTATTGATAATCTCTATATCATCAAGTATTGACATCTTACTTTTAATGTATCTTGACATATATAGCCATGTTATAGCTAGTGAGATTAGACTAAGAGGCATTCCTACCACCATCCATTCTGCAAATCCAATATCTCTATCTAGTAAAGATTTTGCTAATGATACAAAGATAGCATTAGGTGGCGTGCCTATCAATGTTGCTACACCTCCTATGCTAGAAGCATAGGCTATTGATAGCATGAAGATACTCCCAATTCTCTTACGCTCTTCATGATTTATATAAGGAATAATTGAGGCTGTTATGGGTATCATCATTAAAGTAGTTGATGTATTATTTATCCATGCACTAAGTAATCCTGCAGTAATCATCAAACCTGCAAGTATTCTCCTTGGTTTATAACCAAAGACTCTTATCATATTAAGTGCAAAACGTTCATGAAGATTAGTTCTCTCAATAGCTGATGCTATTATAAACCCGCCCAATAGTAAGAATATAATCTTATCTGAATAAGATACTACTACCTCTGATATTGGAATTACACCAAATGATGGAAGGAGTATTATTGGTAGCATTGCTGTTACATATATAGAGATTGCTTCAGTGACCCACCATATAATCATCCAAATTGTAGTTGCAAGGACTATCTTTGCTCCATACTCTATTTCTAATGGTGAGATAAGTATTAATATAAAGAAGATAGGGGCAGAGATTGTACCTATATTCTTGATATCAAACTGCATTAATTAAATATATGTAAAGCATACTAAAAGTGTTAGCACGAATTAGAATGGTATACCTATATCGCATACTATGACTTTACCAGCATAGATACTATTAACTAAACCATGTTTCATCTTATGAAATGTTATTGTTGTATTAGCCTTTACACATTTGTCTAATACTTGTCCATTATCTGGATCCAAACCTGATGGAATATCTACGGCAATCTTATAAGCATCTGATGAATTTATAAGATCTATTATAGTTGCTTGTGGTTCTTTAATCTTACCTTTCACCCCTATACCAAATATACCATCTATTATTATATCAGCATTAATGATTATGTCGTTTACTTCTTTATTAATCCATTTAATATCAATCAATCTTATTTTATCTATCTTTTCTACAATACTTAAATTGATTTTTGCTTCTTCTGTCTTTATACTCTCTTTTCCTAATAATAGAACTATAGGTTTTGTATATCTTGCTAAATGCCTAGTAGCAACTAGTGCATCGCCACCATTATTACCACTCCCAGCAATAGCTACTATACTCTTATTATTTATATCAAAATTTTGAAGTATAAATCTAGCAATGCAACATCCAGCATTCTCCATCATGAGTATTCTTTTAATGCCCATATTGTGAGCCTTTTCTTCTATATCATACATCTCTCTACTGCTTATACTCTCCATAAGAATCACTATAAATTTAATATTATAAATATGATACTTTATTGTATGAGAATACTTATCTTAGGTGGAGGTTTTGGTGGATTAGCAGCAGCAAAAGAAATTAGAAGATTACTTGATGAAGAGCATGAGGTAATAGTTATAGATAAAAAGTACAAATTCTCTGTTGGGTTTGCAAACCTATGGTTAATGACAGGATTGAGGAGTGATATAAGATATTTAGATTTAAGAATGCTTAATGAAAAAGGTATAAAATTCGTTAGAGGTGAGATATTATCAGTAGATCCAAAGAATAGAATTGTAAAGACTAAAGATATTGATATTAATGCGGATTATATTGTAATAGCACTAGGTGCATATATGAATTCCTCGATAGAAGGTTTTGATAAGGCATTAAACCTTTATGATAGCGAGGATGCAATTAAAATATATCATCGTTTAGAGAGGTTAAGAGAAGGTAAGATAGTGATACTAATTGATAGCATACCATTCAAATGCCCACCTGCACCATATGAAGCAGCATTGATACTTGATGAATATCTTAAGAAGAAGAATATAAGAGATAAGATAGAGATCTCACTCATTACGCCAGAAGAGAAGCCTGTAGCAGGAGCAGGAGATAATGCTAGCAGGAGCATATTAAACATGCTTAATGAACATAATATAATATACAAACCTAGATCAAGAGCATTAAGAATTGAGGATAACAAGATATTATTCGATTCATATGAAGAGAATTACAATCTGTTGATAGGAATACCAGCACATAAAGCACCGCCAATTATAAAAGGTGAGAATGATTGGATAGTTGTAGATAAATCTACTTTAAAGACAAGATATGATAATGTATATGCTATAGGTGATATTACAAACATAAAATTGTCTAATGGATATTCTCTGCCAAAAGCAGGAACGTTTGCAGAACATGAAGGTATTGTGGTAGCAAATAACATAGCGGCCTCTATAAAAGATAATTCTGATGGTATGAGATATGATGGTTATGGCTATTGTTATATTGATGTAGGTAATGGAACTGCTGCATTAGCAGAAGGATATTTTTATAATAATCCTATAGAAGTAAATATAAGAGCGCCAACAAAGAAGTATAGAATGGATATGGAAGAATTTGAAGAGATTAGGCTAAGAATATAAAAAATAAATTATTTTTGCTTTACCTCAACTTTTAGATCTACCTTCTCTAACTCTGGCTTACACTCTTTTATATGCTGATGATACTCTTCTACATCTAATATTCTATTGCATATTTCACATACTATTATATCACACATAGTATGTTTAACACATAACTTCCTTAAATCTTTTATATAGTAAGTATCTATACCTACTGTATGAGTGTAAGTAAGAAGCAAGAGAATCTGGAGAGGTTGAGACAGGGAATAAGCACTCTAGAAAGCATAGCCAATAGCCCTAATGTGCCAAGAAATATACGAAATATGATAAAGGAGATGATTGCTTCTCTTAATGATGAGAGTTTACCAATAGCAGTAAGAGCAGCTAATATAATAAGTGCACTTGATGACCTTACTCAAGACCCTAATCTAGCATCTCATATAAGAGTGGTTTTATGGCAGGCAGTATCGTATCTAGAAGGAATAAGAGAATAACAATAAATTTATAATAAATTTGTAATATTTTCAATTATGTAATATATTAGATTGTCAATACAACACAATAATAAAATTTATAAATAGATTTGGGGCATAAATATTATGGATAGTATTGAGATTAGTATAACAGCGAATAATTATAAAAGAGATTCTGAGATAATAAGGTTAGCGTTAAGAGAAGTAGCATCTTTAACCCATTCATATGAAGATTTTGAGATAAGTGAAGCAGAATATACCTTTGGCTGGTATTTCTTCATAGTCACTATAAATAAAAACCTTATAATAAAACTTGCAAATCTATTAGGTAATGAGTTCCTTAGCATAAAAGGTAAGACTATCGAAAAGAAGTTTGTAAATTGGCTTGATAAAAGACTTAAGAGAGTAGGATGTAATGTTCATCTAATGCTTAAGGAGGAATTTATGAGTTCAAGATATGGTTTATTTTAATAGCATAATATCATTTTTATTAAATAAATATTAATTATACTATCTCTACTCTAGCCCCAATCTTCTTCATATCAGTAATAAAGTTAGGATATGATACATCAACAGATTCCTCACCATCAATGATACATTCTTTAGCAAGCATACCTGCTATAAAGAATGCCATAAATAATCTATGATCATCATGTGCATCCAAACGAGCGTTTTTTATGCTACCAGATGATTTTATCTCTAATCCATCCTCAAACTCCTTAATATATACTCCCAATTTCTTTAACTCGTTAGCAATTATAGCTATCCTATCACTCTCTTTTACTCTAGCATGTTTAACACCTCTGATAGTTACATCTCTAGCATTTAATGCTAAGATGGATACTACTGGTAAGAGATCTGGTGTATCACTTAGATTAACATCTATATCAGATAATCTATCCCTTCTATTAACTTTAATTCTATTATCATAAACTTTGATATCAGCATCCATATTCTTTAGTATATCTATTATCCTAGCATCTGGTTGGGGAATAGATAGATCTGCCTTAACCTCTATACTCCCAAGTAAAGCACCTGCTGCTAATAACATTGCAATACTTGAGAAATCTTCAGGTACTCTAAAATCTGTTGGCTTATACTCTTGTCTCTTTATATGATAATATCTATACTCTTGATTCTCAACATCTACATTAAATCTATTCATTACAAGTATTGTAGCATCTATATATGGCCTAGATACTTGTTCACTAGTTATATTTAACATTACATCGTTTTCTGCATAGATTGATGAGAATAATAACGCAGAGATGAATTGGCTTGATACATCTCCTTGTATATCTGCTTTACCTCCTTTAATACCTCCACCATATACAATAACTGGAGGTTTTCCATCTGTTGTATAACATTTTACTCCAAGTTGTGATAAGGCGTTAACTAAAGGTTGCATGGGTCTCTTCATTAGACTCTTATCTCCTACAAGGATAGTTTTTCCTTCTCTTACTAATGCTGACATTGCTATCAAAAATCTTATTGTAGTTCCAGAGTTTTGTGCATCTATATTTCTATCTCCCTTATCGAAGTATCTTCTTCCATAAATTCTTAAATCTTTATCAAGAGTTATCTCTGAACCCAATAATCTGCAACCGTTGATAGTTGCAAGTGTATCCCTCCCTATTAATGGATTTGAGATTATAGATCTTCCATCTGCTAAAGATGCAATTGCTACTGCTCTATGTGTATAACTTTTACTAGGAGGAGGTTCTATTATACCATTTATGGTAGAGTTATAAACCTTTATCATATCACTTCTACACTTGCTTTAATATTACTTGTCTTAGCATTAATAATCTTACCGTATTTAGAGAGTTTCTCGCTAATCTTATCTTTCTCATCTGTTATGATTGCTATAGCTGGACCATTCCCACTAACACTCGCTGCTATAGCCCCTTCATCTATAGCATCTTTTATTGGTTGATATGGTATACCTAAGATAGATGCAACTATAACTCCATTAAGCATCATTGCCTCATAATACATACCCTCTTTTGCAAGCCTTACTGGCTCTTCAAATAATTTTGCTAAAGATCTCATCCTTAATGGGTCTGTACGTTTTACGTTTGATGGTAATAATATTATCACATCATGTATCTTAGCATCATCATGTCTTATTATCTTTCTAGCATAATTATCAGTAACAAAGAATCCACCAAAATAACATGCTACTGCGTCATCAAAAGCACCTGTAATAGTAACATTTGCATCAAAACTAGCATCTATAGCATGGTTTATAACTTCTAGATCATCAAACTTATCTTTAAATAATTTAGTCAATGCTAAACTTAAAGCATTTGATACAGCACTTGAACTCTTTAAACCATATCCTAAAGGTATCTCTGATTCTATATCTATTGATAAGGAATGATCAGATAATATATTAGCAGGAATTATTCTATTGATAACAGCCTTGATAAGGCTTGTATCTACTCCATTTATAATTGTTATACCACTACCCTTGTCTAATATTACCTTAGCAACAACTTTTAATGATATGCCAAGAGTAGAACCTATTCCCAATGGTATAGCATTAACTATAGATACTGCACCATGAACTATACTTTTAACCATCATCCAAATCCACCTAACAATGCCATCTTCATTATATCTCTTGGTGCTTCTCTACCAAACCATATCTCAAATGCTTTGGCACCTTGTTCTAACAGCATCTCATAACCATAAATGATTTGAGCGCTTGCATTTATAGCGTCTTCTATCAATGGTGTATTCATTGGTCTATAGACTAGATCATAAACTACTGAATTGCTACTTATATCATCACTAGTTATAGGAAGCC
This sequence comes from Candidatus Nitrosothermus koennekei, assembly GCA_013538715.1. GTDB lineage: Archaea > Thermoproteota > Nitrososphaeria > Nitrososphaerales > Nitrosocaldaceae > Nitrosothermus > Nitrosothermus koenneki. The sequence continues at coordinate 1,051 of JACAFH010000017.1, read as the reverse complement.
TTTCGTACCTCATACCTAAAGGAGTTGAATTTATTATCATATAACATTCTTTTGAGTATCTTCTTGCATAGTCTAATTCTACAAACTTTACATCAAAACCTATTCTTAAATTAGATCTTAATATTTCTATTAATTGCTTAGCATGCTCTATATTTCTATTTGCCATAATCAAGCTACCTATCTCTTCATTAACTAATGCTACTATAACTGCTCTTGCTGCACCTCCAGCACCAAAGAGTAGTATATACTTATCCTTTAGAGATATACCCTTATCTTTGATTGGTTTCACAAATCCATATAGATCTGTATTGTAACCTATCAATTTATCATCTTTAACATCTACTGTATTTATTGCATTAACTATAGCACTACTATTATCCAATCTATCCATATACTTGATTATGGCAACTTTATGAGGTATAGTTACATTAAAACCTGCTATATTAGATGCTCTTAATGATCTTATTGAACCCTCTAACTCATTACTCCTTACCCTCATAGCTATGTATACACAATCTAGATTTAGTATCCTAAAAGCAGCATTATGCATTGCTGGGGATAACGAATGTTCTATTGGGTCTCCTATTATGCAATATGTCCTCATGAGGTAGAATATGTTAAGAGGAATTATAAACTTATTATCTCATCTATTAGGTGTATAACTCTATTGAGTATAACTTCATCGGTTCTTATCTTTTCAATGATAGCTCTCATATCATCTACTTTCATCTGTCCAGCTGCTATAGACTTATCAAGTGCAGCGTATGTAAATGGTGAGCCATATATTAGACTTAATACTCTAGATGCCATCCCTAGCTCACCCATGCAAAATGCTACTAATCTAGTATCATCGTTTATTCTATTATATAGATCTAATATAGTTCTATTATCAATTATATCATTTGCAAACGTGACCATCTTTATATTCTTACCAAATCTTCTCATATTATCCATCTGTTTTTCTAATATATTTATAGATGGGGTATAGAGGAAATTATGCCATGATACAAGCACGTTATCCTCAACCATATACTTATGATTTAAGAGTGTA
>JACAFH010000016.1 GCA_013538715.1 Candidatus Nitrosothermus koennekei | reverse complement strand
GCTAGAGTTAGTATCAATATTAATGATGTTATAGATGTTAGAATCTTTAATGTTAAAGATTATGGAGCAATAGGCAATGGAGTTAATGATGATACTCAAGCAGTTAGAAATGCAATAGAAGATGCTAGAATATATATAGAAACAAATAATAAAGAAGCAACTATATACTTCCCACAAGGAACATACAAAATTAAGAATTTTAAGGTATATAGTAATATGATATTGAAAGGAGATGGCATATCTTTAACTAAATTAGTTAGATTTGTAGATAGAAATGCTCCATACTCTACATATGATGATGATCCTAATGATGATGTTGCAATAACAACAAACTTGTATAACTCTGGAACATTTATACCAATACCGTCATCTTTTGGTAATCATCCATCTCAAGGATCATATATATGGTTTAGGTCATTCATAACAAATTATGATTTTGTAAATGGCAATAGTAATATCTCAATATATAATATGACTATAAATAATAATGGATATGCATTTACTCTTACTAACAATACTAGAGCTAATGATGCTCAAAAATATGCAGAAAATACGCATCATTATACTATAGGATTCAAGTTTGTTAATAATGTAAAGATAGATAATGTAAGAATAGAGGATGGTATGAACTGGATGATTTCACTTAGAGCTTGTGATAATGTATACATAAATTATGTAGAGATAGATGGTAACACTAAAAGAAATGAAGGAAGAGTAAATGATAGAATGAATCAAGATGGATTAAATCTTGCATCATCTAGAAATGTATTCATAAACAAAGTGATAGTATTTGAGAGTTATGATAGTAATCTAGCCTTAGAGGCATCTGACAGTAATGGACCTGTATATAATGTGACAATAAATTATCTAGAACTACATAGGCATATTTCAGATGGATATGGAGTAAGTATGGTATCTTCAAAAAATAATGATGTTCATGATGTATATATTAAAGAGATAAAGATATATGGATTAGATAGTAATAATAGAAGCCAAAGAAAATCATTTATTAAAATAGGATATCCCTATTTTCATGAAACAGGAGGATCAACAGGTAATTCTAATGTCTATAACATAAGAATAGATAAGATAACAAGTATAGGATATTCTAGCAATTTATTACCATATGATATACAAACAAATGTTAATAGAACAGCAGGAGCAGGATCTTCTGTATTAGAAATAGATTCTAGACCAACATCTATATACACTAGTCCTCCTAACAATAATGGCAAAGTCTATAATGTGTACATAGGACAAGTTGATATAAATTATGCTATGCAAGGATTAACTGGAGAACCATATCATGGTCAGTTTGGTGTTAGAATAATAGGAGCAGAGGATGTAACAATAGAGTCATTAAAACTTACAAATAAATCTGCAAAGTATATACCAGATTTGCAGATATGGAATTCTAATAACATTAACATAAATAATCTATATATACAAAGATTAGATACTGGAGGAGCATCAATAATCGAAGTAGATGATTCTAACAATATTCTATTAGATAATGTTAGAATACCATTAACTGTTAGTAATGAAAAACATGGTAATAGTGGTTTAAGAGTAGTAGATAATAGTAGGGATATATTATTAAGATATATAGAGTATCAAGTAAGAGAGCAATTAAAACTAGTTAATATTCCAGAAGCTAATACAGCAATTATAAGAGTAGAATCTATTTAATCTTTTTATAATCATTATATTTTAATGATTACGCTCCCAGAACATCTTTAAAATTATTTGGCGTTATTATAGGTATATTGTTTTCTTCAGCAAAAGTTCGTACCTTCTTTGACTGATATAATGGGAGCATTGCAATAGATTTTACATTTGCTACCTTCGCAAATATAAGAGGGTGTAATCTGCTAGAAATCACTAACTTGCTCATTGATATGAAGTATAATACTACGTTAGGATGTGTGTTATGAGGATCAAATATTGTTATCTCTTGCTCACACACTCTCTTAATTTGTTGGATAACATTCAGATCGTTATCTTCGTGTGATGATTGATGTTTACTAAACGGTATTAATACAACACGGTTATTTTTTGCTAACATTTTGATAATATTGATGTAGAATGATAATTGAGTTGAGTTATCATATGGGCGAATAACAATAATAATGAAATTATAAGGAGTTAATCCATGCTGTTTCATAAAGTTATCGATTAAGGACGATTTTATTGGTCTAAGACCATAAAACGCCAGATCTTGCATTAGTTGAACATTATTAATACAAATATCATGTAATATTTGCATACTTGATTTATCTCTTACACTTATGCTATCTACTAATCTAAATACGAATTTAAGTAAGAGCTTGCTAATAAGCTTTTTAATATCTATGCCTATACCTATTAAATATATCTTTTTATTTAATAATCTGGCTAGTATAACTAAAAATGAGTTCTTATAAAGCAAAAGTTTGTACTCACTAAACAGTTCGCCACCCCCAATAATTATTATATCTGACCTTAATATCTGATGTATTATATTCTTCTTAGCGTCTATGCCATGGATAGTCATGGTATAGTTAGGATTGTTACTAAAAACTGTGATCTTATGTATATTTTTATTATAACCTAACACATCTTCTAGATATTTTAATAAACCACCTAGTATAGCTTCGTCTCCTATATTTGAGAAGCCATAACCACCTATAATTAATATTCTTTTTGGTTTAATAAGAAATGACATACAATTATTAATATTCTATTAGCACTTATTAATCTTTTTAAAGATATATTAATAATATCATTAGAAAACAGTGCTGTATCGAATAATTACCATATCAATTATCCATATCCATTGATTCATTGAAAGCCTTCATCAGTTCCTTAATATGCTATTCAAAGATTTGCTTGATTAATGAAACTAATTCTTCCATTCATCAAAATCATCCTTCTCTATTATTGAGCATATAATGATCTCTTCCTAGTTTAATATTGTTGAAAAGTTATCCTTGCTATTATGAACATGCTCTAGTTACCTTCATGGTAATTATCTCTTCTCTCCTTATCAACAGCAATCTGCATCTATATAATCCTCTTTCCATGTTATGCTTGTATAATCTACTGCCTTATGTATGGTTAATGCTTTATCTAATCCTTCAAGCTGTCTGTATGGTAGAAGATACGCATGGATAGCAGCGAGTATTATTAAAAACGATTCTGGATAATTCATTCTAGCAGGCTAATATTCAGAATAATCTCCCTTTCTTATCAATGCTTCATTATATTCCTTTCAAGCATAATGATTAGTATGATGAGTAATATTCCTCAAATTAACAAGATCTCTTAATTATTCGACACAACATGTAATATTGGCTGTAGAAACTATACCATAAAATACAGTCAATCTATGCATGTTATAATCAATTATCATCAATGTTAATTCTATGTTCTACATCTTGATGTTATATACTCCCCTAATATTTCTATTTTAATGTTTTCTTTATATGACACTTATTATAGAAATATCTAGATAATAAGATTTTATTAGTAGTTATATATCTTTAGCAATGTTTAATAAATATGAGTAAAGTATTATAATTATGCTGTTACGTATACTATCTCTTCTGAGTAAATCATTAAGGAAAAAATCATGGTTTAAAGCATTAAATGCATATAATAATTTGATTAATCTAGTGTTAAGAAATGTAAAGATGGTAAGGAATAAACAATTAGCAATAGTACTTGCTAGAATGGTTGCAAAATTGACGAATGTAGATCCTATAAAGATAAAAGTGTTTAGATGTGTTAAATAAGTATATGGAGATAGTATTATGGTTTATGATGATAGAGAAGAATAAAGAGGTTATATACAATGAAGATCTTGCATATTTGTGAGTATGATTATTATAAATTTATAGGTGGCATACCTAAATATGTTAAAGAACTATCAGAGATACAAGCATCTCATAACGATGTTACTGTATTCTCTTGCTCAAAAGATAAAAGCTATGAGGTTATAAATAATGTAAAAATAAAGAGATTTAGCTACTTTGAATTATTGAGAGTTCCTATATCTTTAAGTATGTGTATTGCATTCCTAACTATAAAGACAGATATAGTTCATATACATCATACATATCCAATAGTAGGTGAGATAATCTCTATACTAGCAAAGCTTAGAGGCATACCTATTATAGCAACTATACATAATGAACCACACCTATTAAATAACTCTTTTGCCACACGAATAGCGTATAACATCTGGAAGTATGTACTAGTAAAGATATCCTTCTCGTTAAGTAATATTTTAATAGCAACAACAAAAGATTTTGCTGATACATCTGACATACTAAAAGATTTCAAGGATAAATTACATGTTATTCCTATAGGTATACATAATAATATAAAGAAGAGAGTATATAAAAAAGATGAAGATTATCTTCTATTTGTAGGACGAATAGTTCCAGAGAAAGGTTTGCATATATTAATAGAAGCATTAAGAGATATAGATAAGAATATTATTCTTAAAATAGTTGGTGATTATAGTAGAAGTGATGAAATTTCCTATAAAAAGAAATTAGATGATATGATAGAAGAATATAGATTACATCATAGAGTCAGGTTCTTAGGAAGAGTAAGCGATGCAGAATTAGATTTACTTTATGACAATGCTAGAGCATTGGTAATGCCTGTATTAACAAGGAGTGATAGCTTCGGCATAGTTCAATTAGAAGCCATGATTCATGGTTTACCTATTATAACATCTAATATAGCAGGAGTTAGAGAAGTTGCATATGGAGCAGCAATATTAGTAGAACCTAATAATCCAAAAGCATTAGCAGATGCTATAATCAAGATATTAGATAATAAAGTTAGAGACGAATTATCTAGAATAACATATGAAGTATCTAAGAGATATGAGTGGAGTAATATATATAAAGAGATAGAATATATATATGCTAAAATTCTGAAATGAAGATCTTAGCAACTACTCCATATTTCTATCCAGAAGGTGGAGGATTAGAGAGGTACTCTTATAATATATTCAAGAGGTTAGTAGCAAAAGGACATAAGATAGATGTTTATTGTGCTACTAGACAAGGATATGATAGTAAGGAAGAATTGGATGGTATTATTGTTAATAGATTAAAACCAGATCTGATTATATCTAATACACCTATACGCTATAATCTATACTCTATCTTAGAGAGGGAATTAGATAGAAATAGTTATGATCTAATAAATAGTCATACACCAGTTCCCTATTTCGCAGAGATAACATCGTTAGTAGCAGCAAAGAAGAAGATAGATTACATACTAACATATCATGCACCGGTAATATCAACAAGTATTTTATTGAACATAATATCAAATATACTACGCATAACAATAGATAAACACATGATGAAGATAGCAAAGAAAATAATTACTGTTAACGATATATGTACTTATACATATCTTAATAAATATATTGATAAAACTGTCGTAATACCTCCTGGAGTAGATATTAATAGATATAAACCTAATAGCTATAATGCTTATGGAAAAAGATTATTGTTTATAGGTTCTTTAACTCTTTCGTATAAATATAAAGGATTAAGAGTCTTATTAGACTCTCTTCCTTTAGTAGTCAAATATCATCCTGATGTTAAACTTGTCATAATCGGTGATGGTCCTTTAAAGAAAGAATATATGAATTTATGTAAGTTAAATAATATAGATAAGAATGTAATGTTTCGAGGTAGAGTAAGTGAGGAAGAGCTGATAAGCGAGTATCAAAATTCAACATTGTTAATAGTTCCTACTTTAACTGATACTGAAGGATTTGGTATGGTATCGTTAGAAGCAAATGCTTGTGGTATTCCAGTCATTGCTAGTAGAATTGGAGGAATACCATATTATGTTAAAGATGGTATAAATGGATCTCTAGTTGAACCTAGAAATAGTAAAGCATTGGCAGATAAGATCATAAAATTACTAGATAATCCTAAGTTACTAGAAAAATTATCGAGTGATTGTAGAGAAAGAGCACTAGAGTTTGGTTGGGATAAAGTTACTAATATGACTGAAAAGTTATTTCTTATGGAGATTAGATAATATGATAAATATACTGAATAATACAAATATAATATTATTAATAGTATTGTCTATTGGATTAATTAGTGCATATAATATATCTAATTTGAAATATTTTAGTAGTTTTACAGTTTTGGATCTTACACCAATTAATCATCCAAATCTTGATTTTCCTTTATCTAAAAATAATTTAATCTATGTTAAAATAGATGATGTTATAGGTTATATTACATTATTTCTAATACTCTCTAAGGTTACTAATTTATCTGTAGAACAGATGATGTTCTTACCATTAGGTATTATAGCATTACCTCTTGGTTATTTTGTATTTGCGAGGTATATGTTAAATCCATTATATAGAAAACTATCAGTATTATTAGTAGCTATATTAACATTGTATATAATATTTGATAGTTATATTGGTATATATTACTATAGTATATTTAAGTATGCGTTTGAGTATTTTTTGTTATTTATATTCTTATTACTATATCTAACCACATCAAATAATTTCAGTAAGTTAGTACTATTATTAATATTTATTATAATGAGTCTTATACATTATACTATTCCATTTCTAACAATAATAATAGTTATTATTGATTATATTATAAATAAAAGGAAACAAAATAATAATTCTTTTGGGTTTTTAATATTATTAATAATTATATTTGTATTAGCAAATCTTCAAGTTGGAATATCATATTTTAATGAATTTGATGTAGGAGGTTTAGATAAGATAGAACGTGCTATTAGTCAGATACGATCGTATATATATGGTAGAGTTGACGAAAAGTATATTGTATATGAAAGTACAAATGATATAACATCGTTCTTGAAACTAGTAAGATCTGTTAGTATAGTTAGTCCAATAATTGTAGGTTTAGTTATCTATATAATTAAAAGATACAAGTTTACACATAGAGAGTTTGTAATTAGTATTGTTATAGCTGCGATACTTCATTCAGTATTATATGTTAATATAGGTTCAATATCTATTAGTTCACCTACAATGATACTTATGTTTCCTTTAATTTCGCTTATAATCTTTAGAGCAATAGGATTAAAAGAGAAGTTAGCAATGTTATATATATTATTTATATTCTCGACAGTTATAGTAGCATATGTAATGCAATTAAATGACATAAATCATACAGCAAGATATGAAAGTACTATGAATAAACGTAGTGATGTAATTAATAAGGTAGATTTAGGTATTTCAAATGACGAAAAAATATTAACAGATGACAAAATGCTAGGGTTATATGCATTAGAAAGTGTTAAACATGGTAAAATTATTATGCCAACATATTTTAATAATAATATATATGAATCATTAACTAATAGTTCACCTAATACTGACTATAAATATGTTATTTTACATCTTGATAATAAACCTATTGAAAGTACTGATTGGAATACATATAAACCTGCAAATGTATATATTAATGATATAAATTCTAATCCATATCTTGATAGAATAGATAATGATGGAATAACCGTTATATATTTTAATAAATCACAATAATGAATATATCACAATCAGTATTATCTATAGCCTCATTCATAGTTAATGCCATGCCTATACGTTCTTTCTGCTCTATTAAAGTTATATTATGATATCTAGATTGATAATCTTTAATTATCTCTCTAGTCTTATCTGTAGAGCAATCATATATTACTATCTCTACAGGATAGGTCTAAGTCCTATACCATTGGTAGGAATGGCAAAACAATATCTACATGTTGTTTTATACTTTTATTTGAGTCTAATGTAGGAAGAAAAAGAAGAATAGAAGGGGAAAGAGAGAAAGAAAGAGAAACAGGAACCTCTACTCCTCTCCTACCCCTTTGCTCCTACCTCATATTACTACTAAGACGATCCCTCTTACCCTACTTTTACCCTAAACCCTTTCTAAACCTTGTATTGCTGATTTCCTTCCCTCCCTCTTCTGTTGTTGTTCTTGCTGTTGGTGATACGAATACAACCTATCTCCGAAGATATCTTCCAGATTCCTCATCCTTCCGTTCTGTACCATATTATAATATGATAGACAATGTCAGACTGGGAAGCGATAAGAGAAATACTTGCAAGGGAGAATGCTATAGGAATAGACCATATCCCTATCAATCATTACTATAATGATGAGAAGCAAGCATGGAACAAGACACCTTACAAAGACTTTCCATTAGAGAAGCATTATTCATATGATGAATACTCAACATTAGATGAGTTAGAAGAATACATAACAAAGTATAATTGTAATACATTTGCTATACGCTTAGGTAAGTTAAGATCTTCTAATTACATCATAGGTATAGATTGTGATAGCAAGGAATATTCTCTATTGATAGATCATTACTTAATAGAAGAAGGGTTAGATACTATGAAAGAGTATACTCCTAGAGGTATGCATTTCTACTTCTTAACTAAGAATAAGAAAGATAGCATTAATCTAGCAAAAGATACCGCTTTAGATATCAAACTTTACTTTGAGAAGAGATACTTTATTCATATTGATAGGAATTATCAGATAATAAATGGTATAGATAAGATTAAGTATATAGATAATGATAAATTACTTGCTATTCTATTTTTGGAGAGGATAATAAGGTTATCTTATGCTCTAGCAAAATACTATAGCAATGGTCAAAGAGATTATCTATGGTTTTATCTATCAGCAGTGATGAAGAATAGCATAACATTAGAGGAAGCATTAAAGATCTGTAGATATGTATGCTACTTCTTTAAGGATGAAGAGCTTAAGAGTAGGCTAACAGTAGTAGAGGAGACATATAAGAAAGAGAATGTTAAAGGTATACAAGGTTTAAGAGAGTTAGGAATTAGTGATGATGTTATAAAGATAATAAATGAGATATTCAATAATTCTCATAGTGATAACATAAATGTAGCATATATGTTTGTATGCAAATATCTTCTCTCAGAGAGGAAGAGAGGTATAGAGAGAGCATTATTTGTAGATGACTATAGATATGTTATAGATATGGATGAGTGGATAAGATGGGATAAGAACATATGGATTAGAGAATATGCTAAAGAGAGTCTAATTAATGATTTTATAAATTATTGTGAAGAGATAAAGAGACTACTGAAGTGCATCAATTATGATGAAGAGAAGAGGCATCTAGAGCACTTCATATATGTAACTAAGAGCAAGTCATCAATTGATGAATTGATAGCAACATTAAGTATATTCCTTAGTATTGATAGTAAATCATTAAACAGCATACCTGATAATATCATACTAGCAAAGAATTGTGCTATTGAGGTTAATAGTAATAAGATTATAACATTAGAAGAGGTGAAGAGATACTATCCAACCAAAGCAATTAATTGTTTATATGATGAGAATGCTAAATGTGATAAGTTTAGAGAGTTTATTCTAACAATATGTAATAACAATAGAGAGAAGGCATTATTCCTTGTTCAATTATTAGGTTCTTTCTTATTAAAGAGAAGGGAAGAGAAGGCATTCATCTTCTATGGTTCTGGAGCAAATGGTAAAAGCACACTAATGAAGGTTATGAGTAACATATTAGGAGATTATATGAGATACTCTAACATAAGTATGATTAATGCTAATGAGGTAGAAGGAAAGAATCCAGAGTTGATTGAGAGTAAAGATAAGCATCTAGTATGCATATCTGAACCTAAGCAAGTTTATTTAAATGAGGCAAATCTTAAG
>JACAFH010000015.1 GCA_013538715.1 Candidatus Nitrosothermus koennekei | reverse complement strand
AACTACTTTGTATAGGTAATGTACACTTCTATGAAGGTTATGCAGATAACTAGTGAGGGTAAGACTGGTATAAACTTAACTTAACGCTTGTCATGTCTTACAATGCATTACTAGCATGATATGAGCAGCATCATTTCAAGAATGATCCATCCTAATGCTTACCTATAGCAGGGAGAGTATAGGATCTCATAAGGTTAAGAGCATTCTTGATTGAAGAGGTTAGCAAAGAGATGAATATGTATATTAATGTTACGTAGGCTACTCTGAAAGAGACTGGAGTAAGGGTTACTGCCTTTAACAAATGAGTAACATTTATTATACCTTCAGAATTTACCTAGTTATTCAATATACTTATATTACTTACTAGCCAACTCGTTAACAAGTAGCAAGAGAGAAGATTTAAAGAATTCTATTACCTTGCTTTCATCATTGATTCTTGAGGTTCTCATCAATGCTGGCAGATCATCCTTTACAATAGTGAACCCTTCTAACTTGTTTATAATGCTGTTGAAGATGTTCTCTGTTCTTGTTGCTATGCTCTTATCTACTCTACCCTTAGGATCTGTGAAGCATAAGGCTAAGCATCTCTTTGCTCTTCCATCATCATCCATTACAAAACCTAGAAATATGCCTATCTGCAAATCCTTGCCAACACTCATGTAGAAGTACTTACCCTTCATATGCTTGGACTTCTCATCCCATATTATAACATTGCCAACACTCTCCTTTATAAGATCCTCTATAGAGTGCAATATGTTAGTTGTAGAGATATTGGCATTGCTTGTCATATCACTCAATTAATAGTATTAACGATCTACTATTTTCTTACTTCTCCCCTTCTTCTCTACTTTCCCTTTACCCTTGCTTTGCATTACTCCTCTCTTCTATCAATGTATTTATATAACCTAGTTGCTGTAATCTAGCAAGTATTGTATCAACACACTCATCAATACTCTGCCTATCAGTATCTACTGTAACCTCTGGGTTTAAAGGTTCTTCATATGGATCCTGTATGCCAGTCATATCTTGTATCTCTCCATTCAATGCCTTCCTGTATAGACCTTTTGGATCCCTCTTTATGCAAGTATCTATTGAGCATCTAACATATACTTCAACAAAATCTTTTAGCTCTTCCCTAGCATATGCTCTAAACGCTCTATATGGTGATATCAATGATACTATAGAGATTATGCCATTCCTTGTTAGTAACTTGCTTATGTATACAACCCTTCTAGCATGCATCTCTCTATCCTGCTTGCTGAAGCCTAGATCTGGACTAAGGTTCCTCCTAACCTCATCACCATCTAGGAGTTCTGCTTTATAGCCTAAACGCCTTAATTTGTGTTGTAACATTTCTGCTATAGTTGTCTTCCCGGATCCAGATAAACCTGTTAGCCAGACCGTGAAACCTTTCATAAACAATTTATTATCACTATCCTGTTTTATATACTAATTGTTGTATGAACTATCTATCTATAAATGGCTTATCATGATTACTTTAGATCTGATAATGCTTATACATTGCTCCACGCCTATTAATATAATTGTTTGTATTTATCCTCTTCCTTTCTGTCTTATATACTAGAATGATATAGCAGAATGTTACCTATAAGCTCTCTTTTTGATTGTTATCATACTTCTCTTAGGATGATAATTTATTAATAGTAGTATGAATATCACCCTTAATAGCCTTATTAATCAGGGTGCTGGCTATAATGACAAGCATATCTTCGAGTACTATGTCATTGATAGAGTAAATAATAGAAGCCCTATACAACGATCTACATTCCTATTATCTACGCTGCCTATATGTGGTGTTGACCTTCATGGCAACCTTATCAATAGAGAGGTTGTTGATAATCCTAATCAAAGAAATAGGCAAGGGCCTGATGGCTTACAATTCTATGACTGGTCGTTTAAGCAGGTATTTGCAGATGCAGATAAGAGTAGTGGTAGTAGTAGTAGTAGTGGTAGTAGTAATAGTAGTAATGGTAGTAGTAATAGTAGTAGCAGTATCTACCCAATACTGGTACGGTTGAATTTCACATGGGAAGCATATACATACAATCCTGATGCTTTTCTATCTGAGTTCAGGTATATTCTAAGCCTTGCTAAGGAGACTGGTACACCTTTACTGCTTGATTTCTTCCTTGCTTTCACATCTAGCACGTTATACAGTATAGCTGGTTCTGCTGATATTACACCTTCTAACCCATATAGAGGATTCGGGTTCCCTTCAGCATATACATCAAGTTATGCTAATATGGCAGTTGAAGAGTATTATAAACATAAGGCATTTTGGGATGACTTCTTAAATAATAAGATAAAACATCCTACAACATATAGAAGTATGTGGGATGACTTTATAGACTTCTTTAATCTAATCATAAAAGAGGCTAGTGGTGGCGGTAGTAGCAGTAGTATAGGTAGTAATAGTAACAGTAGTAGTATAGTGTGGGGCTATGAGTTCCTGAACGAACCTTTCCTATTCACGCTGGAGCACTTCTCATTGCTTAAAGAGTTTTATACATATGTGTATGAGCAGATTAAACATAAGATCCATTCAACGACTTGGATAGTATGGGGCAAACCAGTCTTGTTTGGAGATGCAAGGCCTAACTACTATGACCCAGAGAAATGGAAGCTTTATGTACCCTCAGTAAGAGAGAGGTCATTGGTCTCTGGGCATGTATATGCAGATCCTTCAAACGATCCAAAGTCAGAGTTCTACAAAAGGATGAGGGCATATACTGCTGCAGCTAGTATGATACCCTCCTCATCATCACCAGCATTATTATCAACCATAAACAAGGTACTTATTACAGAGCATAATAGACCTCTAAACCCAGATACATCTACATTTATAACGAGTGAAATGGTGAATCAATGGGTTGATCTATACAAGAATACTTGGAAGGTCTATGGTGTGTTATGGCATACATGGGGCTCAAGGATAAAAGAAACACTCTCATATACGCCTAATCTTCAATACTATGATAAACAAACCAAACAAAGGGTAATTACAGAGCATGGACAGAAATGGGTAGAATTCATTCAAAGAATGAGAGAGCTAATTTGATTTAATAGATAATAATTATTTTATTATTATCATTAAATCTTTGTCTGGTCCTCTATATTCACTCTAACATAAGATAAGAGTAATCGCACGAATATTATACTATAGTAACATGAATGGTTTATGTGTACTACTGACTGAATCGTAAATTGAAGATGTTTTATAAAAATCCATGGAAATACTAACATAAATACCTGAAGTTAATAAGAACATTCTAAATAGTATATACTACTATTAATTTCCTAATAAGAAAATAGTATTAGAAGAAACATCAAATAATCTATTAAAATGTTTTTCATCGAGATTAGTTTTAAGTATGGTATAAAATTCGGAATCGTTATTTCGCATTATTAACCTATTATTATCTACTTCGCTGAATAATATAAAGTTTATCTTATCCTGAACAAATCTTGCCGATATATCATTTATATCATTTGATACGCGGTATTTATCTTGATACCTCTCAGCATATTGTATATGTTTAAGATTATCTTGAAGATCTATAGAATCGTAATAGAATGAACCAAAATTGGCTACGCTATATGCATACATTGTGCCATGTTGTGGAAAATGTTCATTTAGTATCTTTTGAACATATAAGAGCGATGCCGTTAGATAAGTATGTGGATCTGAAGCATATAGTGTAATATGAGTAATATAGAACCATATGGTTATTATAATCATGAATAATAATCTCATATTAGTAGGCAATCTTTTTGCTACTATATATGAAGATATTATAGCAAAAGGAATTGTTAGATATACGTGCATTCTAGTTAAAAGTACATCTGATGCAAACATAACAAATATGATTAATATTAATGATGTTACTAAGCTAAATAATATTAATATCTCATTGCTAAAAACCCGTTGTTTTATTAAGAGAAATGATAGACTTATTAACATTATGACAACGAATGCGGTTTGTACTATACGTATTTTACTAGCAAGAGAGAACGACTCGTTAGGAGCCATTGGTAGTTGAAGCTTATTTAAATCTCCTACTCTTTCCCTAAACTCGTTTATATATCTTTTTGCATTAAATAATGCTACATTCTCTCCGTTAAAACTTAACCAACCTACGAAGATAATAAATAATACTATGCATAATAAAAATAGTCTTTTAGATAATACATTTTTATATAAATTTAAATTATAAAAGAAAGAGATTAGTACCATAAATAATATATTTAATAATAACATAGTAGCATTCGTGGGGTTGGTGATATTAATAACTAAAAGTAGAATTAAACCACTAACTATCCATTCTTTTCTCCATATTTTATCATTACTTACTACATTGATTAAAGAAATAAAAAAAGATAAATACATAATAAAAGAATGAGTATGAGGTGCAAAGTGCCCTATATGCGTCCAGTTAAGAGCCATAAATGCAAATGGCGTGATAATGGCGAAGTGTTTATATATATAGCTAGATTTATATAATGCTTTTAAAGCAAAGATATAAATTAAAGTAATAATAAATAGTAGACTACATATATTAAATAATCTGAAAAAAGTAAAAGGCGTCTCGATATTTATGCTCATTATATTAAATAATACGGTAGTTAATATAAATAATGCAGGATATTCTTCAGCATAAGAATTATTATGCGGTATATAACCTATCTTAATTAAGATAGAAAGATCTGCTCCATGGTCATATATGTCCATATATCTAGGATATTCATGAATTAGATTAGGAACTCCATATATATACATAGCAAGTAATAGTATTATGCACAGTTGTATTTTTAGTGGTTGAGATCTTTGTAATAATAGAAATATATTAACAAGGGTTAACGAAAAACCTACCCAATATAGGGGTGGAAGAGAATTAAAATAATAAAAAGCGTCAGGAGGATATTGATAAATAGATACATGTGCTATTGATAATATTAATGAGATTAATGAAATGATACTACATGTCAAAAATATAACAACAAATAGTTCTTTATTAAAAATCATGTTAATTTTCATCCAAGAACAATATTCTAAAATAATTTATGATACACCTAATGAACTAACTATACCGTTAAGCACGTCAGTAAAATCTTTGGGGACATCTTTATAGTAATATTTCATCTTACTATTAGTTATAAATATAGGTAATGATTCTTTGCTATTTGAATAAGCATATCCATGCATTCCTTTAGGCTTTCTTGTTCCACTCCAAAAATCAGGATAGATAGCATAACCTTCGTCAACTACAAACATTACATCTCCAGTTTGTGCTCTATCACATGGTATATGAAGATTGTCTCTTTCTTTATCAGTAACCACATGACCAAATTCAAGAGTATTTAGCTTATCAAGAATTTTATCTTTAACATTATTAAAGAACCAGAACCTTGCTAATGTGGAATCAACGAAAGTAATATAATCTTTATATAATTTTATTTCGCTAATATTGTTTAATATTTCCATTAAATTAACGTAATTACACACTCTGCTCATTCCATGATCTGCTAAAAGTAACAAATTAATATTATCAATTCCACCAAGTATATTTATTATCTGCTTGATGTAACGTTCTGTAGTAATTATCTTCTCTCTGAACATCGATGGTTCTGGTCCATATATATGACCCTCTCTGTCAAAACCGCTGAACTTTAAGTACCAAAATTGGATTCCTTTATCTCTATATCTTTTTATTTTTTCCACTATTCCTCTATCCCCATTTATAATTGAGGGTTCTATAAATGCGTACCTAATATTATTATATCTTAATATATCAAATAAAGTTGTAACTCTAGCTCCATTTACATAATATATAGGTTTATGTTGTGAAGCTGTAAAATATCTTAACGCTTTAGGTGGTATTAAGTTAGGAGTGAGTCTGCTCCGTGTACCTCTGAATATGAACTCCCCAATTACCCTACTTAATTTCATTAATTTATCATGTTTACTACTATCAACAGTTCTAATAAAGACTTCAAATAATATATCTGATATAGGATTATGCGTGGATTTAAACTGCATCTCTGCAAAAACACCATGTTCACTAGGCCATTTACCGGTGAATAATGTGGTCTCAATACCACGAAACGCAAATAGTGGCTTAAGCGTTGTTAATAATCCTTCCTTTCCAATATTATATACAAATGGTGTATATTCTTCATTTAGGTATGCTACAGAGAATGCATCAACTAACATCATTATTGTTATTGCCATCTAAACTACCTCTCACTACTATTTAAGTAACGTTGGAAACAGATAGTATTTATATGTTCTTAAATACGCTTGCCTAGCATCTTCCCAGCTTGTTATTGTATAAATAGGAATGAGTCTTCTTAAAATACTAATGGCCATATGTAGAAGATGTTTATCATAACTACCATCTCTATTTAAGGACATAAGTATTAATAAACCTGCAGGAAAGAATTTTAACGAAGGTGAGATTAGACCATTGTGTATCAATGGATATAAATATAGTTTAGATAAATGGTTTCTAATTATTTTCACATATATAAAATTAGTATATAATTGGTATATCCTATTTAATAACGATGACAACAATATGGGTTTTATGCAGAATTTATTTCTAAACCATGCATCTAACATAGGTTTATAATAAACTTTTGCTAAGCTGTTACTTAATCTATTAATATCTAACCAATTCTTCATATCAAGATTAATATAATATTTTATATAATACTGTATGGTAGTAATTAAATCATTACGCGTAGTGAAAAAAAACTCTATAGGATCGTTAACAGCACTATAATCTGGACTAAGTTTAAATCTGGTTGCAACTTCTATTTTATCTATTAAATCAGGAATCTTTCTTATTATTTCTTCTAGCTTTCCTTCAGAGTTAAGCATTTTAACTATCTCTAATCTTTTACTATAGCTAGAGATATAAGATTTATAAAGTATACAGATGACAGTCGCTATTTCGACGTATGTCTTCATACATTCATATATTAAGCGCATTTTAGAATTATCGTCTATATTATTATATAACATCTTATATTCAAAATGTCCAAGTAATCCTGTGATTTTCTCAAAAAGTAATCGTGCTCCACTTGAAAGAGGTATATCTGAACCGTTATATGTAATATATGGTCTAATATCTTTGCCATAAAGCACAGTAGAATTCTTTAGATCAACAAACCATATGTCTGGAAAATTTATGTTGTTTATAGTTAAATATCTTAAATCCAAGGCAAAATTAGAATACTTAAACAACGATAGTGCGGGATTATCAGATCCTAGTTTCTTATATATATCTTCTAACATCAACGAGGTAGTAGTTTCATCTGGAATCTTATTAACAATAATAGCTATATCAAAATCTTTTAACAATATTATCTTATTATTTCTTATAATCACACTACCTTCGCCTCTACCATATCCCCCCGTTAGTAAAATAGATTCAACATTATTATTTAGATACTTTAGTATAGAATCTACCACTATATTTAATCTTCTTTCTATTTCTAGATCTACTGATTTATTATCATAAAATGTATATTTACCCATCTATATTACCCCTCATATTTATCGATTTTTTGTAGTAATGTCTTTATCTCTTTTTTAGACGGGAATGACCGTGCCCCCATACGGGTGACCTTCATAGCAGCAAATAAGTTTGCAAAATATGCTGATTTGTATACATTCCATCCATTGATTAATCCATATATTAATGCACTTGTAAACGCATCCCCAGCACCTGTAGTATCTTTAGCTCTAATTTTTAGCTGCAAAGGTATAAATCTACTGTCGCCATCATTATATACTATACAACCTTTTTTGCCAAGTCTAATTATAATAGTATGTACAATCTTTGCTAAATATAATATAATATCTTTAAGTTCATATGCATTAGTGATGGCTCTTGCTTCTTCTAAATTACATGAGAGGATATTAGTAAATTTTAATGCTCGTATAAAATAATCATAATTTTTATCGATTATATTGTATGAACCTGGATCGAATATAGTAATTGCTGCTGATCGTCTGGCTATTTCCATTGCGTGTATAATAGAATCACGTTGAGGCGAATGAGTTAATGAGTATCCTGTAGAATAAAAAAATCTATACTTTAATCTAGGGAGTACCTCCTGTACTTCTTTTATATTCAAATTATTATTAGCACCTCTTGTAATTATAAATGAACGCTCTGCTGAAATATCTATTAGGGAAATAAGCAAACCTGTAGGCAAATAATCCCTAAATATGTAGGATATTATTTTATTCTTCTTAATATCTCTAATGAATAGATTGCCAAATATATCATGACCACATTTTCCAATTACTGCTACTTTACAACCTAGTAATGATAATGCTGTTGCTATATTGCTAATGCCCCCAGACGTATATATAAATTCTTCACATACGGTTACTCCTCCCTTTGTTATCTCATTAGTAGGAAGTCTAATATTAATATCAATAAATATATCTCCAATTATAACACAGTCGAATATATAATTTGATGACATTTTTTGGTTACAACGACTAGAATCTTTATGTGACATTATTATATATCTCTAAAGTATTGCGAGCCATTTTCTCTGCAGTAAATCTCTCTAGAATGGTTGTGCGTGCATTCTCGCCTAACTTCTTTCGTAAAGAAGAATCTTGACATGCCATAATTATTTTATCCGCGAGCATATTATAATTACCAGCACTAACAAGTAAACCGTTATAATTATCGCTTATAAGTTCAGGCACGCCTCCTATATTGGTAGCTATTACAGTACATTTACAACTCATAGCCTCTAGTAATCTGAAACCAAGAAGATCCTCAAATGAGGAGGAAACAAAGATGTCTGCTTTTTTATATAATGAAGGTAATTCAACATAATTCTGTATATAGCCTATAAAATTAAGGTTATCTTTGTAATCTCTACTAATCTTTCTAATATATTCTGTTACTAAATTATTATCAGTATTACCCGCTATTAATATTCTTACATTAGGGATTTCTTTCAATATCAAGGGTAACGCTTTCATAAAGGTATATATACCTTTATGAGCCGCAAACCTGCTAAGAAATAATATCGTAGGTTCGTTATTATATCTCTCTCTACAATCAAATAATAATGGATCTATCCCATGATATACTACGCTGATTTTATTTGATCTGATATATTGTGACGTTAATTGTGCTGCGTATCTTGATACAGCAATAGCATGAGTGATCTTTTGTAAATATAATCTTTCTATAACCGTGAAAATAGGATGGTAACGTAATATTGATTTTTCCGCTGAATCCAAGAATGTGCTGGGAGTATATTGCAAAGATGATTTTATAGTGTCTTTTAGCATAGAACTAAAACCATGAATAGTAGTTACAACTGGTGTATTTCTGATATTAAATAATGTATATAATATATCACCATTTACGGGGAAATTGCTGTGTATTATATCAAATTTAATGTTAGAACATAATTTATATAATACCTTACAAACACTGTACTGGAACCTTATATGTGAGAGTATATTATCATGGAAATCTACTATTTTATGAATATACGCTTTCTCGTTACTCAAATAATTAACATCTTTTTCTGAATTAATAATATTTCTTTTAGTAGTTATTATATGCACTTCTATATCATTAGATAAAATATGCTTTATTAGATTAATAGAATAAACTGAAACACCACCACGCACTGGTAGAAATTCCGGTGTAATATATACTATCTTTAATTTCGTCATGTTACATTATATTTGATTAAGAGCAATCTGAATGTCTCTTCAGCATGTTTCTTGCTAGATACTCCTACTACAACAGATCTTATGTTTGGTAGTTTGAATAGATACTCATATGCTTCCTCTGGCTTAAGATACCCTGCTGCAAGAGTACTCATTGCTATTACATCATGCTTGCACTCTCTTAGCGCTCTTTCACACTCCTCTCTTGAAGGGTTCATCTGGAAGCCAACCTTATTGAATGGAGCCATTATAACCTTATCATCTATACCCCATTCATCCAACTGTCTTACAAGCCTAGCGAAGTTCTTAGTTACAAATCCTACTCTAGCATGATGCTTATCCTCAACATGCTCAATGAAGAGTTCAAATATCTCTCTTAACCTTAATGCTAATGCTAGATCCACAAGTACATCGTGCAGGAATATGCATCTTACATTAACATTGTTGAATGGTAATAGTTCAACATCCACAAATGTCTTTAACAAACCATTAATATCCTTCCTTAACATGCTAAGACCTCCAGAGAAGACTATCCTCATCTTCTCATGCATGCTTGCTGGTGCAAGAGCATCTGCTATAGTTGCAGCTATACCCTTCTCGGTCATCTGCCTAACATATCCATATGCATATGGTAGGATAGGATAGAAGTTGATCTTGCTACTAAGATCAGTATGTTCAAGCATGTACTCTATAACACCCTTCAACTGGGGATGTGTACTTGCAACGAAGCCTCTAACATTCATACTGTAAGCAAAC
>JACAFH010000014.1 GCA_013538715.1 Candidatus Nitrosothermus koennekei | reverse complement strand
CCGCCTGCAAATCTAACAGATATGGCAAATCCAAAATTCATAGCTATACATGAATTTGGTCATTTTGCTGGTTTAGATCATCCATATTTTGAGTTATTTGTAGATGGTTATCATACAGCAATGAAGAGGAATTGTAATCAAGGATATGCTAGTTTAAGTAGTGAAGATAAGAGGCAGATAAATAGTATGTATTAGTGATAGATATGAAGTTCATTAAATATGGTATAATAGCAGCAATAGTAATAATAGCCATAATATCTCCCTATCTATACAATATAGTATTATTATCACTACATGCTGAACCTAATTATAATGAGCAGACAAGTATGAAGATAAAGGGATATGATATTAAGAGAGCTATAGGCTCTGCTTCAATGCCATATCAAATAAAAGTTGTAAAGGATCAAGTAATTTATACTATTAGAGGAGAAGTAGTAGATATTAGAGAGCCATTAATATGGCTTGAAAAATATCCAGTTGCAGAGAATGGAATGATACCTGTAGATATTAAGGTAAAGGAAGTATATAAAGGGGATATAAAGAGCGATAGTATAATTACATTATATGTAGGAACAATAAAAGATTTACCAACAGAGCAGCAATTAGCAGACGGTGTAATTGTAGATAATTCAACTTATATATTACCATATGAAGCAGTATATGAGATAGGAGAAGATGTTCTAGTACATGTTATGCATACTACTATAGATCTAGTATCAGTATCAGAATATATTGACGAACTATTGGCTAAAGAATACTTAGAGCATAAAGTATATGAGACTGCATTAGGTAAGTATGGGAAGTATACAATTAAAGATGGATTAGCATATAATGAGAATTATCCATATGGAGTACCAATAATATATGTAGCATATGAAGCATTATAATAAATGATCAATTACATAATATTTTTTTTTAAAATTGATAATTCTTTCTATCATTATTTTTATGGTTATACACACTCATACCAATTAATAATGGGCGAGAAGGGATTTGAACCCTTGACCTTTCAGCGTTACCTCTGCTGTGTGAGAGCAGTATCCTAACCACTAGACTACTCGCCCTTGATATTTGAGATGTATAATTATATTTAAAGATTGGATCACTTTTTAGCTCCTAAAGTTCTGTTCTTTAATCTTAATTGTATGTTTTTACACCTTCTACACCTTTCAGATACTATAGAATTTCTTGCTCCACACCTTAAGCAGATCTTGAAAAATAATCTCCTCTTCTGTGCCAATTGTTTCTTAAACGCATCTGTTATTGTCATACATTCCTCTATTATTTTCTATTATTTCTATCTTTCTAAAATGATTAAAATAGCAAAAATACTCTCATAGTATCATGATATCACGTGCTCTGATTGCTATAGCAGGAATAATATCAATAATTCTTGCCACCTTATCTATAGCATCTATTAATAATGTAGAGAAGAGCGATAATAAAATAAATATACAACTTATTAGGGAAAAGGTGAAACTAATAGATTTTAATGTTGTAGAGAATATTGGTGTAGAAGAGAGTGATACAATAATCATACATAACGATGGAGTTGCATTATTTGACTCTAAAGATAGAAGCGAAAAACTAAATATAAATACTAACGATCTAGCAAAACTAAAGTCACTCGTATTAGAATCTGGTTTAATGTATATACCAAATAATGAATTCAATAAGAGTACTAGAGATACCTTCATAAAATATACATTAATGATAAATGTAGATAGTGAGAAGAAAGAGTTTGTATGGATAGAAGATATAATAGAAGATGAACCTAGTAGTGTGCCTCCATTACTTATTCATATAAAGGATACAATATATTGTATTACAGGTAAAGCAGAGTTATACTCAATAAGATGTAGTTAAACCTAAAAATAGGGTATGAGCTGATATATGAAGTATGATCTCATTAGTATCAACAGAGATTGAACATAAAGGTATCAAAGAGGAAGAGATCGAGAATGTAAGGATAGTAAAAGGTACAACATTAGTTAAACGTGGTTTTGCTCACATGCAGAAGCACGGAGTCATTATGGATGTCACTACTATAGAACAGGCACAGATAGCAGAGGATGCTGGTGCAGTTGCTGTAATGGTTCTAGATAAATTACCTTATGATGTTAGAAAGGCTGGAGGGGTAGCAAGAACAGCAAGTATAAGGGTGATTGAAGAGATAAGAGATCATATAACCATACCTATAATGGCAAAGTGTAGAATTGGTCATGTAGAAGAAGCAAAGGTTTTAGAGGCAGTAGGTGTAGATATGATAGATGAATCTGAGGTATTAACACCAGCAGATGAAGAGCATCATATATGGAAATGGGATTTTACTACTCCATTCGTTAATGGTGCAAGGAATTTGGGTGAAGCATTAAGAAGAGTAGAAGAAGGTGCATCTATGATAAGAACTAAAGGAGAACCAGGTACAGGGAATGTTGCTGAGGCTGTAAAGCATATAAGAATTGTAAATGATCAGATAAGACATTTATGTTCGTTATATAATACAAACGATAAATCTGAACTGATCAAGTTTGCAAGAGAGTTAAGAGTATCTTATCAATATGTAGAAGAGACAGCAAGATTAGGAAGGTTACCTGTAGTAAATTTTGCTGCAGGAGGTATCTCAACACCAGCTGATGCAGCATTGCTTATGAACCTTGGTTGCGATGGTGTGTTTGTTGGTTCTGGAATCTTTAAGGCTGAGGATGCAGGAGATAGAGCAAGAGCAATTGTAATAGCAACAACTTATTATGATGACCCTAAACAAGTTATGGAAGCACAGAAGATGATCAATGAGAAGAAATCTATGTTAGGCTTAGATATAAATAATTTAGAGTTAAGAATGCAAGAGAGAGGTAGTCAAGCATGATCAAGATCGGCATATTAGGATTCCAAGGTGATATTGAAGAGAATGCAAATGCAAGTAAGAAAGCCTTAGAACATCTTAATATAGATGGTCAAGTCTTACATGTAAGGTATCCTCAGCAGATAAGAGAGATTGATGCATTGATAATACCAGGAGGGGAGAGCACAGTTATGGGCTTATTAGCAATGATTAACAACTCTGCTAATGTAATAAGGGATAGGATTATGGATGGTATGCCAGTATTAGGAACATGTGCTGGTATGATATTACTAGCAAAGAGTGCATATGATAGGGTAGTTGGTAATACTAAACAAAATCTATTATCACTTCTCGATATTGTAGTTGAGAGGAATGCCTTTGGGAGACAGTTTGATTCATTTGAAGTAGAATTACCAATAGATGGTATATCTGATAGATTCAATTGTGTCTTTATAAGGGCTCCTGTTATAATGGAATATGCAGGTAATGTTAAGCCTATAGCAAGGTTAGGTAATAAGATAGTTGCTGTTAAACAAGGTAATATAATAGGCACCTCATTTCATCCAGAGCTATCAAATGATACAAAGATGCATGAGTATCTAATAAAGATGATCAACTCTTATTGATTAGAACTATCTTTCCAAAATGACTACTCTCTTCCATTCTTTTATGTGCTTCTTTAACCTCATCCAAGGGCATAACTTTATCTATTATAGGTCTAATACTATGTTCTTCCATGAACCTTAACATGGCTAATAATTGCTTCTTGCTACCTAGATATATTCCATATATAGTTAGTTGCTTGTTATAAAGCATTCTTATATTCATGTTAGTATCTTCTCCAGACGTTGCACCACATGTAGCTAATGCTCCACCATTTCTTAATGCTTCCATGCTAATACTCCACGTGCTCTTTCCTACATGATCTATAACAGCATCTACATATCCAAACTCCTTAATCTTTCCTAATATATCATCTATACTTCTATCTATTATTAGATCTGGTTTTAATTTCTCAGCATAAATTCGCTTTGATGAATTACCTATTGTTGTTATAACTCTAGCATTCATAGCCTTTGCAAATTGTATAGATGCAGAACCAACACCACTACCAGCAGCATAGATTAGCAGAGTTTTCCCTTTAGCATCGATCTTCTCAAGCATATTCCAAGCTGTTAGATATGATATGTTTATGCTTGCTGCTTCTTCATATGTTAACCATTCTGGTATACGAACTAGATTATACTTTGGCACACTTACATACTCTGCATATCCTCCTTGAGTATCATTTAATCCTCCTATTATAACAAACTCTTTACAAAGAGTTTCGTTACCCTCTAAACAATATCTGCACTTCATGCAGCTTAGACCTGGATAGATCAATACACGCTCTCCTCTCTTAAATCCATCTATATCATTCACTAACTCTCCTGCTATATCAGAACCTGCGATATGAGGAAATTTTATACTCTTGCCTCTAACACCCATTCTAACCCATAGATCTAGATGATTCACAGAACAAGCATGTATCTTAACCAATGCTTTGTTATCACTCTTTGGCATATCGACCTCCTCATATTTTAGTTCATCAACTCCTCCATGCTTATTTAATACTATAGCCTTCATGCTAATATAGGATATATTATAGATATTTATATTAAATGATATGCAAGTAGAGATTATAATAGATGTTGAAGATAAGGATGTAATCTATAAAGCAATAAAACCAGATATAGAAGATGATATCTCACTTGGTAATTCTTTAAATATAACTATCTATGCTGATAAAATCTCTGATCTTCGAGCAAAGATCAATTCGTATCTAAGACTTTGTGAAGTAGTTTTAAGATGTATCAGATCTTAATTCGAATCTCTTTAACGGTTCAAATCGTGGTTTTGAGAGTTTGTAATAGATAACCTCACCTCTCCTTTCTATAACTGCTATGACAGCCTCTTTACCCATCTTTGTTATCTGGTCTATAGTATTACTCAACTGCTCAACCTCTAACCTCTTCCCTTCATTCAAGCCAAAGATTACATACTTTGCTTGTGTATTACCATACTCTCCTCTTTCATACACTCTAAAATCTGAACCAAACCCAAAGCCTTCTCTTACTACATATCCTCTACTCCTAAGATCTCTATAGATGAGAAATTTCGTCCATATCTCTTCATCATATGTAAGTCCAATCTTTACCAACTCATCAAATGTTATGCTCTTATCACCTTCCTTAACATCTAATTTGTTTATATACATGAGATATAATGCTTCATATATGAAAAGATAGTAATTCTTATCTTTAATACCATACCCTCTCTTAGTTAATTCATTTACTGCATCTATATTATTTATAAGAATCTTATCATTTATTAAGATACCATCTATAGTGTATTCTATCTCCTGCGTCATAATTTTATTAATTGTAATGTAACATTTAATTGTTAAGATGTGTCTTTAATGCATATCTTGTGATATCTTTAATCAATATATATAGAAATATATTATATTCTTCATCTGTAAATTTTACAGTTTCTATCATATTATCATTTATTAATGCAAGTAATTTAAGGTGATTACATATACCTTTTCCATTCTTATGTTTGAAATAATAACCTTTGCATGAACAGAAGTTTATGTTTGGTTCAATCCAATACTCTTCATTACTAACTATTGTATAGAGCCTTCTTTTACTAGGCAAGAATATATGCTCCTTTATATATCTCTTCTTAAATAATTTTTCTATCTTCACATAACATCTTTATTGCTATCTAAATAAGTATCTTTATGAAGGTAAGAGTATTATATCCTCATCCAGCTCTATTATTGAGCAATAAGGAGAGATATGTTGTAATAAGCGACTTACATATAGGATTTGAGGAAGAGTATAGGAAGAGAGGTATATTTATAGATGACAATTATATCTATGAGATGCTTAATGAATTAAAAGAGATAGCAGATGAAGTAAGTCCTAATGCATTTATATTACTTGGCGATATAAAGAATAGCATAGCAAGGATAAGCAATAGTGAATGGAGACTAGTGCCATTCTTTATGGAAAGATTAAGAAGTATGAGTAATGTAATTATAGTTCCAGGTAATCATGACAGTAATATCAAGAATCTAATTCCAAGTGATTTAGAGATAACTAGCGCACATGGATTAATAATAGATGATACATTACTTATGCATGGTCATGCACTACCACTCAATCTAGATGTAAAAAGGATAATCATTGGACATACACATCCAAAATTTGTTAAAGAGGGTAGTGTATTAAATGGGAATAGGGTATGGATATTTGCTAAGATGGCTGATAAGGAGATAATATTTCTCCCAGCTTTTAATAAGTATATCTCATCACACACAAAATATGAGGATTCTATAATACCATTGCTAGATAAAGTAAAGATCAAGGAATCTCTTGTTGTAACATTAGAAGGCTCTATAATAGATAGCCTGTTATTCTAATCTTGTATATGGCTTTATTGTATCTATACTAGGTTTATTATCTCTTAACCATTGTAATGTCTTTACAAATGATGTTGCTGCTTCTAGTGTAGTTAATACTGGTAAACCAAGCTCAACAGCCTTTCTTCTAATTAGATATTCATCATCAAGCATCTTTGCATACTTTTCTGTAGTTGTTGTATTAGGTATATTTATTATAAGATCTATCTCTTTGTTATAGAGAAGTGTAGCTATGTTTGGTTTTCTATTGGGCTCACTTATCTTATATACTATCTTTATATCACTAAAACCATTCTCTATTAAAAAATCTGCAGTATGTTCAGTAGCAAATATATTAAATCCTAATGAACTTATTAAAGAGACTACCGGTAAGATCTTCTTCTTCATCTCAGTGCCTCCTATAGTTATAAGTGCAGAACCTTTAATTGGAAGATTGTAGTTAGCAGCAATAAGTGCTTTTGATAAGGCATCATGCAGAGTAGAACCAAAACATGCAACCTCACCAGTAGATTGCATCTCTACACCTAGAATAGTATCTGCTCCTTCTAATTGCATGAATGAGAATTGTGGAACCTTAACACAAAAACCGGTAGTTTTAAGCCATAGCTCATCTACATTATTAGAGATATCCTTACCTTCTATGAATCTATATGCTAGCTCAATAAGGTTTAGCGTAGTAAACTTTGAGACAAACGGCATTGAGCGAGAAGATCTAACATTGCACTCTATAACATAAATGTTATCATCTTTAACTATATATTGGATATTAAATGGCCCTTTAATCTCTAACGCTCGTGCTATTCTAGTCGTATAATCTTTGATATCCTCTATATTCTTCCTAGAAAGTCTCCATGGAGGTATTACCATCATAGCATCTCCAGAGTGTATACCAGCACTCTCTATATGCTCTATTATAGAACCTATAACTACTTTGGAACCGTTTGAGACAGCGTCAACCTCAACCTCTAGAGCATCTGATATAAACTTGCTTATAACTACTGGATGCTCTTTACTAACCTTTGAGGCTCTAATCAAGAATTCCTCTAATTGATTATTATTCCATACTACACGCATAGCTGCCCCACTAAGGACATAAGACGGTCTAACAAGAACTGGATATCCTACTTCTTCTACAAACTTCTCCGCTTCATTCATATCAACGAACTGTCTCCATCTAGGTTGTTTTATATTGAGATTATCTAGTAATTGACTAAACTTTTTCCTATCTTCTGCCTTATCTACATTCTCTGGTGCAGTTCCTAATATTTTACAATTGTATCTTGCTAACAATAGAGTAAGATTGTTTGCTATTTGCCCGCCTACACATGTGATTATTCCATATGGATTCTCTTTTTCATATATATCAAGAACTCTTTCCAGTGTTAATTCTTCAAAATATAATCTATTACAGAGATCATAATCTGTCGACACTGTCTCAGGATTACAGTTTATCAGTGCTATCTCTCTATCGTTAATACTTAACGCCATATTTACTGTAGCCCAATCAAACTCTACACTAGAACCTATTCTATAGGAGCCAGCACCTAATATTATGATAGAATCATTATTATTTATTGTCAAATCATCCTTATCTCCTCCATAAGTTAGATAAAGATAATTGGTCTTTGCTGGCCACTCTGCTGCTAAAGTATCTATCTGTTTTATAACAGGAATTATATTATGCTCTTTCCTAAACCTTCTTACGTCATCCATACTAACATTTAGTGCTTTTGCTATACTCTTATCAGAGAAACCTAACCTCTTTGCTTCTTTAATTATATCTTTATCAAATTCTCTTAACTTCTTTAACTTCTCATCAAACTTTACAATCTTCTCTAATCTTGCTATGAACCATGGATCAATTGATGATAGTTTTGCTATCTTCTCTATGCTTAATCCATGTTTCAAAGCTGATGTAATAGTAAAGATTATCTCATCGTCAATTTTTGATAATTTTTCCTCTATCTCCTCTATATCCTTCTCTTCATCATCCATAACCCCATCATATCCTATATCAAGCATCCTAACTGCTTTTTGTATAGCCTCCTCAAAGCATTTGCCAACAGCCATTATCTCACCTACAGATTTCATCTGTGTTCCTAACCTTCTATTTACACTCTCAAATTTGGTGAAATCCCATCTAGGTATCTTAACTACTATGTAATCTAGCGAAGGTTCAAAACATGCTGTAGTTATCTTTGTTATCTTATTTAATAGCTCAGGAAGGGTGTATCCTAGTAGTATCTTTGCAGCCATGTATGCTATTGGATATCCAGTAGCCTTTGATGCTAATGCTGATGATCTAGATAATCTAGGATTTATCTCTATTGCACAATATCTCTCAGAGTTTGGTTCTAATGCAAATTGTATATTACATTCCCCAATTATATTACATACATTAGCAGCATGTAATGCAGCACTTCTTAACATATGATACTCTGTATTATTGATGGTTTGAGAAGGAGCAACAACTATGTTATCGCCAGTATGAACCCTCATACCAAGCATATTCTCCATGTTGCATACAGTTATACTGTTACCTTTTGCATCTCTCATGACTTCATACTCTATCTGCTTCCAATTACCAATATACTCATCAAGTATAACCTGATGAACAATACTAGCATTTAATCCTCTTTGAACTATATCATAAAGCTCATACTCATTCCATGCTACTCCTCCACCTTTTCCTCCAAGTGTATATGCTACTCTTATCATGACAGGATATCCAAACTCCTTAACTATCTTAAGTGCATCTTGCATATTATACGCTACTTTGCCTTTAGCAACTGGTATCTCATTCTTTAGCATAGTCTCCATGAATAATTTCCTATCTTCAGTTATCTCTATACTCTCAATACTAGTTCCTAGTACTTTAACACCATATTTATCCAGTATCCCATTCTTTGCTAATGTTACACCACAATTTAATGCTGTCTGACCTCCAAATGAGAGCATTATGCCATCTGGACGTTCTCTTTCTATAACTTGTGTAACAAACTCTGGTGTAACTGGTAAGAGATAAGTCTTATTAGCAAATCGTGTATCTGTTTGTATAGTTGCTATATTAGGATTTATAAGTACGCTCTCTATACCTTCCTCTTTTAATGCTTTTAGACATTGGCTTCCTGAATAATCAAACTCACCAGCCTCCCCTATCTTTATAGCCCCACTACCTAAGACAACTATTTTCTTATACATGCTTTCCACTCTTCATAAG
Source organism: Candidatus Nitrosothermus koennekei (assembly GCA_013538715.1). Lineage (GTDB taxonomy): Archaea > Thermoproteota > Nitrososphaeria > Nitrososphaerales > Nitrosocaldaceae > Nitrosothermus > Nitrosothermus koenneki. Next base: position 3,308 of record JACAFH010000014.1, on the reverse strand, counting down.
TTTTGCAAATATCTCAAATAGAAACATACAATCATATGGACCAGGCGATGCTTCTGGATGGAATTGAACAGCAATGAATGGCTTCTCATTATCTATTATACCTTCAACGGTATTGTCATCAACATTCTTGAACCATATATCAAAGTTAGTGCCCTCTAAAGATCTAGGTTCTATACAATATCCATGGTTTTGACTTGTAACATAAACTCTACCCTTATTATCCATACATGGTTTATTCTGTCCTCTATGTCCATATTTCAATTTATAAGTAGTAGCGTCTGCTGCTAAAGCCATGATCTGATTACCTAAGCATATACCCAGTAAAGGTAATTCATAATTTAATAATTCTTTTGTTAGTTTAATGGTTTCTGTGCATAGTTTAGGGTCTCCTGGGCCATTGCTTAATACTACCCCCTTTGGCTTTAATCTCTTAACATCGTCGATAGTAACATTATAGGGTAATGTAACAACCCTATAGCCTAATTTCAATAGATTCCTTATTATACTATACTTTACACCAGTATCTATCAACACTACACAATCCTTGTCTCTTACTCCATACTCTTTAATCTCTTTAGTAGATACCTCTTCAACAAAGTTTATCATATCATATCTCTTATTCTTCTTAAGCTCATTAAATAGTTCATTGTCATCTATCTTATCATTTGATACCTTTAAAACACCCATCATAACTCCTTGCACTCTTAACTTCTTTGTTAATTCTCTTGTATCTATGCCATATATACCAGGTATACGTTCTTCATAAAGCCATGTATCTAATGTTTTTACGCTAGACCAATGACTTGCATAAGGTGATAATTCATGAATTATGAATGCTTTAGGTTGTATATGATCTGCTTCGAAGTATTTTGGTATACCAAACTCATCTTTTACATCATAGCTAGGTACACCATAATTACCAACCATAGGATAAGTAAGTGTTAACATTTGACCAGCATATGATGGATCTGTCAAAGCTTCAGTATATCCAACCATGCCTGTATTAAAGACTACCTCTCCTACTTTCATAGTAGGATAACCAAATCCTATTCCATCTAATATAGTCCCATCTTCAAGCACAAGTTTTGCACTAAAGCCAACATATTTAGCATACATCGATGGAATTTTGAACCCTCTTAGTGTTTACTAATTACTAGATATAAATATACCGCATATGATATTTATATTCATATTATCTAATTGATGTAATTATCAAAGATTATATATTATATAAGTATACATATAATTACATAATAATTATTTATACATTAACAAATATATCTACAAATTCTTTATACGCTTCTCTTATCTTCTTTATCTTTTGAGAGTTCTTAAATCCATATGACGCTATTATATCTATCAATTCTAGCCTGTTATTATCCTTAGCATATCTTACAGCCCTAATTACATCTAATAATACATTTGCTGCGTTTGAACCATCATGAGTTCTCAGCACTATATCTATAGTTATTGGTGTATTCATGAATCCTTTACTCTTCATCCAATAATAGCTTACTCTCTCATCATTAAGGAATTGTGTATATTCAGTAGTTCCAGCAATTGATTCAAATTCATATGGAGCCTCTATATCTATACTTGTAGTCTTTACTCTTCTCTTACTCTCTTTGATCTTCTCATTTATAGTATTTAACGTTTCTGTACTTCCTCCAACATCTAATTGATAGCTCTTTTCTATCTTTACTCCTCTCTCAACCATAAAATCTATCATAGATTTATGAAATGCAGTTCCACCAAATTGACTCATTAGATCATCTCCTACTATCATTAATCCCTTCTCTTTAAATAAAGGTAAGAAACTCTTTAGATCTGTAGGTGTTGCATTTATAAAATCTGCTCCTACTTCAAGTGAAGCCTTTGCATATAATTTAGACGTATTATCTAATCCAGATGAGATCAAATTAACAACTATATCTGGCTTGATCTCTTTTAGTGAAGAGATCAAATTATCATAACTGTTACTATTTACATTTATAATCTCTCTTAAATGAAGAGGTAATTCATCTTCAAGTATACCAGAATTAACTATGATACCACTCTTAGGCACTTTTGTATAACGTGTTATATTATTAACGAAGATAGCTTCTGTGAGTTCTAAACCAACTTTTCTTTTATCTATATCAAATGCGCCTACTATAGAGATATCTGATATTGTATAGTTACCAACTTTAGTATGCCATAATCCTTCCTCATTGTCACCTTTATAATATTCTAGTCCTTGTAATAATATACTAGAGGCATTACCAATACCTAATAATGCTACTCTTATAGCCATAGCAGTAGAGAAGGTGATATTATAAATATAACTCTTATCCTAATCTAGCATATTATAAAAAATTAGTATGTTAGAATACTATAATATAAACAAGAATTGTTTAAAATATTGTTTGCCACATATTAGCATTAGATTGGCTAAGCACTTTGATTAACTTGCATAAAACGTACCTTTACTAAATATTAACTATTTAGCAATTAGTTTATATATTAACATCCTCATTAATTTTGTTGTTGTTTTATCAAATCAATTTTCTGCACTAAATCTGCATATACAACATATGACAAATATGAGATAGTTATAAATTACAGTATATATTTCTCTAATATAGTTATAAGGTGATTGATATGGCAACAGCAATACCAGCAACAACTAGCGGTGGTGTACCAGTTATAATATTGAAAGAGGGTGCAAAAGAGACCAAAGGTAAAGATGCTCAAAAGAATAACATAGCAGCTGCAAAATTAATTGCAGAAATGGTTAAATCTGCATTAGGTCCTAGAGGCATGGATAAGATGCTTGTAGATACCCTAGGAGATGTTACTATAACAAATGATGGTGCTACGATATTAAAAGAGATAGATGTACAACATCCAGCAGCAAAGATGATGGTTGAGATAGCAAAGGCTGTAGATAATGAAGTGGGTGATGGAACTACATCATCAGTAGTATTAGCAGGTGCTTTATTAGAAAAGGCTGAAGACCTAATTGAGAAGAATGTACATCCTACTATAATAGTAGATGGATATAATAAAGCATTAGAGCAAGCGTTAAAGATTTTAGATGAGGTAAGCATAAAGGTAGATCCTACTGATAAGAAGACATTAGCAAAGATAGCAATGACATCTATGGCATCAAAGCTTGTTAGTGAGGAGAGTAATATATTAGCAAATATAGTTATAGATGCTGTATTATCAGTAGCTAAGAATGGAAAAGTGGATATTGACGATATAAAGGTAGAGAAGAAGGCTGGAGGAGCAATAAGTGATACTCAATTAATCAAGGGTATAGTGTT
>JACAFH010000013.1 GCA_013538715.1 Candidatus Nitrosothermus koennekei | reverse complement strand
ATCGATGAGATAACTCTTGCTGATTCATCATCTAACATCTTTGCAGCACATCTAATGATTATATTATCTATCACAATCTTTGCTTCTTTGTTAGCAAGTATATTCTTTATCCAATCTGAATTAAGATCTCTTCTTGATTCATAATATTTGTTATTATAATTAACTAGTCTTAGAACTACTTTATGTTCTCTACCGCTCTTTCTTCCTATTGTTATTACCTTTGCTAGACAAGTTTTATCCATTTATGATCATGTGTAATCTCTTCTCAAGCTCTTTAAATGCATCTTCTATAATCCTGCTTCTCTCCTCTATCTTTGTATTATAAGAATCTAAGAATTTCATTCTTGTTATTATCATCCTCTCATCTTCTCCTCTATTAGATGAGCCTATCGATACTCTGCTATCTATCGCTTTCTTTATATCTAAATTCTTAATGATGTTATAGAGATACTCATTGTTAATCTCTTCTTTACTTAATTCGTATAGGCTCTTTCTTTTGCTATCTGCTATCATGACTAATGAGCCAACTATCTTATGCGCTTCTCTAAACGGTTTTCCATCCTTAACCAGGATCTCTGCTATATCTAGTGCTAATGCATAGCTCTTTTTTGCATTTTCTTGCATCTTATCCTTATTTGGAATCAAATCATCTACTACTTTCTTCATTATACCTATTGACTCTTTGCTCCTTCTTATTATCTGTAGATTTATCCTTTTTGTATCTTGTAGATCTCTATTATAGCCAGTAGGTAATGATTTTATGGTTGCCATGATAGCAAGGGTATCTCCTATTACAGATGCAGTTCTTGCTCTAAGTAATTCTAATGGACATGGATTCTTCTTCTGAGGCATTATACTTGAGGTTGATGTAAGTTCATCTGGTAGTTCAATATAACCAAATTCGCTACTCGACCATATTATCATATCTTCTGCCATTCTACTAAGATTAATCATTATGCTTGTTAAGACAAAGCAGAATTCTAACATAAAATCTCTGTTACTAGTAGCATCTATTGAGTTCTCTACTAGAGAATTGAATCCTAACAATCTTGCTGTAATATTTCTATCTATAGGTAATGCTGTTCCTCCTATTGCGGATGCACCTAAAGGAGATCTATTTATCCTAGCATAGCAATCATCTAACCTTTCTACATCTCTAAATAGCATATCTGCATATGCAAGTAGGTAATGAGAGAATAATCCTATCTGTGCTTGTTGAAGATGTGTATACATTGGCATTATACAATCTAGTGTATTCTTACTCTTCACTAATAAAGCGTGTATTAGCTCTAATACCCTCTTACTAATTATATTTATCTCGTCTCTTATTAACAATCTTAGATCTAACGCAACTTGATCATTTCTCGATCTAGCAGTATGCATCTTTCCCCCATGCTCTATTTTAGCATGTTTGATAACATATGCTTCTAGTGCTTCATGTATATCTTCATAATTATTGCTCTCTATCTCATCATTCATAGCATCGTTTAATGCTAGTAGTATAGCCTTAGCATCTTCTCTATCTATTATCTTACATTCATAAAGCATTATAACATGAGCTATACTACCTAGTATATCATATTTTAATAACGATTTATCCTCTTCTATGGATGTGAGATATCCTAATACATCCTTATCAAGTGAACCTTTCAGCCTAGATCTATACATACTCTCACAAATCTAACAAGAATCTTACCTTATATTTACCATCTTTTTTTATCTCCATCATATGATATGTTACTGCCTTGATCTCAACCTTATACTTATGCTTAACTATATCCAGCCTCTCACCATAAACATCTGCGTCTAATTTGTATTCATCTACCTTTATCATTATCTTAAATTCTTTTAATGCAATCCTATCTACAGATAATTTTAATAATACTTCCTCGAGCCAATTATATAATAATTCTTCTAGATCATCGCCTTTAACACTTATAATTAATCTCTCTTTTATCTCTATACTCTCTCTATCTATCATAGTATCTACTAATCCTTTTGCTGCATTCTCAAAAGCCTCTTCTAAGGTATTACCATCAGCCTCTATATAAGCATCAGTCATATGCTCAAGAAATCTATAGCCCATAACTAAAACTAGTAGATTAGAATATTAAAGTTTATTATAGTGTAAGTAAGAATATCTTTCTAACTAAAAATGTTGACAGATAAATATGATAATCAGATATAGGTGTAGGTAGATGGAGGTTGGAATAGTTTTGCATAAAGCAAAGAGTGGGAGATTGATAGTTAAATTATCTAGAGAGATAGAGATTGGAGATATACTGTTAGATGAGAAAGGTAAGAGAGTAGGGAAGGTTGTAGAATTAATAGGTTCTGTCAATGCACCATATGCATCTGTAATACCTTTAACCGATAGGATAAAGGGAAGTATAGGTAAGAAGGTTTACATATTAATGAAGAGGTGAAATATTGTATAAATGCTTACAATGTAATAATTATGTTATCGAGGATGCAAGTACTGGTGAATATGTATGCCCTAAGTGTGGTTATGTAGCAGCAGAATTTATACCAAGTTTTGCACCAGATTATATCTCTAAAGAATTAGAAGATAAATTCAGGAACACTAGGTATGGAGCTCCATTAACATTTTCTAGACATGATAATGGCTTAAGCACAGATATAGCTAATACTAATAAAGATTTTAGTGGTAATAAACTAAATATTAGAATGTCAGAACAGATGAATAATATTAAGAAATGGCATAATATAACCAAGATATCATCATCAAAAGATAAGAGGTTATCAAATGTGTTAAGTAAGATAAATTGGTTCTGTGAAACATTGTCATTGCCAAAAGTTGTCAATGAGACTGCAGCGTTACTTTATAGAAATTATGAAAACAAAAACGATGCTAAAAATAAGATAGTGATATCTATAGCATTAGCTTTCGTATGTTTAGCGTGTAAGAAGAGTGGTATATTAAAGAGCGTGTATGAAATTGCCGATGCGTGTAGCATAGATGATAAGAAGCAGGTTAGTAGAGCAGCAAGATATTATAGAGAACTATTGATGCATAATAACATAGATGAGGATAATACAACGATCAATAAATATATATCAAAAACTGTAAATTTGTTAAGATTAGATTTAAGAGTAGCAAAATTGGCTATAGAATTTGCTGAGAATACTAATGCGCCTTCTTTAACAAATGGTAAGAATCCAAATGGATTTGCTGCTGCTTATATATACATGGCAGCTGTTCTATTAGGTATAAATATACAAGAGAGTGAGATAACATCAGCAGCAAATATAACAGAGACTACATTGAGGAAGAGATTTAATGAGATAGTTAGTAATCATAAGATCAAGTTAGTGCTAAAAGCGAAATAATTTAGTATTTATAATCTTTAATGGAAGTATATGGTTAATTTATCTACATCTTTTATCTCATTAATCTAATCATATTATTATTGTGACAAATATTACCTGTATAGACTTGGCACACAATATATCTTATTTACCTTTATAATTCTAGATTATCAAAATTATTAGATAAAGTTTTAACTCGGATGTATAGAATCTATCATGATGGAGATATTACTTGATGAGAAGGATAAAGAATTATTAAACATTATACAATGGGACTTCCCATTATCTAGCAGGCCATTTGAAGAGATAGGTAAGAGGGTGATGATTGATGAGAAAGAAGCACTCACAAGGATAGTTAGAATGAAGAGAGAGGGTATAATAAGACAGATAAGTGCTATATTCGATACTAGAAAGTTAAAATATAAAAGCGCATTAGTTGCGATGAAGATAGATCCAACTAAATTGGAAGAGGTAGCAAATGAGATAAATAAACATCCTGGAGTTAGTCATAATTATGAGAGAGATCATGAATATAATCTATGGTTTACTATTGCTGTACCTCCAGAAGGAAATATCAAAGATGATCTAAACAAATTTGCTAAATTAGAAGGTGTTGAGAAGTATAGGATACTTCCTACACTAAAATTGTATAAGATTGGTGTAAAATTGGATATGGTTGGTGATGATACTCCAAAAATAGAGTCTAGAGATAATTTAACGTGGAATAACAAATCAGTAGAGATAAGTGAGAGAGATAAAGAGTTTATCAGAGAGTTACAAAAGGATATAGAATTAATAGAAAAACCGTTTGATAGGATAGCGGAGAGACTAAATATTAGCATAGAAGAGCTGTTTAAGAAGATAGAGGAATATAAGGAGAATGGTGTCATGAGGAGATTTGCTGCTATATTAAGACATAGAGATGCTGGATTTATCGCTAATGGTATGATAGTATGGAAGGTTCCTGAAGATAGAATTGATGAGGTTGGATATAAAATATCATCTTATAGTCAAGTAAGCCATTGTTATAGGAGACCAACATATGAAGATTGGCCATATAACCTATTTAGCATGGTTCATGCAAGAAACAAAGAAGCATGCTATAATATAGCAAAAGAGATAGAGAATGATGTTAATGTTCATGACTACGCTATATTATTCAGTCTAAGAGAATTCAAGAAGGAAAGGGTTCAATACTATATATGATGAATGGTAACGTTAAATATAAACCCTTACTAAACCATTGTTATGAGTCAGCCAAAAGACTTGGGGAGTCTAAAGGAAGGTTCATACATAGTGATAGATGGCGAGCCCTGCAGAATAGTCTCTTATGAAAAGAGTAAGCCTGGAAAGCAGTAATGCCCAGACAACACGGTTCTGCAAAGGCTCGAGTAGTAGGAATAGGAGTATTTGATAATGTTAGAAGAAGTATGGTGTCGCCAGTAGATTCAAATGTAGAAGTACCTATAATAGATAAGAGAAATGGACAGATCATAGCAGTTGCTGAGAATAGTATACAGATAATGGATCTTGAGACATTTGAGACATTTGAGACGAGTTCAATAGATGAAGAGATTAAAGATAAGATATCTCAAGGAGCAGAGGTAGAATATTGGAGAGTAATGGGTAGAATCAAGGTTGTTAGAGTAAAAGGTGGACAGTAAGATAATTATTTATTATTTTATTAGATGTACTATCCTGATGATGTAATGGAAGAGCCGTCTGAATTATGATGAGATATCTATACTGAAGGATTATTCTAATAATACTGAGATAATCATTCTCATTGCTATAACTATCAATGCAATAGATACCATCTTTTTTAAGATCTCTTCTCTTATTGTTAATGAGATCCTTGCACCTATCTGTGCTCCTGTGAATGTTCCTATTACAAGTATTGATGCTAATAGATAGTCTGGATCTGAAAAATACACATGAGTTAATATTCCAGTAAGAGATGATAAGAAGAGGATGAATTGTGTAGTAGCACTTGACGTCTTTGTAGAAAGTGATAATAAACCTATCATGAGAGGCATATATACTACTCCTCCTCCAATACCAAACAAGCTTGATAACACTCCAGCGAAAAAACTTGCAGGATAGGCTAGTATCATCAATATTCTTCTAGGTTTATGTATTCCATACATCATATATACTGAAGTTCCAAGTAGAATAAATGCAAAATATAATTTAAATTCATCAAGAGAGATAAGATTGGAGAGATAAGCACCTAATATGCTTCCAGGTATTGCAAAGATTGAGAGTCTTAATGCTAACCCATAATCTATCCTCTTTTGTTTAGCATATGCTATAGATGAGGAAGAGGAAGTAGATAATACTGAGAATAGACTAGTGCTTGCTATCTGACTAGGAGATATATTCATAAATGATAAAACTGGTACTATTATAAATCCTCCTCCCAATCCAAGTAAAGAGCCTAATAAACCTGCAACTATGCTTACTATAACAAGTATTATTTCTTGCATAAACTAATGAGAGTATAGGATAGTATATAAAGAAAAGGAAAAGAAGAGTTAATAGATTGAGGATAATACTATTTGGATTTGGGATAGTGGGGCAGAGTTTCGCCAAGTTATTACTCTCGAGGAGCGATGATCTCTATACTCGTTATGGCATAAAGCCTAGAATAGTATCTGTCATAGACTCAAAAGGATATGTAATCTCTCAAACTGGCTTAGATCTTGAACGATTATTACAGATAAAAAAGAACAGAAAGAGTGTTTATGAATATGATTATAATGTTACCCTTAAAGGGTTAAGAGATGAATTAGATATAGATGATCTGCTATCATTAGATGCAGAATGTATGATAGATGTTACACCATCTAATCTTAAAAGTGGAGAACCATCACTATCATACATAACAACAGCAATTAAACATGGGAAGAATGTAATAACAGCAAATAAAGGGCCATTAGCCCTTGCATTCCCTTCATTAATCGAACTTGCAAGGTATAATAATATTATGCTAAAGTTTAGTGCTACAGTTGGAGGAGGGACTCCCATACTTGAATTTGCAAAACATTGTTTGAAAGGTGATGATATAAGAGCATTAAGAGGTATATTAAATGGAACTACTAACTATATATTAACAAATATGGAGAATGGTTTAGACTTTAATGATGCATTAAATGATGCAAAAGAGAAAGGATATGCAGAAGCTGATCCTTCTCTTGATATAGATGGATATGATGCTGCTGCAAAGTTGGTTATATTAGCAAATTGGATTATGAATAGAAAGGTTACTATGAAGGATGTAGAGTTTTCTGGTATAAGAGATATTAAGAAAGAAGAGATGAATAAATTATTAAAGAAGGGTTATACTATTAAACTTATAGCAGAGTGTAATGATCAACTTGCAGTAAAACCAAGAGAAGTATTAAAGAGTGATCCATTATGTGTAAATGGAACTTTAAATGCTGTTACATTTGTATCAGAACATTCTGGTGAACTTACAATAATAGGGAAAGGTGCTGGGGGTATGGAGACTGCAAGTGCAATATTAAGAGATCTTATAGAGATAAGGGAGGATTTAGGTAAGATTTGAGGAAACAATATATCTCAAAGAGTGAGATAGCATCGTTATTAAAGGTTATCAATAATTGGGGAATATCTATTCAAAAAATAAAGAAGGTATTATCTGTAGAGGTAGAGAAGGGTAGCATCTTGATAAGTGATGAATTTAAGATTGTTATGATTAATAATCATATACTTCCATTCCTAGCAGATAAGGAATTATTAACTCATTTTCCTAGTATAGAAGTTGATATGGGTGCCGTAAAGGCTGTATGTAATGGTGCATCAATAGCAAGACCAGGGATAGTTAGAATGGATGATTTTAAGAAAGATGACATAGTAGTAGTTAAGGATGTTAATCATAAGCAGTGTTTAGCTGTTGGAATAGCATTGATGGATAAAGATGAGGCCGAGAAGTTAAATAAAGGACATGTAATAAAAAATCTTCATTACATAAGCGATGAATTTTGGGAGATATATAAAGAGATTAGGATACAAACCTGATCGATTCTTCCTTTATACCCTCTTTGTTTATTATTAGCATATCTACACCATCTCCACTTGCAGCGTCTCTTGCTATAGCTGCTCTAATAGCCTGTATAGCGAGATTCTTTGCATCCTCCTCGCTCAAACCTCTCTTATATTTAGATTCTATAACTCCAATGGCCATCTCGGCTCCACTACCTACTGCCGCATACTCATCTGGCAATATAGAACCTAGTGGATCTAGTGTGTATATAACTGGTTTATTATTTATTCCTCCTATTATTATCTGAGTTAATAATGGGAAATATCTCCTCTCAAACATTACTGTAGAAAGCATCTTTGCTATTGAGTTTGGAGGCAGTTCTCTCTTTATCTCTAACTTTCTAATCTTAGCAAATGCTTCTATCTGTCTCATAAGTATCTGCATATCTGCTATCATACCAGCACATGCAGCACCTACCTTCTCTGTAAGTTTAAATGTCTTTTTACCACTCTTACTCATAACATATGTTCCCAATGATATTCTCTTCTCTGCTGCTAATACAACACCATCGTCAAATGTTACGCCTACTGCAGTTGCACCTGGAATGAATTGTTCAAATGCCATGGCTATACTTGAGCATAAAGGTAAATTTAGTCTTTTCTATTGAAAAAGATATCTATAGGCTCATTAAAAATTATTAGGTGTGTTTAGAGATTATATCGTATGCTCCTCCTGCTATAGTATAGTTACATTTGTGACATTTCCATATACCTATTACAGCCCTCTTAAATCTCAGTGATCCACATTTAGGACATATCCTTTTAGATTTTAGTATTCTATATATGTTAGTATATCTCCTTCTTAGTGTAGTGCCATATTTTACTCCTAATCCTTTTATACTCTCTTTACTGTTCTTTCTCTTTACCATATACAACACCTTTTATCTTCTCTCTTATATCTACGCTCTTATATATTGCTAGATTAATAATCTCTTTTATCTGTTCTATAGATAGTGTGCCTCTTTCGCCTTTCTGTACAGCACATACTCGATTTGCCTCATCTACGGTCATGGTAACTCTTGCATCCATACACATCTCTTCTTCGTTGGTTGGATCTACTACTATAGAATTGTTTATTTTAGCCATTGTAACTGATATTGGTATAGTATTTATTGGCATATTTATAAACTCATTTGTCTTAATTAGTTCGTTATTAATTATTTCATATTTTGGTATCTTTGTTGTAAGTAATGCTGAGACTACAGCATATGACGTTGCATCAAATAGATTACCATCAGTATTTAATATACTAACATCTATAAATACGGCATAAACTTTTTCATTCTCTTTTATAACTAATTTACTTAGATCTATCATCTCTGACTCTCTAATACCTCTATCTACTACTCTTGCTAATTCTATTGCTGCTTCATCTGGTGGTCCAGGTTCTGCATATGCTGAGGCTAAAGGTAAGACTTCTGCATTACATATAAGAAGACCTTTATCTGGCATATCTGGAAATGGTTTATCTACTTCTATCTTCACTCCTGCGATGACTTGTGTATTGCCTAGAGAAACTAATGCTGAACCCTCTGCCTTTTTTATTAAACCAGTCTCTATCTTTAACTCTCGATAATCTGTTAACCCTCTACCATCTAACCTCTTACCTACCTTTAATAAAGCCTCCATCTGTTCCTGCCTTAAGTGCTCAATCACTATACTACTCCTTCTACTCACTTTTACTCACCTCACTAAAGTATCTCTTCTGTAAAGTCTCTTTCTGAATCTCATAGACTTGCAAACAACCCTTTAAAGCAAAATTTAGACACTCTTCATACTCTTCAGCTGTAAGTTTACCATCTAATTGCATCAATGAGATCTGCTTAAGATTTGGGAGATATGCTACAGGCATATCTGCTTGTCCTTCTTTATCCTCTACATCACTTATATCTAATACTATTGTATCATCAACCTTTCCAGCTGCACAAGCACATACCATATCTCTCATACCTATTCCTGCATCTGCTAATGCAACAGCAGCTGCAGTTATACCCGCACATCTAGAACCTCCATCAGATTGCAATACCTCGACGTAAATATCTATGGCAGTTCTTGGATAATCTTCAAGTATCAATGCTGGCTCTAATGCTTCTCTTGTAACCTTTGATATCTCTATCTCTCTCCTTGATGGTGCAGGATTCTTCCTCTCCTCTACAGAGAATGGAGACATGTGATATCTGCATCTTAATGTAGCTTTATCTGGCATCTCCATGTGTTTAGGGTGCACCTCTTTAGGTCCATACACAGCAACTACTATTTTATTATTACCAAACTCTATATATGCTGACCCATCTGCATTCTTTAATACACCAACCTCTATCTTCACTGGTCTTAATTCGTCAAACTTTCTCCCGTCTATTCTGATACCATTTTGTATTAATTTCCCCATTATATCACACCTTCTCTTTCTCAAGCATCTCTTTTATTCGTTGGGTTAGATTTGGTGTATGAGCCTCTTTCTCTATTATCTTTATGGCCTTTATAGTTAATTCTATAGAACTCTTATCTTCACCTGAGATAACAAGTATTCCATTCTGGCCTACTATTACATTACATTTTGTTATATTCTCTATAGTCTGTATCATTGAACCTCTCTTCCCTATTAATCGAGGGACCTTAGTTGGAGCTATCTTTACTATCTCTCCTTCTTTTATCTTTCCTAGATCTTTATCTGCGACTGTTAATAAAGGATCTCTACTCCTATCAAACGCTGTTATTCTACATGTTAACAAATCACCTATGTTAAACTTCTTCTTCATATCATCCTTTGCTGGATTAAAATCTTCAAAGACATCTTGTGCTGGAAGATGCGCAATAAAACATGAGTTTATATCAACATCCCATGCTAATGCTGATTGACTTATTATCTTCCCAATAACAAGATCTCCTACTCTAGGTATATATACACCAGATAATGGAATAACTCTTACTCCATCATCAGATACCTCTGCTATCCCTATTCTTGTTGAGTGAATAGAATTTCCTATCTTAATAGCATTTAACAACAATCTATAATTACCATCAACTATATAATCGCCTGGTAATACGTATTTCCTCTTGATCTCACTCATCTTATCACCTTTGCTTGTACATTTCCTTTCGTTACACTTCCTAACTTATCCATCAACATAGATTGCATAGCAGCTGGTATTTCAACTATTGCTTTTAAAGAACCATCTGCTTGCCATTCTTCTTTCTGTAACTCTCCTGCACTCTTTAATATACCATATGATTGAGAAGTAAACTCTGCTGGTATTATTATAACTATTCTTACATTCTCTGCTTTTAATGGCAGGATCTTTCTTAGCTCGTCTATTATACTCTTTGTTTGTTCCTCTGCACTCTTGAATGGATCTATTGATATCCTACACTCTTCCATTGCTTGTTCTATCCTTAACGGAGGATGTGGCAGGTGAGTTCTAGGATCAACAAAACTACGAGCTATTATATTTATTATATTCCTCTTCTTCTCTTCTGTTAGCCTTTTTCTCTGTTCCGCAGTTAAACTTAGATCACCTTTCTCAAGTATAGTTTCGGCACATTTTAGTGGGTCAGTACTCTTTAAGTATTTCTGTAATTTCTCTTGTGATACTCTTGTGCCTTTATTAGCGTCTGAATATATTTCATCAGATATCAATATATTTGATATATCCTTCTTCTTTCCTAATTTAAAATCTAATGCTAGATCTGGTTTTACTAGTATTTCAAACTTTTCACCATCAATAGAAAGCCTTACTATAGTAAATTTCGATGCCATACATCATATAATATATAGATAGTCTATATATTTGTAATAAGTGATATCGTTAGAATATAATTTAATAATATTGTGTTAATAAATCACATCTGCTATCAATCTAGATCTATCAAGTGTTTTATCCGTTTGAATAGTTATCTCTTCTAATATTACAATCCTTCTTCTCTCGTTATCGTATATAGATATTATTATATTCAAAATTAGTTTAGACAATATACTATATTAAAACTTTATTAGGTTAATATTATTTATATTAATTAGATATATATATACAAATTATGATAATATTTTTCATTATTAATAAGCTGCTCTATATATTATTATAACTAGATAAAAAATAATTATCCCATATCCTCTATAGAAGAATAGTATAATTATTGAACATATTGTTCCTATTATTACTTATGTGGTAGTGTTATAGGTAATGTATCATAAATGCATATGTTATTAGGATCGGTAGCAGTATTTACTAAATGATAGTTATGTAATATCAATATAACTTACATTAGTAATTATAATAATTATTATTCAAGATTTACTTTAGCAATATAATGGATATTCTTAATTACCTACAGATAATTATATTAAATGGTATGAAAGAAAATATATATTCTATATGTATTACATAATAGATTTAATTTAGATATAATATATTAGGACTTATTAAATAATATTTTTATAACTATTATAGAAAATTGACAAAAAAACAAATAGATATACATGATCGTTAGATAAATATTTAAGAATATTATAAAAAGGCGTATTGACATCCATTTGTTTCGTTGAGGTTGAGAATATATATGAATTAGCAAGATTAGCATGTGCATTTGAACATATATCAATGCCTATATTTGCATTAAGACTAGATAAACCTATTCTTGCTATAAGCGGAGAGACAATCAAAGATACATTAATTTTCTATTATACGTTTGAGGATAGTATAGGTGAATTTTTAGCATATAAATATACTCTAAAAGAAGATATTAAATTTACAGATACAGCTATAGATCCAACATATATGTATGCGCCTATAATATCTATTAAGAGCATACCATATGAATGGAGCTCATCAGAATTAATAGAAAGATGTGAGATCGTTATACTAAAAGATCTAAACAGTTTGGCAAAGTTGGCTGCTTACAAGGCTATGATAGATGAAATACCAACAGCATTATTCTATACACAACATTTACTCGGCACATTTGTATCATTTAACAATATTGATACATATTTTTATTGTATAGAGATGAACGAGTATCCTACATACGATTTCATAAAGTATAGCATATCTACACAAGCATCATTTACTAATAGAATAGAGGAGCATGGATATATTTATAGTAAGATAATAAGGTTAAAGAATAAGCACTCGTTAATAATGGCATGAAAAAGAAGTTTGCATCGTTAATAAAAGAAGCATCAGTTAGAAAAAAGAGTAGAATAGTATTAGCATTAGATCCTGATCCAAACAAGATAGCAAGAGATAATATGCTAGAGTATCTAACCTCTATTATAGATGCAGTGAATGAAGATATCATAGCCGTAAAATTGAATATGCATGTATTACTACCATTAAGCAATTACGAGATAAGTAAAATAGTAGAGACTGCTCATAGACATGATATTGCTGCTATAGCCGATATAAAGTTAAATGATATACCTCATACAAATCAGATAGTAATATATAACTTAGCATCAATGAATTTTAATGCTGTTATAATAAATCCATTTATAGGATTTCATGCTTTACATGAGACAATAGATTACGCGAATCTTGAAGAAATGGGCATAATCACTCTAGTATTCATGAGTCATAAAGGTGCAGAGAATACATTTGGATTAAAGGTTGGAGAGAAGCATCTATATGATATCTTTCTTGAATGGAGTGTAAAACTTGATGTGGATGGTATAGTTGTAGGTGCTACATATCCAGACATAATTAAACATTGTTACAATCTTGCTAATGGTAAGGCAATCTATTCTCCTGGTGTTGTTACACAAGGAGGAGACCCAATGGTAGCAATAAAGCATGGTGTAGATTATCTTATAGTTGGGCGAAGCATAATAGACGCTAATGATCCAGTAAGGAAGAGTAAAGAATTAAAAGAAAAGACATGGAATATGTTATATTAATCTAGTATGATATACAATTATTTTGTGCACAAAACGTAGAACTAAAATATCCATACTACAAATTATTAATATGAAGAAGGTTATAATACTAGGGGCAGCAGGGAGAGACTTCCATAATTTTAACCTCTATTTTAGAGATAATGAAGAGTATAGAGTTGTAGCATTTACAGCAGCACAAATACCATTCATAGCAGATAGAGTATATCCTAGAACACTTGCTGGAAGATTATACCCAAATGGTATACCAATATATGATGAGAGCATGCTAGAAGATCTTATTATAAGATATCAAGTTGATGAAGTTGTATTCTCTTATAGTGATGTTAGTTATGAGTATGTTATGAGTATAGCAAGTAGAGCAATTGCTAGTGGGGCATCGTTTAAACTTTTAGGTTTAAAGCATACGCAACTCTCTTCTAGTAAGAGAGTAATAGCCGTAACAGCAAACAGAACTGGTGCTGGCAAGAGTACAATAACACGAGTTATTGCAAATCTTATAAAAGAGAAGAAGAGGGTAGCAATAATAAGACATCCAATGCCATATCTTACATTTGAAGCAGTTCAACATTTTAAGGGCTTAGATGATCTTACAAAACATCGATTAAGTATTGAAGAAGAGGAAGAGTATATAACTCATTTAAAAGATGGTAACGAAGTTTATGCTGGTATAGATTACTCTTTAATACTACATGAAGCAGAGAAAGAGCATGATGTAATAATATGGGATGGGGGCAATAATGATTGTCCATTCATAAAACCAGATCTTAATATATTCATAATAGATGCCACAAGAGTAGAAGATACAATAAGATATCATCCTAGTGAAGTAAATTTGAGGAAAGCAGATATAATAATTATAAACAAAGTGAATATGGTAGATGATAAAGAGTTAGATAAATGTATAGAGATATGTAAAAGAATAAATGATCATGCAAAGATATTTAAAGTTGGAATATTTGCTAGGATAGATAAAGATATCAAAGGTAAGAGGATAGCAATAATAAGTGATGCTCCGTCAATAACTCATGGAGGACTTAAGGATAATATTGTCTTTAGTCTTGCAAAGATCTCAGGTTCTATTATAGTAGAACCATCATTATATGCTAAAGGTTCTATAAGAGACATGTATAAAAAGTATGATATAAGATATATGCTCCCCACGGCAGGATATAATGAAGAACAGTTAAAAGATTTAGAAGAGAGTTTAAATGCTATAGAATGTGATATGATAATATTAGCAACACCTTCAGATCTTGCTAGAAGGATAAAAATAGATAAACCCATTGCAAATGTAGAGGTATATGTTAATGGATATGATTATGACTCTTTTCTTACCTATCTCAAAGAATGGATTGAAGGGAAGTAATTATTAAACATATGTTTATTCGTTGACATTAGTATCTTTAATTGTAGCAAGAATCAATAGATATCTAAATCTATTTATTTAAATGTAGAAATGTATATAGATGTTAAGTTGGATAGTGACAATACTCGCTATGGTAAATCAATAATACTTCATCTCTTCTATAATAGTGTAATATTGAGATTATAATACATCTCGTATCATTATATATGCGTGTAGAATGTATAGTATAAATAAAAACAATATATTTATTAAAAAGTATATACTATAATCAACTATTATTAATACTACAAGCGGTATGATATTAGTAATAAAATATGAGTTTAGTTTATATTAGTTAATTTTGAGATTGACCAATATGGCTGATGAATTTATAACTACTATAATTACTGTTTGTATATTTCTATTTTCTGCTAAGATACTTGCTGAAGCATTTCATAGAATAAAGTTACCAATAGTACTTGGAGAGTTATTAGCAGGAATGATAGCTGGGCCTTTTGCGTTAGGTTCATTACTAATCTTTAATGGTGATAATCTTATCCAACTAAACGAACCTATAAAGATAATAGGAGAGATAGGAGCCATAGTCATACTCTTCATAGCAGGAATGGAGATTACACCTAAAGAGTTTATAAAAGGTGGTGTAGCATCTTTTATTGTTGGTAGTGCCGGTGTTATAGTACCATTCTTCATGAGTTATTTTATATTTAACGCATTAGGGCATAACGAATTAGAATCTCTACTAATTGGTACAGCTTTAAGTGCTACAAGCATAGCGATAACTATCCAAGTACTAATTCATATAGGTAAATTCAAAACGCCAGAGGCAAAGATAATTCTTGGTGCCGCAATAGTAGATGATATACTTGCATTGGCAGTCTTATCCATAGTAACTTCTATGGTTAGAAATGGAAGCGAGATAGCTGCGACTGATATTGTATTACTAATTTTAAAGATACTAGGCATATTTGCAGCTTTGTTAATATCGTCTATAATATTATTACCTAGAATAGTAGCAAGGGTTAATTTATGGAGGTCAGAAGGTAGCATAGAAGCTATAGCAACAGCATCCATGTTTGGTGTAGCTGCTGCTGCAACACTTGCTGGATTATCACCAATAGTTGGTGCGTTTGCTGCTGGTATGGCTCTTACTACAACAAATATAGTAAAAAGATTAGAAGAGTATGTAGCAAAACTAGAATTTGTTTTTGCACCATTATTCTTTGCAATAATCGGTGCACAAGTAGTATTAACCAATGTAAGTTTAAATATATTTTTCTTAACATCTATATTGTTAGTTATTGCTATTATAAGTAAGATCGTTGGTTGTGGATTACCATCGTTTATATTTTTAAAGAATTGGAGCAAGGCATCAAAAGTAGGCATAGGAATGGTGTCTAGAGGAGAGGTAGGTTTAATAGTCGCTGGTATAGGCGCTAGCTCTGGCATAGTAAGTGGGGATCTCTATACAGCATTGATATTAGCGATAGCTATAACTACAATAGTAACTCCATTGCTTTTAAATATGGCATATAAAAAAGAGATTGTAAGAGATGAATAGATTAATCTTAAAGATGAACAGATTGATCCAATGTTATATATGTTAGGATAATAATTTAGCACTTATCTGTATTACTAGATATATTAATCATATCATACAGCTAATGATAAGATATATATGAGTAGATGAGACAAATATAAAGACTTTATTTAATCTAGTATTACCAATATCTTATATATGAATTAGATAATCTAAATATGAACGACAAATGTTTAAGAAATATTATTGAGAAATAATTTTGATATTATCAGTATATCACTTGGATAATAAATACTAGCATTAGATCTATAGAGACTTTGCTAAATAACGATGAGACCAATCATTTGATATATGGCATTACTTATAAATGTAGATATATCAAAAATAAACGTTATTAAAAATAATTTACTACTGATATAAAAGAACTAATGATATATATGTTTAAATACATGTGTTGTATTAAAGAAATTAGGAGGTGACTCATGTCCAAAGAAAAGAAGAAGGAGAAGAAGGGCGGTGGAGGCACATCTAAATAATTAATTCTGAAAATAACGTTATAAGATTATTTATTTATTTTATTATTCATTTTTATATATCTCTCTAATATCCTTTCTCTTATATCAGAAATATTCTTTGTATACGATTCATATA
>JACAFH010000012.1 GCA_013538715.1 Candidatus Nitrosothermus koennekei | reverse complement strand
TAAGTTAAGAGAATGGTCTACTAAATTACCAGGAAGAGAACAATTAGCAGTACAGAAATTTGCAGATGCTCTAGAGACTATACCATTAGTATTAGCAGAGAATGCAGGAATGGATCCTATAGATACACAAGTCTCACTAAGAGCAAAGCAAGACGCAGAGAAACCATTGTATGGTATAAGCATTCAGAAGAATAAAGTAGATGACATATCAAAAGAGAATATAATAGAACCAGCTATAGTTAAGCAGCAAATATGGACATCGGCAACAGAAGCAGCAAGTATGATATTAAGGATAGATGATGTAATAGCAGCAAGTAAAGCTGAGACACCAAAGGGTCCAAAAGGCGAAGGTATGTCTGGAATGGAAGAAGAGATGTAATACTCTAAATTTTTAAATATTTTTTAGTGTTAATATATATTCATTATATTGTGTAAGGGCTATTATTAGATTGTTTAATACATCTTTAAGCATAAAAGTTATATATAATTACGGTGTTAGTTATAGCAATGAAAAAAGTATCTATCTTAGGTCTGGGTTTAATGGCAGTGTTAGTAAGTGCATTGGCTTATGATCAAGCAGCAGCACAGTTATATCAAGGAGGTAAAGGTGAATCTTTAAAGGTTACTGAAGCAGAATTGGAAGAATGTAAAAAATTAGGTATACCAGAATTCGAATGTAACCAACAAACAGTACTTGCAGCAAGATCAAAGATATATGCACAAAATCCTAATAAAGGATCTGGAACCTCAATGCTTGCCGGAGGATTAGGTGAGGCAGCAGCATTCATGGCAGCTCTAATAGGTATATTTGGTGCCATATCTGCAGCATTCTTTGCAATGAGTAGAACAAAGAAACCACAGTAGAATTTTTAATTTTTTATTATCAGTAATATATCATGTTTTATTTATATTAATTGTTAAAGCTTATATATCAGAAAAATCTCTTATTTATATAGAGCAAGAAACTCGTAAATATATTCTTGGATAAGATTTATATCTCTATTCTTGGAATGTATGATTTAGCGTAGTGCGTGGCGGCATCTGTAAGAAGAGAATGAGCATAGCTCATGAGATGCATTACAGATCTCCAGATACGCTAACATTTAATGAGGATCCAACAAAGTTGGATCTGATATGGGTCATATACTAGCAGATATTCGGTCTGTTTATAGTTTAAGCCGTACTCTCAATAATCGACTCCGGTTGATCCTGCCGGACCCGACTGCTATCAGATTGGGACTAAGCCATGCGAGTTAACTCGAAAGAGTAGCGAACGGCTCAGTAACACGTAGTTAACTTACCCTAAGGACAGGTATAACTCCGGGAAACTGGAGATAAAACCTGATAGCTCATAGTTTCTGGAATGGACTATGGGTTAAATCTATATGGCCTTAGGATAGGACTGCGTCCGATCAGGCAGTTGGCGAGGTAATGGCTCACCAAACCTATAACCGGTACGGGCTCTGAGAGGAGGAGCCCGGAGATGGACACTGAGACAAGGGTCCAGGCCCTATGGGGCGCAGCAGGCGCGAAACCTCCGCAATGGGCGAAAGCTTGACGGGGTCAGTCTGAGTGATCTCTGCTAAAGAGATCTTTTGCTAGCTGTAAATAGGCTAGTGAATAAGGGGTGGGCAAGTCTGGTGTCAGCCGCCGCGGTAATACCAGCACCCCGAGTGGTCGGGACGATTATTGGGTCTAAAGCATCCGTAGCCGGTATATCAAGTCCTCCGTTAAATCCACTTGCTCAACAAGTGGGCTGCGGAGGATACTGTTATACTAGGAGGCGGGAGAGGTGAGGGGTATTCCATGGCTAGGGGTAAAATCCACTGAACCATGGAGGACCACCAGTGGCGAAGGCGTCTCACCAGAACGCGCTCGACGGTGAGGGATGAAAGCTGGGGGAGCAAACCGGATTAGATACCCGGGTAGTCCCAGCTGTAAACGATGTAGGCTCGGTGATGAACTGGCTTCGGGCCAGTTCAGTGCCGCAGGGAAACCGTTAAGCCTACCACCTGGGGAGTACGGCCGCAAGGCTGAAACTTAAAGGAATTGGCGGGGGAGCACCACAAGGGGTGAAGCCTGCGGTTCAATTGGAGTCAACGCCGGGAATCTCACCAGGGGTGACAGCAGAATGAAGGTCAGGTTGGAGACCTTACCTGACAAGCTGAGAGGAGGTGCATGGCCGTCGCCAGCTCGTGCCGTGAGGTGTCCTGTTAAGTCAGGTAACGAGCGAGACCTCTGTCCATAATTGCTACCATTGCTCTCAGGAGTGGTGGGGGAAATTATGGAGACTGCCGTTGTTAAAACGGAGGAAGGAGGAGGCCACGGCAGGTCAGTATGCCCCGAAACCCTTGGGCCACACGCGGGCTGCAATGGTAAGGACAACAGGTTCCGAGCTCGAAAGAGTAAGGCAATCCCTAAACCTTACCTCAGTTATGATTGAGGGCTGTAACTCGCCCTCATGAATCTGGAATCCCTAGTAATCGCGTGTCAACATCACGCGGTGAATACGTCCCTGCTCCTTGCACACACCGCCCGTCGCTTCATCCGAGTCGAGTTTGCGCGAGGTGGTATCATGTTGGTATCATCGAACGTAAACTTGGTGAGGAGGGAGAAGTCGTAACAAGGTGGCCGTAGGGGAACCTGCGGCCGGATCACCTCCTTAGTTAGACCGACAATGTAAATAGTATATGACCCACATTGTATATGATATGCAACTCTGCATGTACTATGCAGAGTGAAGTGACGAGCAAGTAATATACTTGCGATGATGTCGTGTATAGTTGCGTAAGTTATAGGGTTGCGGTGCAAGGACGCCACTTGGTGGATGGCTGGGCTTGAAAGTCGATGAAGGGCGTGACAAGCTGCGATAAGCGCTGGGTAGGTGCACGTAACCGTTGATCCAGCGATCCCCTAATGGGAATCCTCTCCGTAAGGAGATTCACCTAGTAATAGGTGAAGGAGAACCGTCCGAAGTGAAGCATCTGAGTAGGACGAGGAAAAGAAATCAATGAGATTTCCTAAGTAGCGGCGAGCGAAAGGGAAAGAGTCCAAACCGAACCCCTTATAGTAATATAAGGGGGATGTAGTGGGCTAGTAGCATTAGTACCTTATCATCTAATCGAATTACCTTGGAAAAGGTAGGCATAGAAGGTGACACCCCTGTAGATGAAAGTTGATGAGGTATGGCTACTAGTAAGAGTAACTGGCCTTGGCAGTGGCTAGTGAAGATGGGGGAAAATAGCCTCCAAGACTAAATACTATTCAAGACCGATAGCGCACTAGTACTGTGAAGGAAAGCTGAAAAGTACCCCGGAAGGGGGGTGCAAAGAGCCTGAAACCAAGTGGTTACAGACGTGCATTGCTTGAAAGGAGCTTCGAAGTTGGAAACGGTGTGCAAACATACGCCCAACAGTAGTAGAGGCACCAGAGTAATGCATTCCGTCTAGAAACACGGGCCAGTGAGTTTACTGTCATGGCGAGCCTAAGCTTAATGCGAAGGCGAAGGGAAACCGAACTCTCGCATCGAAAGAGAGGAGAGTGGTCCGAAAGGGCCATAGTCATGGCGGTAAGGCTAGAAACCGAGCGATCTAGCCCTGGACAAGGCGAAGCCGGACGAAAGTCTGGTGGAGGCCTGAAGCGGTGCTGACGTGCAAATCGTTCGTCTGATCTGGGGTTAGGGGTCAAAAACCAATCTAGCTCGGTGATCGCTAGTTCCCACCGAAGCGGATCGCAGTCCTGTCTAGACAGAGATAGCTAGTGCTGTAGAGCACCGATGAGGTAGCAAGGGCTCGAAAGGGCTCACTATCTTTTCGAACTCCGAAGGTACTAGCATCATAGAAGTCTGGAAGCGGGTTTGTGTGGGGTAAGCCCCACAACCGAGAGGGGGACAACCCAGACTGAAGTTAAGGTCCCGAAATGTTGGTTAAGTGTCAAACTAAAGAGCATCCTTGAGCATAGACAGCAGGAAGGTAGGCTTAGAAGCAGCCATCCTTTAAAGAATGCGTAACAGCTCACCTGCCGAGCTCGGGGGTCTCGAAGATGGACGGGGCTAAAACCAACTACCGATACTTCAGATCTCGAAAGAGGTGGTAGGTGGGCGTGGTGTCTGGCTAGAAGTTGGGTCGTGAGATCCAATGGACCAGACTCCATTGCAGATACTGGTGGTAGTAACAGCATAGCCGAGTGAGAATCTCGGCCACCGTAAGGGCAAGGGTTTCCCGGCAATGCGTCGTCAGCCGGGAGTTAGCCGATCCTAAGAGTAACCTCAACAGGCTTACTCAAATGGTAAACTGGTTAATATTCCAGTGCCTTGGGAGTATCGTTACTATCTTAGTATACTCATCAAGATAGGGCAAGTAGAACCATCGTTCTATTTAACTCTACAAGGGTGAGGGAGTATCGTAATGATGAGAACTCATCCGAGTGAGGAATAGCTTTGCGTTAGCAGAGTTTGCTTGATTCTTGGTGATCGTAAAAATATACTAAGAGAGAGTACTCTCAAGATCGTACCGAGATCCGACACAGGTGCCCTAGTTAAGTAGACTAAGGTGTATCGGAGATACCGCAGATGAGGGAACTCGGCAAATTAGTCCCGTATCTTCGGTATAAGGGATGCCTGCAGTTGTTATGAGAAATAGCGACTGCAGGTCGCAGTGACAAGGGGGTCCCGACTGTTTAATAAAAACATAGGCGACTGCAAGCCCGAAAGGGTGAGTATAGTCGTTTAATCCTGGCCAGTGGCGGTACCTAAAACCTGGGTACAACTGGGCTAAGGGCCGCTAAACGCCGGGAGTAACTCTGACTCTCTTAAGGTAGCCAAATGCCTTGTCGGGTAAGTTCCGACGTGCATGAATGGATCAACGAGGGCCCTACTGTCCCCATCTGCAATCCGGTGAAGCCACATAACGTGGACGAACAGTCCACGAACTTCCATCGGGAAGAGAAGACCCTGTGGAGCTTTACTGCAGCCTGTTGCTGCGGTATGGTTGTGGATACAGAGAGTAGCTGGGAGCCATCGAAGATATTCTTCCGGGGATATCAGAGGCGAAAGTGTAACACCAGCTATCTGTGACCGTATCGCTTATCTCGAAAGAGAGACAACGGCAGGTGGGCAGTTCGGCTGGGGCGGCACCCCCTTGAAAATGTATCGAGGGGGCCCAAAGGTCGGCTCAGGCGGGTCAGAACTCCGCCGGTGAGGGTAAGGCCAAAAGCCGGCCTGACTGGATTCCTAAACGCAGGGAATTCAGAGGCGAAAGCCAGGCCTAGCGATCCATCATGTCCCCGCTATTGGGGGCTGGTGGTGTCAGAAAAGTTACCCTAGGGATAACAGGCTCGTCGCGGGCGAGAGCTCCCATCGACCCCGCGGTTTGGTACCTCGATGTCGGCTCTTCCTATCCTGGTCCTGCAGCAGGGACCAAGGGTGAGGCTGCTCGCCTATCAAAAGGGAACGTGAGCTGGGTTTAGACCGTCGTGAGACAGGTCGGTCTCTATCTGATGGAAGCGCGGTAGTCTGAGGGGAAGCTGTCCTCAGTACGAGAGGAACGGGGCAGCGTGGCCTCTGGTAGATCGGTTGTCTGACAAGGCAAGCCGAGCAGCTAAGCCATTTGGGATAACTCCTGAAAGCATCTAAGGAGGAAACCCTTCCCGAGAAAAGACTACCTTCCTTATGGTGAAGGGCTGCCAAAGAAGATGGCGTTGATGGGGTGGAGGTGTAAGCTATAAGCTTCGGCGAGTAGTTCAGCCTGCCACTTCCAATAGCCCAAACGCACCAATATCCTAAGCGTAAAAACTATACACGACATGAACTTATATTTTTGATATGAGATTATTAGTGTATATGCTTGAAATGGATGATCCTAGTAAATGTACTGCAGCAAAGTTAGTAAGATTTGGCATAGCGAAGAGAGTTTATAAAATACCATCTAACTCTATATTATTAGATCCATATTCTAGTACCATATTATCTAAAGATGATGTAAATCATGATTTAACAGCTTTGGATTGTTCATGGAATGATACTAGTATATTTAGACATAATATTGCTAAAATAAAACGTAGATTACCATTACTTTTCGCAGGCAATCCTATAAATTATTCAAAACCTAATAAATTAAGCACAGCAGAAGCTCTTGCAGCAGCATGTATAATCCTTGGTCATAAGGAGCTCGCTATAAGCATAATAAATAAATTCAAATGGGGTTATACGTTCTTGACTTTAAATAATGAGCTTTTAGATGATTATTCTCAAGCAGATAGAAATTCTATAGCTAAAATAGAACAAGATTATATATCCAGTATCTATGGTTGAAATCCATCAGCATTATATTGTTTATATGCATACGCTCTATCTCTCCATTTAATACCACTCCCTCTAGTACTTATTATTCCTTTTAAGAAACCAGTAAATATTATTACTGCTCCTAAAGGAGCTGCTAATCCATATAACGGATTTATTTTAAGATTATATGCATTTAACATACTCATGCCTATCATAATAGATGATGTTATTATTGCTATTAATGATAAATTCGACGCTAGCATTATGAATGGGAATGGAAATATAAAGAATGTTATAGCTATTATAGAAAAGGCTAGATGTTTCTTGCTAGCGTATAGTGGCATGATCAATCTACCTAATCCGTTTAATAGTGAACCTAGATCTCTAGCCCATATAGCCTCGAAGTAATCTTCAGCTCTAATCATCATCATTTTATAACCACTTGATTTTACCTTAGAGCCTAGTGCACCATCCTCAACTAACTCGTTCTTAACACCCATATGTGTTCCAATATTTTCATAAACTCTTCTCTTTATTATGAAGAACGAGCCAAAAAAGTAACCTATCTTATACTTCTTATTATTAACCCTTAATGGAGAGTATCTAGAGTATAATAGATTATTTAGTAATGGTAGAGTTATACAAGTAAACCTATCCAAACATAATATCCTTGGCATGAGTGTTAATGCATCTAAAGAATCTCTAACAAACCTACTAACGGCTAATGAGATTAGATTACTAGAAAATATACTATCAGCATCTGTAAACAATAGTAGATCTGCATCAGATCTTAAATAACCTTGATAACATGCCCAATTCTTCCCAGTCCATCCTACCGGTTTTTCACCAGCATATACATATACTACCCTTCCGTCTCTACTAGCATAATCCTTAATTATATTAGCAGTATTATCACTTGATGAATCATCTATAGCTATTATTCTTATATTTTTATAATCCTGTTTTAATAACGACTCTAAGCATCTCCCTATGAATTTCTCTTCGTTTCTTGCAGGAAGTATTATATCTATTCTCTCATCTATCTTATTATATACATCTAATCTAGGAGCATATCTTAACGATCTAATAACTAATATACTTAGATATATCCATGTGAGTAATACTCCTATCATCAGAGGTAAGAGTATGATATCTATCATTACTAACCTACTATCTAATCATTAAATTAATTGTTTTCGCATTCTTTGCTTATCCTTTCTAATGCAT
Source organism: Candidatus Nitrosothermus koennekei (assembly GCA_013538715.1). Lineage (GTDB taxonomy): Archaea > Thermoproteota > Nitrososphaeria > Nitrososphaerales > Nitrosocaldaceae > Nitrosothermus > Nitrosothermus koenneki. Next base: position 10,615 of record JACAFH010000012.1, on the reverse strand, counting down.
CTCTAGTTCCATCTTCTATATGCCCTTTAACCATATTAGTAAACATAGATAAGAATCCACTAAGTTTTATATCCCATATTACATCAACTCTAGTCTTTCCATTATCTTCATTAAGTGTTATTATCTTATGTCCTTTCATAGGTCCATCTACTATCTCTATATCAATACTTTTATTTTTCTTCATCTCTATAATCTCTTTACACTTTGAGTTTCTAAATGCTATTACAACTTCTCTGACAATCTTATCGCCTTTAACATCTATATTCTTTACAGATTTTGTTCCATGCCAGTATTTAGGTTCATTATCTAGATCGCTTATTATACTCCATACCCTATCGAGATTAGCATTTATACTCTTACTAATTTCTAATCTTACCATGTATAGTATCCGTTTACTTGTCTTATAAGTTTAAACTAATCATGTATACATTGGCTTATCATCAAGTGCAAGACTTGCTGTATATAATACTGTTCAGGTAACGCTCCCTCAAACTCTATCTTATCGTTAACTATAGTTTTTGGCACAGACATAACGTTGTACCTATTTGCTAATTGAGGAAACTCTGTTGACTCGATCATATCTGATCTTATATTATCATTTTCTATAGCCATTTGATGTGCCAATCTAACAGCTTTAGGGCAATAAGGACATGTAAGAGTTACAAAAACTTGAATATGTAATGGACTTGTTACTGCTCTTATCTTCTCTTTACTAGACTTAGATAATCTACTCTCACCTTTAGAGACATCTATTATATCATCTATTAAACTCCCAAACTCATAACCAGATGGAATACCATAAAACCTTATACCATAATCTTTTTCACCTATTAATGCTATTGCTGGTATTTTATCTATCTTTAATTCTTTAGCCTTATTACTATCATTCACAAAATCATAAACTTCTAATGAGTTTATCAGATAATTCTACTAATTCTCGTAACAATTCCGTATTGTCCTTGCAATAAGTACACTCAAAATCCTGTGTAAATACTACTATCTTCATTGTTTAATACTTTAAAGATTTCTCTTAAGCGTTCTTTGTAATGGTCATGTATTAATTGCATGAGGATAATTTATATCTACATAAATAAAAATCTATTCTATGATTTATACTCAACTAGTTACATGGATAATAATAAGCATATTATTTGTAATCGTAATTGGATTATTAGTGAGATATATAGATGAGACGAATGATACACCTAGAGAAGAAAGGTATTAGAGCATTAGGCATTGCAGAAAGTTTTAGAAAGAATCATAGATATTCTGTAATAGCTGGCGTTGTCATGAGAAGCGATCTAGTTATAGATGGTATTTTATTTAATTATGCTACAATTAAAGGTGATGATGCAACTTCGTCAATAATAACTCTCTACGAAAGGTTAAAGAGGAATGATATAAATCTAATAATGTTAGATGGTTTGATAATAAGTATGTATAATATTATAGATATTGAGAAGCTTTATGATCACCTCTCAAAACCTATAATAGCAATTACGTTCAGGGAATCTGAAGGATTAGACGAGCATATAAAGAGAAGATTTAAAGATTATCATAATAAGTTAGATGCATATCATAAACTAGGATTAAGAGAGACAATCGTAATAAAGACAGGATATAAACTCTACATAAGAAGTAAAGGCATAGATGTAGATGATGTAAGGCTAGTAATAGACAAGTTCACATTACAAGGTTCGATACCAGAACCTATTAGAGTGGCGAAACTCATTGCCAGAGCATATATGAAGGTTCATAACCATACTCTATGATATATATGATATGAATATACCACCATCCCTCTGTTTGCAATGTAGAGGAAGTAAGCATCTTTGTGGTTTAGCATATTGTCCAGTAATGGTAAGACTTAATATATCACGTATTAGTGTAAGTAATTATATCGAAGGTTCAAGTCCACCAAGTGTATTTGTTGGAAGAATAGGCTATCCTAAGATAGCAGTAGGTCCATTAATACCTCCAATAAAAAGCGATACAACTATTTATGATAAGATAGAGAGATGGAGTAATTTAGATCTAGATACAATACTCAATTATCGCTTATCATTAGTTAGAGGTAAGATTATGTATAATATAAATGACGCAAACAATCCAGATAGAAGGCTATTACAATTACAAGAATTGGCAATATCAAAAGAGCCGGTAGATTCAGAGATGAGATTAGAGAATATCATGACGAGAGTTTATATTAATGATAATACTCCACCTTTTGGACCTTCTGGTAATATCATATCATTCAAGAATAGTAATCCTAAAGTTGATCAAAGAGTAGAGAAGGTATGGTATGATCGTGATCTTAAATCAGTAGATGCGGTACTTAAACTTTACGATGAGAATATAGATATTTCATCAATAGTAAAAGCATTTAGTATAGGCGTACTTGGTATAAAGAAAAGGTTGGTACCTACTCGATGGAGTATAACTGCTATAGATGATATAATCTCAAAGGCTCTCATTAAAAGATTTAGAGATTATAATTCAATAGATGAATATTATGTATATACTAGGCATGTCTCTATGAATAGTTTCGTAGCAATACTCATTCCTAGTATATGGCAATTTGAATGGATAGAAGCATGGTTTCCTAACACAACGTGGAATCTATCCAAAGAAGTGGAGATAATTGGGGATCACGAATGGTATAAAGGGATAAATCACTATGCAAAAGTTGGTGGATGCTATTATTCAGCAAGGCTTGCTACTGCTGAACATCTCATTAGACTTAAGAGGAGAGGAGGAGCATTATTATTAAGAGAGATCTATCCAGGTTTTAATCTGCCTATAGGCGTATGGTTTGTAAGAGAGCAATTAAGAGAGATGTTCAAGAACAAACCTATGAGATTTGGTAGTATGGATAAAGCAATAGAATATGCTATGAATCATCTTACTATACCTTACTATAAATGGAAGGAGAAGAGCAGCATTCTTAATAAGAGAGAGAAGAGTATACTAGATTATTTATGAAACTATATAAATAATATCATCACTCAATACATTTAATGAAGGAAGAATTGAATAAAAAGATTGATAATATGTATCTAGTTATCTTGTTACTCATCTCTCCTATATTATATACACTCATAATTGCACCAGAAACATTCAATATGTCATGGAATGAAGGTAGAGGAGGATTCTTATTTGCCTTAGCATTTATAATAGCAGAACTAATAGGTTTAAAGCATAACATAGAGAGGAATAGATTATATCTTACTCTACCATTTTTGCTATTAACCATAGCATATTTTACTTCGTTAGACTATGGTTTTAGAGATTATATCAAAAATAGCGCTAGTAATTATAATATTCATCTTGTAGATAGTTGGGTATGGATGTGGGATTTCATAATATTGGCTATATTTATGGTATCTTCTCTTTCAATAATATTTGGGAGTAAGTGGATAAGAATAGCACCAGCATCACCAATCTATCTAATTGGCAGTGCTATAATATTATCACTTGATGCATTCTTTCCATACGATACATTAGGTCCATTACAATTTATAGTGCCTTATGTATTAAAGATAGATGAATGGATAATCAATACTCTTGATCTAGGAGATGCTCATGCTAGAAGTAATATACTTGTGTTAAATGGTGAGAAAGGTTCTATGGCATTACAAGTATTCTGGCCATCTGCTGGTGTTCATAGTATGATAATCTATACGCTAGTTATGTTAGCATTTCTGCTGAGGATGAACATAGCAAGGAAGAGTAAACTCATTTATTTTGTGATAGGAGCAGTAGGTACATTTACAGTTAATATGATAAGGATATTTGCATTATCATTATTTGTATTAAAGATAAGTGCTAACCCTGTTGCTTTTGAAGAATTTCACTCAGTAGCTGGAGAGATAATGTTCTTACCATGGTTGGCAGTATATCTCTTGCTTGTTATGAGGAGAGAGAGTAGAAAAGCAAAGATGAATAGGTAAGATAGTTTATCTATTTAATGCTCTATCAGTTTTTAACTCTTCATATAATCTCCTGCCAGTATCTGTAATCTCCCATATACCTCGATCAGAATTATCTTTTAGATAATGTTTTTGTTTTAAATTTAATCTTTCCCATAGTATTCTATTACTCCATCTAATAGCCCCACTCTTTGTCTTCTCAAGATCTTTTGCTTTTAATCTATCTTTAATCTTTTTATATACATTATCTAACACGTCTTTTGCCTTTGCTTTCCCATTCATCTCAATCAATGCCTCTAATATATAGAATTTATAATCTGAACTAGTTAATTTATTGCTATATTGAGATGCATTATTGTTAGATATTGTAGATGAGTGTAATGGCTCAAATAGATGAGCATGAACACCTAATCCTATTCCTTCTCTAACAAATGTTTTAAACTCTACAATTCTTGTCTCATATTTTATACTATTAAGTACATCATCTAATTCTTTGATCTTCTCATCTATTATCAAGAGAATTGTAGGTTCTCTATAGATAAGTTTAGATAAGAATCTATAAACTTCTCTCCCTTCATTAATAAGATACTCTAACTTCTCTTCTCTCATAATCTTATCCATATAATCTATAAGAGATCGTCTAGTATCATCACTATTTATACCATTGATAAATTTGTTTACCTGAGGGACTATATGATTAAATACATTATGAGATGATAGTTCAAACTCTATAACATACCATCTAGGTTCATCAATTGTAATAGCATAGCCGTCTGGTATGCTGCATATGCCACCCAATGATTCTATCTTAATTTTATCAAAATAGATAGAGCGATTTCCAAGTATATCCCTCATATGTTCTTTTACTGTTGCTACAAACTCTTCTTCCTTGCTAAATTTATGAAGATTATATCTTACTCCGTCTATTAATATCATATAATTTTTATTATTTATATTGTATATATCTTTTTCATCTTATTAAGATAATAGATAGTAATCTCATAATATGAGCTGTTAATATGTGAGTATATCAAATTTATGGCAGTTAAACCTTTGTATCTCTCTAATACACTCTCTTAAACTTCTAAAATAGAATAGGTGAGAATTGCATTTACAATCAGAAGAACCAAATCTATTTATATAATTTGCATTTAGCATACTAGCAATAGTGCATTCATCAATTTCTGATAAGAAGACTTTAATTGGTCTATATGATGTTGTTAGATAATCTATATGCCAATGTAATCTCTTGCTACTTTTTAGATGTCTATCAATTCTATTCATCAAGCCTCTTTTAGCAGAACCAATATAGAGATAATACCCTTTTCTAAAGTATATGCTACCTAAAGAACCTATTTTTATTCTATGTTCGTCATTTATCTTAATTATAAGAAGGTATGTGTGCAATAATAATGATAATAAAAAGAATTATTTATCTTCTTGCATCATATAACTCTCCATACTTCTTATATCTATTATCACTTTACTTACAATTAATTTATATCTAATCTTCTTACTCTTTACATCATAATACTTTTCTAATAACTCACTCTCTACTAGTAGTTGTAACTCTTTGTATACAGACTCTTTATATTTTATATCAAAACCTTTTTTTACTATTTCATTATAATAACCATCGGCATCCAAAGCACCTTCTTCATGTGCTATTTTTATTAGCTCTCTACGAAGTTCTGAATCTAATGCCCTTAATAATAGTGCTGTTTTTCTTTCTACTTCCGTAGTCATCATATTATTATTTTTCATGATTAAATATTTAACATTATAAGTATTACAATTAATTAAAATATTTTGATATATATTATATAGTATTATAGTATCGTTATCATAATATGACATTAAACGATGTTACATACTAGAAGTTATATCTTTGTTAGTGAAGTAAGATTATATGAAGGGTATGTTTATGGGAGAAAAGAGAGGCTCTTTTGAGATAATATATAACATACTCTATGAAGCAAAGGGCGGAATAAATAAAACTAAACTTGTTTATAAGACCAATCTTAACTTTCACGTGATGCAGAGATACATAGAATTCCTTATAGCAAAGGAGTTGCTTACAATAGAGCATAATCCAAATACAATATATAAGACTACAGAGAAGGGATTAAGATATATAGAGCTGTTCGAAGAGATAACAAAGGATCTTCTTAAGATTGAGTATGACGATATACTAGAGTTTAGTATATTATAAGAATTTCTCTATCTCACTTATGCTATGTAATGGCAAAGAGCATCTAAACTCTTTACATATATACGCTCTAGCATCATCATTATTATCTTTATTACTAAAGAATGGAAACTTCTCTAAAGGTTTTAGATCGTTAACTATTGCTATAATACTTTCCGGTATATATTGACTGAAGAGCCATTTTTTTATAGAATTATCCATATTTATTAATGTAATCTCTACTGGCTTCTTAACATATATATACATACTATTAAGCATGTTACCGAATGCTAATGGATTCTCAGATGCAAATAAGGCATATCTCTTCATTGTTTTTATAGCAAACGAGAGATAGTAATCTTCTTGTGTATAATGATATAATCTAATCATATTATTGATGATCGTAGATGTTGCAGAAGGGATAGAGAGATCATATATACTCTTTGTCTTTATTAATATATCACTCTCTTTATTTGATGTATAGTATAACTCCTCACTAAATTGCTCAAGCATGTATTTGGTGTAGCCTATAGCAAGATCTAGATATCTCTCTCTACTATCTATCTCGAATAGATCTATAATAGCTGCTATATAGAATGCATAATCATCTATGTAGGCATTTATCTTTGCAGAGTGCTTATAAGTATGCTTTAGTTCATAATTACTATTTGATAATCTATCTTCAATAAAATTAAAAGTCTCTCTTGCAATATTTAGATATGTCTCATTAAAAGTGATCTTATAACCTTTAAGAAATGCTGAGATCATCAATGAATTCCAACTTGTTATTATCTTATCATCTATAGCAGGTTTTACTCTATGTTCTCTAGCATCTAACAATATCTTTTTAGCTCTCTCTATTATAATATCTACTTCTTTAATACTTAAAGAATAGCGCTTTGCTAGACTCTCCTTAGTAGTATTTATATGTAGTATGTTCCTCCCTTCAAAATTACCTTTGTTAGTTATCCCATAATACATACATATTATCTCTGCATCATTATGCAATAGTTCTTTAATTTCATCGTATGTGAATGTATAGTATTTACCCTCTATACCTTCAGAATCAGCATCTTGTGTAGAGTAGAATCCTCCTTGTGGAGATCTCATCTCTCTAATAACATAATTTAATGTATCACTTACTATCCGTGCATACTCTTTATTATTTGATAATTGATACGCTTCAGCATATACTAATGGTATTAATGCATTATCATAAAGCATTTTTTCAAAATGTGGTACGATCCATCTTGCATCAGTAGAATATCTATGAAACCCTCCTCCTATCTGATCGTATATACCTCCTCGACTCATCTTATCTAATGTAAATAATACAAACTCCTTAAATTTACTTATATTAGTCAATCTATAATACCTTAACATAAACGATAATAGCATACTATTAGGAAATTTTGGTGCTGTTCCAAATCCTCCATTAATCTCATCTATATTTTGTAAGAGATTTATTGCAGCTTCATCAAGCAAGTTTTTGTCTATATAATCTGCACCTTTAATATTAAAATTATCAATCTCACGTAAACCTTTAAGTATATACTCCGCTTGCTTCTCTATTGCTTCCCTATCATTTATCCATGCATCCGCTAATTTTTGTATCAAAGTCTTGAATCCTGGCATGCCATATCTATCATCTGGAGGAAAATATGTTCCAACATAGAACGGTTTTAAATCAGGAGTTAAGAATACACTTAATGGCCATCCTCCAGTACCAGTAACAAGTTGAGATACCCTTTGGTAAACCTCATCTATATCAGGTCTCTCCTCTCTATCAACTTTGATATTTATAAAGTTTTTATTCATTATCATTGCAATATCTTTATCTTCAAAGCTTTCATGCTCCATTACATGACACCAATGACAAGCACTATATCCTATGCTAAGAAAGATAGGTTTGTTAGAATTCTTTGCAGTATTCAACGCCTCTTCGCTCCATGGATACCAATCTACAGGGTTATCTGCATGTTGAAGTAGATAAGGACTTGATTCTTTTGCTAATCTATTCATTGTATCCATATATCATTGATGGTATTTAATTATTAATCTATCTCTTATAGTTCATGAACGATGCATGTAATAGACAATTATAATTCTGTTAAAATAATAACAACATAAAGTCAACATAATTATTATCTTCTTCTTAAATAGTCAAAGAAGGTAGTAAAAGTATTGCTGGGAATAAAGTCTAAAAAGGAGAAAGAGATAGAGAGAAGAATTAGAGCAAAAAAGGCTAAGACATTACTGGAGAATTATATATCAAATCTTGAGAGACTAAGAAGAAGAATATTTCTAATTGGTAAAGAAGCAAAAAAACTAGACGATGAGAGACTAGTAAAGAGACAGGCAACAAAATTATTGGCACTAGAAAAAAGAATCAAAGAGACAAAGATATTGTTATTATTAATGGAAGAAGCTGAGGCACAGAAAGAACTTATTAGTGTATCTTCATCATTCATGTTATTTAGTAAAGATATAATAGACTCTATAGCAGAAGGTCCTAATGCTAATGATGTAACAGAGATGCAAGTGAAATTCGAGAAGGCTATGGAGAAGGTTGAGAGTTTAGAAGAGGCATTATCAATTATGATAGATACTACAAATGACAATATATTGAGTGGGAAGTTTAGTGAAGAAGATATATCATCTATGATGAGATTACTAGACGACACTAATAATATACAAGATGATAAGATAGAGATCTAAAGAGGGAGTATATCAAACCGTGTTTTAAAACTTTTTATATCATCAATTATTGATGACAATGGTCTCAATGTATTATTTGCAAACTCATCTGGTACATATACCCTATATTGCATATACTCTTTATCTTTACCAATTATCCATATATTCTCTTTATAAGGTTGAAAACAAGAGAGTTTTTCAAGATCAACATTTGTATCAAGCATTAGTAATATAGTGTGTTTTGGGTTATTCTTAAGTTCCCTTAATGACGGTATGATTATATCTAAATTATAATTATCTACCTTAATACTCCTTTCACTCTGTATCATAGTTTTACTGAGCATAAAATGCATAGTTGCTAATAGTGCTTTTCTTAACGTATCATCATCAAGTCTACTGATCTTCAGATTCTCAAGTATCTTTTTAATTACCAGTGAATAATTCTTACTTGCAATCTCTTCTAATGAGAGTTCATCTATTATCTTGTATACTAATGCTTTTCCATCTATACTGTCGTTTATAGGTTTATCAGAAGTTAGTGTGTATATCATTATACCTTCAATTAATTCATCTATCTTACTGAATAAGGCTCTTGTATCATTATCTAATTCGTTGTAGACATATTGTGTTATTACTATGTTTTGATGTGCTCTTATAAGAATTTTTGACGCAATACTAATAGTAGAGCCTACCAAATCTATATGTGCATTCTTCTTACCATAAAGCACTACTAAATCTGAACCATAGTTTATGCTGATCTTTATACTAATCCTTGGGTAACCCCTTTTCTTTAACTCTTCATTAATATGCTCTATAGAATTTATCATATCCTTTGCAGATGCTAAAGCATTTATACACGCCTTTTTATTATCAAACTCTGCTGGAAAGAATGCTATTACAGAATCTCCTACATATTTAAACACATAACCATTATGAGTGTTTATTACAATACTCATCTCTTGAGCAAATAGTTGTACTATATTTGCTAGCGTCTTTGTTGGTATATTCATACTTAATCTTGTATATCCTTCTATATCTACAATAAGTATAACAATCTCTACTTTCTTATCTATATGCCTATAGAGAAACCTTCTACTCGCTTCTAAGGATAAATCTACTTGTAAGCCATGTTCCAATGTATTGTATATCCTTTCTTTTATCATCCTAACATCTAATAATAAACACTAATATTAGTTTTAGATATTCCATAATATGATTATAAGAGAATGGAGAATATTATAAATACGTTGTCAGTCATGCTATATATAAAATCAAGCATAGTGATCAAGACGATTAGATACATTATCATTATAGAATTATATAACTAAAATTATTAACTAAATATAATATATAGATTTACTCAAAATTAACATTAATTAAATTATATGTTCTAATATATTATAATTTAATATTAAAGATAAGAGAATTAGCTAATCAATTTTATATATACAACATATGATATTAAATATGAAATTGTGTAATGTTCTATACCTAAACTATTAAGATTATATTTAATTATAATATATACATAGCTACGCTAATGCATATTATTTCTAGTATTTATATGATATAAATATATACTCAAATATGAGATCCATTAATATCGTTTATAGATATCGATTGTAAACTAATGTTATAGTAAATTATATCTTTGCTAGTACTAAGAGTAACATATTATTAATGCTATCAAATAAAAAAATAAGTATATAATAATTTTATGGTATACTTCTGCTATATAACTTACCTTCTAATGCTAACTTGTATAGCTCTGCTACGTATGGGTTCCTTGGTGGAGTCTCCA
>JACAFH010000011.1 GCA_013538715.1 Candidatus Nitrosothermus koennekei | reverse complement strand
TATGTAATTGATCATTTATTATAATGCTTCATATGCTACATATATTATTGGTACTCCATATGGATAATTCTCATTATATGCTAATCCATCTTTAATTGTATACTTCCCATACTTACCTAATGCAGTCCCATATACTTTATGATTTGCGTATTCTTTAGCCAATAGTTCGTCAATATATTTTGATTCTGGATCTATAGTAGTATGCATAACATGTACTAGAACATCTTCTCCTATCTCATATACTGCTTCATATGGTAATATATAAGTTGAATTATCTACAATTACACCGTCTGCTAATTGCTGTTCTGTTGGTAAATCTTTTATTGTTCCTACATACAATGTAATTATATTATCGCTCTTTATATCCCCTTTATATACTTCCTTTACCTTAATATCTACAGGTATCATTCCCCTCTCTGCAACTGGATATTTATCAAGCCATATTAATGGCTCTCTAATATCTACTACTTCTCCTCTAATAGTATAGATTACTTGATCCTTTACATCTTTTACTTGATATGGCATTGAAGCAGAGCCTATAGCTTTCTTAATATCATATCCCTTTATCTTCATACTTGTCTGCTCATTATAATTAGGTTCAGCATGCAATGATAATAATACTATATTGTATAGATAGGGAGATATTATGGCTATTATTACTATTGCTGATATTATACCATATTTAATGAACTTCATATCTATCACTAATTATTTATCTGATTCTTATCTTCACTACTTAAACTAGCATATCCTTGATTACAATTCCTCTTCATTGCTGTATGATAACCATCTACAAATAACTCAAAATATGGATGATCTAAACCAGCAAAATGACCAAATTCATGTATAGCTATGAATTTTGGATTTGCCATATCTGTTAGATTTGCAGGCGGTTGACATATATAATCAGTCCTATAATCTACCGTGTTTGTATTATAGTATATAATTTTGTACATATTATTTGAAGTTTGATTATATACTGTTGTCATACCATCTAAATAATTATCCATCCCTTTTGCTGATACTTTATTATTAACATTGCTACAGCTTACCGATATATTAATATCTGTAGTTGAATGAACATGATATCTTCCCTTATCTATCTCCTTCTTTAATGCATTACCTTGATTTGTCTGGCCATTGAATTTAACCTTATTTAATGCACTTACATCATAGCATATCTTTTGATTGGCATTACTAAAACCATAATGGCAATGGATGAACAGAATATGCGTCTTGTATTATTGTTTGAGTTATTAATAATATTATGCCTATACTTGCTATCATCATTGCCTTCATTATCTATCTTAACTAATAAGGGATATATATATATATCGAAATTTAAAGTATGATTTATCCATTATCTATCTATATTGAAGAGATTATCATTAATTAGATAAAAATATTCTGTTGTAATCGTATTGATTTTAATCTTTAGCAATCCATTAACTCTGGCTAGACTAATTTATCTTATTATTCAGTTACCAATATTTACTAATTATATAATGCTGTTTAGTATCTCGCATTGTAATAAGGCATTATATATTTCATAGAGACTTTTCTAACGCCCAAATATAACTATGGTATAAATGCTGATCTAGAAGAAATATAGTGAATAATAAATAGAAGGAGAGTATATATATTCTTACAATTTATGTTCATAACAATAAGCGTATAACCTATTATAACAAAACTGCTATATATCTAATGTTATATCTTCTCGGCTTTCTCTGCCTCTCTACGAAATCTCATAATATTGTTTAAATTCTAGCAGAGTTATATATTATCTAACATCTTGGAGTATGCGGGAGGTGGGATTTGAACCCACGAACCCCTAAGGGACTAGGCCCTCAACCTAGCGCCGTTGACCAGGCTTGGCGACTCCCGCTCTTTATTATTTAGAAGAGATAGGTTTTTATAAGTATATGGATAGCCTGTCTTCCTAATAGTATTTATAGTACATTTTAATTATTAATGAATGTGATAATACCAGTAAGATGTTTTACATGTGGTGCTTTGATAGCAGATAAGTATCAAACGTATATAAAATTGATCAAGAGTGGAGAGAAAGCAGAAGATGTTATGAATGAGCTTAATATAAAGCGTTATTGTTGTAGAAGGATGTTTTTAAGTAACGTAGAGACGATTCATCAGATATTACCATATTATGAAGCGTTAGCAGTAAAGAGAGAAGAGATGAGTGTATAATTTATGAAGATAACAGATCTGAAGGCAAGGATATGCTATAATAGTAGAGGAGAGAAAAGTATAGAAGTTGATGTAATTATAGACGATAAGTATATTGGCAGAGCTGCATCTCCATCGGGAGCAAGCACTGGCAAACATGAGGCTGTATCATTTCCAAAGAACGTAGAAGATTCCTTATCATTACTATTAAGTAATAAGAATAGGTTTATAGGATTAGATCCAAGTAAAGAGGATACTATCTATCAAGCATTAAAGAGTATAGATAATACAGATAATTATAGTATAATAGGTGGTTCTATAGCATATGCAGTAAGTATAGCCGCTGCTGATTCTGCATCAAAGGCTTTATCACTACCTTTATTTCAATTAATTGGTAAAAGTTTAAACAATAATACTGATTATAAGTTTCCATATCCTCTAGGCAATGTGCTTGGAGGTGGTGCTCATGCTGGTCCTGGGACGCCAGATATACAAGAATTTCTTATAGTACCAGTAGGAGCAAGAAACATAAGAGATGCATTAGAGACTAACTTTAGAATTCACAAGGCTGTAAGAGAAGCGATAAAGAAGAGAGATAAAGATTTTACATTTGGTAGAGGTGACGAGGGTGCATGGGCTCCAAAGATGAATAATGAAGAAGCGATAAAAGTAGTAGAAGAAGCGATAAAAGATTCTGGTTATGTATTTAGAAAAGATGTTGCTATAGGAATAGATTTCGCATCATCTTCATTATGGAAAGATCCATTCTATATCTATGCTAGAAGTGACAAAAAGAGAGATAGAAGAGAACAGATAGAATATGTTAGTGCTCTAATCAGGGATTATAAATTAATTTATGCGGAGGATCCAGTACATGAAGAAGCATTTGATGACATGAGGGAGTTAACAAGCCGTTTTCCTGATGTATATATAACAGGAGATGATCTGCTTGTAACAAATAAAGAAAGATTAAGAAGAGCTATAGAAGAGAAGTCTTGTAATGCAGCTATACTAAAAGTAAATCAGGCTGGTTCTTTATATGATGCTATTCTTTTTGCAGGAGATGCTAATAGAAATAATATAAGAATTGTAACATCGCATAGATCTGGAGAGTCTATCGATGCTCATATAGCACATATAGCTATAGCAACCAACTCTAAGATGCTAAAAGCTGGAGTAGTTGGAGGAGAGAGAATAGCTAAATTAAACGAACTTATACGAATTAATGAGGAATATGCATTACCGTTAACATCACTTTAATATTATAATTGATATAATTATTGAATACTGATTTTAAGTTATAATATCATACATTAGTTATCTAGTTTGAGATAAAGTTTAATTGTCTAATAATAGATGGGTTATTTGCTATATAAGAAAGGATTAGATAAGAGTATTGTAAAAGAGAGATTAATGCCATTAATAACAATATCTTTATGGCCAGGAAGGACTCAAGAGCAAAAAGAAGCATTAGCAAAAGCTATAACAGATGCAGTAAATAAAGTTCTAGGTGCAAAGAGAGAGCATGTAATAATAGTGTATCAAGATACACCTAGAGAGAACTGGTATATAGCAGGAGATAAACTAGAATAAACTTTTTTATTATTTATGATTATATCCTAAGATATGAAGGTAGCAATAGTGCAGATTAGATCATCATTAGATAAGTATGATAATCTAAAAAGGAGTATATCGTACATAAAAGAAGCAAGTAAGAATGGTGCTAAGATGATAGCCTTCCCAGAGTTTCTCATGGCTTACTCTCCTATAACACAAACTGCTAAAGAGCTGTATGAGATTGCAGAGAGTATAGAGGGAGAATTTGTTTCTTCATTATTAGAAGCAGCAAAAGAGAATAATATCACTGTAATAGCAACTATATATGAGAAGAGTAATATAGATTACAAAGTCTATGATACAGCGTTATTTATTAATGATAAGAGGGTGAAAGTATATAGAAAATTACACCTTTATGATGCATTAGGATTTAAAGAATCAGACAAACTAGTAGCAGGAGATAAATTACCAACTACCATTGATTTGGAGAATACTAAGATAGGAATGATGATCTGCTATGATCTAAGATTTCCAGAGTTGGCAAGGTTATTAGCATTAGATGATGCTAGAATAATCGTAGCACCATCAGCATGGGTTAGTGGAGAGAAGAAAGTTGAGCATTGGCAAGTTATGCTTAGAGCTAGAGCTATTGAAAATGGATGTTATGTATTAGCACCAGATCAGACAGGGAATATATATATTGGTAGGAGTATGATCATAAATCCATACGGTGATATACTACTTGATATGATGGAAGAAGAGGGCATAGGAATTGTAGAATTGGATCTAAAGTATTTAGATATGGTTAGAGATAGATTGCCATTACTTAAAAATAGACGAAGTGATCTTTATAGCATAGATATTAGATTCTCGGTATGAAGAATTGTAATTCATCAAAAGCCTTCTCTACTATATAATTATCTTTATTCATATCTAATATTAATGATAAACCATCCAGTTTCCTATCTATACTATTGTAACCGTCTAATATATCATCCTCTACCATTAAATATGGCTCGTACTTGGTAACATTCACTATCTTACCATATCTCTCTCTATCAAGCTCTGCAAGTCTAGATACACATTCATCTTTTATCATAGTTAATATTATATCATTCTCATTTATAGAATCTCGTGCTGTATCTATACTCTTCTCTATGATCTCTAGAACGTTATCATAACCTAACACTCTCTTGATTGCTGTATATGGATCTACTAAATTTATCATACACCTTATACTTCCATTCATCTTACTTAATTCTGGTAGAATCTTCTCGTCAATAAACCTAGTTGTTATATCTTTCTTTGATGAAATAGCATCACTTATTGTTTTCATTATCATCACTAGTTTTGCTCTAAAATATTCTTCATCTTTATTAGATTCATATGCTATTCTTGGAAGATTGATCGAGATAGCATTTATAACTATATCATTGCTATTGACTCTCTTTATGCCATTGATACTTCTCTCATCCCTACTTATAGCTACTAAACCATTATTCTTAAGTATATCAAGTAGCACTCCTCTCTCTATCTTATCAGGTTTTACTATAATACTTATGTTTGGAAACCTTTCTTTTGATAAATATTCCCTATAACCTTCAAGCATATTTGTATCATTAATACTGAATGAGATGATTTTGTTACAATTTATTAATGAGAAGATCTTTGCTATACTTTTACTATCTAATCCTAATCTTAGATTGGTTATAACTATCTCTCTTGCAATTTCCTTACTTAGATTTTGAATTAGACTAATTAATGAATATGACTCTACTATATTGCTAGCATCTACAAATATTATATCAGGTAATATTGATGATAGGTTAGATGTTGAGATATTTATATTACCTTCTATATGCTGGTCTACTAGATCTTTTGGTAGATTAAAGAATAGCATATATTCTGCAAAGATGTTACTTATTATAGTAGAATTTAATTCTTCAATATCTATTCTATCTGATAGCAGTCTGCCTAGTTCATAAGTATATATTCCCAATCTTGCTAATCTTGCTCTAAACTCTTCATAACCATGTTCTATCAATGTACTGTTTATGATCTCTATCATTAAAGGATGTGTTAAATATGAGATCTCAAATTTTGTCATCTTTGCTTCAACCTCTTCTGCTATCTTACTTGCAGCATCTGGTGACATTGATGCATCACGTATAAGTATTTGTGCTATTTTATATGTGCTAAGTTCATAAAAGCCATTAAATGACTTTACATATACTTTACCACTCTCCATTATAGATCTCTCTTCTATCTGCTTTACAAAATTTAGTATATCCTTACCTCTATTAGTTATTATATACTTCTTCTCGCCTTTATTTGATGCGATGAGAGAATACTTGAGTAATTTTCTGAGATGATATGCAAATTTACCACTCTCTTTCTTTGATTTGAAGCCAGTATGTGCCTTTAGTTCTGAATATGTTAATGCACCTTTTGTATTAAGTATCTTAAGTATATCTATTCTATTAGAACTTGCTAATACAGAGAATATATTCTTTGAACGTTTTGATAATTTATCATTTACATAATCATAACTCAATTCCATTTATCACTTCCCGCCATTCTCTAACAAAAAGTGTTTTATAAAATTTTTTAAATTAATTATATGAATTAATTTGACGTATACTGTGTATAAGCAGCTTGCAATTACAATATCACTAGCAAGATTTATATAGATTTAATTCAGATGTAAGATATGAAACTCGATTTTCCTCGCTATATTGAAAGAATAGGTGCAGTAAATATAAATTCTATACAAAAAGTATATGAATTAGATTCTGGTAAGAGCGAGGAGTATCATAATACTTATAGAACTATTAGAAAGATAAATGATGAAGAATTACTAGATATATTCAATAAACTGGCTATAATTATACCAATTAAAGATGAGAAATTAAAATTATTAGAAGGAGTTTTAAGTGGTATACCTCATGATTGTTTAGTTATAATAGTATCTAATAGTCAAAGATATCCTATAGATAGGTTCAAAATGGAATGTGACATACTTCAACAATTTACACGATTTGTAGATAGGGACGCAATAATTATACATCAAAAGGATCCAGTATTAGCAGATATATTTAGAGATCTCGAATATACTTCTATATTAGACGGGGATATTGTTAGGGATGGGAAGGCTGAAGGGATGATAATAGGGATGATAATAGCAAAGATGTTAAACAAAGAGTATGTAGGATTTGTAGATGCAGATAATTACGTGCCAGGTGCTATCAATGAGTATATAAAGATCTTTGGAAGTGGTATTCTAATGTCTCAATCCCCTTATTCTATGATAAGAATTTCATGGCTCTACAAACCAAAGATAGTAGGAAAGAGTTTCTATTTTGCAAAATGGGGTCGCATATCTGATGTAACTAATAGATACCTTAATGAGGTGATCTCATACCATACTGGATTTGAGACTGAAATAATAAAGACTGCTAATGCTGGAGAGCATGCATTATCTATGAAACTAGCAGAGTTATTAACATATTCATCAGGTTATTCTATAGAGCCATATGAGATAGTTAATATAATAGAAGAGTTTGGTTGTATACTTCCTAGCAAATATCCAGATGTTATACAGAAGGAGGGTGTTGAAATATTACAAATAGAGACTCAAAATCCACATATCCATGAGGATAAAGGTAATGAACATTTATCAAGGATGTTAAAAGAGTCTTTATCATGTATATATTTTAGCAAGATATGTAATAAATCTATTAGATGGAAGATCATAAAAGAACTAAGAAGTGCTAAAGCCATTACCCATGATCAATTAAGTCCTTTACCAACTATCAAACCATTCAATACTATAGACATACAGAAATTTGCTAACAGGATAGGTGACTCAACAATAAGGTTTTATGGTAATATGGAGAGGTATATCAAATATTATACTGTATAATAGCATCTAATAGCTCGTCATAACTCTTAACCATCTTACATTTAATATCATATTCATTTATAAATCTCATCAAGGAATGTTCTGCAAGTATTATTATATTATTGAAGTGATTATATCTTACGAAATCTAAGAATGCTTCCTTAAACGTAGGAAATTCTCCAATATTAAACTCCTTACTAGGTGTTAGATGATGTGCAGCAGGGAATAGATCAGATAGCTCTTCTGGCACTATTCCTAGATATGGAGAATAGTATGCTATAAGAGAATTCTTTGAAATAGATTTTAGACGAGAATATATGCTAGTAGCATATAAAGGGTGTTCATCTTGCTCTGGTATCAATATCAAGAGATCTGATGAATATTTTATCTTTCTTACCATCTTCCTAAATCTTCTTGCTTCTGGCCTATATTGATCTATACTATCCATGAAGAATATTGCGTGTTTTTTATGTAATGGTGTTAAACTTCCGATATCTTTTAGAATGTAGTTAGCAGCAAATAACTTTGGATGGGATCTAGACTTTTGTATAACATACTCCCATAATCTTCCTTCCATTATAGCTTCCTTTACTGCATCTACTTCTCTCTTTATCATGCATAAATTATGCTTTGCTATCTCTATACTCCTCTCTTTCTTAGGTAAAGAGACGAGTTCCGATGCCTTATAATTTGAGCATACAAAACATGTACATGGAAGATATGATATATCATTAATATTTATTGTTCCATTACTTAGCATGTATCTATCATCCTTTGCATATAACATATATGATGCCGAATCAAATGTATCACAACCAAGAGCAATTGCTAATGGTATAGTTAATGGATTACCTGCACCAAATAGATGTAATGGTTTATTTAATGGTATAGATCTCTTTGCTGTTATTATCATCTCTGCTAATAGTCTAAAATCATATGCCTCCATAACCTCGGTTGGACTTCCTAAGGCAAACATCTCATATCCTAATCTATCTAATCTTCTTGATGAATATTCTATGAGATCTAGATATTTACCACCTTGAATAGGTCCAACCCATATTGTATCGCTATCTGCTATTTTTATTGTATGTTCAGAAGCCTCAAGTGTCTTTCTCACATACTCTTCCGCTCTACCTCTATCTATATTAAGCCCAGTAGGCTTATCTAATGGTACTGCTATATCACTCTTTATTCTGCTCTCAAATCTTGCAACCTCATCATAATCTACGTCAAGATCTCCATACTCTAATACTTGATATCCCCCAGAATCTGTCATAATAGATTTATCAAAATTTATTATATTATGTATACTCTCATTAATCTCCTTACCATAATACTTCATCGTGATATAAGCATTTGTTATAACTAGATCAAATCCTAATCTCTTAATTACATCTATAGATATCTCTTGTTTTATTGGATGCACAACTGGCACGAACGTTGGTACCTCTATCTTACCATGTTTAGTATGCAATATCCCAATCCTTGCATCTAGATCTGTATTGCTAACTTCAAGTATATCTTTCATGCTTATATTCTACATTATACACTTTATAAATCAAAGAATCTCTTCATATCATTATTAGAAGCAACTAATGATAACCAATCTATACCTGTTTTATTTTCTCTATTATTAATGCATCTTATTATCTCTTCAACTATATCATCTATATTACTTGCCGTACAATCTATCTCAATTATCTTCTCTATACCAAATCTTACTATACAATCATATGCTATTATACCTAAGATCTCACTTGCTAAATTATCTCTACTTTTTCTATCATTATATCCCCTTATAGAGTATATCTTCTCTAGCTCATATGGAGATCTTCTTAATACTATAGCGTAATCTATATCATCAACAACATATGGAGCAAGATGTCCCACTATTATATAATTACTATCAAACTCTTTTATTCTCTCTCTAACTTTTTCTACATCTATTATTGCCGTGTCATCCTCTTTATCAATCACTGCATCATATTTGAATGCTATCTCATTAACATCTAATAATCCTAGCTTTAACCTTTTAGCAAGTATTTTAGCTATTGTATGTTTACCAACTCCAGGAGTGCCAGTTACTATTATCATACAGCTATACTAATTAAGCGTATATTCTAATCTATCTTATGCAGATAGGTTTGCTAGGTAAGACGAATGTAGGGAAATCTACATTCTTTAGTGCTGCTACTGAACTTGTAGTTCCTATTGCAAATCATCCATTTACAACTATCAAACCAAATGTAGGCATAACATATGTTAGAGTAAACTGTGTATGTAAAGAGTTCAAGGTTAAAGATAACCCTATACATTCCATATGCATAAATGGCAACAGATTCATACCTATCAAACTTATTGATATTGCTGGATTAGTACCTGGAGCACATAAAGGTAGAGGTTTAGGGAATAAGTTTTTAGATGATGCTAGACAAGCAGATGCTTTGATACATGTTATAGATGCTGCTGGTGCAACTGATAGTGAGGGAAGATCATGTGCTGCAGGGAGTAATGACCCTTTAGAGGATCTAAAATTTGTTGAAGAAGAGTTCGATCTCTGGTTAGCATCAATTATTAGTAAGGATTGGAGCAAGATAGCGAGAGAAGTAGAGCATAAGATTAAGAAGTTAGAAGAATTGTTGGCAGAGAAGTTAAGTGGTTTATCTATAAGGGAGGAGTTGATAGTAGACGTGTTAAAGAATACAAAAAAGAAGCCTATAGAGTGGGATGAGAATGATATAATATCATTTGCTAAAAGATTAAGAATGATCTCAAAACCTATAGTAGTAGCAGCTAATAAAGCAGACATAAAACAGGCAGAGATTAATATACAACGGCTTAAAGAATATACTTTAGCAATACCATGTTCAGCAGAGGCAGAGTTATTATTAAAATTAGCATCAAAGAAAGGTATAATAGAATATTTGGCCGGTGATAGCAAATTTACTATTAAAGATACTAATCTAACAAAAGAGCAGATGGCAGCGTTAGATAAGACTAAAGCATTTCTAGATAAATGGGGTTCTACTGGTATCCAAGATGTTATAAACACTATAGTATTAAAGGTATTAAAGATGATTGTTGTATATCCAGTTGAGGATGTTGAAAAGTTATCAGATAAGAAAGGAAATATCTTACCAGATGCTTATCTTATGAAGGAAGGTTCAACAGCTAAAGATCTTGCATATACAATACATACAGATCTAGCAGAGAACTTCATCTATGCCTTAGATGTCAGAAATAAGCAAAGAGTTGGAGCAGATTATAAATTAAAGAATAATGATATTATACAGATAGTAGCGTCAAGGTGATAATAGTGTTCTGTTTAGGAATAGAGAGTACAGCACATACATTCTCTTGCTCAGTAGTTAATGAAGGCGGTATATTATCTGATGTTAGAAGTGTGTATAAAGCATCAGAAGGAAAAGGTATACACCCTAGAGAAGCTGCTATACATCATGCAGATAATAGTAAGAAAGTATTAGACACTGCATTAAACGATGCAAGAATTAGTATCAAGGATATTGATGTTATAGCATACTCCAAAGGACCAGGTTTAGGTCCATGTTTAAGAGTAGGTGCAGTAATTGCAAGGGCATTAGCAGTCTATTATAATAAACCATTAGTGCCAGTAAATCATGCAGTAGCTCATCTAGAGTTAGGCATGATGCTAACTAGAGCAAACGATCCTTTAGCATTGTTAATATCTGGAGGGCATTGTATGATATTAGCATTATCAAATAATAGATGGAGAGTATTTGGAGAAACATTGGATATAACTCTAGGACAATTACTTGATCAGTTTGGAAGAGAGGCAGGGTTTGCATCGCCATGTGGAGCAATAATAGAAGAGCTAGCAGAAAGATCTCATAACTATTATACTCTTCCATACTCAATAAAAGGCAATGATGTATCATATTCTGGTTTATTAACTGCTGCAAAGAAAGCATTAAAGAGTAATAGGTTGGAGGATATATGCTATTCATTACAAGAAACAGCATTCTCCATGCTTACAGAGGCTGTTGAGAGAGCATTAGCATTTACGGAGAAGAGAGAATTATTAGTGGTTGGAGGCGTTGCAGCTAATAAAAGATTAGCATATTTACTTGAGCAAGTGTGTAAATTACACGATGCAAAACTCTTTGTAGTGCCAACTAAGTTTGCTGGTGATTGTGGTGCACAAATAGCATGGACTGGACTGTTGGAGTATCATGCTGGAATAAGTATAAAGGTAGAGGATGCTACAGTTATACAATCATGGAGACTAGATACAGTTGATATCATTTGGAATAGGCAGACATTGCTTCATTAAGATCCTTCATCCATCCTTTAGTATTTAATACTCCAAATTTATACTCTCTATCAATAGTTATAACTATCTTCTTTGCTATTATTCCTTCAACTCTAACATTCTTTATCTTATCTAAAGTTGCATCTATCATTATATCGCCTGGCTCTTTGGTTAGTGTTGCTACCCTTGCTTTCTCTTTCCTAAAGATCAATCGTTTATTAGTTAAGATCAAGAATCCTTGTTTAAGAATATCTTCATTACAATCTTCATCTCTAATTATCTCCTCCTCGCTCATGCTAAAGTATTAAACCTAGCACAAATTATAATCTTATCGTGCTTATCAAGAGAGGAGCAGAAGCGGAGATTAGATTGATAGATTGGTATGGTAAGAAAGCGATAAGTAAGTTAAGAATATCAAAACCATATAGAAATAAGATATTGGATGAGAGTATAAGAAAACATAGAACAATTCACGAAGCATATATGCTACACATAGCAAAGAATGCTGGAGTTAGCACTCCATGTATATACTTTCTAGATCCAATAAATTCAGAGATAATAATGGAGTATATAGATGGAATTATAGTTAAGGATATGATAGATAAGGATATAGAGTTAAGCAGAGAGATGGGTAAGATAGTGGGAAAGTTACATAAGAATGATATAATACATGGAGATCTTACTACATCAAACTTCCTCATTAAAAATGATAAGTTGGTATTAATAGATTTTGGTTTGTCATTCAAATCAAAAAGGATAGAAGATAAAGCAGTGGATATAAGACTTGTAAAAGAGATATTAAGTAGTGCACATGTAGATATATTTGAGAAGGCATTGAGGCTATTTCTTGATGGTTATAACAGTGTATATGAAATAGACAAAATACTTGAAAAGGTTAAAAAGATAGAGATGAGAGGAAGATATGCCAGAGTAATTTAATATGATATACTTTGTATCAAGTAATAAGAACAAGTTTAGAGAAGTAAAAAGGATACTAGATAGATATAATATTGATATAGAGTTCAAAGAATTATCATTAATTGAGATACAAGGAGAGATAGAAGAGATTGCTAAGCATAAGATTAAGGATGCATATAAGATTATAAAAGATGAAGTAATAGTTGAGGACGATGCATTATTTATAGATGAACTAAATGGATTTCCAGGAGTATACTCTTCTTATGTATATAAGACTATAGGCAATGATGGAATACTTAAATTAATGAAGGATGCTAAAAATAGAGATGCGAGATTTGTATCTGTTATAGCGTATTCTAATGGATATACAAAACTCTTTAAAGGTATAGTTGAAGGTTTTATAGCAGAGAATAAACAAGGAGTTTCATGGGGGTATGATCCTATCTTTATACCTAAAGGTTATACTACTACATATGCAATGATAGAAAAAGATAAGATCTCACATAGGTCTATGGCATTAAAAGAATTTGTAAGATGGTATAAAAGTTAATGCTCTATTATAGCTGATTTTTTCATCAATGAAAGGAATATTCTTCCCTTATCAGTTATTACATATTCTCCATCTCTCTCATGTAACATACCAAGTTCTTGAAGTGCTGTCAGATACTTTGTAAGCTGTGTATAATTTACATTTGCTTTGTAGAGTATATGCGTCTTCTTTGATAATGTTGATACTATCTCTAATATATCAATCATTATATCTAGTCTATCTCTTTTTATGGAATTCATATTATATCATACAAATTATATATCACGCATTATATAAGATTTATGTAATCTATGATAAGTGAATATAATGTATATAATATCGATATATTAGCATGTAAACTATTTTTCTCTATATTTGGAGACTTTAATATGAGCTCTAATGCCATTACTTACCATTATAATGAGAACTATAGCTAGTAATATATGTAATATGGATACAAGAGATGCTATATCATCCTTAACTATATTCTTAGCAAAATTGTTAACTAATGAGTGTTCTATACTATATGCTGTAAATGTTAATGGGAATATAAGTAATGGTATGAGTGGTATAATCATTAATATATTTCTCTTCTCGAGAGAAAATAATGCTTTATCCTTTATAAGAAGTATAATGAATACTACTAAGCCCAAACCTTCAATAAATATACTCTCTATAGAAGTTAGTTTAAATCCTAATCCTATTGTAGGACCAAAAGGCCATAATAGTTGTGTCTTTCCAACAATAAGATCGCCAAAGAATATATGCTGAGTTAATGCAATATAATATGGTAATGCTCTATATCTATACTTTATAAAGAATGGGATGAATGTCAGAGTTAGAATTGGTATGCTATGTGTGATACTCCTATGAATAATTATAGAGTTGAATAGAATATCTATATCTGGTAATATACCTAAGAGCATGATGAGATGAATATTAAGGTGATTTGATAATGGTCTTGAGAAGAGATAGGCCCATACCATATGTCCTAGAAAGAACATAAATAATATTATGACTTATATGTTTATCAACTTTGCTAATATCTTCTAACTAAATCTCCTATGATATATCATTAGATAATATTAATAAAAGTAGAATTGGATATAAGTAATAAAGGTTTAGTAGATAATCTGTAGATGATATATAAGACAAAATATTGTTTATTATATGAGAATATTTGTATGTATAATAAACATATGATATTCAATTAAATAGTGTATAAAATTAGTTTAATCATGTATATTATATAATTATTGATAGATACTCTTAAATAGTTAATATATGTATAATATTACATGGATAGTATATCAACACTACTTGAAGAGCAACTTCATAGGATAGTAGATAAGAATGTAACAATACTAAATGCTGATGATAATGTCAGCAAGGCTATAAACATCATGAAAGAGAGAAATGTAAGATGTGCTCTAATCACTTACAACGAAGAAGCGGTAGGTGTAGTAACAAGGACTGATATACTCTTCAAAGCTATTGCTCAAAGAAAGGATCCTAATAAAATAAAATTGCGAGAGATAATGAGTTCACCAGTAATAATACTCCCAGCAAGTGCTACCATTAATGATGCGCTTAATGTTATGGATAAACATGTTATAAGGCAAATATTCGTTGGTTCATCTTCTGCTATAGTTGGTATGGTTAGTAGAGAAGGATTATTTGAGATAATACACAAGATTAGTAAAGATATGAATGAATATGTATTTAGTGGTGCTCCTGTATGTATAATAAATCCAAAAGCAGCAGTAGTTGCTAATAATACAAAACTAAAATGCCCATATTGTGAATCAGATTTTGCATATAAGGATGAATTATCTAGACATATAGATAGAATACATTTAGGTAGCGGAGCACTAGAAGGGGATGTTAGAAGAATATTTGAATAAAGTTTAATAGAAGATATCTAACCTCATCAGTATATGGATATCGAGAGAAGGATTGAGTTAATAACACAAGAACCATGTGAAGAGATTATAACAGTAGAAGAATTAAGAACATTATTAAGTACAAATGCTAAACCCAAACATTATATTGGTTTAGAGATATCAGGTTTACTTCATCTGGGTAGTTTAATCCTTACTGGTTATAAGATAAATGATATTCTAAATGCTGGTGTAGAATGTAACGTATTCCTTGCTGATTGGCATACCTATATAAATGATAAGATGGGTGGAGATTGGGATATGATCAAAAGAGCAAGTAATTATTAT
Organism: Candidatus Nitrosothermus koennekei; assembly: GCA_013538715.1. Taxonomy (GTDB): domain Archaea; phylum Thermoproteota; class Nitrososphaeria; order Nitrososphaerales; family Nitrosocaldaceae; genus Nitrosothermus; species Nitrosothermus koenneki. The sequence goes on along the minus strand of JACAFH010000011.1, from coordinate 4,552 downwards.
GCAAAGGCTTTTAATTTCTTCTGCAAAGGAGTAAACATAATACTAGGTTCAGAACTTTATGATAATCTATATTGGCAGAATCTTGTTAAATTTAATAAACACCTAACATTAGCAAGAACTTTACGAGCGTTAACAATAATGGGTAGAAGTGAGAAGGATAAGTTAGATTTTGCTCAATTGATCTATCCTTCAATGCAAGCGGTTGATATACATGCATTGGATGTTGATATAATGCATGCTGGAATGGATCAAAGGAAGGTGCATATGATAGTTAGAGAGACATTTCCTAAACTTGGTTGGAAGGTTCCTATTGCCATACATCATAGATTGCTACCAGGATTAGGGGAACCTATATCTCTTGGTTTAGATGAAGATAGTAAGATAGATCAGAGGATATCTAGCAAGATGAGTAAATCAAAACCATGGACGAGTATATTCATACATGATGAAGAAGAAGTTATAAAGCAAAAGATAAGAAAAGCATGGTGCCCTGAGAAGGTAATAGAAGGAAACCCAATCTTAGAGATAATAAGATACATAATCTTCCATGAATATAAAGAGTTTACAGTAGAGAGAGCAAGTAAATATGGAGGTAATATAACATTCTATAATTATAAAGAGGTTGAAAATGCCTATCTAGAAGGTTTACATCCAATGGATGTGAAAAATGCTGTTAGTATATATTTAAATAAAATAATAGAACCTGTTAGAAAGTATCTATCTAATGATCCAATAGTAAGTGCTATTTCAAACCTATAAGGCGTATCATATCCTTAAGTCTAGCCATATTAGAATAGTTAGTATCAAATAGATGTATTATAAAATTGGTAATACCTATTTTAGCATATTCTTTGAGTATAGATGCATCATTAATAATTATAGCCTCTCTTCTCATATACTGCTCAATACTTTCATCCTTCTTTAATCTATTTATTATGCTCTTTATCTCACTCTCTTTACCTATGACTGCTCTAATTAGTAAAGATAATTCTATCTCCTTATGATCTCTTCCTATCATCTTGCAATACTCTCTTAGCTTTGTTATTCTCTCCTTAACCTTGTCAATACTTCCAAATGGATTATTATAGATATCAGCATACCTTGCTACTATCTTTAATAGATTATCTCCAGATCCTCCTATCATGAACTTTGGATATGGTTTCTGATATGGTTTAGGATTACATATAGCGTTAACTTTATAATATTTGCCATCAAATTTAAATTCATCATTACTCCATAAACCCTTTATAATCCTTAACGATTCATCTAGTTGCTCTAACCTTATAGCAGCTCTCTCAAATCTATATCCAAATCTTTCGTACTCTTCTCTATACCAACCAGCACCTATACCAAATACCAACCTTCCATTGCTTAGATTATCAAGAGTACTAGCCATCTTTGCTAGTAGTGTAGGATTTCTATAAGAGTTACATAAAACAACACTTCCTAATTTTATCTTCTCAGTTATACCAGCAAGTAATGATAATAGTGTCATGCATTCATATATTGGCTCATGTATACTAGCATAATTGTTATATGGTATTAGATGGTCATATGCATATAATCCATCAAATCCTAGATCCTCTGCATTCTTTGCTATCTCTCTAATATTATTAGTAGCATCTGCATACCATCCTTGTGGTATTACTAACCCTACTTCCATCTCATCTTACCAATTGATACTTACTCTTATAACCTCTTGGATTTATCATTAATTGCTCATGCACAAATGTCGATGAATTGCCTATTATAACTGTGCTTAGCATACCTAACTTATCATTATAATCGAGCATATGCTCTAAATCTGTTAGTATTATCTCTTCATTCTTTCTGTACGCTGCATTAACTATAGCTACTGGAGTGTCCTTGCTTCTATATCTTAACAATATCTCCCTAGTATCTCTTAATTGGTGAATCCTCTTCTTACTTTGGGGATTATAGATAACTAATACATAATCACCCTCCGCTGCTTTTTGTACTCTTTTAACTATCATATCCCATGGCACTAAGAGATCACTCATGCTTACAACTGCAAAGTCTGTCATTAAAGGAGAACCTACCAATGCTGCAGATGCGTTTAATGCAGATACACCTGGTATAACCTCAACATAAAGATCATCTCTCTTCCACCCTTTTTCTGCAAGTATCTCATATACTAATCCAGCCATTCCGTATATACCAGGATCACCACTTGATACTAGTGATACTACTTTACCTTCTTTAGCAAATTTTATAGCCTCATTTGCTCTCTCAACCTCTTGTGTCATAGGATAGGAATATACTTGTTTATCTTTAATGAGATGTTCTATCAATGTAATGTATGTTTCATACCCAATTATAACCTCGCTCTCTTCTATACACTCCTTTGCTCTAGGAACCATATACTTATCATCGCCAGGTCCTATACCTACTAGATACAGTTTGCCTCTCATGTTATTACTCTTACCTTCGTTACTTTTATTCTTTATTATATAATAATATCCATAATATGATATTATATATATTTAAATACATAAATTAGAAATAAATAAATAAAAGTATCATTTTAAAGATATTATGGCCTATCAAAAATTCTTGACTGTGCTCATAGGTGCTTCGCTTCTTTTAACAGTGCTAGGATATGCGTATGCGCAACAGAAATCTCCACCAACTAATCCAACTGAACCAACTAATGATATTCCTAAAATTACTCTTCCTAAAATCGAGTACTGTGAAGGACAAATAGATCTTAGTACAGGTTCAAATAATAACTTCATAGCAAAGAGTGCTGGTAGTAAAGAAGATAGCACTAATAATTCTCCAGATTGGTATAGTAAGAGCCAAACACTTTATGCTGTAAACCATTATTCAGCATGGTATAATCCCTCTAATGCTATGTGGATAACGCCATTTACAGATTCTACGCATACTAACCCACAAGGATTTGGAGATTTTGATGCATTTATAGACTTTTATGCACCAGTACCTGGTACAATAAAGTTATATGTATCTGTAGATGATAAAACAACGTTAACGTTAGATTCGAGTACTATAGGGTCTCATAGTGGCTATGGCACACTTTCAACATTTACTGCTAGCGTTAATAGTGGTTCTCATACACTACATGCGTTTGTTGATGATGTAGGACAAGCGATAACCGGATTGTTAGTAATAGGCTGGTATTGCCCAGATAAGATAGTACCAGAAGAAGTAATAGTAAAGAATCTACATTTCTCTGCAGAGGTTAATAACTTAACTATATTAAAGACACCAAGAACACAATGGGTCTTACTTAAGGAGATGAGTTGTTTAATACAGGAATCTGATGCATGGGAGGCTGATAGATCTGGAGCAATTAAAGTATATGTTAAAGGTGTAGATATGGATGGCAAACAAAAAGAGGCTACTATAGGATGTGAGGGTCAGAAACCAGTCTTTAATGCTGCTGATCCTATGCTATGGCTTCCTCCATCAAGTGAGATCAAGGTTAGTACTAATGATGGAGGCATATTTGAAGTAGATCTCTGGACACAGATATACGGCCAAACATATAATAACCATCCCTAAATTTTTTATAATCTAAACTCCTCATGAATAGCTCTAACTGCTTCTATGCTATCCTTCGCATCTACAACAAATGCTAGATCTAACTCAGATGAACCTTGAGCTATCATCATAACATTGATATCTTTAGATGCTACTGCACCAAATATTCTAGATGCTACACCTTTAACTCCTCTCATACCAGAACCAACCGCTGCTATGACTGCAACGTCATCAGTAACATTTATACTCTTAACCAAACTACCAAGGAAGTTTAGTTCTAATGCAGTTACTGCTTTATCTAGATCACTCTTCCTAACTACTATTGATATGCTTGATTCTGATGGACCTTGAGATATCATTATGATATTAACTTTTGCTTCTCCTAATACATTAAAGATCTTACCAGCGGTTCCTGGTACTCCAGCCATACTACTACCTCTAATATCTATCATTGCTAGATCCTTGATCATACTTATAGACTTGACAATCTGTTTAGCATTACTACTAGGTTCTTTTATTATTAGCGTGCCTGGTTCAGATGGATTAGATATATTCTTTATCCTTACTGGAATTCCCTTCTCATAAACTGGTTCCAATGCTCTCGGATGCATATATTTGGCACCAAATAAAGCCATCTCCATTGCTTCTGCATAAGATACTTCTCTTATCACTTTAGCATTATTCACTATCTTTGGATCAGCACTCATCAATCCATCAACATCAGTCATAAGCCATACTTCATCAGCACCTAATGCATCAGCAATTATCGTTGCTGTATAATCAGATCCCCCTCTTCCTAGTGTAGTTATATAACCATGTTGATCAGCAGCTATAAAACCAGTTACAACTGGTGTAATACCATCGATTATCAACTCTTCTAATATCTTCTTAATCCTTAGACGAGTAGTATCAATCAATGGTTTTGCATCACCAAAGTTAGAATCTGTTAATATGCCAACATCTTTACCAGTAAATGCTTTAGCGTTCAAGCCATTATCATTAAGTATGGACGCTATTATAGGAGCAA
>JACAFH010000010.1 GCA_013538715.1 Candidatus Nitrosothermus koennekei | reverse complement strand
TTTGCCATACTCTAGCAAACTCCTCATCATGTCTTCTAAACCCTTCATTCATATCCTTTCTAAGATTATTGCTTTCTTCTCTAAGATCTCTAATCTCTTCCTCAATCTTTGCAAACCTCTCATCCATCTTTGCAAACCTCTCATCCATTCTAGCCTCTAAATCAGCAAACTTATCAAGTATCTCATTATATCCTATAGCTCCTGCTACTGCATGTCTAAACTCCTTATCCTCTCCTAACATATCTAATAACTTCCTCTTCAATTCATTACTCTGCATGAGTAAAATTGTGTTAAAATTGTATTTAAGGATAATGTCATGCTATTACTATAGTGTATTAACCATCTTAACCACATCAATTGTTGTTGCTTTATAGGATAACTCTTTACTAATCCTCTTACTGCTTCTTCTTGTGAGAATTGGGCAGTGTATACTGATATAGAAGAATTAAGGGTTAGTTTAGGTTCTCTAATGATTTGTATGATTTAGGACAAGTATTATTAAATTAGATATATTCATTATTAATGAGTACGCATATGTATTAAACGTTGAGCCTAGAGGTAAGTCTATCATGAAGAGTAGAGAAGGCATAATAGCGCAGACTAAAGAGAGGTTAACACTGCTCGAACTCCTAGGCATTCCAAGTATAGATGTTGGTGAGAGGGTATACATAGGTAGGGTAGAACAAAGATACTAAGCGTTCAAGAAGTATAATGAGTTGAGCCCAGATGCTAAAGAGGTATGAGTCCAAGTCTATCGTCAGCCTAATACAAAAAATAAAAGTACGATCAGCATCGTGGTGTATTAATACATAATCATATCCAACTACCAGACTAAAGACATTTGAAAAGAAAAATATAAGAATTCCTCCAAAAAGGAGTATCATCTGATATAATTTAATTCCTATTTACAAAATATCAAAAGTAGTGGATAATGTAAGAAGATCATATACATAATAGTGGTTAAGTAAAAAGACGAGGTCTAAACATGCTTGGTTACTTTATATAGATTGGTATAAGGATATTCCTTGAGATCATCTCTATATAAGATCTTGTTTATAGAATGTAAGAATTATATGTAATATATTCTTCCTATCATCGTTGATTAAGAATATATACAAGAAACTTTTTATATTACCATTTAAGATGATAATTTATGGTTGAGATTCCCAATATATGGCAAGTATGTACCTTTGTTGATGAGATAATCACAGGTACTCTAAACGAGAGTAAGTTTGCTGTTGAATTACATTCAATCCTTGATAATAGTGCTGATGATGTATACAAGAACCCCTCGATCTTCCTAAGCAATACCTACCTTACTGGGAATATGAAGGGCATACTTAAGAGCGTATTGCTAAGGTTAGCTAGGAATGAGGGTTCCCCTGTATATATACTTGATACAGAGTTTGGTGGTGGCAAGACACATACCCTCCTACTCTTATACCATATCTTCAGTAACAGGGATCTAGGTAGCAACTACATAAGTTATAACAGTATAGATAAGGAAACTGGTGTACTTGAGGTACCAGATGTAAAGGTAGTTGCTTTGGATTGTAGAAGTGTAAAGAAGAAGACTCTATGGGGTGAGATAGCATACCTACTCAACTCCTATGAATCTGTAAGACAGCATGATGAGAATAGAGAGCCTATACAACAGATAGAGGTTATAAAGCAGTGGTTCACGAGAAGAGGTTATACTCCTCCTTCCTCCTCTGATACTAATAATCCAGATTCTTCCTATGTTAATAAACCTGTACTCCTACTTATAGATGAATTACCTCATTATCTACTCGAGGTTGATAGCATACAGATAGGGAATGTTACTCTTGCAGAACTCACAATCTCATTCATACAGAAGCTTATAAGCGCAGTCTCAAGTGTGAACAATTGTATACTCGTTATAACAATTACAGGCAAGCAGACCCTCTATGAGAGGTATAGAGATAAGGTTGCTGAGTCCATAGAACAAATCATGAACTCATTGAAGCAGAGCGTATCTAGGCAGTCAACCATAATTGTACCTATAAACAAAGAGGATGTCTATAGTGTTATAGTTAAGAGACTAGTTAAGAGTATCAATTGGAATAGATTAAGATCCAGCAGGCTAATAGAGGAGTATGAAGATTACTACCAGAAGAAGAACATCATAGATGATCCCAACTATAAGGCTAGATTAGAGAAAGCATACCCATTCCATCCATTCTTTATAGATATCCTTTATGAGAGGGTATCAACAATAGAGAGTTTCAACAAGACAAGGAGTATACTAAAGTTCCTTGCAACTGTGCTCCATAACATATATCTGAATAAGCGAGATGTAAAACTTGTAAGTATAGATAGCATAGATCTGTCTGATTATAAGATAAAGGACTTCATAGCAACACTAAAAGGTGGTCTTATGCCGGTTATAGAGAGTGATTGTATTAAGCATGCAAAGGAACTCGATTCTAAGAAGAATATAAAGATAGTTGAACCTATAGCAAAGGCTATACTCCTCTACTCCCTTATAGGTTCATCTAAGGAGTCAGGGATAGGATTACGTGAGTTGAAACTAGCAGTATGCAAACCTAGTATGGATGATAGTATAGTTGATAATGCTATACAAGAGATAGATGAGAGCTTCTGGTATATAAAGAAGACTCCAAGCAATGAGTATCTACTTACTGTGAAGCCAAATATAAACAAGATAATATATGATTTCATGCAAGAGATTAGAGATGCAGAGATAAAAGATAAGATAGAAGCTGAAATAAATCACATCATCGACCAAGATTCTACTTTTAAAGTTATCTATGGAGACAAGTATGGATATGATGAGGATAAACCAGAGTTGAAGATAGTTATTATAGACTATGAGAATATAGAAAATAAAGAATTGCAACGTGATTCTCAAGGTATCAAGCAGATGTTAAAAGATATGCTTGAATATACTTCAACTAGAAACATAAGGAATTATCAGAACACTCTAGTCTTCCTCTATCCAAGCATTAATGGAATAGATCATATGAAGTATTATGCTAAGAGGGTTATAGCATGTGAGAAAGCAGAAAAGAGCAATATTCTAACTGAGAAAGAAGATATCAATATGCTCAAGAAGAAATTATCTGATGAGAAGAATAATTTTGTCAATATTATAAAGAATGCTTATACTAACATAGCATACCCTCATGTTCATGATATAAGGCTCATGCAGATAGATATCATAAAAAATAAGAATATTATAGAAGCAGTAAAGAGTAAATTATCAGAATATGGTAAACTGCTTAAAGATGAAGAGATAGTTAACCCTGATCTAATTAATGCGATGCTTACACCTGAGAGACCATTAAAGGTTGAAGAGATATTTGAACTCTTCATGAAGGATAGATCAAAACCATTCATAAGCAGAGTAGACCCAATAGTTAGGGGAATAGCTAGAGGTGTAGAGGAAGGGTTATTTGGTTATGCAAATGAACTTAATGAAATAAATGGCAAGTATATAGCAGAGATAGGCAATAGAATAAATGTATCATCTGAGGGGTATGTTATAAAGAAGGAGTATATAGAAGAGGGTGGAAAAGATAAAAAGATAGTGGAAGCAGGTTTGAAAGATGATTTAGATAGTATTAGAAGGGATAATGGCAGAGTGAAGGATAAGGTGTATCTAGGTTCATACAACTGCACTCATCCACTACCTATCCATAATATAGATAAATGTCTGAGAGTCTTACAAAAGTTACCATTACTATTTGATGATATTAAAGAAAAATATATAGATTTTGAACTAATTAGAGGTAATGATAAGATAACAATACATAATGAATTAAAGGATATTAATGAATTAAGGTCATTAATACAGCAATTAAAAGCATCTAAATATTATGGTAATGGTAAGTTAACTATAATTGCAGATAAGGATATAACCAATAAGTTAAAGGAATTAGAATGAGTCTGACTTTGTATCTATCAAATAAACTTGATATAAACAAATATAATATAAGAGAAGCGTTAGTAAGCATGGAAGAGAAACAGGTACAGAATTATAAAGAAAAGGAGAGCAATAGTGAGATGAGTAATGATAAGAATAGAATTATAATCCTTGGAACTGATCATACAAATAATGCAATAACAATATCTAATTACCAAGATCAGAAGAAGAAAAACAAGAAATCTATTACTACGCTTATCTCCATAGGAAATTACAAGATTGTGCGAGATAAAGATAAGAGTGCATTAAAGATACATGGCAAGAAATGGTACACTCTATCATATGCTAAGCATTGGAGAAAAGATATCATTGAGAACTATCTTAAGCTTAACAAGAAATTGCTGATGCGAAATGCGTATAATAATGAAGTTGATTGGTTTGTAATAGCAAGAGTATTAGTTGCATTTGAGGCTGTGAATTCTGCTAGGGACTATAAGAATGCAATACATTTACTTGATGCTCTCAATAATATGGAGTATGGGGATGTATATTTCTGGGCAAGTCAATTCATAAGCGTAAAGGGAAGAGCAAGGAGAGCATTTAGAATTCTCTATAGTAAGAGGTAAGCAGGTATGAGTGATAAGAGAGTGATTGAGGAGGCTGATATGAATCTTCTAGGTATATTTGATAGTGTAAGTAAAGAAGCAAAAAAAGAGAAATTAGGGCGACCACCTATAAATGAGATCTGCTATTGGTGGACAAGAAAACCATTGATAATTAATAGAGCATTATTGCTTGCTTCAACGCTATGCGCAGATAAGATAAATGCTAATGTTATTTCTTCACTCCTCCAAATAAATAAAGATGTTAGAGCATATACAAAGAATCCAAATATAGAGACATATAAAAGATTATTAGGTAAAGATCCTTCCACCATAAAGGTTCTTGATTGTTTTGCTGGAGGGGGGAATATAATATTTGAGTTAAGTAGGTGGATGCTCTCATGTTATGCTGTTGAGTATAATCCAGTAGCATATATTATTGAGAAGGCAATAGTAGAATACCCAAGAAGAGATAGTGAATTAGCAGAGGCTGTTAAGTGTTATGGTGAAGAAGTTATAAAGCGAACCAAGGAAGAATTAAAAGAATTTTACTATTATCATAACGATTCTAATAGACTAACTTATCTATATGCATGGTGTATAATATGCCCTTATTGTAAACAAAGGATACCATTGTTAAATCACATGTGGTTAGCAAATACTGATAAGAAGAAGATAGGCTTACGGATAAAACCAGTTACCAATAATGATTTTACTGTTGAGATTATAAATAATATCAGTGAAAAGGAAGGCGAAGAATTTACACATAAGAATGATAAAGTAATATGTATAAAATGTAGAAACACAATAGATTATACTCACATGACTTCAGATATTACTAAGAGAAAAGATTATGAGATGTTAGCAGTTGTTATTAAAGGCAAGAGTTATGTATTAGCAAATAATAAAGATAAAGAAGCATTAAAGAGAGTAGAAGAGGAGTTAAAGAAGCATTGGTATGAGTTTGAAGAGCAAGGGTTAATACCATATGAGGAAATGGGTGCAGAATTATTTAGACTTAAAAATTACGGTTTTACTCAATGGTATCGTATCTATAACCCTCGCCAACTATTGCTGATGATTACATTACTCAAACATATTAAAGGTATTGCTAAAGAGATTGAGGATAAATATGGAAGAGAATATGCTAAAGTTATAGCAACATATCTTTCTCTTCTTATTGCTAAACATGTTGATCGTAATTGTATATGTATAGGTTGGAATGTAGCTGGAGAAGAGATATCCCATGTCTTAGCAATGAGAAGCCCTAGAATCATCTATAACTTTGCTGAAGTAAACCCATTTGAGAAGACCTCTGGTTCTTTATATAATATGCTAGAGAATATAGTTGATGCTATAAAGTTTGCTTCTAGTAGATTATCTAATAATACAGCAACAATAGATATACGTAATGCCTCTGCTCTACATCTATCAGAATACTATCCTAATAACTACTTTGATCTTATAATAACTGACCCGCCTTATCTAGATGATGTTCAATATGGTGAAATAAGTGAATTCTTCTATGTATGGTTATACAGAGCATTAAAAGATTACTATCCAGAATTACCAGCAAGGGTACCATTAGATGAGGATATAGTAGTAAGTAAGGGTAGGTTTGGTAACAAGAAAGATGCAGAGCAGTTTTATGAGAATGCATTGACGAGAGCATTCAGCGAGATGTATAAAGTGTTAAAGGATGATGGTTTAGCAGTAATCTTCTTTGCACATTCAAGCACTGAGGCATGGAAACTCCTGCTAGAGATATTGATGAAAGCAAGGTTTCAGGTAAAGCAGAGCTATGCTATGCATACAGAGAGTAGCGAGAATGTTTTGGCTAGAGGCAAGACATCATTCATGAGTTCTATCTGCATAGCATGTAGGAAGTTACCATTGCAGTATAAGAAGGAAGAGTATTTTGAGAATATAGTAGTGAATGTTGAGAATAGGATTAAGAACCTCCTTGATAAAATTGATTTAGATAGACTATTATCTATTTCATTCACAGATCTCATATTAATGATGTTTGGTAAAGCTTTTGAGGAGATTACACAGTACACACATATAAAGAGTTATAAAGCAGATTTTAATATCGACTTTAAAGTTATACTAGATCATGTAAGGAGTTCAATAGTCAGACTATTGTGTGAGAAGATAATGGGTGAGAGTCTAGAAGCACTAGGCAAAGAGATCTCTTTCTATCTCTTAGTTAAGATATTCTATAATGGTTCATTGAATAGTGATGAGGCATTACTACTTGTTAAGGCACTTAACACAGATACAGATTATCTTATAAAGAAGGGGGTAATAATTAAAGAGAGAAATAATATATCCTTATTATCATTTGATAAATGTGAAAGGATAATAAGCAAACGAGATGATGAGATAGATATAAACAATCTTCATGAACAACTCATCTATATTGAATACGTTGCTGATAGTAAGGGAGCAACATCTATAAATCGTTTCTTTCAATTGCCTAACTTTAATAAATCAGAGCTCACACATATAATGAATATTATCTACTCTTACTATAAGAGTAAGAAAGATAAAGGGTTAAGTAACGATGAGAATAAAGAGTATAATATACTTGCATCAATAATGGATGTTATAGAAGAGAAGAGAATAGCAGCACATGAGTCATATAAACTAGATAGGTATATGTAAGATGGAGAAGGCTGAAGATTATGAAAGATCTCCCATTAAATCTACAACAATGTAGGTGAATTTACTGCTAGACATTGGTTCAAAGGTAAGGGTAAGAGATACAAAAGAGGGTAATAAGGAAGGTATAATAATTGAGAAGAAGGATGGGTTTGCATATATCCTATTCCCCAAAGAAGGTTCTGCTCAATGGCATCCATTAGATCAAGTGGAGGATAAGAGTAATGAACTAATAGACAGGCTTATAACTCATAGGGTAGATGAGGTTATAGACTTTATACTTGCAATGGATGCATATAGACTGCTTACAGAGTATAAGTTCAATCCTTATGTTATTGCATCAAGCACAAAGATACAGATATTTCCCCATCAAATAGACGAGGTTGTTAAAGTTCTTGATAGTAACGTTAGGATGTTAATAGCAGATGAGGTTGGTTTGGGTAAGACAATTACAGCAGCATTAATAGCAAGTGAATTAAATGCAAGAGGCTTAGCAAATAGGATACTCTTCGTTGTACCAAAATCACTTGTAATAAAATGGAGAGATGAGTTAAAGGATAGATTTGAATTCAATGTTGAGATACTTGACTCTTCTAATGCCAATCCAGATATGCTAATAAGAAGAGAGTTCTGCTATGTAACAAGTATAGATTATCTAAAGCAAGATCATGTGATATTAAAATTATTTGGAATAGATATTAAAAAGTATGATAAAAGTAATGATAAAGAGAGTGATAGGAGAAAGATAGAGAGAGGTAGTAAAGGAGAGAGTATTGAAGAGGATAAGCAGTATTCTACAGATGTTAGACTTGATTTTGTTGTTATTGATGAGTCTCATAAACTTACAAACAACAATGAGAGGTATAGACTCGGTAAACTATTGGCTAGCATAACAAATTACATGCTCTTACTTACAGCAACACCACATAATGGTGATGATGAAGATTATCTTAATAGGCTTAGGCTTTTGGACCCATATGTATACGACATTAATACTTCACAATATCTTGTTATAAGGAATATGAAGGAGGATGTTATAGATCTAGATGGTAAGGAAGTATTCCCTGCTAGAGAGAGTAAGACCGTTACTATACCATTAAAGAGAGAGGAGGTAGAGGTTCTAGATCTTCTTAATAATTATCTTGCCAAACTAGAAAGTTATGCTAGTGATAAGCAGGAGGAATCAGCGATAAGATTCATATCAACAATATTCAGGAAGAGAGCATCTTCATCACTTCACGCATTAAGGTTATCATTTGAGAGAAGACTAGCAAAACTATGCTCATTGTCAACAGACATAGGCTTTGATCCTCAAACCATTGATAAGGTAAGGAGGAAACTAAGGGAGGCTGAGGAGGAGAATGATGAGAGAGAGTATGAGGATAATGAAGGAGAGATCATAGATCAGTCACTATTTAGAGCAATGGATTACGAACTTCAAATTATCAAAGATATAACTACTAAACTTAATAATCTTAACATTGATTCAAAGTTTGATGAGTTAATAAATTACATATCAAACATAAGGAATGATGTTTGTGAGAAGAATGCTAGAAATGAAGCCAAGATAGTTATATTTACAGAGTATAGGGATACACTAAACTACCTTAAAGATAGGTTACAAGAGAGATTCCCAGACTTTAAGATATACAACATAGATGGTACAATGAACATAGAGGATCGTAAGAGAGCGTTAGAATCATTCAAGTTGGATGGAGATATCATAGTGTGTACAGATGCTGCTGGTGAAGGTATAGATATGCAGTTCTGCAATATAATGATAAATTATGATATACCATGGAATCCAAACAGATTAGAGCAGAGGATGGGAAGAATCCATAGGATAAAGCAGAAGAGGAATGTAAAGTACTATAACTTCATTATGGACCCTAATGTAACGATAGATGGTTATATACTATCAAAGTTGTTCGAGAAGATTGAGAAGATAAGGGCAGCATATAATGATAAGGTCTATGATATAATAGGGAGAATAATAACTGAGGATGAGTTCACTGCCTTATATGAGGAGTTAAGGAGGTTACCTAGAGACCAATGGGATGCAAGGTTAAAGACTAGTATAGATAAGATAACAGAGAATAGGTTAATAACATTAGAGAGGATAGACGGGTTGATAACTGGCTATAGGCTAGATAGGACAAGATTGGAGAGTATGAAGAAGATACTTAGATATGGTGTAGATAGTAATGAGATTAAGAGGTTTGTAGATGTATTCCTTAAGAGATATGGTGGTAATATCACACAAATGGGGAGTTTATATCAAATATTCATGCCTACTTCCATCATTTATAGTTGTAAGAATATAGATATAGAAGGTATCATAAATGGTAGCTTCGATCAGAGTATAGCAGAGAGCAAGAATTATACGTATCTTGCTCTAGGTAACAAGCATATAATGCTCATGCTTAATCATGCAGCAAGAGACTCTGTAACTATATCAACATTCGACTCTAATCCTAATCTCAATGGAATTATATTCACTTATATGCTAAGCATCATAGATGGTAGATACAGACCAATAAATGGTAAAGTAGTAAGTATATTATGTAAAGAGGGTTCTGATGATGTAATGGAGATAGATAGTAGAGCAATATGGGATCTTGGTATATTAGATGATATAAATGAGAAAGGAATTTTACAGACTACAAGATTAACTACACAAAATATATTAGAATTGAAGGAGAAGGCAGACAAGAGTGTCCATAGAATAATGGATGAGTTGATAAATGAAACCACAAAAAAACTTGATATAATAAAAGAGAGAACTATAGATGCTATAGAGAATTACTATGCAAATGAGATAATCAAGGTAGATAAAAAGATACAGGAGTATAAAGAAAGGTTAATTGAAGCGCCATATTACGCAGGTCTTAAAAAGATAGAGGAGAATAAGAGAGAGAAGTTAAAGAGAGAGTATGAAAAAGTAAAGAAAGAGAAGGAGAACGAGTTTAAAGTATATCTTATAATTGAATTAATAGGTATTGCACAGATTATAGCAGACAGAAAAGACAAAGAGGAAGGAATGGAGAAGGAGAAAATAGATGAGGCATATAGCATTAATGAAAGAATAAAAGAGTTAGTTGAACTGAATGGTATGAAGATAGCAATAGAATATGAGAAGAGTAGAGCAGGAAACGATCCTAATAAATTGAGCAGTATAAAGGATGTATCTAACAAGTATGCTGGATATGATATAGAATCATTCGATAGGGTTATAGAGGTTAAGGCATTCAAGGATACTGGTAGCATACAATTAACCTCCCATGAATGGTTAACTACGAAGAAGCTTGGGGATGAGTATTATATCTATGCCATAGAGGATGCATTAGGTAAAGGTAGATTAATAGAGATACAGAATCCTGCTAAGAAGTTTGCTAACAAAGTTAAGCCGATACAAATAATAGACTATAAATATGTTATAGATGATTGGAAAGATAAAGATTAATGTATATAATACAGTATATATGTCGTATCCATTAGGTATTTACGATTTATTACAAATATATTTATAGAGATTTGTTCTTCTTATCATGCTATTGTTACTGAGGGGTATATCGTATATACTGAACTGATAACTCTGAATCCTATAACATGAACTATCTATTCTGGATTGAATCTACCATAGCCCTTATCCATGCATTTCTGAACTCTTCCAATGAATTGAAACCTTCCCTTAGTGCTTCCTCTTTGCTCATATATCCTAACCTTTGCTTACATATGTTATTTTGTAGCAAATGTACTCTTTGTCTTATGTATACTATTCTGCATACATTATATATCCGCCTTGTCTCTACCTCCCTTCCATTAAGGATAGATTCTATAAACTCCCTCTTGAAGAGTAGCATAAGAGAAATAATACCAATTATACATACATGCATTTTTAGTTATAAATTATATTAATAGAGTATTACCTGCGAGATGATGTCAACATAACCATTTCACAGTTTATGTAGAACAGTATGAATGCATCCATGCATGAACCTCTGTATCTTTGATTCTTGCATTCCATGTGATATTGTAGAACTGCTTTAGTCTAAACTGAAACCATCTTTCTATGCTGTTATCTTCCCATGTCTGGTGCTCATACTTTAAGCCTAAGCTCTCCAATACAGATCTATACCATGGCTTATTTCAGTTAATGCATCCTTTTCAACAAACGTACTTGTGAATGAGCATCTATCTAGAAGTTTTGCTATCTACATATCTTCATCCATACGTATAACTTCTCTCTTCCACGCTTTGTCTCATCAACTATACACGTGCTTGTTCTTCCAGTAGATCTGCCTTATTTAGTTCTTGTGCTTGTCATAATTCTGATCTTGATTCTGCTAACGATAATGAGTGACCTTCATACATGCTTTCTAACACATTATTCAATGATCTCACTATTAATTCACCTCTCTTTTTAAGAAATTCATTGTAGGCTTCTTTTCTATGAAGAGTCTCATCTAATGGTATATACTGTCTCCTCAATCTATTTTCATCTATTTTTTCGCTCTTAAAGTAATCTATTGGTTCTTTTGAACTTATTCTTCTATTGGCTTTAGTAGAGATAAAGACAATATTCCTTATATCATTTATCTGTTCGTCAGTTATACCTTTCATATCTTTAAGAACCTTCTTGGGAAAGACATGATGAAGCTCTATAGTATCGGTATTTGTTAGATCAGTTGAAGTAAACCAATCTAGAGCCTTATTCTTATACACTAAAAAGTAAAGTAACAATAGTTTATTCTTTGTGAACTTGCCTTCAAAATCTCTTATATCGATTTTAAGTCTTCCTTTTTCCTTTAGTATATTCTGGATCCATTTATTTATGGGATTAGAATCTTCTTTTAATGCTTTTAAATCTTCATCTAACTTTGTTTCTGTAGCTCCACTATATCTCCCCCAGAATGATGCCATGAGGAACCAGTAAAGAAGTTTATTTAGTTCTGAATCACTCTTGATACCATTATCATTGTTATTATAAACATACATAAGCAATGGAATCAGAACTATCTCTGAGGGAAGGATAGTTTGAACTTTATCATGTGTAAGACCTAGATGAGTATTAAGCAGCTTTAATACATTATCCATATACTTGAGTAAATCGTCCATTATTTTGAGAACCTTATCAGCCTTATCTTTATCAGTATTTAAATAATTCTTAAGATACTCAAACTTGCTCTGTTTAGTAAGCATGCATGTAAGGCAACGCATATAGAAATTCGTATCAAAGCCCCAATCCTCAAACTTATCATGAAGCCTTTCAAGATTGTCTCTGAACTCTTTTGGTATGTTTAATACTACCATAGCCATAACAAGTTCAGCCTTCTTTAGACGGACACCTTTAGAATTAAGGCGTATATATATTTCAGTAATCTTTGAGTAATCGTCTTCTTTTAATTCATATACTGGTAATCTTTCTTTAAGAACATTATGCAAATCTGAGATAGGTGTAGCATATTTCTTATATATATAGTCTAAGCTCCTTCCAAGTTTTTCTCCCAATTCAAGTAGTATGTCACTTGGTTCTTTATTCAATACCTCCCTTACAGAGATCCATTCAGGCTTATTCTCTATTCCTCGATTCTTAAGCTGGAATACTTTGTCATTTATATTGAAGTATATCTCGATATCTCCGTTTTTTATCTTTAGTAAAGAAGTAAGCCTTTGTTGACCGTCCAGGAGGTACCGTACTGGTTTTCTTTTTTCATTCATGTAAGTTGATTGGTTTTGTCCCTCAAAATGTTTATACGGCCTTACTTCTTTGGGGCACCAGAGTAATATATACCCAACTGGATACTTCTTGTAGAGTGAATCAAGTAAGTCCTTTGCATCATTATCAGACCACACAAACTCTCTTTGAACCTCTGGGAGTACAATATCACCACTCTCTATATAATTCAAAAGAGAGTAAATCTCACGGTGCGATATGTCCATTACTTGAATAAATGGTATATGACTGTTATAAAGTTAGTGCATATTAAAAGAGATAGTTATAGAGTTAATGAATCTAGTCTCTTATCCATTCTCTGGCTGTTGATTCATCATCTTTACAATTTCTTAATGCTGAAGATCGATATAATAGCCGTTAAGAATACATTTGTAGCAGCGGTTGCTGTTCTCTTATTACCATCAAGAAATGGATGGAGCAATCATATTAAATAGTATATATGCATCTTTTCTACTTAACATCTTGTAAATTGTTATCATCATTATTAGATCTTTTACGCTAAGGATATATTATAATGCACTTTTGTGGATAAGAGTAGAAGGTAATTCTAATAATATATCCTTAACAACTTCATCAAGATAGGTTATATAGTTTATCATAGAGACTTGACTGCTATTACGCCTAAATTTTATATGGATAAGTTATACTGTATCATCATTTATTATATAGGATAACTCTTTGCTAATCCTCTTCTTCTTGAGAATAGAAAAGTAATGGTAGACATACCATACATTAAATAGATAACTCTTCAGTATCCTTATCTAAAGAAAGTTCTACATAATGATGTTAAATCTATTCATGCTTTAAGTAACATTAATGCATTCAATACATCTCTGATAGCAAATGTATTGATTAGTTGTGCCTCATCTATAGATAGATAGTGCAGATTTAGATTTTGCTGATACATATAGCATATGAGCCAACAAATCTTATGATATCATCAGCAATTATTGATTATAGATCAATAATCATTATCTTCATCATAAAATATTAGATTGTTTATGCATATTAAGCAACTCATAACATATAGTAATGCTCTATCTCTTGCTATCTATCTAGATATTGCATCTACTAGTTCTACTATGATTAGCCATCTTCATGATAATATGAATTGAGTGTATGATTAGAGTTTATCCTCTCCTATACATGCTACCTCTGCATTTAGTCATATCTTTATCCAATACTCTTATCCTCTAGTTATACACATCAATATATAATGGCGCCGGGGATGGGATTTGAACCCATGCGACCACAAGGGTCACAGGCTCTCTAGCATACTCCAGGCTTAGGCTTATTCTGCCTCCTACCGAGCTAGAGTACCCCGGCTTTAGATCTAATCAAATACTTAACTAACTTAGCTTTTATTCTTTACCTTTCCATGCTCGAGGATAAGTATCTGGTTTCATTATTATTCTATTAGTCTTAAATGCTATACCTTTCTCTGCCTCCATTAACTCATTTATAGACATTAATGATTCTGCTAGTGCTACAACCTCTCCTTTTAATGTATATATAGCAGTTAATTCTCCTCTTCTTAAATCTGAAGATACTTGCAATATTCCAGGAACTGCTAGCTGTGCTCCATGACATAATGCATCTACAGCACTATCCCTTATTATTACACTCTTTAATGGTTTAAGTATACTCTCTATAGGTAAGATCATACTCCTTAGTCTTGTATCATCATTGCTCTCCCTCCATAAAGTATATGCATCTACTAATTCATGCATGCGTATCATATACTTCTCATTAAGATTACTAACCCTAGTCCTTCTCAATTCAATCATTGTAGCTCCAACACCTAGGACTTCACCTATATCATAGACAAGTTTTCTAATATACGTACCAGCCTCTACTGATGCTCTAATCAATAACAATCTTCCCTCTTCCTCTACTAACTCTAATTCATAGATCTCTCTTACTCTAGTGCTTCTCTTAACAGCTGATCTTTGAGGTGGTCTTTGGTATATCTTTCCAACAAATTCCTTGAGTATAGAATCTAACCTCTCTCTATTTATTGGTGAATGTAACCTTGCTATAGCATAATACTCTTTTGAGCCTAATAATAATACACTTAATGCTTTTGTAGCCTCACCTAGTCCAATAGGAAGCATACCAGTAGCTTGAGGATCTAGAGTCCCACTATGTCCAGCCTTCTTTACATTAAGTATTCTTCTTATCCATGCTACAACTTCATGACTAGTAGGTCCTGGTGGTTTATCTAATGGTATAAATCCATACTCTAATAATACTTCCATTGGTCTATTATAAGGCTCATAGCCATACTTATAATCAGTATAATCATCACTTATCTTAGTTAATTGTATAGATGTCATTTTAGGTATTTTAATATGGTTAGTAATATATCTATTACACTATTAACATTCAACTCTTCTGTATTTATCACATAATCAAAGACTGAAAGATCATCCCCAAATCTTATATTATATATATTAAAGTATAACTCTTTATTCTTCTGATCCCTCTTTTTGATGATCTCTAGTGCTTCATTGTAAGGTATATTATCTCTCATTGACATTCTTTTTGCTCTTATCTCTAAAGAACCTTTAAACCAGAACTTTATACAATCTTCAACAAGCCATGGTAAAGTATAACTTGTTATAATTGCATCCCTTCTTCTTGCTATATTGATAAGATATTCATCTAACCTCTTATCCATATCATAATTCTTCATCCTTTCTTCTAAGAATTTCATACCATGATCTCTATCCCACCAATCATTGCCAGAGGTTACATAACCATACTCTTTTGACATCTCCTTAAGTATATCGCCTCCAGAATAATGCTTTAATGCAAGTTTATCTGCTATAGCCATAGCTATTGTGGTCTTACCAACAGCCGGTAAACCAGAGATTATTATACTTCTCAATTTAAAACGCTGAAGGCATATTTGTCTTGGTTATACGCGTTACTATACTTCCAAATGCAACTGATACTATTAGATACCATGCCCATAGTAATACCTCATTCTCTATTGTGCATCTAGGAACCTTTTCTTGAATCTTCTCACTCCTTCCAGCATTTAATTTATCATATGCATCTAAAATAACACTTCTAGCATCAACAAACTTTCCTTCACTTGCTAGAGCCTTTGCCTTTTCTGCTAAACCTTTTATCTCTAATGAACCTTGAGCAATCTCATCAGCCTTTTTATTAAGTTCGTCACTTATATTATTAATATCATTAATAATCATCTCTTTTGTGCATGTTAAAGGCATCAAATCGCCTAACACATTAAGTGAGATTGGTGATACTGCAGATGTATAACCTATTAGATTTGGAAGTATGTAGATCCATAGTATAAATGATGGAATAAGGAATATCATCATTGGTTTAGTATTCATTCTAAACATATCCATCCTTAACTTATCTATATACGCCTTCTTCTTGTTTAACTCCTCCAACATTTTCTTATCCTGCTTCTTAAACGCATCCATGTATCTCTTATTAAACTCTGTAACCTCCTTCATTATAGAAGAGAGTTTGTTGATATCAGTAAACTTCTTTCTTATTAAAGCATAAACAAACTGTATGCCTATTGCTATAAACGCAACTACAAATGCAGCAGTTACTATGCTAGTTATGTATGGATGAGCAGTAGGCTGTGGTTGTAATTGTAAAGGAGATAAAGATATTAATATATTCTCTATCATCTCTCATCACTAAACAATTCTACTATTTGACTAGAGGCTTTATCTATTGCTCCATCATTATTAAAGATTGTTATAAATGGTGTACCTGTTAGTATTGAGCATGATGCTACCATTATCTGAGCGATCTCTAGATCATGCTTAATCTCTTCTGGTTTGCAGATATCCCTCTCTCTAGTCTTATCTTGTAACCTTCTCCTTAGTATCTCTTCCGGTTCTGCAGCGATCATTATAAAATTTGTTGGTTTTAATATATTAAGAAGACTTATAGGTAAGCCTGGATAATACCCTTTCTTTGTACTTATAAATAGATGTGTATCTATCATCACAACATCATCCTTCATTGCTGCTATCTTCATCGCTGCTTGCTCTTGTAACCTCTTCTGCTCTTGTATAGGCATCTTCCTTAATTCATCTCTATTAGTAATTCCTAATTCTTTAGCCTCCTCTAGCATAATAGTCCCAAATACTGCAACACTTGCACTTATACCTATATCATTAAGCATCTTTGCAGCTCTATTAATAACTGTACTCTTCCCTACTCCAGGTATGCCAACTGTTATCGCTCTCTTACTTTCTACCAAGTAAAGCACCTAATTTTGGCATATATGTTTCTACTTGCTCTCTTAGCAAGAGATTATGATAATTAATCATTATATCTATCATCAATAATAATCCCACACCAGTTCCAAGAACTCCTAATACATCTGATACACTTGCCAAGAGTCCAAGGAATAACGAGCCTAAGAATGTTACAGATGGTATATACCTTTGTAGTAGTGATTCAATAGATGACTCACTCCTTCTAAAACCTGGTACTTGAACATCAGCATCCAATAAACTACTGGCAGCACTCTTTGCTGATAATCCTCCAAGTTCTATCCATAATCTACCAAATATAACTACAATCGTAGTTATAATTATTATATACACTCCTGCTCTAAGTGGATTATCAAATAATACACTTATCCCTCTAGGTGGTATGAGATATGATATTATACCTCCTATAGGGGTTGTAGGATTCTCAGGATTGAATTGTGCTATCCAATTAAATATCTCATTATCGTTTAATGGATTATAAGCACTCCAGAACATCTGACCAAGTAATACAGCGTTTGCTGTTAATGCAGATGCAAGTATTACAGGTATATTAGATACATACATGAGTTTGATAGGATAGACTGCGCTAAAGCCTCTATATCTGCTAGATACGATAGGTATCTCTATCCTTATGCTTTGTGAGTATACTAGAAGTAAGATTATACCTATTGTTATTATTAAACCAAAGATACTTGGTAATGGTAGTGGAGCATTTGATGGTCTAAAGAATATTGTATTGAAATCAGCCCCTTTCTCAGCTGCTTGGAATAACATTGGTATTACTCCAAATGAGAATTCATCTGCACCACTAGGAAATGGATTGAATACATTCCATAGTATACCTTGTGCAACTCCTGCAAGTATAAAGAGGCTTATACCACTCCCTAAACCCCATCCTTTCTGAACAAGTTCATCAAGTAGCATTATAACTATACTAGCGCCTATTAATTGCCCAATTACTATTATAACTGCTTCATGTGTTACACCACCATATACGCTTGACCCATATACACTACCTTCTACAACAATAACAACTATTGTAACAAATTTAGTTACTGATGTAAAGAATGCTCTATCTGTAGGATTCTTAAAATCTAATTTAAGTATACCAGAACCTTTTAATAATTGCATTAACAATCCTGCTGTTACAATTGGTCCTATTCCTAGTTCTAGTAAAGTTCCTCTTTGAGATGCAAAGATTACTCTAAAGGCAGCAAATGGATCTAATGGATTTGTTGGGGCACCATATAATGGTACTTGACCCATTGAGAGATATATAAGTAATGCAATGCCACACCAGATGAATCTCTCATGTAATGATAGTTTTCTCTTTGGTTTAGGAACCTGTGGCATTCTCTCTGATATCTTTTCTATCTTATCTCTAATCTTTAAACGCTCTAATGTGCTAATAAGATCTCCCCCCCATTAGACTCTACCTTACTCTTTGCTCTCTCACTAGCATTATTTATTATAATAGTATATTTACCATTAACATTGCCAGAGCCTAATAATTTCTCATAACCTAATGAGTTGAGATCTATAACATTCTTACCATCTTCACTCTTCCCATATTTTAAAAAGAGATCATCTAACATACCTACATTAACCCATTTATCAATCCTCTTATTTAATGAGGTAAAACCTTTTGGAAAATTCTTATTTTTTAATAATACTGTTATGGTCCAATGATGCTTTCCAGATCCAGCTCTTCCTCTCCCCCCTTTATGGCCAGCACTTCTATGCTGCCCTACCTGACCCCAACTATGTGTTCTAGAACCTCTTAATCTTCTAACTTTTCTATTTCTAGTAGCCATATCTATCACTTATATATGAACATTAATTAATATTACTCTCATTATAACATCCTTCTTACCAATTTGATCAGCTCAGCATTCTCTCCCGTTACACCCTTTTGAGTATACATGCGCTTAGTAGATCTCTTAAACCCTCCTCTAGGAGGATTTAATGCAAACCATGGTCTTATACTCTTTATACTAGATAATTTTATATCATTATTAGCGATCTTCATTGCTATCTCATCTAATCTTAGTTCTTCCGAGTTGCCAATCCTCTTCCCTCTTTTCTCTATAATCTCTTTTATAGTATCACTATCAATCTTTTGCCATGCTACATAATGCTTTATCTTATAAAGCATTCCTAATATTGAAGGATCTTCTTTAACTATAGTTGCATTATATCTCTTCTTAAGGTGTAATAATTGCATAGTCCTCTCAGCCCAATATGGCGTATTTATATTGCCTCTTATTCTAAGAACTAGTATAGCCATACCTATCACATACTAAATGTATTTCTTAATGCCTCATAAAGAGCTTTTGATGTTGATGATGCTGTATTAGTAGAGCCAAAAGATCTAGTCCATACATCTTTTATTCCAGCAAGTCTAAGCATTGTTTTAATATTATCCCCAGCAACTATTCCTAATCCTCTTGGTGCTGGTATCAATTCTATTCTAACACTGCCTCCTTTTCCACTAACCCTATATGGAACAGAATGATTGTTTGTGCATCTACATTCCCATGAACCACATCCAAGCCTTATAGGTATTATATTCATATAAGCCTCTTTTGTAGCCTTTTCGATAGCATTCCTCATCTGTTTTGCTTTGCCTTCACCCAATCCCAAGAATCCATTACCATTACCAGCAGCTACTATGGCTTTAAATCTAGTAAACTCTCCAGCATCAGTCTGTTTCTGTACAATTCCTACATGTATAACTTCACTCTTTATGTCTGGTAGTAACTTCTCTGTAATCTCTGACTCTTGTATTCTATAACCTAATGAGAATACCTCCTCCATACTCTTAATCTCTCCACTAGCAATAAGCATGCCAAGCTTAGTTCTCGGCTTCCATTCAGGTTTACTCTCTAACTCTTTCATCTCTATACACCCTTCATAATAAGATTCTTTATCTCATTAAAGTGTTTAGAATAATCTTCTGGTTTCACACCAGCAGCAAGTATTCTAGAAAACCTTGCCTTATACTCTTCACTATCAAGTGATTTAGCATACTCTACTATATGTTTCCCTTCTATTCTATCAGCAGAAGGTATCACATCCTTATCTATTTGTATATTTAATCCTGCATCAATCATACCTTTAACAACTGCTGCTACTCTAGATGAGAAACTTTTCTTACTTAAATATAAAATAAGTTCGTTAACACCACTCTTTAATGTCTTGAGACCAGCAAGTAATCCAGTTAGATAACAGGCAGGGAGGGAATTTCTTGAGAGTTTCCATCCATATTTTAGTAACTCTCTACTATGTGTAGATGATAAAATCAGATCTCCATTTTTATTTGGTTTTATTATCTGCACCTGTACATTCTCATTACTTATATGCACAGTAGTAAAGATATGCTTGCCTATAAGTAATGCCTTCCTCTTTCTATAATTCGTCTTACCCTCCCTTATCCTCTTAAGCGTATTTATGTAACTCATTTATATCTCCTATAGATAAAAGATGCTTCCTTCTTTCCTTTATAAATCTTACAATCAATGATATATTTAAATTATTACAACAACTTAAGATTACCTGTTACCTTATCTATTAACTCCTCATCTGCAGGTCCGATCCCTAAGCATGTTATAGTCCCTTCTTCCAATTGTGTCAAACCTTTATCTTGAACAATCTCTGTTGGTAGTTTAAGTCCTTCAGCCTTCTCTTTAATATTTAACAACTCTTCCAATGTATTAACCTTAAGAACTATCTTAGCCTGTCCTCCATTAAACCATTCAATAAATAATTCTTTATTCATCTTCTTACTCTTCTCTGCTGCTAATAGGGAAGCATGAGCTACTTGTGCTGCTATCTTCCCTACCCCCATCTTTAGATCCTTTCTAACTATTATTACCTGCTTCAATGCAATGCCTTATAAAATACTCTATCATACTTTTATACTATGCTGGAGTATGACGTAGTGATAGCTGGAGGAAGTATAGCAGGACTAATAACTGCTAGAGAAGTTGCTAGACATGGATTAAATGTGTTGGTATTAGAAGAGGATTCAGAGATTGGGACTCCTGAACATTGTGGTGGTATTGTTAGTTTAAAGGCTTTATTAGAACTAGGTGTAGTGCCTGATGGTATGATTATGTATGAGATAAGAGGTGCAAGGATATACTCTCCAAGTATGAAGAGTATAGATATACCAGCAAAGAATGTAGTAGCTATAGATAGGAGAAGGTTAGATAAACATATCGCAAAGCAGGCTATTATAAATGGAGCGGAGATAGAGGTAAGAACATCAATGCAAGATTATCAAGTGTTAGATGAGTATGTTAAGATTAAGACTAATAAGAGTGACATTAATAGTAAGATACTTGTTGATGCTAGAGGATGCAAGGTTATAATGCAAGATAATGCTAAAGGCAGCATACCATCTGCACAATATGAAGTAGTATCAAAATCTCTTGATAGTTCTATTGAGGTTTATTTTAATAATATAAAATATCCATCGTTCTTTGCATGGATAATACCTAATGGAAATTATGTTGCAAGAGTAGGCGTAGCTGGGAAGAATATAAATTCTGCTAACACTTTACTAGAATTTCTAAATGCACATTATGATAAATACTCGATAACAAAACAGATCTATGCACCTATATGGATCAATGGTGCCTCTAAAGGTTTTGTAAAGGGGAGGGTAGTAAGGGTTGGAGATGCAGCCGGTCAGACTAAACCTACTACTGCTGGAGGTATATACTCTTGTGGCATTGCTGGCATATTTGCTGGAAATGCTATAGCATCTGCAATAAATCATAATAATCTAACTCTACTTCATAAATATGAAGAGTCATGGTTGGGAAAGTTTGGGAAAGAGTTTGAGACCATGCTTTTAGCAAGGAGAGTATTTGAGAGGCTTGATAATAAGGCTATAGATGATATCTTTAATACTCTTGATGATTCTACTATAAAAGAGATATCTACTACAGATTTTGACTTTCATTCAAATGCATTAATAAGGATGATAAAGGTTAGTAAGGCATTAAGTATTGCTAAAAGTATTCTTGGTAATGAGGTTAGAAGATTATTTGGATAGATGATATAATTTATCTAAACTTATCTCAAATAGAGATAAATTGGTTCTTATCTTAAAAGCCTCTACTATATCACTCTTAACTTCACCTATAACTCCTAACCTCTCATTAATTATTATTGATGCTGTAGCGCCTTCTTTTAAGAGAGGATGTCTACTGCTTATAGTTTTAGCATCTATACCTCTTAATCCTCTTAAGAATGCTTGTAGATAAGACTTGATCTTATTATAATTTGAATCACTACTAGCAATTATACACGCTAACCTATACTCTTCTTGATCCTCAAACACTTTACCTATCTCAAATATTATTTGTGGATATGGTTCATGAACATTTATTGATAATGTTTGTAAGAGTGAAGGTATTATTGATGGTCTAAGGATCTCATGCTCATTACTCTTACTATGCTCTACACTATACTTATACTCTAATCCTATGGTATGTAGTAGTTCCTTGCTTATTAGATCAAAATTTATACATTCTATAGCACCTAAACCTATCATAACCTCTCTAGCATTATCTATGAACTTTAGTTTGATATCTCTATTTCCAGAAGATTTATGTAACGGATAAGAAGGTTCTAGATTATATATACCATATCCTATTGCTGCTTCCTCAGCTATATCTACATCACTAATTATATCAAATCTATAGCGTGGTATCATACATCGAACCTTTCCATTCTTAATCGTAGCATCTAATCTACTTCTTCTTAATGCTTTGATAACCTCTTTCTCACTTAACTCTAATCCTATTATATCTCTTATATATGAGAGATCTACATTCATAACTCTATTACTCATATTAGGTGTAACAATCTTTTTATTAGCATAATCTATCTCTACACTCTCAATCTTAAAACCAGCATCATGGAGTGTAATTGCTAGAATTGATAACGCATCCTCTGCCCTCTTTAGATCTATAGCTGTTATCTCTACCAATAGATTCTTTGTAGTGCTGCTAACTTGAGTAAGGGATGAATTTATGATTGGTGGAAAAGAGATTATAGAATCTTTAGCATCTTTAATTACTGGATAAGTATTAGGTATTATATCACCATACCTTTTACCTAATTCATGCTGCTTTATTATCTCATCTAGTCTAAACTCTCTACTCTCTCCTAATGGAATAAATCTTGTATCTGGTTCTGCAGTAGTGTATATCAATGGTGATTTTATCTTATCATAATCATGTATTCCAATAGAGATCTTCTTCCTTCTCCTTCCTAAGCCATTATGAAGATCCTCTTGCATAGATATTATCTGCCTTATACTCTCTTCATCTAAACTTCCATCTTTTGCTAGAAGAGATACAATATACGGTCTTATCTTAAGACCTTTACTAACCTTGATCTTAAGATTACTCTTCCTCTGTTTATAATCTGCAATACCATCCTCTATATCCATTAAACCTTTCAATGCTCTTACTATACCATAATCACTACTGAAATCTGGTCTATTTGGATTATACTCTACTTTTACATAATCCTCTCCTTCTTCCTCTATATCTAATGCAATATATGGAAGCATCTCTATTATACTCTTCATATCCCTCTTTAGCATCTTCTCTAGTCTATTAGCATATAATGTTACAACGGGCATCTTGCTACACTCCTAAGCCAATTCAATCTATTGGTATATAACTCTCTAACATCATCTAATCCATACTTTATCATCGCTATCCTCTCCAAACCCCCACCCCATGCAAGTACTGGATTCTTTATCTTTGCAGGTGCAGTAACCTCTGGTCTAAATATACCCATGCCAAATAGTTCAACCCATTTACCTAACTTCTCAAAATATACCATAGATTGTAATGATGGCTCTGTATAAGGAAAATAAGAAGGCCAGAATTTAACTTTCTTTAACCCTAACTTATAATAAAATTCTCTTTGTAAACCCATTAGATCCCTTAATGATAGATTCTTCCCAATCATTATACCTTCTATCTGATGGAACTCTGCTAAATGTTTATAAGTTAACTTCTCATTTCTAAATACTCTTCCAACACTAAACACACTACCTTCTTCAGGTTTATTATCTACAAGATACCTTATTGTTACTGCTGTTGTATGTGTTCTTAGCACTAATCTTCTACTCTCTTCTATATCCCATTTATAGTTCCATCCATCTTTATGTATCTTAGCTACTCTCCCTGCTATATTCTTAAGATCCTCATCACTCTTTCTATCTGCTATATAAAATGTATCTTGCATCTCTCTTGCAGAATGATCTTGTGGTGTAAATAATATATCAAAATTCCAGAACGAACTCTGTATATAATTACCATTTATCTCTTGAAATCCTAATCCAACAAGAATCTCTCTCACTTCATCTATAACATCTTGTAAGGGGTGCTTCCTTCCAGAATATATAATTGGGGCAGTAGCCTCTACATCGATCTCCCTCTCCTTCATAGCTTCTATCTTATCTAATAGATTTAATGCATTACTTGATAGACTAACCTCTACATCCTTAATTATGTTCTCCTTGATATAATCTGGTCTAGTCTTTAGAATCTCATAACCTTCTAGTTCATCATTGTTTAAACTATCATAAGACAATGCACCCTCCTTTAACCTTTCTATCAACAACTCATCATTACTCTTATCTTCTCTTAACAATCTAACTTTGCCATCCTCTATAGTAATCCATCCTTTTCTCTTTGCATATGCTATTGCAGCGTTAAACTCCTCATTTAATTTGAATTCCTTCTTTAATTCGTTTATTCTTATATTATCTAACCTCTTTAATATATTAACTAGAATCCTTTCTGGCATGCCTCTCTCTAAACTCTCTAAGCCCTTCTTATCAAGTTCTATAACTCTTCTCTTCTTCTCATTTAAATTGATCAAATTCTTATATCTAAGCCATTCTATGCCCCTCCTAATCTGATCCATATTCAATCCTGACTTACTTGCTAATGTATCTAGAGTAAGAGTATTACCATTTAATGTTAGGATTATTCTTCTCTCTATCTCATGCAAAGTTTTAAGCTCTATCATAAAAATGAGAAGATGTAAGAGAAATATAGATTTATCTTTCAAAAGATGGCATGTAAATTCTATTGTTGTTAGTAGCTATTCTATCTTCTCTCTCTATCCTCTCTCTTAATGATAAAGGCAAAGCAAATAACGCTCTGTGAATACTTTTATCATAAAACGATAGCTTACCTGATATCTTAGCATCTTCATTAATATACAATGGATCATTATAATTACTTGCTATTACAAAACCCCAGAGACCTCCATAACTTCTGACAGGTGCTATATATGCTCTAGCATATTTGAATACCTGTTCAATAGTATTATGAATTATGCTATAGCAATGAGGACTAAAGTTTGGTGATGTAGCCTGTGTAACCATCGCACCATTGTTACTTAACCTATCTCTAATCAACGAGTAAAACTCTTGTGTGTAGAGTAATTGAGACGTATCCTCTGTAGGATCTGTAAGATCTAGTATTATTACATCATATGTCATCTTACTCTCATTTAGGAATTGTAATCCATCACCAAAGATCAATTCTACTCTTTTATCATAAAATGAACCTTGATGCATCTCTTTAAGGTGCTCCTTACATGCATTAACTAACTCTTCATCTATATCTATAACCGTAACATTCTCTACATCATGCTTTAAAACTTCTCTTATAGTCGCTCCTTCTCCTCCTCCTATTATTAAAACATTTTTAGGATCTTTTGCAGTAAGCATTACAGGATGAACTAATGCTTCATGATAGATGTATTCATCATACGTAGTAGATTGTATCACTCCATCTATCAAGAGACACTTTCCTAGATCTGGTGATTCTACTATATCTATCTCTTGATATCTACTCTTACTACTATAGTATACTCTAGATATCCTCAGCATCAATCCTGTGTACTTTGTATGCCAGTCTATGTATATCCTCCACTCAGTTGGTGATCTCAACACTCAACCCCACTCGGTTTATACTCTTCCTTATAGAACCTCTATTAAATTTCTTGAGAATAACCCTCTTAGGTTTAAGCATCTCTATTATTCTCTCTTGTATGAGTATTGGATTCATTTTTGCACTGCATGTAAATACATCCAATGCAGCATATTCATATTCAGGCCATGTATGAATAGATATATGAGACTCTGCTATACAGACAACTCCTGTTACACCGCCTTCATATCCAAACTTATGGAAGTAGTTTGATAATATAGTAGCTCCACCCTCTTCTGCTGACATGAGTAAGACTTTCTCTATCAATTCTAAGTCTCTGAGAATATCTGCATCACATCCATACATCTCTATTATCAAATGTGTACCGATGTGCATCTCTTTAGAAATTATATAAAACCAATTTTTATGAATGTTTCTAATCAAAATTCGCAATATGATAACGAATATAGTAATTAAATGATGATATTTATAATAATATTATCTTCATAAGTCATTATACATTTATTAGAAAACGAAATTCGCTAAAAATATCATTTTTATTATGATATTAAAAATTTTCATGTAAAGTATTACATTGTATAATAACTATATATCTAACAAATCACTTTTGGCTATGTAATAATTATGTATATTTTTATTTTAAGAGTGAACTAATTATGTACTCAAGAGTATTATCAAACCCAAATGAGATATGCCTAACTATCCCTTCTCTATCTATTATTATTGATGATGGTGTTCCGTTTAGTCCATATTCATCAAACGTTAAAGGTGTATAGACCCTTCTCTTAAGATATTCACTCACCCTTTCAAAGAGTATTCTTTGTTCTTCATTACTATATGATGCATAATCTGGCACATGTAATTTTATAAACTCGATTATATTCTCTTTGCTTATATTTGATGATTTAACTAACATATCCATCGCTACTGGAAATGGTATCTTGTATGGAAGTTTGCCATTTCGAAGCAGACCATGTTCCCTTAATGATCTTTCTGTCTCTCCTATAACTATTCCATCCCTTACTAGCAATTCTAAATTCTCTAAAGTATTCTTATCAAAATCTTCAAACGCTGTTGCTAATGCTAATACTCTAACATCATCATTCTTGTATGTATTATAGATTCTTATAGCCTCTGGTAATCCATAAAGGAAACAACCAGGACAATTAACTTGAAATACTTCAATTAAGATAACTTTATCCTTTTCTCGATCTATATTTGTAGGTAACCCTTGAACCCATTTCATAACCTTTAGATTTGGTGCTTTATCACCTATTGCAACGACCATGTTCAACTCTATCTAATTCTCATTTAAAAATCTATAGTGATTATACAAACATTAAAATTTAGCATATTAACTTCTCACATTGATGAGTAATTACATAACACTTAAGCGAACTATTGAACAAGTGATCTCTCAATCAGAGAGTGATTTTATAGAGAGAATCAATTCTTCATATAACGATGCCTTGAATAGATTAAGGGCATCAAGGGGTTTATTAGAGAATGAGTATAATAAGATAATAGAGGATGCTAAGAAACAGGCAGAGAGTATAAAGAGACAAA